>JAGBHU010000050.1 GCA_017935345.1 Coprococcus sp.
GAATGGAAATGCAATCGTCATCAGCAAGAAGGTATCTGAGGATGGTAAGGAGATTACAGACGAAGCTGTGGTAGAAGAAATAACCATGGTTGATGAACTTAGTAAGGTAACCTTCAGTAAGAAAGATGTAGGCGGCAAGGATATCGCAGGAGCAGAGCTTCAAATATTGGATGCAGATGGAAATGTAGTAGATGAGTGGACATCAAGTACAACAGAAAAGCATACCGTAGAAGGTCTTGTTACAGGTGCCACATATGTAATGCATGAAGTAACGGCACCGGACGGCTATATATTGGCAAGTGACATTACCTTCAAGATCGATGAGCATGGAAATGTAATCGTCATCAGCAAGAAGGTATCTGAGGATGGTAAGGAGATTACAGACGAAGCCGTGGTAGAAGAAATAACCATGGTTGATGAACTTAGTAAGGTAACCTTCAGCAAGAAAGATGTAGGCGGCAAGGAAATCGCAGGGGCGAAGCTTCAGATACTGGATGCAGATGGCAATGTAGTAGATTCATGGACATCAAGTGCTACAGAGAAGCATATCGTAGAAGGACTTGTTACAGGTGTCACATATGTAATGCATGAAGTGACGGCACCGGACGGCTATATATTGGCAAGTGACATTACCTTCAAGATCGATGAGCATGGAAATGTAATCGTCATCAGTAAATATGTAGCTGAAAATGGCGAAGAAATTACAGATGAAAATATGCTTAGTGAGATCGTCATGATAGATGAGCTTAGTACGGTAACCTTCAGCAAAACAGATGTGAATGGCAAAAAGATTGCAGGAGCAAAGCTTCAGATACTGGATGCGGATGGCAATGTAGTAGATTCATGGACATCAAGTGATTCAGAGGACCACATTGTAGAAGGACTTGTTACAGGCGTCATATATGTAATGCATGAGGAGGCAGCACCGGACGGTTATGAGCTTGCAACAGACATCACCTTCATGATCGATGAGAATGGAGATGTTTATATCATTGATAAACAGGTTAAGGCAAACGGAAAGGTAGTTACGGATAAGAAATTAGTCGATGTGATTACAATGGTGGATACTCTTTCTGAGAAAACCACAACGACAACAACAAATACCGGAGATACCATGCCAATAAACCTGATGGCATTCCTGTTTATAACAAGCACACTTTTGATGGTACTTTTATACCATAAGAGAAAGTTATTTCAAAACGAATAAATGAATATATGGAGATTTGATTCAGTCGGATTGACATATAAATGAATAAATGGGGCTGTCGCATACCACGATTGATAGATTGTGATATGCGACAGCTCCTTTTTCATACAAATAATGAAGGTTCAGAAAGCTTTTTTATATGTGGTTATCTGATTAACGACCTGTTGATATCTTGCTTTGGCGATTGGAAGTATTGTACCTTCTTCCAAAATAACCGTATTTTTATCAATTGATTTTATGAATGAAAGGTTTACAAGGTAGCTTTGATGAATACGAATAAAACGCCGGCTGCAAAGTTCTTCGTGCAGATGATTTAAACTATCTTTTAAGGTATATCGCATCATTCCATTTTCTAAGACATAAAAGGTTAGTTTATGTAAATTACTTTCGATATATATCAGCTTTCCAACGGATATTTTTCTTTTTCCTTCTAAAAATGGTAATTCCATATTATAAGAAATGATTTTTTCTTTATTTAAAATAGCATCAATACATTCATATAGGTTTTCAGTGAAATGTTCAGCTGTTTTCAGTAAATATCGAAATGCATTTACTTTATATCCATCCAAAGCATAATTGCCGGATGAAGCCACAAAAATAACATAGGTATCTTCACAGAACAGCCTGATACGCTTTGCAGTTTCAATACCATTTAACTGCTTCATATGAATATCTAAAAACACAATATGGTAAGCTGCAATATTACTGCCTTGATTCAGAAATTCCATTCCTGATAAAAACCTGTTAATGATACATACCTCTCCACGTTCGTTCATATAGGAAGATATCAATTCTTCAAGACGTTCCCCAAATGATTGCTCATTATCACATATAGCAATCTTTAACATATCGATTTGCCTCCTTTAATATAACAGGCACACTTTTAAATCCTATTTCATAAAAATTCATATTCAAATTCATAAAAATAAATAGATACAGTTAATCAGATAATAAAGACAAACAATTATAATGTTACAATAAGACAATTATAATAATATATTGTCTTTAAGACAAGTCTAAAATGAAAAGACAATAGCACATATTTGGATAATTCTGCTCAAATCTGACTTTTTCTGTCTGCGCTATTTACAAAATAAATTGAAATGGTATGTTGGTTATATCTTGTATATTATTTTATATATTAAGAAATGATGATTTTAGGAGAGTGGTTACCATGAAAACAAAAAGGGCAAAAGGTTTATTTTTGAGTTTAGGATTTTGTATTGCGGCAGGCAGTTTGTTTATTACCAATATGCCGGCTCAGGCACAGACCGTATATGGAAAATATGGTTATGTCAATGGTGTAATGGAAGGGAATATAGGAAGAGCGACCTTACGGAATACAAGTTCGACTACCAGATATGGAACTGTTACGATATATCAATGTGATGCGAATGGAAATAATGTAATTTATCTTACATCTGCCAAGCGTGTTTTAGATAGTGACAGCTATGTTGCTGCAATCAAGGAAGTAACAAAGTCGAAAGCATATGCGTTAGCCTCTCTAAGAAAAAATGCAGCGTCTGATAGTGCAGTAGTAGATAATATTAATACATGTTGGTTAGAATAGATATAAATTTAAGAAGGTATTATGCAAAATATGGATATAAAGTTAAAGAGGAATATCATGCAAAATAGTGTATTGAAATATATTACTATAATCGTTTTGATAATGATAGTTCCCTTGATAATATGTGCCTGTAAAAACAGGGAAAATGTTGACTATTTAAAAGACAGATATAATTACAACGAGTCTGTTCAGGATTCCATATTGGGTCAGCAGTTACAGGTACCATATGCCTGTTATCAGGAGCTGAATGCTGATGTATCAGGGGTAAAAAGCATAATCATAGATGATGTTGATATTCAGGTTCCGGATGGTGACAGAATGGATATAGTCTATTGCGAAACAGCAGATTATGAAGGTGGATTTATTCAAAATCTGTTGGAAGGTTTTTGTAATTCCAATACGCCAATATATCAATATCCGGAGGATGAGGATATCATTACATCCAAATTATTGGAAGAAACCATAGCATTGCATGAAAGATGGTTAAAGGGTGCCAGAGATGCCGGCAATGCGGAAGGTATCGCAGAAATGGAGAAAGATATCAAACGGTTAAAATCCCTTCGGAGTACCACCATAGAAGAATATCCTGTAGCGAAGAGCTTTACAGAGGAGCAGACCTATATTGTGGCAAATGAAAATTCAGAGTATATTACACAGACGAATAGAATATTACCAAATCAATATTTGTATATCAGCATAAAAAGAATGCCTGTATTTTTAAAGAAGGAATATACAGGGGATGAAGAAAATGTTGCTTTTGAATCTGAAGTTGAAGATTTTTCAGGTGTGGGAAGAGAATCCAATATTTGTAGTATAAGTGTGGAAGATGCTGCCGATAAGGCTGGCGCCATCATGGAGCAATGTGGGCTAAAGGACATGATATTAACAGATATAGGAGATATCATGTGGTTTTATTCTGTTGCAACGGGATATCTGACTGGCGAGTCTCTTCCGGGTCAGTATGACGGATATGTATTTCGGTATGTAAGGTCAGTAAATGGCAAAGCACTATATTCACCTTCCCTATATTCATTGGACAATATCGCAGGAAATATCGATGAAGGTATATATGGAAATATGAATGCTTCATATGACCAAATAAGCGTTTTTATAGATGATGTAGGCGTTGTGAAATTAGAGGGTACATATAGGCTTTCAGAAACGGACAGAGACAAAAATGTAGACCTCTTAACATTTGACGAAGCTGTTGAAGCTCTAAGTAAAGGCATAGGCGATTACTATATGAAATATCCGACGTCATATTCAAAGATATGCTTTAATGATGTAAGACTTACATATTACGCTGTTTCTGACGGTAAAGGCGATTTTAAAATAATTCCTGTATGGGTATTTGCGGAAGCATCTGAAAATGTAAATGGGGATAAGACAGAGATTTCTGAAAATTCACCGGTACAGTTGGTAATTGTAAATGCGGTGGATGGCTCTATTGTGGATATACCACAGGAGCTTGGTATGTTTTTGACGGAATAATAGACTTATTGGGGGGAGTTGTACAATGATTTCATTTCAAAAGTTAAAATGTCAAAGTAAATTCAAATTCATCATAGCATGTTTTGTATTATTGGCAATTCTGGTTGTGGTGGTTATAATTGCGAAAAATATTTTATTATTTTGCAACCGAATTTGACAAAAAGCTTCCTGAAAGCAATAAGTTTTTATTTCAAGGGGAAAACTGTCCTTTACTGTAAGGTAGAGGACAGTTTTTTGTGATATGAGAAAAAATTAACAATAGGTTTCGTTTTACGAAACCTTAAAAAATATTGATTTTGGATAATAGAATCATATAATATTATTGGAAGTAAACACTTTTGAGGTTTATTGTATAGAGATATTTCTTTTGAAGAAGTTAAAAGGAGAAAACATGATATTAGATGTAAGCAACTTAAGTCATGGCTTTGGTGACAGAGCGATCTTTGAAAATGTTTCTTTCAGGCTGCTGAAGGGAGAACATATCGGACTTGTTGGAGCAAATGGCGAAGGAAAGTCCACATTTATGAATATTGTAACAGGAAGTTTAAAGCCTGACGAAGGCAAAGTAACGTGGGCAAAAAATGTGAAGGTAGGCTATTTAGACCAGCATACCAAACTGGAAGCGGGCATGACGATAGGAAGTGTACTGAGAGATGCATTTTCAGGACTGTTTGAAATGGAAGCCAGAATCAATGAAATTTGTGATAAGCTGGGTGAAGTAACGGATGATGAGGAAATGAACAGACTGCTTGAAGAGATGGGGCTTCTTCAGGATTTGCTTGACAGTCACGACTTCTATGTAATTGATTCGAAGGTAGAGGAGGTAGCCAGAGCATTTGACCTGCTTCCGCTTGGACTGGACAAGGACGTAACCGATTTGTCCGGAGGTCAGAGAACAAAGGTACTTCTGGCGAAGCTGCTGCTTGAGAAGCCGGAGATACTGCTGCTTGATGAGCCGACAAATTACCTTGATGCAAATCATATAGAATGGCTGAAGCGATATCTCATGGACTATGAAAATGCATTTATCCTGATATCACATGACATTCTGTTTTTGAATTCCGTGGTAAATCTAATTTACCATATGGAGAATTGTCAGTTGAACCGTTATGTGGGAGATTATGACAAATTTCTTGAGGTATACGAGGTTAGGAAATCGCAGCTTGAGGCAGCCTATAGGAAACAGCAGCAGGAAATCAGTGAGCTAAAGGATTTTGTAGCTAGAAATAAAGCCAGAGTTGCAACCCGTAATATGGCGATGTCCAGACAAAAAAAGCTGGACAAGATGGAAATTATTGAACTGGAAAGAGAGAAACCAAAGCCTGAGTTTCATTTTAAAGAAGCCAGAACATCCGGCAAGGTAATATTTGAAACGACAGACCTTGTAATAGGCTACGATAAGAATAAACCGTTGTCCAAGCCTATGAATCTTCGTATGGAGAGAGGCGACAAGATAGCCATAACCGGTACAAATGGTATTGGAAAGACTACATTCTTAAAGAGTGTTCTGGGACTGATTCCGTCTATAAGCGGAAAGGCACAGCTTGGAGATTATCTGTATAAGGGTTATTTTGAGCAGGAGGTCCGAATGGGAGATAATACCTGTCTGAACGAGATATGGGAAGAATTTCCCGGATATACACAGTATGAGGTAAGAAGTGCCTTGGCAAAATGCGGGCTCACAACGAAGCATATAGAAAGTAAGGTCAAGGTATTGTCAGGTGGGGAGCAGGCGAAGGTACGACTTTGCAAGCTGATCAATAAAGAAACAAACGTACTCCTCCTTGACGAGCCGACCAATCATCTGGATGTAGATGCCAAGGAGGAGCTAAAGAGAGCATTATCAGAGTATAAAGGCTCCATACTTCTCGTATGCCATGAACCGGAATTTTACGAGGGTCTTGTAACAGATATTTGGAATCTTGAGCAGTATTCATTACTGAGTTAGCAGCAGCTTTTCGGGTGGCTTGGCAAAATACATAATGGATAGCATTAATGTACAGCACGCCCATATGGCAGGCTCGGTAATGGTTATACCCAGATAGCCAAGACGCGGGGCAAGGAACATGACAGCAAGCATTTTTCCGATCATTTCCATAGTGCTTGAAGCAATCGGAATGATCTTTCTTCCCATGCCCTGCATGGCACATCGCAATACAAACAAAGGACCTAACAGATAGAAGCAGGTAACACTGATTTTGATGTAACGTACAGCAGGGTCGATAATGGCGGTATCGGATGTTCCCGATACAAGACGCAGCAGCCAGGGAGCGAATAACCATCCCAGAATAATTAATATCGTTGTGATAAGCGTGTTTAACAGGATACCATCGCGTATACCGGCTTTAACACGCTCTATTTTTTTGGCGCCCATATTCTGGCTGACAAAGGTAGTTACGGCATTTCCGACTGTGTATAACATGACGCATAGAATGTCAAATACCTTTCTTGCGGAGGTATGAGCCGTAATGATATCCGTTCCCAGATTATTGATGGCACTTTGTAAAATAACAGTTCCGATATTCACGATACAGCTCATAAAGCCCATTGCAAGTGCAGACTGAATAAGGTCGGCAAGGTCTGTTTTGCCGACTACGAATTCGTCGGATTTCGGAACGAGATATCTGCATTTTGCGAAAATAAATATCAGACAGGATATACCTGCAACAGCCTGAGAGATAATGGTTGCGTAGGCGGCTCCGCCTACACCCATGTCAAAAACCCTGATAAACAGTAAATCAAGACCGATATTAAGGACTACTGCCATGCCAAGAAATATCAGTGGCGTTATGCTGTCTCCAACGGCACGAAGCAGATTGGCACTAAAATTGTAGACAGATGTAAATATAAGACCTGCAAGAATAATTTTTACATATGCATATGACATATCAATGATGTCATGCGGGGTTCCAAGCAAGGTCAGTATTTTATATATAAAAAATAATCCGCATAAAGTCAGAAGAACCGATGAAAACAACGTGAGAAGAGCAGCAGTACCGATACATTTTCTCATGTTTTTTTCATCTTTTGCACCATAATAGCGTGCGATGGGAATTGCCAGTCCCAGCGTTGCACTATTTAGAAAGCCGATAAGCATGTTTGATACAACATTGGTTGCACCTACGGCAGCAAGTGCATTTGAGCTTACATAATTTCCCACGATTGCAGAATCGGCAAAGCTGTATAATTGTTGTGCCATTTGCCCAAGAATCATCGGCAGGGCATATAGCCATATTACTTGAAAAGGTCTTCCCTTCGTTAAATCTTTCATCATAATACCTCAGTAAGTTTCGTAAATATTTTCGTATGAATAATTTACCGCAATTTTATTGATTGTCAATGGGAAAAAATAATATTTTTATAAAAAGTATTTTATTTTTTGTCAGGGAATGTTATCTTATTGAAAACAAATAAAAACAGATGTACAACAAGAAAAATGGGAAAGAAAAACGAATAGGGAAAAAAGCTATGGATAGAAACAGGAAACAGATCAATAACAGAAAACGGAAAAGCATGAGCATGCGAAACAGACTCTCATTTGCAATATTTTCTATTTATATTTTATTTTTAATTATGATTGCGGCAGCCATGTTTAGAAATAAATCTGCCCATACAAAGAAGACGGTAAGTATATATAAGGTGGTTGCTGATGAAAAGGCGGCAAATGACGAAGAAAATAGTGCTACCTACCCGACGCGGAATTCAGAAGAGGTATCCGCACAGGGTGAGGAGACCGGTGCAGGCGAAAGTAAGGAGCTCGTGTTTACCCAGCCGGTTCAGAAGGCGCAGGTGGAAGGCGCTTTTATAGAGCAGCCATCGGTTTATAATGGTGAGGAGCTTGTTGACAATGGATGTACATATGCAATTAAGGTTAACAGGCAGGAAAATATAGTGACTGTCTATGCACTGGATGAGCAGGGATATTATACGGTACCTGTAAGATGTATGAGATGCTCGACGGCAAATGATGAGAATACACCACTTGGATTGTTCAATACCTCTGACCGCTATGATTGGGCATGGCTGCTGGGTGGCGTATATGGACAATATGCATATCAGATACATGGCGATATCCTATTTCATTCCGTTCCTTATGAGACAGATTCAAAGGACAGACTTGAAACATGGGAGTATAACAAATTGGGAACACATGCATCAATGGGATGTGTAAGATTGTGTGTTGCAGATGCAAAATGGATTTTTGATAATTGTGAGTATGGTACGCAGGTCAATATATTTGACAGTGATTATGATGGACCTATGGGAAAGCCTGCCAATCCTTATATCATAAGTAATGCATATGAGACGGGCTGGGACCCTACGGATATGACAGAAGGAAATCCGTATATGACGGAAGGCAGGATATTTGGAGCGATGAGCCGTACCATAGAAGCCGGTGAGCCATTTGATGAAAGCGCAGGTGTCATGGCATTTTCTAAGGAAATGGCAGATATGACAGAGGAATTGAAGATAGAAGGCTCGGTTGACGAAAATGTATGCGGAAGCTATGAAATCAGCTATTCCTTTATGGATGGAATAAGTACGGTTAAAAAGGATATAGTAATAACTGTAGTTGACAGCAGGCTGCCGGTAATTGAGGCTCTGCCGGAGGAAATGCATATAGCGTCAGACAGCTATAACGGAAATACCCGTAAGCTTGCAGAGCTGATAGGCTCGTATATTTCCGCCTATGATGACGGGATGCAGATAACCGATATTGCAACTTCCGCAGACGAAGTATCTGACAAGCGGTTACAAGCGTATCTATATGTAGACACATCGGAGCTTGATACAGTCAGGATAGGTGAAGCAGGAACGTATACGGTATGGTGCTGTGCTGTAGACAGAAACGGAAATCAGTCAAAAAAATTTGATATTAAGATTATGATGGAATAACAGATGAAAATATGTGGATTTGGGGATTGGAGGTGCCATCGTGGCAGCAGATAAAAGCAGGATATATGAAACTGAAAATGGCACGGAAAAAGAACGGATCATTATATTTGCAGCAGCCATAGACGGATATACGAAAAATCATGGGGATTATTCCGATAAAGAGGATGTGGATAAATCACTGGATGAGCTTACCGAGCTGCTTGATACCGCAGGAGCCGTAACCGTAGGAAGACTGGTTCAAAGCAGAGATAAAATCGCAAATGATTTGTATCTGGGAAGCGGTAAGGTTGCGGAACTTAGGGAAATGATATCGGAGCTTGATGCAACAGGTGTGTGCTGTGACGATGAATTGTCACCTGCACAACTGATGAACCTTCAGGATGCTTTGGATATCAAAGTAATGGACAGAACGATGGTAATACTGGATATTTTTGCTTCTCATGCAGGCAGCTATGAGGGGAAGCTGCAGGTAGAGCTTGCACAGCTTAAATTCCGTGCTACAAGACTGGTGGGTATGCGTGCATCATTGTCAAGACTTGGCGGTGGTATAGGAACCAGAGGACCGGGTGAGAAAAAGCTTGAAATAGACAGACGTGTGATAAAAGACAGAATATCACGGCTGAAAAGTGAGCTTAGAGATGTGGTATTACAGAGAGAACAGCAACGTAAACAGAGAGAACGGTCCGCCATACCTGTCATTAGTATCGTGGGTTATACAAATGCAGGAAAATCTACGTTGTTAAATAAAATTACAGGTGCAGGCGTTTTATCGGAGGATAAATTATTTGCAACACTGGACCCTACGACAAGAAGCTGCCAGCTGCCGGGAGGTTCTAAGGTGCTTTTTACGGATACTGTCGGATTTATCAGAAAACTGCCGCATCATCTGATAGAAGCATTCAAATCAACATTGGAAGAGGCAAAATACAGCGATATCATACTTCATGTGGTGGATATATCCGATGAAAATATAGATAGAAATATAGAGACGGTTTATGATATACTTAGAAAGCTAAATGTAGATGAAAAGTCCGGAAAACCTGTAATAACGGTTTTTAATAAGACAGATTGTATAGAAAACAGGGACAGTCTGGGCGATATTAAGGATTTAAAAGCAGACAGAACACATTATATATCAGCGCAGACAGGAGAAGGAATAGAAGCGCTGATTATGGATATTGAAGAGATACTCAGAAATCAGAAATCCTATATACGTCATACATTTTCATATGCGGAGGCGGGAAAAACGGGTATCATTCATAAATATGGTGAGGTGCTGACGGAGGAATATCTTGAGGACGGCATATTTATTGAGGCATATGTACCGAGAGCCGTTTTAGGACGGTTAGGACTTGACGTTTCTGATGAAGAATAAAGTTAAGTTATATTAAGGTTAATATTTGCAGATTATATGATACTTTAGAGTAAGTGACATACGTGATGACAAATTAATATTGAGAAAGAAGGTTTTATCATGAATGAAGAAAAGATGAATGGATTAGAAGAAAATATGAGCGAGGAGAATAAAGCTGAAAAGAATCAGCCATTTGAAAACGTGGCAGAAGAAAATGTGACAGAAGAAAATGTGGCAGAAGAAAATACGGCAGAAGAGCGTGGATCAGATTATATTTTTGGTGGCAATAATACATCAGAGGAAGCATTTATCAATAGTGATATGTATAATGCGTATGGCGACCCTGTTATTGTTTCGGATATGCCAAAGAAAAAGAAAGCGGGTCGTATAGCCGTTATTTCCATAGCGGCGGTGGCAGCAGTTGCCGCTATCGTTACCATTCTTTATTTTGTACTCCGCAAGACACCTGAGGAGGCTGTAAAAGGTGCAATCGTAAATACATTTGGCGAGATGAAGGAAAAGGACTTTTCAGAGTATAATAATATACTGGGACTTTCCAATTTATCAGAAGATGATGTGGATATGGTTTTTGAAGGTACGATTAACAGTATGGCTGACGAGGAGGAGCTTGCCGGAATGTCAATAAAGGTTGATGCTTCGGCAGAGAAAAAGGATGCAGGATATGATTTTAGTCTGCTTTCGGCTCTTACAATGAAGGGCGAAACAATGAATGTCAATCTGTATCAGATAGGAAATGTTTTATATCAGGAGATGCCTGAGATATACAATGCCGTTTTTGCACTTGATATGAATGATTTATCATCTTTGACAGGCGCAGAGACTGCTGATGCAGATGTGGAAGAGATACAAGCCTTATATAACAAATATATGATTCCTGCAAGAGAGGCATTTCAGGAAGCCATTACATATGAGAAGGTTGATACCGTTAAAATTGCAAATGCAAATGGTGATAAGGTAAGATGTAAGCAGTATCTTGTTACCGTTCCTTCTGAGGCGGCAAAGGAATATGTTGGTTCTTTTTGCAGCTATGTCAATGAATATGCATCTACCTACATGGCTGATTATATATATGATGAGCTGGGACTTTCCCAGACACAGTTTAATCAGGTCATCAACAGTATAAAGACTTACTATGCACTTGTTTTTCCAAGTGATTTTAAGTTTAATATATATGTAAACGGCGGCAAGCTTGCAAGAACGGATTTTAACTATAAATTTGTAATGCTTGGTGCAACCGTATCCCTGTCGGTTGACTTCATGGGTGAAGATTATGTCATGAGAGATGTCAATGGCACATGTACGTTCACTGCGGGAGAAGAAGAGGCAAAGATTACATTCTCATATAAACAGGATTCTTCATCTGATGAATTGACAAATACCGCAAATGCAAAACTGATGGTAAACGATGAGGAGTTGGGAAGCTGTAATAATGTCAGCAAATATGTCATTTCAACAGGTGCATATACAAATAATGTGCAGTTTAGTATAGCTGATGAAATGAATGTTTATATGGATTTGACAGGAAGTGTAAGCAATATCAATAAAGGCAAATCCTATGATATGACCATTGATTCTTTTAAAATATATGACGAGAATGAAGAGTATGTTTCTTTAAGCGGAAAGCTGACCTGCGGTAATCTGGATAGAGCAGTTGCTCAGCCGGATTTAGAGAATGTGGTGGATTTCATGGAGGTTATAGAGGAAGATAATCTTGATGACTATTTGAACGAGGATAAGCTGAACAAAATTATGGATTCGTGGAGTGATTCCTGGAGCGAGGCCGTTGTTTTGGGAAGGGCAGGTTCCGAAGAAACAGCTAAAAACAGTACATCAGAGAAAATGGTAAATGAAAGCGAAATGGAAATTGCTGAAGGTGAAGAAATTTCTTTGGATGAAATCATAGAAAGTAATAACGTAGATGAATCGACTGATTATGATATAGAACTTGAAGATGTTGAGGATGATGAAGATTATTCCGATGTTGCACTTGAAACAGAGAATTATAAGGTATTGATCAATGACCCGGAGGGTTATGAGCGAGGATATGCAGATAGTGAAGGTATCAGCATATACAATGATGATAGCAACATATATTATTATATATATACAGATACAACCATAGAAGAATGTTATCAGGATTTAGCGGATAGTTATGAGGGTATCGATAATTGTGAGGTATCCTCCCAAAGTCTTGAAACTGTCAATTTGTCTGATGGCTCAGAGATAAAGTGTTATGTGATGAAGGTCCTTTTTGATGGTTCGGATATAACCGATTTGTATTATTTCTTCCCGCTTGAGGGAGAAGATTTTGTACTCTGTAATGCAGAGTTGTGGGAAAATGATGTAGATATAACTGCTACGGCAGAGCTGCTTGTATGTAATGGTGTTATAGAAGTTCAGTAGTCAAGGAGTAAATGATGAAAGTTGTCAACGTAAAAAATGTAGCGATCGGTCAGGGAATGACGAAGGTATGTGTGCCTGTCGTTGCTGCTACCGATTATGATGTGGATTACCAGATAAGGCTTATTAGTAAGTCCAAAACGGATATTGTTGAATTCAGAGCTGATTGTTATGAGAATTGTCTTGATGAGGATGCACTTATGGCGACTCTTAAGAAAATACATGAAAAGCTTGGAAAATATCCTATTATATTTACGTTTAGAACGAAGAGTGAGGGCGGAGAGCAGGAAGCTACGATTAGCCAGTATGAGAATATGCTTATGAAGGCAATTGACAGCGGATACATAGATTTGGTAGATGTAGAATATTTCTCAGGACAGGATGTTGTAGAGAGAATTACTGCGGAAGCCCATAATAAAGGTGTATATGTAATCTCCTCAAATCACGATTTTAAAACAACGATTCCGATGGAGCAGATAGTCGGCAGATATAAAGATATGATTGCTACCGGTGCGGATATTGCGAAGATAGCAATGATGCCTGAGGACGGTTCTCAGGTTGTTGACATGATGCAGGCTGCCAAGGAGCTTCAGGAATCAGGAAATGAGACGCCGCTTATCGTTATCTCCATGGGTGAGCTCGGGGTTGAAACTCGTACTACAGGAGAGATGTATGGCAATAGTGTTTCATTTGCCACGGCAGGGATACCCTCTGCACCGGGGCAGATCGATGTGGAGGCATTACGAAGCCAGCTTGAAATGATACATCATATCATTGGAGGATAAAAATCCTTTACACCATGTACCATCTGATACACATAACGGAATTATTTTTGTCATGTTTGCATCAGATGGAACATGATATAAGGAAGGGGATTTCCCTTTTTAAAATATAATTGTTGCAGTAAAGCGGTTTCCCTCAAGGGTTAGAGCAGCTTTATAACCGTGTAATTTGATAATGTTGTCTACGATATATAGGCCGATTCCATTACCGGTTCTGTCTGAACGGCTGTTATTACCCTTCACATAAGGTTTCCATAAGTCATTTAAAGGTATATCAAAGCTTATATTTGTTTCATTGCTTATTGCAAATGAATGATTCTCCAAAGAAATGCTAATCACACTTCCGTTTGGACTATATTTAATCGCATTTATAATGAGATTATCGATAGCCTGTGTTATAAGCTTTAAATCAGCATTTATGGTTAGTGTTCCATCGACATCCACCATGAGATTTTTCTCGTTAATAAGAATATCATAGTTTTGTATCAAGGACTTCGTTATTTCAGTAAGCTCTACATTTTCGCGGTTTATTTTTATGCCGCTTTCCAGCTTGTCGAGCTGTAATATATTATTTATAAGAGTATTCATATAGGCTACATTTTTAACGATGCTGTCTGCATAATGTTCCCGTTTATCAGTTTGTACATTTGCCAATAGGTTTTCTGCATATCCCGATATAGCCATAAGCGGAGTTTTCAGGTCATGTGCCATGGTATTAGTCAGATTACGGCGATATTCCTCCTGCATCAGTCTTGCCTTTTGAGTATTAAATTTGAAGTATGCAATGAGCAGAGACAGCAGTATGCATATAATTGCTGCCCGGATACACCATGTTCTAAGGTATTGATGTAAAGCTTCTGTCAAATCGTAATACATTGCTCCTACAAGCAAATAGCGGTTACCATTGCCGAAGTCTATAACCCGCTGGGATATGCGGTTATTTAAAAGCTCATTGTCAGGGAAAGTGTAGATGGGATCCATATCCATGTCATCTATATCGAAGGTAAAGCTTGTATGTCCAAAATCCACAAATCCCCAAGGTCGGTCACTTGCCATCCAGCAGTCAATTAATTCTGCCGAATTTTTCATTGCATCAGTTGGAGCAGAGGATGCAAAATACGGACCAGATACAAGAAGCCCATCCGGAGTGTAGTACTCATAATTACCTGAAAAATCGTTGGTTTTTACGCGGTTCAATTCAATATGCTTATAGGATGCTTTATCCTGTGGGGCAAAAACAGCCAGAGCAGGTTCTGTATCTGATTCATATAACGCACCCGGGATAAATGTATCGCCGTTTATATAAATATCTTTACAGGTAAAGCCCCAGTCCAGATATTCAAAAGTGTCCCAATAATATCTTACTTTGGCCTTGATCGTATTAGAAAATGCTTCTGATACATCATCGGATAATCGATATACAAAATGTTTGTTTTGTTCCTTGTCATAAAGATCTATATATGTGTCATATGTGCTTTTTGCAACAAGTGTTTTATCATCCATACTATATAGTGATAGTGAAATGGAGTCGGAGTCATTATCGCAAGAAAAAGGCAGACCAAGCTCCAAATTGCAAGAAAAAGACAGAGCAGACTCCAAAAGATATTTCCATTGCGTATTATCATTTTTATCTAAATTCAATGGATAACTCAGTTCTCTATTGAATCTGAAGGAAGCAGAAGCCATACTTGAATCAAAAATTTCTTCATAGTTCGTTTTTAAAAAATACTGATACGATATCCATCCTCCGTATAAAGCAGCTATGGCAATGCATGCCCATATTAAAAATATCTTGGCAAACATCCGAATAAACGACTGCTTTTTGAGCTTCTTACGGAAGTGATTATCCTTTATTTCCTGTAATTTTCCATATATTTTTTTCTTGATTCTGATGCGGCGTTCCTTACGCCTTATAAAATCCTCCCTGGTAGGCCATATAGTCATAATCATCACTCCTTTATCTGATATCCTTTAGTGATGACAGTTTTTATTTGGTTGGCGGCGGAACCGAGACTTTTTCTCAGCTTTCGGATATGGTCATCTACAACGCGGTCTCTGCCCTCATATTCGTATCCCCATATCTTGATGAGCAGGGTTTCTCTCGGTATGACCTGCCCTTTATGCTCTATAAGATATTTTAGAATGGAATATTCCTTGGGTGGCAGAGTAAGCTCAGTATTGTCGACCATAATAACGTATTGTGCCGGCAGCAGGGTTATCCTGCCACAGACTACCTCCTGTGATATTACCAATCCTTTTGAACGCTTTAGAAGTGCCATAACCTTTGCATAAAGGACGGAGAGGGAAAACGGCTTCGTAATGTAATCGTCGCAGCCCATTTTATATCCGTTCAGGAAATCTTCTTCTCTTCCGCGTGCGGTCAGGAATATAACAGGGGTATCGTCATCTTGGCGGATTTGTCTGCATAGTTCAAAACCGTCACATAGGGGTAGCATAATATCCAGCATTACAAGGTCATACCTATTTTCGTATAACAGTTCCATGCCCTTTTCTCCGTCTGAAGCCATATCAACTGAAAATTCATTTTCCGTAATACTCAGAAAATAGTCCGATATGATTTCTCTTATTTCTGAATCATCCTCTACAAGTAGTAAACGATATCTCATATTGCCTCCCAAATATAAAATCTGTCATGTTTGTTGCTGTGATGTTATCATAACGAAAGCATGTTGCTTCTTTGTGTCCTTATACAGGAAACTTTATATGATTTTATATTAAAATAATGCTTCACAATATACAATAATTATGTATTTATTTTTGATTGCTAAATTTGGAAAGAACTTTTTTCTGTTTTTTTAAAATTTACTAATGTTACTTTCCTTAAAATGCGGTATACTCTTAACCATGATGAATATATAATGTTAAATACGAGGGACGATTTGAAGGAATTTATCAACGAAAGCTTAAATAAATATATATCTGAAAATCCTTATCCGTGGCATATGCCGGGGCATAAGCGAAGAGCCTGCCATGATACAGGCGGAATTATACAGAATGAGAAAGATAATGACAGATGGACGAAGATGTTTGCATATGATTTCACAGAGGCAAAGGGGCTTGACGATATGCATAAACCGGAAGCGTTTATTAAGGACAGTATGCAGGCGCTTTGTGATATTTATGGGACATATAAAACGTATATGCTGGTAAATGGTGCTACCGCAGGAATTCTGGCAGCAGTTTATGCATGCTGTAATTTGGGTGATACGATTTTAATGGCAAGAAACTGTCATAAGTCTGTATATCATGCGGTAAGTCTGCTTCGTTTGAAACCGGAATATCTGCGGCCTTCCGTGTTAAGCGGGACAGGCATTTTGGGAGACATTACACCCGCGGAGGTAGCCCGGCAGCTTGACCGTATGATGGCGGAAGGGGAAAAACCAGCCGCATTGATATTGACATCTCCAACCTATGAAGGAATCGTGTCGGATATACGGGAAATATCAAATATACTGATGAAATATGACATACCGCTGATTGTTGACGAGGCACACGGTGCTCATTTGGCATTTATGGGAGATGATTATCCCACGTCTGCAATCTATCATGGTGCTGATTTTGTAATAGAAAGCGTGCATAAGACATTACCTTCTTTAACCCAGACGGCGGTGCTGCATTTGATGAATAAGAAGTACGAGAAGAATTTGGAAAGATATCTGTCTGTTTTTCAGACCTCCTCTCCATCTTATTTATTTATGCAAAGTATAGAAAAAGCAGTATGTTATTGCCATCGCTCGGTTTCGGATTTTAAAAGGTATAGGAGCAGGTTGGAGAATTTTAGAAATCAATGCGAAGAATTGAAACATCTTTCGCTGTTTTATCCTCATAAAAAGGTATATGATTATGATATTGGGAAGCTGGTTATACAGATTGGTTCCGGTGCATTTTTTACATATGAGGGTATCAGAAAGAAGTTAACAGGTACAATGTTGTCAGATATTTTGGCAGAGGAGTATGGACAGGTGCTTGAGATGGCATCCAAAGATTATGTCATTGCCATGACATCGGTTATGGATAGTGATGTGGCTTTTGCAAATTTGTATCATGCTCTAAAAGAAATAGACAGCAGAATTGTTGTTATGGAACAAGGCGAAATCTGCCCTGTACCTGAATATATCCCGGATATGGGTATTCTGCCGGGAGAGGCATGGAACAGGGACAGCATTCTGATGGAGCTTGAACAATCAAAAGGCCGTATGGCGGCGGAGTATATCTATGCCTATCCGCCCGGTATTCCTGTAGTAGTTCCGGGAGAGCTTATTTCGGAAAAAGTGATTTCTGATATAAGAGATATGCTGAAATGTGAGCTTTCCGTAACAGGGGTTTATTTATCACAGGAAACAATACGGATAGCAGTGATTGGAGGTTGAAATGAAAGGAATATTTATTACGATGGAGGGTCCTGACGGTGCCGGAAAATCAACACAGATAGATATGTTAAGGTCATATTTGAATGACAGGGGCTATGATGTACTGATAACACGCGACCCGGGGGGAAATGAAATCAGCGAAGCCATAAGACAGATTATACTGAATAAAGATTTTACGGAAATGGGGTATATGACGGAGCTGCTGCTTTATGCATCTGCCAGAGCCCAGCTTGTTAAGGAGAATATTAAGCCTGCGCTTGAGGCAGGAAAAGCAGTCATAGCCGACAGATTCGTTGATTCTTCTGCCGTATATCAGGGAATCGGAAGAGGTCTTGGGATTGATACGGTTTATAAGGTAAATGAATTTGCTTTACAGGGGATTATGCCGGATATGACATTCCTTATGGATTTGGATGCAGAGACAGGAATTGCAAGAAAGAAAAATCAGGCGGAGCTTGACAGAATGGAAAATGAAACGCTGGAATTCCATCGAAAAGTAGTAGAGGGGTACAGACTTCTGGCAGAAAATAATCAGAACAGAATCGTTAAGATAGATGCCACTTTGCCTATTTCAGAGATTCATGATATAATAATCAGACACGTTGAAAAGAACCTGTAAATGAACTTTTTATATGGCAAAGTCTGATATGTAGTCTATAGACACGGATTGTATATAGATTGGAGTGATGATTGTGATAGATTTTACGGAGATTATAGGACATGAGGATATAATCAGACATTTTAAAAGCAGTATAGAAATGGGAAAGATTTCCCAGAGCTATATTATAAACGGAGAAACAGGAAGCGGTAAGAAAACCCTGACCAGGGCTCTTGTAAAGACACTTCAATGTGAAGAGGGCGGTACGGAACCTTGTAATAAATGTAAGTCCTGTATCCAGTGTGAATCGGGTAACCAGCCTGATATCATTTGGCTGACTCACGACAAACCGAATGTGATATCGGTTGAAGAGGTCAGAGAACAAATCAATAAAGATATAGACATAAGGCCTTACAGCAGCAGATATAAAATATATGTAGTGGATGATTCCCATTTGATGAATACACAGGCACAGAATGCATTGCTTAAGACCATTGAAGAACCGCCTGCTTATGCAATAATTATTTTACTGACAAATAATATTTCAAAGCTGTTGCCGACCATCCTTTCAAGATGTATCGTTTTAAATGTGAAGCCTGTAAGAGAAAGAGATGTTTTGGATTATCTGGTGAATGAATTAAAGCTTGATAAGAAAAAAGCTGATTTCTGTATGGATTTTGCACAGGGTAATCTGGGTAAAGCAATCAGGCTTGCAACAAGTGAGGAATACGGCGAAATTAAAGAAGACGTAGTTACTTTGCTCAGGCGTATAGACGAGCTGTCAGCTGAGGATATTGTATATGCTTTAAAAAATATGAATCACCATAAGCTTAAGATAAGTGATTATATCGATATGATGATGATGTGGTATAGAGACATACTGATGCTTAAGGTGACGAATAATCCAGGCAGACTGATGTTTAAAGAATACTACTCGGATATAAAGAAACAGTCGGTACATATTTCCTATGAGGGAATAGAAAATGTTTTAAAAGCGATGGATAAGGCAAAAATCAGACTGGAGGCAAATGTCAATTTTGATATCGTTTTGGAACTGATGCTTCTGACTATGAAGGAGAATAGATGATGAAGGAAATAATAGGTGTACGTTTTAGACCTAATGGTAAAATATACTTTTTTGACCCTGTAGATTTTCAGGTGGAATGTGGGCAATTTGTTATCGTTGAAACTGCCAGAGGTGTTGAATATGGCAAAGTGGTGCTTGGCAGAAGAAACATAGAGGAAACAAAGATTATTGCTTCTTTAAAACCGATTATCCGAATTGCGACTGAAGATGACAGCAGGAAATATGAAGAGAATAAAAAGAAAAGTGCAAAAGCTTTTGAGATATGTCTGGAAAAGATAGCCAAGCACAAGCTTGATATGAAGCTCATTGAGGCAGAGTATACATTTGATAACAACAAAGTGCTGTTTTATTTTACGGCGGACGGAAGGATTGATTTCCGTGAGCTGGTAAAGGATTTGGCTGCCGTGTTTAAGACAAGAATTGAGCTTAGACAGATTGGTGTCAGAGATGAGACAAAAATGGTTGGCGGTATCGGAATTTGTGGCCGTGAGCTGTGCTGTAACAAACATTTGTCGGAATTTGTCCCTGTATCAATTAAGATGGCAAAGGAACAAAATCTGTCCCTGAACCCAACCAAGATATCAGGTGTGTGCGGAAGACTTATGTGCTGTTTAAAGCATGAACAGGATACTTATGAATATCTGAATGAGAAGCTTCCGAATGTCGGCGATTTTGTAAAAACGGTTGACGGAAATAAGGGCGAGGTATTATCTGTAAATGTTTTAAGACAGAAGGTTAAGATTGTCGTAACGGATAAGGATGATAATAAAGAGGTTATGGAATATCCGGTTTCAGACCTTCGATTTAAGCCGAGAAAGCGGAGAAATGCGGAAAGACTGAGCGATGAAGAATATAAGGCGCTTGAGGCTCTTGAGGACAAGGGAGGCCAGTCAAAATTTGATGATTAGTCTTAAGCCAAATGAACGAATTGATGATTTACAATGTAAAGGCTATCGGATTATACAGAATAAAGATATGTTTTGTTTTGGAATGGATGCGGTACTCCTTGCGAACTTTGTAAAACAAAAGCCGGAAAATTGTTGTATTGATTTGGGTACGGGAACGGGCGTTATTCCGATACTGATGGCAGCAAAAGAGCCTGAAGGAAAAACGCAGTTATCAGGTAAACTTCAAAATGCGGGTAATGTCAATCCCCGTTTTATCGGCCTTGAGATACAGGAAGCCTGTGCGGACATGGCAGCAAGAAGTGTAAGTTTAAATAACCTTACAGACAAGGTCAGAATAGACCACGGAGATATTAAAGAGGTCCCTTGTAATTACAAGAAGGCCTCTTTTGATATCGTGACGTCCAATCCGCCGTATATCAGGGGCAGTCATGGACTGCATAATCCGGATGAGCCGAAGAATATAGCCCGCCACGAAATCTTGGTAACACTTGAGGATGTTGTTACGGCAGCAGCTTATCTGTTAAAGCCGGGAGGAAGCTTTTACATGATACATAAGCCCTTCAGGCTGGCTGAAATATTTGACTGCTTTATGAGGAATAAACTGGAGCCAAAGAGGATGCAGCTGATATATCCATATGAGGATAAAGAACCGAATATGGTGATTCTCGAGGGTGTAAAGGGCGGAAATTCCATGATAAAAATAGAGCCGCCGCTGATTGTATATAAGGAGCCGGGCGTATATACGGATATGCTGCTTGAGCGGTATGGAAGTAATGTATAAAAAGTATAATTTGCTTATATAGTAAGAGGAAAGCATAATGAGTGGAATATTATATCTGGTGGCAACGCCGATTGGAAATCTTGAGGATATGACATACAGGGCTGTCCGTATATTGTCGGAGGTGGATTTGATTGCGGCAGAGGATACAAGAAACAGTATCAGGCTGCTGAATCATTTTGAAATCAAAACACCGATGACAAGCTACCATGAATTTAATAAGTACGATAAGGCAAAGGTGCTTGTGGACAAGCTTCTTGAAGGTAAAAATATAGCGGTTATAACGGATGCGGGAACACCGGGTATTTCTGATCCGGGCGAAGAACTGGTAAAGCAAAGTCTGGAAGCAGGAATAACAGTAACCTCCGTTCCGGGAGCCTGCGCCGCTGTATCGGCATTAATTACATCGGGACTTCCAACAAGAAGATTTGCATTTGAAGCTTTTTTGCCGCATGACAAGAAAGAAAAGGCTCGTATTTTAGAAGAGCTGAAAGAGGAAACCAGAACAATCATCATATACGAGGCGCCTCATAGGTTAAAAAAGACACTTGCCCTGCTGTTTGATGTTTTGGGTGACAGGAAAATAACACTAACAAGAGAATTGACCAAAAAGCATGAAACTATAGAACAAACCACATTTTCAGAAGCAATATCGCATTATGAGGAAAATGAGCCTCGAGGGGAATATGTTATCGTAATAGCGGGAATGGACGTAGCTGCCATGCAGGCAGAGCAGCGGGCGGAATACGAGGCGATGACCGTAGAAGAGCATGTGGCAATGTATCTTGAACAGGGCATGTCCAAGAAGGAAGCCATCAGGCAGGCAGCAACAGACCGTGGCGTTCCGAAGAGGGATATCTATAATGTGGTGGAGCGCAAGGAAAGATAAAACTAAAGATTATGATGAAGGATAACACTCTAGAGGATATACATATTGTCTGGGGTGTTATTTTCTGTTTTGCATTATGTTATGTATTTGTTGACAGCAAAAACATAGTATGAGATAATTTATTTGGTATTACATGGAAAAAATATTATCATTTAAAAAAAGTAAATTCTAATAGTTTATCAATGAGAAGAGGGAGGAAACTGAATGGGGAAAACGCAAAAGCGAATATGGAGTATTCTGTGCTGTGCGGCACTATGCCTGAGTTCTATGGGTTCTCTAAATGCCAAAGCACTTAGCGATACCGTAGAAACAGAGATAACAGGTCAAGAAACGGAAGATACACAGGCAGCAGATGAAGGGGCACAGACCGCAGGCAGCAGCGGAGAAACGGATGGTACGGCAGTCTGTGAAACAGACGATGATTATCAGGTGCTTGAAGTTGATGACAAGAACAGGGAACGGCTTGTAAAAGCAGGAGATACCTATATAACGACGGATTATGACGACGATGCAGGAATACAAACAGTCTACTACTCAGAAGGACCTCTTAACGGAGATAATTATACGGAAAAAATAACCATAGAGGAAATTGAAGCAAACGAATTTAACAGTACATGCATAGTGACAACAGAAAATGCATGGGGAATTACCATACAGGAATACGACGAAAACGATAATACGACAAGAACAGTAGATGAAAACGGAAAAGTAACAGTAAACCAATATGAAGGACAAAACCTTCTGTCAACAATAAGTCCTTACACAGGCACATCAGAAGACGAATTAAACAAGGTAACATATCAATATAGTAACACAGGAAATCTCAGCGAGAAAAAAACCCCCATAGAACAAAACGAAGACGGCAGCATCAGCTACTATATAGAAAAATATGACTACAACGAATATGGAGATTTGACACTTTATGAGAAAAGTATAAATGCTACAGGAGAAAAGCTGGTTTTCTCAAAAAGTGAATATGAGTATGATGAAGCTTGTAATCTCATCAAAACCACTGAATATGATACAGACGGAAGCATTCTTGCAATCGCCCAGTATTACTACGATAAAGATGGAAACAGGGTCAGAATGTATACGGGACTTACAGATGCACTAACCATAACAGGACTTGATGAAGTAACACCGGGAAAAGACACCGAATATAGTGTAACGAAATACGAATATGAGAACGGACAGCTTATATCAGAAACAGACCCGACAGGCGGGAAGGAAACATACGAATATGGTAAGGACGGACTGCTTGCCGCAAAGACAGATAAAAACGGGAACCGCTTTGAATATGCATATAGGGAAGGAACATACCGGGAATCAGAAGAAATATACCTGAAGGACAATCATACAGATACCCCTGATGAAAAAAGAGAATACATACAGGATATGGAAGAAGACGGAAGCTATGGAATGCTGACACAGATCAAAGAGGGAGACAGCAAAGTAAGCTATATATACAATGAAGACTGCATTCTGACAAAAGAAACAGACCAGAACGGAAATACAATCTCTTATGAATATGACGAAAATCAGAACATAACGAAAATATCCGTAGAAGGCAGACAGGGAAGTATTATAGGAGAGACAAACTACAGCTATGACAAAGAGGGCAGACTGACAGCCATAAAGGATCAATCAGGAAAAGAAATCGTTACCTATCAATATGATGATAAAAACAGGCTGACGGAAAAGACCTTAGAAAACGGCAATAAAATCAAATACGAATATAATGCCATAGGCTGGGAAAAGAGCATGACCGTAGAAGCTTTAGATGGAACGCTTCTTGAGGATATCACATATGAATATACGGTTGACGGAAATATCGTAAAAGAATCAGACCAAATCAGAGAAGAGATAACGTCATACGAATATGACGGGGCAGGAAGGCTGATAAAGGAAGAGAAAACCGTGGCAGAAGAAAAGAGCAAATCAGAAAAGAGGACCAAGGCAGAAGAGGTAGAACAGGAGGAAAAAGAAGAAGTCCGTTTGGAAGAAGAGAATACGGTAACACAGAAAAACCAGTCAGATGAAACAGAAAATACAACAGAAAAACTGATAGAGTCAGGAAGAACATTAGAATATACTTATGACGAATCCGGAAACAGAACGGTAATCACAGATGAAGAAGCAGAGCTTGAAAGCAGGTATGACAAGGCAAACAGGATCGTATCAGCGGAAAGTGGGAAGATATCATATGACGCCAACGGAAATATGACAAAGCAGGGAGATATATCCTACACCTACAATGCCAGAAACCAGCTTACAGAGGTTGTTAACGGAGAGAATGTCATAAGGTATGAATATGATATAAACGGCAAGCTGATTTTAAGAGAAGTAAACGGAGAAAAAGAAGAATATATCTGGGCAAATGATATGCTGGTGGCAAAGCTGACGACGGAAGGATCATCCTACTACTATACGGAATTAAGCAGTGATATCGTGGCAGAAGAACAGGGAGATAATAAACAATACTATATAGCAGGAAGCAGAGGAGATATCATCGATATAGCCGATGAGACAGGGAACGTAACAGAAGTAAAGGACTATGAAAGCTTTGGAGCACCTGAGGAAACAGGAAAAGCAGATGGCATAACAGACAGCCAGACAGACCAAAGAGAAGAAAAAAGCATAGAAGATACAGAAACAGGCAAAGCAATACAAAATGGAGCTGATGACAAGACTGACTTTACACTGGGTTATACAGGAAACTTCTATGATGAAGCCGCAGGCTTACTATACCTTGATGCCAGATTCTACAATCCTGAAACGGGAACCTTTATAACAGAAGATACGGTGGTGGGTGACCACAGGGAAACCATAACCTTAAACCGATATGCATACTGTAAGCAGAATCCTGTCAACTATACGGATGATTCGGGACATTGGGGCAGCGATAATCATTCGACACAGACGGGAACGGCTGTCAGCTCAAACGGTTATGGCAGTGATTCTACGGCAAGTAAGTGTATTAAATTTGCTAATGAGCGTGTAGACTCATATCTTCATTATGGCACGGATAAGGAGAAATATCCTTTTGATTTTAACCTTACTGTAGATAATGAAATATCAAGTCAAAGTATAAAACGAGTAAAACGAAAGGAATTAAAAAACTATTGTGATACGGCTAATATAAGTAATTATAGCAGTATGAATAATGTAATTAGAAAAAAGAATATAGCAGAAGCGCCATATCATGGTAAAGGAGAGTATTATAACTATATACCATATATGTTGGGGCTTGCCTTACAGTTTCAGAAGGGATATCAGATAACGCATCTTACACTAAGAAATGATGAGAATGTATTTCAGCAGATTAATTTTGATATGCTAATCTATATGGGAGGCTTATATGAATGCGAAAAGCAAAAGGCAGGCGGTAGCTCCATATCGAGACTGGAATACAGCTATCTTATCATGGGTGTTGCCTTACACCTTGCTGAGGATATGTGGGCACATGTGGCGGTAGTAAATGATACGGAAGCAGAGCTGTCAAAGTACAAGAGCTATTTCAAGGATTATGAGGCACTAAAGAAGCTGATATATGAGAAGAAACGGGCTATCAGTTATCTGGAGCTTAAGAAATTTGGAAATAGAGATATTGAAGGAGTAAGTAAACTTATCGAAGATAATATTGTTGAAGGGAAAAATATGTCATCAGCAAACCGAAGAAGGGGCTATGCAAGTGCGGCAGCAACAAGGCTGCTGTCCTTTTATAAGGCTGGCAGGATAATGTATTCAGGTAATAAATCCCTGACAGGTGAGGACGAGGCAAATGCTACGGATAAGAAATATCTCGCCAGACTGCAGTGTGGCAATGGGAGCATGAAATTCATATATGAAACCGTCAGTATAGCTTCTAAGGATACAGAGATAACCTGTGCCCGATATCATTGTACCGGATGTGAAGAAGGGAAAAGTGACAGCTGTTACAAAATTTTTTGCAGTGATTATGGCAGTAAGACAGGTTTGGGATATAGGGATTTAGGCTATAAGTCGGTTATTATTGAGGATGAGTTAGGAGATCATGAATTCGTACCTTGAGAGCAAGTATGAGGAGGAAATTGTTATGAAGAAGAAAAATGACTTAATTAAAAAAATAATAGTTGTGATTACAGCGGTGATTACAATCCTATGTGTAAGCAGATGCTGTCCGGGCATGAAAGCGAAGGCTTTGGAGGATGGAGGAAGAGCGACAGATGAAAACGGCGCAGAGTGGGACTATTGGATTGAAGATGATGGTACGATAAGCTTAACGTATCTTAATGGAACGAATAATAAAAACATTATTGTGCCGGCGACCTTAGACGGGTATAAGGTATCAGGAGTGAGCGATGATGCTTTTTGGTATAATGATTATGATGGCGCTCAGAGGGCAAAGATAGAGAGCATTGAGTTTTCAGAAGGAATTACTTATGTTGATGGTATGTGGGGATGCGAAAACCTGAAAAAGGTAGTACTTCCTTCAACCTTAAAGGAAATAAGCGATGATGCTTTTAAGGATTGTGTAAGCCTTCAAGAGATTAATATTCCTTCGTGTACGGTCATTGGAGATCATGTATTTTATGGTTGCACAAGTTTGGAAAAGGTAACGCTTCCATGGGGACTGGAGACAATCGGTGCGGGTGCATTTAGTGAGTGCAAGATAAAAAGCATAAAAATCCCGGATACCGTTACAAAAATTGACTGGGCGGCATTTTTCGGTTGCAGCAGCCTTACAGGTATTAAAATCCCGGAAAGTGTAGAGGAAATAGGTAATGCTGCCTTTAATGGTTGTTCCGGTTTGAGGAAAGTAACCATATATAATGACAAAGCAAAAATAGCGGTAGCAACCGAATACACTTCCGATGCGCTTCCGGCTATACCGGGTCTTACAATATATGGACACAAGGGTTCAACTGCGGAGGAATATGCGAAGCAAAAGGGAATAGCCTTTAAAGCAACCAAAAAGACAGGGGATATTTCATCGTACAAAGTGACGCTTAGCAGAAGTGAATATACATATAACGGTAAAAGTAAAAAACCAAAGGTAACGATAAAAACAGGCAGGGGAATATTAAAGACAACCAACTACACCATTCAATATAAGAACAATGTCAATATCGGCAGGGCAACTGTTATCATCAAGGGAAAGGATAAATATACAGGAACGGTAAAGAAAACCTTTATCATCAGACCTGCAACGCCTAATGTAACGGCAAAGAATGTAAATGGCGGAATCAAGGTATCGTGGAACAGAATAAGCGGGGCAAAAGGCTACTATGTTTACCGACGGACAGTTAACGGCAAATGGAAGAAGATAGCTACGATAAAGTCGGCAAGGAAGCTGTATTATTATGATAAGAAAGCGAAATCAGGCACGACCTATCGCTATACGGTACGGGCATATAGAGGGACAGTAAAGAGCAGCTATAAGGCAACATCAAAAATAAAATGTAACTAGTGTAAAATCTGAACATAAAAAATACCCTTGTGGAGGCAAGTGCGGCAGCAACGAGACTGCTGTCATTTTATAAGGCGGGAAGGATAATGTATTCCGGTAATAAATCTTTGACAGGTAAGGACGAGGCAAATGCTACGGATAAGGAATATCTCGCCAGACTGCAGTGCGGCAATGGAAGTATGAAATTCATATATGAAACCGTCAGTATAGCTTCTAAGGATACAGAGATAACTTGTGCCAGATATCATTGTACCGGATGTGAAGAAGGGAAAAGCGACAGCTGTTACAAAATCTTTTGCAGTGATTATGGAAGTAAAAAGGGACTTGGCTATAAGAAATTAAGCTATAAATTAGATAACCTGGAAGATTTTGATTGAGGAGATAAGATATGGAATCGGAGAGAATTATTATGAAGAAAGAAATAAAGTTAATCAGGAAAATGATAGCTGTCATAACAGCGGTGATTATAATCCTATGTGTAAACAGATACTGGCTGGACATGAAGGTGAATGCACTCGAGTATCCTCACGGTGCAGTAGATGAATATGGCAGGGACTGGGCTTATTGGATTATGGACGATGGAACAATAGAATTGGATAGCTTTGCGGACTACAGTGATAAAGTGGTTATAGTACCTGCAACACTGGACGGCTATAAGGTATCGGGAGTGAGCGATGATGCTTTTTGGCACTTTGCTGTAGATTGCGGTGGGGAATGTGAGGTGGAAACAATTATATTTTCGGAAGGAATTACCTTTGTTGATGGTATGTGGGGATGCAAAAAACTAAAAAAGGTAGTACTCCCTTCAACCTTAAAGGAAATAAGAGAAGATGCTTTTAAGGATTGTGTAAGCCTTAAAGAAATCAATATTCCTTCGTGTACGGTTATTGGAACCGCTGCATTTCAAGACTGTGTAAATCTGGAAAAGGTAACGCTTCCATATGGACTGGAGACAATCGGTTTTTCTGCATTTGGGGGTTGTGAAAAATTAAAAAACGTAAGAATACCGGATACCGTTACAAAGATTGACGGCGGGGCATTTTGCTATTGTAACAGCCTTACAGGTATTAAAATACCGGAAAGTGTAGAGAAAATAGGTAACGGTGCCTTTGATGGTTGTTCCGGTTTGAGGAAGGTAACCATATATAATGACAAAGCAAAAATAGCGGTAGCAGACAAATACCGTTCTGATGCGATTCCAGCTATACCGGGTCTTACAATATACGGACATAAGGGTTCAACAGCTGAGGAATATGCGAAGCAAAAGGGAATAGCATTTAAAGCAACCAAAAAGACAGGGGATATTTCATCGTACAAAGTGACGCTTAGCAGGAGTGAATATATATATGACGGTAAAAGCAAAAAACCAAAGATAACGATAAAAACAGGCAGGGGAATATTAAAGAAAACCAACTACACCATTCAGTATAAGAACAATGTCAATGCCGGCAGGGCGACTGTTATCATCAAGGGAAAGGATAAATATACAGGAACGGTAAAGAAGACTTTTATCATCAGACCTGCTACACCAAAGGTAACGGCAAAGAATGTCGGCAGCGGAATCAAGGTATCGTGGAACAGAATAAGTGGAGTAAAAGGCTACTATGTTTACCGGCGGACAGTTAACGGCAAATGGAAGAAGATCGCTACGATAAAGTCGGCAAGGAGGCTGTATTATTACGATAAGAAAGCGAAATCAGGCACGACCTATCACTATACGGTACGAGCATATAGAGGGACAGTAAAGAGCAGCTATAAGGCAACATCAAAAATAAAATGTAAATAACATCATTCATATGGTGTCTGGCTTGGAGAGCGGATATACAGTATCTGAAATGGAGAGCAGATATACAGTAGGAGAGCGGACATATAATATCTGAATTGGAGAGCGGCTATATTGACATATACTATGTTCAAGATGAAAAACAATATAGCTGCTCTCCGATTTGTATTATTATTAGTTATTGATATACACCCTCGGCACTCTTGCTGAGATGTTACATACGATTACATCAACATTTGTTTCCAACAGGTCAGCCATCCACTCAATCGATACCCCTTCGCCAAGCAGCGTTACAATATCGTTTCTTTCTACATCAGGGATATCTGTTACGTCTGCCATACATTGGTCCATACAGACTCTGCCGATAATAGGGGCTTCCTTGCCGCGGATAATGACCTTACCCTTGTTTGACAAATAACGGCTATAGCCGTCAGCAAAGCCTACCGGGAGCGTTGCAATCTTTGTCGGACGTTTTGTAACAAAGGTTCCGCCATATCCGATTTCCGAACCGGCAGGAACTTCTTTTACCATGGCAACATATGTGTACCAGCTCAGAATTTCCTGTAGTCCCGAATGCTTCCAGTCATATTCATCAGAAGGTGTCAGTCCGTACAGGATATCTCCGCAGCGTACAGCATCAAGCTGGGCATGTGGCATCATCAGAATGGCAGGACTGTTTGCGACGTGATGTTTTGGGAATGAAACTCCTGCATATTTAAGTCGTGATACCATATCCAGATATAGCTCAAGCTGTTTATCGGCACTCTTATGGTCTGCTTCATCCGCTTTTGCAAAGTGGGTAAAGATTCCTGTCAGATTAAGATTCTCCAAATGGGATATTTCTTTTATTTCAGCTACTGCTTCGTCATTGACGGGAAATCCGATTCTGTTCATTCCGGTATTTATCTTGATCTGAATATTCTGTTTTTTCCCTGCTGCTTTTGCCACACTTGATATACTGCGTGCGCCGGACAGGGAAAATACTGTCAAATCAAGGTCATATTTCAGTGCTTCTTCAAGCATGTCCTCTCTGGTATCGCCAAGAATCAGGATAGGTTCGTTACAGCCTGCCTCGCGAAGCATTTTGCCCTCTTCCCATATAGCGACGGCATAGCCTGTGATACCGCATTCTTTCAGCGTAGGATAAAGACCGGCAATACCATGACGATATCCGTCTCCCTTCATCACGGCTATCAATTCTACATTTGGGTTTAGCCTTTTTCTGATATTTTCTATATTGCTTCGCAGTTTTGACAAATCAATGACTGCCGCAGTACGTCCTTTCAGTTCAAATTCGTTCATGCGAGTCTCCTTTCAGTATACAGGTTTCAGTATATAAATGGATTAAAAAATCATGTCATATATATAATAGTTGTTTTCAATCTCTTGATATGAATATTGTTATACAAATATTTTTGTATAACAGCTGTTTTATCCCATTTCAAAATACTATCATAAATGGCATATATTTACAAATAAATAAAAGATTAGGTTGCCTGACAGAAACCATAGGTAAGAGGTTCTCTAGACTTTACACTTAAGTTGTGATATAGTCTAATCAGTGTATTGAATATATGGATTACGACAAAGGTGCCGGATGAGGCAATGATCGGGGAAAGAGTTTTATTATCTGTGGATAGTATACGGATGAACGGAGAATAATAGTAAGGTTTAAATTTGAAAGTGAGGAAAAGCAATGGATCAGAAATTTTATTTTTGTGAGCACTGTGGAAATATGATCACAGTAGTAAAGAATGCGGACGTTCCGATTATGTGTTGTGGCGGGGAGATGAAAGAACTCATACCGGGAACAACGGATGCTGCCCTTGAAAAGCATGTTCCGGTTTATTCGGTTGAGAATAACATTGTAACGGTTACAGTAGGTGACGTAGAGCATCCGATGCTTCCGGAACACTATATTGAGTGGGTTTCCCTTCAGACAAAACAGGGTAATCAGTGGAAGACTTTGAAGCCGGGCGAGCCGCCAAAGGTGCGATTTGCCATTTGTGATGATGATGAGGTTGAGGCAGTATATGCATATTGTAACCTTCATAGTCTTTGGAAAGCATAATTTCACAGCCCTTTCGTGTTGTTTTTGGTATGCTAATGACTTGGAAACACCCGGAAGGGCTTATTATAAATGAGTACATAAGGCGGTAAAATATGGATGATTTATTAAAAGGTTTATTATATTTTTTGTTTTTTATTTTAGGGGTAATCATATTTTCATTTGTAAATATGATTATCTATAAGCTTCCCGAGAAGAAGGTTTTTGCAAAAGAAAAATCAGCGTGCAGAGCCTGCGGGCATGAACTTGCGTTTAAGGATTTGATACCTGTTATTTCTTGGATTTGTTTAAAGGGAAAATGCAGATATTGCGGAGCAAAGATATCTGTTAGGGATCTGGTTGTAGAATTGCTCGGGGGAGCATTTGCAGTAGGGCTTACCGCTTACTATGGAATCGGTCTCAAGGCGCTTACAATATTTCTGTTTTTTGCAATGCTGACGATTGTTACATGTATTGATATGGATACAATGGAAATTCCCTTTGTACTTAACGTTATCATATTGGTTCTTGGTATTATTTCCATATGGACTGTAGGTGGGGTATCCATTTTGGAGAGAATAATAGGATTGTTTTGTATCAGTCTCCCTTTGTTTCTTATTGTATTGGTTATACCGGAAGGCTTTGGCGGTGGAGACATTAAGCTGATGTTTGCGGCAGGTATGTTTCTTGGATGGAAGGCGACTGTTGTTGCATTTTTGATAGGTCTGCTGCTAGGCGGAGGATATGGTGTTGTGTGTCTTATTCGCAGAAAGCATGGCAAAAAAGACCATTTTGCTTTTGGTCCGTTTCTGAGTGTGGGATTGGCGATAGCGGTATTTTGCGGAACACAGCTTATGGATATGTATTTGGAATTTTTAAAAATGTCTTTTACGGTATAGAAATATCCGGGGGATTCTTTCTTAATAAAATCAAACAGCCGCTTTTATAATATAATTAACACTTGTGAAAATAAGCATAAACAGCTATACTAATATACGTATTGAATTTAATGCGTTAAAGTGGCAGGACTTTAAACAGTATGAAATGCCACTGAAAAGAATGATAAAAGGAGTAGAGTAAAATGCCAATTATAGATTACCTGGAGAGAAATGCCAGAGACTTTGGAAGTGATATAGCACTTGTTGAGATAAATCCTGATGTTCAGGAGACAAGAAGAGTTACATGGAGAGAATACGAGTTGATTGAATCGACACCGACATGCAGCTACAGAAGAGAAATTACATGGGCGGTTTTCAATGAGAAGGCAAACAGATTTGCAAATCTTCTTGTGGCACGTGGTATACAGCCGGGAGATAAGGTTGGTATTCTGATGATGAACTGTCTGGAATGGCTGCCAATTTATTTTGGTGCATTAAAGACAGGTGCGATTGTGGTACCGTTCAATTTTAGATATGATGCGGAAGAGATCAAATATTGCGTAGAGCTGGCAGATGTGGACGTGCTTGTGTTCGGTCCTGAATTTATCGGGCGAATAGAAGCAATCGTGGACGATATAGCAGAAAAGCGAATATTATTTTATGTCGGTGGAAATTGCCCGACATTTGCAGAGGATTATGATAAGCTTGCTTCCAACTGTTCCAGTACCTTTGAGAAGAGGGATATTAAGGATAGTGACGATGCGGCAATTTATTTCTCTTCAGGGACAACGGGATTTCCGAAGGCAATTTTACATAACCATGAGAGCCTGATGCATGCGGCAAGGGTTGAGCATGCACATCATGGACAAACAAAGGAGGATGTATTTCTGTGTATTCCGCCGCTTTATCATACGGGTGCCAAGATGCATTGGTTTGGAAGTCTTGTTTCAGGAGGAAAGGCGGTTCTTCTGAAGGGCGTCAATGCAGCAACGATTTTAAAGACTGTCAGTGATGAGAAATGTACGATTGTATGGCTGCTTGTTCCTTGGGCGCAGGATATTTTGCTGGCGCTGGAAAAGGGGGAGGTAAAGCTTTCTGATTATGAGTTGTCACAATGGAGACTCATGCATATCGGGGCACAGCCTGTTCCGCAGAGTCTTATAAAGAAATGGAAGGAAATTTTCCCACATCATGACTACGATACAAACTATGGACTTTCTGAATCAATTGGGCCGGGTGCCGTACATCTTGGAATAGAGAATATACATAAGGTCGGAGCGATTGGTATTCCGGGTTATGGCTGGGAGGCACGTATCGTTGACGAAGCAGGAAATGACGTGGTACAGGGACAGGTCGGTGAGCTTATCCTGAAGGGACCGGGTGTTATGACATGTTATTACAAAAATCCTGAGGCTACGGCAGAATGTCTTAAAGATGGCTGGCTTTATACAGGTGATATGGCGCAGAAGGATGAGGACGGTTTTATTTATCTGGTTGACAGAAAGAAGGACGTAATCATAAGCGGTGGAGAAAATATTTATCCTGTACAGATAGAGAATTTTTTAAGTAAGTATCCGAAGATAAAGGATGTAGCCGTTATCGGTATCGCAGATACACGACTTGGTGAAATTACGGCAGCAATTATTGAGCCAAAGGACGGCGTGGAATGTACAGAGGATGAAATTAATGAGTTCTGTAAGGAACTTCCGAGATATAAAAGACCAAGGAAAATTATATTTGAGAAGGTTCCGAGAAATGCGACAGGTAAAATAGAAAAACCTTTGCTTAGAAAGATGCATAATAGTGAGAACCTTGTAGCGGCAGAAAATAAGGCATAGGATAGTGCAAGGATAAAGAGGGTGCTTTAGTACGGTATATACAGACTGTTTTTTGGAAAGCAGATTTCGGTGTAAGCTGACAGCAGCCTCTTTTTCTGTTACATTTTTAAGGTTTCCAATTCTTTACAAAACAGAGAATGTATGCTTAAATAAGTAGTTAGATAAAATATAAGAGGGACTAATCGAATATAGAAGGGATAAAATTATGAAGACACCGTTTGTAACAAAGGAAAAGGCTGAAGAGATTATTAAGGATTATCCGACACCATTTCATTTATATGATGAGAAGGGAATCAGGGAAAATGCAAGAAAGCTGTATAAAGCATTTTCATGGAACAAAGGGTTTAAGGAGTATTTTGCAGTAAAGGCTACTCCGAATCCTACGATACTTAAGATATTGAAGGAAGAGGGCTGCGGAACGGACTGCTCATCACTTACCGAGCTTATGATGTCGGACAGGATGGGATTTTCGGGAGATGAAATTATGTTCTCGTCAAATGACACGCCGGCGGAGGAGTTTGTGCTTGCAAAGAAGCTTGGGGCAACCATTAACCTTGATGATATCACACATATAGAATTTCTTGAGAAAAGTGCAGGAATACCTGAAAAGATTTGCTGCCGTTTTAATCCGGGCGGAACTTTTTCCATTTCAACAACCATTATGGACAATCCGGGTGATGCAAAGTACGGTATGACAAAGGAGCAGATTATAGAGGCATATGCGATTCTCAAGAGTAAGGGTGTAAAGAGATTTGGTATGCATGCGTTTTTGGCAAGCAATACGGTTACAAATGAGTATTATCCGACGCTTGCAAAGATATTGTTTGAGACCGCAGTTGAGATTAAGGAGAAAACGGGTGTTAAGCTTGACTTTATCAATTTGTCAGGTGGTATCGGTGTTCCGTATACACCGGATAAAGAGCCGAATGATATTCTGGCTATTGGTGAAGGGGTAAGAAAGGTATACGAAGAGATACTTGTTCCGGCAGAGCTGGGTGATGTTGCTATATTTACAGAGCTTGGACGATTCATGTTAGCACCATACGGACATTTGATTACAACGGCAATCCATGAGAAGCATACGCATAAGGAGTATATCGGTGTGGATGCGTGTGCGGTTAATCTGATGAGACCTGCCATGTACGGAGCATATCATCATATAACGGTTTTGGGCAAAGAGGATGCGCCATGTGACCATAAATATGATATTACGGGTTCTCTTTGTGAGAACAATGATAAATTTGCTATAGACAGAATGCTGCCAAAGATTGACAGAGGTGACATCCTTGCTATTCATGATACGGGAGCACACGGATTTGCCATGGGATATAATTATAACGGTAAGCTGAAGTCAGCGGAAATTCTCCTGCGTGAGGATGGTTCATACAAGCTGATTCGACGTGCAGAGACACCGGAGGACTATTTTGCAACGATAAATGACTTCTGGGATGTTGAACTGTAAAGTTAAGGATAAATGAGATTATTTGTTTACAACAGATATCAGTGTCAATGAAGGTTCAGCCATTTGCCAGTCTGTATATATCATATACAGACTGACAGATGGCTGAACCTTTTATAAGTTTTAAGAATCTTAAGAATTCTTTTCATATATTTGTTTTCAAATGAAACAATTTGCGTTATAATTATGTCAATTAGGCTTTTTCCGGTTCAGGATAGTCGATACCCTGTGTATCAACAGTAACGGATTTCATCTTCTGTTCTTCGAGAGGACGGTCGTTAAAGTTTGTTTTTACATTTGCAATCTTGTCAACGACATCTAAGCCTTCGATGACTTTGCCAAATGCGGCATATGCACCATCGAGATGCGGGGATGTCTGATGCATGATGAAGAACTGTGAACCGGCTGAATCAGGCATCATGGAACGTGCCATAGACAGAACGCCGGGCGTGTGTGCAAGGTCGTTCTTGAAACCATTTTGGGAGAACTCACCTTTGATGGAATAGCCGGGACCACCTGTTCCGATTCCATCAGGACAACCACCCTGAATCATAAAGCCGCGTATTACACGATGGAAGATAAGTCCGTCGTAATATCCCTTTTTAATAAGAGAGATAAAATTATTTACAGTATTTGGTGCAATGTCAGGATAAAGCTCCGCTTTCATGACATCACCGTTTTCCATAGTAATGGTAACGATTGGATTTGCCAATTTAAATCATCCTTTCTATAATTAGTGATATTGATATGATACCATTACTGAATGGAACAGGCAAACAGAATTTTATATAACAGAGATTATAAGAGCAAAGGAGAAGTGGAAAAATGAACGGAAAGGGCATTGTTAAGTTTCTGATTATTATTGGGGTTATAGCTGCTGTAGTCATATTTGCAGGTATAAAGATAAAGAAAACATATAATGGTTTTATGGATGAGTATAAAGGAACCGAAACGACGGACGGTGAGGATGTAGTAGTTGAGATTCCAAAGGGGGCGACTATAAAGGAAGCAGCGCAGATTCTTAAGGATGCCGGTCTTATAGAATATAAATTAGCATTTGAGATGAGAATTAAGGAATCGAAATATAAGGACAGTCTTCAGCCGGGAACATTTACTTTAAATACCGGTATGAATCTTATGGACATGATTAAGGTGCTTTGTTATGTAGAAGGAACGAAGGAAGTTGTAGACAAACTTACGGTTCCGGAGGGATACAGCCTTGAACAGATTGCGGCAGCATGTGAGAAGCAGGGTATCTGTACCGCTCAGGAATTTTTGTCAGAGGCACGTTATTATAAAGACCTTGGTATTGAGCTTCCGTTTGCGGTAGATAATTCAGGCGTGAAGTATGAACTTCAGGGCTTCCTGTTTCCTGCTACGTATGATATATATTCGGATACAACTGCCAAGTCTTTGCTTCAGGATATGATTAATGCGTTCAATTCCGTATATACAGATGAATATAAGGCGAAGGCAAAGGAACTTGGATTTACAGATTTTGAAGTGCTTACGATGGCATCTATCGTAGAACGTGAGGCAAAGCTTGAAAGTGAGCGGGCAACGATTGCGGGAGTTATATATAACAGACTGGAAATAGATATGCCATTACAGATGTGTCCTACCGTTCTTTATCCGATTACAGACGGAATGTACGATAAGGAAGAAGTTTTGTATGATGATTTGGAGATAGAGTCTAATTACAACACTTACAAAAATGCAGGTCTTCCGGTAGGCCCGATATGTAATCCGGGAAAAGCATCTATAGAGGCTGTTCTTTATCCGGAAGAGCATAATTATCTGTATTACCATACTACGGGTGATGCTGACGGAAGTCATGTATTTACGGAAACATATGAGGAGCATATTGATACACAGTAATTTATCAAAAATTGACTAAAACATTACAAATTGCTTGCGATATATATAAAAATTATATATAATTAAAGAGTATGTACACTACTATGGGGATTTAGTACCTAAATATTCACATATTAAGGTGCAGCAGGAGGAATATTTGATGAGAAAAATTAATTTCAAAGTGAGAAATATTGGCTCTGAAAAGTATTTGTCTTACGTATTGGACGATGATTGTGATTTTGATGAAGAGCTGCTCGATTATCTGGATGATAATAATATAGTAGAGCTTATTGACATCATTTATGAAGAGGATGATGAAAACGATTATCTTACATATAATGTAACTGACAGGACTACGGTGGAGTCTCTCCTTTCTAATACAGTTAATGCAGAGATGATGTTGAGTGTTATCAGGGGTGTTGCGTCAGGTATAGTTAATATGCGTGATCTTGGAATACCTGTTTCATATGTTGTTTTACACAGAGCCTTTACATATGTTAATCCTGTAACATATGATGTGAAGATGATATGTGTCCCGGTTGAAACGGATACAAATATTAATTCTGAATTCAAATTTTTTGTAAAACAGCTTATTACAGATGTTACATATTCAGATGATGAAGACTGCAATTATGTTGCAAGAATTATTAATATGCTCAATGTTGAGAAATTTTCCATAAGAACCTTCCTTGGACAGATAACGGAGCTGATGGAGTCTGCGGGAATGCAGATTGATGATGTATATATGGATGTTGACGGTTCGGGAGTTGAAGTATCACAGGTGGCGGACGGCACTCAGCCTGATACTACAATGGATGATCTTCCTGATGTTGGCGATGTATCCTTTGATGATGAAGACGATGGACTGGATATGTATGATGAAGAACCGGCAGAATCAAACACTATTTTTAAGGACCTCGATTTGGATACGGAAGAGTCGAAATCAGACGGTATCAATATGGATGTGTTTGATGACAGCATGCTTCAGGAATTGGAAATAGATGAAGAGGAAGATGAGGAGCAGGAAGCATATGCAGCGGCGGAATCTGATTTTGCCGAAGATGTTGAAGGCTTGACGGAGGCACTTACATCTGATGCATTAGCAGAAGATTTTACCCCGACTGATTTGGATGAGCAACAGAATGGTGAATCGATAAATATAACCGAGATAGCAAAGACTGCAGAGGGTGTAACAGAAATAGAGCCTGACGTGCATGCGTCGGAAAAACCAATACTCATTGATACAGAGGATTTGGATAATCTGATAGATGCACCTCCTGTTGTTAAAAATATAAGAATAAACAGAGCGAAGATTATACAGAAGGTAGCGAGTGAAGCTGAAGACGAGGTTGTGGAGAATCCTACAGAGCAGATTGTAGGTTCTGCATATACGGATTCGGAAAGCGTTGAGCCGGAGACCCTGATGGATCCTGTAAAGCAGGATAGTCAGAAGCCGGAAACGGGCTCGACTTCAACAGGAAGCACCGTTGAACTGACGGCGGGCATGAATGTTGTAAAAGATGCTGAACCTGAGGTGGAAAAGAAAACAGCACCCGGAGTTCCAAAGGCTATGCCATATATTGTAAGAGTGAATACCGGTGAGAGGGTTATGATTAATAAAGCGGTATTTAAGCTTGGTAAGTCTGCCAGAGGAGTTGATTTCTCTATTTCGGGAAATGGTGCTATCAGCCGGGTTCATGCTATTATATATCAGAGAGAGGAAGGCTGTTTCCTTAAAGACAATAAGGCAACAAATGCAACCTATGTAAACGGTGAGAAACTGGATGAAAATCAGGAGATGTTGCTAAAGAATGATTCGACCATTACTCTTGGAGGAGAAGATTTTATCTTTAAGTTAAGTTAATAAAACCAAACCCTGCGGATGCGGGGAAAAGAGCAGGTAGCAATACCTGCTTTTGGTGTTTACTTGGAGAAGCATAAAATACAGAGAAAAAGCAGGGAGATTAAGTATGAAGAAAAGTAAATTATCAACATTAAAGACCGGAGACGGTTACGAGATAAAATATGAGCTGGATGTAAATGATGTAGTTGATACAAAAGTATTTGACATGAGCAATAGTGGTGCGTTTCCACAAATGTGTCCATGTGATATGACAGAGGAAAATGGAGTAAGAACATTTCGTTATAATATTAAAGATAAAATGCCCGTTCCTGAATTTTTAAAAAGGGAAATTAACAAGAAGCATATGCTGACATTACTCTATAATGTTCTTTCAGGTTTGGAGAATTTTGGAAAGAATATGGTATCGCTTAGTTATGTTGCCAAAACTTCCAAGTACATATTTGTTAATGTTGAAAGCCTTGAGGTATGCTTTATTGTAGCTGCAGTAGATAAAGATGTAACCGATATGGCGGAGATAAAAGACTTAGTTAAGTCCATCATTGTTGATGCAAAATATTTTGAAATGGATAAAGATAATTATGTTGCCAAGCTTATAAGCTTTGCCAATAAGCAGGGTACATTTTCGACGTCTGACATGAAAGAATATGTCAACAGATTGTTGCTGGATATGGGTGTTCATATTGAAGAAGAAAAGGTGGCAAAAGCAGCCGCAGAATCGCCTGCTCCAAATAAGGTCAGCAGAGTTGGAGTTATGATGAATAACGCAAAAATGAACAGTATGAATCAGATGCCGCAAATGCCACCGATGGGAGGCGTAAACGGAGCACCGCAGATGCCGCAGATGCCACCGATGGGAGGAGTAAGCGGAGCACCACAGATGCCGCCAATGCCACAGATGCCACCGATGGGAGGAATAAACGGAGCATCACAGATGCCGCCAATGCCGCAGATGCCACCGATGGGAGGTGTAAAGACAGCACCACAGATGCCGCAAATGCCGCAGATGCCACCGATGGGAGGAGCAAAGACGGCACCGCAGATGCCACAAATGCCACAGATGCCACCGATGGGAGGAGCAAAGACAGCACCGCAGATGCCGCAAATGCCACCGATGCCGCCAATACCACCAATGGGTAGCGCAAATAATTTCGATGATGATCAGAAAACAATAGTTGAAGATATGAGTTTTATGGAGTCTATAAAGGCAGAAACACCAAAGGCACCGGAAATGCCGAAAGCACCGGAGATGCCAAAAGTGCCACCGATGCTGGAAATGCCAAAGACACCGGAGATGCCAAAGACACCGGAGATGCCGAAAGCACCGGAGATGCCAAAAGTGCCACCGATGCCGGAAATGCCAAAGGCACCGGAAACACCGAAGGTACCAGAGATGCCAAGCATGTCACCGATGCCGGAAATGCCAAAGACACCGGAAATGCCAAAAGCGCCGGAGATGCCAAGTATGCCGCCGATGCCGGAGATGCCGAAAGCACCGGAAACACCGAAGGTACCAGAGATGCCAGGCATACCACCAATGCCGGAAACACCGAAGGTACCGGAGATGCCAAGCATACCACCAATGCCGGAAATGCCAAAAGCACCGGAGATGCCAAGCATACCACCAATGCCGGAAATGCCAAAGACACCGGAAATGCCGAAAGCGCCGGAGATGCCAAGCATACCACCAATGCCGGAGATGCCGAAAGCACCGGAGATGCCAAGCATACCACCGATGCCGGAGATGCCAAAGGCCCCGGAAACACCGAAGGTACCGGAGATGCCAAGCATACCACCAATGCCGGAAATGCCAAAAGCACCGGAGATGCCAAGCATACCACCGATGCCGGAAATGCCGAAAGCGCCAGAGATGCCAAAGGCACCTGTAAATGAAGCACCACAGCAGATACCGACACCATATCTTTTGAGAAAGAAAACAAATGAGAAGATATATCTGAATAAGGATGAGTTTTCCATCGGAAAGTCTGCGACAAGAGCTGATTACACAATTACAGATAATTCGGCGGTTAGCAGGATTCACTGCATCATAACAAAGAGAAATGGCGTAAGTTATATCAGAGATAATAATTCAACAAATGGTACATTTGTAAATAATGAGGAATTGCTGAACGGAAATGAAAAATTCCTTACAAATAACGCAACTGTAACATTGGGAGACGAAGAGTTTATTTTCTTCATCAGATAATATGTAAGGAACCGGAGGGTTAACAATGGGTTATAAAGCGGTTTACCATACAGATATGGGAATCAAGAAAAAAACAAATCAGGATTCACTGGCGATAAAAATAGTTGATACTCCTAAGGGGCAGGCTGTTTTTGCCGTGATATGTGATGGTATGGGTGGTTTGTCTAAGGGTGAGCTTGCCAGCAAAGAAGTCATTTGTGCATATTCTGACTGGTTTGAAAATCAATTTACGGATATGATAGATAATGATTCTTTTGATCCTGCCTTGCTTAGAAATCAATGGAGCAGTATAGCGGTATTTGAAAATGAAAAGCTGAAGGCGTATGGCGAGAAAAACGGAATTATGATTGGAACAACGATATCAGCGATACTGATGTATGATGAAAAATATTACATTATACATGTAGGAGACAGCCGTGTATACGAGATACAGAATGCACCGATACAGTTAACAAATGACCAGACCTTTGTAGCCAGAGAGGTGGCTGCCGGAAGAATGACAGAAGAACAGGCAGAAACAGACAGCCGCAGAAGCGTACTCCTTCAATGTATTGGAGCTTCACCTGTTGTTGAACCTGATTTTGTATATGGCGAAATAAAAAAGCATGCTACCTATATGTTATGTTCTGATGGATTTAGACATAAAATATCAAAGGAAGAAATGGTTGAGAAGCTGGGACCGGATGCGTCCGTTGATGAACAGGCTATGCAGTATGGCTGCCAGTTCCTTGCAGAACTTGTAAAGTATAGAAAAGAAACAGATAATATAACTGTTTTGCTAATAAAATCGGAGTAAATGGAGAGATAAGATGACAGAATTAGGTACAGTATTAGACGGAAAATACGAAATACTTAAAAAAGTTGGTCAGGGCGGTATGTCCATAGTTTACCTCGCCATGGATAACCGATTAAACAAGCAGTGGGCTGTTAAAGAGATAAAAAATGACGGTTCCAAGAGTATGCAGACTCTTTTAAAGGGGTTGGAGCGTGAAGCAAACATTCTGAAGAATGTGGATCATCCTGTTCTGCCACGTATTGTTGATATCATCAATGAAAATGGTGTCATATACGTTATCATGGATTTTGTAGAAGGAAAACCGCTCAGTGACGTATTGAAGAGTGATGGGGCACAGAAACAGAGTGATGTCATAGAGTGGGGCAGGGCGCTTGCAAGTGCGCTTGATTATCTTCATTCCATGAATCCGCCTATTATTTACCGGGATATGAAACCATCAAATGTTATGCTTAAGCCTGATGGCTCGGTAAAGCTGATTGACTTTGGAACCGCAAAGGAGTACATTGTCGAAAATAATGCGGATACAACAGCCCTTGGTACAAGAGGATATGCGGCACCTGAACAGTTTGGTGATGCGCAGGGACGAGGAATCTATAATACGGATGCAAGAACAGATATATACAATCTTGGAGCAACTTTATATCATCTTGTTACCGGAAAGAATCCGTGTGAGCCACCATACGAGATAAAGCCTATCAGACAGTGGAATCCGACACTTTCTTCGGGACTTGAACAAATCATTATAAAATGCTGTCAGCCGAATCCGCAGGACAGATATCAGTCCTGTTCAGAGCTTTTATATGCACTTGATCATTATAACGAGCTGGATAATGAGTATAAGGCACAGTCCAAGAAAAAGCTGGCTGCATTTGCCACAATGGTTGGTTTGTCGGTGATTTCTGCCGGACTTGCAGTAATCGGTGGAATCAAAAAAGGCGAGCTTAGAGAACTCAATTATAGTAATAAGATATCAGATGCAGACGATGCGATAGCGGCAGATGATTATGATAAGGCTATAGAGTGTTATAAGGAGGCTATTGAGCTGGATAATACGCTGTCAGAGGCTTATATAGGACTTCTTGATACATATGCATATTACTATGAGGCGGATGACGAAAACAGCAGTGCTGATACGCCGGCAGAGACGGGTATTAAATATGCAATTAAGTATATTGACAATGTTGATGCGGATGTTAAATATGAGATAGCAATCATTTACTACAATGAACTTCAGGACTACAAAACGGCGATGAAGTATTTTAATATGGTGGATGATGAAAGTAATTTCCCGGATGAGACGGAGCAGGCTGATTATTATGCGGCAATATGTGAAAGCAAAATAAAGAAGAATACAAATTTTAATGATACAAGAGACAATATTTTTGAGTTTGAAAATTATAACAGCAGCAGTATTGACGACGGTAATACAAGTAAATATGTAAACTATCTTAATATTGCATCGATCTATGTAGATAACATGGAGGCAGATGATACGCTCCCTCAGAGAATTATAGATTTGCTGAATGAGGCAAATGAAGGTCTCGATGAAAATGCAACCGTTCTTTCGAATGAGTTTCCGGAGGAAAGAGGCGTGAAATATTATACGGGTCAGTATTCAAGGATATTGTATTCGGTATATTCATATCTGGCCGAAGGTGCGGAAGATACAAATGAAAAGCAGGAACATTATCTGGAGGCAATAACAGCTATTGACAGATATCTTGCAAGTATAGACATCAATGCCGAGGGAACAACAGACAGTATAAAGAAGTCATATGTTAAATATATGAAGGAAGAGGCTGAAACATATGTTGCACTTGCAAAGCTTGGCTCAGGGGATACATACTATGACAGGGCAGAGGAGGTATACAAGAAGGCAGAGGACAGTCTTGGAACTGATGATTATGCAGCGGATATCTATGTAAGTCATCTGAATTATTTGTACGACAGGTATACCGAGAAGTACGGAACCGTTCCTGATAATTGGAAAAACGAAGGTATTGTAAAAATTACCGTGATTTGCTCAAACGGAAACGAGATTAAGTCATTGGCAAATCATGATAATAATATATGGAACTCATTGTTGAATAAGCCTGTTATAGCAGAAATAATTGCAAATGGCAACACTGGCGGAGAATAGTAAGGAGAGATAGATATGGCAACTTTTTATAATGCAATGTTATATGGCGGCCTTGCTCTCGCAGTAATATTCGCCATAATAGCAGTGATACTATTTGTTAAATTGAATATACCAAAGGTAATTGGTGATTTGACAGGTTCTACTGCAAAGAAACAAATTCAGGAAATCAGAGAGAAGGGTTATGAAAGTGTGCAGGGAGCAGGTGTGTCGAAGAAGGATGCAATTAAGTCCGCTTCCGACACAGGCAGGATTTCTGCACGAGATATTAAGTCTTCAACCCAGAAAACGGCTGAAGCAGGAAGAGCAAAATATGAGCAGGCTATCAGTGCTTTAGAAAAGGAAAAAGCGGCAGAGGATTATCTGAAAGCCATACATGAGGATGCTACAGATGTACTCTCCAACGGCTATGAAGAAGATGCAACAGATATTCTGAGTGATGGCTATGATGAGGATTCGACAGATATTCTGAGTGATGGCTATGACGAGGATTCGACAGATATTCTAAGTAATGACTACGAAGACGAATCTACAGACATCCTTACAGCCGAGGATAGTGATGCAACAGACGTTTTGACATCATATGATGAGGATGAAGCAACAGATATTCTGACAGCCGAAGAGGACGGAGCAACAGATGTTCTGACAGCAGGTGAGGGTATGAACACAGATATGTTTGACAGTGGCTATCACACACCTGAGGTTAAGTCCGTAAAACAGACATCGGTAAAGAAGATAATGGATGTTGTTGTAGTACATACAGAAGAAAGTATTTAAGAAGGGGGAGATAGATGTGAAAAAGAAAATGAATGCAAACAGGTTCATTGCATTTCTTATGGCGGTAGTGATGATACTGTCACTTGTCGTGATTGATAATCATTTCGGTGCCCGTGCCAAAGGTAATGAAAGCAAGACTGTCTCCATAAAAGAGCTGTTGCCGGAAAGCAGCAGTATGCAGCCGGATGCAGCCGGAAATATAGAGGTAAAGGATGAGGAAGTGGCTATCTATGCCGCAAATGCAGGGGATAGTATATCATTTGAGGATAATGGATTTTTCCTGAAGTCTTTTACAGGAAATACAGTATCAGAAAAGATTGCTACGCCAAGTGATGCAGCGGCAGGTCTTGTTAAGCCTGTTGATTTTGCGGCACTTGAAATGGCTGAAAAAGACAGTCATAATCTGGCAGTATACACTTTGGAGAATAATGAGTATGTATTCTATGGGGTTATCAGAGTTGTATGCGATATAGATGAACCAATTTTAGAGGGAATTGAGCTTTTAAACGATGTGTCGGATAAGACGGTAATCTATAAGACTACAGAAGATTTTTATCTTGTTCAAAGTGATGCAGCGGCAAGCTTTGAAATTAAAGCTACTGATGGAGAGGATGCGAGTGCATCAGGCATTGAAAGAGTAGTATATAAAACCGGCGGCAGCAACAAAGAAACAGAAATAGAAAAAGTAAACGGAAAATACATTGTCGATTTTACTACATCAGGGGAATATACTTTTATTACATATGATAAGGCGGGAAATCCTAGTACAGAAAAAAGTATTACGGTAAAAGTAGCATCAGGAATCCAGATTGATAAGATTACAACAACGGCAAGACCGGCAAATATAGAACCGGATACACAGATTTTAGCATCCGACAAATTATTTGACATAACCGTAAAAGCACATGAATATGCAGACGATTATAATGTGCCTTGTAAGCTCAGATACAGCTATACCCTTAAAAATGGAACGGAGCTGGCGGGAGATGTGGATTTTGAAAATGGTCAGGCTACTATAACAGTACCTTCTGACCTGGTGACGGTTTCCGGCAACGGTGAAAATAAGCTGGTTATGCAGATAGAGGATGAATTTGGGAATACCTCATATGCATTTGATGCAAGCGGATATATTGTGTTTATAGATGATTCCGCTCCTGTATTATCGATTGATAAGATTAGGCTTTCAAACGGAAGCGAATATACACTTGCAGAATATAATGCATTGCCGGTTGCCGATAAGTGGACAAAATCCGTATCAGTTGATTTGTCGGCGACAGAGGATAATTCTTATTTAGAAAGTGTCAGCTACACATATTCAGGTGAAGAGGGGATTGTAACTGATAAAATAGATGCTGATAGTGATATCAAAGCTTACAGCTTTAAAAAAGAGAATATGGTGTTTGGTGACGGAGGAATCGCAATTCCTGATTGTGAAGCAGGCACTCCAAATGAGCTCACATTTGAAGCTGCAAATTATGCAGGGCAGAGCAGTATACCTGTTAAGCTTGATGTATATATCGATAACACCCCACCGGAGCTTACACTTCGGAGTAAGTCCCTGAATAAGGAAATTACGGATGATACACAATATATTGTAACGGATGAAGCAGGAGAAATAATAGAAGTTTCCGTCGATGATGCAGTAAGCGGTATCGATAGTTACAATGATGTGGAGGTTTCCATAATAGAACAAACCGACGGAGAAGTAAGTTCCAAAGGAGTCGGTGAATATACCATAAATAAGCCGGGTAATTATTCTTTTACAGTATCCGCTATAGATAAAGCAGGTAATAAAATTACAAAGACGGCAAAATTTATCATTGACAATCATGAGCCTGTATCTTCGCTTAAGGCTGTTGTTACAAAAGACGGAGCAGAGACGATTATAAACAGTGGAAGTGAAATTATTTATACAGGTGGAGATCAGATTGTTGTAAGCTATACGGTAACAGGCTGTAATCTGGATAAAGATACGGATTTGAGCATTGTAGCGACGAAGGATGGTGATGATTCACTCATACCAAAACCGAATATCACGGAAGAGGTTGATGATTCGACGCCGTATTTGAAGACGATAACGGTTACCTATACGATTAGTAAGAATATATCCAATCAGGGTTTGTATAAATTTGTTTTTAATACAAAGAAGCATACGGAAACCGAGTTTGCGAAAAAGAATGAAAAGCAGCTGCAGATTGCTTATGATATTGATGCTCCGGCTATTACAAAGATAACCTTTAAGGAATATGAGTCTTTCGTTAATAATACTTATTATTACAAGGAAAATCCGGTTATCAATGTGCGGGCAGAGGATAATTTCAATACAGCAAAGTATGAAATACAGGACGCATCCGGTAATGTCATAAGCTCCGGAAAGCTTGAATCGGAAGGCAGCGTTAACGAGGATGTCAAAATATCAGGTGTTGACAGGAATAAAAAGTACAATATTGTCTTTTATTTAAGTGACAAGGCAGGAAATCAGGGAAATACGGCTGTATCAAGTTCATTTGTTATTGACACAGGCAGACCACAGGTTGAAATAGCGGATGTCGGAAACAATGATAATTTAAAAAATTATCGTAATAAGGAAAATGTTACACTAAATGTAAGCGGCAAAGATAGTTTTGTTGTTACATCATTTAAAGCGGTTGCGACATGTAACGGAGATAAGTTAAATGACCAGATAAAGACAGTGGCTTCACCTGCAGAAACAGCAGATACAACCTTCAGATATTCCCGTGAAGGTGTTTATGAAGTTAAGGTATATGCGTATGATGCATGTGGGAATGCTTCGGTAGCCGATAAATGTAAGTTTGTAATTGATAAGACAAAGCCAGAGATTGTTATAGATGGAATTCCGGATAACCGATTATCACAAGGTGCTTCAATAGAGATTACTGTTTCGGATGAATATGGTATCAAAGCAGAAAATGTCAGTATTGTAAAGCATTACACTACTTATGACGGTGTAACAAATCAAAGAACCGTTAAAGTCAGTCAGGAGGATGCATATACGGTATATGCCAGTACATCATGTGATGAAGTTGACGGTAAAGCGGCAAAATATTGGTTTACTTACACGCTTAAAGATAATGCCGGAAATGAAAATAAAGACAAAACAGTTGTATTTTATGTAGACAGTACCTCGCCGGAGGTAACGATAACGCCTGTGCCGGCAAAGACAAACAGTGGATATTACAACAAGGCTGTTAAGTTTAATGTAGAAGTAGCAGAACAGTTTGCACTGACACATAAGATATCCATTACAGATAAAAACGGTAATGTGCCGGAGATTAAAGACAGCTTTAAAGCTGTAGCTTATTCATATACTGCAAAGAACAGTAAACAGGGAGTATATAATCTGAATATTGTTGTAACGGATGCGTTTGGTAATACCACAACAAAGAGAGTCAGATATGTAATAGATAAAGAAAAACCGGTTATAAAAATAAATGATGTGAATAAGACTAACAACGGGAATGTAAATCTGGGTATTGATATATCCGATAAGTATAAGGGAAATACATATACAGTTCATGTAGTCAGAAAGAATACTTCAGGAGCAGTTGCTTATGAAGGAAATATCAAGAAGGGTACATGGACGGGTACGGAGATCAGTCCTAATATTACATTTTCTGAAGAAGGTGATTATACAGTAACAGTTACAGCTAAAGATAAGGCTGGAAATGTTGCTGAAAAGAAAGAAACCTCATTTAGAATTGACAAAACGGCACCTGTACTTTCCATAACAGGCGTGAATGATACACAAAATGGTGGCGTTACGGCAACAATGAGCGTTGAGGAAGCGTTTTCACTTGCATATGAAAATCAGGCATCGAATAGCACAACCATTAACGCAACGATAACGAAGCGGACAGATGGTTCAGGAGAATCAAGTGTGGCAACACTTTCTGCCGGAGATTTCTCTGCGGGAAATCCGCATACAGCCTCCTATACATTTAATGAGGATGGCGAATATACCATTACCATGGATGCTACTGATGCAAGCGGAAATGCAGCGGCACAGGTTACAAAGACATTTAAGGTGGATTCAACAGCACCGGTTCTTACAGTAAAAGCAGTTGATAAGAACCGCAAGAGTATTGAGAGTTATGCTTCAATAGGAAGCGATGACATGGATGCACCGAATTATGTTGATGTAAGCGTAAGTGTTGAGGAAGTATTCTTTAATACAAATGAGGTTACGTTTACGGTTCTTAAGGATGGCGCAGATGCATCGTCACAGTATTTTACAAACTATTCAAACAGAGCAGAGACCAGTACAGGCAGCCAGAGGTTTGAAGAGGATGGTGTCTATAACATCAATATTAAGGCAAAGGACGAACTTGGAAATGAAGCAGAAGAGTATGGAATCGTATTTACCGTAGATAATACTGCTCCATCGATTGAAGCAAGTTCAAAGCTTACAGCATTACTTGCTAAGAAAACAGACGGTGAAGATGACGGAATTCTTCTTAATGCGAGTGACTTTGCCGATATTGCCGATCAGGGCTATGAAGCACTCTGGCTCGTAAATGATACTTCGGTATTTACAGTTGATGTTAAGATGGATGGTATAGATTTTGTAGATTTTTCCGACCTTACTGACGGACATCATAAGATGACGATAACTGTAACCGATGAAGTAGGTCATGTTTCAACCGATGAATTTGAGTTTACTTATGATGGTACGGCACCTCGTATTATTATACAGGGTGTAGAGGATGGCGAAACAGTAAATGAGCCATTTACATTAAATATAAGCCTTGAGGATTCGGAGGATGTGATTACACAGATTGCGGTAAACGGTAAGGTTATCGACCCTTCTTTATATGAAGGAACAATGACATATCAGATGAATGTTGAGGAGTATCAGGATTATGAAATCCGCGTAGATGCAAAGGATTTTGCGGGAAATGTAGCCTCAACGTATGATAGTGAGACAGATGAGATATTCTCATTTGCACTAAAAGAGAAAATATCACCAATTCTTTTCATCATTATTATCATTGTAATGATTCTGCTTCTTGCACTTCTTATTTTTATAATAGTAAAGAGCAGAAAAAAGAAGAAGTAAAAATTGATTGAGATTTTTCGGGAAATCCAGTATATACTGTATATGCTGGATTTCTTTTTGTGAGATTACTGTGTATAAACGATTTGTTTAAAGTACGGTGAAAAATAAGTGAAATATAGTCAGGAGTGAAAAAATGGTGGAAAAAGGCTATAAAGCAGTTGTATTTGACATGGATGGCGTTTTGCTTGATACGGAAAAAATATATAGATTATGCTGGAAGGAAAACGGTATGTCCATAGGAATACCTGAGAGTGAGATGAATGGAATCTGTGACAGGATAGCAGGCGGAACAAAATCCCATAATGCAAAGGTGTTTCAGAGTGTGCTGGGTGCAGATTTTGATTATTTGCCGTTCAGGGAGAAAACCATGAATTTGTTTGATGAATATATAGAAGAGCATGGTGTAGATATAAAACCGGGTGTGGTAGAAACTTTTGAATACCTAAAGGCCAGGGACGTGAAAATTGCACTTGCAACTTCTACCGATAGGAAAAAAGCGGTATACAGACTTGAAAAAACAGGGCTGCTTGGATACTTTGACGAGATGGTATATGGTGATGAGATTGAGCGGGGAAAGCCATATCCTGACATATATCTGACTGCATGCAGGAAGCTTGATGTAGAGCCGCATCATGCAGTAGGGGTAGAAGATTCCATAAACGGTATTATATCGGCCAGTGATGCGGGACTTTATACGGTTATGGTGGTTGACCTGATAAAGCCGAATGAAATAACAAAATCAAGAGCCGGACAAATCTATGATAACATAATTAAAATTTGCAATTTGTTCTAGTGGTAACGAAATCGTCATATATATATGTTAAAGGACTGCTATTGGGGAAACGGTAGGCGGATATGAGCCTATATCAGATGTGTGCGCCGGATGGCAGTATCAATATTGGGGAAGGGAGAATATATATGACGGTTAGTATGAGACTAATCAGTCTGCTTAAATCTCTTGTTATTTCTTACATAGTAACGGGGATCATGCTGCTGATTATAGCATTGTCATTGTACAAGTTCGGTTTAGCGGAGAGCACTATTAATATTCTGATTACAGCAGTATATGTGGTGGCATCATTTGCGGGGGGATTTGCTGTAGGCAGGATGGTTCAGGAGAAGAAGTTTATCTGGGGTCTGTTTCTTGGTATAGCCTATGCAGCGATTATTATGATAGTATCATTTGCAGTAAACGGAACGATTGATTTTTCTGCTACTTCTGCAATTTATCAGATGGCTTTGTGCATAGGAGGCGGTATGCTGGGGGGCATGCTCAGCTAAAAAAAACCTTTTACTTTATGATGTTTTGTGGTATACTCGCTTTAAATGATATAAAAGGAGAGGTGTACCCATGAAAAGAATTAAGACACTTACAAATAAGACTATGAAAAATACAATGGTTAAAGGTGGATGCGGTGAATGTCAGACATCTTGCCAGTCAGCTTGTAAGACATCATGTACAGTAGGAAATCAGAGCTGTGAGAATGTTAATAACAAGTAATAGAAATGTTATGAATTTGAACAATTAAAGGGGACCGTCAAAAGACAGTCCTCTTTAGTGCGTATATTATAGGGAGAAATATGGTTCATCAGTACAAAAGCAATGGTTATAATATCGTACTTGATGTATGCAGTGGTTCTGTTCATGTTGTAGATGATATGGTGTATGACATCATAGAGATTTATGAGAATAAGACAAAGGACCAGATAGCGGATGCTCTTCCACAGTATGACAGAAAAGAGGTCTATGAGGCTTGTGATGAGATTGCACAGCTTGTAGAGGACGGAACACTTTATACAGAGGATGTATTCAAGGATTACATTATTGATTTCAAAAAGAGAAAGACGGTTGTAAAAGCATTATGTCTTCATATCGCCCATGATTGTAATTTGGCATGCAGATATTGTTTTGCCGGAGAGGGCGAATATAAAGGTGACAGAGCATTAATGCCGCTTGAGATTGCTAAGAAATCATTGGATTTTCTTGTTGAAAACTCAGGAAGCAGGAGAAATCTGGAGGTGGATTTCTTTGGCGGAGAGCCTCTTATGAACTGGGATGTGGTAAAACAGACCGTAGAATACGGAAGAAGCCTTGAGAAAAAGTACGATAAAAATTTTAGATTTACACTTACTACAAATGGTCTTCTCTTAAATGAGGAAATTATGGAATTTGCAAATCAAGAGATGAGCAATGTAGTGCTTAGCATAGACGGCAGAAAAGAGATACATGATTATATGAGACCGACCAGAAACGGTAAAGGAAGTTATGACATACTGCTTCCGAAGTTTCAGGAATTTGCAAAGAAAAGAGCGGGTAAAAGCTATTATGTGAGGGGAACATATACACATAATAATCTTGATTTTGCCAAGGACGTGCTTCATATGGCAGATATGGGCTTTGACCAGATATCGGTTGAGCCGGTAGTATCACTTCCGGAAGAGCCTTATGCTATCAAAGAGGAGGACATACCTGTTCTTCTTGAACAATATGATATTCTGGCCAAGGAGATGCTGAAAAGAAAGAAAGAGGGAAGAGGTTTTAATTTCTTCCATTTTATGATAGACCTTACAGGGGGTCCATGTGTGGCAAAGAGATTGTCAGGCTGCGGTTCAGGTACGGAGTATCTGGCTGTGACACCTTGGGGAGATTTGTATCCATGCCATCAGTTTGTTGGTGAGGATGGTTTTTGTATCGGTAATGTAAATGATGGCATTACAAAGCCGAAGATAGTAGATGAGTTTAAGCTGTGTAATGTTTATGCAAAGGAAAAATGTAAGGATTGCTTTGCAAGATTTTACTGTAGTGGGGGATGCGCTGCAAATTCCTTCAAGTTCCATGGAAATATTCTTGATGCCTATGACATAGGATGCGAGCTCCAGAAGAAGCGGATTGAGTGTGCGATTATGTTGAAGGCAGCTATGGCGGATATGGAGGAAGAGGAAAAACAGAAAAAAGGAGAGTTACGATGAAGAAAGCAAAAAGAAATTCGGTACTCATTATTATCGGCTTCTTCCTTGTACTGGGACTTGCTGTATATACGGCAATCTTTGGTATCGGTGACAGAGGAAAGATAGAGTACATCAAGCTGGGTCTTGACCTTAAGGGCGGACTTAGCGTAACTTATGAAATTCAGGATGAGGACTATTCAAGTAAGGATTTAGAGGATACCAAATATAAGATTGAACAAAGAATTGGTAATTATACAAATGAAGGTTCAGTATATGAAGAGGGTGAAGGCAAAATAACAGCCGAAATTCCCGGTGTAACAAATGCCGAAGAAATCCTTGAAGATTTGAATATAGAAGGTAAGCTGGAGTTCCTTGACCCTGAGAATTATACGAAATGGGCATCGGGTGAGGCATATGAAGCAGCCCTTACAGGAGATGATATCAAGGGTGCGGAGGCAGCCATCAATCCGGATGAAGGAAATGACAATGTAGTACGGCTTACATTTACAAATGAAGGAGCTAAGAAATTTGAAGAAGTTACTGCTGCAAATGTAGGTAATATTGTTTATATTATTTATGATAATCAGGTTGTAAGTGCACCGCAGGTACAGTCTGCAATATCTGGCGGAAATGCAGAGATTAACAAGATTTCCACTTATGAAGAAGCTGAAAAGCTTGCAACAACAATTCGTATTGGTGCGCTTCCGCTGACACTTGAGCAGGTACGTTCCAATATTGTAGGCGCAACGCTTGGTTCGGATGCTATCAGTACATCCATAAAGGCAGGTATTATCGGTATCATTCTGGTATTTATTATTATGATTATCGTATACAGAATTCCTGGTCTGGTTGCATCATTTTCACTTGCGTTGTATGCATTTATGGATTTCCTTGTCATGAATCTGTTTAATGTAACGCTTACACTTCCTGGTATCGCCGGTGTTATTCTTTCGATAGGTATGGCGGTTGATGCAAATGTAATTATATTTACGCGTATTAAGGAAGAGCTGGCAGCCGGCTCCAATGTAAAACAGGCTGTAAGCAAAGGTTTCCACAATGCGCTTTCGGCTATTTTGGATGGAAATATCACAACGCTGATAGCAGCACTTGTACTTGGTATATTCGGTACGGGTACTATCAAGGGATTTGCTATCACACTTGCAATTGGTATTGTTCTTTCCGTTCTTACAGCCCTTGTAGTTACACAGCTTCTGCTGAATGCATGTGTTACGCTCGGTCTTAAGGATGTAAAATATTTTGGTGTAGCCAAAGAACCTAAGAAAACAAACTTTGTCGGTGCAAGCAAATTCTGCATTATAGGTTCGATTCTTGTAATTGTAGTTGGTTTCATGTTTATGCCAATCTATAAGAATTCAAAGGGAAGTGCGCTTAACTTAAGTATTGAATTTGCAGGTGGTACAAGCCTTACAGCAGAGTTTGACAAGGCATATGGTCTGGCAGAGGCAGAGAGTGAAATCGTACCGGTTATTGCTGATGCAGCAGGTATCGGTGAAGCTGGTATATCTGTTCAGACAGTTGCGGGAACAAATGAGATTGTCTTTAAGATGCCGCAGCTTACAGACAACGGTGACGATTCACAGATGACAGCCGTAAAGAATGCTCTTGTAGAGCAATTTCATGCAGATATAAAAGAGGCAAACAGTATCAGTGGTTCTGTAAGTAACGAAATGACGAAGAATGCACTTTTTGCAGTTGCACTTGCAGCAATTCTGATGTTGATCTATATTGCTATCAGATTCCATGATGTAAAGTTCGGTGCCAGTGCGGTTCTTGCGCTTTTACACGACGTAGCAATTGTATTTGTTGTATATATTCTGTTCAGACTTTCTGTTGGTAACACATGTATCGCGTGTATGCTTACGATAGTCGGTTACTCCATTAATGCCACGATTATCATATTTGATAGAATTCGTGAGAATATTGGTATTATGAATATGAAGAAAACCAGTTATGCAGAGGTGGTTAATACAAGTATTAATCAGACATTTAGCAGAACAATTTATACTTCACTCACAACATTTGTGACAATATTTGTTCTGTATATTCTGGGTGTTGCATCTATTAAGGAATTTGCTATTACATTGATAGCAGGTATTCTTGTTGGTGCATATTCATCGGTTTGCATTACAGGTCCATTGTGGCACTTTATGAAGACAAAGATTGGAAAGAAATCAGACCGGACGGCATAGGAAATAAAAATAGGAGGATGTTCCCCCAATATGATTTTTTAGAGTCATGGAAGGAGGGGCATCTTCTTTTTTATACAAAAAGTCTATTTATAAAATAACTTTTCAGGCTTTACATTTATATTTGTTATGATATAATGTTTCCAGATATCAATATTGCATGAAAAACAGAAGTCAAATTCCGATTCATTTTTTATTGGAGATTCTATTTATGATTGTGGACATATTCTTTCAAGGCATGTGATATTCTATAAGATACTTTATGGGTAAATATGATTTTAGGATGATTCTTTTGGCAGAACCAATCTACATCCAGGTCGTTGAAGCACTTTTTACTGATAAAATGGAATTGTTCAACATTTCTATAGTTGAAAAAGAAAATCCCAAACTTTATCAATAAAATAATACAGGAGGTTGTATTGATGGTATTTAACAGCTTCCATATTCAGAGTTATGAAACAAATAAAGGGACTGCAGTTGTGTCTTTCATTTAGTGATAAGGAACAGGGGGGAGTATCATATGATTGCAGTTAGTTGATAGTGTATGTATCACTATGAGGTTATTTCTAATGATTCAAAAATCTAAATTGAAAAATGCAAATGATTCTTAAAAATATCAAGGGAAATGAAAGGAAGTAAGACTTTATGAAAAAAAATCTGAAATTACAAAAGCTTCTAAAGCATATCTTAGCAGTTACATTATGCATCATCATCATATTCGAAGTATCGGTAACAACCAAAGCGGACACAACACTTACGATAACTTCTACCAATACAAAGTATTGGACTCTAAAACGTTCGTATACAAGAACGGATTATAATCGCTTAAGAACAAGAAAAACGGTTACGGCAATCAATAAATATACGGGCAATATTCATAATACGGCAACATATGCAGTAACAGATAATCATAAACATAAAAGGGGATGTGAGGATTTGGTATCATCAATAAGTGTATCAGCGACATATACATTTTCAACCTCTGTTTCCGCAGGAATAAAGGGTTTTGGTGCGGAACTGGGCTACTCCTATTCAGCAACATCCGGAAAAGAAGTGAAAAATTCTTTGCCAAAGAATAAAGCCAGTGGATATTATTATTATGGCGTGTATGCAAAATATATTGATATGAAGGTGGTAACCAGAAAGGATGTATATAAAAAGAAAAAGGGGAAATATAAGCTGGATAAGAGGGCAAGCAATACTACAATTATAACAGGTACTCGTCTATATACGCCAAATCATCAAAGCGCATTATACTATGATTGGTATAAAGCAAAATAAATAAAGAGGAATAAGACAATGAAAAAAATAATTGCATTTATATTGATATGTGTGAGCATGCTGCTTGCAGGCTGCAAGGATTCGAATGCTGATATCGATAGGGAAATCGTAATAAATTCCAGAGTAAACTGTACCATAACGGTACCAAAAAGTGATGAGAACAGGAAAATGGAGGTGTTTTGGCAGCTAGACTTTTATCAAATTTATGTCAATAAGGAGCTGTATCCGGCGCTGGAAGGGAAATCCCTTACATATAGAGTAGGAGAAGATGCAGAGCTGACAGGGGATAATGTAGAGCAGCTTCATGGGGCAACCATCAATATAAGTCAGTATGATATGAGTGAGATGGCAAATGACAACTATTTTAGTGATTTGGCAGATGAATATTATCAGGAATATATGGATGGAAAGGAACCTGCAGATAGTAAATTGCAGAAGCGGATTACAGATATCATATCAAAATGTATTGATAAAGCAAAGGTTGTTTCTGTAAATTTTGTTGTTGACGGCTGCTTTGACAGGGACGTCAAGGTAAAGAGCCTGTATATACCTGAGCTTGGTTTTGATTTCCCGATGGACGATCTAAGGATAGAAACAATTGAAATACCTGACAACGTCGAGTTCTCATATATAGATGAAGTGGTAGACTCTGCTTCATGGGGAGGCATGGTTGCAGGTAATCATATTGCAAAATATAATTTCTATTCGATTGATGGAACTGCTTTAGCGGATATCAGCAAAATCTCGGTAGAGTCCGCCAATACATGCTGTGAGGTAATAACTGCAGAAAATCATAAAAAATACGAGGAGGCAGATGCCTTGAGCGTACCGATTTACGTGAAGCAAAAGGAAACGGATTACAAAAAGGATAGTACTGTTAATCTTGAATATTGTTATGCATTTGCGAATAAACTTGTTGAAAATAGTGATACAACCATAGCAAGCCTGATTGTAAAGACAGAGCTGGCAGACGGAAGACAGATATGGTCCTTTGAATATCCATTATCACTAGTTTGGGACAGGTATTTATTGCTTGATATCGTTGATGAAGAAATGAAATAATTGGAGAAAAAGCATAATGAAAAAGAATACCAAATCACAAATGATTTTTAGAAGTATTTTAACAATAGCATTGTGTATTGTCATTGTATTTGGAGTATCAGTAATATCCAAAGCGGATACGATGCTTCGGATAACATCTACAAATACAAAGAATTGGATATTAATGAGGTCCTCTGAAAAAACAGAGTATAACTTATTTAGAACAAAGAAGACGGTTACAACAACAAAAAAGTATAAAGGTAGTATTCATAATACGGCAACATATGCAGTAACAGGTAATCATTATCATAAAAAAGGGCGCAAAGATTTGACATCTTTAACAAGTATTACAGAAACATATACATTTGTAACCTCTGATTCTGTCGCAATAATAGGTTTTGGTGCAGAGATGGGATATTCATATTCAATGACTTCGGGAAAAACAGTCAATAGTGCATTGCAAAAAAACAAGGCAACAGGATACTATTATTATGGAGTCCGTGCAAAATATGTTGATTTAAAGGTAGAAACAAAAAAGGATGTTTATAAAAAGAAAAAAGGTAAATATGTATATACATCTACTAGCAACGCTACTGTTAAAGGTACCCAGTTATATACGCCCAATTGTCAAAGTGCATTATATTATGCATGGTATAAAGTAAAATAGGAGAGACGAAAGTAAGAAATGAAAAAAACATTAGCGTTTGTATTAATTTGTATGTGCATGCTTCTTGCAGGCTGCAAGAAGCCGGATTTGCAGGAAGACAGGGAAATCGTAATAAACTCCAGAGTAAATTGCACCGTAACGGTACCGAAAAGTGATGAGAACAGGAAAATGGAGGTATTTTGGCAGACAAGCTTCTACCAGACCTATGTCAATAAGGAGATGTATCCGGCTTTGGACGAGAGAAACTTTACATATACGGTAGGAGAGGATGCAGAACTGGCAGGGGATAATGTAGAGCTACTTTATGGAGCAACTATCAATATAAGTCAATATGATATGAGCGAGCTTGTGGACGAATATTATTACTATAGATTGGCAGATGCATATTATCAGGGATATATGGGTGGTAATGAACCTGTAAATAGCGAATTGCAGGAGAAAATCACAGATATTGTATCAAAATATGTCGATAAAGCAAAGGTGGTTGTTGCAAATCTTGTTGTTGACGGCTACTTTGACAGAGATGTCAAGGTGGAAAGCCTGTATATACCCGAGCTTGATTTTGAGTTTCCGATGGATAATCTAAGTATAGAAGCAGTTGAAGTACCCGATGATGTGAAGGTCTCATATATAGATGAGGTGGTAGACTCTGCTTCATGGGGCGGAATGTTTGCAGACAGTCATATTGCAAAGTATAATTTTTATCCAATTATGGGAACGGTTGTGGAAAATATAGGGAAAATTTCAGTAGAGTCTGCCAATACATGCTGCGAGGTAATAACTGCAGAAAATCATAAAAGGTATGAGCAGACAGATGTTTTATATGCACCTATTTACACAAAGCAAAAGGAAACGGATTATAAAAAGGACAGCACGATTGAGCTTGAATATTACTATGCATTTGCAGACAAGCTTGTTGAAAATAGTGATACAACCATAGCAAGCCTGATTGTAAAGACAGAACTGTCGGATGGTGAACAGATATGGTGTTTTGTGTATCCACAATCAATCATTCAAGGTGAATTTTTACTCCTTGATATCGTTGATGAAGAAATGAAATAACGGAGAATACAAATAGCAATGTTTGTAATGGTGAGATATGAAAAAAATAATTATTTATGTTTTATTGTCAGTAATACTGACAGTGCCAATTGCTGCAATTATCATTGTTGCAATTCTGAATCAGCCTGCAAATGAGTATACAACCTATTATGCAGATATTGATTATGACGACCTTGTAACAAAGGAGCTTATGGTAGAGGATATTGAGGAAATTCAATATTGCGATGGATATTTCGACACTGATAAGCTGTCGGATATTACGATTACATATAGTGAAAGCAGCGACGTGATATTTATGATAGAAGAAGGAGAATTTGTAAATGTTGACGATACGATATGCCTTATTGACGGTGAAGCATACAAAAGCGAGCAGGCGGGCATCGTTGACAGTATCATGCAGGGAATGAGAAGGACAATGCTCCGCCTCAGAAGCCCACAGGTAACATGCCTGAGAGTTGCCGGTGATGTGACGAATTATAGGAATGTCAAGAATTCCTTTGTGACATTTGAGTATGGCGGAGAAGAATTTGAGGCGAAGTATAAGACAAATGCGTTCTCCGTAGATACAGCTTCAAATAAAATTGATACCTATTATGCGATTTCGGGGAATAATTTTGTCCTTGACGGAAGGGTAGATGTAATTCTACATACCGGAAAGATAAAGGAAAACGCTCTTGTGGTGCCAAGAGAATGCTTATTTATTGATGAAAACGGTGGATATTATATAGAAATACTGGATTATACAACAGGTGTTATGAAATCAAATATAAGCTTGGGCGTAATAGGCGAAGAAAATGTAGAGATTATCCCCGGGAAAGACAGTCTGAGAGAGGGCATGGAGCTGGTGGTAAACTCCGTAGACGTATTGCGAAGTGCGCCAAAGGAAAACGATACAGGAACGGAAGAGGATGAGTAGATGGCATCCATAATTGAGTTAAAAAATATTACGAAACGGTTTGAAGAGAAGGTTGTTTTAAACGATGTCTGCCTTGACATAGAAGAAGGCGATTATATATCGGTTATCGGAGCATCGGGGGCAGGAAAGAGTACCCTGATGAATATTATCGGTGCTTTGGATAATCAGTATGACGGCGAATATTTTTATAGAGGACATCTGCTGAAACGCAGGGAAATGGACAGATATCGAAATGAAAAGCTTGGCTTTATATTTCAGCAGTTTAATCTGATTCCGACACTAAGTGCCTATGATAATGTGATGCTTCCATATGTATATTCAGCTTTGGATAATCAGAAAATAGAAGAAGAATGTGAGGAACTGTTTGTCAGATTTAATCTGCATAACCAGAAAAATCAGATTGTAAATACCCTTTCCGGAGGGGAAAAACAGAGAATCGCATTAATCAGAAGTATCATTATGAAGCCTGAAATCATACTGGCAGATGAGCCGACAGGAAATCTGGATATGGATAATGCACGGCTGATTCGCTCCTTTTTAAGGCAGATGAATGAAGAGGGAAAAACCGTTATTGTTGTAACACATGATAATGCTTTTGCAAATGAGGCAAAAAGAAAATTGCGCATAAGTGGGGGAAAAATCATTGAAGATGAAATCGTATATCCGCTTATTTAAGCTTTCAGTAAAGCTGTATAGTGCAAATATGAAACGGAATTTGTATTTAACGATAAGCGTTGCCGTAAGTATATTTTTATTTTTAATTGCTGCGCTGTTTGTAGATTTTGAATATGCTACATATGTAAAGGGCAGCAAACGGGTACAGGAAAATTACATCTATATTAGCTGTGAAGACAAAGAATTATATAATTTAATGCAACAGCAGTTTGATAAAAAGAGTCTTTATTTATGTATGCATACGATGACTGGCGGAAATTTGTATATTGATAAAAAATATAGAATTGATATTGATTATAATATTATTCTGACAAAGAACATACCGCAGAATATATATATTCATAGTAATTTGGAGGCACATGGAGAAACGGATAATTCAAACGAATACAGCTTTGAAAAGATAGAATTGGTTTGCGGGGCGGATGAATTTACGTCAAGCAATCAGGTTATTATTTCTGAAGAATATGCCTGCCTGCTGGCCGGCTCAGCAGAAGACGCACTGGGAAAGAAAATAATGATGGGTTATAACGGCGCACAGGACGTATATTCTGTGGTGGGTGTTTATCGGCAGTTTTTGACGGAAACCCGATTAAACAAAGAAACTGTTAAGGAAATGGAGTCCATGTATACCAAAGGGAATACTGCTGTAGACAACACACCCTTAATCAGTACCGTTATTATGCCTGAGACGGCATTTTCCGATATTGATATCAGCAGCTATGAGTTATATGTGTTTTTGACAGGGAAAACAGAACAGCAAAAAAGTATATACTTAACAAGAATATCAAAGTTTGAGGAACAGGATATATATAAGGACAAATTTACATATATAACACCAAAGGATATCGAAACGGCGAATCAGGAGGAATGGCAAATCAATATGCAGACAAAGGCGATACTGTTGTTAATTGTTGCCGTTATTTCGGGAATCAGCGTATTTGGTACAATGATAAATTCCGTATCGGACAGACGCAAGGAGATTGGTATCAAGAAGGCACTTGGAGCAAGTGACGGCAGTATTATGCTGGGATTTGTATTTGAAAATCTGATTAATTCATTGATAGCCATTATCATTGCCGCTGCTTTAGCCGGATTCATATTATTAGGTTATATTTTTTATCAAAGGCAGATAGTGATGTCGGATTATACGGTGCGGTTTTATGGAGAAACCATACTGTTATTTGTAATCTACACCGTATCTTCTGTATTGGGCTTTAGTCTGCTTCCCGCATATTCCGCAACCCAAATCAATATCATTGATACGTTAAGAGATGAATAATACTTCCCAATCAATCATAAGACGGACAGTTATGACGTACCCCCTTTCGGGTGATAAGTAAAACAATAAAACTTGTCATCCGAAAGGGGGTATATTGTTGTTCTGAAAAAATCTTTCATCAATATTTGTATTTATAATGAAAGGCTTTTGAAGTATAATAAAAGTCGGCTTATGAATTTAATCGGGAACAAATTACAGAGGATAGGGAGTTTAGGGGAGAAATGGCACAAAGTAATTTTGAACATTTTATGAGGGAGTTTGGAAATAATGTTCGTACACTCAAGACATTAAAGGGTGCAGAGAAGGCTGAGATTATGAATGTAGTGGAAGACTACCATAGGCAGCGTGAAAAAGGAGAGGATGGAATTTCCACTACCACACAGACGATGTGGTATGCAAACAGACTTAGCAGGAATGCGTTGGAGCGTCATGGTTTATGTATGAGCGAGACATATCAATGCAAGGATCCAGAGGCGGCATATGTTTCGTCAATAGGTGACGGGAATCATAAGCGTATTTCATATACGAGTCCGTACATACGAACAAAAACCTTCTATCGGCAGCAGAAGGCCGTATATCAGTGCAGGGATGTATTACAGGAGAAATATATTCTTGCCGATACAGACTATGAGAATTCCAAAACAAGGTATTGTGATAATTGTGGCGGTCTTATCGATATGTCAAAGGGATATCAGGGATGTCCTTATTGTGGTACTGCTATCAGAATAAAGGAAACCCACAATAAAATAATGACTGTAAGTCGTGTACTGTCAGGAGACTGGTACCGGAAATGGATTATGATTGCTACTATAGTGTTGTTATTTATATTTGGGGTTATTTCTGGTTATTTAGAATACCTGCATGACGGAACGTTTGAGTATGGATATGCAGGTGCTATTGTGCTTATTTTGATACAGGCTGCTTTCGTGGCGGTCATAGCAGGGTTTATCCCGGGTATCATATTAACAAATATCATATTGGTGCCTGTGATATGTTCCATAGAGCAATCGGAAGGGAGAATCAGCAAGATAGGATATGAGATGCGAAAACGTGATTCCAATTTTTCTGCGACTGAAATCTATGGAACGATTCAGGCATATACCAAGCTGTGGTTTTTGGCAAATAATAAAACGGAAATGGGATGCGTATCCAAGGTGCAATATAATCAGGACGAAGGAATCGTTGATGTGGATTGTCTGGGACTGAAGAAGGTAAGATGTTGGGAGGAAAACGGATATTCATATATAGAGGCAAAGCTGTTGGTGCGATATATTACCATTTGCGGGGAAAAACTTGCGAAGAAAAGAACGAAGACATTGGTTACCCTGAGACGAAGACAGGGGATTACGAGCAGTATTAAGGTAGAGGCATTGAAATGCAGCTGTTGCGGAGCCAATATTGATATCCTTAACGGTGCGTGTATTGCATGTGGAAACAGCATGGATGTGGAGTATTATGACTGGATATTATATGATATCCGGAATGTGTAGAGATGAAAAGGTAACAAACCAGAATGATGAACCAGAGTAATAATGAAAGCGAAAGCAATAAACAGTCAGTTATAAAGAAATACATCAAAGAGCCTGTATGGTCGGTTTATACCAAGAGGGCAGATTTCTTTAAAATAGGAGAGAAATATAAAATAGACCCGGTTATAGCAAGAATAATCAGGAACAGAGATGTCATCGGGGATAAAGATATAGAAATGTACTTAAACGGAGATATCCGTTATGCACATGAACCGTCACTTATGAAGGACATGGAAAAGGGCTGCCTGCTTATGAAGAAGAAGCTGGCATCGGGAAGTCATGTGCGGATTATATCCGACTATGATGTAGACGGTGTTATGTCAGGCTATATTCTCTATAGGGGGCTGAATAGAGCTGCAGAGACATATTATAATAAAGAGACGTCAGGAAAAACGGTTATAGATTACGATATTCCGCATCGTATCAAGGACGGTTATGGCCTCAATATCCGTATGGTAAATGCGGCATATGAGGATGGAGTGGATACCATCATTACCTGTGATAACGGAATTGCGGCATTTGATGCGATAGCAAGAGCGAAGGAGCTTGGTATGACAGTCATTGTCACAGACCATCACGATATCCCATATGATGTGAATGAGGATGGCAGCAGACAATATCATTTGCCTGCTGCGGATGCGGTTATTGACCATAAACAACAGGATTGTACATATCCGTGTAAGGAGCTGTGCGGAGCAGGGGTAGTTTACAAATTTATTCAGTTGTTATATAGAATAAGCGGAATACCGGAGGAGGAATGTCAGGAATTTATTGAGTATCTGGGTATTGCAACCGTTTGCGATGTAATGAATCTTGTAGATGAGAACAGAATATTTGTAAAAATGGCACTTCATAAGCTGAAGAACAGCAGCAACCACGGTCTTTTTGCATTAATAAGGAACAGCGGCAGGCAGAATAAAAGGCTGTCCACTTTTGATTTGGGATTTATCATAGGACCATGTATCAATGCGGCAGGCAGACTCGGAGATGCAAAGGCAAGTATGGAGTTTCTTCTTGAGCAGGACAGCTATAAGGCAGAAACACGTGCCATGGAGCTTATTAATATCAATAATCAGCGTAAGAATATGACGATAGCCGGAACAAAGCAGGCAGTGGATATTTTGGAGAAAAATACGTTGAATGCAAGTATATCGGAGCAGGAAAGCAGTCCGGCAGATACCAATATGCCTTCATTGCTTGACAAAGTAATCGTGCTTTATATACCGGATATACATGAGAGCCTTGTAGGAATTATAGCCGGAAGGATTAAAGAGCGGTATTACCGGCCTGTGCTTTTGTTTACCGACAGTGAGGACAGCGATATTCTGAAAGGATCAGGAAGGTCTATAGAGGGCTATAATATGTATGATGAGCTGAACAAGGCGGGGAATTTGTTTGTAAAGTTCGGCGGACATGAGATGGCGGCAGGATTTTCCATTAAAAGAGAGCTGCTTGATGAACTAAGGCGTGTGTTGAATCAAAATGAGAATATGGACGAGAAAACATTGACGCCAAAGCTGATGATAGATGTACCGATGCCGCTTCGTTATAACAGTATTTCTCTTACCGAGCAGCTTCAGCTGATTGAACCGTTTGGAAAGGGAAATGAGAAACCGGTATTTGCCCAGAGCGGCGTCAGCGTGCGCAGGGTGAATATTATGGGAAAAGATAAAAATGTGATGCGGCTTACCCTTATGATGGATAACGGGGAGACGATAACAGGTTTAAATTTTGAACCGGATGTGTTTATTTCACGAATAAAAGAGTGGTTTGGAGAGAGCGAATGTGATAGAATACTTAATGGAACGGCAAATCGTGTTGTTCTTGACGTGGCATACTATCCTGACATAAACGATTATGCAGGAAGAAGGGAGCTGCAGGTACGCATAATCGAGTACAGAAAGCATGAATGACGGGTTTAAACGAAAGAGGAGGCATATTTATGAGTAAGGTAGAAGATTATATAAAGAGTATTCCTGATTTCCCTGAGCCGGGAATTATATTCAGAGATGTAACAAGCGTTGTGGAAAATCCGGATGGACTTAAGCTTGCCATTGACTCTATGGACAATCTGCTTACCGGAGTAGATTATGATTTAATAGCAGGAACGGAGTCGAGGGGTTTTGTATTTGGAACACCGATAGCGTATAAAAACGGAAAGGGCTTTGTTCTGATAAGAAAAAAGGGAAAGCTTCCCCGGGAGACGGTGGAGATGTCATATGACCTTGAATACGGAAGCGCTTCGATAGAGATTCATAAGGATGCAATCAAACCGGGAGACAAGGTTGTTCTGGTTGATGATTTAATCGCTACGGGCGGAACGATGGAGGCGGCGGCGAAGCTGGTAGAAAGTCTGGGCGGTGAGGTTGTCAAGATGATATTCCTGATAGAGCTTTCCGACCTGAATGGAAGGGAAAAGCTGGCAAAATATAACGTGGAATCAGTTGTAAAGTTTGAAGGTGCATGATAAAATATCGAATTTGCAGAATATAAGGGTGTGAGTGAAACATCGCAGCTTGCAGAGTTTGAAGGAATAAAATAAGACACCCCAAATTACAGTGTGTGTATGGTGGTGTTTAGGAAATGGTGATGCGCATGGAAGAAATAAAGGATATTAAGATAGAAGAGGAAATTGAAAAAAAGAACGGTAAGGAAAAGCGGGAAATAGATTTGTCTACGCCTGCGGATTTTACGCCGCCTGAGGAGTTGTATAAGGAACTGATTTCCCGTATCCTGACATATCATCCTTCTACGGATATCTCTATGATTGAAAAAGCATATAAGGTGGCGGATAAGGCACATGAGGGGCAGCTTCGAAAATCCGGTGAACCATATATTATGCATCCGCTGAATGTCGCAATTATTCTTGCCGAACTGGAGCTTGACAAGGAAACGATAGTTGCAGGTATTCTTCATGATGTCGTAGAGGATACCGTCATGACATCAGAAGAAATAGCAGCAGAATTTTCTGAAGAGGTGGCATTTCTTGTAGAAGGTGTTACAAAGCTGACACAGCTTAAAATGACGACGGACAAGATAGAGGTTCAGGCGGAAAACCTTAGAAAGATGTTTCTTTCAATGGCAAAGGATATCCGAGTTATCTTAATAAAGCTGGCAGACCGTCTTCACAATCTTCGTACGCTGAAGTATCAGTCGCCTGCGAAGCAGGTAGAAAAAGCAAGAGAAACCATGGATATTTATGCGCCGATAGCACACAGACTCGGTATCAGTAAGATTAAAATCGAGCTGGATGATTTGTCCATGAAATATCTGATGCCTGACGTATATGCAGACCTTAAGGCACAGATAGATGAACGATTATATGAGCGGGAAGCCTATATAAAGCGGGTGGTTGCAGATGTAAAGCAGCACATTGACAACGCTAAGATTGAGGCGGAGATAGACGGACGTGTAAAACATTTCTTCAGTATTTATAAGAAAATGAAGAACCAGAACAAAACGCTGGATCAGATATATGATATATTTGCAGTAAGAATAAAGGTAAATACGGTTCGGGACTGCTATTTTGCGCTTGGTGTGATACATGAGATGTATAAGCCGATACCGGGACGTTTTAAAGATTATATAGCAATGCCGAAGTCAAATATGTATCAGTCACTTCATACGACTCTTATCGGACCGGAAGGACAGCCTTTTGAAATCCAGATAAGAACATATGAAATGCACAGAACTGCTGAATACGGTATTGCGGCACATTGGAAGTACAAAGAAAATATTTCCGGCACTGTGATGCAGAAGGAAGAGGAGAAGCTTTCGTGGCTTCGTCAGATTCTTGAATGGCAGAGAGATACAGATGATAACAAAGAGTTTATGAGCTTCATCAAGACGGACTTGGATTTATTTACGGAGCAGGTGTATTGCTTTACGCCTGCCGGAGATGTAAAGAATCTTCCCAGCGGTTCAACGCCGATTGATTTTGCATATTCCATACATACCGCTGTCGGAAATAAGATGGTAGGTGCAAGAATAAACGGAAGACAGGTTCCTATCGATACAAAGCTGTCAAACGGTGACCGGATTGAAATCATTACATCTCAAAATTCTACGGGGCCTAGCAGAGACTGGCTGAATATTGTAAAGAGTACGCAGGCCAAAACAAAAATCAATCAATGGTTTAAGCATCAGTTTAAAGAAGAGAATATCAGCCGCGGCAAAGAGCTGATACTGAACTATTGCAAATCAAAAGGTATCGACTATTCCATGTATTCAAAACCGGAATATATGGAAAAGGTTATCAAAAAGTACAATTTTACTGACTGGGATTCAACGATGGCTGCGGTAGGTCATGGCGGCATTAAAGAAGGTCAGGTGGTAAATAAGCTGATCGAGGAGTATAACAAGGCTAATAGTAATATTCCTGACGATAAGCAGATTCTTGAGGAATTTTCCGTGAAAAAGCCGCATGGAGCATCACGCAGTCAGGGCGGTATTGTAGTAAAGGGGGCAGATGATGTAGCGGTAAGATTTTCCAAGTGCTGTTCACCTGTTCCGGGGGATGAAATCGTAGGCTTCATTACAAGAGGAAGAGGTATATCCATTCACAGGACAGACTGTGTAAATGTGCTGTGCATGAGCGAAGCGGACCGAAATCGTATTATAGATGCAGAATGGCAGACGGATGCGGTAGAGTCCAACACATATATGACGGAGATAAACATATATGCAGATGACCGAAACGGTATTCTCTTTGATATAACGAAGATACTGAGTGAAATGAATATTAATGTGAACAGTATAAACAGCCGTACCAGCAAGCAGGGAAAGGCTACCATTACGCTGTCATTTGCCATAAAATCAGTCGAGCAGCTCAATACCATTATTGCCAAGATACGAAATGTGGAAAGCATTATTGATATAGAGAGAACGGCAGGCTAGTGTGTAGAGATTATCCGATGAACGGTCAACGGTTCGTCGGATCAATCAGAGAAGGAGAAGAATATGGGAGATATCATTGTAATTACAAATCAGGTGGGGGAATTGCAGACAAACAGCTATATTGTGGGAAATACCAAGACACGGGAAGCGATTGTGATTGATCCGGGCGATGAAGCTGATTACATTTACAAGACACTAAACCACGAGAATTTCAAATGTGTAGGTATTTTTCTGACACATGGACATATGGACCATATGGGTGGGATGAAGAAGCTTAAGGAGCTGACGGGAACAGCGACATATGCTTCCGAGGATGAAAAGGAGATTTTAGGAAGCCCTATGGCAAATCTGTCAGCCATGTTCGGAAATCCGATAGAGAGTTCCGTGGATCATTATCTGTCAGATGGTGCATGTATCAAGATACTGGATACAGAGATGAAATGTATCAGTGTTCCGGGGCATACAAGAGGCGGCATGTGCTTTTATTTTGAAGAGGCAGGCGTGCTGTTTTCAGGCGATACGTTATTTGCCTCAAGCGTGGGAAGGTCGGATTTTCCTACGGGAGATGCGGCTGTGCTGATTGGCACGATCGAAGAGAAGCTTATGACGCTTCCTGACGAGACCATCGTGTATCCGGGACATAATAATCATACAAAAATAGGAAGAGAAAAGAAATTCAATCCGTTTTTCAGCTTCTAGGAAAACGGATTGAAATCAGGATAATATATGATTTGTTTAATACAGAATGTAGAGGATTACAACAATGATTTCCGCGTAATGCTTCAGGCATTTTATCCGGGAGTCAGGATTATCATTCCTGACGTATTCAAAAGCAAGCCGGAGCTAAAGGCGGAAATCGAGCTTGTATTGAAAGCGGATATAGCAAATGACCGTATTGATATAGCATTATATGACCTTCAGGGCGTGGAGTTGGATGATAATGATATGCCCTATCTTTCGGGGATTGCGTGTGAAAATACGGGCATTGATGTAGCGGGAGATTATACAAATAAAGCAGCCGTAAGAAATCCGCTTAAGCTTGCTATTTATCGGCTGTTGTCAAAGCGTACAGGCAGGGTACTTCCGTGGGGGACACTGACGGGAATAAGACCGACAAAAATAGCGATGGAAGCTATCATGCGGGGCTGTCATGATGAGAAGATAGTGGCGGATTATGAGACAATATACAGTACATCTAAAGAAAAGGCACGTCTGTCTGTAGAGGTGGCGCATAGGGAGAAGAAGATTATTGATTCCGTAAAGGAAGAGGAGGAATACTGCCTGTATATAGGAATTCCGTTTTGTCCAAGCCGATGCCTTTATTGCTCCTTTACCTCATATCCCATTGCTTTGTATAGAGATAAAGTAGATACATATCTTGATGCATTAGAGCAGGAAATGCAATATGTTGCAAATGCTTACAGCCACAAAAGGCTGATATCCGTATATATTGGCGGTGGGACACCTTCTTCTATTGAGGCACATGATATGGACAGGCTCTGCACAATGGTAGCGCATTATTTTGATATGAGCAGTGTCAGGGAATTTACAATAGAAGCAGGAAGACCTGACAGTATAACCATGGATAAGCTGCTTGTTATGAAGCGGCATAAGGTAAGTCGGATCAGTATCAATCCGCAGACCATGAATGATGAGACTTTAAAGCTGATAGGAAGAGCCCATACGGGAAAGCAGACCGTAGAGGTTATGACCATGGCAAGGGATGCAGGCTTTGAGAATATCAATATGGATTTAATTGTGGGACTTCCGGGAGAAAATGCAGAAAGCTGTAAGAATACCTTGGAGCAGATAAATGATTTGAAGCCGGAGAGTCTGACGGTTCATTCGCTTGCGATAAAGAGAGCCGCAAACCTGAATATACGGATGGAGGCTTATAAGGATAAACTGGGAAATGATATAGAGAGCCAGTTATGTCTTGTGGACAGCTATGCAAGAGCAATGAGCCTGAATCCATATTATCTGTACAGACAGAAAAATATAGCCGGCAATCTGGAAAATGTCGGTTATTCAAAAAATGGTCTGGAATGTTTATATAATATCTTGATTATGGAAGAAAGAACGGATATTATAGGACTTGGTGCAGGCAGCTCCAGTAAGCTTGTTTTCAGAAAGGGACAGCGGGGCGTTACGGATGGCACCAGAATAGAAAGAGTAGAGAATTGTAAAAGCGTTGACGATTATATAACACGTATAGATGAAATGATAGCAAGAAAGAAAAATGGTTTTATAGCGTGATGCTGTTTTATGAAACAGAAGGTGAATTGGCATATGAATGCAGAAAAGTTGTTGGATTTTGACAATAATCCGGAAACGGAATATTATAGGCATGATATGAATGATGCCATACGTCATGGCATGTGTGTAAGTCTGCTTGCGTCCTCACTTGCAAGAGAACTGGGACTTTCGGATGAAGAGGTGCATGAGGTTGCCGTTGCAGGTATGCTGCACGATATCGGCAAGCTTCAGATCAGCCCATATATCTACGGAAGAAAAGAAGCAACATTGAAAATTGAGGAAATGCGTTATGTGAGGCTTCATGCAAAGCTTGGGGCGGAAATACTAAAGACACAGCGATATGACAGCAGGATAGCTGAAATCGTCTTATACCATCATGAAAATTATGATGGCTCAGGTTATCCTTTTTGTATGAGAGGAGAGGAGATTCCTCTCGGTTCCAGAATCATAAGAGTGTGTGATGTGTTTAGTGCGCTTATCAGTGACAGACCATATAGAAAGGCATTCGATGCGGATACGGCTCTTGTGATGGTAATAGATGAGGTAAGGCATTTTGATATGAAGATTTTTCTGACATTCCAGAAAATGATAAACACAAGTGATATTCTGAAAAGGATTGACAGTATACTACATGATGATTTACCGGAGTTTCACGGGTAATGATTTTGTTGTCATTCGTAAGCCGGTTTACAGATGAAAGTAAAAACAGATTAGGAGGAAACAGACATGATTACGCAGGCACCCAGAGGTACCAGTGACTGGTTTGGCGATAAGATGAGAACCAGAACACAGATAGAGGCTATGGCAAGAAATCTGTGTGAGAAGTTTAATATAAAGGAAGTTATCACACCTGTTTTTGAACATACGGTGTTGTTCCAACGGGGTGTTGGTGAAACAACGGATGTTGTTCAGAAGGAAATGTATACATTTATCGATAAGGGTGGAAGAAGCATTACATTAAAGCCGGAAGGTACGGCAGGTGCCATTCGGGCTTATGTTGAAAATAAGCTCTATGCCGAGCCACAGCCGATAAAAATGTTCTATGTGACACCTGCATTTCGTTATGAGAAGCCGGAGAGCGGCAGACTTCGCCAGCATCACCAGTTTGGTGTGGAGTTTGTAGGTTCACCGAATCCTATGGCTGAGGTGGAAATCATGACTCTTGTGTCAACACTGATTAAGCAGATTGGGCTTAAGGATGCAAAGCTTCATATCAACAGCATAGGCTGTCCGAACTGTAAGAAGGTTTATAACGATGCGTTGATTTCATACCTGAAGGGTCACGAGGATAAGCTTTGTACAACCTGTAAAGAGCGTATGGCAAAAAATCCGCTTAGGGTTATTGACTGTAAGGAGCCGTCCTGTAAGGAGATTGTAAAGGATGCACCCAGAACCATAGATTATCTTTGTGAGGAATGTGATGCACATTTTAAAGAGCTTCAGAGACTTCTTACCGAGCTTGAGGTTCCGTTTGAAATTGATACAGGGATTGTCCGCGGATTGGATTATTATACAAAGACTGTATTTGAATTTGTAAATTCCGAGGGATTTACTTTATGCGGCGGTGGCCGTTATGATAATCTTGTTTATGAGATTGATGGCAAGGAGACACAGCCTTCCGTCGGTTTTGGTATGGGAATAGAGCGTATCCTTTATTTCCTTGAGAAGGAGAATATCGAGCTTGCACCGAAAAAACCTGTGGATTTGTATGTAGGTATTATGGGAGATACCGCAAAGGCAAAGGCATACAAGCTGGTGTATGAGCTTCGTATGGCAGGCTATATCGTTGAAACCGATTATATGAACAGAAGTGTAAAGGCGCAGATGAAATATGCCAATAAGCTGGATGCCAGAAATACAATTATTATTGGTGACAATGAACTTGAGACAAATACAGGACGTATTAAAAATATGGAAACAGGCGAACAGACAGAGATATCGCTTGATAAGCTGGCAGAATATTTATAAGAATAAAACATAACTGAACATGCTTCGGATATGGTGTGATATATGCGGAATATCGCAATTTAGGAGGAAAAAGTAAATGGCAGAGTCAATGCAGGGGCTTCACAGAAGCCACAGATGTACAGAGGTAAATAATTCTTTAGTTGGGCAGACAGTAACCGTTATGGGCTGGGTTGCCAAAAGCAGAAATAAAGGTGGTATTATATTTGTAGACCTTCGGGACAGAAGCGGAATCCTTCAGGTAATATTTGAAGATTCCAAATGCGGAACCGAGTGTTTTGAAAAGGCTGCAAAGCTTCGTTCAGAATTTGTTGTAGCAATCGAAGGTACGGTAAATAAGCGTGAAGGCGCTGTAAATGAAAATCTTGCTACAGGTGATATTGAAATCGTTGCATCATCACTTCGCATTCTTTCTGAAGCCGAGACACCTCCGTTCCCGATTGAAGAGAACAGTAAGACCAAGGAGGAGCTGCGACTGAAATACAGATACCTGGATTTAAGACGTCCTGACCTCCAGAGGAATCTTATTATGAAGAGTAAGGTTGCTACATTGGCAAGGCAGTTTATGGCCAAAGAGGGCTTCCTTGAGATAGAAACACCGATGTTGACGAAGTCAACACCGGAGGGAGCAAGAGATTATCTGGTGCCAAGCCGCATTCATCCGGGAACCTTTTATGCACTTCCGCAGTCTCCACAGTTATTTAAGCAGCTGCTTATGTGTTCGGGATATGACAGATATTTCCAGATAGCAAGATGCTTCCGTGACGAGGATTTGCGTGCTGACAGACAGCCTGAATTTACCCAGATGGATATGGAGCTGTCATTTGTGGATGTTGAGGACGTAATCGATGTCAATGAGCGGCTTCTTGCGAAGCTGTTTAAGGATATTCTTAATATAGAAATCACACTTCCTATTAAGCGGATGACATGGATTGAGGCTATGAACCGTTTTGGCTCCGATAAGCCTGACCTCCGTTTTGGCATGGAGCTGAAGGATATCAGTGAGCTCGTTAAGGAATGTGGTTTCGGTGTATTTACGGGAGCACTTACAAATGGCGGTTCTGTCCGCGGTATCAATGCCAAGGGACAGGGAGCTATGCCGCGTAAGAAGATAGATGCCCTTGTGGAATTTGCAAAGACATACGGCGCGAAGGGACTTGCGTATATTGCCATCAATGAGGATGGAACATACAAGTCATCCTTTGCAAAGTTTATGACAGAGGATGAGATGAAGTCAATCTGTGAGGCTCTTGATGGACAGGCCGGAGATTTGCTGCTCTTTGCTGCTGACAAGAATAAAGTGGTATGGGATACCCTTGGTGCATTAAGGTGCCATCTTGCAGAGATGATGGATATCATTGACAAGGATGTATTTGAATTTGTATGGATTACGGAGTTTCCACTTCTTGAGTGGTCTGAGGAGCAGGGCAGATATACCGCCATGCATCATCCGTTTACCATGCCGATGGAGGAGGATTTGGCATTCATTGATACCGACCCGGGCAAGGTACGTGCAAAGGCATATGATATCGTTTTAAACGGAAATGAAATCGGCGGTGGTTCCGTGAGAATTCACCAGAATGATATACAGGAGAAGATGTTTGAGTGTCTCGGCTTTACAAAGGAGCAGGCATATGAGCGTTTTGGTTTCCTGCTTGAAGCTTTCAAGTATGGTGTACCACCGCATGCAGGACTTGCATATGGTCTGGACCGTCTTGTTATGATTATGGCAAAGCAGGAGTCCATTCGTGACGTTATCGCATTCCCGAAGGTAAAGGATGCGTCCTGTCTTATGACAAATGCACCGGATGTTGTCGATGATGCACAGCTTGTTGAGCTTGGAATCAGAATTACTGAAACAGAAGAAATATAAAAACGGGAGATAGCATTGGTATGAGCCAACATGCACTTGAAATTCTGGATTCCGTACAGACGATACGTGTTATGGTATGTGAGGATGCAGAGGAACAACTTAGTAAAATGGTAGAAGCGGTTTATGAGGTCGCCAAACGGAATAAGTGGGATGTAATCGTGGAAGCTTATTCAGAACCACAGACATTGCTTGCGGAAATAAAGACACGTAAAGAGGTAAATGGTATTTCGGACGGAATTGATATTGTGCTTGCGGATATACGCATGCCGGACATGGACGGAATTACACTTGGCAGGAAACTTCGTTGCGATTTACCGAATGTATATCTGATTTTTACTACAGCTTATGCGGAATATGCCATACAGGGATACGAAACGCAGGCGTTCCGTTATCTGTTAAAACCGGTGGCGAGTGATAAACTGGAGCAGATCATGAGGGATATTTTCAGAATCGAATCAAAGAATAAAAGTCTGCTTATCAAAAATACTGACGGAGAATATATAACAGCGCTTCATGATATTATTTATCTTTCGGCGGAGGATAAATATGTGATAATTCATACAGCGGCACAGCAATGGTTGAGCAGAATTAGTCTGCAGGAATATGAATCGGTGCTTTTACCGTATGGCTTTTATCGTATTCATCGCAAATTTTTGGTCAATATGATGCATCATAAGAGCCTGCAAAACGGAAAGATTTTTATGAGTGATGGGAGCATTCTTTTGATAAGCAGGCGAAAAGAGCCTTCTTATCGGCAGCAGCTATATGATATGTTGGAAGGGAGACTGATTAGATGATATTTTGGGTTTCGGTATTTATTATCACATTGGCAGATACTTTGACATTTGTAGGAGTTCTTCTGATTATGAAGCTGCTTTTTGGGTGTTCGCTGCGGTATGGCAAGAAGGAGATTGCTATCAGTGCCACCGCAAGCGGTATTTTTCATGTTATTGTTGTCGGACTGTTGTTTCCGATGAATGAAGATGCGAATTTTATTTTGATGATTCTGCTTTTTTTGGTGTGTACGATATGGTTGTCTGAGGATAAGAAAATCCGTAATGTACTCATGCTGATTCCGGCGGTACTCGTTTATGTGGAATGGTGTGGTGTTATTACTCTGTTAGAACGTCTTACGGGACTTGATAAATACGTTTTGCTTGAAATATCCGGCTCACAGATAACACCATTATACTTTTTTCAGGATATTTCACTGCTTGTGATACTATTTGTATTGTATCTTAAGGTGGACAAGAAACTTTTGGAGATAAGGCTTACGGTAGGAGAAGGAATATTTTTGACCTTCTTTTGTGTATTTACACCATTTTTGAAGTGGACATTTGAGCAGCTCGAAAAATACTTTCAGAGATATACATATACACTTGCATGGAGTGCATTTATACTGGTGTTGAATTTTGCTGTGGCATACGGAATTGCGTATAGGAAACGGGCAAGATATTATAAGTCGATATCTGAAAATTATAAGGAACATTTTGAGAACGAGTATGCGTATTTCCGTGACTATAAGAAACAGCAGAAGGATACGGCGAAGTTTCGGCATGATTTTAATAATCATATGCTGGTGATACAGGATATGCTTCATGAAGGTGCATATGAGAAGGCAGAAGCGTATTTCCGGACAATTACTGAAAAGCAGGGAATATCCGTTCAGGCAGGACTGGGTGACAGCAGGATTTTGACCGGAAATGAAATGGCGGATATATTGTTAGCAGCAAAGACAGGAGAAATGAATAAGGCAAAGATTCATTTGACCGTTGAGGGAAGCCTTACACCGTTGTCCGTACTTGCACCTGTGGATTTGTGCATTTTGTTGTCCAACCTGATTGACAATGCGATTGAGGCAAATCTTAAGTGTAAAAAAGAAAGATATATCAGAATTTGCACAGGAAAAAGTAATGCGCTTTTTATGCTTACAATAGAGAATCCTGTACATAAGGCTGTTGTTATGGAGCAGGGATTTCCGGTATCAACAAAGTCGGAGAAGGATAAGCATGGCTTTGGTTTACGCAATGTAAGAGATATTATAGTAAAATATCAGGGCGAAATGCAATTTGATACAGATGTGAATCTGTTTTCTGTAAAAGTGATTTTGCCTTTGGAAAACCATTTGTCACAGGATTGATGCCATTTGTCGTATGCTGATTGAAAAAGACTCCTCTATGTGATATGCTTATAAAGACTGAAACTTCAAACAATCATTTTAGAATGGTTTGTTTTGGGAAGCAGCGTGTAGCAAAATGTAATAGGAGGAGCAGAGTATGAAAAAAAAGGGCATTATTTATGGCATGATTCTGGCACTTGGACTTAGTGCAGCCGGTCTTGGCACGGGAATACAGGCAAATGCAGCCGAAGCATCTGTGACGGAAGCAAAAGAATTTGGCGGACATTACTATCAGCTTATAACGACGGAAACAAAATATGGTCAGGCAGAACTGGAATGTGAGTTTAAAGGCGGTCATCTTGTCACCATTACAAGTCAGGCTGAACAGGATTTCGTATATAGTCTTACAGATGGAAAGGATATTTGGGTTGGCGCTGATTATCAGAATGGCAAATGGAAATGGGTAACAGGAGAGGTGTTCAAATATACGAATTGGAACTCCGGACAACCGTCTAATCCGACTAAATCGCATTATCTTCAGTTCTGGGGCGGTAAAGGCAAATGGGATGATTGTGAAGATGATGAGAACATGTATGTCATTGAATGGGAAAGTGAAAAGGCATACAAATCACAGAAAACAAAGATTTTGAATAAAAAGAAATATAATAAGCATACATACCGTTATGTTTCAGGCTCATTTACATGGAAAGAGGCAAATGCATATTGTAAGAAGATGGGCGGCCATCTGGTAACGGTTACTTCTGCGGGAGAGAATAAATTTGCCTATGGTTTGACAAACCGATATCAGGATTGCTGGATTGGTATGAATGATGCAAAGCAAATGGGCAAGTATAAGTGGGTAACAGGCGAACGAACAGATTACCGTTATTTTGGCAAAGAAGTGAATCATTCCCGTGGCGGGGCAGAACGCTATCTGGGCTTCTATAATACCAAGAGTGGCTATGGTAAGAAGTGGAATGACTTTTCAAATACATCATCTGACATGGCTTTTATTTGCGAATGGGAAGGTTCAAATCCAGTTATTCTGACTACTGTAAAAAGCAAAATGACTGTGAAAAAGGGAAGCAGGGCACAGTTAAAATATCAGATAACACCAAGGAAAACAAAGGTGACCTTTAAATCCTCAAACAGAAGAGTTGCTGTAGTAAACAGCAAAGGTGTTATTAAGGGTGTCAGACCCGGAAAAGCTAAGATTACGGTAAAAGCCGGAAATAAGAAGTGCGTTGTGCAGGTTACGGTAAAAGCAAAGCGGTAAACGAATTCATAAAAGAGATGACAATCAATAAAACAGCATCGGAATCCTCTAACAGATTTCCGATGCTGTTTTTTACTTTGTCAGATGTCTATTTCATTTATAAATGCGCAGCGAACCTTAATCTTCAAGCAATGCCACAAATTCATTTCCCGGAACGGCTTTGGAATAATACCATCCCTGCATATAGTGACATCCGAAGTCGGAAAGCTGTTTTTTCATCTCTTCCGTTTCAACGCCCTCGGCTACGATGTGCAGCTTCAAGGCATTTAACATACCAATTGTATATTCCAGCGTGATACCTGCCGTGCTGTTCTTAAAGGAATCCCATATAAGGTATTTATCGATTTTAATAATTTTAAACGGCATTTTATTGATGTATGAAATATTGGCATTTCCTGAGCCATAATCATCAAGCGAAAAGGTAATACCATAATCAATAAGGCGTTGTATATTCCGGTTGACAGCAGATGACGAATTCACGGTTGCGGTTTCGGTAATTTCCATATTAATCTGCTCCGGACATACATGATGTTTCTCAAGTATGGAAATAGCCCTTTCAGCAAAATTTGGCTGAATCATTTGAACCGGGCTGATATTTACCTCAATATATTCTACAGAGGTTTCTGACAGTTTGAATTCATGGATGAAATGGCATACCTTGTCTAAAATAATTTCGCCCATTTCAACGATAAGACCGTTCTTTTCGGAAATAGGTATAAATTCTTCAGGAGAAATCCAGCCAAGTGCAGGGTCATTCAGTCTGACAAGCGCTTCAGCGGAATTATAGACTCCTTTTGTAACTGAGAAAATCGGCTGATAGTAGACCATTAATTCGTCCTTTGCAATCGCAAGTCTTACGGCATGCTCGATGGCTTTATCTCTCTTGATTTTATCAAGGTCTATGTTGCTTGCAAATGTAATACGCCCTTTTCTTGTTTTCTTTGTAATACTCATTGAATAGTCAATGACTTCTATAAGCTCCCGATAGTTTGCTGCATCATTCGGACAATTGATGCAGCAGACAGATGCAGACATCATAATCGGTACTTCATTTTCATCATACCACGGATGATAAAATCGCTCTTTTATCTGCTCTGATATCATAGCAATATTTTCCGTGTTTTTATTCAGCACTACACAGAACTGGTCTGAGCCAAGGCGGAAAACGGTACTTCCTGCTTTTTGTCTTTCCAAAAACTGGCCTACCTGATAAAGAAGATGGTCACCGCTTTCTACCCCATAGGTTTTATTTACAAATTTGAAATCATCCAATGCAATGACGATGATGCCAAAGGCTTTGCTGCTTAAATATTTGTTTTGAATATACTCTCCCATAAATTTACGGTTAAACAGACCTGTCACCGCGTCGGTTACGGTGCCTGAGTTCTGCTGATAGTGGTATAGTGTAAGGCATGCTGCGGCAATGGTACAATTTAATATCGGATAATAAAAAATAATTTGTGATATACATGCAAAAATACTGCATATGATGTTAAATGTCAGCGGCATGATACGGAGGAAAAGAAAGTTTACTCTTGCACGTATCATGGTTACAATACAAATGCAAAGCATAACAATATCCACGAAATAAAGGATAATACCTGCATAGGCTATGTGGTATTTATCGTTTTCAAAGGTAAATGCCCAGTGCAGGAAAGGATTGAGAGCAATAATGATAAAGTCTGCGAAAAGACCTATTATATAGACGGCACGCAGAACCTTATGCTTACTGATATTGATATGTGCAAGTAAAAGCAGATAATAGGAAAGCGTCATCGGAACTAAATTGATAGCCAGCGTCTGCATTGTAAGAACAAAATAAAAGGCGTTATACCCAAAATCAGACAGATTGCGGGCCATGATGGTAGCGGTAATCTCAAGTCCCGTGGCAAGAAATACTACTGCCAAAAAATACAGAAAAACACGGTGACTGCGGAGAGGAATTCTTTTCTCACTGAAATACCATATAAATATAAGCAGCAAAAAAAACATTGCCGTAGCATCAAAAGATAAGTTCCAGTATGTCATGAATGCCCCTCCCTTCTTATAACTGTTAATTTAATTATATAAGATGAATAAATTTTTAACAATATGAAAACATTTGTTAAAGTTAATAAAAATATAAGTCGTTTTTGTAATTTTTGTTAATATTGCAAATAAGTAAGATATTTTCTATAATAGTGACTGCTTAAGAGCAGTAAAACGGATATTTTACGGATTTATTTTAAACGTTTATGAAACGGGAGAACACACATGGGATATATATTTGCAATCAAGGTGGCAGTATTGATATTTCCGATACTGGCATTTATTTTTACATTACCATATATTTTAACGCAATATCATAAATATGGGTCTGTCAGCCTCTACAGGTCTGTGATTATTTTTTCCTTTATATTTTATATGATTTGTATATACTTTCTTGTAATACTGCCGCTTCCTGATGTTGCGGATGTGGGAACCCAGAGATTTATCAATCTGAGACCATTTAACTTTGTAAAAGACTTTATGAAAGAGTCTGTTTTGGATGTGGGTGATTTTTCTACGTATCTGCCTGCCATGAAACAGCCATGCTTTTATGTTGTATTGTTTAATGTTTTTATGATGGTGCCATTTGGAATTTATTTACGATATTATTTCCAATGCGGATTTAAGAAGACGGTTATTTTGTCACTTCTTCTCAGTATATTTTTTGAATTTACCCAGTATACAGGAATTTATTTTATGTATCCGGGTTCCTATCGATTGTGTGATGTCGATGATTTAATTCAAAATACAGCAGGTGGAATGTTGGGATATGCCGTGGCGGGACTTGCCATGAAGCTTCTGCCGTCGAGGGACAGAATTGACAGGAGAGCATACGACAGGGGAGAACGGGTATCCGGTTTCAGAAGATTTCTCATGTTCATGATAGATATGCTGCTTCTTCTGATAAACACAACCATAATCTTTGCATATTCAGGTTTTCAGTATGCTTATCCTGTTACATTCTTTGTATTGTATATCTTGATACCGCTTGTTACACATGGAAGGACAATCGGTTCATGGATTGTGAATATGAAGATGGATTGTCCAAATAAGTGGGGCGTTCGTATTGTAATCAGAAATATCATCATTGCAGTATATTACAATATTATGCCATATGCCTTTTTGAAGCTGCTAGGATATACATCACATAAAAACGATGTAGGTTTGAACCTTTCCGGTTTAGCGGTAATATTGTTTGGTCTTGTGCTGTTTGCATCATATATGGTTCAGCCGATTATTGTATGGATATCAGGCAGGGCATATTACGATAAAATGATGAAGGTTTCTTTTGTCAGCACAGTAAAACGAAAGAACACCATCAGAAGCAGTATGGAAGCGGAAGCTTCAATGATTACTGATCAGAATGACGGTGCTCTCTCTGATGATGAGTTTCCTTGATATCTTCATTCAAGCGGTCTTGATAAAGTGATGGCAAGCACATCATCTACTGCCGGATTTTGCATATAATAGTTTGTTGTTTCCACAGCTCTGTAGATATTGTCATCACCAAGCTGGCGTGTTACAACCCTGCGTGTGCGCTCTCCTCTGGCAAAGGCGGCAAGCTGGTCTGCTATGTCGAAGGTATCTGCAAATAATTTTTGGTCGTCAGGATGCATTGTAGCTGCGCCATGTACGATAAGCTCGCTATAAACACCTGTAGAAGGACAGCTCTGTGTCGTGAAATTGTCATATGCCATCATATAAAAGCTGTTTCTTGTCAGGTTGCTCATGATAACAAGCGGATAGCAGGTAAATACCGCATCCAGCAGCAACTGGGTTGCGGTAGAAGCAGGCTGTGTTGTCAGAATATCATCTGTTTCCTGTTCCATTTTTCTGTTTTTACATAATTCGCAGTATTCCATATCTGTTATCGGCTTTGAAAAATAAAATCCCTGAATGGTTTTGCAGCCGCATGTTCTAAGAAAACCGAGCTGTTCCTTTGTTTCAACTCCTTCTGCAACGGTTTTAAGCTGAAGTCTGTGGGCGAAGTTAAAAATGCTTTCCAAAACAATCCGTTCTTTTTCGTTTTCACAGTTTCCGCTTAAGAGAGATTTGTCTATTTTTAGAACATTTGCAGGTATGTCTTTGATAAAGTTCAGTGAGGACAGACCGCTTCCAAAATCATCAATCGCAATAGAAAAGCCCTGGGCTTTTATGTCACCTGTAAATGCTATAATCGTATCCCTGTTTTTTTCTATTGTTGATTCTGTTATTTCAACTTCTATGTATTTGTGCGGAATATTGTATTTATCCACGATAGAAACGAGCCGGTTTGAGAAATCAGTTTCGTATGTATGTTGTCTTGAAAAATTAACGGCTATTTTGACAGGATGCATTTCCTCTGCAATCTGTTTTTTCAGCAGTCTGCACACTCTTTCCAGAACATACCAGTCAAGTCGTGTAATCAGTTTCGTCTCTTCGAGAAGTGGAATAAATTTTGCCGGAGATATAATTTCTCCCTGATGCATCCATCTGGCTAAAGCTTCGGAACCATTTATTTTGCTCGTTATGGCGTCATATTTGGGCTGGTAATAGACAATGATGTTTTCCTGTTTCATTGCAGTATCCAACATTTCTTCAATGTTTTCCGTTGTAAATAATTCGTCCATAGCAAATACCTCTCTTCAAATAATATTTGTTAAAGTATAACATATAAATCGTGGGTACAGTATAATTATTTATGAAAAAGTCAGAGTTTTCCGTCTTTTTGGTTGCAGAAGATGAAGGAAAAAGGTATCATAAAAAGTAGAGATAAAAGAAACGAAAATATACGGAATACAGCTGCAATATTTGAAAATATGAACGGAGAGAATAGAGAAAAGGAGAGATGATTTATGAGAAAAATGCATGGTAAAGGGTCGTGCGCCATAGCGGTCACACTTGCTGTCATGATGTCCTTTGCTGCCGTTACAATGGGGACTGCCAAATCAAAGGCGGAAGTAACAACACAGTGTACGACCTATGACGGAGATAATATGGAGGACCAGAATTACAGCACATATGGTACAACTGTGAAATCTTATCTGACAGCGTGTAATGACGGAAGTCTGATGCGGTTTCAGTATGGCTCTAAGCTTACTGATTATCTGGTGGAATATTATGATACCGCCTATAACCTTACAAGGACAGTCATGGTGGATAAGGAGCTGCCTCTGTTTGGAGCATTTTATGAAACAGAAAGCAATTATTATATATTGTCAGGACAGAATAACAGCGGGGAGTCTGATGATGTAGAAGTATACAGAATAACAAAATATGATAAGAGCTGGAACCGGCTGGGTTCTTGTGGTTTGTTCGGTGCAAATACATATATACCGTTTGATGCAGGTTCTGCAAGGATGACACACAGTGGAAAATATTTGCTAATCAGAACATGCCACGAGATGTACCAAAGCTCAGACGGCAAGCATCATCAGGCAAATGTTACGATACAGGTAGATATGGATACCATGACGATAACAGATTCCTATTACATCGTCATGAACAGCAACTATGGATATATCAGTCATTCCTTCAACCAGTTTATCGGGACAGACGGGAATCATATTGTAGCAGTCGACCATGGAGATGCAAATCCAAGAGGAATCGCACTTGTTCAATATAAGACTGATTTTACAACGGGAAAATTCACACCTTCTTACAGCAATCCCTGTACGGTGACCAATCTGGTTGAGATGGAGGACTATACCAATTATAATTACACAGGTGTGTCAATAGGCGGCTTTGAGATTTCCGATACGGCGTATATTGTAGCAGGAAATAAGGATATTAGTGCGACAAATACATCAGGTGGAAGAAATATTTTTGTTGCAGCGGAAAATAAATCTACCGGTGCCGTCAGTATGAATTACATTACGGATTATGCGGAGGGGAGCAGTTCAGTTACGGGTGCCACTACACCACATTTGATAAAGCTTGGAAGTAACAGCTACATGCTTCTTTGGAATAAAGAGGGTGTTACATATTATACAAAAATAGACGGAAACGGAAAACAATCAGGAGGTATCTATCATATTGAAGGTGATTTGTCGGATTGTGTTCCGCTTGTTACAAACGGAAGCGTAATATGGTATACATGGAAGAATGGATTAATCACTTTTTATGATATCAGTACGAGTAATCTGTCGGTCAGTCATAAGACTGAAATTGAAAACGGTCATCGATTTGTATACGGTCAGCCTGATGAAAATCATATCGTGACAAAGGAATGTTCCGTATGCGGATACAGCGAAAAAATATATGTCCCTATGAGCTTTGTGACATGGTGGAAGCGGGAAGGCAGCAGTTACTATTATCAGTCATATGAAGCAAGATATGATGAGGGCTATGAGCTGCCGCTCATGATAAGTCCAAGTATGCCGGATGCATCAGATCCTGATATAACAAGTAATCAGGAGATGGAGGTTCTGTCTTCGGATGAATCGGTAATAAAAGTTGCCATGTCAGGTGATACAAATGGTAAGCTGATAATGGGTACGGCAGGTATTGCAACCATAACCATCAGGGCGAAATATAACCCGGATATAGAAAAGAAATATGAATTCCGTGTCGGTGCAGAGGGTGGAATTGATATAAACGAGTGTCAGGTTACCTTAAACAGTACCGAATACAGCTATACGGGAAATGCCCAGACGCCTGAACCGGAAGTGAAATATAACGGCTATGCCTTAGTGAAAGGTAAGGATTATACATTGTCAGGCGAGAATAATACAGAGGTTGGAAATGCTGTTTTGATTATTTCCGGTGCCGGTATCTTTGGCGGCTCTGTTGAGAAAGCATTTGTTATCAAGAACGGCAATCTGGAGGATTGCACCGTTACCTTGTCAAAGGATGATTTCGCTTATTGCGGCTGGGCAAGAAAACCGGCGGTAACAATAAAAAACAGTGGCGGTGCGGTAGTTGCCGAAAGCCTCTATGATGTGGAATATACCAATAATACAAAGGTAGGAACGGCATCCGTAAAAATAACAGGCAAGAACGGAATGGCAGGAAGTGCAACAAAGGAATTTACCATCTCCCCATGTAATCTGGCGGAATGTTCGGTTTCTTTAAGGAGTAATGCAGAGTATTATGTGTATTCAGGTGCGGAGAAGAAGCCTTTAGACTGGGTATTTAATAAGGATGGACATAGTATCAGCACTTCTTATGTGACAATAACATATGAGCATAATATCAATGCAGGTACTGCCACCGTAACGCTTACACCAAAAGAGGGCTATGATTGTTATACGGGAAGCGTAAGCAAGAGTTGGGTGATAGAGCCTCTTGATATAACAGAATTTGACATGTCACTTGCGCAGACCACATATGTCTATGACGGAACAGCAGTAAAACCGGAGATGACAGTAAGCAGTGCCTCACATACAGTGGATTTGAAGGGCTGTAATGTAGAATATGAAAATAATATGAATGTGGGAACCGCCGCCGTGACGGTAACAGGTAAAGGCAATTATACGGGAACGGTATCAAAGACATATGAAATCACGAAATGTAATGTCGGTGATTGTGATATAGAACTTTCACAGGACAGCTATAACTATGACGGTACGGCAAAAGAGCCGGGGATTACCGTAAGGAATGGACAGAATATTATTTCTTCAGACCAGTATACGGTAAGCTACAGTAATAATATCAACATAGGAACGGCTGTCGTTACCATAACAGGACGGAATAATTGTGAAGGAACGGTTACAAGGGATTATACGATAACACCTCCTTCCGTAGAGTCCTGTACGGTTACTTTATCACAGAGAGAATATGTATATGACGGTTTTGCAAAGACACCTGAGATTACGCTTCAGGATGGCTCTTATACCCTGATAAAAGATACAGATTATATGTTGTCATATCAGAATAATATCAATGCAGGAACGGCAGAGATAACCATAACAGGTAAGGGTAATTATACGGGAGTTGCAACACAGACATACACGATAAAAGCAGCAAATATAGATGCATGCAGTGCAGTTGTTGAAGAAACGGGTATTACATATGACGGAAGTTTCAAAAAGCCTTCCGTAAGTGTTCTGTCAGGCGGCAGCAGGCTGGTTTTGGATAAGGATTATACGGTAGCATATACAAATAACAAGGAAGTGGGAATCGCCACGGTTACGATAACGGGAACAGGAAATTATAAAGGTACGATTTCGACAGATTTTGAGATAGAGGCTATTGATATATCCACCGCCAAGGTAAGCTTTTCAACTTCAGCGACAGATGTATATTCAGGAGAAGCCTGTGAGAAAACACCGACCGTAACAATCGGCGGAAAGACATTACAGCAAAACATAGATTATACGGTATCTTATGAGAATAACATCAATGCGGGAACGGCAAGCGTTATCATAACAGGAAGATATCATTATAAGGGAACGGCAATCGGTACATTTGAAATATTGGCATCTGATATCAGCAGCGGTTGGTATACGCTGGAATTAGATAGGGACACCTTTGTTTATGACGGTATGGAAAAAGTGCCTGAGGTAACATTAACCAGATTAGGTGCAGGTGTTCTGGAGCAGGATAAGGATTATACAGTAACCTATAAAAATAACGTCAATGCAGGAACGGCAACGGTAACGGTAACAGGTTTCGGTAATTTTAAAGGTGCACGAAGCATGACGTACGAGATAAGCAAGATGGACATATCAGGCTATGATATGACATTTGCAGAAGATTCATATATGTATGACGGCACTGCGAAAAAGCCGGAGATTATAGTAGGAAACGGTGCAGACATTCTTACAAATGGATTGGATTATACAGTCTTGTATAGCAATAATGTGGATGCGGGAACAGCAACGGCTACGGTAACAGCCAAGGGAAATTACAGCGGTACGGTTTCCGGGACATTTGAAATTCTCCCGTTATCCGTAAATGCATCTGAGGTAACGCTGACAGGCGATTTCGTTTATACCGGAAACAGTCAGAAGGCAGCAGTTACGGTTCAATCCGGTGAGACTGTTCTTACAGCCGGAACAGATTACACAGTAGCGTATACAGATTGTATCAATGCAGGAACCGTAGACGTGACCGTAAACTGTATCGGCAATTATACAGGCAGTATCACAAAGAGCTATACCATAGCATCAAGAAGTCTTGAGGATTGTGCTATTGAGCTGGAAGCATACAAATATATGTATGACGGTACGGCAAAGACACCGGAGATGAAAGTAGTATTTGGTAATAGGATACTTGAAAAAGGTGTTGACTATGACATAACCTATCGCAACAATACTGAAATCGGAATTGCAGCAGTAACAGTAACCGCAAAGGGTAATTATACAGGTTCGGCTACGGAGAATTTTGAGATAGCACAGTATCCGTTTACGGATTTTGAGGTAAGTCTGGTACAGAATTTGTATACTTATGACGGCACAGCGAAAACACCTGAGGCTGTATTATTCCTGGGTGATAAGGTTCTTGTTTTAGATGAGGATTACACAGTAGAGTATAGGAATCATATTCATGCAGGAACAGCGACAGCCGTATTTACAGGTATCGGAACATTTGAAGGTGAGCTTACGGCAGATTATGAGATTGCTCCGCTTGATATCGGTAAAAGTAAAGAGATAGTGACAAGCCTTGAGCATGCTTCTTACACATTTGATAATACAGAAAAGACACCTGCTGTAACGGTAACATATAACGGTGTGCCATTGCTTTTGGATGAAGATTATACGGTCAGATATAACAATAATAAGGCAGTTGGTACCGCAAAGGTAGTAATATGGGGTAAAGGCAATTATACAGGTGTGACAGAGGCAGCATTTACCATCAATGCACCTGCGTCATTGTATTGTACGGTAAAAGCCGTTGCAACCGAAAAGGGAATGGAGCTTACATGGAATGCGGCAGCATGCGAGCAATATTATGTATATCGTATGGAAACAGGTTCCGACTGGGTTCAGATTTGCAAGGTGATGGGTTCGTCAAATCATTCATATATTGATACGACGGCTGTTGCAGGACATTCTTATTCATATGCTGTGTGTGCAGTTTGGCCCGGTGGTAAGCCATCCGTACCAACAAAGGATTATGCAGGTTCGGGTACACCAAGTACGTTTTTAAAATGCTGTACGGTAAAGAGCCTTACAAATATCAGCTCAGGCATTAAAATCAAGTGGTCTAAGGTAACAGGCGCTTCCGGTTACATGGTATACAGAAAGACCGGTAACGCTAAAAAATGGACCAGAATCAAGGTGGTGACAGGCGGACGTAAGGTAAGCTATACCGACAAGACGGTAAAGAGCAGGAACGGAAAGACTTATACATATATGGTAAAGGCATTTTCGGGACAGTATACAAAGCCTGCCGGTGTAAGTACCTTTAAAGGAAAACAGATAAAACGTCTTACATCTCCAAAGCTTATGTCGGTAAAACCAAATGGCAGCAAAAGGGCAAAGGTGATTTGGAAGAGGAACAGTAAAGCAACCGGATACCAGATACAGTATTCAACCGGCAAAACATTTGCAAAGGGAAAGAAAACAGTAACGGTAAAGGGCGCCAGAAAGACTGCACAGATATTAAAGAAGCTTACGAAAGGGAAAAAATATTATGTAAGAATCAGAGCTTACTATAAGAGCGGCAAAACAAGATATTATTCCCCATGGAGTGCAAAAAAAGCAATAAAGATAAAATAGAATAAAAGGTTAGAAATTCCCTGTCTGAGAGTAAGACGGTTCAGCTATGGACGGCAGAACTGTTTGCAATCAGGGCAGGGAATTTTTTTGATGTTAAAGTGTATCATTGTTTATTGATAAGCTGTCATTTTTTCTTACGGACAGGCATATACATATAGAAAAAATGGTACGAGGTGAAGCATCAATGGGGAATGAAAAATCAGGTAACAAATCGGCACTTAGAGTTCATGGAAGGAATACGCTGATACTTGTGTGGCTGCTTACGGCAATGGTTATGTGTGTAGGCTGTACGATTTTTAAGGATTCAGAAAACGGAGACAGTCTGCTATATGATATATGCGATGAATCTATGCTTCCGGATGAATTAATGGCAATCATAGACAGTAAGAAGGAGGACAAATTCAATCTTGTTTATTCAAACAATACTTATACATATATCGTAATGGCGGCAGGCAGACAGGACAGAGATGATGTGGGGGTTGAGGTTGAGAAGATGTACAGAGACAAGCACGCCATATATATAAAAAGTATTTTACGGCAGATAGCCACACCCGGAGATACGGTAGTGGGAGATGGCATATCGTTTCCTTATACGGTTATTCGTATACAGAGAACGGAAATGCCGGTTATATTTAAGTAACAGGAATATTTATCATGGTAAAGGAATATAAAAATATAAGAAGGGGCTGAATACAGGGAGACAAGTCAGCAAATAGAAGTAGGGGGAAAGGTATGGAGCTTATAAAAAATAAGATTACAACCACGAATTTGAAAGCGTCAAAATATACACAATTTACCATAGATGATGATTTCAATGTGCCTGATGCAAAATCAGATATTGACAAAATTATAGCAAGCAGTGGAAATGTTCTGCTGGAAAATATTGAAACGCTTGATAACAAGGTAAGAATATCAGGAGTTGTAGTGTTCAAAATGCTGTATCAGACTGTCGATGGTTCGGTGGTACTTGAGAACTACGAGGGGGATATTCCTTTTGAAGAGGCTGTCAATGTAGACGGTATTATGGCGGGAGATAAGGTTGATGTAAGCTGTAATCTGGAGGATTTGTATGTAACAATGATAAACTCCAGAAAGTTTGAAGTGCGTGGTCTGATAGGACTTAAGCTATGGGCATGCACGCAGGTGTCCGCCGAGGGTGCAACCGGTATTATGAACGGTTCAGGTATTGAGTGCTTAAACCAAAAGCTGCCATTTACAAATAATATTGTCAGTATCAAGGATATTTTCAAGGTTCGTGAGGATGTGGAAATCCCGGCAGGAAAACCAAATATAGGCCGATTGATATGGGAGCAGGTAACTTTTAACGGAATAGAGACCAGAACGGTGGATGACGGGGTACATATCAGCGGTAAAATGGAGCTGTTTGCAATATATAAGCCGGAAGAAGAAATGGTACCGATTCAGTATGTCAGCAGTGTAAAGGATTTTGAAGGTATCATTTCGTGTGATGATGTCAGCGAAGACATGATACTGGATGATACGGTTACGGTAGGGAAAGGAACCGTATCCGTAAAACCGGATGCAGACGGAGAGGATAGGGTTATTCAGGTTGAATATAATCTGAATATGGATATGAAGATTTATGAGGATATGGAACTTTCCGTAATAAGTGACATGTACTCACCGTCGGCAGAGATAGAAATGGAAACGGAGCAGTTTGATTATGAAAATCTGCTGATACGAAATAATGCAAAAACCAAGATTACTCATAAAGAGCAGATTAAGAGCAGTCAGCCACAGATTTTGCAGATTGTACATATTTCGGGAAGTGTTGATATTGATGATGTGAAGCTGATGGAGGATGCCATTTCAGTAGACGGTGCAGTCAAAGCAATGGTGCTGTATGTGTCCTCAGATGACAGCCGCCCTGTAGGGCAGCTTGAAGCAGTTATCCCATTTTCGTATAAGGTTGAGTCTACACCGCTTTCTGAGCAGGATTCCGTGCGGATTACTCCGTCACTGGACCAGATATCGGCAAATATGCTGGGTAGTGACGAGGTGGAAATAAAGGCTGTTATTAATATGAGCATCACGGTATTTGCAAGAAAAAAAGTAAATCTGATTACGGATATCAATCTTGCGCCGATAGATATGGAACAAAAGGCTGCCATGCCGGGTATCGTAGGCTATGTGGTAAAGGACGGAGACAGCATCTGGTCAATAGCCAAAAAGTATTACTCCAGTCTTGATTCCATACGAAAAATCAATGATCTGGCAACGGATGACATTATGCCGGGTGACAGGCTGGTGATAGTAAAGGATTAGAAAACTGTATACCGGGATGATGTAAGAGCAGCGGCACTCCTATACAGGGAGTGCCTTTTTATGATTTCGGAGATTTTTTGAAAGATTTATATCATGCTGTTATTGAAAAGAATGAGTTTGTTTGTTATTATATATAAAAAGACAGATTGCCGTCGGATATATTAAAAAAGGATAAAAATTTTTGAAACGATTGCGGAGGAAAATGAAATGCAGAAGAAAAATAAGATTACACACTTTTTGATAGGCAGCCTGATAGCTGTCTGTATTTTGTGTATTGGCGTTTTTTCTGCCCTTACAGTTTACATGACCAGGCAGAATGAAAAAACCATTAATCATGTGGGCAGTATTTACATGGCCAGTATAAATGAGCGGATATCCAAGCATTTTTCGACAATGGTTGACTTAAGGCTGTCCCAGCTCAATACGCTGGTGGATACGATACCGATAAGCCGTGATAAGGATAGTGAGGAACTGAGGGAATGGCTTGAATACAGTGCGCAAATTCGAGGCTTTGAATCGCTTGCATACTATTTTGAGGACGGAAGTTATGAAACGATTTATGGTGAACAGGTAGAGGCAATTGATGCCGATTTGTTTATGCAGTCGATGAAGGTTGGGGAGAGAAAGGTCTCTGTGGGTGTTAATGCAGAGGGAGAAAGGTCCGCTGTAATAGGCGTTCCATATGAAGTGAAAATGGAGGATGGCAGGAGATGTATTGCCATGGTAGGAAAAATGCCCCTTGACTATATCAGTGAGACACTTTCTCTTGATGATAACGATGCATTGGTGTACTCCTTTGTCATACGACGGGATGGAAGCTTTGTTGTCCGCAGCGGTGCCCAGAGGGAAACCTATTTTGACCGCGTCAGGGCGCTCTATGAAGAAGTGGAAGGAATGGAAATAGAGGAGTACATTGCGGAGTTGCAGGAGGCTATGGCGAATAAAGAGGACTTCTCTGCCATGTTTAAAATGGATGGAGAACGCCGTCAGATGTATTGCTCCAGTTTGCCTGTATCGGAGTGGTATCTGTTAACGTTTATGCCTTATGGAACGCTGAATGAGGCGGTGGAGACACAGGGAAAACAGTTGCTTTTGGTATTTATGGGAAGCTGTATTGCTATTTTGCTGCTGGTATTTATCATATTCCTGAAATATTTTAGTATGAACAGGGAACAGATAAGAGAGCTTGAGGAGGTCAAGCAAATGGCTGAGAAAGCAAGCAGATCAAAGAGCGAATTTCTCTCTAACATGAGTCATGATATCCGTACGCCGATGAATGCCATTGTGGGTATGACGTCAATCGCTTTGGCGAATATCAATAACACGGAACGGGTGCAGGACTGCCTGAAAAAGATTGTTTTATCCAGTAAGCATCTGTTAGGGCTGATTAATGACGTGCTGGATATGTCCAAGATTGAAAGCGGTAAAATGAACCTGAACGTAGAATTGATTTCCCTACGGGAGGTTATGGACAGTATCGTCACCATTGTACAGCCACAGATTAAGGCAAAACGACAAAAGTTTAATGTACTGATTTATGATATCATATCTGAAAACGTAATATGCGATGGCGTACGTCTGAATCAGATATTGCTGAATGTATTGTCTAATGCAATAAAATATACACCGGAAGAGGGAAAGATAGAAGTATCCCTGCATGAGCAGCAATCGCCGAAGGGAGACGACTATGTCCGTATTCTGTTACAGGTAAAAGATAATGGTATCGGGATGTCTGAGGAATTCCAGCAGCATATATTTGATGCCTTTACGCGTGATGATAATAAGCGGGTTCATAAGACAGAAGGAACCGGTTTAGGAATGGCTATTACAAAATATATTGTAGATGCCATGCATGGTGAGATTACGGTAGAGAGTACACAGGGTGGCGGCACTACCTTCTTCGTGACCTTGGATTTCAAACGGGCAGACGAACAGGAGCAGGACATGATTCTTCCTGATTTCAATATGCTGGTGGTTGACGACGACGAACAGCTTTGCGAGAGTACGACGGCTTCCCTGAAATCGATTGGTATTCACGCAGAGTGGACATTGGATGGCGAGAGTGCTGTTCAAATCGTGAAACAGCATCATGCCGTACATAATGACTACCATATTATTCTTTTGGACTGGAAGCTTCCGGGAATGGATGGAATTAAAACCGCCAAGGAGCTGAGAAAACAGTTGGGCGATGATGTGCCGATTCTGCTGATTTCTGCCTATGATTGTAGTGAGATTGAGGATGAAGCCCGGGCGGCGGGTGTCAACGGATTTTTGTCCAAGCCGCTCTTTAGGTCTACTTTATATTATGGACTGAAGCCTTTTACGGAGTCTTCCGTTGAATCATCTGTAGAGGAGAAGGTTCGTGTGGATTTCTCCGACAAACGGATTCTGTTGGCAGAAGATAATGAATTGAACTGGGAGATTGCCAGAGAGTTGCTTCAGGAGCTTGGATTGAAGCTGGATTGGGCGGAAAACGGGCAGGCTTGTATAGATATGTTCAGCCAGTCTCCGATAGGCTATTACGATGCTGTATTGATGGATATTCGTATGCCTGTCAAGGATGGTTATGAAGCTGCCGACATCATTCGTAGTATGGACCGTTCCGATGCTTCTCTTCCGATTATTGCCATGACGGCAGATGCATTTTATGAGGATATTCAGGAATGTCTGAATCATGGCATGAATGCACATGTGGCGAAGCCTATTGATATTAAGGAGATTTCCCGTATCTTAAATAAATGCTTTAGCAGTCGGGAGATATCGTAATAGAAAATATGCTGGCTTATAAGACAGATTTTTCAAGGAGGGACAATCAATGCTGGAACAATCATATTATGAGAAGGCAGATGAAATAGTGGCGCAGTATGGTGACGAGGCGCGATTTTTGATTCCGATTATACAGGATATACAGAGCTGTTACAGGTATTTGCCACCGGAGCTGCTGTCGTATGTGGCGAAAAAGCTTCATATAAATGAGGCAAAGGCTTATAGTGTCGCTACGTTTTATGAGAATTTTTCTTTTGATGCAAAAGGAAAATACATATTAAGGGTGTGTGACGGAACGGCATGTCATGTGCGTAAGTCGATGGCAATACTTGACCAGCTCTATAAAGAGACGGGACTTTCAAAAGAGAAGCATACGACTGACGATATGCTGTTTACGCTTGAGACCGTATCCTGTCTTGGAGCGTGTGGTCTGGCACCTGTTATGACGGTAAATGATGTGGTTTATCCATCCATGACACCTGAAAAAGTGACAGAACTGATAAAGAAACTGAAAGAGGAGGGCTAACGCATGAAAATAGATAGTATGGAAGCGCTAGAGACAGCCAGAGAAAATGCAGTTTCAAATATAAAGGCAGATACACATCGTATACTTGTGTGTGCAGGAACAGGATGTATAGCTGGCGGTTCAGAGAAAATATATGACAAACTCAAGAAGATGGCGGACGAAGCAGAAGGCGTAACCGTTGAAATGATAGTAGAGGCAACAGGTGAATTTCATCCTGAGAGTGTAAATCGGGACAGTACAGCTTCCTCCGGTTCGGATATTGTTTCTACTGACGGTGAAACGATTATAACTGCCATCAATGGAGATTTTATGGAAAAAGAAGCTGCTGCTTCGGAGATGAAAGAGGAAACCGATAAGACTTCAAAGGTAACAACGGTTAAAGGCAGGGTAGGTGTAAAGAAAAGCGGCTGTCATGGATTTTGTGAAATGGGTCCGCTTGTACGGATAGAGCCATATAACTATATCTATATTAAGGTAAGGGAAGAGGATTGTGAGGAGATTTTTAACGAGACAATCCTTCATGGCAGACCGGTAGAAAGACTGATGTATCAAAAGGACGGTGTGCTTTACAGGCAGCAGGAGGAAATTCCTTTCTATGCAAAACAGACCAGACTTGTACTGAAAAACTGTGGTCATATCAATGCAGAGGATATCAATGAATATCTTGCAGTAGGCGGATATCAGGCACTTGAGAAGGTGCTTTCTTCCATGACACCCGATGAAGTTATTAATGTGATTAGTGACTCCAATCTTCGTGGACGTGGCGGCGGTGGTTTCCCTACAGGCTACAAGTGGAAGCAGGTGGCACGTCAGGAGGAGAAAATACGTTATGTCGTATGTAATGGTGACGAAGGTGACCCCGGTGCATTTATGGATAGAAGCGTTATGGAGGGGGATCCCCATAAAATGCTGGAGGGCATGATTATAGCGGCATTTGCGGTAGGTGCGCAGGAAGGATATATATATGTCCGTGCAGAATATCCGCTTGCCATAAAGCGTCTTAAGATTGCCATTGCCCAGGCTGAAGAAGCCGGTTTCCTTGGCGACCATATTCTTGGAACGGACTTTAGCTTCAGAATACATATTAATCGTGGCGCAGGTGCATTTGTATGCGGTGAGGGCAGTGCGCTGACAGCATCCATAGAAGGACAGCGTGGTATGCCTAGAACGAAGCCGCCCAGAACAGTAGAGCAGGGATTATTTGCAAAGCCTACGGTATTGAATAATGTGGAAACGTATGCAAATATTTCCATGATTATTTTAAATGGTGCCGATTGGTACAAGTCCATAGGACCTGAGAAGAGTCCGGGAACGAAGGCATTTGCACTTACGGGAAGTGTAAAGAATACAGGACTGATTGAAGTACCTATGGGAACGACACTTCGAGAAATCGTTTACGAAATCGGCGGTGGACTAAAGAATGATGCCGAGCTGAAGGCTGTCCAAATCGGCGGGCCGTCAGGCGGATGTCTGATTACAAGTGACCTTGATGTCAGTTTGGATTTTGACTCACTGAAGAGTCTTGGTGCCATGATTGGTTCAGGTGGTCTTGTTGTTATGGACGAGAATACCTGTATGGTTGAGGTCGCAAGATTTTTTATGAACTTTACCCAAAACGAAAGCTGCGGCAAATGTGTACCATGTCGTGAGGGTACAAAACGTATGCTTGAAACGCTGGAGCGAATCGTTGCAGGAAACGGTAAGCCGGAGGATTTGGATTTGCTTCAGGAGCTGGGGGAGGCGATTACAGATACCGCTCTTTGCGGACTTGGCAAGAGTGCCGCTCTTCCTGTTCTGAGTACCTTAAAAAATTTCCGTGAGGAGTATCTTGAGCATGTCGTAGAGAAACGCTGTAAGACGGGAACCTGTAAGGCACTTGTCCGCTACAAAATAGATGCCGGGAAGTGTAAGGGCTGTTCCAAGTGTGCAAGAAACTGCCCTGTCAATGCGATTTCCGGCGAGATAAAGAAACCATTTGTTATTGATACTACGAAATGTATTAAGTGTGGAGCCTGTATCGATAATTGTGCATTTGGTGCCGTATATACAGAGAATTAAGGAGGAAGTACATAATGGATTATATAACGATTGATTCAAAAAAAGTGCCTATAGAGGGTGAAAAAAATGTACTGTCTCTTATTCGTAAGGCAGGTATCGAAATTCCTACCTTCTGTTATCATTCGGAGTTATCTATCTATGGAGCTTGTCGTATGTGCGTCGTTGAAGATGACAGGGGAAAGATATTTGCATCCTGTTCAGAACAGCCACGTCCGGGCATGGTCATTTATACAAATACAAAGCGCGTGCAGCGATACAGAAAACTGATTATAGAGCTGCTGCTTTCTTCTCATTGCAGAGATTGCACCACATGCCAGAAGAACGGAATGTGTAATTTGCAGTCACTTGCCTACAAGGTAGGTGTACATGCAGTCCGTTTTTTAAATCATAGAAAAGAAGAGCCGATAGATATGAGTTCGCCTTCCATCGTAAGGGACCCTAACAAATGTATTCTCTGTGGTGACTGTGTCCGTACCTGTGACGAGATACAGGGGGTAGGCGTTCTTGATTTTGCCTTCCGTGGTTCTAAAATGAAGGTACAGCCGGCATTTAACAAGCCGATTGGTGAGACGGATTGTGTAGGCTGTGGACAATGTGCATCCGTATGTCCTACGGCAGCCATCTCGATTCGGACAAATGTTACCGATATTTGGGATGCCATTGAAGACCCTGATATCAGGGTAGTAGCACAGATTGCCCCTGCTGTCAGAGTTGCGGTAGGTGATGCTTTCGGTATACCAAAGGGAGAAAACAGCTTTGGAAAATTGGTAGCGGCACTTCGTATTATGGGCTTTGATATGGTATTTGACACAAGCTTTGGAGCTGATCTTACCGTTATGGAGGAATCAAAGGAGCTGGTGGAGCGGATAAAAAGCGGAGAGAAGCTTCCGTTATTCACATCCTGCTGTCCGGGCTGGGTGAAGTTCTGCGAGAACAGATATCCTGAATTTGTCAATAATCTGTCTACCTGCAGAAGTCCGCAGGGTATGTTTTCAGCGGTAATAAAGGATTATTTTGCCGATATGGATGCCAAAGACGGCAAAAAGACAATGGTCGTTTCCATAATGCCTTGTACGGCAAAGAAATCAGAGATATTAAGACCTGACAATTATACAGACGGCAGACAGGATACGGATTTTGTTCTTACCACGACGGAGGTTATCCGTATGATAAAGCAGATGGGACTGCAATTTGCCGAATTGGAAAATGAGTCAGCCGATGCGCCATTTTCCGTTTCATCAGGCGGAGGAAAAATATTTGGTACAACAGGTGGTGTTACCGAGGCTGTTTTGAGAAGGCTTGCCAATGATAAAACGTACAATACCATTCGCGAAATAAGCTATTCGGGTGTTCGCGGTTTTGAAGGCACAAAGGAAGCTTCCGTTATGCTGGGCGACAGAGAAGTGAAAATCGCGGTGGTTCACGGTCTTGCAAATGCCGGAAGGCTTCTTGATAAGATAAAATCAGGCGAAGTGTCATATGACTTTGTTGAGGTTATGGCTTGCCGTCGCGGATGTATCATGGGTGGTGGACAGCCAAGTGGCGGTGCCCGTACAAGAGTAAGCCGTATGGAGGGTATTTACAAAGTGGATACAACATCAAATGTACGCTACTCTGATGAGAATCCGGCAGTAAAGCAGCTTTATGACAATTTCCTTACCGGCAGGGAGCATAAGCTGTTGCATAGGAATTTATCATAGAAAAGGATAAAAAAGGGACTGTTTTAAACGGAAAACCAAATGTTGGATAGTTTAAAACAGTCCCCTTTTTATGTTATTACAGCAGGATAATTATTTTACGGTTATTCTGTATCTCTTATCAATATCATACTAGTGCTGATGCTTAATCAATCCGAAAGCCTTTGACAATTCCATAATTACAACAGGAATAAAAATCATTCCCAGTCCCAGCAGATATAATTTCCATGGAAGTATAATCAGGTTAAAAGCGATTCTTACCGGTGTAAACAGCACCAAAGCTACCATCAGGAATGAAATCAGGCAGGAGCGGTTCAGACTATGATTTCCAAACGGCCCGATTTTGAACAGGGAGCGATCGGAGCGCATATTAAATGCCTGAATGATCTGGGACATGGACAATACCAGAAAGGCAAAGGTCTGACCTCCGGAGGGTTTACCTGTGACGGATTCTCCGACCTGATAAGCAATCAAAGATAAAATTCCAAACATAATCCCCTGTAAAATAATTCTGAGACCAAAACCGTGTGCAAAAATGCTTTCATTCTTTGGCTTTGGCTTTTGATTCATGACACCGGACTCGACAGACTCTCTGCCAAGAGAAATGGCAGGTAAACTGTCGGTAACAAGGTTAATCCAAAGCAGCTGTATGGATAGGAACGGTGTCTTATGCCAGAGCAGCATAGAGATAAATACGGTTACAACCTCTCCGATATTAGTTCCCAGCAGGAATCCTACAACTTTCTTAATATTGGCATAAATTCCCCTGCCTTCACAAACTGCATCTACAATGGTTGCAAAATTATCGTCTGTAAGCGTCATATCGGCGGCACCCTTTGCAACATCAGTTCCTGTAATACCCATTGCACAGCCGATATCAGCGGCTTTTAGGGCAGGAGCATCATTGACACCATCTCCTGTCATGGAAACGACGTGACCTTTGCGCTGCCATGCCTTAACGATGCGGATTTTATTTTCTGGAGAAACACGTGCATATACCGCAATATGTTCTACCTGACTGTCAAGTGCTTCGTCTGTCATGGCATCCAGCTCTTTTCCGGTTATGGCAAGGTCACCCTCTGTAAGGATTCCCAATTCCTTTGCAATGGCGGAAGCCGTTACAACATGGTCTCCGGTAATCATAACCGGTTTAATTCCTGCCGTGCGGCAAACGGCAACGGCATTCTTTGCCTCTTCACGGGGTGGGTCAATCATTCCTACTAATCCCATGAAAGTAAGCTCGTTTTCCAGATTTTCTGAGGTTGGATTATCAGGAATTGTATCGATTTCTTTATAGGCAATTGCAAGAACACGCAACGCATCCGTACTCATTTCTTCAGCTACTTTTTGTGCCTGTTCCATATTGCCGGAAATACAGCGGGAGGCAATCACATCAACAGCACCTTTAACGATTACAATATTTCGATGGTTCATTCGGTTGATTGTACTCATCAATTTTCGGTTGGAATCAAAAGGCAGCTCTGCAAGACGTGGATATTCCTGTGTGAGCATATCCTTTGGCATGCCGTTTCGATGTGCTGCCAGAATAATGGCAGTTTCGGTAGGGTCGCCGATGTGCTGCTCCTTTGTTCCGTGAAAGGTAACGGAGCCGTCGCAACAGAGCGCGCCGTAGCGAAGCAGCTCTTTTATTTCTTCGGAATTTTCAGTTGAAATTTTTTCCGGTTCTTTTGCACCGTCACGATAGGCTTTTATCAAGGTCATACGGTTTTGCGTCAGCGTTCCTGTTTTATCCGAGCATATGACGGAAGCACTGCCCAGTGTTTCTACGGCAGGCAGGCGGCGTATCAGTGCGTTTTTCTTTACCATACGTTGTACACCTATGGAGAGCACAATGGTAACGATAACCGGAAGTCCCTCAGGAATGGCAGAAACGGCAAGAGAAACAGATGTCATAAATAGTTCCATGACAGGGAGTCCGTTTAAGAGACCAATAACAAAGATAACGGCACAAATGGCAAGTGCCATAATGCCAAGATATTTTCCGAGCTGTGCAAGCTTTTGCTGCAAAGGTGTCTGCTCTTCCTGTTCATCATCCAGAAGATTGGCGATTTTGCCCATTTCAGTATCCATACCGGTAGCGGTTACAATAGCAACAGCCGTTCCGTATGTGATGCTGCATCCTGAGAAGACCATATTGCTGCGGTCACCGAGTGGCGCATCCTCAGGTACGTTTTGCGCTGCTTCTTTTTCAGATGGTACGGATTCGCCGGTCAGGGCTGATTCCTCACTTTTCAGTCGGACACTCCGCAGAAGCCTTGCATCGGCAGGAATAAAATCCCCTGCCTCCAGACGGATAATGTCACCGGGAACAAGATAGGCTGAATCAATGACCTGTTCCAATCCGTTGCGGATAACTCTTGAGTGGGGGGCTGACATATTTTTAAGTGCATCTAACGCTTTTTCTGCCTTGCTTTCCTGAAGGACACCCATGATGGCATTTAACACGACTATCAACAGAATAAGCAGAGGCTCAAAAAAGCCTGAGGGTTCACCCTCGACACATGCGATGACGAATGAAACAATGGCGGCGGCTATCAAAATCAGTATCATGGCATCTTTAAATTGCTCTAAAAACCGTTGCAGAGCAGATTTCTTTTTCTTTTCCTTTAATTTATTAGGACCATATTTTGTGATTCGGTTTGCTGCCTCTTCCTCTGTAAGGCCCTTTTCTATATCGGATGATAATTCTTTGATTACATCCTCAGTGCTGTTACTGTAATATTGCAATAGAATCCCTCCTTATATTGATAATGTTATTATGTGATAAATATTTATTATATTATAACATGAAATTGGAATTTAATCTTTATAATAGAAATTATATGTTCGAAAAAATAAGAATAGCCAATATTGGTAATGAGATATTAGGAAAATCTATTTTGAAATGGCATAAATGAATTGAAAAGAAAAAAGTCCAAGGAAGTAAATCCATGGACTTTAAACAAAGCGTAACAGAGCGGTTATCAATATGGAAAATGCCGGATAGATAATCGTCTATTCAGGAAGCAGTTTTCTGAATAATGGTACAATCTGTGCGGCAATGACTGCTTTAACAAGGTCAAGTGGAATGAAAGCTACAAAACCTGAAAGAAAAGCGGTTTTCCATGTCAGATTTCCATTAAATTTCCACCAAAGCATACCGATAATATCGATAATAACGACACCTGCAACAGCAAGGATAGTGTATTTTATTCTGTTGTATTTCTTTCCGTTAAATAATCCGATTACGATTGCGGCAATGATAAATGAAAATGTATATCCTCCAAATACACCAAAGAGATATCCAAGACCTGCGCCTCCGCCGATAAATACCGGTACGCCAATGGCTCCAAGTATCATCCAGAGAGCAATGATAATAACGGAATCTCTCAGTTTGAATACAAGAGTAATCAGAATGATCATAAAGTTCAGTAATGTGATGTGCGCTGCATTCGGCAATGGTGTAGGAATGCTTATGTACGCTGATACACAGAGTATGGCTGTGAACATTGCCATCATAACAAGCTCCACTGTTGAAAATGTTTTTTCCATTACAAATTTCCTCCAAATAAGTTAAATCTTTTTACATAGAGATGCAGATAACAGGGCTGTTGTTATCTGCATCATGAGCAACGCAGTAATGGAATAACATAAGGACTGTATAATGTTAACCACATACTGTTCAACTTGGTTAACATTATACATAAGGTAGAGTATGATGTCAATAAAAATGTTAACTAAAATATGAAATACAGGTTAACACTTGCTTTGCATTATTCGTTTTTTCCGTATGCTGATTGACCGTGGTTTTTTCATTGGATATAATTGTGGCATAGATTTACATTTGAGAAGAATAGGGTTTATGGTGTAAATAGTAGGTGTAGTATAATTTTTTAGAAGTCAGGGGGTAGAGATATGCTGAGAGTCGGAATCACAGAGCTTGATATTGTATGGGAAAATAAAGAGGAAACAAAGAAACGGTGTATTGATATTATGGAGGAGGCAAAGGCACAGGGAGTGGAACTTCTTGTATTTCCGGAGATGACACTTGTGGGATTTACGATGAATCCGGAAGCTTATGCGGAATCTTACAAGGACGGAAAAATTCCTGACAGTATCTCCTTTTTTATGAAAAACAGCAGGAAGTATCATATGGCTATTGCATTTGGTTATATTGAAGCTTCTATGGCAGACAAAAGTCCGGTATTTGATGACAGCAGGGAAAAGATTTATGAAAATAAGCTGGCACTTGTAAAGGGAGATAATCTGGTACTGGATTATGCGAAGATACATCCGTTCTCATATAGTGGCGAAGATAAGATTTATCATGCCGGGGACATGCTGTGTCAGGCAAAAGTAAAGGATATTGTTATCGGTGGATATATCTGTTATGATTTGCGCTTCCCTGAGATTTTTACATCTGTAAGAGAGCGATATAATACGATTCTTGTTATCGCAAACTGGCCGGAAGAGCGTGTAGCCCAGTGGGAGGCATTGCTGAAGGCACGGGCTATTGAAAATCAGGCATATATAATCGGTGTAAACAGAGTGGGACAGGATAAAGGAAATAATTATGTGTCAAGCTCACATCTATTTGACTGCTATGGAACGGAGCTGGCAAAACGTGTCAGTGACGATTTACTGATTGGGGATATCAGCAGCACGTTTATCAATCATGCCAGAGAGTGTTTTCCGCAGGGAAATGACAGGCGGTGTGAGCTTTATAGAAGCTTGATGTAAATCAAGGATATGTTAAATGGGCAATGTCAGCTGCTTGAGGTGAAAGCAGTCTGCATCCGGTATATAAAATGTAACATCAAAATATATATTTCATTACATTAATTAATTCTTTTCATATGATTCATTATTATATATTTATAAGATTTTTCTATCGTTCAAAGGAAAATCATAAAAGCAATATATGATGTGAAGTTTATAGATATTGCATTTGCATATGAGAATTGTAGTATGCTAATATAATATTAATAATGCCATTCATATTTTGCAAATATTGTAGTAATGGAGACGCAAAAGATGAAATTTGAATGGGATTCATTAAAAAATGATAGAAATATGAAATATCATAATATATCGTTTGAAACTGCCGCACACATATTTGATGATGAATTGCGAATAGAGTATATTGATGAGTTGCATTGTCAAAATGAAATTCGATATATCACAATAGGAAGAGTTCATGAAATATTGTTTGTTGTCTATACTGAACGTGGCGAAAATATACGTTTAATATCAGCGAGAGTGGCAACGAAAAAAGAGAGGAGTATGTACTATGATAGAATCAATAACAATTACGAAAGGACAAAAACTTACTGAAGAACAAATAAACGAGGTTCAGTATGCCGCCAGTCAACCTATTGTATTTGATGAGGATTCGCCTGAGCTTTCATTGGAAATGCTGAGCAAATTTAAAAGAGTAAATCAAGGTAAAGCTGTAAATATATAATCAACGGAATTTTATAAAAACTTGTCAATTTCCAGTTTATGGAGTAAAATAGAGGCAGTTGATTAAGGAGGAAACTTTTATGAGTAAGGACGATTGCATTTTTTGTAAGATTGCAAATGGTGAAATACCATCGGCTACAGTTTATGAAGACAGCATTTGTAGAGTTATTCTTGATGTAAATCCTGCAAATAAAGGTCATGCTTTGGTTATCCCAAAAGAACATTATGATGATATATATAGCATGGATGCGGATACCGCTTCAAAAATATTTACGATTGCAACAGAGGTTGCAAAGGCTCAGAAGGCAGAGCTGAATCCTGACGGATTGAACATAGTGCAAAATAACGGAGAGGCGGCTGGACAGACAGTATTCCATTTTCATATGCATGTCATTCCAAGATATATAAAGGATAATGTAAATATCAAATGGCTCCCTGAGAAACCGGAGGCAGATGAACTGGAAGCTTTATCAAAGGCATTACGCAAGAGAATATAAGTGATTAAGCATGACGGGAGGATTTCCTGTCATGCTTTTCTTTTATGCGGAAAGGTGGGTATGAATGGATGCCGGAATGAAAGAAAATAATTATGGTATTTTCAATAGCAATCAATTAAAGATTTTGGCATGCCTGTTTATGCTGTGCGACCATATCGGACTGATATTACTGAATGACAATCTGATAGCAAGAAGCATTGGTCGGATGGCTTTTCCGATATTTGCATTTTTGCTTGTGGAGGGAATGAAGCATACTTCTGATATGAGAAAATATATTATAAGACTGATTTTATTCGCATTCATATCAGAGGTACCATATGATTTGGCTGTATTTGGAAAGGTAATTTATATTCAGCATCAAAATATATTTTTTACACTGGCACTTGGGCTTTTGGTAATATATTGTTTTGAAGATAAAGGAAAATTACAGAAATGGGCATATGGGATATTGGCAATTTCCCTTATGGCAGCGCTGATATGTAAGCTGGATTATAGTATAGCGGGAATACTGATTATATTTTCCTTTTATAAGCTGTCTCCACATAACGCAGGAAAAAATGGCAAGGAGAGAATTTGTGTAAATATGGAGCTGGCAGCGGTTACAGCACTTATAGATGTACTGTTTATTGGGACAAGGCAGCTCTACTCATTGTTTTCTCTTGTGCCAATCAATATGTATAATGGAAAACGTGGAAAAGCCGGATTTAAATATGTATTCTATTTATTTTATCCTGTTCATCTGTTGGTTTTATGGATAATCAATCAGTTAGTGGTATAGTGTCAAAATTTTGCGTATATGGGGTAAAACTATAAAATGAAAAACTTGCAATAACGCTATCAATTAAATGCGTATGAGGTAATGGAAAATACGTATTTATTCAGTATAGAATTTTTGGTTTACAGTACGTCCTAAATAGAGGAATTATAAGAGGATGTTTTCCAACATCTTTTTGAATATTTTGATAACATCCTCTATTATAATTACTTGCTTGGATAATTCGTTTTAATATTACTTACACCGCTTATATAATCGACAGATACGTCATAATATTTGGCCAGTATAAGAAGACTGTCTACAGGGATACGAGTTTTCCCACTCTCGTAGTCTGCATACGTCCGCTGCCCAATATGAAGTAAATCAGCAATATATTGTTGTGTTAGTGAATTATCCTCCCTTAAATCGCGTATTCTTTCATTATACCTCATACGCATACCTCCTTTATTTTTTATAGCGGAAAATGGGATGAATTAAGTATAAAATGTGTGAAATTAAATATTGACAAATAGAGCCATAAACTCTAAAATTAAATTGCCTTTGTTTAGAGTTATAAACTCTAAACCGGTTTAGTGTGTGTCGGGAGGTTCTTACTATGAGGATAAAATTAGGTTTTGTTGAAACTGATAAAATATACATTGAAAGATTAATTGCCGCTTTAATCAGGTTTTATTTTGCCGGAACGGAAGTATATTTATATATGGATATAGGCAATGCAAATAGGAAAATAGAAGAACAACGGGATGATATCGTTCCGTCAGAACGGAGGCGGGCAATATACATATTTCAAAAAGCGGTATTTTTTTATAAAGATGTGCTTGTTCTATATCTGGAGTATACCTCAAGAATAATAAGACGCAGACAAAATGGTGAATTGGCGGAGGTTATAACATTTACCTCACCGATTTGTGGATGTGGTACGACTTCCGTTGCAGCAGCATTTGCAATCAATTGTTCTCTTAACAATAAAAGTGCACTCTATCTCAATTTAGAAACGATCCCATGTACAGAAATAATTTTTGACGGTAAAGGTAAATATACATTTACGGATGTCGTATATGCAGTAAAAAGTAAGCTGTCGGATTTGTCCATGAAATTAGAAAGCTTTGCAGTGACGGATTCCGTAAGAGTAGATTATTTTTTATCACCTGTTAATTGTATGGATTTGTATGAATTGAACGAAGAGGATATAGAGATATTAATCGATGAGCTGAAGGCATTGGGTTTGTATGATTTTATTGTAATTGATTTAAGCTTTTCATTAAATGGTAATTTCAAAAAAGTTCTGGAGTGTTCAGATAAAACCGTTTTTGTAACAGGGGAAAATGAAAAGGATTGTTTGAAGCTGCAAAAATTGCAGGGATTAATGGAAGAATATATGGGGGATGAAGATTTTGTAAGCCGTGCATATATCATTATTAATAATACGATGGAATCAAATCATATGCTGAATTGTGCTGATTATAATGTTATAGCACGATTTGAAAAAATGCCGGATAACAATAATTTTAGACAGACGATTAATCAATTAGCAAATAGCCAGATGTTTTTGAAGCTATATTAAGACAGATAATAACTCCAATATATACATCACAAAGTCCGCAAAGCGAATAAAAAAGGTGGACTGAAATACGAAAATCCATAAACACTAAATGAATTAGTGAAAAAGAGGATGACATATGGATTGTATGTCAGCACACAATTATATGGGGTAAAAGAAGCGAATCAAAATCCATATTGGTTATGATGACAGTATGGTTATAGACAGGCGGTATTCGCAGGATTTTGTGATGTATTGGGTTATTGATATAGGAGTTGATATGTATATGTATGGTAAAGTAAAAATTCTGTTGACTTCATTCTCTTTCTGGTATACAGTATAACTGCGAATAAAATATGAAAAACGCTCTTATTCAGAATGGTGGAGTCAGAAGGGACTATGAAGCCATGGCAACCCCGTATAGACGGAAGGTGCCGACCTGAGCGAAACAGCATTTGCTGTATTCGAACAATGAGAGGCTTGGTAGAAAATGTCAAACCGCTCATAGTAAGCGGTTTTTCTTATGTGCAAAATAAACTGATAGACAATATGTATATAACGTCTATAGGATGGTATACGGCAAAAAACAGGAGGAAGAAAAATGGAGAAATTATTATTTACTTCAGAATCAGTTACAGAAGGTCATCCGGACAAAATCTGTGACCAGATATCAGATGCAGTGCTGGACGCACTTCTTGAAAAAGACCCGATGAGCAGAGTTGCATGCGAGACGGCAATTACGACGGGACTTGTACTTGTTATGGGAGAGATATCTACAAAATCATATGTAGACATTCAGAAGGTTGTCCGTGAAACAATAAGAGAAATAGGTTATGACAGAGCAAAGTACGGCTTTGACTGTGATACATGCGGTGTCATAACGGCGATTGATGAGCAGTCGGCAGATATTGCAATGGGTGTGGACAAAGCACTTGAGGCAAAGACACATACGATGAGTGATGTGGATATTGAGGCAATCGGAGCAGGCGACCAGGGTATGATGTTTGGATTTGCAACAAATGAAACACCTGAGTATATGCCATATCCGATAGCACTTGCCCACAAACTGGCAAGAAGACTTACAGAGGTTAGAAAGAATGGTACATTGCCGTATTTAAGACCTGACGGAAAGACACAGGTTACTGTGGAATATGACGAGAATGGCAAAGCAGTGAGGCTTGATGCAGTAGTATTATCGACTCAGCATGGCGAAGAGGTTACACAGGAGCAGATTCATGCCGATATCAGGAAATATGTATTTGATGCGGTGCTTCCTGAGGAAATGGTAGATGAGAATACCAAGTTTTTTATTAATCCGACAGGAAGATTTGTGATAGGTGGGCCAAATGGTGATAGTGGTCTGACAGGTCGTAAGATTATCGTTGATACCTATGGTGGTTATGCCCGTCATGGCGGCGGTGCATTTTCAGGAAAGGACTGCACAAAGGTTGACCGTTCGGCTGCATATGCTGCAAGATATGTGGCAAAGAATATTGTTGCAGCAGGTCTTGCCGATAAGTGTGAAATCCAGTTGTCGTATGCAATTGGTGTGGCAAAGCCTACCTCAATTATGGTAGATACCTTTGGCACGGGAAAGGTATCAAATGAAAAGCTGGTAGACATTATCCGGGAAAACTTTGATTTAAGACCGGCAGGAATTATCAAGATGCTTGACCTCAGAAGACCGATATATAAACAGACGGCAGCATATGGACATTTTGGAAGGACGGATATTGACCTTCCGTGGGAGAAGCTTGATAAGGTGGATGCAATAAAGGCATCTGTATAATATCAGGATCATCAAAAAGGGCAGTTCCTTTTTATAAGGTACTGCCCTTTTTGTTATCATGTATATGAAGGTCATGCAAACTGTTTATGAGTTCTTATCCTCTGAATGCACAATGGATTCTGCAATATTAATGATTTCTGTCAAATCAGCCGTATTCAGGGTGTTTGCGACATGCGGTTTCTTTTCCTTTTCTTTTGCTGACTGCTCTAAATGCTCCTGAAAACCATCAGGATATGATTTGGCGTTTTCCACATATTTAGCTTCCTTTGGTGCAGTAAGCTCGTTTATATCCACTTTAGATGCAGCAAGCGGATTGGAGAGCAGTGGACCTTTGTGGTCCGGCTCTGTGGAAGTAATGGTCGGAACAATAAACGGTGCAGAAGCTTCTGCATGGTTGTTATGATTCTCAATACCTGCGGCACCTTCATTCTTGGTACTGTCGGCAGCATAGAAAGCGGTATCTTCATTCTCAGGACTGTCGGCAGCATGAGAAACCGTATCCCCATTATCGGTACTGTCGGTAGCATAGAAAGCAGTATCTCCATTCTCGGTACTGTCGGCAGCATAGAAAGCAGTATCCTCGTTCTCAGGATTGCCTGCAGCTTCGTTTTCTATTTCTGTTTCATCGTAATCTTCTGACTCATCTACAGCCTCGTCAGTATATGCATAATCATTATTATTATTATTGTTAGTTATATCATTGTTTATATCATCATTGATGCTATTTTGCTCCTGCTCATATTCTTTAAGCATTTTCCGCATAGTTATGGCAAGTATAACAACAATGAGTGTGATAAGGAAGAACACAATCGTTGTAATAAGCATAATCGTAAATTTGTACTTGCTGACAAATCCTTTGAATCCGGTTTCTGTTTTTTCTGTAACAGGCGCAGTTTCCGTAAATCCGTCATAACGGATAAATGTACCGTCTATGGTGTCATAGAGATACCAACCCTCGCTTCCCGCCGTATTCATGGCGTAAAGAAGTATGACGGTATCTTTTTCATTTTTTCTGTAAGCGGTAATTTCTTGATTGTCCAGTTTGTATGCTATTTCTGAAAAACCGTCAGGAATTTCTTTTCCTTTCGGAAGCTCCCGAATGATATATGTGTTATAGCTGGACTGAGCCTGTATCATTGGCTTTATATTTCCGGTAGCTAAGTCTATGATATACCAGCTGCCGTTACCATTATCATCTGTAAGGTAAACACAGTTAATCAGTCCGTTTGGTGATTTGTAGGTTAAAATTTCTGAGCCGTTATAATTGGCTTTTTCCGGAGCAAAGCCTTCCGGAATTTCTAATTTGGAATCGTTGGTTGTAAAATAGTATGTTACCCCATCAATTACAACAGATACCTTGTCTTCTTCGACTTCCTCACAGATGACTTTGATGATGTATGCCTGCTTGTCACCGTTTTCGGCAATAACGGTTATCTCTACATGATATGTTTTTCCCGCTTCAAAATTTTTGTTTCCGTCTATTTTGACGGTTGATTTTGCATCTTCAGGCTCTGCTGTTATTTTGAGCTTTTTCGTATCGGCAGGAACGGTAATTTCATATTCGTATACAGTTTTGGAGAATTCCGGCTCCAGTTTGCCCGGACTTACAGTAAGGGTATTCAGGGCCGTGGTGTCTGCCTTCTCTTCTGTAGTTTCTTCCTCGGATGTATCCTCAGAGGTATTTTCCGTAGTGGTTTCCGTCGTATTTCCCTGTTCCGTTGTATTTTCGGTTGTTTGCGGTTCGGTGGCAGGCTCCGGAGTGTTGTCCAGAACGGAGATAGAAGCACTGGCATTTGACGCACTGCAAGGCTCTTCATCCCAGGTATACACATCACCGCTGCTTGTCTGTACATAGGCAGAACCGCTGTCTATGGCTGTAAATGTAAATGTGGCATATGCACTTGTTGCGCTTCCGTCACCATATCCGGCATATGTAATTGTTCCGCCGCCGCCATATCCGCTGCCTGATGTGTATTCAAGTATGGAAGAGTCATATGCTACACAATAGCTGTATGCGCCGAGGGTTGAATCACTGGAAAGGGAAACGGTAACCGTTACCGAGTCACCCTTGTTGATACTTGTCGATGATACGGATATGGAGAAGCTTGCAGAAGCTGCAAATGCTTTTATTGCAGGAGGAAGCAAAAGTCCACATGCTATCCAAATAATGATTGTCAGACTGATGATTGTTTGATGTAATTTTCTCATTGAATTTTCTCCCGTCTACTACGATATATTTATTTCTGACTGATTTTTCCGCTGCCCATGATATATTTTTGCACCTTAAGTAAATCAAGGGCGGATACGGAACCCTTGTGCTTTACATTTGCGGCAGTAAGGGCGGCTCCCTTCAGGCTGGAAGAGCCCATCAGATGCTTTTGTATCTTCAATAAATCAAGGGCAGATATTTTACCATCACCGTTTACATCACCGTAAATGACGATCTGGTATGTGGCATCGCCCGTTGTTACTTTGTCTCCTGTTCCTACGTCACCGGAATTTTTTACGGTTCCGTCAGCCGTAGTGATACTGATGCTTCCACTTGCGCCCAGCTTCTTTGTAAATGACGAAACGCTGGTAGAAGGGGAGATATTTGTAATATAGCCGTCTGCGATAGTGTAGCTGCCGTTAAAGGTTGTGCCGCCGGAAGGATTGTCCGGTTCATCCGCCACATTTGTTGCCGCACCTCTGTTGATTGTCAGTTTATATGTACGTTTGTTGCCGTTTTGTGCGGTAACAACGATTTTAATGACATTTGTACCCTTCTTTAAAGAGACATTCCCTGTTCCGTTTACAGTTGCATTGCTGTTAACGGTAGATGCGGATATGTCAACACTGCTTTTATTTGCGGGAATATCAAGTGTGTACTCCGTTGTTTTGCTGACGGAAAACTTCGGAGATAAAGAATATCCGTTTACGGACAGTGATTTCAAATAGTTATTCGGATTGCCATAGTCCGACGGTTTTGAAACCATTGTTGCCGGCATGTTTTTGTATACAGGAATGGAAAAGGTTATGGCATTGCCCAAAGTGCCTGAACCGCTATAAGCGGCATAAACCTTCTGTGCCTCGGATGATACAGCCTGTACATTTCCCATGTACTGATGGCTGTAAAGACATGCTGTATATGTAACATTAAATTTCTGTGTGTAAAGGGTATTTTGTCCCTTTAATATGTAATTATCTCCGATGTATTGCGCACCGCCCAGAATGGATTTGTAAGCTGTGTTCCAAGGACGGCCGTAACTGCTTCCTGAGGATGCCCATTTCAGTCCGTTTATAATGGCATTACCCTCAGGACTGGCAAATGCACCGATATTGTAGAAGTTGTATATTCCCGGATAGGTAGTGTTTTTTCCGTTTGTGCCTGACGTAATGGAAGCACCGATTTCCTGCTTGATACGCGATGCAATATGGTATGGACTGACACCCGATTTTTTACCTGCTTTTACCATAAGCTCGGCATAGGTTGACGAAGAACCGGATGGCTTGGAATTTGCCATAAAAGTTCCATAAAGTATTGATTCGACACCGTCTTTCGTCTGTGACGAGTCATAGGAAAGTGTTTCAAACGCAAAAATAAACTTTTCATAAAGATATACTCTGGGGTCAAGGTAATATGTGACCAAATCATCAGATGCGGCAAACCAGGTGGAACCGTCATAGGAAGACCAGGTATCATTTTTATAGTTATAGCCGACTGTAGTAGAACGCCAGTTATATCGTGGATTGCCGGAGTAGCCTTCTACCATGTTGTTGACACGTCCTGAGATGTTTACCTCATTTGCAACGACATCTTCCCAGTCAAGACCCGTATGTACAGCCTTAAACACCCAGTTTGGGTGAAGCGCATGTAAGGAACGGAGCTGTTCTTTATAGCTTTCAGGGAACCCCTGTTTATTTAAGTAGTTTTCAAAATCGGTATCACCGGAGTTGCCGCCGCTTTCTTCGCTGTATATGGTAATAAAGGAAGAGGATACATAGCCGGTATATTCATTTCCTGCATAGATAAGAGAAACCTTATACCATGATGAATTTTTTGTACTGAGTATTTCCAGCTCCTGACCACCGTTCAGCATAATATTTGAACCGTTATAAGTAATAGGCTCTCCTGCCGGTGATTCCCTGAAGTATACATTTGTGATTCCCGGTGTTATACAGCCGTATTTGGAAGCAGCATTTGATTTTATGTCGTCCATATAAAGGCACACCCATGATATACACAGCATGCTCCATATCAAAAGTGTTGCAGATAGCTTCATTTGTAATTTTCTGTTCGCTTTTGTTGTCACTTTTATACATCCCCTTACATAAAGTAATCAATTTATATAACCAAATGGTATTTGTCAAAATCATGCAAATTTAGTTTACCATAATATTTATAAATGAACACCCTTTTTTCGTAAAAAATCTTGGAAAATCTAGCTTTTTTGCTAAAATGTAAGATTTGTATTATGATTTGGATTTCGAAAATGTGATTTGATAAATTGATAGTAAAAGTGCAAAGTGAAAATCACTTTTAACAAGGCATATATAATTTTCAAGAAATCAATTTACACATGAAAAATTTATATGTAAAATCAGAGTTGTAGATTGCAGAAAAAAGGAATAGAAGAAAGCTTTGTATAGAAGGAGACTGACGATGTTTAAGGTTTTGATTGCAGAGGATGATTATGAGCTCAGACAATTGTTTAAGCGTGTATTGGAAAATAACGGATATTTTGTAAAAGGCGTGTCAGACGGTCAGGAGGCTCTCAATGCCATAAATGCAGAATATTTTGATTTGGTTATTTCAGATATTATGATGCCTGTAGTAGATGGCTATGGGTTGGTAAGGCAGCTTCGTGAAATGCAGCAGACGATGCCTGTCATGATGATTACGGCGAAGGATGCCTTTGATGATATGCGTATGGGCTTCTTGTCGGGAACGGATGACTATATGGTTAAGCCAATCAATGTAAATGAAATGGTTCTCAGAGTTTCGGCACTTCTCAGAAGGGCGCAGATGATAAATGAACGCAGACAGGTAATTGGAGATACCATTCTTGAATGTGATTCGCTGACGGTAATATCCGATGGGGAAAGTCAGGTGCTTCCCCAGAAGGAATTTATGCTGCTTTATAAGATGGTGTCATTTCCCGGCAGGATATTTACAAGGCAGCAGCTGATGGACGATATATGGGGTTATGATTCGGAGACCGATACACATACGGTTGATGTACATATAGGAAGGCTGCGTGACAGATTTAGGGATAATAAAGATTTTAAGATTGTGACGATGCGCGGGGTAGGATATAAAGTAGTAAAGCTGTAGGAAATGCAGATATAAGAAACGTGTCAGGACAAAGGTGATACGGAAATAAATATAAAGGATAGTGGATACAAGAGATATGAATGAACAGGACACAAAGGATAACAGAGCTGTAAAGAGAAAAGAAAAGACGGAACATAAAATGCAAAACAGGAATCATGACATAAGAAAGAAGCGCCTTATGAGCCTGAGTATTTATTTTACGATTGTTGTCATGGCTACGCTGGCTTTTGTCGTGATACTGCTTTCCATATTTCCATATATCATAAACAATGTGTTTCATAGGGCGATTAATATTCCTACCTCTTTATGGCTGTTTGCAGTATGCCTTATGGTAGGCTTTATCATAACATTAATACTCAGCCGTATGTTCTTCGGACCGATTACCAAGCTTACGAAGGCGATGAGTGACGTAGCAGACGGCAACTTTGATATCAGACTGGATTCTAAAATGCGTTTCAGGGAAATTCAGGATATATATGGTGATTTTAACACGATGGCGGAGGAGCTGAGTACAACGGAGATTTTGAGAAGTGATTTTGTTTCGAATGTTTCCCATGAGTTTAAAACACCCATTAATGCCATAGAGGGGTATGCAACCCTGCTTCAGGGCTGTGAGGATGTAACACCTGAGCAGCAGGAATATATAGAAAAGATAATGTTAAATACGAAGAGATTGTCAGGACTTGTCAGTAATATTCTGCTTTTGACCAAGGTAGATAATCAGGTCATTGAGGCAAAGACGAAGCTGTTTCGTTTAGATGAACAGATAAGGCAGTCGCTTCTTATGCTGGAATCCAAATGGACAGAGAAGGATATAGAATTTGACGTGGATTTAGAAAATATTATGTTTGACGGAAACGAAAGCCTGACAGCCCATATTTGGAATAACCTGATTGATAACGCCATAAAGTTCAGTCCTGTCGGTGGTGTTATTACCATGAAGCTGATAAAGAAGGATGGCAGTATTTTCTTTTCCATAGAGGATGAGGGCCCCGGCATAGGAAATGACGTCGAGAAAAAGCATATTTTTGACAAATTTTATCAAGGCGACAGTTCTCATAGGGAAGAAGGAAACGGTCTTGGTCTTGCCCTTGTGAAAAAGATTGTGGACGGATATAAGGGTGTCATTATGGTAGAGAATGCAGAAAATGGCGGTGCTGTTTTTACCATTGTTTTATGATTTAACAGGCAAAAAACGTCAAAGTTCAACAATCGTTGAACTTTAGTTGAAATTCAGTTGTAACTTCACCGATATACTTTAAGGCAAAGCTGAGGAAGTATAACTTTTGGATATACAAAAGGACAGGTGATATTCATGAAAGAAAAAAGAAATATTTTAAAAGAAGCATTGTTTATGGGAGCCGTCAATATCTGCTATAAGCCGGATATTACATATGAGGATGAGAAGCTGCAGAACGCTGAGCTTACGGAACCTTGTATTATTATATGCAATCATATGTCGGCAGAAGACGGTGTCGTCGTAAGATATCTTTTCCGAAATAAGAATGTATGCTCACTCATGGCAAAGGATTTGCTGGAGAAACCGTTTTTTAAATATTTGGTTGGTGATTGTCAATGTATTCCTGTCGACAGGAAAAATGCGTCGACGAAATGGATTCATGAGTGTGAGGAGCAGATGAAAGAAGGTAAGTCTGTCATTATTTTCCCTGAAGGAACAACAATAAAAGAAAATGCAGTTGAGGATTTTAAGTCCGGCTTTATTATGCTTGCAATGACGACAGGTGCCAAGGTGCTTCCTGTTGCCACAAACGGAAAGTATAAGCTGTTTTCCAGAAAAAAACTGAGATTTAAAGTTGGAACGCCGATGTCGCTTAACATATCCAAGATGACGGTATCCGGAATTGAAGATGAAGCAGAGCGTTTTAAGAATATTGTCAAAAACATGTATGATGAGCTGGATGAAGATGATAGTGTATCAGAGTACAAAAATACTAATATAGCATGAGGCTGTTTGTGGAAGGAGTATAGTTATGGCAGATACAAATCAGAGACAATGGGATTATTTTAATGCAATGCTTACGGAAGGAGAACGAGCGCTGCTTCATTATATGCCTACAATAAACGAACTTTTGGAATTCGCCTGTAAGCAGTATAGAAAGCTGCCTGTTATTTCAGATGGCAGGGTGACATATACCTATGAAGAGTTGTATGACCGTGTGGCAGTCAGAAGAGGACAGTTAAAGAAGCTGGGGTATCAGCCGGGAGACCATATAGCCGTATTTGCACCCAATACCATGGATGCAATGGAGCTTTATCTTGCGATTGTTACGGGAGGTTATATCAGTGTAATGATGCCTGCTTCTCTTGTACCGCAGGCACTTGCAGGACTTTCTAAAAAATTTGATATAAAAGGAATATTTTACGATAAAAGTTTAGAGGAAAAGGTTCCTGATTTTATAGAGATAAGAAATACGACAGAATATGTAGCGTGTGAGCCGCAAGAGCCGGAAAACGTGACAAAGGATACCATCTGCTCAATTTGTATGACCGGCGGAACGACGGGAATACCAAAGGGCGCAGTTATGACACATGGTGCCATGATGCGGGGAGCCTTTAATGGCTGCTTTATAACAAAGGGGGTATTGTATAACAGATATATTGCAATTCTTCCACTGTCACATATCTTTGGCTTGGTAAAGGGATTTTTGTCCGTTATATATACGGGCGGTCTTGTTTTTGAATGCAGGGATGTCAAGCGGGCAATCGGTATGATACCGATATTAAAACCGACTACGCTTGTACTGGTACCCGGAATGGCAGAGATTATAGTAAATCTTTCCAAGCTGAAGGGGAAAGCATTTTCCGAGAGTCTCAAGATGTTTATTATCGGTGCGGCACCCGTACCGCCAAGACTGATGCAGGAGATAGATGCCCTTGGCATTGGTGTTCTTGCCGGATATGGCTTGACGGAGGGGGCAAATCTTACGTCGGGCAATAAGAATGTTCTGGAAAATCCTGACTCTATGGGTATGATTTATCCGGAACAGATGTACAAGATCGTAGATGGCGAGTTGAGAGTTAAGGGCGATAATCTGATGCAGGGATATTATAATGATGCCGAAAGTACGGCTGCCGCTTTTGATGAGGAAGGTTATCTGCGGACAGGGGATTTAGTTCGCATGGATGAAAACGGACTCATTTATATTACGGGAAGAATTAAAAATCTGATGATTCTTGCAAATGGTGAGAATGTATCACCTGAAGAAATAGAAGAGGAATTCTACAAGAATGACAGCATAAAGGATTGTCTTGTAAAAGAGATGGAGATGAACGGGAAAAATGTGATTGGCATTGAAATTCTCCCATATGAGCCTGCCGTTACAGGAAAGACTCCTGATGAAATAGAAGAAATGTTTAAGCAGATAACAGCAGATATAAACCGAACATTGGATACTTTTAAACAGGTATCGAAAATTGTAATCCGTACGGAGGATTTTAAGAGAACTCCTGCAATGAAAATAGACAGAAATCAGTAAAAGGAGAACAACAATGGAAGAAATATTTAACAGACTGAAAGTGATAATAGGTGATGCCATGCCTGATATGGACATGACCAATGTTACAATGGAAAGCTCACTGAAAAATGACCTTGGAATCAATTCTCTCGGAATGATAATGCTTGCACTTCTCATAGAAGAGAAATTTGCCGTATCCTTTGACGAGACAGTAAATTTTGAGACCGTAGAAGATATATGTGCCTATATCAGAGATAATATGCCGAAACAGGGATAGTGTTATTATCGTTTCTGCAAAGAGTAAATTAAAAACAGCTAAGGCATGTATTACAGACAGCGGCAGTTATATATACTGTTTGAAGAATATTAAAATACGTTGGTACTTAACAAGTGCTGTGCACGAGTTTAGTACCACTACGTATTTTACTAAGCGCAAGCGATTCGGAAAACAATATATATAACTGCCGCTGTCTGTAATATATGCCTCGGCTGTGTTTTTAAGTTAGCTTATTTTCAGCTTGAATTTCTGAATATCTTTCTCGGTTTCAACCTTTTCGATGAAAGCGCCAAGATCTTTGAGTTTTTCTTCAAATTTTTCATATCCACGCTGAATATATTTAATATCCGTTATAATTGAGAAATCGTCTGCAACAAGTGCAGCGATAACAAGCGCAGCACCTGCTCGTAAGTCAGGAGCAGCGACATTGGCACCTGAGAAGGTTTCCACACCATCGATAATTGCCGTGTTTCCTTCTACACGTACATGTGCACCCATACGGGAAAGCTCTGCCACATACTTAAATCTGTTTTCAAATATGCTTTCCGTTACGATACTTGTGCCGTTAGAGAGGGCAAGTGTAACTGCCATCTGTGGCTGCATATCAGTAGGAAATCCCGGATAAGGAAGCGTCTTAATATTTGTTGATTTGAGCCGCTTGTCAGCCATTACACGTACGGAATCGTCATATTCTATAACGGAAGCACCTATTTCCGTAAGCTTTGAGGTAATTGCCTCAAGATGCTTTGGTATAACATTTTTGATCAGAATATTTCCTTTTGTGGCGGCTGCGGCTACCATAAATGTTCCTGCCTCAATCTGGTCAGGAATAATGGAGTAGGTTGTTCCGTGAAGTTCTTTTACACCGCGTATACGGATTACATCTGTTCCGGCACCCTTGATATTGGCACCCATGCTGTTTAAAAAGTTTGCCACATCAACGATGTGCGGCTCTTTTGCTGCATTTTCAATCGTTGTTTTCCCTTCGGCAAGGACAGCGGCCATCATTACGTTAATGGTTGCACCTACGGAGGTAACATCCATGTATATATGACTGCCCGTCAGGTTATCGGCATGTGCCTGTATCATACCGTTTGTGATATCGACGGTAGCACCAAGTGCTTCAAATCCTTTTATATGTAAATCAATAGGTCTTGCACCGATATCACATCCGCCCGGTAATGCCACCTGTGAATGTTTATATTTTCCAAGCAAAGCACCTAATAAATAGTATGAAGCCCTTATCTTACGGATGAACTCATCATCTACACACAAATCTCCGTTTGGTCTGATCGTTCCGCCGCATATAGCAACCGTGTGTTCATCTATATATCTGACGCTTGCGCCAATGCCCTGTATAGCTTGAAGTAATACTCTGGTGTCTCGTACATTTGGGACATTCTCTATTGTAACTTCCTGGTCGGTCATAACGGCAGCTGCCAGAATACCTAATGCAGCATTTTTTGCACCGGCTATCGTTACTTCTCCCTCAAGAGGATTACCGCCCTTGATAACATATTGTTCCATATTGCACCTCATTACATAAATCTGCGACAAATCGCAAACAACTTTATAGATTATAGCACATAAATTAGAAAAGTAAATATTTTTTACTTATCTGCCTCACAATAAATACATCTATAAATCCGTTTTTCTCTGTCGGTAAGCTTAAATATGTGTTGTATACCCTGCTCGGTAGTGGTTATACAACGTGGATTTGTACATTTTTTTATGCCTACCAGTCTTTCCGGAAGTTCTATTTTCTTTTTCTCTATTAGTTTGCCGTCCTTTATGATGTTTACTGATATATCAGGGTCGATATAACCAAGTACGTCAAGGTTGATATCGATTTCCTGGTCTATCTTCAGGATATCTTTACGCCCCATCTTACGGCTTTTTACATTTTTTATGATAGCTACTGAACAGTCGAGTTTATCAAGCTGCAAATCATTATATATCTGAAGTGCTTTACCGGCTGCTATATGGTCAAGAACGATACCGTTTTGTATGCTGTCTATGTTCATAATTTTACGCCTCCAATCCCAATAAGGTCATAATCAGTGCCATTCTGACAAATTTACCATTTAGTGCCTGCCTGAAATAACAGGCTCTTGGGTCATCGTCAACTTCTACGGCAATCTCATTTACTCTAGGTAACGGATGGAGAATAGACAGGTCGGATTTTGCAAGAGCAAGCTTGGAATTGTCCAGTATATAGCTGTCTTTTAGTCTGATGTAATCTGCTTCGTTAAAGAAACGCTCTCTCTGTACTCTTGTCATATAGAGAATATCAAGTTCACCGATTACATCTTCCATGGATGTAATCTCCCTATATGGTATATTATTCTTCTCTATGACTTCTGTTCTTATATAATCAGGAATTTTTAATTCGTCAGGTGAAATCAGTACAAATTCGATACCTTCATATCGTGAAAGCGCCTTGATAAGAGAGTGTACGGTTCGTCCAAACATTAAATCGCCACATAAACCAATGACGAGATGGTCAAGGCGTCCTTTTTCTCTCTTGATGGTAAGAAGGTCTGTAAGAGTTTGGGTAGGGTGGTTATGACCGCCGTCACCTGCATTGATAATAGGAACATCTGATTTCATGGTAGCAAGCATAGGCGCGCCTTCCTTGAAATGTCTCATAGCTATAATATCAGCATAGCAGCTCACAACCTTAACCGTGTCACCGACACTTTCTCCTTTTGCGGAAGATGATGAGCTGGCAGATGAAAATCCGAGGACATTACCGCCCAGTTCCATCATGGCAGCTTCAAAGCTGAGTCTGGTTCTTGTGCTTGGCTCAAAAAACAAAGTAGCAAGCTTCTTGCCCTTACATACTTCGCTGTACTTTTCCTTATTGTCTATAATGTCCTGTGCGAGATTAAGGATATTATCAAGCTCTTCTATGCTTAAATCCATAGGGTCTATTAAGTGCTTCATTACAGCCTCCTTAAGTAATTTTGTATTTTATCTCAATCAATAGCTGAGATAAGCTGACTAAGAGTTTATTAACGTATACATCACAGCCTTTTCAACATGGCGGCGGTTCTCTGCCTCGTCCAGGATATGCTCAAGATTTTGATTAATAATACCCTGTGAGATTTCAAAGCCGGCATGCATAGGCATATCGTGGAATACAATCGCTTTGCTGTCTTTTGTAAATTCTTCGTTGATCTGGTATGGCATCATCTTTGCAAGTGTTGCCTCCTTTTGCTCCTTATAGGCAGGATTGTTAAAGAATTCCATGTCAACCCATGTATCGGTATACAGGATGTCCATATCGTTTGCATATTTCTTTGCCTCTTCCATTGTCATGGAAGTGTCAAGCTCGATATAGTAGCCGGATTTCTTAGCTTCTTCGTAAAAATCAGAACCGCATGCGGTGTCATTTACAAGCGGAGTAAGTCCATAAAGTGTACCTTTCTTCATCTTTGAGAAGAATTCAACATGTGAGTTAAATACATTGTTCTTTGCGCCAATATACATGAGTTTGACATCTAACGTACCGAATTTCTCAAGAATTGTAAGGGCATCAGCAAGTATCTGGCATGGATGGTATGAATTGTCACAACCGTTAATAAACGGAACTGTTACATGATTGCCAAACAGCTCAACGGTTTCGTTCTTAACAAGTCTTGCCATGATAATATCTACATTCCTGCATACATATTTAATTTCTGAAACAGGCTCACCTAATACAAAATTTGAATCCTTCCAAAGCTGGTTATAATATGTACCGCCAAGTTCTGTGATACCTGTTGTAAATGACAGGAAGGTTCTTGTAGAAGTCTTTTCAAATAGAGTGTACAGCTTCTTGCCTTCGAGGGCATGGCTGTATTTCTCAGGGTTTTTCTTCATATCCAGAGCCAGATTTAAAATTTCCATCAGCTCATCAGCAGAGAAGTTCTTAAAATTCAACATATTTTTCATAGTGGCTATCCTTCTTTCATAATGATATTTCTCTAAAAATAGAATGCTGTCTCTAAAAATAAAATTATATCTTATAATCCCCTAATTGTAAATATTTGCGGCATTTGAGTTTTTGGTAAATTGCAGTGAGGATTAAAATCATTTTATTACACGTTTTATTGAGTAAAAATTATTGTTATGTTATCATTATTAAAATGAAAGAGGGTAGAAAAGATATGCAAAATGAAAAAGAAAAAAGTAGTTATGCTGTTACAAGACAGGGAGACACCGGATTTTATATTTATATTATGGGGGTTATCATTATAACTCTATTTCTTATGCTCAATTCGCTGACGGCAAATAAACTGTCTTTTGAATTGACCAATGAAGGCATTTCTCAGGGGTATACATTATATGCACCCCAGCTTTCTCTGCCAAAGGGAATGTATACCTTTAAAATAAACTGCGAAGGTGATTTTATTGTATCCGATGCTGATGGAACAATACTTGGAAACGGAAATGGGATAATCAGTGTAAAAATTGCTCAGGATGAGAGCTTGATTATGATAAAAGGAAGCTCGGATCGTGCTACCAATGTGTATGTTGAAAAAGAAGGGGCAATCTTTAACGATACACTGGTTATATCGCTAATGATTGCGGCATTTCTGATTTATATAGGATACATCCATTTCAAAAAACAGAAAGAGCTTCAAAAATCAGCAATTTATGTTGCTTTGATTGCAGTCGCCGTGTTTGCAAGCTATCCGATTTTTTGTGATTATATAAGCTATGGTCAGGATTTGAATTTTCATCTTTACAGAATTGAGGGTATAAAGGATGGCCTGCTTTCAGGGCAGTTCCCTGTAAGAATAGATCCTACACATAATAATGGTTACGGGTATCTTACCGCCAGCATTTATCCCGGATTGTTTTTATATCTGCCTGCATTGCTGCGGTTGTGCGGTGTGTCACTTGTCGTATCGTATAAAATATTTCTGTTTGCAATTAATCTTGCGACTGCATTTATCATGTATTTCTGTACGAAGAAAATCGCAAAATCCGATTTCGCAGGACTTTTTTCTGCGGTGGTTTATACATTTTCTACCTGGCGTGCAGAAAACATGTTCTTTCGTGCGGCGATTGGAGAAACACTGGCAATGACCTTTTTCCCGATTGTGATTCTTGGACTTTATTACATTTTGAAGGGCGATAAATCAAAATGGTGGGTTTTTATGTTGGGCTGTAGTGCCATTTTCCATTCACATGTAATAAGCTGTATTTTTGTGGCAATACTTGTGCTTGTCATGTTGGTAATATTTGTGAGGGATTTCATAAAGGAGAAACGGTATATTGCATTTATAAAGGCGGTAGTATCTATCGTGCTGATAAATCTATGGTATTTAATTCCGTTTGCTACTTACTATTTTAGTGTAGACCTTGCGATTCGGCACACTCCGGAAAATACAGAGTATTTCAGCAATGCTGTTTTTCCTGCGGAAATGTTTAACTTCTTTAATGATAAATTCGGATTTTCTCAGCTTATACCGCTGGGGATACCCGGAAATATGTCACTTTCCCTTGGGAGCTGTGTCACGTTCTGCTTTGCCATTGTCGTATTGTATTTCATTTTTCAGCGCAAAAGAAAGCTTGAGCACAATGATTTTTATCTCGCAATATTTTTATTTGCAGTATTTATATTGTTCATGGCAAGCACGTTGTTTCCATCGGAGCTTCTGCAAAAATGGAAGCTTTTTAACCTGTTTGCTGGTACGGTTCGAATGCCATGGCGTTTTTTAAATCTTGCATCACCGATTATATGCATGGTATCGGCAGCAGTGGTGGCATCCTATGTGAAGAAGGATAATCTCAAAAAGGGAACGATAGGGCTTACCTGTCTGATTTGCGCGATAGCTTTTTCTGTTTTTGGAACCGCCTACACAACAAGCTATGGTGCCGTTCTGAGAAAGGGACAGGCAGCTTCCAGAGTATATTCGGCGGGATATGATGATGAATATTTTATTTTTGGCACAAATAAGGATTTGCTTGTACCGGAAAAGTATACTGTAGCAGGCGGTGAAATTGAACTTATTTCCTATGAAAAGAACGGAACAAATATCACATTGGAGCTTGAGAACGTGTCTGATGGTGATTACGTTGAAGTGCCGCTTTTATATTATCCGGGTTATTCCGCGAAAGATAACAGAGGTTGGGGACTTGAAACGGTGAAGGGAGAAAATAATGTTCTGCGTATCAAGCTTACCACAGGAACGCATAAGGTAATAATTAAGTATTCGGGATTAGCAGGTTTTAAAATAGGGTGTATTCTGTCGTTTTTGGCAACTGTGTGCCTTGTGGCATATTTTATTTATCGAAGAAGGGGTGGGCGAAAATAAAAAGCTTTCGCCTTAGGGATTTTTTAACAAATCTTCCTCTAATTTCTTGACAATATATACAAAAACGACTTATAATTTTAGTACTTGCGCAGGCATTTCATTTGTGCCTGTAGTTTTTTTAAGGAGGGTTTTTGAAATGGCAAAAAAACCGTATTATATTACAACTGCCATTGCATATGCTTCAGGTAAGCCTCATATAGGCAACACATACGAGATTGTGCTGGCTGACAGCATTGCAAGGTATAAGAGATTCACCGGATATGATGTAAGGTTCCAGACAGGAACAGACGAACATGGGCAGAAGATTGAGAACAAGGCTTTTGAACACATGCAGACTCCAAAAGAATTTGTAGATGAGGTAGCCGGTGAGATTAAAAATATCTGGGATTTGATGAACACATCCTATGACAAATTTATCAGGACAACAGATGATTACCATGAAAAGCAGGTTCAGAAGATATTTAAGAAGCTGTATGATAAGGGTGATATTTACAAGGGCGAATATGTAGGAAAGTATTGTACTCCATGTGAGTCTTTCTTTACGGATTCACAGCTCATAGACGGAAAATGTCCGGATTGTGGCAGACCTGTGGAGGAGGCAAAGGAGGAGGCATACTTCTTCAAGCTTTCCAAATATCAGGACAGGCTGATGAGGCATATTGAGCAAAATCCTGATTTCATTCAGCCTGAATCAAGAAAAAATGAAATGGTAAATAATTTTCTGAAACCGGGACTTCAGGATTTATGTGTGTCAAGAACATCTTTCAAATGGGGCATACCTGTTGATTTTGATGATAAGCATGTCATTTATGTTTGGATTGATGCACTTTCAAACTATATCACCGGTCTTGGATATGATGTGGATGGACGTAGTGATGAATTATACAATAAATATTGGCCTGCCGACCTTCATCTGATAGGAAAGGATATTTTGAGATTCCACACCATTTACTGGCCGATTATGCTGATGGCTCTTGACCTTCCTTTGCCAAAGAAGGTATTTGGCCATCCGTGGCTGATACAGAGCGATGGCAAGATGAGCAAGTCTAAAGGAAATGTTATGTATGCAGATGACATGGTAAGACTCTTTGGTGTTGATGCCGTAAGATTTTTCGTGCTGCATGAGATGCCGTTTGAAAATGACGGTGTGATATCATGGGAGCTTGTTATAGAGCGGATTAACTCCGAACTTGCAAATACACTCGGAAATCTTGTAAACAGAACAATATCCATGTCAAATAAATATTTTGACGGCGTTGTTACAAATACCAAGACAGAAGAAGAGGTCGATAAGGACCTTAAAAAGGTAGTGCTGGACTGTCGTTATAAAGTAGCGGAATGTATGGATAAGCTCAAGGTTGCCGATGCAATCTCAGAAATATTTGCTTTGTTCAAGAGATGCAACAAATATATCGATGAAACAATGCCTTGGGCGCTTGCGAAGGAAGAGGATAAGAAGGACAGGCTGAATACGGTTCTTTACAACCTTGTAGAAAGTATTGTAATTGGTGCTTCACTTCTGGAACCATATATGCCTGATACATCCATTAAGATTTTAAACCAGCTTAACACAACCAAGAGAAAGGTTACAGAGCTTGGAAGCTTCGGATTGTATCCTTCCGGCAATAAGGTTACGGAAAAGCCTGAAATTTTATTTGCAAGGCTTGATGCTGAAGAGGTAATGGCGGAGGTTGCAAAGTTTGCGCCTGTAGAAGAGGAAACCATCTACGAGAAGGCAAAGAAACAGAAGGAAGAGAATGAGAATTCGGATGCACACAAGAAGATTAAGATGGCGGAGGCAAAGGTTGCAGCATTAAAGAGTGACCCGTCAGTTCTTGATAAAACTGAGATTTCCATTGAGGAATTCCAGAAGATGCAGCTTATGATTGGTGAAATCGTTGATTGTCAGGAGGTTCAGAATTCCAGAAAGCTGCTCTGTTCTCAGGTCAAATTCGGCGAGAACAATGTAAAGCAGATTGTTTCAGGAATTAAGGGCTTCTATACGGCAGATGAAATGATAGGCAAGAAGGTAGTTGCCATTGTAAATCTGAAGCCTTGTAAGCTGGCAGGAGTTGTTTCAGAGGGTATGCTTCTTTGTGCAGAGAATCCTGATGGTGATTTATCACTGCTTACAACAGAAAAGGGATTTCCTGGTGGCTCATTTATCAGTTAATTCAGATTAATACACATATGAGTGCCCCGACAGGACGATAATAAGGTTCTGTCAGGGCGCTTTTCCTACTATTCATTGATTTATTAACCGAATTATGATAAAATTTTGTTGATTGACCGATAGGAGGGGCTCAATTTTTGAAAGATTTAGAAATCTTAGCGCCATGAACCCTGGATAAAATGTAATTTCAAATTGCGGGGAATGTACATATGATATCTTCAGGGATAACGAGGATAGAGGTTATCGAATATTCGGCGGATGCCTCTACGCATTTTTCCGGATGCGCACATGCGGCTCAAATATGAGGGCAACCTCAAAACAAATGCCCATGACCGGAAAACAGTATTGCCATGTTTGCAAATGCGGATATGTGCAAATGAAAAACACCGGCATATTGGCCGGTCATAGCCGAAAGGAGATTTATTTTTATGTGTGGAATTATTGGATTTACAGGAAAGCAGCCTGCAAAGGATATTCTGATAGATGGGCTTGCGAAGCTTGAATACAGAGGATATGACAGCGCAGGAATTGCTCTTTTAAATGATGATGATACACTGATTATTAAGAAGAAGGCCGGACGGGTAGACGATTTACGTCAGCTTTGCAGCGACAAGGATTATACCTCTACATGCGGTATCGGTCATACAAGATGGGCTACACACGGCGGGGTAACGGATGTAAATGCGCATCCCCATAAATGCGGTAATGTTGCTCTTATACATAACGGGATTATAGAGAACTATGGCGAGATTGTAAGAGAATTCGGACTTCAGGATAAACTGATATCAGAGACGGATACAGAGGTAGTGGCGGCACTTCTTGATACATTATATGACGGGGACCCTATATATACGATAAGAAAAGCGGTTAAGAAGATTGCAGGCTCATTTGCATTGTGTATTATGTTCTCCGATAAACCGGGAGTAATCTATGCAGTAAGAAACGTAAGCCCTATGGTTGCTGCCTATAGCGATGAAGGAGCAATTATTGCATCGGACTTAACAGCCGTCATTTCATTTTCAAAGGAATATTTTGTCGTACCCGAATATCATATTCTGACACTTTCCGAAACAGGAATAAAGGTGGAGGATATGAAGGGAAATGTAGTAACGCCTCAGATGCTTGAGATTACATGGGATATTACGGCAGCCCAGAAGGGTGGATATCCGCACTTCATGCTGAAAGAGATATATGAACAGCCGGAGGCACTTCGTAATACCATAACACCTCGTATCGTCAATTCACTTCCTGATTTTACCGAGGATGGAATCGATGACGAAGTATTTAAGAACTGTCAGAATATAACGGTTGTTGCATGTGGTACTGCGATGCATGCAGGAATGATAGGCAAGGCAATGATTGAGTCAGAGCTTAAGATACCGGTAAATGTAGAGATTGCATCGGAGTTCAGATATAAAGAACCGCTTATAGATGATAAGACGCTTGTTATTGTTACATCACAGTCAGGCGAAACGATTGATACATTGGAGGCACTCAGACTTGCCAAGCGATGTGGTTCAAAGGTTCTTTCAATCGTAAATGTTAAGGGTTCAACCATAGCAAGAGAAAGTGATTATGTATTTTATACACATGCAGGCCCTGAAATTGCCGTTGCAAGCACAAAGGCATATTCCGTACAGATGGCGGCTATGTATCTTATCGGATGCAGAATCGGCCTTGTTAAGGGAATATATACGGAAGACAGAGCTAAGGAATTCGTAAAACAGTTGTTAGGGGTGATACCTGTTATAGAGGAAACGCTTGAGCAGGCAAATAAGGTAAAGGCTGTAGCGAATTTTATAAAAATGGCACCGGATGCGTTCTTCATAGGAAGAGGTATTGACTATACACTTTCACTGGAAGCTGCACTGAAGCTGAAGGAAATTTCATATGTTCATGCAGAGGCGTATGCTGCCGGGGAACTGAAGCATGGAACGATAGCACTGATTACGGAGAATGTTCCTGTTATAGCACTTGCTACGCAGGATGCCGTATATGGTAAGGTTATCTCGAATATACGTGAAGTAAAGGCCAGAGGTGCATATGTTATACTGATCAGTATGGATGAAAAGGTTGAGGATGCAGATATCTGTAACAAGCATATCCGTATTCCTAAACAAGATGGTTTGTTTACAGTATTTTCTGCTGCTGTTATCCTGCAACTGATTGCATACTATACGTCTGATGCAAAAGGACTTGATGTAGATAAACCGCGTAATCTGGCAAAATCAGTTACAGTGGAGTAAATCTGCTACAAGAATTGGTTACGGAGGGTGTTTTTATGAGCGCAGATAAAATATATTTATGTGATGAATATAAATTATATTTCAAAATTGAAGACGATGTAAGAGTATTGCATAGTGAGGTAGAACTATATAATACATCATTTGTGGGAAATAACAGTTTTTGCCACGAAGAATATATAGATGGTCAGAGAGCTTTGACATATTCCATTCCCGCTATGATTACAATGGAACAGTTTATTACAAAGAAAATCCACAAGGATGAGCTTCTTGATATCATGTTCAGTATCGTGGACCAGCTTATGTATATTAAAGCAAATGAGCTGTCTATCGGTAAGGTTATTTTAAATACAGGCTATATGTATATTGACCTTAAGAATATGGCTGTACAGCTTGTGTTTCTGCCTATTGATAAGCAGATGGACAAATGTAACATGGAGAAGTTTGTCAGAGAGTTTGTAAGCCGTCTTAGCTTTGCAAATAAAAAGGCATCTGATTGTGGATATGAGCTGATAAAATATTTTGACCATAATAAGATATTTTATCTGTCTGAATTCTATAAATTTATTATAGATTTCAAAAATGATAATATTGCACATCCTGAGGATGAGAGAGATCTGATAGGGCAGGAGAAGGCAACTGCATCGATTGAGATTCCTGACAGCAGTTCAGGTGCTGCCGTAACCTCCTCATTCAAATTGGCTAAGGAGAAGAGAGATTACTCAGGAACCGACATAGGCTTTGATATTGACAATGATTCAGATGATACCTCTACTACGGTGCTTACGGGAACACTTAGAACAAAGGCCGGTCCTGTTATAGTAAGAACAAGAACGGGTGAGAGAATTCGTATTGATAAGCCGATATTCTGTATCGGAAAGTCATCACAGGGTGTTGATTATCAGGTTACTGATAATAATTCGGTCAGCCGTCGTCATGCATACATCATAAATGTAAACGGTGTGTATTATCTGAGAGATAATAAATCTACAAATCATACATATCTTGGCGGAAAGGTAATAAGCAGCGGTACGGATATGATGCTCATTGACGGCAGCCATTTTAAACTGGCAAATGAAGAGTTTACATTTAAAGAGAAGTAAAGAATATATTTCTTTTGAATAAATAATTTTACAAAGTAAAACAGAGAGGCTTTAAATAGATTCAAAGTCTCTCTGTTTTGTCTGTTGTTACATATTTGTATGAAACTGTCAATAACCGTATTGCCGGTATTCTATTCCGTAACACCTTCCGTTGTTGGCGGAGCCTGCTCTTCAAGTGCCAGCATTGCTGCATCAAGCCTGGCTAAATCGTCTTTGTCTATATAATAATATTCACCGTCATCTATCATTTTTACGGATACTGTTACAGGTTCTGCATATTCGATATTAGCAGACTTTGACTGCAATATATCGGCTATTCCCTGAGCGAATACTTCTTCATAATCTTCTTTTGTATAATTATTATAAGTTCCGGCACTTACATTTTTATTAAAGGTATCGATATAATGAAATACCTCGTCATATACCTGATTCAGAATGTTAAGCGGATATACTTTAATATCTACATAATAGTCAGAACCTTTTTTGTAGCCCTCCGATACCTCGTATTTTGCATGACTGTAGATTTCTTCTGCTAGCTTCTGATAGGTATTGTTTATTGTAATTGATTTTGCGTTGTCAAGCGAGTAATGTGTTATCAGCTGGTTTGCAAGGTATGCGATACATTCACCGTGCATACTGACGGCATCGGTTTCCTTTCCGCCGCTTTCTTTTATATAGTCCTCAAAATTACCTTTGTAGTTCACATCCAAAAGATTCTGTATATATGTCTGATAGGCGGTCTTTTTTTTGTGAGCACAGCCTGCCAGAGAAGAGATAAGAATTACCAGAACCAGTGCAAGTGCTGTAAATTTCATTTTTCTATTCATAAGGAACCCCCTCCATACCCGTAGTAATAGCGTGTAAGACTGCACATTAAAATGCAGTCAAATTACAATATAGCACACTTTTCAATCTTTGCAACCAAAAAACTGAAAAATGTCTGTGCAAAGCTTTCTATTTGTGTTATAATATGCGGAGTAAAGTGACTATCAATATTTGGAGGGATTATTGTGGCAAAGGATAAGACAGTAGACAATGCATTTGACATGAAGACAGATATATTTAAGACAGTTAAGTTTGGTGGTTATGATAAGAATTCTGTAGATTATTATATCGAGGATTTGAAATCAGAGCATGCAAGAGAAGTGGACGAGCTCAAGGCAAATGTTAATAAGCTTAGTGAGGCTGTGTTAAGCCTGAAAACGATGCGTGAGGTTAACATGAATGAGTCAAACAAGACGATAGAAAGTCTTAAGTCGGCAAATGCAGATTATGAGAGTGAGATTGAATCACTTAAGGAACAGCTTAACGCATATAAGCAGAAGGAATATGAGTCAGCAGGAAGATATGAGTCCATATCAAGAACTCTTTTAGAGGCAAGAGAGAGTGCCGACTTACTGATTAACCAGACAAATGAAGAATGTGCAAAGCATGAAGCCGAGGTTAAGGCACGGTGTGAGGCCCTTGAACAGGAGACGATGGACAGATGTAATAAACTTCAGGTTGATACGGAAATCAAGTGTCAGCAGATGTATGACCAGACAGAGACAACATGTACAACCATGAAGGATCAGGCATACAGCGAGAGTGAGAGAACCAGAAATAAGGCTCATGAAGCAGCTGAGGCACTGAGTGCAAAGACAGAATATGAATGCAGAACGATGAAAGAAGAAGCACAGCAGGAGGCTGAGAACATTGTGAACACAGCTACTGATGAAGCGTACAGACTTAGAATGAATGTTAAGAGAGAGTGTGAGAGTGTCAGCAGTTATATGACAGAACTTCTTTCTTCTCTTGACGGTGTTGTTGCGGCATGTTCCGTTACGAAGGATGTTGCCGATAGAGCATTTACAGGTCTTAAGAGTGATGCTACATCTGCGGCTGCTGCATCTGAGTCAGAGGATGTTCAGTAATTACTGATATTTATATGAGGTTAATGCATAAAACTTTTCTATGGGGCCCATAGGAAAGTTTTATGTGTCTATACAGGAAAGTGTGGGGGAAAGATTCGGTAACAGGTTTTGTAGGGATTAGGCTTCGTTTGTTGTTGAATACGGAAGAAGGTGTGCAATCATGAAAATCAGTAAATTAAAAAATTATTCCGATTTTTTAGGCATCATAGAATATCCTGCTGTTTTATTTTGTGATGACGGAGAGGTTTTGGGTATTAATAATTCGGCTGTAAAGATACTTGGCAGTAAAGTGGAATCATTATCCATGGAGCCGGATAAATTTATGTTAAGTGACGATTTCTGGTCGATACTGGAACATAAAAAAACGATTATATGGCATCGGCTTAGTCTTATCGTTAATTCGAAAGAGAAGTATGTAACAAGCGGATTTGTCAATCAGTTCGAATATGAGGGGCAAAAGGCATATATGGTGCTTTTTGAGCTGCGTTCAGATGTATCGATAGGAAGTGTCAGTTTGGAACGGATTATCAATCATGTAGGATTGATAGCGTTATACTTGTTCAAGCCGAATGGAATATGGCAGACAAGATATGTTTCCAAAAATATAGCTGAATATGGATATGCAGAAGAGGAATTCTATAAGGGCAATCTGAGACTTTCAGATTTGGTGGTAAAGAGTGATTACGATGTGCTTGTCGGGATGCTGTATAAGGCAAATACCACGGATGTCGGTGATTTTGAAATGAGCGTGCGCTTTATTGCAGCGGATAAATCTATCAGAAGGACAAATGTAAAGTGTCATCTTGTTAGAACACCTGACGGAGATGTAGACGGAGTAGAGTTCCTGTTTATCAAGAGTGGACCACCTGCATATGATGAGCATCAGAGTAATTATATTCTTTCTGCCATGAGTAAGTTGAAAAGCTTTGTTCTGGTTCAGAATTTTGAATATGGAAAAGAGAAATTCGTATATATAACGCCAAATGCAAAAAGTCTGGGTATCAATGTTGATATATTGGCAAATGGAAACAGACTGATGTCTGATTATATTCATCCTGCTGACAGGGCAAGAGTGATCTCAAATACACAGTCGGCAATCAAAACAGGAAAATCTGACTTTGAAGATGAGTTCAGAATTGTTACGGATTTCGGCACCGTTATGTGGGTAAAAAGACAGAGCAGCGTTACCCAGTCGGATGACAATTCATATACCGTTGAACAGTTTATATCGGATATGACAGATAAGAAGGATTTGGAAAGCAGCGTTGTTGAAGCGAAGAAGGTGTTTGAGGATAAGCTGTCATATATCATGAACAGCGGAGAAGACAGGGATGAGGATAAAACACATATTGATATCGATAAATGGAATGACATCGTGAAGGCATTTTCTGCACTGAGCGGGCTGTATTCAACCGTTATCGCACCCGATGGTACGAAGCTTACCGAACCGGCGGGTCCGGCTGAGCATATAGGCAGCTTTTATGATTTGTTTGAAAAACCGCAGTATAAAAGTATATATATGGAGTTAAATGACGTTATTTTAAAGAACAATGTCCCGGTAATGATGGAAATGGACGATGGAAAAGACGGCAGTATGATTTGCGGGGCTCCGATTATCATAGGCGACAGGCATGCTGCAACATGGATAGCGTGTGCTTATGACAGTGAAGATGTAAAGAATATGGAAAATGTATATAAGCTCCAATGGAAGCTGTGCAATATATTTTCCGAATATGCATATAGCTCAAGAATATTGTCGAAGGAGGCAATGCGTTCGAAGTCAATGGAGATGATGCTGGAGGAGAAGGTACAGCGTCAGAAAATACTGACGGATGCGTTAAATGCCATGGATGATGACAGCAGCGCCACGATTAATGCCATTATGTCACAGACCGGAGAGTATCTGAATGTGGATGTTATGGCGATTTACGCCAAGGATGAAGACGGTGTTTATGACTGCAGCTATCTGTGGACCAGGGGACATAATATGTCAGCGGAGGAATATATTTTTAACTGGCAGAAGGGCAAATCACTGTTAAACAATAAAAGAACGCCGGGCGTCGAATATATTTTAGTGGATAATAACCATAAGAATAAAATATTTGAAGAGGAAATGGAAAACGGCAATGTGAAGAGCTTTGTTGCATTCTATATAGAGATCAATAATCTTGTAAGCGGTGTCTTTGTCATGGCCAATACAAGTGAGGAAAAGACATGGACCAAGGAAGAACTGGAATTTGCAAATGATATCAGAAATGTAATACAGGGAAGACTTACGCGTATAGAAGGCGACGGAAATATCAGTAATATAAATAAACTGCTGGTGGATACATACAATTATCTGGAAGTGGGAATATTTATAAGAGATGCTGAAACCGGAGAAGTTTTGTTCTCGAATCAGCCGCTGAATAATATGCTGGGGTATGATTTTACAGGTAAGGACAGCAAAATTCTCATAGAGGACCTTCACGATAAATTTAAAGGCATCGGTGTAGTCCAGAAGCCGTTTTTGACAGAGAGAAAAGAGGTAAGCTGGCGCAGTTATATTAAACAACTGGACAAGATAATGGATTTATCAGAGGTTAGCATGAAATGGCTTGACGGAAGGAATGCTTCTTTAGTAATATTAAGAGACGTACATGAATAGAAAGGGGACTCATAATGGCAAGCGCAGATATTGGAATAGACTTGGGTACAGCCAGTATATTGGTATATGTTAAAGGCAAAGGTGTTGTTCTGAAAGAACCGTCAGTTGTCGCTTATGATAGAGATACAAACAAGATAGTTGCTATAGGTGAGGAAGCCAGACTGATGCTGGGCAGAACACCGGGTAACATTGTAGCGGTAAGACCTCTCAGACAGGGGGTTATATCGGACTATACCGTTACAGAGAAAATGTTGAAATATTTTATACAGAAGGCTGTAGGAAGAAGCTATTTTGGAAGACGTCCGCGTATTAGTGTTTGTGTACCGTCACAGGTAACAGAGGTTGAGAAGAAGGCTGTAGAAGATGCTACCTATACGGCAGGAGCCAGAGAGGTTTCCATTATTGAGGAGCCTGTAGCGGCAGCCATAGGAGCCGGTATCGATATTTACAGACCGTGTGGAAATATGATTGTAGATATCGGCGGTGGTACTGCCGATATAGCGGTTATATCTTTGGGCGGACCTGTTGTCAGTGCATCCATTAAGGTTGCAGGTGATGACTTTGATGAAGCCATTGTAAGATTTATGCGAAAGAAGCATAATCTGTTGATTGGTGAAAGAACAGCCGAGGAAATCAAGATTAAGATAGGTACCTGTTACAGAAGACCTGAAAATATAACGCTTGACATCAGAGGAAGAAATCTTGTTACAGGTCTGCCGAAGACCGTTACAGTCACTTCCGACGAGACAGAAGAGGCTTTACGTGAACCGGCATCACAGATATGTGAGGCTGTTCATTCGGTACTTGAGAGAACTCCGCCGGAGCTTGCAGCGGATATCGCCGACAGAGGTATTGTTCTTACCGGTGGTGGCGCACTTCTTCATGGATTGGAGGAGCTTCTTGAGGAGAAAACAGGTATAACAACCATGACGGCGGAAGACCCGTTAAGAGCGGTAGCGATCGGAACAGGAAAGTATATCGAGCTTCTCAGCTCAAAGAAGGACTAGGAGACAGCAGCAAGTGGTTAGGGAAGGCTACGTAGAAAAAGTTATATATAAAAATGATGACAATGGATATGCCGTTTTCACCGTATCAGGTGAAGACGGCGAAGATATTTTTGTGGGAACACTTCATGGTATCAATGAGGGCATATACATATCAGCAGAGGGGGAATATGTTACCCACCCCCAATATGACCTTCAATTCAAATTCACATCATACGAAATAAAATTACCTGAGGATATCGTCAGCGTAGAGCGTTATCTTAGCTCAGGTGTCATAAAGGGCGTAGGTGAAGCTCTGGCAAAGCGCATTGTAAAGCGTTTCAAAATGGATTCCCTTAGAATCATTGAAGAAGAACCGGAACGTCTTGCCGAGATAAAAGGAATATCTGACAGGAAAGCAAGAGAGATAGCGATATCCTATAATGAAAAGAAGGATATGCAGGATGCCGTTATTTTCCTGACGGGTTACGGCATATCGGTAAATCTGGCAGTTAAGATATATAATGAATATGGTGATGATATGTACGAGGTGGTGCGTACGAATCCATATAAGGTGGCAGAAGATATAACGGGTGTCGGATTTCGGACAGCAGATGAGATGGCTGAAAAAATGGGTATCAGCCCTGATTCCAATTTCCGTGTCAGGGCGGCATTGTTATACACATTGTTAAATGCCAACAGACTTGGACATATGTATTTACCGAAAAATATGCTTGTCAATAAGACCTATTCCCTGCTTACGGATGATTCCGAAGAATATGACGAGGAATTATTTGCATCCATAAGCAACCGAATCATAGAGCTTTCCATGGAAGGAAAAGTAGTGATTAAGGAAATTGCATCTGTGGAGAATGTAGTACAGCAGAAAGAAACCGGTGTGGCGGATTATGGAAATGAACATATTACGGCAGTCTATTCTTCTATAAATTATTATACCGAGTTGAATTCCGCAAGAATACTGAATGAACTGGATGCAAATTGCATACGGATGAATATAAGTACCGATAAGCTGATGGATGACATAGAGGAAAAAGAAGAAATAACCCTCGATGACAGTCAGAGAAGAGCTATCAGAAATTCAGTAAACAATGGTGTGGCGGTTATCACAGGTGGACCGGGAACAGGTAAAACGACGACCATAAATGCGCTGATAAAGATATTTGAAAGTGCGAAAATGGAGATTATGCTTGGCGCACCGACGGGCAGAGCGGCAAAACGCATCACGGAAGCTACAGGGTATACGGCACAGACGATTCACAGGATGCTGGAGCTTTCGGGCGGTAATCCTGAAAACGGTGATAACGGATACAGCTTTGCAAGAAATTCCGCTAATCCGTTGGAAACGGATGTCATTATTATTGATGAGATGTCTATGGTAGACAGCGGAATATTTTATAGCCTTCTTCAGGCTGTTATGCCGGGAACAAGACTGGTGTTAGTTGGTGACTCCAATCAGCTGCCGTCTGTAGGACCGGGGAATGTTTTGAAGGATATTATAAGTTCAGGTGCTTTCTCGGTAACGACGCTGGACAAGATATTCAGACAGGGAGAGGGCAGCGATATTATCATGAATGCCCACAAGATAAATGCGGGGGAGCAGCTTGAAATCAAGAATAAAAGCAAGGATTTCTTTTATATTCCCCGAAATAATCCGGCAGATATCATTTCAGAGCTGAAGCAGCTTATTCTTCATAAGCTGCCTGACTATTTCGGACTGGCGTCGTTTGATATACAGGTGCTTACGCCTATGAGAAAATATGAGCTGGGTGTTGAGAACCTGAATAACCGTCTTCAGGAGATATTAAATCCCCACAGCAGTAATCTGGCGGAAAGAGGACGTGGTGATGTTACCTTCCGTGTAGGGGACAAGGTCATGCAAATCAAGAATAATTATAAGCTGGAATGGAAAATTATGGATGACAATTCCCGCTATGTTCGTGAAGAGGGAATCGGCGTATTTAACGGCGACGTAGGTTTTGTAAAAGAGATTGATGATTACGAGCAGAGAATGATAGTCGAATTTGACGATGGAAGAAGAGTCTGTTATCTGTACAGCCAGCTTGATGAGCTGGAACATGCATTTGCCATAACCATACATAAATCGCAGGGAAGTGAATATCCGGTGGTTGTCATTCCGTTACTTTCAGGTCCGCCGAAGCTGTTAAACCGGAACCTGCTGTATACGGCAGTTACAAGAGCCAGGAAGGGTGTTGTTATTGTAGGAAATATCGGTATTGTAAAGTCTATGATAGATAATACCGCCCAGCAGAAGCGGTATACTACTTTTGCAGAACGAATTAAAGAAATAAAGGGAGCAGATATCGATTGATAAAGGAAATGTTTGTAGATTTGCTCTATCCCAGAAGATGCCCTGTGTGTGACGAGGTTATGGCACAGGGCACAGGTCTTATTTGTGGAAGACACAAGGAGCTTCCATATGTCAAAGTGCCTTGCTGCATGCGGTGTGGCAAGGAGATAGAAAATGATTATCAGGAATATTGTCACGACTGTTTTGTCCATGAAAGACATTTTATCAGAGGATTTCCCGTATTTAACTATATCGAACCAATAAAATCCAGTATACTTTCCGTAAAATATCATAATAAGCGTGAATATTGTGATTTCTATAGCAGGGAAATGGCAAAAAAGCTGATGCCATATATGGGCCTGCTGAAGGTGGATGCGATAATACCGGTACCTATGTATAGCCATAAAAAGAAGGCACGAGGCTTTAATCAGGCAGAGGTTCTTGCAAAAAAGCTGGGAAATATCTTGGGGATTGCCGTTTATTCCGATATATTGACGAGAGGGAGAGAGACGACTCCCCAAAAGGAGCTGGATAATCTGGAAAGAGCGAATAATATTAAAAATGCCATCAGCGTAAATAAAATCCCTGATGGTATGAAAAATGTGATGATAGTAGATGACATATATACGACAGGTGCAACAATAGAAGCATGTGCAAAGCGGTTGATTTCGGCAGGAGTGGAGAAGGTTTATTTTACTACGGTGTGTATAGGGAAAGGGCGTTGAAAACGCCCTTTATTTCTCTTCGTTTGCCTGTTCGTAAGCTGTCACACTATTGACCTTATCGGCAATACTTAATCGTTTCTTTGGAGCTGGAGCAGTATCAATATCGGAGCTACTTTTATCAGAGCTTTCATTATCGGATTTTGTATTCTCCGGTATCTTATTTTCATTATCGGATTTTCTATCCTCCGATATTTTATTTTCACCTTCATCCTCCTCTGTTACGACCAGCTTCTTTGTTGTTTTCTCCTTCTCTTCGGATAAGAAACGGTCATCCTCTATGGCTCTTTCCTTTGGCAGATATGGCTCAAATATCCTGTTATAGATAAATGCCGTAATATATGCATATGTTCCGACACCCATAAAAAGCATGTAAAATACAAAAATCGCAGATAAGGTCTGGGAATATATAAACAAAAAGGTTATGGCAAATATTAAAATAGTCCATGGCATATTTTTTACAGCAAGCAAAAGCGCATTTTTTAAGGTTGCCTTTATCGTATTGGAAAATCTTGCCTGTAATGGAAAGACATAGAAAAATACAAATAAATAAACGCAGGTCATAACCGTAAATATAAGTGTAAGAAGCTTTTTGCTGTTTGCAATGGCAAAATACAGGTCAAATGCAAATACGGCACCTACAACCAGTAATATCAGCCAAATAATGGTTGCCTGTTTAAAGTTTTCCTTAAAGCTTTTAAAAAATCTTTTTGCAATATAGCCCTCCTCCAGCTTTACCGATTTCATGGCGGTATAATAAAGTGCAGTCGTTGACGCTCCTATCGTAATGATAGGAATGGAGGTTATAATCCAAAGAAGATGAAGAAGAAAAATGTCACATATTCTTCCGAGAAATGTGAACAAGGGATTGTCTGTTGAAAAAATTTTATCCAAAATGTATACCTCTGTCTTTCTTTTTTGCGTATTGAAAGCATGACAAAAGCGAAACTGTTGCCATGCTTTTTCAATTATAATAAAATAAACCTGTTAATACAATAAAAAATATATAAATTTATGCATTGTCCGTAAGGTCATCTATTGTTAAGGTCTCCAGTGCGGTTACGCTGATATCTTTCATTGCAATGATTCTTGTTGCCTGTCTGGATATGGCTTTTTCCATAAAATTACGAACTTCTCTTGCATTTGCAAAGTTTTCGTCATGATTTGCCGCCCTGTCGTTCCAATAGGATACAGCATATTCTTTTGCAGCAGCATCTAGCCTGTAATCTTGTTTTTGACACATGCTTTCAAAAATCGTCATAAGCTCAGATCCATTGTAGTCCTCAAAATGGATAAATTTATTAAAACGGGAACGAAGTCCCGGATTGGAGCTTAAAAATTCCTTCATTAAATCGGGATATCCTGCAACAATGACAATCAGGTCATCACGATGGTCTTCCATTGCTTTCAATAATGTATCTACAGCCTCCTGACCGAAGTCGTTTTCTCCTTTCCCTGCGGTCAGGGTGTATGCTTCATCAATAAAAAGGATTCCGCCTATGGCAGAGTCGATAACCTCCTGGGTTTTGATTGCCGTTTGACCAATATAGCCTACTACAAGTCCGCCACGGTCTACTTCTACTAACTGTCCTGTTTCAAGGACACCAAGACCTTTGTATATTTCTGCCAGTAGTCTTGCAACGGTTGTTTTCCCTGTTCCCGGATTGCCGGAAAATACAAGATGGAGTGAAACCGACGGCTGCTTCATACCGTTTTTTTCACGAAGCTTTTTTATTTTAAGAAGATTGACAAGATTTGTTATGTCATTTTTTACATTTTCCAATCCTGTCATGGAGTTCAGTTCCTCAAGCAGAGTGTCAACATCTTTTGGCGGAGATATATTGTCAGGTAAGTTTGCTGCCTGCGCGTTGGAGTTGGTAACACCTTTTATCTGTGAATGAATGGATTTTCTGTCAGTAAAAGTAATGTTTTTCACCGCATTGATATTCTTCGGCAGGGCATTATATTTGTCCAGTAACGGACTTGAATCATTTGCATAAAGATTGAGAGATTTCAAATATTTATCCATCATCATGCAATATCCTGTGAGTCTGTTAATCTCCGATTCGCTGGAATGATTGTTACAGGCAATAAATTCCTGACCCAAAAGCTTGAAGGTACGGACATAATCTCTTGAGCGGTGGACGGAATTTGGATTTGCTTTCAGACGGTTCAAATCTGCCTGAACAAAATAGGTAAGTGAACGTGGCGGGGTGGTCGGATAGGATGGTTCTCCTGTACGTTCATATTTGAAAGCTTTTAATTTATCTGTAGTAAACTGGTAATTCATATATTCACGAATAAATCGGATTTCCAGGGCGAGTTCGGAGCTGCCGCCTTCCGAAAGATAAGCAAGAAATTGCAGTAAGTCAAAGCGCAGCATTTCTCTCGTTTTTATTCCCGCATGCTGGCGTGCCCCGTAGCCGTCATTATCGATAGAATCTGCATATATATAGCAGTTGTCAAGCTCTGCTTTCAGTGAATAGTTCATGTTAACCCCCCCAATAATATTTACTGTCATTAATTTTATATTTTGAAGGGACACATGTCAATAATGAGTAGCGATTCAGTCATGTGCTGATGTAGGGATTCAGTCATGTGCTGACCGCTATAATTATGTATATTGTTTTTCGAACCGCTCGCGCTTTGTAAAATACATACTCATGGTGGTCAGCAGATGAGCAAGCGATAACTTTGTATTGGCTTATTTTCATTTATGTGGTAAAATCTAAAAAGGTTTACTTGGAGGAATGAATATGAAATTCAGACCATGTATAGATATACATAATGGACAAGTCAAGCAGATTGTAGGTGGAAGTCTGGCTGATGCAGGCAATAAAGCCCATGAGAATTATGTATCTTTGGAGGACGGAGCTTTTTTTGCAGATTTATACAAGAGAAGCGGTCTGAAGGGAGGACATATTATTTTGCTGAATCCTGTGGATAGTGTGTTTTATGAGCAGGATGTGTATCAGGCAGAGCTGGCACTGGGGACATATAAAAACGGGCTTCAGATAGGTGGCGGTATCACTTCCGATAATGCAGAGCGGTTTATTGATATGGGTGCTTCACATGTAATTGTTACATCCTTTGTCTTTAAAAACGGCGAAATCAATATGGATAATCTGAATGACCTTGTCAGTGCCGTAGGCAGGGAACATCTGGTATTGGATTTAAGCTGCAGATGGAAGGATGACGGATATTACATAGTAACGGACAGATGGCAACGATATACAAATGTTAAGGTCAATGAAGAAACGCTTGCCATGCTTGCTGAGAGCTGTGCGGAATACCTGATACATGCCGTGGATGTGGAAGGCAAGATTTCAGGAATAGAAGAAAACATTGTGGATATGCTTGGCAGATGGGGCAGAATTCCTATGACATATGCCGGAGGAGTTTCTTCCTTTGAAGATTTGGATATCCTTAAAAAGCTTGGTAAGAACAAGATAGATGTAACGATAGGTAGCGCACTGGATATATTCGGGGGACCGATGAAATTTCAGGATGTTATAAATTATATGGAGGAGAGTTATGAAGAAGTTTAAAAAAGTGATAGCAGTTGCATTGGTGGCAGCTATGGTTACAACGATGTTTGCCGGTTGTGATAAAAAGAAAACTGACGATACAACAGAAACGGAAGCGGTAACAACAGAGAATGTAACAACGGAGGCAGAGCCGACAGAGACAGAGGAGGTAACCACGGAGGAGGTTACGGAAGAAGAGGAGCTTGGTGTTTCAGATGGAGAAAGAGTTATTGATTTGACATTTGATGATAATGATGTCAGTAATTGTCTTACATATACCAATGGCGGAAGCTTTACCATAGAACCTGCAGACGGAGAGCTTTGTGTCAGTATTGAAAAAGTTGGTACGGTAGAGCATGCCAATCAGGTGTATTATGACGGCTTCCGGTTATATGAAGGCTGTGTATATGAATTTTCTTTTGATATACATTGTGATGCAGAACGTATTGTACAGTGGCGGCTTCAGATAAACGGTGGTGACTACCATGCCTATGCGATGGACAATGTAGAGGTTGGAGCTGATACACAGCATATTTCTGCAAAGTTTACGATGGAAGAGGATTCTGACCCTGCTCCAAGATTGTGTTTTAACTTGGGATATTTTGAGGGAATGGATGCCAATATGGCAGCGCATAAGGTTTATATTGATAATATTCTGTTGGAGGCTGTTGATGCATCAAAGGCGCAGAAGATAGAGGCAATTCCAACACCTGTAGCCGTAAAGGTAAATCAGCTTGGTTATAAGGCTTCTGATTACAAGAAGGCTACCGTATCTTCAAAGGATGCAAACAGCTTTGAAGTAATAGATACCGCTAACGATAAGAGCGTATATTCCGGCAATTTGTCAGATATGATGTTTGACAGTGCCGCTTCTGAGTCCTATAGGCTTGCGGATTTCAGCGAATTTGTCACAGAAGGCACTTATAAGATTGTAACGGATAATGGCTTGGAATCCTATGAGTTTGAAATAAAGGATACTGTATATGACGATTTGTATAAGGATACCATACTGATGCTCTATAAGCAGAGATGCGGTGTGGCAACGGATAAGGCGATAGCAGGTGATTTCGCACATGGTGTATGTCACAATGAAACGGCAGTTGTATGGGGTACGGAAACCGCTCTGGATGTATCGGGCGGATGGCATGATGCAGGTGATTATGGCCGTTATGTTGTATCAGGCGCGAAGACCGTGGCAGATTTATTCCTTGCCGTTGAGGATTCGGAAGCTGCGAAGGCTGATGATTTGGGAATTCCGGAAAGCGGAAATAAGGTTCCTGACTTGCTTGATGAGGCAAGATATGAGCTGGAGTGGATGCTTAAGATGCAGGATACGGAAAGCGGTGGTGTATATCATAAAGTAACATGTGCAGTTTTCCCGGAGACTGTAATACCGGAAGAAGAGACAGATCCGCTTGTGATTGCACCGATTTCCAATACGGCAACAGGTGATTTTGCGGCAGTTATGGCAAAGGCGGCAGTTTTATATAATGAGTACGATAAGGATTTTGCAGCGGAATGTCTTGCAGCAGCAAGAGCTGCATGGTCATATCTGGAACAGCATCAGGAGGATGAAGGATTTAAGAATCCGGAGGGCATTGAAACAGGAGAATATCCTGACAGCTTTGACAAGGATGAATATTTCTGGGCAGCAGTTGAGTTATATATTGCTACAAATGAAGATGTATACAAAGAATATATCAATACAGCCATGGAAGACCTGAGCAAGATAAAGCGCGGTCTTGGCTGGGCAGATGTAGGATTTTATGGTATCTATGATTACTGTATGTATGTAGATGACAACAAAGATATAGAAGCATTGCTGATTAAAGAGGCGGATTCTCTGAAGAAAGCAATTTCAGAGGATGCATATGGTGCTTCTCTTGGAAATCAATATCCTTGGGGAAGTAATATGTCTATAGCAAACAACGGTATGATTCTCGTGATGGCATATCATGTAACGGAAGATATATCATATCTTGAACCGGCGAAATATCAGCTTGATTATATTCTCGGAAGAAATGCTGTCGGATATTGCTATGTGACAGGTTATGGTGATTGGTCACCGCTTCACACACATCACAGACCATCTCAGGTGCTTGAGAAATCGATGCCTGGTATGCTTGTCGGTGGTGCAAACAGTAATCTGGAGGATTCCTATGCAAAGGCAGTTCTTACAGGAATGGCACCTGGGCTATGCTATGTAGACAATGAACAGAGCTTTTCATGTAATGAGGTTACCGTATACTGGAATTCACCACTTATCTATTTATTAGCAACTTTGAAATAAGAATCAGGTTTGAATAATGGACAAAATAAAAAAATTATTAAAAAAAGAAATCATAAGATATATCGTGGCTGGTGCTTGCACCACCGCGGTAAATCTTATATCATTTTTTATACTAAGGCTCGTTACGGACTTATCCCGAAGTGCAGCAAGTACAATAGCAATTTCATTGTCTATTTTATTTGCTTTCTTTGTGAATAAGTTTTTTGTGTTTATTAGTGAAAAAAAGAGTATATGGGTTATAATCAGCGAATTCTGCTCATTTGTGGGTATGCGTCTGTTTGCCATGCTGGTAGAGGTGGTAGGAACAAATCTGCTCTGTGATTCTTTCAGATATAATGAATTTGTTTCCAAACTGCTGATACAGGTTGTTGTTATGGTAATTAATTATATATTCAGCAAATGCTTTGTATTCAAAGAAAAGAAGGATACTTTTTCAATCAGTGGGTTTATCAAGGAAAATTATGTATTGATATTATCATTTGTTATTCCTGTATTATTTCTTCTCGGCGTATGGATAGCGGAGGATATAGGACCGTTCGGGGGCAACAGTCTCACAATGGTAGACAGTCTGCATCAATATTTGCCGTTTTTCTCTGATTATTATGATAAGCTGACAAATGAGGGCAGTCTTTTCTACACATGGAATATCGGACTTGGCAGTAATTTTCTTGCGGTTATAGCCTATTACATGGCATGTCCGCTGAATTTTATAGTAGTTATATTTGGAAAGTCACATCTTTACATTGCGATGTGTCTTCTGATAGGACTTAAAATTGCATTGTCAGGATTGACATTTGCCAGCTATGCAGCAAATAAGTGCAAGGATAAACATAGTCTTTGTATCATTATCTTTGCAGTTGCGTATGCACTTAGTAATTATGTGATTGGTTATTCATGGAACCTGATGTGGATGGATTGTATTATGATTCTTCCGCTTATTATGAAGGGCTACGACAGACTGGTTGAAGAGGGAGATATAAAGCTTTATACATTGTCCCTGTTCTACGGATTGCTTTGCAACTATTATATATGCTTTATGATCTGTATCTTCCTTGTTCTCCAGTTCTTCCTTACAAATCATCATGGCGTAAAGAAGTTCTTTATCAATGGATTAAAATTTGCAGGGAGTTCCATACTGGCGGCTGCCATGTCATCATTTATTCTGATTCCGGCATATCTGGGACTGAATACAACTGCTTCTGCCGAGCGGGAATTTCCAAAGGCGGACTGGTATGGAAGTATATGGGACATGATTAAGCAGATGTTTTATCTGACACCGCCTATCAAAAGCCAGCAGTTTGACGGCGGGGTCAATCTGTATTGCGGAAGCATTTGCATCATACTGTTGTTTGTGTACCTGTTCCATACCAAGATAAAGTTGTGGGATAAAATCCGAAATGTATTGCTGCTTGTATTTTTAATGGCAAGCTTTAATAATCATCTTCTTAATTATATATGGCATGGACTTCATGACCAGTATGGTATTCCAAACAGATTTTCATTCCTGTTTATATTTGTGCTTCTGTCATTAAGCTGTGAGGCACTTCATAAGATAGACAAAATTGAACTGCCCGGAGTATTGTTCTCTATCGCTATGGGCTTTGGATTTATTGTTTTATGCAGCAGGAAATTTTCATTGGAAAATCATGCGATGCTTTATACGGAGATTTTCCTTGTCATATATGCAGTTATCCTGATTGCGCTTAAGTTTACAAAAGGAATAGGCGTTAAAATTATTGCGATTGTTCTTGTGGGTGCCTGTCTGACGGAGACGGTTCTGAATGGTATTCATGGATATGACAGTAACGGATATGTGGATATCAGTCAGTATTTTGGAGAGGAAGAGGCTCTTTTTGAGGCAATCGATTCCCTTGATGCGAGAGACCAGGAGTATCGAATGGAATTCGTTAATACGACTGTTGTTGATGAATCCATATATTACAATATCAAAAGTGTGAGCCTTTTCGGTTCAACGGTATCTGCTGATTTGGTAAATGCAATGCATGGTTTGGGATTTTACACAGGGGCAAATGAATTTTTATTTGACGGAGCGAATCCGGTTTCTATGGCGGCACTGGATATCAGGTATCTGTTTAGGCGGCAGGATGAATATAATCCGTACGATTTGGATTTGATAGGAACCGTAGAGGGAATTGATATCTATCAGAACAAGTATGCTCTTAGTACCGGTTATATGGTAAAGGATGAGCTGCTTGACTGGGATAAAACCGGAAACAACATGTTTGACAGTGTGAACAAATTTGTTGAAAAGGCGACAGGTGTTGCGGGTGTATTCAGTCAGCTTTATCCTGAGGTTATTCCTGTAAGTTCAAATTGTGAGGTGACACATGACGGAGGCTTAAGTGAATGGTATTCGTACAAGAAAACCGAGTCCGGTACATGTAACTTTAAGCTGGATTTCACGATAACCGAGGAACGTAACGATATCTATATTATTGCGAACAGCAACGGAATCAATAAGGTCAGAATCTATATTAATGATGTTGAAGAAAATTATGACAGGCTTCAGAATCAGACATATCATGTCGGACATCTGGTTCAGGGTGATAAGGTTACGGTTGAATACTGTTTTAGGGATACGCAGTCCGAAAGCGGTACGGCAAGACTTGCCATTGCAACCTTTAACTGGAACGCATTTGAGCAGGCATATAAAATATTGTCCGAAAAGCAGATGAATACAAGCGTATTTGAGGATGGGTATGTGAAAGGAACGATTAGCCTTGAAGAAGCCGGAACCATGTTTACTTCTATTCCGTATGACAAGGGGTGGACTGTTTCCGTAGACGGTAAAGAGACGGATATTAAAACGGTTGCAAATGCATTTATAGCTGTTCCGCTGGAAGCAGGCAGTCATACCATTGAATTTCAATATTTCCCGCCGGGGCTTTCGTTTGGTATTGTCATAACGGCATTTGGCTGGCTGATTATGGCACTTTTGATGGCTCTGAAGGGAAAGCAGGAAAAGGACATCGTCTAATGTGTACAAAGCAAAGGCGTATTTCTGTTAAATATCAGGTATAAAATACTATCGTATCGTTGACCTTAATAAATATTTATAATATAATATATCTATATGATTTGATACGGTGGCTGACATGTATCAGGCGTGAAATATAAATAAAAGAATGGAAGGTGCATCAATGGACAAAATAAGAAGTATTGGTTGGAAACCACTGGCTATAGCTGCAGCAGCATTGTCGCTTGTTGCCGGTATCTTAGGTGTAGCTAAGATGGGAGCAGGTGCCTTGATATTTGGTATCCTTGCAGCGGGAGTTACGTTTGTAGTAATGTTTACATTTTGTGGAGACGGAGGTAGTGGTTCTTCAGGAAAGGCAGACAAGTATAAAAAGCTTTTTATGAATCTTCCTATTGGTTTTGCACAGGCGAAGATTATTAGTGATCCGATAAACGGCACAAGCTACCAGATAGTTGATGCAAATGATATATTTGGTGAATACTTTAAACTGGATGTCAGTGATTATGCGGACAAGAATCTGGGGGAGAGCAAGATAGAGGTTCTTCAGGATATCAATGCATGGTTTACGGCATATAACAATTCAGGAACCAAAGAGGGAGACCTGATGGATGTTGAAATTACCATGGAATCACTCCAGAAGGTATTTAATACGGTTATGTATATGTCTGAGGCTGATTACATAAACATGGTTGTTATTGATGTGACCGAACAGAAGGAAACAGAGAATAAGCTTAGCAAAGCGATTGTTGATGCAAATGCGGCATATAAGACGCAGGCAGAGTTCCTTGCGAATATGAGCCATGAGATTAGAACACCAATTAATGGTATTCTTGGTATGCTCCAGCTTACACTTATGGCTGAAGACCTTCAGGCTGATTACAGAGATAATCTTGTTACTGCAAAGAACTGTGCAGATACACTCTTAAGACTTATCAATGATATACTTGATATCAGTAAGCTTGAGGCAGGAAAGTATAAGATTAAGGAAGAGATATTTGATATTAAGGAAGCGATTGAAGATACGGTTGCAGCACAGATTCCGATTGCCACAAACAAGGGCTTACAGCTTGATTGTTCATTTGGTAACAATATTCCAAAGCTTGTTAAAGGTGATGGACAGAGAGTTCAGCAGGTTCTTAACTGTCTCCTTTCAAATGCCATAAAGTTTACATCTGAAGGCAGTGTAAGAGTTAAGATTGCTTCTATGGATATGGAAGACGGAAATGAAAATAAGATTAAGATTCGTATTGCCGTAGCAGATACAGGTATTGGTATTTCAGAGGCGAATATGAGCAAGCTGTTTATCAGATTTAGTCAGGTAGATGCATCGGATACCAGAAAGTATGGCGGTTCAGGTCTGGGACTTGTTATTACAAAGCAGATAGTAGAGCTTATGGGTGGTAATATTCAGGTTCAGAGTAAAGAGGATATTGGTTCAACATTTATTGTTGAGGTACCGATGAAGATTGTTAAGGCAGCAGATACGGCAGAAGATTTAATTAAGGAAAAGGAAGACCCTGCAGTATTTTCAATTAATGCACATAGCAAGGCAAGAATTCTTGTTGCCGAGGATGAACCTGTAAATCAGCAGGTTATCGGAAAGCTTCTTGGTATGGCAGGATTTTCATATGATATAGCAGAGAACGGACAGAAGGCTGTAGAACTTTTCAAACAGAAGATATACGATGCAGCGCTTTTCGATGTTCAGATGCCAGTCATGGATGGTATTGCCGCTACTCAGGAGATTCGTGAGATAGAGAAGAGGGAAAAGAGGAAGAGACTTCCGATTATTGCAGTAACAGCAAGAGCTATGTTTGGAGATAAGGAGCGAATTCTTGAGAACAAGCTTGATGACTATATTGCAAAGCCATATAATCTGAATGACGTAGTAGATACGCTGAATAAATACATAGATGATTAATTTAGAAGTATAATATATAATGTCATTGATATAAAATTGATGGCTGAAACACATAGTAGTGTGTTAATTATAATAATGATGGGAACACGAGGATTGGTAATCAATCTTTGTGTTCCTATATTTATATTATAAAAGTAAATAATAAAACAGCGAATACCTTTAATAAGGATATAACAATTTTTGTGAATTAGACAAAATTTAAAAAAATAGGGTGTTATTTGGTTAGGAGAAACATGGTAGAGCAATTAAGATTTGTGTTAGGTTGGATAAGATATAATAAAGTTATAACAATCGTTTACATGGTGGTATTAAGCTTAATTGTATGTTCGAATATTCTTTTGATACAGTTTTTTTGTGAAGAGAGTACTGAAAATACAGAGGGCAGATATTATTATTCTTTCTATTTTGATAAACATATTGATAATAATACTATAGAAGCGCTTTTACTTGATTTATCGAATCAGGATATAGGCCTGGAAGAATTTATGGTTGCTTCAAATTCTGATAAGTATGTAGGATACGATGATTACTATGTGGCAGCATATTTTCTTTTAAATGAAAAAGAATGTAATGAGCGAAATGAATATTTGTCATACGGAAAATTTGACGGTATGGCAAAAAAATATATTGCAGATGTTGGAATTTCGGAATTGCCTTTTAACGATGAGAATTTTAAATGTACCGGAGAAGGTACAATACATATTGGCAGCTATTTCTGTGATTATTTGATTGCAGCAGATGATTATAAGGAATACGTTAATCGTGTAGATGCAATAGAAGTTACTTTATACGAAAAAAATGAGGATGCTGTAGAAGCTGTCGTAAGCAAATATATAGAAGATTTTGAAGCTGAATATCTTGAGGACTTTTTAGAAAGCGGGTTTGAATCTGTAAAAAATACGATTATTATTTGTATTATATTGCTTTTATTCTCCCTATATTCTGCACTTGTATTTATAGAAATAATGATACATATGCAAAAAGCGGATATAGCAGTTTTCTTAAGATGCGGAGCGGAGAAGCGAGATATTAGTAGAATGTATATAGGACAGGTTGTAATTGCAGGATTAATAAGTTTTATAGTTGGAAGTCTATTAGGCAATGTGTTTTTGTTATTTGCAGACTTCAATTTTGAGAAAATAACAATACCGGCATATTTAATTACGTTTGCAATATTTATGTTTTGCTATATAATTGAAGCACTTATTTATATAAAAGTTACTTTAAGTAATACTATAAGTGTAATAGAGAAAAATTTGTAAAAGAAATTTGATATATTGGTGGAGATAATATTGAAAAAAATAAATTATGTAATAAAAAGTTTTTTGATAGACAAAAGAGAAAATTTTAGAATTTTCTTATTTGCAATTATGTTGTCTTTTGTTGGTTTGTTTTTTATCTGTAATATAAAACTGATAAAAAGTCATATCGGCTTACTTGATAATTTATCAGGTGCTTACTTTATTACAGTAGAAAATAGTGATTATACATATACAGATGTTAGACAGATTACTCAGAAGTTTGGAAAATTACATTTTGTTACTCATATAGGTATGGATGTAAATGGGGATTATTGTGAGGGATATATATATGATGAATTTATAATCAACCATATATCTTATAATTTTGAGCGCGGAAAATCAATTAGCAACGAAAATGAGGTAATTATATCTCAGTCGCTTGGTGAAAGATATGATATAGGAGATACGATTACTCTGGGAAGTTATGATAAAGATGGGGAATATGTAGAAAAAAATAAAGTGATATGTGGTGTTCTTGATAGCGATATCATTTATTATCCAACAGGAACAGGAGATGTAGCATATGATTTTCTTGTTGTTGATTTAACTGATGAATTGTATAGCAGAGATGCGATTATAACCATTGATAAATTGTTTCGTTATGGGGATATGGAGTCTGAGATTTTTATGCTTGAGCCAAATCTTCGATATGAAAAATCTGCATTAGAGGAATTGTTTATAGATATAGGAGAGGTGTACGAGGGCAAAGAAATTATAGACAGAAATGCAGAATATCTTATGTATGAAAAAAATCAAAAAAAGGTATTTGCTATTTCAGGACTTGTAGTTGGTTTATCTGTTTTCCTAGGCGGTATCTACATATCTGTTATTAGAAGGAGAAGAGAGTTCGGAATAATGTTACTGTCGGGTGCTAACTATGTAAGTACTTTGTTATTGTTAAGGCTTAATGGATTATTATCAGTAATAATGGGAGCATTCGTTGGAGAAGCAATTACAATTTGTTTGATAAATAGAAAAGTTTTGGAAGGAGAAATAAATATTGTAGTGGTTCTAGTTGTATTTGCCATAATGATATTGCTATATATCATTTGTACATTAATTATTGGTGCATGTTGGAAACGGGAAGAAATTGTAGATTTAATTACAAAGGATATATAAGGGGATAAGAAATACCTTACCGCTATAACTAAAATATTTATGTAGAATTGGAGAGAATTATGATAATTGAACTTAGAGGAGTTAAAAAGGAATATAATGATGGAAAAAATAAGAAAATATCTCCTTTAAATGATATAAATTTTTGTGTAGACAAGGGAGATTTTGTTGCCATTACAGGACCATCAGGTATTGGTAAAACCACACTGCTTAATATAATTGGCTGTATAGATACAGTCACGTCAGGACAATATTTTTTAAATGGTAAAAGTATTGAAAATTATACAGAAAAGAAAAAGGCATTCGTGAGGAATAAGTATTTTGGTTATGTTTTGCAGTCAGATGGATTAATACCATATAGAAATGTATATGACAATGTATCTGTTCCACTTATGTTTAATAAGGATGTAAAGAGAAGAGAGTATAAAGAGAAAATTGAAAAAGCACTGACAGCTGTTAACATGGAGAATTATATTCATAGGAATGTTAATGAATTATCGGGTGGGGAGAAACAACGGATTTCAATAGCAAGAGCTATGGTAAATGACCCTGATATTATATTAGCCGATGAACCTACAGGTTCATTGGATGTTGATAATAAAGAGATGATTGTGGAGAACTTATTTAATTTAAGAAAAAACGGGAAAACAGTTATAATTGTTACACATGACCTGGATATTGCTGCTAGATTTGATTTACAGTATACGTTTGTACCAGGTGGTATATTAAAACGTAAGGAGAATTAAAAGATGCGGCTGGCACATGAGGAAAATGAACAGACCCTTGAGGAATTTAATAATATAGAAGCTCTTAGAGTTAAAACAGATAGTTTAAAAATAGATATCGAGCTTGAGGAAAAAGAGATAGATAATTTGAAGCTGAAATATGACAGACTTGATTATAATTTGAAAAAGACATGTGTGTTTATTGTTATATCAGCGGTACTGCTGGCTTGGATACTTTCAAATCCGGCTAGCTTTGTAATGAATATGATTTCCTACACATATCTTGCGATTATCATATTTGGTGGTATTGTTTCTTTTGTGGGATATACGATACGCTGTGTAATGAAATATCTGCCGATGTATATAAATTGCAAAAAGGAGGAAAAGGGAACCTCAAAGGATGCAATGAACTATGTATATCAGATAAAATTACATGAGAGAAAGAAAAGGGATTTTGTAAAGGAACTGGAAGAAGCTCAGACAGAGCTAAACACATATTTGAAATAGACAAAAAATAAAACGCATAGTATAATTACGGTAATGCAATCAATGTGCGTTGTGCAAAGGCATTTTTATTGACCTTTTGCATAGTATCAGTAAAGGATAGGGGATATATATGGCAAATTTTTTTCAGAATGCATTTGAAAAGACAAAGAATTTTGCAAATCAGGCTGTAGACGGAACAAAGAATGCAGCCCAGAAGTCAAAATTGAAATCACGTATCAATCAGGAAAACAGTAATATTGAAAGACAGTTTACAGAGATAGGAAGATATTATTACAATATAAATAAGGAACAGCCTGCACCTGAGGTTGCACAGTTTTTTGAGAACATCAATAGTTCTTTAAATAATATAGCAGCATGTAATCAGGAAATACAGAATATAGAAGCGCAGGAAGCATTGACAAAGCAGCAGAATGCGCATCCCGGTTATACAGGATATCCACAGCAGCAGATACCGCCACAGGGTATGATGCCACCACAGGGTATGATGCCGCCACAGGGACAAATGCCGCCACAGGGACAGATGCCGCCACAGGGTATGATGCCACCACAGGGACAAATGCCGCCACAAGGTATGATGCCACCACAGGGACAAATGCCACCGCAGGGACAGATGCCGCCACAGGGACAAATGCCGCCACAAGGTATGATGCCGCCACAGGGACAGATGCCGCCACAAGGTATGATGCCACCACAGGGACAGATGCCATCACAGGGTATGGCTCAGCCACCACAAAATAATGATGCAATGTTTGTATCACCTGTTTCTACAGGAGATATGGCTCAGGCAGGTACCTCTGATAGCGGAATGTCAAATCTTTTTGCCACTCCGACACCGGATTCAGAGATGGCGGAACAGGAAACAGCACCTTCACCTGCTATGGAGGGCGAGACTCCGGCAGAGTAAATTGAAAATAAGACATTTTACAAATTATGTAGGAATTTTGATAGGAAAAGGATAGCCGTTCATGGTTATCCTTTTTCATTTCCAGTGTTTATGATGTTTTAAGAAATATGCTATTGAATGTGGAAATTTTGCGAGATATACATAATGTATTGTAGGTTTTTTTATAAAGTTTTCTTTATAAATGAGGTATTTACAAGTTGATTGAAAGATGGTAACGTATGCATACAGCAAAAACAAAGGAGGGTTGTAAAAATATTTATTACATTAGTTGCGTATACCGGAATAGCAGCTGTGTTTGATATAAAAACATGGAGGATTCCCAATATATATGTTATTTGCGGAATGATGGCAGGCATTTTAAAAGCTGTTCTCTTTCAGGGCAAACATGGCTTATGTTATAGTATTATCGGAATGATGCTTCCGGTTGCGGTATTATTTGTATTATTTCTTCTTAAAGCGATAGGTGGCGGAGATATCAAACTGTTTTCCGCAATAGGCTCTTTTATAGGAGCGGACGTAGGCTTTATTATGTTATATTCCTTTATTGCAGGAGGAATATTATCTTTTATTTATCTTATAAGCTCTGTTGTGAAATCGAATACGAATCGTATTAGTAATTCAAAATTGATTAGTGCTGGTGAAAACAACATGAATTCACCATTTAAGGGGAAAATACATTTTTCACCTGCAATACTGATTGGAACCATTTGGTATGCAGTATTAAAACATATGTAAACGGTATGTTTTTAGAAGACAGGAGGTTGATATAAATAAGGCAATACAAAATAGGGATTTATGATAGTGAGCAGGCATATATGATGGGACTGATGAATTATATAAATTCCGATATGGATAGTCCTTTGTATGCTGTTGCTTTTACTACAGTAGAAAAGCTTATAGAATACCTAAATACAAAGAACTTAGATATCCTTGTTATGCCGGAAGATACCGCTGATAAGATATCAATAATGAAATTTGCAGATATTAAGAGAATATTTTTGACAAGAGATCATGTGGAAAAAGATAAAAATACAGCAGACTGTAGTTACTTGTTTAAATATGTAAGGGCGGGACTGATATCTGAGACGGCAATATCGATGCTGGGTATAGAAAAAGCAATACAGACGAATAGATTATATCGTACATATGCAGTCATTTCTCCTGTAGGAAGGTGTGGTAAAACCAGATTTGCCAAAGCAGTATGTGCTTCTGATGATGTGCGGGGAGGTTTATATATTGGAATGGAGGCATATAGCAGTGAGAATGCCTGTCAGGATAGAGAAGATATTTCATCAAATATGTTTTATCTGGTTAAGAACAGAGATTCCGAAATTATAAATTATATAGCGGAAAATATAGTAGTCGAAGAAAATATCCATTGTATACCATCACCGTGTTCATATCTCGATATGAATCATATATGCCTGGCGGATATAAGCTGGCTGATAGAAAAGCTGGTGGAATGGGGACGATATACCACGATGGTATTTGATATAGGGGCTGCGGTTTTGAGAGATATATCATGTCTTGAAGCATTTGATTATATCGTTATGCCGGTTTTATCTGATGAAAGTTCACAAAATAAAAGAGAGGCATTTTATGCAATGCTGAAAGCGAATGAACTTTGTAAGCTTATGGGAAGAATACGTGAGATTCAGCTTCCTGATGCGGATTTTAAAAGCAGTACGATGATAAGAGCAGTCGAAGAGGTGATAGATGACTGAATGCTGAAATAAAAAATCGGATAAAAGAAAGTGTATTACAGGATATGGATATGGCGGGAGAAATAGAGGATGAAAGAGTCAGCCATATTATCAATCAATGTATTCTGAAATATGCCGGTAAAGAAAAGCTGAGTTTGCAGGATAAAATGGAACTGAAACATGATTTGTTCAATTCTCTAAGGAGATTGGATATTTTGTCGGATTTGCTTTCGGATGAAGACATAACTGAAATCATGATAAACGGACATGAAAATATTTTTGTTGAAAAAAACGGAAGACTTTTTCGATTTGATCAGAATTTTGAAAGTGAGGAGCGGTTTAAATCGGTTATACAGAATATTGTTTCAGGCTGTAACAGAGTGGTAAATGAAGCAAATCCTATTGTAGATGCCAGACTTACAGATGGCTCACGGGTAAATGTTGTTTTGCCGCCTGTGTCACTGGACGGTCCCGTAATGACAATACGAAAATTTCCCAAAGAAGCAATGACGATGGAGCAGCTTATTTATTTGGGAGCGGTGTCAACAGAGGTGGCTGCATTTTTAAGGCAATTAGTAATTGCGGGATATAACATATTTATTTCCGGTGGTACAGGGGCAGGCAAAACCACCTTTTTAAATGCTCTTTCCGGCTATATTCCAAAGGATGAGAGAATCATTACCATTGAAGATTCTGCGGAGCTTATGATAGAAGGGGTGGAAAATCTGGTAAGGCTTGAAGTCAGAAATGCAAATGTAGAAGGAGAAAACGCCGTAACGATTCGTGATTTGATTAAATCCAGTCTGAGGATGAGACCGGACAGAATCATTGTCGGAGAGGTAAGAGATGCGGCTGCCATAGATATGCTTGCAGCCATGAATACAGGTCATGATGGAAGTCTCTCAACAGGCCATGCAAATTCATCAAAGGATATGGTCAGCAGACTTGAGACGATGGTGCTTATGGGCGCTGCTATGCCTGTAGAAGCTATCAGACAGCAAATAGCATCAGCAGTAGACGTGATTATTCATTTGGGCAGACTGCGGGATAAAAGTCGTAAAGTATTGGAGATTAGTGAGGTGGTAGGTATGTATCAAGGAGAAATACAGTTGAACAAACTGTATGAATATGTAGAAACGGACATGAACAAGGGGCAGATTAGAGGAAATCTTCGTAAAATAAACGACTTACATAATATTACGAAGCTATGTTCAGCAGGATTTTTGAATGTAATCAGGGGGACATCATTTGAAGACTGATTATCGAAAATATAAGATGAAGAAAAAAGAGATAATTGCATGCATTACAGTTTGTTCCGTAATAGTTAGCCTGATAAGTATTTTATTTTACAATTCGCTTTTTCCATGTGTTTTTCTGTATCCATGTGAGATATTTTTTATAAAGCTTCATGCCGGTTATCTGAGACAAAAGAGACAAAGAAAACTACGGCTTGAGTTTAAGGAAATGATAGAAGCGCTGGCTGCCAATATGAGCGCCGGTTATTCGTTGGAAACAGCATTTCATTATGTCTATGAAGAAATGTCCGGTATTTATAAGGGCGAAAGTGATATAGAAAAGGAGTTACTTATCATAAAAAAGGGAATACAGTTAAATAACAGTATTGAACTTTTACTTGAGGATTTTGGCTTGCGTTCAGGGGTTTCTGATATAAAAGAATTTGCTGAGGTAATTGCAGTTGCAAAAAAGACAGGGGGGAATATTGTAAAGATAATCAAGAAAACCTCTGAAAATATAAGGAGAAAACAGGAGGTGGAAAGTGAAATCGCTACAATGGTGGCAGCGAAAAAGATGGAGCAACGTATTATGAGTATGATGCCGTGCTGTATCGTTCTTTATATGCGGATTGCTAATAAGGGATATATGAACACATTGTATGGAAATGCAGCAGGGATATTTATAATGACAACATGTCTTTTGGTGATGATTGGTGCGATATGTTGGGGGAGACGGATTGTGGACATTGAGGTTTAAAGGATTGAAAAGAAATAGGGATATATTGATATGGGTATCTGAGAAAATTTACAATTTCATATTAAGATTCACAGATATGTCAGAGCTGCAAAAATGCTTTAGAAGTTTGAATGTGGTGTCGGAGAAGGAGCTTGAACGCAAATGCAGATTATATTTTTTAACAGTAATCAAGAAAGTGTTATTAATCTTTATGATTACGATTGCGGCTGTAGGAATATTTGCGGTACTGAAGCACAGAAAAAATCAGGAAATAGTGATTGACAGAGGCAGTTATGATACCGATATTGAAGAGCTGGAGCTTCAGACAAATATTGATGATAAGGAGTACAGCTTTATTGTTGATGTACTGCCTGTAGAATATGAGCCTGCGGATATGGGGGAAGTATTTGACAAGGGTTTTGAATATATAGAAAATGTATATCTTGGTAAAAATACTTCCAAGGATAATATCGTAACTGATTTGAACCTTATCTCGTATATAGATGAATTGGGACTTACGGTTAAATGGACATCATATCGTTATGAGATAATAAATAATGCAGGAAGGATAACCGAAGAGATTTTGGGGAAACCGGTTCATGTAGAACTTGTGGCAGAACTTTCTTACAAGGATTACAGCAAAAAGAAAAACTATACACTTACAGTAATGGGAAGACCTGTTTCGCATGCAGAGAGGGTCATAAATGGAATAAAAAGCTATATAAATAAGCTTCAATTGGCAAACATAAATGAACGCCAAATCAAGCTGCCGTCTGAAATAGATGGATACCAGATAATTGGTGTAAGAAAGGATAATGTAACCATTTCTATTTTATTACTCGGAACAGTGCTTGCCGCACTGATAATAACAAAAAGCTTTTCTGATTTAAAAGAGGGGAATCGGCAAAGGAATAAAATCCTTCTACAGAGATATCCTGAATTTGTCGATAAACTTTCACTTTATATGGGAGCCGGACTGTCTGTTCGTGGAGCATTATATAAAATAGCAAATACTTCAAATAGAAATTCTGAAAGCAGTAAAACCGTTCGGAATCAATATTCAAATATATTAGAGGATGAAATCAAGTACACGCTGAATGAAATATCATCAGGCATCTCTGAAGGACAGGCATATATCAATCTTGGTCATAGATTAAAGCTTTCTGTTTATCTGAAATTGACTTCATTATTATCACAAAATGTAAAAAAAGGAACAAAAGATGTGCTGCAAATGTTAGCTGAGGAAGAGGAAAGTTCTCTTTTGTTAAAACGTGAGCTGGCAAAGAAGAAGGGTGAAGAGGCAGGAACAAAGCTACTATTTCCAATGATGCTTTTATTGGGAACGGTGTTGGTTATTGTGATGCTTCCTGCACTTATGAATTTTTAACAGACAAGGAGAGATGTATTATGAAAAAAGTAAATGAATTTTTAAAGGATGATGCAGGAATGGGTGTTGTCGAGATATTGCTTATCATCGTGGTATTGATTGCCATGGTTATTATTTTTCAGGAGCAGATAACAGATTTGGTAAATCATATATGGCGCTCAATAGGGAAGAGTGCAAAAAAGATATATTAGACGTCTATAGAAAGTTATTTGTAAAAAACACAGAATTGATTGGGGGCATTTGTGTGAATAACAGAGGACAAATTACGGTATTCTTAAGCCTGATTATGACAGCAATGCTGTTGATTGGATTAACTGCTTTAGAGGTTGTACGGATCAATATGGGAAAGGCAGTATTTGCTTATGGGGCAAACGGTGCGATGGAAGATTTGAAAGCAGGATATGTTACGGAGCTTTTTGAGAACTATCATCTTATCTTCCTTGACGGAACATTCGGAGGGCAGGGGGAAGCTGCTATGGAACAGCAGGTAATTGAATACATGGAATATACGCTGAGTCAGGGCGGTTATTCTGGTATTGGAATAGAAGATGTAGTGCTTACCGGTACTGTAGGAGTTCTTGAGGAAAAATGTAAGCCGCTTAAAAATGAAATTATAGAGTATATGAAATTGTATTCAGAGGTTTCGGCTGTTGAAAATTTGATAGAAGTGATAACAAATAGTGGTGATGCTTCGGAAGATGCACAGTATGCTGTTCAAACAGGAAAAACGGAAGAAAATGATAGCAAAAGCGACTGGGAAGGTGATGACCCAAGGGATATTTTGAAAGAGAGTACAAGGAACGGATTGCTTACATTGGTTACGCCTGACGGAGCAACACCTTCTAAAAACGAATTTGATATGGAAAATTATCCATCGAAGAAACAGGGAATATCAGAGGAAGAAGATACGGAAATCAATTTTGAGAATATAGATTTGTTAGAATCCCAGCTTGGAACATCTGATTATGATTGTATATTGCCGCTTCAGGAGAATTATTATGGAATAGCCTATGGGTTAGAATGCTTTGACTATTATACCTGTAAAAAAGATTATAACAATCCGATGGAATGTGAAGTCGAATATCTTATTTGTGGTAAAAATAGTGATTACGAAAATCTGTCATCTGTTGTAAATAAAATAATTCTTCATCGCCTGCCATTTAACTTTATCTATCTTATAACAGATAAATCCAGACTTGCCAAGATAGAAACAATAGCAATAACGCTTTCCCTTATTCCGGGGGTTTCTTATGCCGCAGTTAAATATTTACTGATAGGATGCTGGTCTTATGCCGAAACCATTGTGGAGATTAAATCTTTACTTGCAGGCAATAAGATACCCTACATAAAAACTGCCGAAACATGGCTTACGGATATTGAAAATCTTGGGAATATAGGAAACATAGAAAGTCTTGATTATGAAGGTGCGGCAGGGATTGATTACAAAGGATTTCTGATGATTCTTATGGCAGAGCATATTGACAGGTTGTATTACAGAATGGCAGATATCATTCAGCTGAATATGAGACAGCTTGATGAGCATTTTCTGATGGAAAATATGCTTTATGCATGGACGTTGGAAATAAGCGGGTCAGGCAGTAAAAAATATATGTCATTTATAAAGTCACGGGATAATGTTGATACCGTAGATGACAGTGTGTATCAATACAACATTTCAATGCAGGCAGGCTATTAGCTTAGGAAAGGTGGGTGCTGTATGTCCTCTTATTGTTCAGATAAAAAACATAATAGAAAAAATGGAAAAATGCCTCTCCAAGCACATACCCATTTCAAAAAGTCATTAAAACTTCAAATGCTCAATAAGAGGATGTGCAGGACTCACCTTTCTGAAAATAATTCAGGCAGCGCCACCGTGGAAGCAACATTGATACTGCCGATATTTATATTTGCGATGCTGTTTATTTACCATCTGGGTGGTGTATTGTGTACCAAGGCAGTTGTGTATGAAGCAATGCAGGAAACCGCGGCATATTTGGCTGAATATACTTATTTTTACAATAAAACATCCGATATAGCAGAAGCTGAGTATCAGGATCGTTTCACAGGAACAGCTATCAATGCAGCGACAGCTACCGGAAAACTGTCAGATTATATTGATGATATGGATTTGGTTGATGCATATGTGACAGATGGTGCCGCCGGAATTATATTTGTCAAGACGGAACTTGATTCATCAAATAATTATATATATATGGAGCTTGTATATCAGGTTCAAGTGAATGTTCCGTTTTTTGGGACATTTCAGACAACAATAAAAGAACAAATACGTCAAAGGGCATATTTGGGGAAGTGTATGATACCTGAATCCATAGAGGATGAATATGTGTACATAGCAGAAAATCAATCGGTATATCACACCACAAGGAAATGTTATCATATCAGTCTTGCGGTAAAAACGGTAAATGCTTCTAATCTTCCTGCTCAATATGAAAATCTGTCTCCCTGTGAGCTTTGTGTAAAAAACGGTGTAGTAAAAAGTATTTTGTATGTGACGGATGAAGGAGAACGGTATCATTATTCGAGGCTGTGCAGAGGATTAAAGAGAACCGTATATAGGGTGAAGAAAAGTGATTACCAGTATTTGCCGGCATGTAGTTATTGCGGAAATTAGCAGCCAAATTTTAAAATAGGAGCGTTTGATATTGAGGAATCGTAAAAAAAGCAGAATTAAAAATATAGGCAGGAGCCTGATAAGAAATACAAATGCAGGCAGCATCATTATAGAAATGTGTTTTATAGCACCGATTCTAATAGGCGTGATATTCCTTTTCATTAGTTTGTTTATGATACGGATGAATAAGGGGATTGCAATGGGGGAAGCTTATCAGTCACTGTATACAAAGGAAGCATTCATGATTCATTCGGGGCAGACTTATAAGCCGGATATGGAAAGTGAGTTAGAAAGTAATGCAAATCAAATGATGAAACTCGCAAAAGGAATTACTGTAGAAATAAAGGAAAACAGGAAACGTAATAATGTTATTCATAACCTTGAGAGCTTTCATGTTGGGGAATTTGCGATAAAGATAAGTTATGAAAATATTATGAAAGGGGTTATTGGACAGGGGGATCATGCTTTACGAGATAGTTATGAAGCAAGGCAGGAAATCAGAGATACAAGCAATCAGTTAAGGAGGTGGCAGATTTTTGGAGATCAGTTATCGGACTGACGGGATAAACTCATATATGGTTTTAGATGATACATCATTATCGCCGGATTCTTATGAGGTAAATATGATTAGTAACAATAATATAGAGGGGCTTTTGCCATTTGAATTTAGAAGTCTTAATGAAACAAGAATGATTTATTATAGGATCAATGGATATGTCCAATTAACAGAGCTTATACAGGGAGAAGTTCTTGCAATGGAATATCTGGCTGATCTGTTTCTTCATATCATAAAGCTGATTCATGATATGAGTATGTATATGCTTCAGCCTGATAATCTGATAATCAATATAAAAAATGTGTATTTTAATTCTTCGGACAAAAGGTTTGGATTTGTTTTTTGTCCCAATTATGAAACGGATATACGCAGACAGTTGAAAAGCCTGACAGAGGAATGTATGAAACTTGTAAATCATAAGGATCGTCAGGCTGTAGATATGGCATATGGAATCTATGATATCGTTTCGAAACCCAATTATGATATTCAGGAAATTCAAAATTATATAGGTTCTTTCAGGAAAGCAACTTTACGTTCCCAAAGCACGGAGAAAGAAAACAGTAGTATTTCAACGGTAAATGCGACAAAATCACATGAAACATCGTATCGCTACAATGAACAAAAGCAGCTTATGGATATGTTGTTTTCCAAGGATTCGGATATCGTGTATGTAGAACCGGATAAGTCTTTTGCAAATAACAGGAAACGAATAAAAGAACATGTAGCTTCAGAGAAAAAAGAAATAAAATGGAATTATAAGAAAATATGTATTATTGCAATCATCGTTACAGGTATTGTAGGCATTGTTATAGCATTGATACAGTTTAAAAGCACGTATCACGTAGAATATGTAAAACTCCTGATGGGGGTTCTTATGTTGATGGCTATAGAATGTTTTGTATATTTGCAGTTGGGTAAACAGGATACGGATAAGAAGGAGGAGCTTTTGAAATTTACAGAGGATAAGTTTAATTCCGATGAAACATTGTTTGAAAGGATAGACAGGAACAAATTACAGATAGAGGTTTCGAAAGTACCAAAGTTGTCAGATGACCTTGAAGCCGGTACTGATATTCTAAATGCGGAAGAGGATACGGTATTATTAATAGAGGATGGAGCAAATACAACAGTGCTCAGGGATGGTGAAGAAAATAATATTGTATTTAATCATGAGCAAAAGCATTTGAAAACCTATCGATTGATTCCATGCATGCAGGATTGTTCAGATTCTATAGATATATATTCCGCAACTGTTATCATAGGCCGTGATAAAACAAAGGCAAACTATGTTATAGATAATCAGACAGTAAGCCGGCTTCACGCAAAGGCATATACAAGAAATAATCATTTAATTATCGAAGATATGAATTCTACAAATGGAACATACATCAATGATTGCGCTGTAAAAAACGGTCAGCCGGTTATCGCTGATAAAGGGGATATTGTAAGCTTTGGCAATATCCGTTATAGCGTGGCAACAGAAATATAGTAGAAAACAGAGTTGTATAGGAATAAGGGGTTTTGAAACCTCTTATTTTATGCGTTAAAAGTGTGTGGGTAAAATAAAATCCCTAATTTTTATATTCTTTTTAATGCAGAATAACTCATTGATATAAAACCGCTTTTCAGATATAATATAATGTAGTGTGATGATAGATTGAAATTCGGAGGAACGTACCATGTCATACATGGCATTATATAGAAAATGGAGACCCGATACATTTGAAGAGGTAAAGGGACAGGACCATATTGTAACGACATTAAAAAACCAGATAAAAAACGATAGAGTGGGACATGCATTTTTATTCTGCGGAACAAGAGGAACCGGTAAAACATCTATAGCGAAGCTGTTTGCAAAAGCGGTAAACTGCGAGCATCCTGTGGACGGAAGTCCCTGTAATGCGTGTGCCGCCTGTAAGGCTATTGCAAGTGGTGCGTCCATGAACGTGATAGAAATAGATGCTGCATCGAATAATGGTGTAGATAATATCAGACAAATACGCGAAGAAGTACAGTATCCTCCTACAGAGGGAAAATATAAGGTCTATATCATTGATGAGGTTCATATGCTTTCAGCGGGGGCCTTTAATGCCCTTCTTAAGACACTTGAGGAACCACCGTCATATGTAATATTTATTTTAGCCACGACGGAGTCGCATAAGATTCCGATAACCATATCTTCAAGATGTCAGAAGTATGATTTTAGAAGAATATCCGTAGAGACCATCTCAAACAGATTGATGGTACTCTTGGAGAGAGAGAAGATAGAAGCTGACAGGCGGGCTTTGGATTATATAGCGAAAGCGGCAGACGGGTCTATGAGAGATGCCTTGAGTATTCTGGATCAATGTATTGCTTTTAATCTGGGGCAGGGACTTACCTATGAAATGGTGTTGGAGACCATAGGCGCCGTTGACATAGATATATTTGACAGGCTGCTAAGGAAGGTTCTTGAACTTGATGTATCAGGTGCTGTTGATGTGATTGATGAGGTTGTATGGCAAGGCAGTGAGTTATCAAGATTTGTCAGCGAATTCACATGGTTTCTGAGGAATATCCTTCTTGTAAAGGTATCACCTGAGGCTGATAAGAAGCTGGATATGTCAGTTGAGAATTTACAGCGGATTAAAGCACTGGCAGATAGGGTGGAGACGGAGACCCTCATACGTTATATCAATGTATTTTCCGATACAGGTGCAAATATAAAATATGCAGCTCAGAAGAGAGTTGTACTGGAGCTTGCCGTTATAAAGCTGTGCAAGCCTGAGATGGAGACGGATTATGACAGCCTGCTTGACAGAATAAGAGTGCTTGAGAAAAAGCTTGAACAGGGTAATAATGCAGTCGGCATTTCAGAGGAAACCGTAAAACAGTTGATGGCACAGATGTCTGAACATGGTAATGATACCGTAAATTTGCAGACGGATGCCACAGAAAATAGTGAAGATGCCGGCACAAGGCTTTCAAATCATCTTAAGAATACGCTTCCGGAAGCGGATTATAATGAGCTTGTGGAATTTGTTGAGCAGTGGGATATCATCACCTCGGGATATCAACGAATTACAAGGGGCTTCCTTGACAAAGCAAGAATTAATTTGGATGAGGAAAATAAGGGACTGCTGCTTACATTTATTGATGAGCCTGAAAGTAAAAGGGCGATTGAATATTTCAAAAATAAGGAGCGCATGGCAATATTGAAGGAGCATATAGAAGAAGCTACAGGCAGACGGGTAAATATTGCTGTGAGAGTTGTTTCAGATGACAGGGAAGCTAAAAAAAATGTAGATGAAAATAATCTTTTAAAGATCAATTTTAAAATAGATTATAAATAGTAAAGCAAATTTAAGGAGGACTAACAATGGCTAAAAGAGGAGGATTTAATGCGGGAATGATGCCTGGCAATATGAACAATCTTATGAAACAGGCACAGAGAATGCAGAAGCAGATGGAAGAGACGACAAAGGAGCTGGAAGATAAGATCTATGAGTCTTCGGTTGGTGGCGGAGTCGTTACTGCGAAAGTATCAGGTAAGAAAGAGCTTATGGAAATAAAGTTAAATCCTGAAGTTGTAGACCCTGAGGATATTGAGACATTGGAGGACCTTATTTTGTCTGCAGTAAATGAGGCCTTTAGAATGCAGGATAAGGATTACAATGACAATATGTCTAAGATATCCGGTGGTATGGGACTTGGAGGATTACCTTTCTAATGGATGTTTACGGTGGAGAAGTAAATAAATTGATAGAGGAGCTGGGCAGACTTCCGGGTATAGGTTCAAAGACTGCACAGAGACTGGCATTTCATATTATCAATATGCCGGAGGATAGCGCTACAGCCCTGGCTGATTCTATTATGAATGCAAAAAGGAATATAAAATACTGCAAATGCTGTTATACTATTACTGACAGGGAAATTTGTCCTATATGCAGTGCGCCGGGCAGAAATCATAAAGTTATTATGGTGGTCGAGACACCGAGAGATTTGGCTGCTTATGAGAGAACGGGGAGCTTTGACGGGATATATCATGTTCTTCATGGTGTGATTAACCCGGCTCTTGGTATAGGTCCGGCAGATATTAAGATAGCAGAGCTGATGAAAAGGCTTCAGGAGGATGTCGATGAGCTGATTATAGCTACAGGCTCAGGGCCTGAGGGTGAAGCGACGGCTATGTATATTTCCAAACTGGTAAAACCCGCAGGTATCAGGGTCAGCCGTATAGCCAGCGGAGTACCGGTTGGCGGTGATTTGGAATGTATCGATGAAGTAACCTTGTTGCGTGCGCTTGAAGGCAGGGTTTATTTATAATTTACAAAGAAAGAGGTGCAAGATATGTTAAGAGTTGGATTTCTTACCAGCGGTGGTGATTGTCAGGCGTTGAATGCCACTATGAGAGGTATTGCAAAGGGGCTTTATGAGCTCTTTGATGAGGTTGAAATTTACGGATTTCTGGAAGGCTATAAGGGCCTTATGCGTGGAAATTATGTGAAGATGAAGCCTGCAGATTTTTCGGGAATTATTACAAAGGGCGGTACGATTTTAGGAAGCTCAAGACAGCCGTTTAAATTAATGGGAGAGCCTACAGAAGATGGACTTGATAAGGTAAAGTCTATGAAAGAGACTTACAAGAAGCTTAAGCTCAACTGCTTGTGCGTATTAGGCGGTAACGGTTCTCAGAAAACCGCAAATCTTCTTAGTGAAGAAGGACTTAATGTAATAGGTCTGCCAAAGACAATTGATAATGATTTGTGGGGAACCGATATGACATTTGGTTTCCAGAGTGCAGTTGATATTGCAACTGATACGATTGATTGTATTCATACAACGGCAGCTTCTCATAACAGAATCTTTATCGTAGAGATTATGGGACATAAAGTAGGCTGGATTACACTTCATGCAGGTATTGCAGGCGGTGCAGACGTAATTCTTCTTCCGGAGATACCATATGATATTAAGAAGGTTTATGAAGCGATAGACAAGAGAACGAAAAATAAGAAGGGATTTACCATTCTGGCTGTTGCAGAGGGTGCTGTTTCCAAGGAAGTTGCGGAGCTTCCTAAGAAGAAGAGAAAAGAGGCTATTGCAAACAGACCATATCCGTCAGTTGCATACGAGCTTGCGGACAAGCTGAAGGAATTTACAAATCAGGATATCAGAATTGCCATACCGGGCCATACGCAGAGAGGTGGAAGCCCTGATGCATATGACAGAGTGATATCTTCAAGATTTGGTGCAAAGGCGGCTGAATTGATTAAGGCAAAGGATTTTGGAAAACTGGTTGTATTCCTGAATAATGAAGTGACGGCCATACCGCTTTCGGAGTCGGCAGGTAAATTGAAATATGTATCTCCTGATGATGATATTGTCAGAGAGGCAAGAACCTTGGGAATTTCATTTGGCGATTAATAATCACATAAGTCTCCCTGTTTGCATATTAAAATAATAGATAATATTGCAAATAGGGAGATTTGTATGAATAACGATTATAAGTATATTCCGTATAGTCAGGAAGATGAAAATCTGAGGGGACTGATAAAAAATGGTAATGTATATAATATGAAAATGGGCATGTCCGGCATATTGCTGCCGGATGAACCGTATACGGATATTGATGAAGCATGGCGGGACCTTAAGGTAATAAAGGAAATGTATCCTGCCAAAATTCGTATGATTAGTGCTATGGTGGAAGATGAGTGTGACAAGCTGGAGTATGACGGCAGTCCGATGCTGGCAGAATATCCTGATAAGGAGCAGATGCGAAAAATAGCCAGAGAAATATATGAGAAAATGGATATTAAGGATGATGTGGAATTTCCGGATGATTCAGACGATGAAACAGATGATATGGCAGCATCATTTAACCCACCGCCATATGTACCACAGGGACCGGGCTGCGTAAATTGTATGATGAGAAATATTATCGAACTTCTGGTTTGTAATGAATTTTATTGTAGACGAGACAGATACAGGAGACGAAGAAGAAGGTTTTATTAGTGAAGAAAATTACAAATGTACTGATTAGAGTTATAGTAATGATAATTGTATTTATTGTTGCTGTACATTTTTTTAATAAATTTGAAAACAGAGCGTATGAAAATCTGGCAACGGAGATGGAGGAGGCACAGCTCCCGCTTGCCTATATCAGATATGGTGACAGCTATATTAACTGTATGCATGGGTATACTGCGCCGATAGATACTACTTTGCTTAGAGACAGCATAACGCCTATTGATGAGAATAAAAATGTGTCTATCGTAATAGATGATAAGGAAGATTATGCAAAGTCTTATGCATATGAACTGCGGTCAATAGCAGGAGATTCTCTGATCGAAAATGGAGAGCTTGAGGTAGTAGAGAGAGCAGAGGGGAATAAATGGCTCGAAGTGCATATTTCCATGGATATTGAACCGGATATGGAATATATGCTGGTTATTAAGTTGACAGGTGATGATGACCAGATCGTAAGATATTATACAAGGGTGGTAGTAAATGCGGATTACCATGCAGATTCTTTGCTGAAGTTTGTGGAGGATTTTCATGCTGCCACATATGATTTTACAGGGAATAAGGAAGACTCCATGATATATCCATATCAGGAGGAATATAACAGTCAGGAACATGAGCCACTTCCTGATTATGGGCTTGGTCATGTGAATTTGGGTTCATCATACGAGTATCTTACATGGAATGGATTAAATCCAATGGTAATAACATCGATTATTCCAAGTATCAAGGAAATAGATGTTAATTATGCGGTAATAGAGCTGGATTATAAAATGATGACAACTACACGGGAAGATGTAACCAGCTATTATACAACGAAGGAATATTATCAGGTCAGTTATAATGACGGAAACATATTCCTTATGAATTTTGACAGATATGTAGATGAATATTTCAGTAGGAATGAAATTGACTCGTTAAATAATGTTTACGAGATAGGAATCGTATCGGACCCATTTCCTGATTACAGATACAGTTCAGATAATAAAAAACTGGCTTTTGTAAGGAACGGACAGCTATGGATGTATAATTACAGTAAGAATCAGATATCCCTTGTATATAGTTTTTGGATGGATGATTTTGAAAATGCCACAAATACCTATGACAACTACGATATCAATATCATATCGATGGATGATGATGCCAATATATGTTTTGCCGTTTACGGATATATGAATAGAGGGACCCATGAGGGTAGAATGGGCATTGCATTGTATGAATTTAATTCGGAGCGCTTTGAACTGGATGAGCTTTTGTTTGTTGAAAGCGATGTTCCGTATGAAGTTATGAGGAGCCAGCTTTCAAAGCTTACCTATTATGATGGTTCCGGTTTTTATTTTATGCTGGGAAATAAAATAAATAAAATTGATATTGCCGATAAACAGATATCATATATTGTTGACGGTATATCGGCAAACAATATTTATGCCTCCGGAAATATGGAGGTTATAGCGTATGGTATTAGTGACAATCAGGTTGAGAACAATAAACTGATGCTGCAAAATCTTAAGACGGGAAATCGTTATGAAATAAGCGCTTCGGCAAATGAATGTCTGATTTGCTATGGATTTAAGGACTCTGATATGATATATGGTGTAGCAGATATCGCTGACAGTAATGTTTTAAAAGATACAAAATCTTTTGACAGTACGCGGCTTACCGATGACAATAAAAATGTTATACCGTCGACACGTATCTATATCATGGATGAAAACGGAAATCAGATCAAGGAATATAAAAAATCGGATTATTATGTTGCACAGGTGGATATAGAAACGGATTTGTTATATCTTACCAGATGCAAGAAAAACGGAGAAAAGTTTGTGGCAGCTTCGGATGATTTCATTACTTTTAAAGAGGATGAAAAGAATCAGGGCATAAAAGCTGAATTCAGACTATCCGAAAACGGATATTCAAAGCTATATTTTACGGTTCCTGATGGCATATATCTTACCTATGTACCTAATCTGAATATTACAAAGAGTAAGGTAAAGGATGAGATTGTAAGCATGGTAGTATCCGTACCGAACGAGGGCGCTAATTATATGGTATATAATAATCTGGGATTGGCAAAGATATATGCTGTGGCGGGAGATGCCATTAACTATGCTATTGATATATCAGGAATTGTTGTATCGAAAAATGGTGAAGTTATATATAGAAGGACGGAGAATGAGGAGTATAACACGATTGCATCTGCCATATTCCATCATAGTTCAAAGAGTGTAACGGACTCCCTTCAGGATTGCCTGTATATGGTACTCAATTATCAGGGTGTAAACGTTTCTTATGATGAGCTTACGGGTTATACGGATGCAACAGAGGTTTTGAACACATATGGTAAGTATGAGGGTGTAGATATATCAGGTCTCAGTCTTGAACTTGTATTAGGTTATGTCGGTAACAATATACCTGTTATCAGTCGAATCAGTGATGGAAGATATGTATTGGTAGTAAGCTATAATAGCACAGATGTAAGATATTATGACCCGGTTTTAGATGAAGAAGTTGTAAAATCCCGAACAGCATATGAGGGAATGATGGAATCAGGTGGAAATGAGTTATATAGCTATGTGGCTAATTAGATATCCGGTAAAGGTAATAAGATTGCTGTTATAATGATACCTTTGGCAGGATATGCATATTCCATAATATAAAAAGAGCCCTAAATGATACAAATATCGTATCATTTAGGGCTTTTATAAAATTGTGTATAGGATTACTCCTCTGATATAGTGCCAACTGGGCATGAACCAGCACACGCACCACAAGAAATACACTGTGAACCATCAATTACAAATACGCCGCCGTTCTCGCTGATAGCGCCAACTGGACATGAACCAGCACATGATCCACAACCGATACATGAATCTCCAATAACAAATGCCATCTAGTTGTCCTCCTTTTAAGTAATATTAATCATATCATTATTTTAAAACAAAATACGCCATATATCAAGTAATAATAATTATTTTCAATTATTTGTCATTTTTTCGACAATACTGATTTAAAAAATAAAGTTTGCTGAAAAGGTAAATTTACTTCCCTGCGTGAATCTCGTTGCGGCGTTCCTTCATGGCCTCCAAAATAATATTCTGAGCTTCGGCCGCCTCTTTATTGGAAAGAGCCTTTACACCTTTTAGCGGGTATTCAATACCTAATTTTTCATATTTTGTAATTCCCATTGTATGATACGGCAATACTTCAAGCTGGTTAATATTTTGCAGTTCAGCCATGAAATAACCAAGTTTTTTCAGGTATTCAGGGTTGTATGTAATATCGGGAACGATAACGTGCCTGATACGAATAAGATTTCCCTGTTCATTTGCATATCTTGCAAAGTCCAAAATGTTGTCAAGAGGCTGCTTGGTGAGCTTCTTGTGTTCTTCAGGGTCGATATGCTTGATATCCAGCATAATAAGGTCTGTAGACTTCAGCAATCGTTCGTATTTAGCAAGTATTTCCGGATTGTTTCTTCTGAACATGATACCGGAGGTATCAAGACATGTATGGATATTACGTTTCTTGGCTGCCTCAAACAATTCTATAAGAAAATCAATCTGCATCAGCGGTTCGCCACCGGTAGCAGTAATACCTCCGTTTGTATAGAAGGTTTTTAAGGATTCATATTGCTCAAGCAGTTCATCTACGGTTTTTTCCTCGCCGCCCGCCATATCCCATGTATCAGGATTGTGGCAGTACATACATCTCATCGGGCATCCCTTAAAAAATATCACATAACGCATGCCCGGACCGTCTACAGTACCGCAAGTTTCTATTGAATGAATGTGTCCTATCATTTAAAATCTCCTGTTATGATAATAAAGGCAAGGGCAAATGCCCCTGCCTTTATCGTTTGTCCGTAAATGTATTTTAATTACATTGACTCATGGAATGTTCTTGAAATAACATCTGCCTGCTGCTCTGGGGTAAGCTTGATAAAGTTTACTGCATAACCGGAAACACGAATTGTAAGCTGTGGGTAATTCTCCGGATGCTTCTGAGCATCTAATAATGTATCACGATTTAATACATTTACATTGAGGTGGTAACCACCATCTGCAATATAACCATCTAACATATTTACTAAATTGTCTACCTGCTGTGTAGCTGCCATTATTCTAATCCTCCTTAATCTTTATATAATTCCTCGTCCATTCCGTCCATTAAAGTGGGAACGCTGCAAGCGAGATCCCCTTTTGCACAGTCAAGACATCCTAATGTTTCTTCGGTCTTCTGGCCTGCCGCAACGGTTTCATCGATGGAAACATTAACGTGACCATGACCGTTACCTATCATGTTATCTAACATTGCAACAATGTCATCTACCTGATTTTTATCTGCCATGATAAACCTCCAATAATTATTTGCTTAAGTCGATATCAATATCTCCTACAAATACCTGGTCTTCCTTACCAAGAGCACCCGGGATAATTGAGAATGTATTTGAAATACCATCCTGAGCATCCTTGAATGGAATCTTTGCAACTGATGCGAGAGAAGCTACTGCACCGTGAGTATCTCTCTTGTGAAGTGGATTAGCACCTGGAGCAAATGGAGCACCATGCTTTCTTCCACAAGGTGTATCACCAGTATTCTTACCGTAAGTTACATTTGATGTAATTGTAAGAATTGACTGTGTAGGAACACCATTTCTGTATACATGCTGTTTTCTAAGTTTATCCATAAATGTTGTAACGATATCTGTTGCAATTTCATCAACACGGTCATCGTTGTTACCATATTTAGGGAAATCTCCTTCAGTATTGTAGCTTACAACGATACCCTGTTCGTTACGAATAGGAGTAACCTTAGCATACTTGATAGCTGATAATGAGTCAGCAACGATTGAAAGACCTGCAACACCTGTTGCGAAGTATCTCTTTACGTCTCTGTCATGTAAAGCCATCTGGATTCTTTCATAAGCATATTTGTCATGCATATAGTGAATGATGTTCAGTGCGCTTACATAAACCTTAGCTAACCATTCCATCATATCATCAAACTTAGCCATTACATCATCATAATCAAGTGGACCGTCGCCAACAACCGGACGATACTTAGGACCTACCTGAACGCCTGTACACTCATCAACACCACCGTTGATAGCGTAAAGTAAACATTTAGCAAGGTTTGCACGAGCTCCGAAGAACTGCATTTCCTTACCGATAACCATTGAAGATACGCAACATGCGATACCGTAATCATCACCGTGAAGAGGTCTCATCATATCATCATTCTCATACTGAATTGATGAAGACTTGATTGACATCTTTGCACAGAACTGCTTCCATCCAAGAGGAAGTCTTGTTGACCAGAGAACGGTTAAGTTCGGCTCTGGAGCTGTACCAAGGTTGTTAAGTGTGTTAAGGTAACGGAATGACATCTTTGATACTAATGTACGTCCGTCAACACCCATACCACCAAGAGACTCTGTTACCCAAACCGGGTCACCTGCAAATATCTGGTTGTACTCTGGTGTACGAGAGAACTTAACGCAACGAAGCTTCATAATGAAGTGGTCTACAAACTCCTGAATCTGCTCCTCTGTAAATGTACCTGCAGCAAGGTCTCTTTCTGCATAGATATCAAGGAATGTAGCTGTACGTCCAAGTGACATAGCTGCACCATTCTGCTCCTTAACGGCACCAAGATATCCGAAATATGTCCACTGGATAGCTTCCTGTACGTTTGTAGCAGGCTTTGAAATATCGAAGCCATAGAATGAAGCCATCTTTGTTAATTCCTTAAGAGCCTTAATCTGCTCTGCAATTTCTTCTTTACCACGAATGACATCGTCAGTATATACTCTGCCGAATGACTCTTTCTGAGCAAGCTTATCTTCGATAAGTCTGTCTGTACCATAAAGAGCAACTCTTCTGTAGTCACCGATGATACGTCCACGTCCGTATGCATCAGGAAGACCTGTTACGATGTGATTTGTACGGCATTTTCTGATTTCCTCATCGTAAACATCAAATACACCTTCGTTATGAGTTTTTCTATGCTTTGAGAAGAAATCAACTACCTCAGGGTCTACTGAGTAGCCGTTGTCCTCACAAGCCTTCATAGCCATACGAAGACCACCATACACATTCATACCTCTCTTGAATGGAGCATCTGTCTGGAATCCTACGATTGTCTCCTTATTCTTATCGAGATATCCTGCACCATGTGAAGTAAGAGTTGATACAACCTTTGTATCCATATCAAGGACACCGCCTGCTTCTCTTTCCTTCTTGGTTAAATCCATAACCTGTGCCCATAAATCTTTTGTGTTCTGTGTTGGTCCCTCTAAGAAGCTGTCATCACCCTCATAAGGTGTGTAGTTTTTCTGGATAAAGTCACGAACATCGATAAACTTCTTCCAATTACCACCTGTGAAACCATTCCATGCTGTTGTTTCCATTTTAAAAAACTCCTCCTTTTAAATAAATTTATGTAATTTTAATAGAGAATATCTACCGTACAGAGGGGTATAAACCTCTGTCAATTACTATGATTTCATTATAATTGCATATTGTATACACGTCAATTGAAAATGCCTAAAAATATTGTACTTTTTTTCGTACAAAAGGGGTATTTGATAAGGAAATATGTGCATTTTGACAGTTGCTTATTTTGCTTTAGACAGATAGCTATTGGCGGGGGGATATAGAAACGGAGAAAAGTTTTTTCTATAAATATTAGTTGTGGACTTTCAAATATCGGTATATTATAATATGATAGTTACAATAATAAATATATAGTTCCATCGGAAGGATGGGAATAATGTTGCCAACGGCAAAACGGTAACAGAAATATACAGATATAGGAGGACAATACGGATGGCAAAGCAGATTAGTAAGGATATGCTTATCAATGATATTATAGAGGTGGATGCAGGAAATGCTGCAATCCTGATGGCAGAGGGGATGCATTGTATAGGATGTATGGCTGCCGCAGGCGAAACCCTTGAAGAGGCAGCGGGTGTTCACGGACTTGAGGCCGATGAGCTGGTTGCAAAGATAAATGAATATCTGGCAAAGAAGCAGTAGGATATAGATGATTTTTTGAATTAGCAAGGAATGGAGACGTGTATGAAAACGGATGGAGCAAATCCTCCCGGGCAGAGTATCTATGGCTTGATTGATTTGAATTGCCATATTTTACCGGGAATAGGTGATGGACCACGAAATATGACAGAAGCAATAAAGATGCTTCATATTGCATATGATGAAGGTGTCAGGACGATTGTTGCAACATTGAGATATGGAAATAAAGATGCATTAACGGATACTGACAGGTTGGACAGACTTATTGAACAGTTAAATACGGAAGCCGTTAAAATAGATCAGAATTTTCAGGTTTACCTTGGATGTGAGATAGCGTATTCCGGAGATTCCCATGAAAAGATTATCATGGGAATGCTTGAGTCAATGGCCGACAGCAAATATGTTATGCTTAAATTTGATTATGATACAGCGTTTGATTATATGGCAGAAGCAATCAGGGATGTTAACATGGATGGATATATTCCGATTGTCGCTGATGTTGAGCGGTATGCGTGTCTTGATGAAGATGAGGAGAAAGTAGAAGCGTTGATACAACTTGGAGCCTATATTCAGGTTAGCGCAGGCGCTGTAACAGGTGATTTGGGACATGATGTAAAAAGCTTTGTCAAGAGACTGTTAAAAAATCAATTGGTTCATTTCGTGGCAACCGGAGCGAGTGATTCAGATGAGCAAGCACCTTATATAAAAGAGTGTGCTGAATACATAGAAAGAAAATATGGTTATGAGTATATGAAGGAGCTTTTGTTTACAAACCCAAAAGCAGTCATAGAAAATGATGATATAGATATTTAAAAATAGAAAAGACTGTAGATTTAAAATGATATTCATCCGAATAACGGCTGAAAAATGATAAATCTACAGTCTTTCTTTTTATAAAGCAGACAGAGTCTGAATGGCATCTTCCTGAATAATGGCTTTGTAATGTTCAGTAAAATGATAAGGCATAGCATATGATGTTTTTATGCTGTCTCCATATTCACCAAGAATACTGCATATTCTTGAAAACTCCGGTGCAGAATTATTATCTCTTGTTATTAAAAGGTAAAATCTGTTATTGGCAGGGTTTTTGTATAGCGTATTGCTACTGAAATAAAATCCTGCTACCTGCTTGGAAGCTTTGACAACCGTATTTATGGAATCAAAGATAAATACTCTGAATATTTCGCTTTTCTTTGCAGGAATATGCTCCGAAGCAGTTGCCTCTGTTGATACGGCAGCAGCGGGTGCATCGGATTTGCCGCCCGCAAGTCCGGATATTGTATTTACCAGTCCTTCAATAGCATCAAATATTGTTTCCGGAGCAATTGGTTCAGCACCTGAAAAACTCTGGTGAGACTCATCGGTATTTTCATTTATATAATATTCATCTTCATCGGAATCTTCATCATCAGCCAATTCTTCTTCGTTGATTTTTGAGAATCTTGAAAAACGCGTATCCAGTTCATCAGGATCCTCTACCTTCGTAACGATCAGTATAAGACAGTCGGGAGAAACCGGTATAGCCTCAATCATAAGAGGTATATCATCTACTTCAAATCCTAATTCTATGGATGCCTGCTGCATCATCTCTTTAAAAAGAGCTTTTGCCTTGGCTGTTCCGTAGGCCAGCTCAGATATTTTCAATTCCTTCTCTGCCAAATCTGCTTTATTCAGTGTGCATCTTATTTGGTTTTCACTTAAACGTTCAATCTTCAATAGGATCATCCCCTTTACTTTAAAGTCTAGTATATCCATAAGATGTGTACATAGTTTAACATATTTGATGAATAAGTAAAATAGGATATCTTATGAAAAAATGGTTTTAAATTATTAAATTTTTGTGAAAGATGCATTCCATTATAATAAAATGGTGCCGATTCGTGTCAGCAAAAGTCGATGACAGCGAATTCGGTTCACATGATACAATATGTTGAATTTATCGTAATTGTTCGCTGTGTTATGGAATAGTATAAAGCTTTTGTAAAATATGGATGTATATTATTGCAACATTTCATGGCATATAATATATTATTCGCAGGACGTCATATAAAATCTAATAATTCTAAAATTTCTATATTTATTCATTTTTTCCAGAATTTTCCATGTAGAAACGAATGATTAAACTTTAAAGGATGTCCACGTTATATCTTCTCCATATATGGTTAATATATTCACATTGCAGCTCCTTTATGACAGAGAAGATAAATATGGGAAAAAGAAGGTGATATATGTAAATTTTCTGCTGATATATTTTTAAAAGAACCCTGATGAAAATGGGGCATAGAAACAACACGATAAAAAGACCTTTGGGCTGCACGGTAAAATGTGCAGCCCTTTTGTATCATAAAAATTTGATGCATATTTCGGTAAACGCTTCGTTATTGAATCTTCTGATAATAGTTCATAACAGCATCAGATATTGCTGTAGCTAACAGCTCCTGATATTCTTCACTGCATAATCTGGCACATTCATCCGCATTACTTAGAAATCCACATTCGACAATAACGGAAGTACATGTACTCCTTGCCAATAATAAATATTCTGAGTTGCCTTTCGCTTCACGATCGTTTGTATTATCGGCAATGGATTTTATTTTATCCTGTATAAGCTCTGCAAGCTGATGCCCTTGTTCTGAGGTTTCATAATAGAATACCTGTGCACCATGGACGGAAGCTCCTGAAAAGCTGTTTTGATGAATACTGATGAAAAGGTCGGATTTTTTATCAGCGGCAAATGCAATTCGGTTGTTAAGGTCCGACATTTTTTTGCTTCCTGCATCAGGGCTGTTCAGTGCAACATCGGTTTCTCTTGTTAAATATACTGTAAAACCCAGCGATTCAAGCTGTTGTTTTAGTTTAAGAGCGATTGCAAGATTGATATCCTTTTCGTTTATACCATCATTACTTACTTTGCCGGGGTCAAAACCCCCATGTCCGGGATCAATTGTTATAATAAAATCAAGCTCATCTGTCATTTCCGTTTTATCTGAAATGGATGTTTCAGATGTGTTTTTTGAGGATATATTCCGGCTGGGATGATGACAGCCATATAATACAAATGCAGACAATGTTGAAAGAATCAGTAATATCAGATATAACCCCTTTTGTTTGATGCAGGTGACAGATTTCATAATGATTTTCCTTTTTATGTTTTTGACCTTACAATATATGCGTTTTCTTTATAAAATATGAAATTGACAGGTACCGATATTGAGGATAAAATAAATTTTAGAGAATCGGCACAATCGATTTAACCGCAATCAGAGTATAGAAAACGGGCTTGTGTCCGAAAGATAAAATATAAAGTACGGGGGTTAGGATATGGATTATAAAACAGCTTTGGAAGGAATCGTGGCAGGCAATGAAACCGGCTGGCAGCAGCTTCACACATTATTATGGCAGGATTATAATGATATGCTGTCGGGAATAGAAAAGAAGGAACAGGCGGATAAAATTTTCAATAATGCATTTTCTTCAATAGCATCCGGTATCAATAATCAGACAAATCCTGATATGATAGGGGATATATTCAGAAGAAAGCTGGAGTGGGAGATATCGAATGCTTCTGTCTCAAATGGACAGAACGATTTTCATTCCGATAATCGAATGAATCAAAGCATTCCGATGAATCAGGGTATTCAGTCAAGGCAGGGAGCACAGATAAATCAGGGGGCTCAGGCAGGTCAGGGCTATCAGCAGCCTTATGCAAACGCAAATCCGCAGATGCAGGCATATGGTTATGGCATGCAGGCGGGACAGACGGGCAATGCAGCTCCAAAGAAAAGTAAAGCACCGCTTGTAATAGGGATTGTAGCGGCGCTTGTTGTGATAGTAGGTGTTTTGCTGGTGGTGGTTATATTTGGAAAGAAAAAATTTGATAAAGAAGGCTATCGTGATACCCTTGATGAATATTTTGAATGCTATTCCAATCAGGATATGAAGGGTATGGAATCTTATTATCCTGAGGATGTCGGTGAACAGATATGGGATACTACGATATCCGTGCTGGGATATAGCTCTGAAGAGGATTATTGGCAGACGCTTTCGGCTTATTATGGCGATCCGTTTACCATATCATGTACCATTGATGATACAGATGTTATCGAGGGCTCTGAAATGAGCAGATTTGAAAAAGTGTTTAACGCACAATACGATACGGATTGTGAATTGGATTATCTGGTTGAAGCGGAGATAACGGAGGATATTGTCGGCGATTTGAATTCACGTATATCCTCGGAAACATTATATTTAGGCGTAATAGATGGAAAATGGTATATTTTGGGTGCTTATTACTAATCTGATGAACAAGGAATAAGAATAATGGAAACTGTAGTAGCAAAAGCAGATTTGGAAAATGGAAAGGTATTTCAGGCGGCGGCAGAGATATTAAAGCAGGGCGGGCTTGTTGCATTTCCGACGGAAACCGTATATGGACTGGGTGGAGATGCACTGAAGGCTGATGCGGCAGGTAAAATATATAATGCAAAAGGAAGACCGTCTGACAATCCGCTGATTGTGCATATTGCAGAAACGGACAGTGTGTATCAGCTTGCGGCTGATGTGCCTGAACAGGCAAAAAAGCTTATGGAGGCATTCTGGCCCGGTCCGCTGACGATTATTTTTAAAAAGAAGAAAATTGTACCGGATACGACAACAGGCGGGCTTGATACGGTGGCAGTCAGGATGCCGTCTCATCCGGCGGCGTTGAAGCTGATTAAGGATTCGGGTGTATATATTGCGGCGCCAAGTGCCAACCTGTCAGGCAGACCGTCTCCGACAACGGCGGCGCACGTAATGCAGGATATGCAGGGCAGAATTGATATGATACTTGACGGCGGAGCTGTCGGTATCGGTATTGAGTCAACCATAGTTGACGTTACGGGAGACAGACCTACGATATTAAGACCGGGATTTATATCGGCACAGATGATAAAGGATATTTTGGGGGACGTGACAATAGACCCTGCCATCGCGTGTATGGACAAGAATTTGAGACCAAAAGCACCGGGAATGAAATATACCCACTATGCTCCGAAGGGACAGCTTACAATCGTGGAGGGCAGTCGTGAAAAAGTAGCCGGTGAAATAGAAAGGCTTGTGGCAGAAAAGAAGAAGGCCGGTTACAAGACAGCGGTACTTGCTGATACCGACAATGTTGGACTGTACAGTTGTGAAAATGTATTTGATGCAGGCAGCAAGAAAAATGAAATTACCGTGTCCGCAGGCTTATATGCAATTCTCAGAAGCTGTGATGATATAGGAGCGGACTACATATATAGTGAGTCTTTTGAAGAATGTGATATGGGATATGCCATTATGAACAGGCTTATCAAGGCAGCAGGACACCGAGTAATTCATGTAGATTAAAGACTGAAAATATCTATGTAACGATATACAGATAATTAGAAAAATATGAAACATGAGGAGGACAAGAATATGATAGCACTTGGATGTGACCATGGCGGATATGAATTGATGCAGGAGGTCATTAAGCATCTTGAGGAAAGAAGTTTGGAATATAAGAATTATGGCTGCTACAGTAACGAGTCGGTAGATTATCCTATATACGGACAGGCAGCAGCAAAGGCAGTGGCATCAGGAGAATGTGACAGAGGTATCATTATTTGTGGAACGGGGATAGGGATATCGATAGCAGCAAATAAGATAAAAGGTATCAGAGCTGCACTTTGCCACGACTGTTTCAGTGCACAGGCAACAAGAGAGCATAACGATGCCAATATGCTTGCCATGGGAGCAAGAGTAATAGGGGTCGGTCATGCCCTCAAAATCGTAGATACTTTCCTCGATACACCATTTTCAAATGATGAAAGACATATCAGAAGAATAGGAATGATTGAGTAACATTACATCCAACGGGAAATGCAAATCAGCTTTCTCTGATTTTGCGTACATTTCTTGTCATTATTTTTCTGCCAAGATGGGAGTACATAAAATTTTTTATCTTTGACATTTGCTGTGTATGAGTTTGGAAAAATATATCCGGTGAGGAGAAAATACCGTAATCATACACAATGGCTTCCTTTTGGATAAAGGTATCGTTACCATTCCAATCGATAGATGGATTTTTCAAATCGTTTGTCGCAATTGCATATTTTTTGAACAAGCCACTCTGATTAGAAAAACGTCTTTGAACCGCACTTAAATATTTTTTGTCGGTTATGACGCCCTCTAAGGCAATCCATTTATCCTGATAAAAAACTTCAACCCAAGTATGCAGGATGTATTTGGGCGCAAGCATGGAAATTAGTTTTGTTGTAGCGCCTCTTTGAAAATCCTTTGTTACATGAAAAGCATGGAGACGGCAGGGAATATTTACTGCCCGTAATAATGCCATTAAAAGAGTAGCTTTTGTATTGCATTGTCCAATACCATCATTGAATACCTGTACTGCACTTAATGTATCAGAAGCGTTGTAGCCAAATAAAATCTCATTTTGTACAAATTCATAAATGGATTTTATTTTATGAAAATTGTCAAGCTCTGACCATTTGTTTTTTAATACTAACGCTTTCAACTGAGGGGCGTTATAATTTAATATTTCTGTTTCTTCCAAATATTCTTGATTCATAATGAAGCTCCTTTCTTCGTATGGCTTCATTATAAAACAGGAATATTCAATAAACTTTCAAAAATTCGCTGTCTTTTAGGGATAAAGATACGGGCATACCCATCATTCTCTTAACTGTAGCTGCAAAGTGTGACGGGGTATCGAATCCGGCAGACATGGCAGCTTCGGTAACACTTTTCCCGGCAAGTAATTCCCGAAAAGCACATTCCATTTGATGAAGTAAAATATAGCTTTTTAATGGGATTCCAATCTGTTCTTTGAACAGGTGAGATAATCTGCTGGAGGATAATGCCACTGTATCTGCTAAATTTGAAATCGTATGATTGTTACAATGACAGGTATCCAGTAGTTGAAGCAAGGTGGCAATTCTATCATCATACTGTTTTTGTTTTGTGGAAATATCCAAATAGTTATTCAGCGTTTCTATAAATTTTAAGTATTGCTCTACATTGGATTGTTGTATTAAGGACTTTCCCTGCTGCTTTAATTCTTCTATATTATTTTTATCGCAAACCCAATATCCGTCATTATTCATTCTTGCTGTTAGCTGTTTTGCATATACGGATGCAGGCTCGATAATGGCAGAATAGAAGACTTTTTTTCCTGCTGAAAAAGAGTGGGGAACATTCTTGTCCACTACAATGCAATGACATTTGACAAATTTACCGTTTACCACAATTTCAACATCCGCTTCAATTCCTATGAATAATTGCAACATCCAGTGGCTGTGCGTATCTGCTTCTAAATGATTTGTAATCAATCCGATTTTGTCCGCCTGCCAATAAATTTTGTTTATATTCCTCATTGATATCACCTGTTTTTCAAAAGTTTTTAACTTTATATTAATGGATTTATGATAAAAATGCAAAAATGTCATACGATAGATATTAGACATTTTATACATTTTTGACGCTTGCTTTCTTAGAAAAATTTTATTAAAACAGCAGATTTGTAAATATTGTTTAAATAACGGAAAATATTGGTAAAATTTTACATATAAAACCAAATATTGCTTGAAAAGATAAGTCCCACAATATAAAATAAAAATGATTGAGTTTTGGCATAATTATATATTAGAAATAACTGTGTTAATTCAAAATAAATGAAGGAGGAAGAACAAATGCTACAGGAAACCATGAAAACGGTTTGCGACGCTGAAGCAAAGGCTGATGATATTGTAAAAAAAGCCAAAGAGGAAGCGGATGGTATATTGGAGTCTGCGAAGAAAAAGGCTTCTGAAATCACTGAGCAGGCACAGACAGATTCCAAAGCGAAGCTGAAAGATACAGAAGCCCGGCAGAAGGAAAACGAAGAGAAGCAAACGACAAAGGCTTTGGACAGAGCTGCGGCTGAGATTGCTTCTTTAAGGGAAACGGCAGCTAAAAAAGAAGCGGCAGCTATGGATATGATAATCAATGAGCTTATACAGTAGCAAGACAAATATTATACAGTAGCAAAACAAATATTATGCATTCAAAAATATAAAAAGAAGGGAGGTAGTAAAATGGCAGTACTTGCAATGAAGAAAATCAATATCTGCGCTATGAAAAAGGATAGAAAAGCTGTTCTTGAAAAGCTTCAGGCTATGGGCGCAGTTGAGATTAATACTTCCGGCGAGGAAGATGAGATATTTAAGAAAATTAATACCACCAGCCAAAGGTCAAAGTATGAAAAACGCGTACAAAATACGGATGCGGCTTTGGAAATATTGCAGCAGTATGTACCGGAGAAGACTTCATTATTTTCGGCTCTTGAAGGGAAAAAAGAGGTTGAAGAAGAGAAGCTTCAGGAAATTATAGCTTCCAGAGGAAAATATAATTTAATGGTAAAAAACATACAGGAGCTGAATAAGGAAATAGCAAACTGTAAGGCTGGTATCAATAAATGTGAAGTAGCGATAGAAGGTCTTAAGCCATGGCTTAATATGGATATTCCGATTAATACAACAGGAACAAAAAACACAGATGTAATCATCGGAACCATGGGGCCGGGACTTACAGAGGACATAATCAGTCAAATGGTTTTAAACCGGCAGCCGGAGCTTTCCGGATTTGACGTAACCGTTATTTCAACAGATAAAGACCAAACCTGCATCTTTGTAATATGCATGAAGCAGACTTCGGCAAAGCTGGAGGAGGCTTTAAGAGCGGAAGGCTTTACGCGGATATCCTATTTTTCAAAGCGTACTCCGGAAGGAAAAGTAGAAAAATACAAAAAAGACATTAAGGAGTATGAGGAAAGAATAGAGAAATTAAAAACCAGACTTTCCGAGCTTGCGGAAGATAGAGATAATATAAGATTACTGTCGGACTACTATAGAATCAGAGCTGATAAATATGAAGTATTAGGCGGACTTCTTCAGTCGAGAAGTACGTTTGTGATAACAGGTTATATTTTGCAGCGTGATGAAGAGGAAATTGTAAATGAGTTAAATGATGAATTCAGCCTTATGGTAGAAACAGAGGATATTCCCGAGGATGAAACAGCTCCTGTTAAGCTCGAGAATCCCAAGGTTTTTGCTTCGGCAGAGGGTGTACTTGAATCCTTTGGTCTTCCGGGCAGGGGAGAGATGGACCCGACAACACCGATGAGTATATTTTATATATTCCTGTTTGGTCTTATGCTGTCGGATGCTGCATATGGACTTATTATATTTCTGGCATGCTTCATTATATTAAAGAAGTTCCCTAAGATGAGTGACGGTATGGCGAAGTCTTTAAGGCTGTTTATGTATTGTGGTCTATCGACGCTTATATGGGGAATTTTGTTTGGAGGATATTTTGGAGACCTGATTACAGTCGTATCCAAAACCTTCTTCCATCATGAGATCGTAATTAAACCATTGTGGTTTGCGCCACTTGATAATCCTATGAAGATGCTGGTGTTCTCATTATTGTTTGGTTTAATCCACTTATTTGGAGGACTGGCACTGAAAGGATATATGTGTATAAAGAAAAAAGATTTTGTCGGATTGATATCAGATGTGGTTTCATGGTTTATGCTGATTACAGGACTTGTAATGATGCTGATGCCAACGGAGCTTTTTGCTTCGATTGCACAGATGAGCTTTCAGTTCTCACCGGCAGTCAAAACACTGAGCTATGTACTTGCGGCAGGCGGTGCATTGATTATTGTTGTGATGTCAGGAAGAGATAAAAAGAATCCGGCACTTCGATTTGCTCTTGGTCTGTATGATATATATAATCTGACAGGCTGGTTATCAGATTTATTATCATACTCAAGACTTCTTGCACTGGGTCTTGCAACAGGTGTTATCGCTCAGGTTGTTAACCAGATGGGCAGTATGGTTGGAGACAGCGTATTTGGCGTTATTGTATTTATTCTTGTATTTATGATAGGACATACATTTAATCTGGCTATTAATATGCTTGGAGCTTATGTTCATACCTGTAGACTTCAGTACGTTGAGTTCTTTGGTAAATTTTATGAAGGTGGGGGAATCCCATTTAATCCATTTAAAGAAAATACGAAATATGTAGATATTAAGGAGGAAAAATAATTATGACAATGGGTACAGTTTTAGCATTAACAGGAGCTGCTTTGGCAGTAATTTTGGCAGGTATGGGTTCTGCTTATGGTGTAGGTGTTGCAGGTCAGGCTGCATCAGGTGTTGTTAGTGAAGATCCAAGTAAGTTTGCAAAGGTTCTTATCATGCAGCTTCTTCCTGGTACACAGGGTATTTACGGACTTCTTGTCGGCTTCATTGCCCTTTCAAAGATTGGTTTACTTTCAGGCAATCCGGCAGAGCTTTCAACACAGACGGGTCTTATGATTCTTGCAGCATGTCTTCCTATTGCAATCGTTGGTCTTGTTTCAGGCAGACATCAGGGAAAGACAGCAGTGTCAGCAATAGGCATCATCGTTAAGAAGCCGGATCAGTTTGGTAAGGCTATGCTTTTCCCTGCAATGGTTGAGACATATGCTATTCTTGCTCTTCTTGTATCAATCCTTGCTGTAAATGGTGTTCCGGTATAAGTCCGCTTCATTGCACTATTTTAACAGATTGGTTATAAGAAGGAGATTAGAATATGACAGGGTTAGAAAATATCGTAGAACAGATTCTCCGGGAAGCTAATACCAGTGCAGAAAAAATTATTAATAATGCGAAATCGGAGGCTGATGCCATTATTGCAAAAGCAAATGCTGATGCTGCAAAGATTATGGCTCAGACGGATGAGAAAATCAGCATCGAAAAAAGCAGCGGTGAATCAAGGGCAAAGTCCTCTTCGGACCTTAAGAAAAGACAGGCAATCCTTAAGGCAAAGCAGGAGATTATCAATAGTGTTGTTGATAAGGCATATGCGAAGCTTCTTGACCTTCCGGATGACAAATATTTTGAAATTATAGAGAAGTGCCTTGAAAAAGCAGTACAGGCAAAGGATGGAGAGATTTATTTTTCCGGCAGGGATATGGACAGACTTCCAAAGGATATGTCAGCCCGTGTAGAAAAAATTGCAAATGCCAAAGGCGGAAAGCTTATCATTTCAAAGGAGCATAAAAATATCGACAGCGGATTTGTACTTGTATATGGCGGTATAGAAGAGAATTGTTCATTTAAAGCAATGTTTAACGCAGATAAAGAAAAACTGGCAGACAAGGTTCATACATTTTTGTTTATTGACAAATAAAATGTAACCAATAAGCAATCATGACCAGATGATTGCGGTAAATCGGAGGTAAATAAATGGCAGATAAATACATTTATGCGGTTGCCAGAGTCAGAGCGTTAGAGATGTCACTATTTTCACAGACTACTATAGAACAGCTTATAGCGGCGAAAACCTATAAAGAAAGTGTACAGTTTCTGATAGAGCATGGCTGGGGGGATAGTGAAACGGATCATACAGATGCAGATGCCATCCTGAACGTAGAAACAGAAAAAACATGGGCAGTCATAGAAGAAATGGTTGAAGATATGTCAGTATTTGATGTAATACTGTTACCGGATTTATTCCATAATCTAAAGGCTGCAATTAAGACGATTGTTGCAGGAGAGGTAAATGCAGATATATTTTATGACAATGTGGCTATTGATGGAAAGGAAATGCTGGAAATTGTAAAAAACAGAGATTTCAAGGCGCTTCCATCATACATGCAGGCATGTGCAGAAGAGGCATATGAGTGTATGACACATACAGGTGATGGACAGATGTGCGATGTCATTATTGATAAGGGCACATTATTGGCAATCCTTGAGGCGGCAGATGATGCAAAGGACGAGCTTCTCAAAGCATATGCGGAAACTACGGTTGCCGTTGCCGATATCAAGATTGCAGTACGTTCATTAAAAACCGCAAAATCAATGGATTTTATGAGAAGAGCTATGGCTCCATGTAAAACGCTCAATATAGATAGGCTGGCAAAGGCTGCATTATCCGGTATGGAGGATATCATAAAGTATCTTTCCGAAACGGAGTATGCAGGCGGTGCAGAAGCATTGGCAAATAGTTCATCGGCATTTGAACGCTGGTGTGATAACAGAATCATAGAAACAATCAGGCCACAAAAATACAATGCATTTACGGTTGGCCCGCTTGTAGCATATATTCTTGCCAGATTAAATGAGATTAAGACTGTAAGAATTATATTATCAGGAAAGCTTAACGGACTTCCTGAGGAAGCCATAAGGGAAAGGATAAGGGAGATGTATGTATAGAATAGCAGTACTTGGTGATTATGATAGCATCTATGGATTTGCCACCTTAGGACTGGAAACATTTCCGGTATCGGATCCTGAATATGGTGCATCGCAGCTTAAGAGACTGGCAGAGAGTAATTATGCCGTAATCTATATTACGGAGTCTCTGGCAGTGGAACTGGAAAAAGAGATTGAGAAATATAGAGAAATTATGAAGCCTGCAATTATACTGATTCCCGGTGTATCAGGAAATACGGGGGCAGGTATATCAGGTGTTAAAAAGTCCGTGGAACAGGCAGTTGGTTCGGATATTCTGTTTGGCGGCAATTAATTTAGAAGGGAGTGTGATTTATCCGTGGCTATAGGAAAGATTAAGAAGGTTGCTGGACCACTTGTTATAGCAGAGGGCATGAGAGATGCAAATATGTTTGACGTTGTAAGAGTAAGTGACAGCAGACTTATCGGAGAAATAATAGAGATGCACGGTGATGAGGCATCAGTTCAGGTTTATGAGGAGACTTCAGGACTTGGACCGGGTGCCCCGGTTGAGTCAACAGGTATGCCACTTTCTGTAGAACTTGGGCCTGGACTGATAAGCAGTATATATGACGGAATACAAAGACCTCTTGACGATATTATGAAGATTTGTGGAAATAATCTTGCAAGAGGTGTTGAGGTTCCTTCACTTAAGAGGGATATTAAGTGGCCTTTTGTACCGACGGCAAAGGTTGGTGATAAGGTTATAGCCGGAGATGTGATTGGTACGGTTTGCGAAACCGTAGTAGTAACACAGAAGATAATGGTTCCATATGGAATAGAAGGTACCATCAAAGAAATTAAGTCAGGAGATTTTACCGTAGAAGAGACCGTATGTGTCGTTGAAACGGCAGACGGTGACAAGGAGCTTACACTGATGCAGAAGTGGCCTGTTCGTAAAGGCCGTCCGTATATGGAGAAGATTCCGCCAGTAATGCCGCTTATTACAGGACAGAGAGTTGTAGATACCTTTTTCCCGATTGCAAAGGGTGGTGTAGCCGCAGTTCCGGGACCATTCGGAAGCGGAAAGACGGTTATCCAGCATCAGCTTGCAAAATGGGCAGAGGCTGATATCGTTGTTTATATCGGATGCGGAGAGCGTGGAAACGAGATGACGGATGTTTTGAACGAGTTTCCTGAGTTGAAAGATCCTAAGACGGGTCATTCATTGATGGAGAGAACGGTTCTGATTGCAAATACATCAGATATGCCTGTTGCCGCACGTGAGGCATCTATTTATACAGGTATTACAATCGCAGAGTATTTCAGAGATATGGGATTCTCGGTTGCATTGATGGCGGATTCCACATCACGTTGGGCAGAGGCGCTTCGAGAGATGTCAGGCCGTCTTCAGGAAATGCCGGGTGAGGAAGGTTATCCTGCATATCTCGGTTCACGTCTTGCACAGTTCTATGAACGTGCAGGTATGGTAAAGACATTAGGTTCAGAGGGAAGAACAGGAGCATTGTCGGTTATCGGTGCTGTTTCTCCTCCGGGTGGTGATATTTCAGAACCGGTTTCACAGGCTACACTTCGTATCGTAAAGGTATTCTGGGGACTGGATTCAGCACTTGCATATAAGAGACATTTCCCTGCTATTAACTGGCTGACCTCATATTCATTGTATGTAGACAATATGGGCAAATGGTTTGAGGAAAATGTTGATGAAAGGTTCATGAGCAATCGTCAGAAGATGATGACACTTCTTCAGGAAGAGGCTGAGCTTGATGAAATCGTAAAGATGGTAGGTATGGATGCGCTTTCAGCAGGAGACAGATTGAAGATGGAAGCAGCAAGGTCTATTCGTGAGGACTTCCTGCATCAAAATTCATTCCATGAAGTAGATACCTACACACCGCTTAAAAAGCAGTTCCTTATGATGGAGCTTGTACTTGCATTCTATGACAAGTCAGCTGATGCATTAAAGCGTGGAGCGTCTATCAGAAATATTCTGAACATGGAAGTTCGTGAGAAGATAGGTAGATTTAAATATACATTACCTGAAAATATTGACTCTGAATTTAAGAACATCATGGATGCTCTTACATCAGAGGTTGAAGAAGCCGTAGGAAAGGAGGACTAAGAGATGCCAAAGGAGTATAGAACAATACAGGAAGTTGCAGGCCCGCTTATGCTTGTTCATGGAGTGGAAAATGTAACATATGATGAGCTTGGGGAGATTGAGCTTGCAAGTGGAGAAGTAAGACGTTGTAAGGTTCTTGAGATAAATGGTAATGATGCCCTTGTACAGTTATTTGAAAGCTCAACAGGTATTAACCTTTCAAACAGTAAGGTACGTTTCCTTGGAAGAAGTATGGAGCTTGGTGTATCCGAGGATATGCTTGGACGAGTATTTGACGGTCTTGGACGTCCTATTGATAACGGACCGGAGATTCTTCCTGATGAGAGAAGAGATATCAACGGTCTTCCGATGAATCCGGCGGCAAGAAATTATCCTTCTGAGTTTATTCAGACAGGTATTTCAGCTATTGACGGACTGAATACACTTGTCAGAGGACAGAAGCTGCCTATATTCTCAGCATCAGGTCTTCCGCACAGCCAGCTTGCGGCACAGATAGCAAGACAGGCAAAGGTTCGCGGAACGGATGAGCAGTTCGCCGTTGTATTTGCTGCAATGGGTATTACCTTCGAGGAATCCAACTATTTTGTAGAGAGTTTTAAAGAGACAGGTGCCATAGACAGAACGGTTCTCTTTATCAACCTTGCAAATGACCCTGCCGTAGAGCGTATTGCCACACCTCGTATGGCACTTACGGCTGCCGAATATCTGGCATTTGAAAAAGATATGCACGTACTTGTTATTCTGACGGATATTACAAACTACGCAGATGCACTTCGTGAAGTATCAGCGGCAAGAAAAGAGGTTCCGGGACGTCGTGGTTATCCGGGATACATGTATACGGACCTTGCTACACTTTACGAGAGAGCAGGACGTCAGAAGGGCAAGAACGGAAGTATTACGATGATACCGATTCTTACCATGCCTGAGGATGATAAGACACATCCGATTCCTGACCTTACAGGATATATCACAGAGGGACAGATTATTCTTTCCCGTGAGTTGTATAGAAAGGGTGTTACGCCTCCGATTGACGTACTTCCATCACTTTCCCGTCTGAAAGATAAGGGTACCGGTGAAGGAAAGACAAGAGGAGACCATTCCAGCACCATGAACCAGTTGTTTGCGGCATATTCCCGTGGTAAGGATGCCAAGGAGCTGATGACAATTCTTGGAGAATCAGCACTTTCGGATATTGACCTTCTCTATGCGAAATTTGCAGAAGCATTTGAAAAGGAATATGTATCACAGGGATACGAGACAGACAGAAGCATAGAAGAAACCTTGAACATCGGTTGGAAATTACTTTCAATCCTTCCAAGAGCAGAGCTGAAACGTATCGACGATAAGTGGCTGGATATGTATTATGGGAAGTAACGAGAAGTGCGTATACAGGATTGTATATGAGCTGTGGGAGCTTGCTCACGACAGGTCATATGCAAGACTGTATGCATAGTTCGACAGAACTCACCGAGCCGGAGGCGAGGTGGCACTTCGATAGAACGGAGAGAAGTGCGAGCCGGAGGCGAAGCGGAGCTAGTCCTTTAGGGCGAGGTGGCACTTCGGTTTCAAAAGCTTGGAAAATTGGAAGGAGGCGAAAGCATGGCAAGTACGGTTGTGAATCCTACACGAATGGAGTTGACACGTCTGAAGAAGAAGCTGGTTACGGCTACAAGGGGACATAAGCTGCTGAAGGATAAGCGTGATGAGCTTATGAGGCAGTTCCTGGATATGGCAAGGGAGAACATGGCACTTCGTGAGAAGGTAGAAGCAGGCATAAAAGCAGCAAATACCAACTTTGTAATTGCAAAGGCCGGAATGAGCGAGCAGACGCTTCATACGGCTCTTATGGCGCCAAAGCAGGAGGTTCAGCTTGAGGTAAGTGACAGAAACGTCATGAGTGTAGATATTCCGGTATTTGAGTATAAAACAAAAAGTGCCGATGAAAACGACATTTACTCCTATGGTTTTGCTTTCACATCCGGAGATTTGGATGATGCGGTTAAGTCATTGTCAGATATTCTTCCGGATATGCTGAAGCTGGCAGAGATAGAAAAATCCTGTCAAATGCTTGCGGCAGAGATAGAAAAGACCCGTAGAAGAGTAAATGCCTTAGAGCATGTCATTATACCTGATACCAAAGAGGGAATTAAGTATATCAGTATGAAGCTGGATGAAAACGAGCGTAGTACACAGGTACGATTGATGAAGGTAAAGGATATGATGCTTGAAGAGGCACATCATTATAAGGATAAACAATTTTAATAAAAAACAAAGGAGCTGTCGCTTTCATGAATACCAATTCGTGAAGCGGCAGCTCCTTTTTTGCAGACTTCATTTTAAGCGATGGCTGACAGTAAAATGAGTTTAGGGATAAAATTCACTCGTTAATTTGCGCTTATTATATTTTGGGACGAACAATCATTTATTGAGTAAGCATCGAAAGCAATTTTGTGTTGGGACTTACTCGAAATATTACGCATTTTTTACACAAATGAGATTTCCGATTTTACATAGGGAAAGTAAGCTATAAGATAAATATGAGCAGAAGAATCTTTAATATTTCAAGGAGGGGCAGCATGGAAATACGACTGAAAGCAGTTGAAAAAAGTTTTAACCGCAAAAAAGTAATACAAAGCACCACGCTCTCTATGGTCAATGGTGGGCTTACCACGCTGCTCGGCCCATCAGGCTGTGGCAAAACCACCCTGCTTCGCATGATAGCGGGACTGGAAACGCCGGACGCAGGCGAGATTTATTTTGACGACAGATGTGTATTCTCTAAGGAAAAGAGAACAAATCTTCCTCCTGAAAAACGCGGACTTGGGTTTGTTTTTCAGGATTTTGCTTTGTGGCCGCATATGAATGTGTTTGAAAACGTGGCCTTCGGACTGCGGGCGGCGAAGCACACGGATAGCTTGGAGCAGAAAGTGAAAGATGCGCTCCACGCCGTTCAGCTTGATGATTTTGTGGATCACTATCCCCACCAGCTTTCCGGCGGGCAGCAGCAGCGGGTCGCTTTTGCCAGGGCAATCGTAATCGAACCGAAGTGCATTTTGTTTGACGAGCCGCTTTCTGCGCTAGATGCTTTGTTGCGCGAGGAAATGCGGACAGAGCTGCGGGAACTTATTACCCGGCTTGAAATTACCGCCGTGTTCGTAACTCACGACCAGACGGAAGCCATGAGCATGAGCGACGCCATCGCCGTGCTGTCTGCCGGGGCAGTTGAGCAATACGGAACTCCGGAAGAAATCTACAGTACGCCAAAAACGGAGTTTGTTGCAAAATTCGTCGGCTCCTCCAACTGGATTGATAAAACCCATATGTTTCGTCCGGAGAGAGCCTCACTTGAGCCAATGGCAAATGCAATATCCTTTGACGCAGAAGTATCCTCCGTTCAGTTTCTGGGAAGTGCTTATCAACTGCGGCTGATTTACGGCGATCAAAGCTGGAGCATTCCATTCTCCAATAAGATGTCAGTGGGGACGAAAGTCACCATTTACATAAATCAAAACGACTTGATAGAAGTTAAAGAAACGAGGTAAAAAAGATATGAAAAAAATTGTAGCAATGTTGCTCGCAGTCATTATGTGCATTGGTCTTGCGGCTTGCGGAACCCAAAATGAAAAGTCAAAGGATGATAGCAAGCCGTCCGAATCCACGACGGCTTCCACTGTATCTACAGATACTCCTACCGAGGATAACAAGCAGCTTTCCGGTAAGGTGACGGTATATATGCCTTCCCCAGCAGGGCTTGCTGATGATATTGTTGCCGGATTTAAAGCGAAAACAGGTATTGAAGTAGAGGTGTTTCAGGGAACCACAGGCGAAATTCTCGCCCGTCTGGAGGCAGAAGAAGCCAACCCTGTTGCCGATGTCGTGATTCTTGCATCCTGGTCCGACGGACTTTCCATAAAAGCCGAGGACAAGATTATGTCCTACACGCCTGCCAATGCCGATAAGATTGTGGATGGCTGGATTGACGCTGACTCCACACTATTCGGCTACAGTGCCTCCGCTGTGGGCGTAATTTACAATACCACTGTCATCCCCGAACTTTCCGCCAACTGGAGCGAGCTGGCAAATGAAGAATACAAGGATATTCTCGCCATTCCTGACCCTGAGAAGTCTGGTGCGTGCAAGGATTTTGTGGCCGGTTTTGTGAATCAGTATGGCTGGGATGCCTTTGAGGGTATGGCTGCAAACGGCATGATCGTTCCGGGTGCGAATAAGGCTGCTTTGGAAGCGGTTACAACCGGCGAGGTCGGTATACTGGTCGCAGGCGTGGACTACAACGCCTACTCCTCCATAGCGAAGGGCGAGCCTCTGGAGATCTACTATCCCGCAGACGGCACCGTGGTTAATCCTCGCCCGGCTATGATTATGAAGACGGCTCCCAACGTGGACAACGCCAAGGCTTTTGTGGATTACCTGTTCTCCGACGAGGTGCAGCAGATGGTCGCCGACGCCTACCTGCTCCCAGGACGTACCGACGTGTTCTGTGACAACCGGATGAATCTCTCCGATATTCCGCAGATCGAGTGCGATTGGGATAAGATGATGGAGATTGCGTCCGATTCTGCCGCAAAGATCAATGAGATTTGCAATTGAGCGAGGGAAAAACAATGAAAGCAAACAATTTGAAAAAGCGAATTCCATTGATTTTACTGGTAGCGTTGCTTTGCTTCCTGATTGTTTGCCCACTGGTTATGATTTTTGCCAAGGCGGTCATTACAGATGGCCGCTTTGACTTTTTGTCAGCGTGGCAGACATTAAAAGCGGATCAAAACCTGGAAATGATCGGTAATTCCCTGCTGCTCGGTATGCTCGTCGTGCTTGTATCAACTATAATTGCAGCGCCCCTTGCCTATCTGTTTTCCAGAACGCGCTTTGCCCATTACCATTTCTTTGATATTATTTTCATGATTCCCTTTATGACGCCGCCCTATATTGCCTCTATGGGCTGGATTCTGTTTATGCAAAAGAGGGGGCTTTTGCAGCAGTTCATCCCCGCGATGGCGGGCAGCGAAAACTGCTTCTTTTCACTGGGTGGACTTGTCCTCGTCATGAGCCTTCATGTGTTCCCGTTCATGCTGACTATGCTGAAAAATGCCATGTTGAATATCCCATCCAGTCTGGAAGAATCGGGTGCGGTGTTTGGCGCGAGTTTCGTGCGGCGGCTTCGAAAGATTTTTTTACCTTTAATCAGCGGCAACTATGCTATAGGAGCACTGTTGGTTTTTGTCAAGACGATTGCAGAATACGGAACTCCGGCTACATTGGGAAAGCGTTTTGGATTTGAGGTGTTTACAACCGAAATCCATCGCTACGCCACTATTGCGCCAATTCAATTTGGTAAATCTGCGACCCTTGCTTCCGTGCTGATCGGCATTTGCCTTGTAATGTGGATGCTGCAAAACTACATTACTACGAGAAAAAGCTATAATCTCGTCAGCGGCAAGGGAAGCCGGTTCGCGGAAATTAATCTGCCGTTATCCGTAAAGGCGCTTGCATGGATTTACATTGCGGTGGTGCTTCTATTGGCCATTGGAATCCCATATTTCTCTATTATTTCCACTTCGCTCATCAAACTGCGAGGCTATGGCTTTGCGGTTGGGAACTTCACATTTCAGCATTATATCGACCTGTTTACGGCAAATATCAAAGGCGTGAGTGCTCTGAAAAACAGTGTGTTCCTTGCAGTAGTATCGGCGAGCATTTGTGCTGTTCTCGGAACAGTCCTTGTGCTGGTAATTCGCAGTTCTAAGTCCAAACTGAAAAAAGTGGTGGAAGCAATCGGATTGCTTCCGGAAATGCTCCCCAGTATCGTGCTGGTCATCGGCATTATGCTGTTCTGGAATCAGATTTACAATGTATTGCCACTATATAACACGCTGGGGATTCTGGTACTGACTTATGTGGTGCTGTTTTTGCCCTATACCATTCAGTATGTCACATCTTCATTTACACAAATATCCGACAGCCTGATGGCTGCCGGGCAGGTGTTTGGAGGGAGTCCCTTTTACATTTTCCGGCGTATTACGATGCCGTTAATTTTGAAGGGTGTTGCTACCGGCTGGATGATGACCTTCATCATAGCCTTCCGCGAGCTGGTTACTGCCAGTCTGATTGCACCGCCGAATACGTTAGTAGTATCCACCTACATCATGCGAGAGTTTGAACAGGGCAGTGTATCCATCGGTATGGCTATGGCGGTGCTGTGTGTCTTGCTGACTACCACAGCGCTGCTGATTCTCAACCGTTTTATTGACAGGCAGAAAGGGTGATTCTATGAAACTTTACATTGCCGGGGGCTGTGGTGAACATGGACGAAACTGTTTTCATGTAACAGGTAACAATATAGATTTTTTGGTGGACTGCGGTCTGATGGCGGCGGAACAGGACAGATATCCTCGGTTGCTGTCGCAGAAAATCTCCAGAATTCAAATGGTTTTTCTGACTCACTCCCATGCCGACCATGCGGGTGCTTTGCCGTGGCTCTATGAAAACGGATTTTGCGGAGAGGTCATTGCCTCGAAGCACACGCTGGAACAACTGCCATTCAAGCCGAAAAAGGCTATCACATTAGAGAATATTTGTGCTTCCGGGCAGGAGGGTGTCTGCCATAATCTGAATATTAAATGGGGAAAAAGCGGTCACTGCCTTGGCAGCGTATGGTATCGCTTTGGAACGGAAGGAAAAACCATCTTCTTTTCCGGAGACTATATGGAAAACTCTCCGGTGTATCGTGTCGACCGGATACGCGGGCAACAGGCAGACCTTGCCGTTTTGGACTGCACCTATGGAAAAAGTACGACAACTTACGAAAAAGCCTGTGAGGAACTGCTTACCACCGTGGAACGACTTTTGCAGAAACATGGTACTGTCGTGCTGCCGGTTCCCAAGTACGGACGGGGGCTGGACTTGCTTTTTTCATTTTTGGACAGCGGCTTGAAGACCCGGTATTACGGTGATGCACATTTTCTGGCACAACTTTGGAATATGCAGTTTTCTTCGTCATGGTATCATATGGATGGAAAGACATTGTTCGAGGCGGTACATCCGTATAGTAAAGGAAGAAATGGAATTGTATTTGTCAGCGATCCGCAACTGCGGGGTACATCGGCTTTCAAAACTGCTGTGGAGACCATCAAAGGGGGTGGTGTCGGCATCATGACGGGAACCGTAGAAAAAGGAACAAGCAGTGCAACCCTGATTGAAATGGGAAAAATGTTCTTTTGCCGATATCCTGTGCATTTGAATTATACGCAGTACGAGAATTTGTCGCAGGAAAATCAGTTTGCAATAACGATACCGTACCATTCGGCGGAAGTGAGATGTGATAAATCAATCATTGAGATTTGATGAAGAAAAGTGAGCTATGAGAACACCTTTGAGGTCTGCGATTTTGAGACCATAAGGTAACACAGTTGAAAAGGGAGAATTTTATGGAAGTATTGAGAAGTAAAAAAGGCTTTATTTGCGATATGGACGGTGTTATTTATCACGGAAATCAGTTGCTGCCCGGTGTAGCCGAGTTTTTGAACTGGCTGAAGGAGAACAAGAAAAATTTTCTTTTCCTGACTAACTCCGGGCAATACACGCCTAAAGAGCTTCAACAAAAGTTGGCTCGAATGGGCTTGGATGTGGATGAATCACATTTTTATACTAGCGCTCTAGCGACTGCCCGATTTCTGAATAGTCAGGCTCCCGGATGCAGCGCCTATGTGATGGGGGAGCACGGTATCCAAAATGCGCTTTATGAAGTCGGCATTACTTACAATGATGTAGATCCCGATTATGTAGTGGTTGGAGAGACCAGCGGATATAGTCTGGAAATGATTACGAAAGCCATTCGTCTTGTAAATGCCGGAGCCAAACTCATTGGTACCAACTATGACTTGACGGGTCCGACGGAGACGGGAATCGTCCCTGCTTGCCGTGCGTTGCTGGCTCCGATTGAACTGACAACTGGGAAACAGGCATATTATGTTGGAAAACCTAATCCACTGATGATGCGGACGGGTCTGAGAATGTTAGGCGTTCATTCAGATGAGGCCGCCATTATCGGCGACAGGATGGATACCGATATTGTCGCGGGAATAGAATCCGGACTTGATACGGTTCTTGTTCTTTCCGGGGTTACTACAAGAGAGGACTGTAAGAACTATCCATATCGTCCGCGGCTGATTCTGAACGGTGTAGGAGAAATCGTGAATATGTCCCCAATTAATGTGTAATGACTAAAGTACCAAATTTTGATTTACAATCCTTAGCACACCGGAATTTGCAGTTCTACAATATATTCATTCTCATTGCCAGTTTCGTAATTATCGATATGGCACATTTCATTCCAGCAAAACAAGTTTGGGGATAAAATATTAATCATTTATTGCATTGTTTTTAAAAATAGGTTAAAATATTATCTATGAATAACTTTAATTTTTTGAAATCGCCAAAGGAATTGAATATAGGTATTGCAAAAAGAATGATTGCCAGACGGAAGGAGAAGAAAATTACACAGGTTCAACTTGCCAGCCGTTCCGATGTAAGTCTAGGCTCGATAAAGCGGTTTGAACGTACAGGGGAAATCTCTTTATCCTCACTTATAAAAATTGCATTTGCCCTTGGATATGAAGATGATTTTGAATTACTGTTTGTAAAAAAGGGATATTCATCAATACAGGAGGTAATCGATGAACAATTATAAAAAACTGGATGTTTTTTTTGAAAAACGAAAGGTAGGAACACTTGCAAGGACAACAGATTATCTTGTGGCATTTGAATATGATAATGAATGGATAAACAGAGGTTTTTCCTTAAATCCGTTTTCGTTGCCTTTAAGGAAAGAGGTTTTTATTCCAAAAGGATATGACCCTTTTGACGGATTGTTTGGAGTATTTTCGGATAGCCTTCCGGATGGCTGGGGCAGACTGCTTCTTGACAGGTTGTTGTTAAGCCACTCTGTCAATCCTGAATCAGTAGATAGCTTAAACAGACTTGCGATTGTAGGTTCATCAGGTATGGGAGCACTTTCATATGTACCGGAAATAGAATTTGAAATTGATATTTCAAATAAAACCATTGATGAATTAGCAACAGAATGTGGAAAAGTGTATGACTCAAAAAAATCAGAGGACTTAGATGTGTTGTTCAGACTTGGAGGTTCTTCAGGTGGTGCAAGGCCAAAAATATTTTATGAGTTTGATGGAGAAGAATGGATAGTTAAATTTCCATCATTATTTGACCCAAAGAATATAGGGGAACAGGAGTATGATTATGCTGAATGTGCAAAAAGATGCGGAATCATTTTTCCAAAAACAAGGCTTATTCCATCAAAGAATTGCTCAGGATATTTTGCGGTAAAAAGATTTGACCGCGAAAATGGACGAAGGATATATATGGCATCAGTTAGTGCATTACTGGAAACGTCACATAGACTGCCGAATCTTGACTACAATATATTAATGCAGCTTACAATGAGACTTACCAACAGCTATAAAGAAATAGAAAAAATGTTCCGTATTATGTGCTTTAATGTGTTTGCACATAATAGAGATGATCATTCAAAAAATTTTTCATTTATCTATAATAATGAAGATAACAAATGGTGCGTATCACCTGCGTATGATTTAACATATAGCCATTCCATTGGTGGGGAGCATGCTACAACAGTAAACGGAAATGGGAGAAATCCCGATATGAAGGATGTGCTGGCAGTTGCAGAAAATATAAAGATGAATTTATCTAAAGCAAAAATTATAGCAAATGAAATTAAAGAAATTGTATATACGGATTTAGAAGATAAATATTTAAGAAATCACCTATAGAGAAATTCCCTGTAAATAATTCTAGAGACAGACGGTTTCCTGCAAGGCGGGAATGACCTGAATATAAAAGGGAATGGATAAATCTGGTTGCGACTGTGATATCGGTCAGCACTTTTAATATGGAATAGATATTTATTTTATAATTTGTTACGGTATATTACCTGCTGTTTATTTTCAATGTATGTGGTTATACTACCTGTATACATAAAAATATTGAATAAAAATTTGCAGGTGGAATATGAAGAAATCAGCGAAAATATATATATTAGTGCTTGTATGGCTGTCAGCCATGGTGCAGTTTTTTATAAATGAAAAGGTGGAAGCGGGGCAGCAGGTTGCAGAAGCTTTCAGCAGGACAGATATTATGCATTATGACAGCAGGCTTGTTGTAGAAGGTATATATGGACACAGTAATTATAATGATGAAAAAATATGTAATATTTTAGGAAATATTATGAAGGAGATAGCACCGACGGAGCAAACCTTTCTATATAAGAGTAGTAATGAAGATATATGGTATGCTATGTATGGAGATGTTGATTTAGATATTACAATCAGCTTTGTGAAAGCTGCAGAGGGAGAAAACAGCCTGCTTAAGACAGAAATCAATATCAGAAATACAGAGAGCAATACGGAAGAGAACGAAAGACAGCCTGTGGATATATGGAAGGAACGACTTTGCACGTTATATGAGCAGCTTGGCATGGAGGCGGAAACCAGAATTACATTATCGGGTCAGTATCATGGCAGACTGAACAATGCAGAAAAAGCGATTTGCAGACAGAGTATTGAAGACAGTCTGGATAAAAATGATGCACAGGTAGCATTTGCCTATCATTATGATACGGATGTGACAAATGTAGAGGTTACGTTAAAATAGAAAAAGTATAAAATACCACACCTACTTGACAATACAAAGTAGCTGTGGTATTTTTGTATTGGACTACTTGACAATACAAAGTAGTGGATGGGAGAGTGGAAAACATGTCAGATACACAGCTTATGAAAGGAATATTAGAGGGATGTGTTCTCGGAGTAGTTGCGCAGGGAGAAACATATGGATATGAGATTTTGTCTGCTTTACAGCAGGCTGGTTTTGATGACCTGGGAGAAGGGACCCTTTATCCTGTGCTGACGAGACTTGATAAGAATAAATACATAGCCTGCAGGAAAGCAAAATCTCCTTTGGGACCTGTCAGGAAATATTATACCCTGACGGAGCAGGGAAAGGAATATTTACAGGAATTCAAGAAAAATTATAGTAAGGTTACTGACGGAGCAGACAATATTTTATTTTCGCATAGAAGGGGAAATGGTAATACAGATGGCTTGGGAACAAAACATGTATCAGCTTGAAGGTGAATATTTAGATACATATGAGAGAGTAGAACTATATGCTGCTCTTCGGAATATTAATAAGAACGTATCAGATGAAATGTTAGGAGATTTATACGACCTGCTGATTTCGGCACAGAAGGATGGAAGAACGGTTGAAAAGATTATTGGCTCTGATTTAGAGCTTTTCTGTAAAGATTATTTTTCCGAATATGATATGAAGGCAAGATTGTCAGAGATTCCGGAAACACTTTTTATATATGTAATATTTATATTTTTATTTGAAACCGGTTGCATGCTTATAGATCAAACAAGTATGTCTGATGCGAGAATAAATTGGTTTCCCTATATATGCGGTATTTCAACAGCCTTTGTGACACAACTGTTTGCAAGAGCTGTGGTTAAACCGTTACTCTTTAGGTTCAGGAAAGTCAGAACAATCATATATGATATGATAATTCTTTCTATTTTTATTGGTTCACTTTTTTTGACAGGTGTTCTGGTTAATGTAACAGAATTTAATATGCCAGCGCTCCCTGTTATGCTTGTATCAGGTGCTTATATAGTGTTATTTATAGCAGTTCGTTGTGTCGTTAATATGAAAAGATTTGGACAACTAAAACGGCCAAAGTCCATATATAAGAGACCACTGTTGCCTGATAAGGAGCAGTTTAACGCAGAACTATATGTTGCGTTTAAGAAACAGATGCTTAAGAGATATAACAGGAAGAATAAAAAACGCATTCAAAACGGTAAGGGGGAGCTTCATACAGAAGAATATATAGCCATGATAAAAAGGGATATAGATAAAATGCCTTTTGTCTGGCGGATTATGAAAATATTTTATGCTATGCTGATAGCGTTTCCCGTATGCCGGAATTTTGTGGATTACTTAGCAGAGGACAATATCCAGAGTGCCGTTATTGAGTCTGCAATTTTGTGTGCCGTTTTGATGGTTATTCTCGTGCCATGTTATCGTATGTGTAAGAAAAATGATGAAAGAGGTGCATCAATAAAACTTTCTGTTATAGAAGAGGCGGAGCGGTACAATATGGATTTAATAGAATATCTGGAGAATGGACATGAAGTTGAAAAAACAGAAAATGGAGATAACCTTATAAAATTCAGTAATTAAATATATTTGTAGACCGTTACACTTAAATTTCCCTTTTTTGTTTCGTGCGAAACGTCTGAGAACCGGAATTTTCCATATCCGCGTACAGAAACGACATCACCCGGTTTTAAGTTTGCGGAACTTTTTGGCACTTCCCTTCCGTTCACAAAAATCATTTTTCTGGAAAACATCAGATCACTTTCATTTCTTGACAGGTGAAAGACCTTTGAGACAAGTCCGTCTGCTCTCAGACTGGTTACAATCAGGGAAAGCTTCAGTAAGTCAGGGGCAGCATCTTCAGGTATGGTCTCAGATAATGAACATGTAACATCTGTATGTTTTATTCTGCTCAGCTCACGCATAATAAAGTCCGCTATTCTCGTCAGGCACATCACATAACAGCAGCTTTCCTTGATGACAATATCGCCCAAAAGGCTTCTTTCAATTCCCAGATTCATCAGAGCTCCAAGCACATCTCTGTGGGACAGCTTTTCAGCAAACTTAACAGAAACAGGTTTCATCACAATACATGTCAGAGGGAAATCTTCATCATACCATAGAGTCTCCGGCGAACCAAAACGCAGAACCTTCCGTTCTGCATCTGTAAAACCTCCCCACAGTCTGAATTGTTGCACGGGAATTTGCGGCATGGTCTGATAAAACAGTTCCTGCTCTGCCAGATTAAGAAAGCCGGAATAGGTGTATCTGTTATTAAGCTCACTTTGCCTTTTCAAATCTGCAAATCTTTTTTTTAGTATTGTTTCTTCCGGTGTCATGTTTCCTCCCTGATATCAGTTTTACCCTATTTTCTGCAAATGCGTTGAAACTATATTCATGTCTGAATTATTTATTGCCTATTATAAAATAAAACATTTTGCGTATCAACAGAAATAGTGAAAATTCCATATTTACCTGTCGGCAATATTCATCAAAAATATGTGTCATATAGTACGCTTTATCAGCAGAAAGCTCATTGATTTATAAGCAGAAAGCTCATTAATACAATTGACAGAAGAGAAAAAATAAGAGAATATAATGGTATCAATTTAGGCTGTTAAAGATTTTAGGCTTGTATGGATTGACAACGATTGAACGAAGAAAGATAAGTTATGGAGATGATTGATAATGGATAGGAAAACAATACTGAAATATGCTCAGAAAAAATACAAAGCTGCACCGGAATATTTATGGGAAAGATATCCGGAGGATGCAGTGCTTAGGCATTGTGATAACAAAAAGTGGTTTGCTGTTATTATGAATATTCAAAAGTGTAAAATTGGGATAGATTCCGATGATAATATTGATATCGTTAATGTGAAATGCGACCCTATGACAATTGGTTCATTACGAATGATAAACGGAATATTTCCCGGTTATCACATGAATAAAGGAAATTGGATATCTGTTTTGCTTGATGGAAGTGTAGATGACAATCTGATATATACATTACTCGATGGAAGCTATCAATTGACAGCAGGTAAGAAAAAATGAAATTACTTTTTTTATGTAGTCAAAATAAAAGACGTAGCCTGACGGCTGAAAAAATATTTGATGGATATTATGGACATCAGGCACGTTCGGCGGGAACGGAATCAAATGCCAGAATAAAGGTAACAGGTGGACTTCTTGGCTGGGCTGATATCATTTTTTGTATGGAAAAGAAACATGTGCGCAGGATAAAGGAGAAGTATTCAGATATAGTCGCTGATAAAAAAGTGATTTGTCTGAATATAAGCGATGATTACGAATTTATGGACAGGGAATTGCAGGAATTGCTGAAGAGCTGTGTGGAGGAATACATCTGATATGAAAAGTAAACACTAAAAATATGAGGTAAAATATAAATTGCTCTTGGAAGACGGATAGTCTGTATTTTATTATACAATATGTTTATTAATTACGAAAAAACTATAATATTCGCTTTTTAAAGGAATTATATTGACATTGCTTTTTATTTGCTCTATTCTCGTTCCTAACAGTCGGAAAGGTATTTCATTATAGCATGACAACTAAGCTGTTCAGACAGGGGGAATGTGATGGATATTAAAGTACAATATGATAATAAGGCAAAGGATTTATTATCACAGAAAATAATACTAGCCCATATTTTAGCAGGCGTAGTAGATGAGTTTAGGGGGTTGAACCCGGAGGACATAGTTAAATACATAGAGGGCGAACCGTATGTTGGTATAGTCCCGTTGGATTCAGGATATACAAATGAAGAATATCCGGACAAAAACGGAAATAAGATAATCGGTATGAATACTGAAAGTGAAGAAATAAACGAAGGCATCATTCGGTTTGATATCTTGTTTTATGTAAGAACGCCAAATGGCGTTTCAAAAATAATCATAAATGTAGAAGCACAAAAAGGTACAAATTTGTCATATTTTCTATTAAACAGAGCCATCTTCTATGGCTGTCGTTTGATATCCTCACAAAAAAGCAGAGATTTTACAAATAGTAATTATAATGATTTGCAGACGGTATATACAATTTGGCTTGTAATGAATCGTGATAAATGCAGCATTACGCATATACATCTTACAAAAGATAATATATTAGGAGAATATGATTGGAACGGCAATCTTGATATGCTGAATATAGTATTTGTAGGATTATCAAATCAACCGCCGGAATATGAGGAAAAATACAAACTGCTGCGTTTGCTAAGTGTACTGTTTTCTGATATACTCGATAAGGAAGAAAAGTGTAATATATTAAATAATGAATATGATATGGGCAGTTATGATGCGGTGGAAAGGAACGTGGTAGATATGTGTAATCTCAGTCTGGGAATAGAAGAACGTGGGATAGAACAGGGAATAGAACAGGGAATAGAACAGGGAATAGAGGGCATGATATATAATATGTATACGAAAGGCTATACAAAAGAACAGATAGCGGATGTGAGTAATAAAACTGTTGAGGAAATCAATATGATTATAAAAAACTGTTCACAAAAATAACTTACTGAAAAAATATAAAACGAAAATGATAAAACAGCGGCATAAGCGGTATCTGAAAGCAGCGGCGTAATCGGTATCTGAAAGAGCATAGAAAATGACAACGATATATGATATAATAGTGCTGTTAGGTCATTGATCATATATACCAAAGCCGGTAGGTAGCCCGGCCGTCCTGTGAAAACAGGGTAAGTAACTTATTACCCCAATTTCATTACGATAATCCAGCCGCGCAGGCTTGATTATAAAAAAATCATTTTAAGGAGAGTGCTGTTTGAAAAAGTACAACACACTGGAGATTGCAGGCTGACCGGGAGGTTTGCAGACAATCAAACAAACCTCCCGCCAAAAGGCAATTGAAGTCGACAATTTTCAGGAGGAAAAACAATGAATATAAATGACGTTATTATTCGCTTGGAGAATAAGGAAGATTACAGAGAGATAGAAAACCTTGTCAGAGAGTCATTTTGGAATGTCTATCGTCCGGGATGTAGTGAACACTATGTGATTCATGTGCTGAGGGAGGATTCAGCTTTTGTGAAGGAACTGGATTTCGTCATGGAAAAGGGTGGCAAACTGATTGGACAGAATATGTTTATGAAGACTGTCATCAATGCAGATGACGGAAGAGAGATTAAGGTTTTGACAATGGGACCGATTGGTATTACGCCGGAATTAAAACGTAAAGGATTCGGGAAGATTTTGCTTGATTATTCTCTGGAGAAAGCAGCAGAACTTGGATTCGGAGCGGTTCTATTTGAAGGCAATATTGGTTTCTATGGAAAAAGCGGGTTTGATTATGCCAGCAAGTTCGGTATCAGATACCATGATTTGCCAGAGGATGCGGATTCAACATTCTTTCTCTGTAAGGAATTGACTCCGGGATACCTTGATGGTGTCACTGGCGTTTATCAGACACCACAGGGCTATTATGTGGATGATGACGATCTCGAAGAATTTGACAAAGGATTTCCATACAAGGAAAAGCTGAAGCTGCCGGGACAGATATTCTAAGCGAGAAAATCAGAGTATAGGCAGTTTACTCTGTCGGAAAAGGATCGAGTAATATCGGTCCTTTTTTGTATCATAGGAAAGTTGATATAGAAGCACATTTATGAGGCGAGATCTAAAAGCACGCGTTTATTTGAAGTTGTCTCAGAGTTTATAAAAAGCCTTTCCGGTAAATAATATGAAAAAGGAAATGCAAATTTTGCACCATGAGATTGACATAGTGCAAAAAATGCACTATTATTTACTTGGAGGTGCAGATATGAGTGAACTAAAAGAGTTACGTACAGAGAAAAAAATGACTCAGCAAGAAGTTGCTGATTTAGTTGGAATTTCACTTCGTTCTTATAAATCATATGAAAATGATGAAAACAAGAAAGGTACGATCAAGTACAACTATATAATCGAACAACTAAATAAGATTAACTTCATAGACGAAGAACATGGAATATTAACCATTGAAGATATAACCCAAAAATGTACAAAGGTGTTATCCCAATATGACGTGAATTTTTGTTATTTATTTGGTTCTTATGCAAAGGGAAAAGAAACGCCTGCAAGTGATGTCGACTTACTTATTTCTGCCAATGTAAAAGGATTAAAATTTTATGGACTTGTTGAAGAGTTGAGATTAACACTTCGGAAAAAAGTAGATGTTTTAGATATTAATCAGTTGAAAGAAAATATTAAGTTGACAGAAGAAATATTCAAGGATGGTTTAAAAATATATGGATAATGTGAAAAATGACGCTTATTATGTACAAAAGCTAAAGTCAGATTTGGAATTTATTGTAATACATATGCGTGGTATTAATATTGAGGAATTGAATGGCAATGAGATATTGCTTGATTCAATGTTATTTAGAATGATTCAGATTTCAGAAAATGCAAAAAGATTATCTGATAACTATAAACAGACACATTGTAATATTCCATGGATTTCTTTGAGTGGGTTAAGAAACAGAATCGTACATGACTATGGGAATGTGGATTTAAATATAGTGTATGAAACTTTGAAAAATGATATTCCGGAACTTCTGGAGTTGTTAATAAATTAAGAAACTTTGAAGTTGTGCGAGGGAATAAGTATGATACAAAATGAAACATTGCATGGTGGTAGAGAAGGTAAAATATCAAAAAAAGAAGATAAAGTAATCCGTCCGGGAAATAAATGGACTTCGCATGTACAATCATTTTTATCGTATATGCATGAAAACGGGTTTAATAATATCCCTAAACCATATGGAATTAGCAAATCTGGAATGGAAATAGTTTCTTTTGTGGATGGAATTGTTTATAATAACAGTTTGCCGAATAAGATTCTAACAGATGAGATTTTAGTTGATGTGGCAAAACTACTTCGCAGATATCATGATATTGGAGAAAATTATGTTCATCAATTAACGGGAAAAGAGGTTTGGATGTTGCCCAAACGATTACCGGTAGAGGTTATGTGCCATGGGGATTTTGCACCTTATAACATAACTTTTGTTGACGGATGTGTATATGGGATAATTGATTTTGATACATTACATCCGGGACCAAGAATTTGGGATGTTGCATATGCAGTATATAGATGGATTCCGTTTGTTTCACCGACAAATCCTGATTATTATTATAATTTGAATGAACAAATTTGTAGATTGAAGTTATTTGCAGACACCTATGGTTTAAAGAATAATGAAAGAGAACAGTTGCCCAATATGATAATTGAACGGATAAATAGTCTTGTTGCATATATGAGAAATGAGGCAGATTCCGGAAATGAAGATGTTGAGAAAAATATAAAAGATGGACACTTGAATTTGTATTTGGATGATCTTCAATATATAAAAGAGTTTCAAAGAAAAATACTAGAAGGAATATTGTAGCTTTGTTAGTAAACTTCCAGTCTTACGGAAAGTCTGGAAGCATGCACTTATTTGAATTCTCACTTGAGGTATTTTTAGGAATTTAATAACTATTATATTTTGTTATAAAAATCTCGGCAAACCATTGAAAACACTAAAGTTTTCTTGGGTGTCGTCTCCATCACATCCTGTATTGTCTTATATCGTTCCACCCTTCTTTAGGGCTGTTGATAAGGGAAAGAATTATACATGAAAAAGGCAGATTGTTACAATCTGTCTTCTTTATTTGCAAAAGCACTTGACGGCTAATGCAAATTAGCTTATAATGAGGCTAATCAAAATTAGCCAAGAGGTAAAAACATGAATACAAAAGGTAGAATAGTAAATGAAGCGTTAATTTTATTTTCTCAAAAGGGATATAGTGATGTATATGTAAATGACATTGCACAAGCGGTTGGAATAAAGGCGCCATCTTTATATAAGCATTTTAAGAATAAGCAGGAAATTTTTGATGCAATATTGGAAGAATTAAGGGGAAACTACACAAAACAAGCCACGCTCATCGGTATAGATGGAAATAATTTTAATACGGATGCCGGTATTTATGCAGAAATATCTGAAGAGATGCTTATTGATATGGGCAAAAACTTATTTTTGTTTTTTCTACATGACAGTCATATGAAATTATTTAGAAAGCTTCTTACGATAGAACAGTTCCGTGATTCTGAACTCGGAGAATTATATTCCAAACAATATTTTTGCGATCCGTTGAGCTATCAGAGACAGATTTTTGAGATATTAATTCATATAGGGAAATTTAAGAGCGTTGATCCGGAATTGCTGGCGCTGGAATTTTATGCACCGATTTATACATTGCTTACGGTATGTGACAGACAACCAGAACGGGAGATGGATGCATTGAATATGATAGAGAAACATATAAGGCAATTCAATAAAAACTATGCGGAGGAAAAAGAATGAGAATTGCGCTGATACATGGACAAAATCACAAGGGAAGCACTTATCATATTGGAAGAATGCTGGCAGAGAAGTTTGAGAATGCTGATATTCAGGAGTTCTTTTTGCCGAAAGATTTGAATCATTTTTGTATGGGATGTTACAAATGCATTGATAGTGATAAAGATTGTCCTTTTTATGATGAGAAGAATCAAATTATGAAATCTGTTGAAAATGCTGAGTTGTTGATTTTTACGACACCGACATATTGTATGCATGCTTCAGCATCCATGAAAGCATTTATAGACCTTACTTTTACATATTGGATGTCTCACAGACCGAGAAAGTGCATGTTTTCTAAAAAGGCGGTTGTGATATCAACAGCAGCAGGAACCGGTACGAAATCGGCAATAAAAGATATAACAAATACATTGTTTTATTGGGGAGTTCCATATGTGAAACAATATGGCATATCCGTTCAGGCAATGAGTTGGGAACAGGTAGCAATAGGTAAGAAGTGTAAGATTGAAAAAGATATGGAAAAAATGGCAAATTCAATCAAAAAGGGAAAGGTTCGGGTTGGAATAAAAACAAAATTTATGTTTAACATAATGCGAATGATGCAAATAAAGGGCTGGGGTTCCGGCGATGCAGAAAAAGAATATTGGAGAAAGAGTGGATGGTTGGACAAAGAAAGACCGTGGAAGCATTGCTAGAGGGGCAGGATATACTACGAATAATCGAAATACACAGAACATAAATTTGAATTCTCACTTGAGGTATTTTAAGGGATTTAATAACTGTTATATCTTGTTATAGAAATCTCGGCAAACCCTTGAAAACACTAAAGTTTTCGTGGGTGTCCTCTCTGTCACATCTTGTATCGTATTATATCGTTTTACCCTTGGTTATGACCTCTGATAAGGGAAAAAACAAGGGAAAGAAAATCTGGTAACAACTTATAACAATTTATAAAAATGGCAGTTGGAATTGGATGAGGTGCTTTTATTACAATTACAAGAAAGGACAGATAAGATGAGATTGATATATGCAGAGTTTAACCCACAGACAAACAGTATTGATGTAACCACATTTGAGAATTACATATTAAGGATTGATTGTAATAAGGCAGAGGACGGATTAATAACAACACCCTGCTCGCAGAATTCTTTGAATGCATTAGCAATAGATGAGCCATTGGAGTATGCTAGGCTTGCCTTAGATGGAGAAATGCAAGCGTGGGTAGATGCGATTGATAGTCTGGAAGTTTGATAAATTCAATCAGTAGCTATTCTAAAAAATGCTTGTAGAATAACGGAATCAGATATGATAGAATAAGAGAAAAACTCGAATTTTACAATTCATAGTGGATTATGAGAAGAATAAATAAAGTGAAAAAAAAGAAGTTGACTTTAATCATTTGATTTTAGTCAATTTTTTTGTTGACAAAATTATATTTTTGAATTATATTGAATACAAATTCAACGAAAACAAAATCAACCAAAGAGGACAAGGAGGATAACATGAAAAATAAAAAGAAGGAAAAAGTAATTATCATTGGTGGAGGGATTGCGGGACTTTCTGTAGGAATATATGCGCTGCTTGCAGGCTTTGAGACAGAAATTTATGAGAAAAATGCTATTCCGGGTGGAGAATGTATTGGATGGAACAGAAAGGGATACCACATTGATAACTGTATTCATTGGTTAACGGGGACGAAGAAGGGAACGGAGCTTTATGATGTTTGGAAAACAGTAGGTGCATTAGATGATGATATGGAATATGCACCAATCAATGCATTTTACACATCCACATATAACGGACAAAAGGTAACTTTATGGAATGATTTGAAGCGTACGGAGGAGGAACTGATTGCACTATCCCCTGAAGATGAAGAAGAGATAAAGAAGTTTATTCAGTATGTGGAATATTCTAAGCAATGTCTGTTTCCGGCAAAGAAGCCGATGGAAATGTGGGGTGTCAAAGATTATATCGACATGGGTAAGAACATGATGGATTTTCCTAAGGTCATGAAGGAATTTGGTTCTATATCGCTTGAGGAATATAGTAAGCGATTTAAACATCCATTGCTTCAGCATATGATGTGTGATTATCTTCCCAAATCTTATTGTACCTATTCGTTTTTGGTTTCTTATGCAACTATGGCTGATGGAAATGGCAACATTCCGATGGGGGCATCCCTTCAGATGTCCTTACGCATGGAGAAAAAATATAAGGACATGGGCGGAAAAATTTGCTATAATACTGGTGTTGAGAAAATTCAAATTGCAAAGAAGAAGGCAACAGGTATTGAGCTGGAGGATGGTCGCTTTATTGCCGGTGATTATGTCATTCCTACGGTAGATACACATTTATTGTTTAACAAACTGATTTCCAAGGATTATATGCCAAAGGAGTTGCGTGAGGCATATGATGCACCGAAAGCATATCCGGCAACTAGTGGATTCCAGGTTGCATTTGCAGTAACTACTTCGCCCAATGAAGGTGAGACTGTATTCATGGATATTGAACCGCTTTCTGTGGGAAACAGACGTTTTGACAGAATGTATGTAAAGTCCTATGGATATGATCCTATTTTTATCAAAGACGGTAAAACAGTAATCCAGACATGCATAACACAGACAGATGAAGATTATGAGTTTTGGAAGAGTTTGTCTAAGGAGGAGTACCAGACCACCAAGGAACAACTTGCGAAAGAAGTACAGGTTCGAATTGAAAAAGCATTTCCTTCGTATGTCGGAAATATTGAGTTTTTGGATGCGTGGACACCGCTTACCTATGAAAGATACTGTAATGCATATCATGGAAGCTATATGAGTTTTGTTACAACACCGATGGGTAAAC
>JAGBHU010000051.1 GCA_017935345.1 Coprococcus sp.
AATCTGTTCCTGCGGAGTAATCCAGTCCGGACTCATAAACTTGCAATCTGCATCATCAAAATGCAAATCAGATAATATGTAAACAGAACCTTTCTCTGACCAGTGGCGAAATGGTTCGTATAATGTTGGTATCATGTTCTAGTCCTCCTTCGTCATAATACTTTCAGGTTCTCCCTGAATCCTCTTTATTGTTTCCATCTGCTGTTGTGACAACTCCGATACCCTCTTCTTCTCTGATACCAGTGCCCACCATACTGTGAGATTTATAGGACAGTCCCCGCATGTTCGCGGTCCCACAATACCAAAACCGCCCATTCTCGGCGGATAGTCCCAACCATCATTAAAAGCTTCCTCCGGCGTCATTATTTCCGTCTTGCCACATACTTCGCAAATATGTATTAGTTTCTTTTCCATTATGTTTCCTCCTCTTGATATCACAAATTGCAACTTCAAGTTAACATATACAATTCAACACTGTCCTAATTATCATCTCTTTATCCTCATCCATGGACTTCTCTATCATAAGGATAAGTGCAACCAATAAGGTATCACTGATTCTTTTTTTGCCATCAACAAACAGCGCATTGTTCCATTCCAAAAACAGCAAGAACTTGATTGCTGCCATTTGTTTATCGCAGTCATACCAAACCGGATTTTTTATCATATCATACAGCATATTTACCGCCACTTCTTCAATGGTTTCATTTCCATCATAATACGTCCCCTCTGGACGTATCAGTGTTTGATGGTCGTATGCATCCAGTATTTCCAAGGTATCCTTATATGCCTCTTTAAGCACATCTGTCTTTTCTTTGGTGATTGCAGTGATTTTATTCTCTTCCATCGTCAGCTCCTCCGTTATACATCCTTTTTCTTTTACACAATCCTTATTATCTGCTCATATAAAAGTATCTCTTGCGCATTTACATTCTTATTGTTATGGTAATGCCCGAAAAACCACTTTTTGAACTGCACACTTTGACGAATCTTTTCAAGATATTCATTTAAGTAATCTCTCTTATACCTACCACCACCGATTAATGCTTGTGTGCTTGTTGCACAGCAGTGAGATACTATAAAATCAACTTCATTTCCATGCGCTTCCAAATTTGTGATTCCTTCCAGCATCTCCTCTTCCGATGGCAATTCCTGCTCCCACCAGCTATAATGATTAACTCTATACGACTTAAAATTTTCCTCCAACGCCATTCTCTTATTAAAAAAATCCGGATCATCATATTCTAAAATGCCGCCGGAAATATCATGACTTTTGGCTCCGCCAAAAGTAAATATCTTCTTCCCCGCAATCATAAACACCTGCCCCCTCATCAGGTGTATCACGGACGGTCTGATTTTATGAACTTTTCCGCCATTCCATTCTTCTACAGGATGGCTGTAAAGCCTGTCAAAATTTTCATGATTTCCATCTACAAACAATGTGGTAAATGGTTTACTGTCCAATTCATCAAGCAATTTTGTTTCCCAGCATCCGGATACATCCTTCTCCCATATTCCACCAAAATCGCCACATATAATCACAAAATCTTCCTTGGTCATTTCCTTTTGTTCCGGAAATATGTCTATATCAAATTTCTCAAAATCTCCATGGCAGTCGCCGGTTATATATATCATCGGTCCGTCTCCTTTTTTGTGTTTTTTCTCTCTAGGCGTTGCCCTCTTACGTATCTTCAAATTAAATTCTCTATATCTTCGCTTTTGTTCTTCATCAGCACCTAGCAATTCAAGGTCTTTCTCCACTCCGAGTGAATGCAACACCGCTGCATATGCACCAATCGAAACTGTAGACACCCCTTTCTCTATCGATGAAAGTGTATCTACACTAATACCTGCACGTTCTGCCACGAGCTCTGCACATAGATTTCTACGTAGTCTTGCTCTCTTTATATTTGCCCCCGCATTTTGCAATGCTCGTTCTGTATCGGGAAAAAGTATCACTGTTTTTCTAGCCATATTCATCCTCTTTTCAAACTTTTTTCTTTAACACCTGATATATGCGGTGTTATGTAATTTTCTTCTTGACTATTCATGATGAATTTCATATTATAGATTCAAGAAATGGGTTTTTTGCTGAGTAAGGTCTCACGACTGGAAAAGGTTGCTCGTTTCTTTTTTTATGTTTACAAGATCGTATAAATATAGTTTTCCGTCCTGAGCATGTCTTACTACCATTATCACGTTGAACACATTATATCTTTCCACTTCTCCACTCTCCTTGTATACAGGTAAGGCAAATCTGGAAGTATATCTATACCATCCAAACTTTGCATCTTTACTGTGTTTCATTTTCGTATTTTTCCTATATTCTTTTCCAGTTGCAATTTCTATCAATTCCGGAACTCCTTGTGCCGCATTGGCCTTGGCTTTTGCATTTGCACCTTTTAAGGATGTTGAATATTCAGAATGTGCATATTCATCTGGAAAATCCGCTCCTATGTAAATCATGTCGTTTGTATCTTCTATCACATATGATTCTCCTACAAACTCTTTCAAATACGTTTCAACATCAGTCCATTCTATTGAACGTTTCCCTTTGAACCTCACATCATGAATGAATACAATCTTGTTTCCATCCAAATCTTCTACTACATTTACTTTTCTTTGCATAAAAATATCCTCCTACAAAATGTTATACTTTCATTTTGCAAGAGGATTCTGTGTTTGTCATTCCAGCTGTGCTTTAATTCTTAAGCTACCAGCATTCTATTTAGTTGTTTGTAGTAAGCATACAATCTTCTAGTTCTTGAATTTTCTATTATGACAATTGGTTCAGGCATAATTGCTTTTCTATTGCCACAAACAATTTCATCTATCGGCACCTGAAGAAATTGACTCAATGCATACAAATTGTCAACTGTAGGCATATTTAGACCGTTACACCAGTTATATACGGTTTGTATACTTCCAATATTTAAGAATTCCTTTATGTCTTTCGGAGTAATCCCACGCTTGTCCATGATTCGATGGAGATTGATTCCGGTTTCTTTGAGGTTGATTGATGGGAACATTGGCACCATCCTTTCCTTGTAACAAACTACTAGTTTACCGTCACCATATCCGGATTTGTCTTGAAATACATTGCTCTTGAAATCTTACTTGATTCTAAATATCCCTGTTTCTCCAAATTACCAAGTACTTGCTTTCTCAAATAGGTCGAATCACTGATTCCGAGATATTCTGCAATTTCAGAAACCTTATGCGCCTGATAATAGCAAAATGACAAAACTTTATCATCTAAGTCTGTGCCATCTGCCACCGGTACAAACGTAAGAATCGGATTACTGCTATCTTCAACGCCATCCATATAAGTTAAATCCGGCAATACAAGTGTAAAATGATCCGAGGAAGAATATATATATGGGCGATGCGTTTCATTCTCTCCCTTATACTCCTCTACAATTTTGTCAAATCCAGTTCCTGCGGCCTCCATTACATTACAACTTACCAATACAGAAGCAATCAAGGCATTCCTTCTTTTTGAAATTATTCCGGATAACTCATACGTTTTACCCAGTTTTTCTCCTCTATAAAAGCTACCCGGAGATGAAATTTCCAATCTATCCTTAAACATGTCAACCTGAATCTGCGTACCATCCAAAAAGTAATCTCGATGTGCAACCGCATTGATTACACCTTCAAATAGCGCTCTCTGCGGATATGCATCAATATTTTTTCTTGTATCCCCCAGCTTAATCATGGAATGATTCATTCTTTGAGTTACAAATTCCATAATATAATTGATTGCAGAAATAATATTACCATTAAATCGGTTTATGGTAACAATTCTCTCACTACCCTTATTAAACCCGGAAAATACAGAACATTGAATCTCTGTTTTCTTATCCTGATAATCATCTGCAAACAACAATGCACCATTTGCAAGCAATCCTTCTTCATTATAAAATCCCATGGATTGTAATGCTTTTTCCGTCAACTCTTTTCCATCATTGTGTGATGTGTAAAACTCTCGGAGCATTGTAAACTTTGACGCATCATACTTTACATCTGACGTGAGAATATCATATTGAGTATTTTTACTTTTCACACTCATATCTATAATTTCTTCATACGTTGCTCCATTGGTAAAACCATCTCGTCTCATATAAATGGATGGAACATTCTTATATTTAAGAATTACCGGCTTAATAGCAGAGTTCCCAACTTGAACGCGAATAACAAATCTTTCTTTTCCCTTAATTTCATAGCGAATAAAAGATATCATCATCTGTGGTCTAGGCACAAGATGCTCATTTACCTGATTGTTGAAATAGTTACGTTCGTTATCCGCTTCAGTTCTATCAAATCCTATCAGCTTATTTGTCTTATCCTCTACACCGATATAAAAATCTCCACCGAATGCGTTTGCAAAACCGGCAATTGTCTTGAGCCATCCCACAACATCATCTCGATTTAATTTTGATTTACATTCAAATTTATCACTTTCCAGCTGTATATTTTCAATGATTTCTTCTAAATACATTCAGATACCTCCAGCGTTCTTGTTTGAAGTAATTATATTCTACTTCAAAGTCACTTCAAAGTCAACTTCAAAACCGCTTCAAACAAACTTCAATTTACTTTGAAGTAATACTCATTATGCGCTTAAAAACTTTCTTTTAAACAAAACAGCATTCCGGCAGCAACCACCTCACCACCGAAATGCTATTCTTTTCTAGACCATGTCACAGCCCCAAATCCTTATTTTTCTGGTATAAATCTGGTATAAAAATTCCGTTTTAAAATCCCACAACCCTTGTATTTACTGGATTCTTTGAAAAACGCGCATTGCTGCCGTGATAGAGCAATAATAATTTTATCATTATTATTTAACTTTTTGTCATCTCATCTTCCAAAACTGCTTGGAAGCTCTTCGCATCCCGCCACGTCTTGCAATCTTGCCGAATTTCTGATCCAGCTCCTTCTGCTGTTC
>JAGBHU010000006.1 GCA_017935345.1 Coprococcus sp.
CCTTGATAATATCCAAAGCGTGAATTTTGCGCCAACTGATATGGAATAGAAGGATCAATTAAATCCATTTCAACAGCATGGTTATAGTTATCTCTGCGAGAACACCATTCCAAATTATCCAGTCGATTATTTGTTTTCTTACCATCAATATGATTTACAATTTCATACCCATAAGGATTGTTTAAAAATGTTTCCGCAACACAACGATGTATACGGATATTTTTATTCCTACCATTGACAGAAGTACATATTTGCAAATATCCGCTGGAACACATATGTAAAGAATAAATTCTTTTATTCTTGGCATTTCGAATTCTTCCATATGTAGAAACCTCAAAACGCCAAGAATAATCTACTCCGTCATACCATGCTCCTGCCCATTGTTCGATTTCCTGCTCATACCACACCGATCTCAACTCACTCTCTTATTCCATACCCTTGCGGCTGCTTCTTTTGTTCGGAATGTTCTCGGCGTTTCAATACCGCAATCATCACAGGCGATAAAGTAAAAGAATGAATTCGAATATGCAGAAGGTTCTACAACAAAGAATGCTTTTCCACCACAACACGGACATGACTTTAAATCATCATCGTTCATATTCCTTATCATTCTGCTCACAATATTCCTCCCATGCTTCCTTGCAAAAATCTCCTTCACAAGCACCTAATCTGCTTACTGTTCCATTCATATAAGGACAATATTTTGCATCACAAAGAATTTCAGCCTCACACGCTTCTATAAAATCATTATTCTCCTTTTGACTCATGTACTGATTCACCAGCAGCACCTCTTTTCCAATTTTCAAGATACTTGTCAAAATCTCCCTCAAAACCAGTGCAAAGATAAATTGTGTGCATGATCTTATTGTGAAATTGACAATCACTGCAATTTAATCCATTATTACAGGGATTCTCGCAAAACTGACACATACAGTTTGTGTTGTCAAAAGGACACAAATTTGTGCAAACCATAACCCACCATCCAATTAATGCTTCACATACAGATCATAAATGGGAACACCGTTTCTTTCTGAAATTTCAGCCTCTCCATTTTCAAATTCCTGCAAATATGCCTGATTTGCTTCTTCGTTCTCAAAACGGTATAGGTTCTCATACTGAAGTGATAAAGGGGAGCCAAAAATCCAATTATCTGCACCGCAATGGAACATACCGCCAATCATTGCATTATGGCGAACACCTTTCCACGGCAATTTAGAGCAAACAGAATACATTGGTTTTCCAAATAAATTGCTTACCATCACAAAGTAATTCTCTGACACTGCTTTAACACGCAGAGGTTTCGTCCAATCATTGATCTTGACCAAATCGCCAACCTTGATCGTATCAAGAATTTCTCGTGTAATATCTGTATAATGCACATATTCCTTTTTCATATCACACCTCCATCATAGATCGAAGCTGACTGGTACATTCTGCAATTGCATGAGCCGCTTCCACCATATCAAATCCGCTATTGATTAAACTCATAGAAATACGAATCGTACAGCTTGCATCATGCTCCGATAAGCCCAATGCCAACAGCACATGAGAAGGTTCAAGAGAACCAGCCGTACACGCCGATCCAGCAGACACATAGACCTGTTTCTGGTTCAGCAGCAAAAGCATTGCTTCGCTCTCACACCCCGGTAGTGTCAAACTAATAATGTTCGGAACACCAACATCAGTATTAACTTTATAAGAAACAGACAGTTCATCCAAAGTATCAAAGAATGTGTTTCTTAATTCTCTGAAATATTCCTCGTTTCCCTTCATATTCTTAGCAAGCCCCTCTGTCGCAGCTCCCATAGAAATAATGCCAAACACATTCTCGGTTCCTGCTCTAAGACCTCGTTCCTGACCGCCGCCAGTAATAATTGATTTTACAGGCACTCCATCTCTCACATACAAAATGCCGATCCCCTTCAGTGCATGAATCTTATGTCCTGATGCAGCAAGCATATCAATGTGCTGTTCATTTACATTCAGCGGAATATGACCATATGCCTGAACTGCGTCTGTCATGAAAAGTGTATGATATTCCTGACAAAGATCGCCAATATCCTCAATCAACTGAATAGAACCAATTTCATTATTCACTGCCATAATAGACACAAGACCAATCTGATCCTTATATTTTTCCATGACTCGATGCAGTTCCTCAATATCTACTCTGCCATCCTGATCAATAGGCATATAGATTACAGTAAATCCATCCTTCTCCAATTCCTTGCAAGTATTCAAAACGGCATGATGTTCGATTTCCGTAGTAACAATCATTGTCTTACCAATACTTTTCAGATATGGAGCAATACCACGCAGAGCCATATTATCTGACTCACTGCCACCAGCAGTAAAATAAATCTCAGAAGGTTTTGCTCCGATAAAATCAGCAATGATTTTTCTTGCATTCTCAACCGCATCGTTTGCCTTACGACCAATATCATGCAAGCTACTTGGATTTCCATACTGCTCATATATAGCATCATTAACCATATCCATCACAAAACGAAGCGGCTTTGTCGTACTTGCGTTATCCAAATAAATCCTTGATTTTACCAGAACATTATTCGTAGCTTTTTCCATCATCGTACTCCTTCATATATTTCCAATATTCATTTCTGAATTTTCTCCTGCCATTTTCTACTCGCTGCTCAATCTCAGCGTCCGACAAATCAATCTCATTACTGCCATCATCATAAAATGCGCAGGGCTGTTCATCCTCGCATTGGTCATTCCAAATACAGGTTCGGCATGAGTGCCGATTTGTATTTTCGTTCATAAAATTCTCCTTTATGTAGTTTCATATTTTGTCCTCCGATACTTGTATTTCTGGTTATTAGTCAAAAAGAAAAGAAATAAAATCACTTTCATCCATTTCTTTACCATTATATCTCTGAGTAGAAGAAACATACAAAACCTTTTCTGCTCTTGTAATAGCCACATACATTAGGCGTTTTTCCTCGTCTGGATTTTGATTTTTTCCATGCGGCAGAATACCTTGATTAACTCCTGCCACAAACACAATAGGAAACTCCAATCCTTTGGATTTATGAATGGTCATAAGCTGAACAGAATTCGGATCAATTTTCTTTTCCTTGGCGAACTTCATCATAAAGGAAACAAAACGCTTTACATCCTTATAGTTCGATGCCATGCTCTGCAAAGTATTCAAGTTTTCAACTTTGCTATCATCATTCTCGCTCAAATCTTTAGACACATAAGAATCCAAATCAAGAATTTCTCGCAGATCAGCAATCATATCTGCTACGGTTTTATAATGGTTTCCACTGAGCTGCTTAACAGTGCCATAAATTGAATTAGCACTCTTATATCTCCAATTCGTTTTAATCACTCTGGACATAGCACAAAACAAAGAGATTTTTTCTTTTCTGGCAGCTCGTTTTACCTCTTGCAAAAACTGACTTCCCAAAAAACGATTAGGACGATTATAAATATATTCAAATGCCTCGTCATCGTTAATATCGCATACCAGACGCAAATAAGAAAGGACAATCTTGATTTCCTTGCGATCTGAAAATGACAAACCATCTACAACAGTATATGGAATTTCACTGCGATACAAAGCCGTTTCAAAATACTGAAGCTGGGCATTCGTTCTGGTAAGCACAGCTATATCATTGTAATGATACCCCGCATCAACCAGTTCTTTTACTCTCTTAGAAATTTCAGCCGCCTCCGTGGTTTCATCAATGAACCGATCATAATGAGGCTCTTCAAATTCTCCCTTGTCTGCAACGCTCTCCACATAATGAACATGACCAGACTCAGGAATATACTCTGCGAAATGATTGGCAGCACGAACAATATTCAAACTGCTTCGATAGTTTTTATTCAGTTGAATTGTTTTTGCATCAGGCCATTCCTGATCAAACTCCAATACAAACCGATTGTCTGAACCTCTCCACTGAAAAATGTTCTGCAAAGGATCATCCACTACGAAAACATTCTTGTACTTTGCACCAATCAATTTCAAAATTTCATACTGTACTGCATTCGTATCTTGCATCTCGTCTGCCAGAATAAATTGATATTTATCCTGACAATAAGCTAATCCTTTTTCATTACTCACCAGTATCTCATAGCACTTGGTAAGCATATCATCAAAATCTAACTGGTTATGTGCGCTTTTGTAATCCTCGTATTTCTTATAAAATTTTCCGAACTTTTCTCTCGTATCTGGCTTTTTCATCTGATTTTTCTGCACAGAAATGTAATGCAGAATTTCCGCTACTTCCTCACCATCGACTTCCTTAGTTCGATAAACAGACTGCATAATCTCTTCGATGATCTTGACCTTTTTCCAATCGGCATCCAAAATTTCAAATTGCTCTCTTGTAAACTGTCGAACAATCCTATATCCAAAAGAATGGAATGTTTCAATATTAATGAAATTTACATACTCAGGAATCATTTTAGTCAGACGCTCGATCATATTCTCTTTTGCCTTTTTACTGAATGTAATTGCTAAAATCTTTCCCGGCTCTACATCATATTCCTCAATCAACTTTACAATTCGATTTACAAGAACCCTTGTTTTGCCACTCCCTGCGGAAGCGATCACATTACAACAGCCCCTATAAAAATCAACCGCCTCTTGCTGTACTTTGCTTAATTCCATAATCGACCTCACTTATTCATCCACATATACGATATGAAAACCGTATTTCTCTTGCGCTTTTTCTTGATAAGATTTCTTACTTGCTGATGGCAACTTATCTCTTACATCCTCTGCGGCAGGATTTAGTGTCAAATCGGAAAGATGCTTAAAATGCTCAATGTAATTGTCGCATAGCTGCTTTTTCTCAGCTCGATTCTCAGCATTGGTATCCAGAATATATTTTAGAGCCATACCGATTTCTTTTCGCCGCTGGGGGATAGTCATATCCGAAAAACTTTTCAGCGTTTCTTTACACCTTGCCGTATCGACTTTCCACAATTCGAATGCTCTACATACGAACCAAATTCCATGCTTTTGCAATAATGCAGATAATTCAGAATTGTACCTCGCCGCCTTTTTACCATACCACTTTTCACTATTTGTTCGAATACCAGCTTTACGGCTGGCGATCTCGTCTAATTCGGAATACAATTTCATTTCCTCTTTAGTCGCAATACGAACCTCGCCCTTTTTTACATAAATCTCTGTACCTTCTACATCAACTCTCTCTGGCATTGTACCGATCATATGAGTTTCATTGTAAATTACACAGTTCATGCTTGCCAGATATTTAATGCACTGCCGAATATAATCATCAATGCGGTTATCTGCCTTATTGAAATACTCAGATACAATCTGAAGGGGGATACCCATATCAGTATTGACTGCCTCCTGATTGAACTTCATCATGTTATAATTTCCAGTGATCAGAGAAACATCGGCAGCTATATCCATAGAGGTTATCACTGCTCTGCGATTCTTTTTATCATCGCCGTATAAAACACGGTAAAGCATCAACGGTGCAAGATACTGATAAATCCCCTTGTGAATTTTCGCATCACTTAAAGTCTTTGGATAAGAAAAAACCTCTGTGACTACATATTTCTTCTTCTCAGCATCAAACTCATAATCACAATATCTTGCCAAAGTATCAAGGAACATACTCCGATGTTTGCCGCTGGCGAATTTCTCTTTTCTGTGATATGACTTCTTTTGAGCATCAGTACATATCTTGTCAACCAGCGTTACTTCGTTGTATTCTCCTTTTTTCAACCTGACCAGATTTTCACTAATTTCAATCATCTCCTTCAATTTTGGTAAGTTGCCCTCCCACTGAAAACGCTTGAAACGCCCATATTTATGCTTGTTTCAAAGGTTTTGCCTATGTACCAAAATCCCATAATAATATATATACTTATTATGGCAAAATGGTACACACATAAATCCCGCCAAAACACCATCGAATTGGGCTTTTTAACCGTTTTTCAAAAAGAGCAAAAATACAAAATCCCACAAACATGGTCATTTATATTCATGAGCATTGCCGTAGGCGATGCGAATGACAGTGAAGGCAACCAGCCGTAGGCTGTGTTGTCAAGCTGCAAATCATCCTCCCGCCTCAAAGAGCATTCGCCTCTACAAAATCATCCATCTCGGACTGACTGCGCCCTATATAGTGATAGGTAGTTTTTACATTACTGTGCTTCAAAAGCTGAGATACCATTACCTCGTCCTCGGTGTTGGTGCTATTAGTAATAATATGATAGGGCATTGTCTTACGCAGCGAATGAGTTCCAATCCGCATATCAATTCCCAACGCCTCAACTGTACGCTGAAGCATTCGCCGCATCCCATCCACACTCATATGTTCATCATGATTATTTAGTTTCGGGAACAACCAGTCAGACATACGGTATTCTTTCAGAGTATCAAAATACAGCTTTAATGCTTCCACTGTCTTGCTGTTCAGCAGGATCATAGAACGCTTACCAGTTTTTTGTTCGTGATCAAAGATAACATGAGTCTTAAAAGTGCCATCTGCATTCAATACATCTCGAACTCGCAGCTCAACAATGTCACCGCATCGTCTGGCTACATTTAAAGATAGAACAAAATACGCATAGTTTCTGATACGAGTATTACCATGTCCTTTGGTAGTAAGGAAATACTGCTTAATGCGTTCAATATCATCCAGTGAACGAATAGGTTCCACAGGAGTTTTGTTCCGATGATCACTCTCAATATATTCCTGATCTACAATAGGAGCCGCCACACTCATAGTTTTATTCTTTTGTTTTTCCAGTGCCTTTTCAAGCCAAGGCGCAATCTCAATTACGCAGCTTCCATCTACTTGATATTTTGTCATCGTGATCTACTCCTTATTTTCTTGCATATCTTGTTATCTGCTCTGTAAATGAAAATCCCATAAACTAAAGGATTTCCGCACTATTATTGTACCAAATTTCAAGGCGTATGTCAATAGGTTTCTTGCATTTCCTGTTATTTATTTTTGTAAATAATTTGTGATCATCGGATGAACAAATCGAGAATTACCATAGTTATGGGGATTTCAGAAGTTTGGTTAGTTCGGTGTGAGAGCTGCTGGAATAGATTTTGAGATCGGATGATAGGGCAATATTACGATAATTATGGGAACTTTACGATGCACTTCCCGATCAATCGTTTTGAAAAATGCACTGCGTAGTTTGAGCAGATGTACTCTGGCTGCTGGACAAAAACAAAAACCGCAAAAAGTGGAAAGTACCGCCCTTTATGATCAACAAAACGGCGGCGGCGCAAATATTGCCTTGTTTATGGGCGTTTTGTTCGCCTTACACCAAAAACCGAACAAAACAAAAGCCCGAACAAATGCGGATATAAAGCCCGATCCGCTTCAGGTTTAACCAGTAACACGCAAGGCGCAGCCGATCCCATTCAAAACGCAAGGCGGCGCAGCTCTTTTATTTTTCGCCGTATTCAATCGACAAAAGCCGTATATTTTAAAGCGGTCACTAACTCAAAATATAGTATAGTCAAATTGCACAAAACAGCGCAATAAAAAGCCTTGTATTTTTACATTCAATTTTATAATTTGTTCTTGCATTTCTGGTTATTATATGCTATACTATAATCACAAAAGGAAAACAAAAGGAGATCAAACAAATGGGATACTTCGAAATTAAAAACGCAATGCAAGCCGCCGCAGCGCAGCAAACAAAATATAATAACAGCGTTTGCAATGGGATCATGAATGCAATCTTTAATTACTATATGGTAACTATTAATTATTATGCTGAAGATTGCATTAATAGTTTTAACCGCTTTTTAAATACTGGTATTCTTTCCTTCAGCAAATAACAATAAATGCAAGTAAAAAGGAGATTGCAAAAATGGTTTACGAAAATTATAAAAACCTTGCTAATAGTTGCGCAAGCTATGAAGAAGCGGATCAGCTTATTAAAAACATTTCGGACGATGAAAGAATCAGCGCAAAACAATATTGTAATTTGCGGCATATCGCTATTAAATCCGCATATGAAGCGCAGCTTTAAAAGCAAATAACCAGAAATAAAAGAAAAACGGAAAACGGAACAACGGACAAATAAAAAGGAGTGTAAAAACCATGTTGAGAACTAACAGCAAAAAAGTTATTGAGAAAGTACGCAAATATATTATTGACGGCATTGATCATGAATACTTCGAACTTGAAGCCGATCCCGATTTTAACACGGCTTGCAAATTGATTTTGACGGCTTGCGAAAATGAAAAGAGATACAGCCGCAGCCGCTCAGGTTTTGAAACCTTTAAAGACTGGGCGCAAGGTTTGCCTTCCGCATTTAATACCATGTATTACTATAATGTTTCCGCTGTTGATATGCTGGGCGCATGGCTTGAAGAAACCGAAAGCGAAAAAGCAAAATATAGCGAATGTCAAGCCGAAGAAATGATTACAAAATTGATTTATAGGGAACTGACGAAAGGAGCGGCGAAAGCATGAAATACAGAACGACTAAAAAAGCAATCAGGGAAAGCGGCGCAATCATTTATAAAATTGGTTATTGTGATCTTCAATTCCTGTTGCGGTTTAATAATCCGTTTGCATACTCTGAAGGCGTTTATGGCTGGTCATGTGATTATTACAGAATCGGCGGCGCATTTGACGGTGTAATTATTTCAACTGGTTATGATCCTATCGGGCGCAAGGTTGATTATACCATTATCAGAGAATACAACGAAAAAGCAAGGGCAATTAATGATAATTATGATTTGTCATATGAGCAGCGAAAAGCCGAAGTAAAAGCCCTGTTAAATGAATTTATCCAGCAGATCAACAAATAAGAAAGGCGGCGCAGCTATGAAAACGGCAGATATTAAAAAGGCTTTTATTGAATGTGTTTATGATGGTAACAGGGGCGCATATTTGAAAGCAAGAAGAGCTGATTATTGCAAAGTACAATTTGAATGGGCTTGTTTTATTGACTCCCTTTGCAAATCGGGAGAGATCACACAAAAGCAATACGACAACGCAACATTTTAAAGAGAAAGGAGCAGCGGAAAAATGGAGATTGCAAAAGCCTGTTACAGCGTTTCTAAACTGAGAGCCGCCACCGATATGGTAAAGGCTATTAATTGGAGCGTAAAACGCAAAAACGAACACTTCGCAAAATATACAGAGATTGCGAAAGTTTACCAGTATGCAAGCGATAATTTAAACCGCTGGTTATTTGATCCAGAAATTGAATTGAAGGAATACAGACAAGCGGCGTATAACCATAAAGCATATAAAGCGGAAGAATTAAACAAAATGCTTCGCCGTCAATATAGATATATTTGCAATGAGTTAAACGCAATTTTAACGGCTATTAATAGCGGCGAAGTGGATCATTGCGAATGATAACCAGAAAAGCAAGAAAGAAGTTTGATATTGACAGAGCGGAAAACCGCCGTTTTCCGTTCCAGTGAATACCAAAACGGAAAAATCAAAAGGAGCGAAATAAACATGATCACAATTAATTTGATCCGTCAAAATGGCGGCGTAATAGCTGGACAAAAGAAAACTATTAATATTTGGACGCATAGCGGCATTGTTACCATTACGGACAAAAACGAAATTGAATCAATAGAAAAATGGATCAGAGAAGCGGCAAAATGGGCAAACGGAAAAGCCGAAGCAATTAATGATTATGTTTCCTATATGTTGGATCAATACGGCATTTTGTAACAACGGAAAGAAGGCGCACAAATGAGAATTACAGAGCAAGACAAGCGCACATTTAAAAAAGTGGTTGACTTTATGCAGCGCATGGATCAAAACGGCGTTTATTATACCATTCTGGAAGATTTGGAATATATCAGCCCGAAAGAATTGATTGCGGAAATACTGGAAACTTTCAGACAGTGGAAAAGCGATATAAACAGCGCACATGATCCAAAATATAAAGCAATTTGCAATTTTGAATTTGATTTAATAGCTATGCTGTAAAGCTGGAAAAAACAGAAGGGAGAAAATAAAAATGGTACATACTGAGTATATCGGCGCAAGAATGCGTTACAGAGCAGAACAGAGAGCAAGACGGAGAAAACACGCATTGAC
>JAGBHU010000052.1 GCA_017935345.1 Coprococcus sp.
AGAGGACTGAAAATCCTCGTGTCACTGGTTCGATTCCGGTTCTGGGCATCTTTTTTTTACCCATTTTTAGGAACTTAAGTAAATGATTGTGAAGCAGATATAGCTAAAGGAGAGAGCTGTATGGTATTTAATATAGGTGAAGTTATAAAATTGAAAAAACCGCATCCTTGTGGAGTCAATGAATGGGAGATCCTTCGGGTAGGAATGGATTTTCGCCTTAAATGCAGAGGCTGCGGACATCAGGTTATGGTTCCACGCAAGCTGGTAGAAAAGAATTTTAAAGGGTTTATAGAATGATGAAACATCCGCGATATATCATAATAAAAGCATTCTTTTGCATAAAATTGTAAGAATTTGCTTGCATTCAGGCTTTTTTTATGGTATTGTACTAATCTGTGATGTATTAATCATATTTCCTTGCTCATAAGTGAGATTATGGGCCAGAGACCATAAGGAGGTGCAATTACATGAATAAGTATGAATTGACTTTAGTTGTTAGTGCAAAGATTGATGAGGAAGCAAGAACAGCAGTAGTTGATAAGGTTAAGTCTTATATTGAAAAGGCGAATGCTACAATTACGAATGTAGAAGAGTGTGGACTCAAGAAGCTTGCCTACGAGATTCAGAAGATGGGTGAAGCTTATTATTACTTTATTCAGTTCGATGCAGATGCTGATGTACCGGCACAGCTTGAGGCAAACATTCGTATCATGGAATCTGTTCTCAGATATCTTTGCGTTAGATTAGACGCTGAGTAGATTAGGAGGATTTCCGTATGAATAAGGTTATTTTAATGGGTCGTTTAACAAGAGACCCGGAGATTAGATATTCACAAGGCGATGGACAGATGGCTATAGCCAGATATACACTTGCCGTGGATAGAAGGTTTAATAGAAATGGTGACCAGACAGCTGATTTCATAAGCTGTGTTGCATTTGGACGTTCAGCAGAATTTGCTGAGAAGTATCTGAAACAGGGTACAAAGATTGTTGCAACCGGTAGAATTCAGACAGGAAGCTATACAAACAAAGATGGTAACAAAGTCTATACTACTGATGTTGTTATCGAAGATCAGGAATTTGCTGAGAGCAAGGCCAGCAGTGGTTCGGCATCAGGTGATAGTTATCAGCCTGCCGGCAGACCATCACCATCAAATGCAAGTGCTGAGGGCTTTATGAGTATTCCGGAGGGTATAGAGGACGATTTACCATTCAAGTAAAATAGGAGGTAAAGAAAGTGGCTTATACAAAGACAGATAGAGCTGATGCTCCAATGAAGAGAAGAAATGTTCGTAGAAGAAAGAAAGTTTGTGTTTTCTGCGCAGACAAGACTGCTACAATAGATTACAAAGATGCTAACAAGTTAAAGAGATATATCTCTGAGAGAGGCAAGATTCTTCCTAGAAGAATTACAGGAAGCTGTGCAAAACATCAGAGAGCTTTAACGGTTGCAGTTAAGAGAGCAAGACAGATAGCGATATTACCATATGTTGTAGATTAATTATCTGAATGCATTGAAAGAGGATATTCCATATACTGTGAATACAGATATGGAATATCTTTTTTTTGTTGTCATTTAACGCCCTGATAGTAGTTCCCCACCTCTCGACAAATATACAGCTTGATGTTAAACTATCAGACAGATAGCAATTTACAGAATATTGAACAAAGCGAAAAGAGATGTTCCATTATATTATGATTTTTTGAAGGTGATGATATGGATTTCCTTGTAGAAGTTAAAAATGTAACAAAAGCATATAAGAATGTTTCTGTACTGAACGATGTAAATCTGAAGCTGTCAGCGGGAGAGGTCCTTGGATTAGTAGGAGGAAACGGTGCCGGAAAAACAACGCTTATACGCCTGATAACAGGTATGACAAAGCAGGATTCGGGAGAAATAAAGCTGCTGGGAGATTCGCCTGCCAATACAGCGATACATGCCGGTTCGCTTATTGAAGGTCCTTGTGTATATGGCTATATGACAGCTTATGATAATTTGAGGTATTACGGAAGTCTGTTTGGTTATTGCGATAAGGATAGATTGAAAGAGCTTCTTAATATAGTGGGGCTTTGGGAGGAACGGAATAAAAAAGTCCGCCATTTTTCCACCGGAATGAAACAAAGGCTTGGCATTGCAATCGCATTACTTGGTGAAATACGTGTATTGCTCCTGGATGAGCCGTATAACGGACTGGATGCTGACGGGGTGTCGGAGCTTGAAGGATTAATACGGGAAATAGCGGATAAAGAAAAAGTCGGTGTCATTATTACCAGCCATATTATAAGTGAATTGCTGAAGGTATGTGACAGGTATATGTTGATGAAAGCCGGAACGGTTGTAAGTGAGTTTACCCATGAGGAAGTGTATGAGCATGCAGGCGACGCTGCGGAAGCAGAGGCATATATAATAAGCAGATTGGGAGGTGCGGACTGATGAAAAACTTTATTAGAGCATCAAACATAAAGCTGTTAAAAAGCAGTGCAGTAAGGATAGGCTGCGTCGTACTTTTTGCAATTGCCTCTTTAGGCAATCTTATTTTTTATGGGGCATTAAAGATACTTACCGGAGATATCATCGAAAAAGCAGGTGGATATGATACAGATATGGATGCATTCAGAGATATCAATATGCTTGATGCAGGTGCGATAGCGTTGTCGCTTATGCAGGTTCTTTCGCTGGTAATTGCGATAGTAGTAACCGTTCATATTGCAAATGAAAAAAGAAACGGCGTCTATTCTTTTATATCTGCCAGAGGGTATAGTAGGTTTCACATCTATGCAGATAAACTGTATGAGTCAACCATTATGAGTTTCGTAATGTATCTGTCATATACGGCAGGAGCAGTTCTTTCAGGAGCGTTTTTCTGGCATGGGGATATTACCGGTGAAATGATTTTAGGATTTATCATAATGTTTATAACGGTAGCACTACTATATATAGCTGCCGGTTATATTTTTACGGCTATTGCCATAAATATAAAAAGTGGAGGTGCAGCTATCGCAATCAACATTGTTATCGTAGTTATTTTTTCGGCACTCGTTACAATTGTTGATAAGAGCCTATGGGAAGATAAAATCGTACTGCGCAGCTGGTGGCTGTTTTCGGCTATTGAACAGTATGCGTATCTTGAAATGACAATAAAGGAAATATTTATCGTGTTGGCAAATGCTGTGATATATGGTTTGGGTGCAGCATTTGCAGGCGGAAAAATATATGCAAAGTCTGAAATGAAATAATTACCACGAATTCCTTATGGAAGAGTGGGTTTGCGTTGACAAAAAGGTTTCTTAAGTTTATGATAATACAGGCATTTGTCTTTGACAGATGGTTTGTGCAATAAATAAAGTGTAGTAAAGGAGTATTAGAAATGGGAAAATACACGAAGGAAGACATCTTGAGAATGGTAAAAGAGGATGATGTTGAGTTCATCAGACTTCAGTTTACTGATATTTTCGGAGACCTTAAAAATGTAGCAATTACAGCAAGCCAGGCAGAGAAGGCACTTGATAATAAGATTATGTTTGACGGTTCTTCAGTAGAGGGATTTGCACGTATTGAGGAATCAGATATGTGTCTGTATCCTGATTATGACACATATGAGACATTTCCATGGAGACCGCAGCAGGGCAAGGTGGCAAGACTTATTTGTGATGTATATAAGCCTGATGGCACACCTTTTGAAGGTGACCCAAGATATGTACTTAAGAAAGCACTTGCAGAAGCAAAGGAAATGGGATATACAATGAATGTCGGCCCGGAGTGTGAATTCTTCCTGTTCCAGACAGATGAAAATGGACTTCCGACTACAAATACATTTGAGCGGGCAAGTTATTTTGATTTAGGACCGCTTGATTTTGGTGAGAACGCAAGAAGAGACATGGTTCTTACACTTGAGGATATGGGATTTGAGATAGAGGCATCCCACCATGAGGTAGCACCTGCCCAGCATGAGATAGATTTTAAATATGGTGAGGCATTAAAGACTGCCGATAATATTGAAACGTTTAAGCTGGTAGTAAAAACGATAGCAAAGCGACATGGCCTGTGCGCTACCTTTATGCCAAAGCCAAAGTATGGTGTATGTGGTTCGGGTATGCATATGAATATGTCACTTTCCAAGGATGGAAAGAATATATTTGCAGATAAAGATGACCCACTTGGCTTAAGCCAGGAAGCATATTGGTTTATAGCAGGAATTATGGAGCATATGAAAGAAATGACGGCGATTACAAATCCACTTGTAAACTCATACAAGAGACTTGTTCCGGGTTATGAAGCTCCTATCTATATTGCGTGGTCTGCCAAAAACAGAAGTCCGCTTATCAGAATTCCTAGTGCAAGAGGAGAAGGTACAAGAGTTGAGCTGAGATGTCCTGACCCGACAGCAAATCCGTATCTGGCTATGGCTGTATGCCTGAAGGCAGGTCTTGACGGAATAAAGAGAAAGCTTCCTGTTCCACCTAGCGTAGATACAAATATTTTTGAGCTTACAAAGGCAGAAAAGAAGGCAAGACATATTCACAGCCTTCCTGCAAATTTAAGGGAAGCTACTCTTGCAATGATGGAGAGTGACTTTATGAAAGATGCGGTTGGAGAGCACATCTTTGAGAGATATACGAAGGCTAAAATGGATGAGTGGAATGATTATACAAAACAGGTAACAGACTGGGAGATTTCACAATATTTGTATAAGTTTTAGTTGTAAATAGTATAGTTGAGAGGACACTGGAGTGGTTAATGTAATAGTTCTGTTTCCTAAGATAGATGAGGCTAGAAGTATAAAGAACCTTCTCATACGAAATGGAATCAATGTAACAAAGGTATGCACTACAGGGGCACAGGCTGCCCAGTTTGCAGATTCCTGTGATGACGGTATCATAATCTGTGGATATAAGTTCCCGGATATGCTTTATTCGGGCTTGGCAGATATGATTCCCGACTATTTTGAAATGATTGTTGTTACTTCGAAGAGAAACTATGAAGATTGTAGAGAAAGTGGTGTTGTATGTCTGACAATGCCACTGAAGTCACAGGATTTTGTAGATGTGGTAACAATTACAATCGATAATCTTCTGTGGGAGCGAAAAAAAAGAAAGAAACAGCCGAAGGAACGCACAGAAGAAGAAAAGAAGATTATTAAAGCGGCAAAGCTTAAGCTGATGAATGAGTATCATTATGATGAGCAGAGTGCTCACAGATATTTACAGAAAAAGAGCATGGATAATGGCTTGAATATTATTGAAATGGCGTATATGGTTCTAAATGACTCCGGCTTTTTTTAAGGGAGGACGGATATATGAAGTTTACAAAGATGGAAGGTCTCGGAAATGATTATATATATGTGAACTGTCTGGAGGAGCAGATCAATAATCCTACAGAGGTTGCTGTTACCCTGAGTGACAGACACTTTGGAGTCGGCTCGGATGGACTTATTCTGATTAAACCATCCAAGACAGCTGATTTTACGATGGATATGTATAATGCAGATGGTTCGAGGTCAGAGATGTGTGGAAACGGAATCCGCTGTGTCGGAAAATACGTATATGACTACGGTCTTACAGATAAGACTTCTGTTTCGATAGAAACACTTGCCGGAATCAAGTATTTAGAGCTTCATGTGAAAGACGGAAAGGTAGATACAGTAACCGTGGATATGGGTGCACCGATTTTGGAATCAGATTCTGTTCCTGTTATAGCAGACAGCAAAACGGTTATCAATGAAATGATAACGGTAGACGGATGCGGGTATAGAATGACCTGTGTTTCCATGGGAAACCCACACGCTATCGTATTTGTAGATGATGTAGAGACATTTCCTCTTGACATAGTAGGACCGAAATTTGAACATCATGAAAGATTCCCTAATAAGGTGAATGTTGAGTTTGTGCAGATTGTTGACAGGTCTGTAGTCAGGATGCGTGTCTGGGAGCGGGGTACAGGTGAAACGATGGCATGCGGTACCGGTTCCTGTGCAACAGCAGTAGCATGTGTGCTGAATGATAAAACAGATGAAAATGTAACTGTTAAGCTGTTGGGCGGAGATTTGCTCATACGGTACGACAGAGAAAAGAATAAAGTATATATGACAGGCCCCGCCAAGGTGGTATTTGACGGTGTTACTGACATATTTTAGACAGGAGGAAAAAGACATGTTTAGAGCAAATGACAATTATTTGAAACTTCCGGGCAGCTATTTATTTTCAACAGTAGCCAGAAAGCAGAGAGAGTATAGTGCGGCAAATCCTGATAAAAAGATAATCAGGCTTAGTATAGGTGATGTAACACAGCCTCTTGCTCCCGCTATTATTGAGAGACTTCATAAGGCTGTTGACGAGATGGCTGTAGCAGAGACCTTTAAGGGGTATGCACCTGATTTAGGCTATGAGTTTTTGAGAAATACGATTTGTGAAAATGATTATAAGGCAAGAGGTGTGGATATTGCGGCTGATGAAATCTTTGTCAGTGACGGTGCAAAAAGTGACTCTGCAAATATTCAGGAGATATTTGCCGCTGACAGCAGGATAGCAGTATGTGACCCTGTATATCCGGTTTATGTTGATTCAAATGTCATGGCAGGAAGAACGGGTACTTACGATAAAGAAACGGAATTGTGGAGCGATGTGATTTATATGCCGTGTCTTGCCGATAATAACTTTGCACCGGAATTGCCAAAGGAAACACCGGATATTATTTATTTGTGCTTCCCGAACAATCCTACGGGAGCAACCATTCAGAAAGCACAGCTTCAGGAGTGGGTTGACTATGCAAATAAAGTAGGTGCAGTTATTATATATGATGCAGCATATGAGGCATATATCAGTGAAGAGGATGTGCCGCATACCATATATGAGTGTGAAGGGGCAAAGACATGTGCCATAGAGCTGAAGAGCTTTTCAAAAAATGCGGGATTTACAGGAACACGTCTTGGATATGCAGTAGTTCCAAAGGAGCTGAAGGATGCTGACGGTGTTTCAATGCATAGCTTGTGGGCAAGAAGACATGGAACAAAATTCAACGGTGCACCATATATTGTTCAGGCAGCAGGAGAGGCTGTATATTCACCGGAAGGTAAGATGCAGACAAAGGCACAGATAGCATATTATATGAATAATGCAAAGATTATTTATGATGGCTTGAAGGCAGCAGGCTATACGGTTTCAGGTGGTGTAAACGCACCGTATATATGGCTGAAGACACCGAATCATATGACTTCATGGGAATTTTTTGATTATCTTCTTGAGAATGCAAATGTAGTAGGCACTCCGGGTTCTGGTTTTGGTCCAAGCGGTGAAGGCTACTTCAGACTTACTGCATTCGGAACATATGAAAATACAGTAGAAGCCATTGAAAGAATAAAGGCATTATAAAAATATACACGATAAATAAAGAGCATGGATACAAAATTTTAATTTGATTTTGTCTCCATGCTTTTTCATCATTTGACTTTACTCAAATATGTATATTTGATATAATCTATTTATACGATTATTTACGGATATACCATTATAAAAAGTGGAGGTATAGGGATGAAGGATAACGGACTTTTGATTCAGTATTTTAATGCAAATACGCCAAATGACCAGACCTTATGGAAGAATGCAGCAAATGATGCAGAGACACTGAAGAAGCTTGGAGCAACAGCAGTATGGTTTCCGCCTGCTACGAAGGGTGCAAAGGGAAAAGAGGATATGGGTTACGCACCGTATGATTTGTTTGATTTAGGTGAGTTTGAGCAGAAAGGCTCTGTTGGAACAAAATATGGAACAAAAGAGGAATATATTGCGGCAATTCAGGCTATGAAAAAGGCAGGTATAGATGTATATGCGGATATCGCTGTCAGACAGAAACTGGGTGCAGACAAGATAGAAAAGGTGTCTGCGGCTGACTTTAACATGAAGGACAGTCCCCAGATGATAGGAAACAAAAAAACTGTCGGAGCATTATCCAAGTTCACATTCCCTGGCAGAAAGAGTAAGTATTCAAAATTCAAATGGAACTTCAATCATTTTACGGGAATTGACTGGAAACAGGATGAATTTAAGGAAAGAGTATGTGCCCTTTCCGGTTTGGATAGAGAGAAAGCAGAAAAGGATTTTGCAAAATACGATTATATTCTTGGTTGTGAAATCGATTTTTATAATCAGGATGTTTATAATGAGCTTATGGCATGGGCTGATTGGTATGAGAAGAATACGGATGTAGACGGCTTCCGGTTTCAGGAGGCAGAGGCTGTACCGGGATGGTTTGTGAAAGATTTTGCGGAAGCAGCTGCAAATGCGGGAAAGGAATATAAAAATATTTTCACGGTAGGCGATTTCTGGCACTGGAACTGCGGATATATCAACGACTATATCGCATCCACGGAAGGAACGGCATCTATGTTTGATGTACCGCTTCACTTCAATTTCCATGATGCATCACAGGCAGAGGGAGATTATGATTTAAGCCGTTTGCTGGAAGGCTCCATGATGATGAGTAATCCGACGAAGGCTGTCACATTTGTTGACAATCATGAATCCCAGGTGGGCGGAATTCTTGAGTCCTATGTAGCAGACTGGTTTAAGCCGCTTGCATATGCAGTCATACTGCTTCGCAGTCAGGGATATCCATGTATGTTTATGGGAGATTATCAGGGCATACCGGCAGTAAAGGTGAAGTCAAAGAAGACCATGTTAAATAAGCTGCTTAAACTTCGAAAGAAATATGCATATGGCGCGCAACACGACTATTTCGACCATCCTGACGTGGTCGGCTGGACAAGAGAAGGCGATGACGAGCATAAAGATTCAGGCCTTGCGGTTGTTATGTCAGACGGAACAGGTGGCACCAAACGTATGTATATAGGCAGACAGTTTGCAGGTATGCATTTTGCGGATGTCATGGGAAATGCAAAATATGACATTAAGATAGATGATGAAGGCTGTGGAGAGTTCTATGTTAACAGGCAGGGTGTTGCTGTGTGGATAAAGAAAGATTGCAAATTATAACAAAGGAGCGTACAACATGGGAAAAACAGTACACACAGAAGCAGTACAGGATTTGTTTGAGGCAATACTTACATTGGAGACTGAGCAGGAGTGCTTTGACTTTTTTGAAGATGTATGTACAGTAAATGAATTACTCTCAATAGCACAGCGTTTTGCAGTAGCAAAAATGCTGAAAGAAAACAACACGTATCTCGAGGTGGCGGAAAAGACCGGAGCATCGACTGCGACGATAAGCAGAGTAAACCGTTCGCTTAATTACGGAAAAGACGGATATGAGTTAGTATTTTCCAGAATGAATAAAAATAGAGAGAATGCCAAAAAAGAGAAGTGATTTGATTTATCAGTAACCTATCAATAAAAAAGACGAGATATCATTATTCTGTTCAATAAAATTATGATATCCCGTCTTTTATTTTGTTTAGGTATCAGCGTTTTTGTCTTTTTCAGCCTTCGCTTTCTCAACTTTCGCCTTTTCGGCAGCCTTTGCTTTTTCAGCTTTCACCTTTTCGGCAGCCTTTGCTTTTTCAGCTTTTACCTTTTCGGCAGCCTTCGCTTTTTCAACTTTCGCCTTTTCGGCAGCCTTTGCTTTTTCAGCTTTCGTCCTTTCGGCAATTTTGGCTTTTTCAAGTTTTTCTCTCTCTGCTTTTTGTTTCTTGTTCATATCGTCAATTAAGTGTTCGATATATTTCTTTTTGACATATATATCAGCAGATAGGAGAGAAATAACACTCATGGAATGAAGATATGGCTCCGTATCCTGGTCGTACATCTGGGAAGCCTTATCGTTTGTTTGGATAACGCTTTCTATTAAATCATCATATGTATCATGTTGAAATTGATACAGCTTACTATAGATGTCAGAGATATTAAGCTTATCTTCAGAGGACTGATAATGATTATCTATCATAGGCATCAGTAATGTCTGAATATCGGTTATGCTGAGCAGATTCTTCAGGTAATAGATATAAATCAGCAAAATCAGATGCTCCTTAGAGTACCTTTTTTTATTTGGAGACGGAAGAAGATTATTCTTTGTGTAATTATTTATCATGGTTTTTGTCATGATTTTATCTTCATTGTTTCGCCTGTTACCACCAAGCTGTTCCTCCATAAAGGTAGTGAGCTGGTCCATATATAAGTCAATGGATGGAATATCCTCAGGCTTGATAAAATCAATCCCTTTGATGACATCTATGATTTCTTGTTTCTTCTTGTCGTTATCCATAATTACGTCTCCTGATAAAATTGCTTTAATAAACACATTATATAGTATTTAAAACTACATATCAAGGCTTTTTTGCAATTCCTCAGAGGCTTTTGGACTAGCAAGTATTTCTACCAGAACTCTGTCTACACGCTTTTTATCCATTTCCGTTACACGGCAGGAGATGACTCCGTCTGATGCAACATCGCCTTTTGCAGGAAGGTGGTCAAGAAGTTCTATGATGTATCCGCCCAGAGAATCATAATCCTCTGATTCGATGTCGAGATTTAACATATCATTTAAATCGTCCAGCTTGATGGAGCCGTCGATACTGTAATGTGTATCATCCAGTTTAATGACATTGTTGTGCTCTGCAAGGTCATATTCGTCTTTAATATCACCTATAATTTCTTCAATTAAATCCTCCATTGTAATCAGTCCTATGCTGACGCCATATTCGTCCAGAACAATAGCAATAGAGTTGGAATCGGTTTTCATGTTAGAAAGTAAATCGTTTGTTTTCTGGTATTCATATACATAGAGCGGTTCACGTATAATTTTCCTTACATCAAAATTGTTGATGTCGTGTGTTGCCTTGTAAAAAAACAAATCTTTTACATGAAGAATACCGATAATATTGTCCCGTGACTCCTCATAGATAGGAATTCTGGTATACGGAACCTCCATATACATATTGAGAAGCTCCTCATAAGATGAGTCAATCGGAGCTATCGTCATATCTGCACGGGGTATCATAATATCACGTGCTCTGGAATCTCCAAAGTCCACAACATTTGTAATCATCTTTTTTTCCTTATCTTCAATGACGCCTTCCTCTTCGCTGACATTTACCATGGTAAGCAGCTCATCCTCTGTTATCTTTTGCGCTCCGGCATTTTTGTCTATATGCAAAACCCAGAAAATAGCACCGGCTATCTTATCGACAATAAAGATAACGGGAGTTAATACAAACATTAAAAATTCAATGATATCGATATAGAGCATGGATAACTTGATGCTGTATATCTGTGCAACTGTTTTGGGTGTGATTTCTCCGAAAAGCAAAACAATTAAAGTAAGGATACCTGTCGCAATACCGACAGCGGCACTTCCCCACAATCTGGTAACTAAAGTAGTGGTCAGTGAAGATGCAGTTATATTTACGATATTGTTTCCAATAAGAATCGTGCTTATAAGCTTACCGCTGTTTTCAGTAACCTTTAAGACGCGAACCGCACGTTTGTTTCCGGCATCCGCAAGAGAACGCAGGGCATATTTGTTTACGGTGGTAAGAGCTGTTTCTGCTGATGAGAAAAAAGCAGATAATAAAATAAGTATAATAAGAATCATAAGCTGTACAATAGTACCGGGCTCCAAAAAATATCATCTCCATATCTTTAATTTTTTGATATTGATTTTACTGAATATGGATATACTTGTCAAGGAAAATACAAATATGGCAGGTAGCGGTTATGAAAGGAAATCAATCACCAGAAATATTGTAAATATAAGCCTGCATAATAAAAGCAGCATTAGCAATAATATAATTGTAACTGTTGATTTGGCTGAAAAGTCTTTTGCGATTTGTGACGAGGTATCAATATGAGAAGTTCAACTGAAACCTACAAAGAGGTAGCAGAAAGATGCAGTGCATTTGAGAAAAAAAGAAAAAGTGACAGCCTTTCAAATGCTACTGACAGCGAGGTAAGCTGTCTGAAATGCAAACATTTCTCAAATGAGGAGTATTGTATGCTTGATCTTTATGACCCTATTGTGAAGAACCTCTAAGACTGTCATGTCATACATGATGGAAATAAAGACCTGTATGCCGCATATGGTAAGCAGGTCTTTTCCTTTGGAAAAACAGATACATATTAAATGTTCATAAAGTTGACATGCCGACGGCATATTGTTATACTTTTAGATTAGAAAAAATGGAAAGGTATATAAATTTATGATTAGTGCAAATAATGTAACATTAAGATTCGGAAAAAAAGCTTTATTTGAAGATGTAAATATAAAGTTCACAGAGGGAAACTGTTATGGACTGATAGGTGCAAATGGTGCCGGAAAGTCTACATTTTTGAAAATACTTTCAGGAGAAATAGAGCCGTCAAAGGGTGATGTAACCATGAATGACGGTGAGCGACTTTCCGTTCTTCAGCAGGACCATTTTAAGTATGATGATTATACGGTACTTGATACGGTTATAATGGGAAATAAGAGGCTGTATGAAATCATGAAGGAAAAAGATGCCATCTATATGAAGGAGGACTTTACCGATGAGGATGGCGTAAGAGCAGCCGAGCTTGAAGCGGAATTTGCCGAGATGAACGGATGGGAGGCTGAAGCGGATGCAGAAACGCTCCTCAACGGACTTGGTGTCAGTACGGAGTTTCATTATATGCTGATGAAGGATTTAGACGGCGGACTGAAAGTAAAAACACTTCTTGCTCAGGCACTGTTTGGAAATCCTGATGTGCTTTTGCTTGATGAGCCGACCAACCATTTGGATATGGATGCCATTGCATGGCTGGAGGAGTTTCTGATTAACTTCCAGAATACGGTTATTGTCGTATCACATGACAGATACTTTTTAAATAAGGTATGTACACATACAGCGGACATCGATTATTCCAAGATACAGCTCTATGCCGGAAACTATGATTTCTGGTATGAATCAAGTCAGCTTATGATTAAGCAGATGAAGGAAGCAAACAAGAAGAAGGAAGAGAAGATTAAAGAGCTTCAGGAATTTATCCAGCGATTCTCTGCAAATGCTTCCAAGTCAAAGCAGGCAACATCAAGAAAACGTGCTCTTGAGAAAATTGAGCTGGATGATATTAAGCCTTCAAGCAGAAAATATCCATATATTGATTTCCGACCAAAGAGAGAAATCGGAAATGAAGTTCTTACCGTTTCCCATATATCAAAAACGGTAGACGGCGAGAAGCTTCTGGATGATATATCATTTACGGTAGGTCACGATGATAAAATTGCATTTGTGGGACCAAATACAAAGGCAACAACGATGCTGTTCAAAATCCTTGCAGGAGAAGAAGAGCCTGACGAAGGAAGCTACAAATGGGGTGTTACCACATCACAGGGATATTTCCCGAAGGATAATACAAAGGAGTTTGACAACGACCTGATTATCGTGGACTGGCTGACTCAGTATTCTGATGAAAAGGATGCCACATATGTACGAGGCTTTTTAGGCAGAATGTTATTTGCCGGTGAAGACGGCGTTAAGAAGGTTAAAGTGCTTTCAGGAGGAGAGAAGGTAAGATGTCTGCTTTCCAAGCTGATGATTATGGGCTCGAACTGCCTTATTCTTGATGAGCCGACCAACCATTTGGATATGGAATCCATTACAGCACTGAATAACGGACTGATTAAGTTCCCGGGTGTAATACTTTTCTCATCACAGGATCATCAGTTTGTACAGACTACGGCAAATCGTATTATAGAGCTTACAAATACAGGACTGATAGATAAACAGACAACATATGACGAGTATCTTGCAAATGATGAGCTTGCAAGGAAACGTCAGGTTATGAATATGGACGTGGAGGATTAATAAAATGATAGACGGTAAAAAGGTTTTGCTTTCGGGTATGCAGTCAACGGGAATTATAACACTGGGAAATTATCTGGGGGCACTCAAAAACTGGGTAGATTTGAATGATGATGATAGTGTGGAATGTTTTTATGCCGTAATGGATTTACATTCCATAACGGTAAGACAGGACCCTGCAAATCTTAAGAAGAGTGGCAGAACATTATATGCGCTTTATATGGCAGCAGGACTCGACCCGGAGAAGAATTGCCTTTTCTTCCAGTCCCACGTTCCTGCTCATCCGCAGCTTGCGTGGATACTGAACTGTTATACATATATGGGTGAGATGAACAGAATGACGCAGTTCAAGGATAAGGCGGCAAAGCATTCCGACAATGTAAATACAGGTTTGTTTACATACCCTGTACTGATGGCTGCGGATATCCTTCTTTATCAGGCGGATATGGTTCCCGTCGGCAAGGACCAGCTGCAGCATCTTGAGATCACAAGAGATATTGCCAACCGCTTTAACGGTATTTATGGGGAGGTATTTACAATACCGGAGGCATATATGGGCAAGAGTGGTGCCAAGATAATGAGTCTTCAGGACCCGACAAAAAAGATGTCCAAGTCAGACGAAAATCCAAACGGAAGCATTTTGCTTCTTGACGATAAAGATACGATCATGAGAAAATTCAAAAAGGCTGTTACCGATTCTGACGGATTTATTGCGTATCGTGACGACAAACCGGGAATCAAAAATCTGATTGATATCTACTGCGCAGCTACAGGTAAAACACCTGAGGAAACCGTTAAGGAATTTGACGGAATGGGATATGGCAAGTTCAAGGAGGCTGTCGGCGAGGCTGTTGCCGCAGAGCTTGCACCTGTTCAGGAGAAATACAATCAGCTTATCAAAGATAAGGCTTACGTAGATGGTGTCATGAAAGAAAATGCTGCAAAAGCATCGTACTATGCAAATAAAACACTTCGGAAGGTAATGAAGAAGGTAGGATTTATTGAACTTCCACGATAACAAGGCGAATTGCTGAGAGCTTGCAGGACAATGAATCTTTGTTAGATGGCAGAAGGTAATTGGGAGAATGATGGAAATAAAAATGAAAAAGCCACAGATTGCAATAGAAGCAGAAAAAGGGAAAAGAAGAACACTTGGAGCGGAAATCGGAATTTTTATTCTGGTGTTTTTCATAGGTTCTCTTGTCGCGGGCATTATTCCTGCCGTATATGACATGGTTGCCATGTTGAATGACGAGGATACACTCAATAAGATAGAAGAAGCAATCCTCAATCCGAATGGGGCGTTTAGCGGTATGATGGATATCGTCATGGATATGACGGATGGAATGTACATTATAACATTGTTTTGTACATTCATCGTAATACTTACCGCCATCCTTTATTGTACAAAAATAGAAAAACGCAGCCTTTACTCTATGGGAATTACAAGGGAGCATGCCGGAACGCATTATGGTATAGGGCTTGCCTTTGGCTTGGTGCTTTTTTCATTATGCGTAGGCATTGCAGCACTGCTTGGCGGAATCCGATTTGAAGGATTGCGGGAAAATATAAATCCGTTTATTGTTATTCTTTATCTTGTCGGCTTTGGGATACAGGGCTTTAGTGAGGAGATTATGTTCCGAGGCTATTTCATGGTCAGTATTATGAAAAAAAGCTCGGTAACAAAGGCTATATTCATTAATTCACTGGCATTTGCCATAGCACATATGCTCAATCCGGGCCTTACCGTTGTTGCATTTATCAACCTCATGCTGATAGGTGTGCTGATGTCCGTATATGTAATGAAAACAAATAACATATGGGGCGCAGCGGCTTTTCATTCCATGTGGAATTTTGCACAAGGGATATTATACGGAATATCGGTCAGCGGAACAGATGCAAAGAGTGCAGTGCTGTTGACGGAAAGCACAGGCGCAAAAATAATAAATGGCGGATTGTTCGGTTTGGAGGCAAGTATCGTAACAACAATTGTCGTGGCGGCTGCACTTGGAATGCTGCTATATATGAAACCGAATCGTGAAGAAACGGTATAAAGCAAATAAAATATCTTTTATGGAAACATACTTATAAAAAATCTTCGGGACCGGCAATTTTACCGGTCTCGAAGATTTCTTATTATTCCGCCGTATTAAATTCAAGCTCCAAATCAAAGATAAAATTCAGGACTCTTCGTACATTCAGCAGATTATCTTCTGATAAACCCGGAAAACAAAGATATACATCATCATATCCAAGATTGAATGTTTTTGCAAAATTGGTATCACTGATATCAATGGCAAATTCAACGATATCACCATTATAATTGGCGACGCTCAGAATTCTGTCCTTATATTCATCGCCTGTCATAAGACCGTATAAATCAGTCGTAAGACTTTCGTTCAGTGGATGTATCAGTGATTTGGCTGCACAACATTCAACACCCTTTTTATTAGAAATAATTACATCATAATAATTATCCGCACAGGAGACAGGAAATGATGTATAAGCAGCAGCATTTGGATTACTGTTATAATTTTCGTCATAGGTGTCTAAATCCATGATGACAGAGGTAGTAGATACAATCTGCTGTTTATTTGTAAAACCGTAATAGTCCATATAGTTATCTTCTATCATATCGGTATTCAGATTATATATGTTCGGGGTGTTCAGAACGGCATAGGAAAGCACAATAGGTCGTTTGTTCTTATATATGGTAATGGCTGTTGCAAGAATTCCCACGATTACGGCAGCGGTTACAATCAGTTTCCAAATGTTATAAGTAAGAAAGTGGTTGATTTTTCCTTTTGTATCCATCTTGGCCATATCATCCTTAAAACGCTGTCGGAGTATTTTCTTTCGTTCACGTTTCGTAAGACCGCTTAATTCCAGGCTGTCTTCGATATTCAAATCTTCCTTGGGAGCCGCCTTACGGGGGTCTTTGTCAGCGGCAGCCTCATCAACCTGGCGTGACGGTTGGTTCTTTTTCTCTTCCGTACCGTTTTGACTATCTTGTTCAAACTGCGTATCGTTGTCATTTTGACCGTCTTGTTCAACCTGCGTATCGTTGTCGCTTTGGCTGTCTTGTTCAACCTGTGTATCGTTGTCATTTTGACCGTCTTGTTCAATCTGTGTATCGTTGTCATTTTGATTATCCTGAACTTTTTTCATGTCAAATTCTCCTCATATCTATCGTTATATTTTGCAATGCAATTATATTATCACAGGCCGGCGGGGATATAAATAGAACAAATGTAAAAAAAGAATGAAATTTTAAAAAGTGTTTACTTTAAAAAAAATCTATATTATGATTGTATAGTGCGTTTACGGGCTTGAATGTCTGTGCGGCATATAACGAATGAAATAAAGAAGGGTGAATTGATTATGGGAGTAAAACTAAAACGTTTTTTACATAAGTTTTTTAAAATATTTATCATATTTATGCTTGTGACACTTGCAATCAATCTGATTATTCTGGCTGCGCTGTACGGAAATCATAAAAGTAAAATGAAAAAGGAATCCGTTTATATGTATGAACCGGGGGAAATGGTGGAAATTGACGGACATAAGGTCCATCTCTATGAGTCCGGAAATTTAGATTCTGAAAAGACAATCGTATTTTTACATGGAGGACTTTCGGTTGATGACTCTATTGCGTTACAGCCATTGTTTGCGGAGCTGTCGGAATACCATCTTGTATATATAGACAGAACGGGGTATGGTTTCAGCCTGAGTGCGGGAGTAGAAAAAGATATTGATTCCATTTTGGAGGAAACCAGAAGCGTCCTTAAAAAGGCGGGAATATCAGGGCCGTACATCTTGGCAGCATCAGGTTCGGCAGGTGTAGAGGCGGTTTATTGGGCTCATACCTATAAAGATGAAGTAGAAGCTATAATCGGAATGGATATGAACTATCCTGAGCAGTTTGAGTCAACTACCACAGAGGATTATGCAGGATTTTTTGACTATATGATGGTAAAGTTCTGTTCAATCGGCGGAATGCGGTTGATGAAAAATTCGATGCCGAATGATATCAGGGGGATATATACGGAAATGCAGATGGCGACCCGTAATGCCCTGGTTGCCCAAAGAGCTTATACACAGGATATGTTCGAGGAAAATGAATCTACCGTAGAGAATGCGGCAAAGGTAAATGCGCTTGGATGGCCGGAGGAAATGCCAATGCTGATGCTTTTGGCGAACCCGATTATGGAGCCGTATATTAATGATGATGAATCCGTTAAAAAGACTTTTGATAAGATTCTTGATGATGCTGATGAATATGATTATGTATCAATGTATAATCAGATGTCAAAAGAGTATTATGCGCAATTTAAAAACGTAACGGTGGAAGAATTGTCAGGTCCTTCCAGATTGTACACATATTGTCCGAAAGAGGTTGCAGAGAGGATAAAAGCATATATAGGGGATAATCTGAATAAAGATTAATGTAAGGTTGATACAATAATACAACTATTTTATAATTGTTTGAAAATTTAAAAAATTCCTATGGAAAAATACGTTTTGTACATCATTTTTCATAAGGCTGTAATTAGGAAAATGTACAAAAAAGATAAAAAAGGATAAAAAAAGACTTGCCAAATTATATAATATGTCCTATAATTAGCATGTGTTGACAAGGAATTTTTGTCAATAATATCATAAGTGAGTCATAACGATTTGTTTTTACTATTGAAGAAAAATTACAAATCAAACATATGACTTGAGCATTCCTGGAGAGGCTTTACTCTAGGTCAGTACATAAGTCTTGAGTGGAATAGCACACATATTTTAAAAGGAGGGTTTTTTTGTGAGAAAAATCAAAAAGGCATTGGCTCTTTCATTAGCACTTGCTATGGGCTTATCACTTTGTGCTTGTGGAGACAAGGAAGAAGATAAGACAACAGAGTCAACAACAGAGGCAACAACAGAGGCAACAACAGAGGGAGGATCAGAAGATACTCCTTCAACAGAAGAAGGCGGCGAAGAGTCAGGTGTACCATTTGACGTTGAGAAGGCTGGATCAGGCGAGACAATTTACGTTTATTCATGGAATGATGAGTTAGGAAAGCGTATTGATTCTCATTTCAAAACAAGATATCCTGATTTAGCAGACAAGGTTGTTTACAGAAACCTTAACGTATCAGGTACAGAGTCAGAGTATCCTGCAAAGATTCAGAATGCAGCAGAGACTGGCGATGAGTATCCATCAGTATTTGCAGCAGATGAGTCAGTTATGAAGAGCTACGCTGCTAAGGATTTCACAGCTCCTATGTCAGAGGCTGGTATCACATTAGACATGTACAGCAACGCTTACCAGTACACAATTGATTTCGCTACAATTGATGGTCAGCTTATGGCTACTACATGGCAGGCAACACCTGGTATCCTTTGCTACAACAAGGCAATGGCTGAGGAAGTTCTCGGAACATCAGATCCTGCAGAGGTTCAGGAAATGGTTAAGGATTGGGATGCATTCTTCGCTACAGCAGACAAGATTAAGGAAGCTGGTTACTTCATGTTATCAGGTGCTGACGAGCTTAAGTACCCATACCTTGCTAACAAGGAGAATCCATGGGTAGTAGATGGCAAGCTTGTTATCTCAGATTCAACAAAGGAAATGTTAGAGATGTCAAAGAAGGCTTGGGACGGTGGTTACACAACAGGTGCAACACAGTGGTCAACAGAGTGGACAGCTAACATGTCAAATGGTAAGGTATTCTGCTTCTTTGGTACAACATGGTTCATGAGTGATACAGTATTCGTAACAGAAGATGTTAAGTATCAGACATGTGCAGGTCCTATGGGTTACTACTGGGGTGGTTCATACCTGTTATACGGCAAGGATTGTCCAAACCCAGAGTTAGCAGGTCTCCTTATCTACACATTAACATGTGATACAGATGCTATGTACGATATCATCTCTAAGGATGCTGACTTCTGTAACAATCAGGAAGCAGTTGCTAAGGCAATTGAAAACGGTGACGGTGCTCTTGATAAGCTTGATGGACAGAATCCATACGAAGCATTTGATGCAGGTGCTAAGATGATCGATATGAGCAAGTCAACAGCTTATGATAGCCAGATTAACAACAGCTTATCAACAGTTTCAGGTTCATACAACAATGGCGAGTACGCTAACGTTGATGAGGCTATAGCTGCTCTTAAGGCTGATGTTGCTGCAACAATTACAGACATTACAGTTGAGTAATTAAAATACCAATAGCTTAATAGCTAAAATAAGTTATGCACCGGCTTGTCCGGTGCATAATTTAAAAATTAACATAATATCGCTGTTAGGCATTTTACAAAAAACATTGATTTTGCAGTGTTTTTTGTAAAATGTCTGACGGAGGATACGTGAAAAAGTTATTAAAAAAATTAGGGATGTGAAAAAATGAAAAAGAAGACAGTTGAATATGGTAAGTATGGCTATATGTTTATAGCGCCATTCTTCTTGGTATTCTTAATTTTTCAGTTGTATCCGCTGATTTATACATTCTATCTGAGCTTTGTTGAATACAGAATGGCTAGTGGAAAACTGACGGACCCTTCATTCTGCGGTTTTGACAATTATCTCAAGGTTCTTAAGAGCCATGATTTCATGACGGGTAAGGATGTATGGATTAATACAATTCCAATGAATACAATTAAGAATACAATTATTATCTGGGTGATTAACTTTATCCCACAGATTCTGTTATCATTACTTTTAGCTGCATGGTTTACAGATACTGTAGTTAAGCTTAAAGGTCAGGGTGCATTCAAGGTAATGATGTTCCTTCCAAATATTATCACAGCTTCTTCAATTGCGGTATTGTTCAACAGCTTATTCGGTAATAATGGTCCATTTACATTGATTGTTCGAAAACTTCCGGGACTGAGTGATTATAGTTTCTTAAATAGTGCGGGTGGTACGATCGGACTGATTGGCTTTATGCAGTTCTGGATGTGGTATGGAAATACAATGATCGTATTGATTGCCGGTATTTTGGGTATCAATCCATCACTTTATGAAGCAGCAATGGTTGACGGAGCAAATGGAAAACAGCAGTTCTTTAAGATTACTTTACCATTGCTTAAGCCTATTCTTCAGTTTACACTTGTTACATCGGCTATCGGTGGTCTTCAGATGTACGATATACCGGCAATGTTCAATGTAAACAATGGTATCGGTCAGCCTGGTCGAGTATCTCATACTGTAACAATGATGATTCGTGAGATTGCATTCTCTCAGAACAATGACTATGGATATGCCGGTGCATTATCTGTTATTTTGTTCATATTTACTTTAGCAATAAGCATGATATTCTTTGCAGCAACAAGGGATAAAGAAGCAAAGCAGAAGCATGCTGTTAAGAAGGGTTAGGAGGTGAATGTAATGACAAATAGTGGTACATCAGTAGATGAGAGCTATACAGCAAAAATTAGAGCTAAGAAGATATTTCGTACGGTTATATGTATACTCCTTTGCTTTATTAGTATATTCCCGTTCTATGTAATGATAGTAAATGCAACATTACCTTCATCAAGAATCCAGCAGGGTCTTGCTTTCATACCTGGTACAGAGGCTATTAAGAACTTTACAGGTATGTTGAGAGAAACAGCCGGTACTGCTACAAGTATTTGGCAGGCTATGTTACATAGTGTTATTATAACTGTTCCTGCAACGATACTTCAGGTATATTGTGCAACATTAACAGCATATGGTATTACGGTATATAGCTTTAAGTTAAGAAATATTGCATGGTCATTCATTATGGCAATTATGATGATCCCTGCACAGGTATCAATTATTGGTTTCATGGCATTCATGAAGCAGATAGGACTTTATGGTTCATATCTTACACTGATTATTCCTGCCGCAGCGGCTCCATCAACGGTTTACTTTATGAAGCAGTATATGCAGAGTGCTCTTTCTGTTGAGATTATTGAGGCAGCCAGAATTGATGGTTCAGGCGAGTTTTCAACATTTAACAAAATAGCATTGCCACTGATGAAGCCGGCTATGGCTACACAGGCTATTTTCGCATTTATTGCATCATGGAATAACCTGTATACACCTACAATGATGATTGCTGATACAAAGAAGTATACACTTCCTATGTTCGTACAGGGCTTAAAGTCAGATGCGATTAGAATTAATTATGGTTATGTATATGTAGGTCTTACACTTACAGTTTTACCATTGTTAATTGTTTACTTCGTATTATCAAAGTATATTATCGCCGGTGTTGCACTCGGTGGTGTAAAAGAGTAATACAATATTGATAAAAAACGATATGTTTAGACCGGCTTGCTTTTGCAAGCCGGTCTTTTTTATGTAAATAATGTGAAATGGCTTGACGGAAACAGGCAATTACAATACAATAAATTGTCGTATAAAGAGAACGGAGGGCAAAGAAATGCATAAGCATATAAATAAATTGATTGTAGCAGCCTTAGGCGTGTCTATGGTACTGGGGATGACAGGCTGTAGTAATAATAAGAACGGTAATGTGGATGCAGTATATAGTGAGAAAGAGGCATCAACAACAAAGGCATTATCCATTGGGGATTACGATATCTACATGGATGAGGTAACTATGTATGCGATGCAGGAGATATATCTGTATGGATTGTCTTCCGATTCACTGACGGATGAAGATATAGAAACAAATAAGGAAGCAGTACTTTCTTTGCTCAGACAGAATAAAATTATATATAATGTTGCCATCAATAATGATGTCGAGCTGACTGACAGCGATAAGGAATATGTAGAAAATTCCGTAGCGAATTTTAAATCCAGATTTGATGAGGATATACTTGGGGCATACGGTATTTCTGACGATACTGTTCAACGGATTTTTGAGGAACAGGCGATTGTATCTAAATTTGAGAATGATATAAAAAATGATATGGGACAGACGATAGAAGAAGACATGAAGAAGCAGTTTGGGGATGTAAAGTTCCATAGTTTATATTATATGCTGTTCCCTACAGTTGAAATAGAGGACGGAAATCCGAAGAAGAATAGTGATGGCAGTTATGTATATGTATCGGATGAAGAAAAAGAAAAGATAAAGAAACAGGCTGAAGAGGCGCGCCAGAAAATCGTGGATGGCGCATCCTATACGGACGTTGCTGCTGAGTATGGAATCGCTGATTATTCCAGTGAGCGTACAGGTTATGTAGGCTCCTATGATACGGACGAGATGAATGAGCTTATGGATACCATGAAAAACGGAGAATGTATGGAGGTGTATGAGGATACACTTGGATATGCAGTTGTTGTCATGGTTAACGCTGATGATGCTGAATTGAGAGACAGCTTTATCAGTTATACGGTATCGGATACATTATCCAGCGAATATGAAAAGGTTGAGAAAATGTGGCTTAGTACAATTCCTGTTGATACCGAAAATGACTTGGAGGGTACCGTATGGGCTGATTTTGATTTTGTCGGTCTTATCAAAGCGATGGAGAAGAAGGGTATCGTTGGAAATCAATAAAAGTTTGTCGTGTATTTTTTAAATAAAAATAAAGGATTATGAAAAAGTCTGTAGAATATTCATATTGTACGGACTTTTTTTGTTGTTGCCCTGCATTCGGAAGAAACTGTCGGGGCAGGTTTTGCAGGTGGAGGGAATATGACGATTCGTGAGACACAGGAAGCGATAGAACATAAGATACTCAATCAATATGCCGCATTTAGTGATCAATCCAAAGGAAGAGATGTAGAGGAAGCTCAATGTGATTTAAGGACTGTGTATCAAAGAGACAGAGACAGAATACTTCATTGTAAGGCATTTAGAAGACTGAAGCATAAGACACAGGTTTTTTTGTCACCCGGTGATGACCATTATAGAACAAGACTGACCCATACGCTTGAGGTGTCCCAGATAGCCAGAACGATTGCAAGGTCATTGCGGTTAAATGAAGATTTGACGGAGGCGATTGCACTTGGTCATGATTTGGGACATACTCCATTTGGGCATGCAGGAGAACGTGCTTTATCGGCTTGTGCCAAAAAGCCTTTCAGGCACAATGAGCAAAGTGTGCGGATCGTGGAGAAGCTGGAGGATAAAGGCGCAGGCCTTAATTTGACATGGGAAGTCCGTGATGGAATATTGAACCATAAGAGTGCGTGTATGCCGTCAACACTGGAAGGACAGGTGGTAAGACTGGCGGACAAGATTGCATATGTCAATCATGATATAGATGATGCAATCAGAGGGAATATATTGCGGGAAGAGGATTTGCCGATACCTGTTACGGATGTTTTAGGCCATAACACAAGAGACAGGCTGAACTGCCTGATACATGACGTGATAGAGGCCAGTGAAGGCAGGGATAAGGTATGTATGTCTGACAATATAGCAGAGGCGCTTGGAAAGCTTCGTACATACATGTTTGATTATCTCTATACAAATCCCATTGCAAAAAGCGAGGAAACGAAAGCGGATAAGATGATAAAGATATTGTTTGAATATTTTTCAGAAGATGTAAGCCGTTTAACGAATGAATGTGTAGAGATGATCTATATGGGAGAAGACAAGGAAACGGTAGTATGTGATTATATAGCAGGTATGACGGATAACTATGCGATAGAAACCTTTAAGAATATTTATATTCCAAAATCATGGAGGACATCAATATCCTGAGAACGCTGCGTTGTACCAGTCAGACGGACCGGGAGCAAAGGAGGAGTTTGCTTGTATTATTCAGATGATATAATTGAAGAGGTTTTATCAAGAAATGACATCGTGGATGTGATAAGCGGTTATACAGGCTTAAAACGAAAAGGCAGTAATTATGAAGCCTGCTGTCCTTTTCACCATGAAAAAACCCCTTCTTTTAAGGTAAACCGTGAGAAGCAGATGTACCATTGTTTTGGCTGCGGTGTAGGAGGAAATGTATTTACATTTGTAATGGAATATGAAAATATGTCTTTCCCGGAGGCGGTAGAGTATCTGGCTGACAGGGCGGGTATGACACTGCCGGAGAAGGAAGAGAGTGCGGCTGACAGGTCACGGGAGCAGTACAAGCTGACTTTGAAAGAGATGAATAAGTCGGCGGCAGCATATTTTCATTATATATTAAAGCATAGTGAGCATGGGAAACGTGCTTATGATTATTTTAAGAACAGAGGTTTAACCGATGAGACAATAGATAAGTTTGCTCTTGGTTATTCAGATATATATAAAGACGATTTGTACAAATATTTGCGTAGTAAGGGATATACGGATGTACAGCTGAAGGATTCAGGACTTGTAAATATATCGGAAAAAGAAGGTGGTACAGATAAGTTCTGGAACAGGGCAATGATACCAATACTGGATATAAACGGGAAAGTAATAGCGTTTGGCGGACGTGTTTTGGGAGACGGTAAGCCTAAATATATTAATACAAGTGATACGCCCGTATTTGATAAGAGCCGGAATCTTTTTGCCATGAATATAGCAAGAAGGAGCAGAAGAAAGAGTTTTATATGTTGTGAAGGTTACATGGACGTTATTTCCATGCATCAGGCGGGCTTTGATAATGCGGTGGCATCTCTCGGTACGGCGTTTACATTTGGACATGCCAATATCATAAAGCGGTATGCAAATGACGTGTATCTGGCATATGACAGTGATGGCGCAGGCGTTTTGGCAACCATGAAGGTAATTGCCATACTCAGGGAAGTTGGCGTAAATGCCAGAGTTATTAATATGAGACCTTATAAAGATCCGGATGAGCTGATACAGGCACTTGGCAGTGACGGCTTTGAGGAGCGAATCAATCAGGCTGAAAGCGCTATGATGTTTGAGGCGAGAATATTATCGGAGCAATATAATCAGAACGATCCGGAGGAAAGGACAAAATTTCAGAATGAAGTGGCGAAGAAGCTGTCCGTTATAGAGGATGTATTAGAGCGCAACAATTATATTGATGCGGTTTCAAATCTGTATCGAATAGACAGGGATGCGCTGAAAGAGAAGGTTCATGCCTATGGAATCTCAGGGGTTGCAAAGCCGGAGGTAATAGAACGAGAGGAGCGGAAAACGGAGCAGCAGTCGGCGCTCAGAATGTCAGAAAATAAAACCGCAAAGCTTCTTCTTACCTGGCTGGTGAATGAACCGTCTTTGTTTGAACGTATTGACGGAATCATAGATGAAAATGCCTTTGATGAGGGAATATATCGCCTGGTCGCAGGCAAATTGTTTGAGCAGTATAGAGCGCAGGGAAAGGTGGAGCCTGCGATTATTATCAATCTGTTTGACTCGGTTGAGGAACAGCGGTTAGTAGCACAAATGCTTCAGGCAGATTTGCGAATCGATATGACTGCCGATGAAATCGATGCAGCCATAACGGATGTCGTTAAAAAATTAAAGCTTGCAAGTATTGAAGCGGAGCTTTTACACACGAATGATATATCGCGAATGCAGCAGTTGATAAGAGAAAAAGCAAATGTTTCAAAGCTGAATATAACGCTGAATAATGGATAAAATATTATATGTTTATGGAGGAATAACGAAAAATGGAGTCTAAAGAGAATAAGGATTTAATTGAAGAAAAATTTCAGACAAAGCTTCAGGGACTGCTCGAAATGGCAAAAAAGAAGAAGATGGTTATCGAAGATACGGAGATCATTAAATTCTTTAATGATGCTAAAGAAATAGAACTTGACTTGGAGAGAATGGAAGCCATATTCGCATTTCTTGAGAGTCATAATGTCGACATTCTTACGATTACGGATGTAGATGAAGAAGATGACATTATTCTCGATGATGTTGATGATGACATGGAAAAGATTGACGTAACAGATATGTCTGTTCCGGAAGGTGTCAGCATAGAAGACCCTGTAAGAATGTATTTGAAGGAAATTGGTAAGGTCCCGCTTCTTTCTGCGGAGGAAGAAATAGAACTTGCGAAGAGAATGGAAGAGGGTGATGAGGCCGCAAAGAAGAAGCTGGCAGAGGCAAATCTTCGTCTTGTTGTCAGTATAGCAAAGAGATATGTTGGCCGTGGTATGTTGTTCCTTGACTTGATTCAGGAAGGAAATCTGGGACTGATAAAAGCAGTTGAGAAATTCGACTATAGAAAAGGATATAAATTCTCCACATATGCTACATGGTGGATTCGTCAGGCTATCACAAGGGCAATAGCAGACCAGGCGAGAACCATTCGTATTCCTGTTCATATGGTAGAAACCATTAATAAGCTTATCAGGGTTTCAAGACAGCTTCTCCAGGAGCTTGGCAGAGAACCGCAGCCTGAGGAAATTGCAGCGGTTATGGATATCCCTGTAGAGCGGGTTCGTGAGATCCTTAAGATATCGCAGGAACCGGTTTCTCTTGAGACACCGATTGGTGAAGAGGAGGACAGCCATTTGGGAGATTTTATACAGGATGATAATGTTCCCGTACCGGCTGATGCTGCGGCATTTACACTTCTGAAGGAACAACTGGTAGAAGTGCTGGATACGCTTACGGAAAGAGAGAAAAAGGTGCTGACTTTGCGATTTGGTCTTGAGGACGGACGCGCCAGAACGCTTGAAGAGGTTGGAAAAGAGTTTAACGTAACAAGAGAGCGAATCAGACAGATAGAAGCAAAGGCTCTTAGAAAACTGAGACATCCTAGTCGTAGTAGAAAATTGAGAGATTATATATATTAAGGTTTGAAAGTCTCATGAAAAATATAGATTTATCTATAAGGATGAAGGCAGTTGCAGATATGACTGTCACAGGGCATACTGTGGCAGATATAGGCTGTGACCATGCCTTCGTTCCTATTTATCTAATAAAAAATAAAATTTCATCACATGTCATTGCTTCTGATGTGAGAAGCGGGCCATGTGATATAGCAAGAAGAAACATAGATGCATATGGGCTTTCGGATGTCATTGATTTAAGGCTTGGTGACGGACTTGATACGATAGAGGAAGGAGAAGCTGATACGATTATTATAGCAGGAATGGGTGGAATGCTGATAAACAGTATTTTGGATAAAGGCTATAAGGTGGCGGCTTCGGCAAAACAGCTTATTTTACAGCCCCAATCGGATATAGACAAGGTGCGGAATCATATTCTGGACAAAGGCTGGACTATCGTTTCAGAGGATATGCTGGTTGACATGGGAAAATACTATACCATTCTCAATATAGCTACGAATCCTGTGGAATTTGATTATAAAGTCCGCAGAGCTGATGAGAATTTGACAGACCTAAAAAAGGCATATCTTAAATATGGAAGATATCTGATAGAACATGGAAATCCTGTACTGAAGGAATATCTTTTAGGGAAAAGGGCGGCAAATCAAAAATTGATATTGAGTTTACATCATTCTGATTCGGAAAAGTCACGGCTCAGATATGAAGAACTTTTGTCAGAACAGAAAGTGATAGATGCAGCTCTGGAACTGATAACAAGTCATACATGAAAACGATTTATAATATACTACTTGTGATGTGGATATATGTAGCACAGACTACAAAAAGGGAGTGTTTAATATGGATAATAATATCCCAAAAAGCAGTGTGGTATCACTTAAAGAAACTGCAAAGGAATGGGCAAAAAAAGTGAATATTGACAGTGTTGAGAAGCTGAACAAAATGATTTTGTCCGGCAAAGCACTGGAGCTGATATTGATATGTGAAGCGATGCAGCAAAATGCCATATATGAAATTGCAAGAAATATTGTTAAAAATAATAAGCGTATTGTTTTAATTGCAGGACCAAGCTCGGCAGGAAAAACGACTTTTTCCCATAGGCTTAGTATACAGCTTCGTGCTATGGGGATGATTCCGCATGCGATAGCGGCAGACAATTATTTTGTAAACCGTGAAGATAACCCGAAAGACGAAAATGGAAATTATGATTTTGAATGTCTGGGTGCCATGGATTTAAAGCTGTTGAACAATGATGTGACGGGATTGCTTGAGGGCAATCGGGTGGAATTGCCCGAATTCAATTTCAAAACAGGCAGGAGAGAATATCATGGTAATTATCTTCAGATTGGAGAGATGGATGTTCTTATAATGGAAGGGATACATTCTCTCAATCCCGAGATGACATATAGGCTGAATGAAAATGATAAGTATAAGATATACATAAGTCCTCTTAACCAGTTATATATCGATGATGAAACGAAAGTTTCAACTTTAGACAGCAGATTATTGAGACGTATGGTTCGGGATAACAGAGCCAGAGGAAATGATGTTGAGAAAACACTTTCTATGTGGAACTCCGTACGAAGCGGAGAAGAGAAATATATATTTCCGTATGAATCGGAGGCAGACGCAATGTTTAATTCGGGGCTTCTCTATGAATATGCAGCCATAAAGCCGTATGCACTTCCTCTTTTGGAGAGCATTTCTGCTTTAGCTGAATATGAAGCGGATGTGCTTCGGCTTAAAACCTTTTTAAACAGATTTGAAGAACTTGATACAGAATATATACCGCTCAATTCTATATTGCGGGAGTTTATAGGCGGTGGCTGCTTCAAGGTATAATAGAACCCTTTATCGGGTTGGGGCAGGAGATATTGGACATCTGCTGATTTCAAAAAAAGAACGCATAGTGAACAGTATAAGGTTCATGATGCGTTCTTTTTTGTAAGTCGGACTATAAGCCGGGTTATGTCGAGAGTAATCATCTATCTAGTCTTTATGTTACCATAAAGCTCAAGCGACCTACCTGAGATGCAGCGGGCCACTGTGTCATCTCCATAACCGAAGGGTTATTCTTTGGTCTTGCTTCGAGTGGGGTTTACAGAGCCTGCTTTGTTACCAAAACAGCGGTGAGCTCTTACCTCGCCTTTCCACCCTTACCATATAAAATATGGCGGTATATTTCTGTTGCACTTTCCTTAGAGTCACCTCCACCGGACGTTATCCGGCACCCTGCCCTATGAAGCCCGGACTTTCCTCATCTGCTGATTTTGGCAGCTGCGATTACTCATCCGACTTACATATAGATTTATAACAAATTAATTTACATTTGTAAAGTTAATGTTTTTTAATGGTTATTAATGAATTTTAATGTTTGTAGTTTTGAAAACTACTTAATATGGTTTATAAAAATGGTTGATGTATTTTTTCTCGCATGTTATAATACATAAAAAATGTGACAAAAATAATAATAACGAACAATAATAAAATATATAAAAATGAAATGGGGAGAAAAGATATGGGTGACGTATTTCTTACAAATAAAGACTACATAAGGATAAAGAATATGAACATTGTCAGCTATGGCGGTAATCAGGCATGGTGTAAATCAAAGAGAATGCAAAAAGCAGGCTGTGGCGTAATTGCACTTGCAGATATCAGTATTTATCTCGCAGAGCAAAATCCGAATATGATGACAGAGGCTATCAGGCGGATTAATAAACCAAATGGTCTTTATAATAAAAATGATTATTTGGAATATGTGAAATTCTTTTATAGTCATTTTGTGATATTTCTTTTCATGAAAGGCATGACGGGATTTGGCATGAAGTTTGCCATGAACAGATATTTTCTGCTCAACGATATAGGGCTTAAGGCAAAATGGAAGATATTTCTGTCGGATGAGGCTATGCTAAAGGATATTAAACATTTGATTCGGAAGAACAAACCGGTTGTCCTGTCTATCGGACCGAATATACCGAAGGTTTGGGAGAAAGAGGGAATTCCTTTTTATGTGAATAAGGATGGAATCCTGAGAGAATCCTTAAAACATCGTGTGAAATCGCATTTTGTTGTCGTAACGGGTGTTACAGAGATACACGGACAGGAATATTTACTTGTATCTTCTTGGGGAAAGCAGTATTATATAAACTATGAGGAGTATCGGGAATATGTAAATAAGCATGGTGGAAAAATCACCAGCAGTATTTTATATATTAAGGGACTTATATAAACCATAGGGATAAAGCTTGGATTGTAAGGAGGATTCGGTATGGAGGCAAAAACGTGTATTAAGACAAGAAGAAGTGTGCGTAAATATACAGATGAATTGGTTTCCAAGGAGACAGTCAGGGAGATTGTTGAACTGGCATCCTATTCACCATCGTGGAAGAATACACAGGTAATCAGATATATTCTTGTAGAGAATGAGAAGCTGATTGCACAAATTGCGGATGAGGGACTGATGAATTTTCCGCTGAATGTAAAAACCGTCAGCAGAGCAAAGCAGCTCATGATTATTACGAAGAAGGATGGTATTAGCGGTTATGAGAAGGATGGCTCCTTCAGTACCAGTAAAGAAGAAAATTGGGAGATGTTTGATGCGGGTATAGCCACACAGACCTTTTGCCTGGCAGCCTGGGAGAAGGGCGTGGGAACCGTGATACTTGGTGTATTTGATGATAAAAAAGTTGGCGAGATTGTTGGAATCCCTGAAGGACAAACCGTGGCGGCAATCGTCGTGTTGGGATATCCTGCATTTGCCCCTGATATGCCACCCCGAAAGAGCGTAGAAGATTTATTGACATTTAAGTAGAATTTGTACTGCACTTTAGTATAATTACTGAAGTGCAGTTTTTTTGAGGTGTATATAATATGGCAGCGTTTATGGGAACAAAGGCAGATACCCTTCAATATCTGAGTGAACGGGTGGTCTGCTCCAGAATTGAAAAAATGTATATAGTGGATGTTGCAAAATACATGCAGGATAAGTCAGGAGTTGCAGATACGATATGTACCATATTTGAGAAACAGCCTGTGGTGGTCAGAAGCTCGTCTTCAAATGAAGACGGCAGCATGAGCTCCAATGCAGGTCATTATGAAAGTATACTTGATGTTGATTCGGGAGAAAGAGCCGACGTGATTGCCGCGATAGAAACGGTGCTTGCTTCCTATCAAACCGATATAGAAGATATAACAGGGGAACAGGTGCTTGTACAGAGACAGATGAAGGATGTCAGCTATAGCGGAGTGATATTTTCCAGAGAGTTGAAATATAACAGACCGTATTATACAGTAACCTATGACTGTTCCTCCACGGATGCCGTAACCTCCGGAAGGGGAGGAAGAACCATCTATATAGCAAGAAATGCGGATACGGAGCATTTGCCGGCTTGTTGGTGTAATCTTGTAAAGTCTGTGAAGGAACTTGAGCAGATATACGATGATATGCCGCTTGATATAGAATTTGCCATTGATGAAAAAAATAATATAACCGTTTTTCAGGTCAGACCGTTAGCGGCATGTATAGGAAGGATAAAAAACGGCATATCCGATAAGAAGATGGCAGCAAATGAAAATAAGAATATATCCGATGAGGAGATATTTGCAGCGATGGAAAATGCAGAGAGGACTTATACGGCATTATGCGGGCTGCTTGAAGACCGGAATACGATTCTGTCAGATATGGCATTCTGGAATCCGGCAGAGATGATTGGCGAAAATCCACATCCGCTTGATTATTCATTGTATCGGGATATCATTACAGAATCGGCATGGAATCAGGGACTTGCTTCGATAGGCTATAAGATAGTCGATGGGGATTTGATGTATAGGCTCGGTAATAAACCCTATATTTCATTAAAGAAATCTTTTCTGTGCCTGATGCCGGAGGAGATTGACGGGCGGCTGACGGAGAAGCTTCTGGATTATTATAATAAAAAGCTGCTATCGGATATAACCGCTCATGATAAGATAGAATTTGAAATCGTATTTTCCAATTATGACCTTTTGACAAATGACAGACTGAATGAGCTTGCGGCTTACGGATTTACGCGGGATGAGATAGCGGATATAAAAGGGGTGCTGTTTCATTTGACAAATCATATCGTTCGCAATTTCAAAAGCATCAGAGCGCGGGATATACAGGCTTTAAACGGATTAAAGGTGCACAGGGAGAATATAAGAAATAACTGGCGTATGGCAAACAATGATGTCAATACGCTGCTGCAGTATGTAATAGAGTTATTGGAAAGCATTAAGCATTACGGCACTCCGAAGTTTGCAAGGCAGGCCCGTCTGGCATTCATTTCCAAGGCATTTTGCCGTTCATTTGTGGCAGGAGGATATCTGACGGATAAAGAAGCAGATGACTTTATGATGTCTATTTATACGGTTGCGTCTGAATATGATGCTGATTTTCAGGACTTACTTGAGCATAAAATAGCAAGAGCGGATTTTGATGAGAAGTATGGACATCTGCGTTCCGGCACATATGATATAACATGTGATACATATGCAGGTATGCACTTCGATGCTTCAAAGGGGAGCGAAAACGCAAAGAAGCAGAGACAGACGATAGAGAATTTGAAAAAGAACCCACTGGATGCAAAAAGACTGGAAAAGGCACTTGCGGAAATGGGGTTGGGAACAGATGCGGAGGAATTTATAGATTTCCTGAAGTCCGCCGTTGAAGAAAGAGAATATTTTAAGTTTGAATTTACGAAAACATTAAGTCTTGCGATTGATATATTGAAGGATGCAGGAAAAATGCTGGGCATCGATAAGCATGAGCTGGCATATCTGGATATCGATGATATCAGGATGTGTGCAAATAAAAATCCTGAAGCCATAAAAAAATTATGGTATACTGTAATAGCTGAGAATAAACGACAGTATCAAATAAACGCAATGCTGATTCTGCCGGATGTAGTATATGATAAATTGCATATGAGCTATGTGGAGATGTGGGAGGCAAGACCGAATTTTATAACGTCGGAATGTATTTCCGGAGAAGTCATAGCCTTGGAGCAATACGACAGAGATGATGAGTCAGTGACCAAAGCAGTACGTGATAAGATTGTTGTTCTTACAAAGGCGGACCCCGGATATGATTGGATATTTGCACATGGCATACGGGGGTTTGTTACCAAGTATGGCGGCGTGGCATCGCATATGGCGATACGGTGCGCCGAGTTTAATATACCTGCGGCTATCGGCTGCGGTGACGTAATCTATCATGAGGCCGTAATGATGAAACGCATGATACTTGATTGCAGAAATGGAAGAATTATAAAGGAGGAATCGTGATGCTCCATGCACTGATAACACAGCGTGAAGGACAGAATATGTACGGGAAGACAACGGATGTACTGGAAGCTGCCTATACGGAGTTCTATGAAAGTATGGGCATATGTCTTCATCCTGTATCCAATTTTACCCGGAATTTTGAAGGCTTGTTTGAGAGCCATTACGATGTGCTTATTGTAACCGGTGGCGGCACCCTTCATCCCAGACATTATGTAGAGCCGCATAAAGCAGAGCTTCAGCCACACAGAGATGCCATGGAGGAGCGTCTTATTATGTATTGTGTGGAAAACGGCATCCCGATTATCGGTGTGTGCAGAGGCATGCAGCATTTAAACGCTTTGTTTGGTGGTAAGATATCCTATTCGGCACCTTTTAAGGTGGCAAGACCAAGAGGTGTAGACCACATGGTTAGGATCGTGAATACGGATAGATATGTAAAAATAAATAATTTCCATAGTGACTGCATATATCCCGAGAATTTATCAACCATGTTTTATCCGATGGCAGTTGATGAAGAAAATGAAACAATCGAAGCATTTATATCACCGACCTTAAGCGTCCTTGCTTTCCAATGGCATCCTGAGCGATATTTTGAAAGTGAAGAGGGCAGACTGTTTACGCGTCATCTGATACAGGATTTTCTGGGAATACCGAGGGATAATAAAAGGTCTGATACAGATTGAAATCCGCAGTATGGGATATATTAAAATCATATTATTCAAATTGTGAGGTAATGAGTTGTTATGAGTTATGAGAAAAAAGTAAAAAAAGATTTTGAAGAAAATATCAATCTTGAAGAAATCATGCGTAAAATAAAAGAGCTTAGAAAGGATAACGGATTTATCAAATATATGGGGATTGAATACCTTGAGTGCGGACCGGGAACTGCGAAGGGCAGATTGCGGCTGGATGAAAATATAAAAAATCCCTTTGGCGGCGTACATGGCGGATGTATATTTTCTTTGGCAGATACCATTGGCGGAACTGCGGCGATGACAAGAGGAAATTATGTTACTACACTGTCAGGTTCGGTGGAATACTTAAGACCGCCGAAGGATACCGAGTTTATCTATGCAGAGGCAGAGGAAATTAAAAACGGCAGAACCATATCCGTGTATGATGTATATATAACAAATGATGACGGAAAAAAGCTGGCAAAGGTAACGCTTAGCTTTTTTAAACTGGGAACTATTCAGTAAGCAGATTTTATCATATTAAATGAATGCGAAATTACTTTGTTTTGTTGAAATGGGTTACAAAAAATGATAAAATAGCTGTTATGTTGACATTGTGCAGATAATTGTTTTGATTATCGGTATTTGGAGGTTTTTATATGGAAAACGGTAAAGCAAAACAGCTTTTAGATAAGATACAGATGCTTGTTGAAGAAGGACAGAATGTTCCGTTTGCAGCAGGCAAAACGCTTGTAAATAAAGATGAAATGCTTGAGATTGTCGAGGAATTAAAGACAACGATAGATATAGAGCTGAAGGCTTATCACGAGATTACGGATAAGCGAAGCAAGATTATAAAGGAAGCGAATAAAGAGGCGGAGGAGATTATCCTTGAAGCGGAGGAAACCGCCTCGCGAATAAGACTCAGTAAGCCGAGTCCGCTTTTGGTTTCAAGAAAGGTTAAGAATCTGAATAAGCAGGATAAGATGGCACTCAGAACGGCAAATGAGATTTATGCGGCGTCGATTATCTATACAAACGAGATGCTGATGGAGGTAAATGAGTCTGTCAGACAGGCATACAATATGATTAGTATGGAGACGGACAGAGTTCTTGATTCCCTGAGGAAGAAGTCTGAGATCATTGAACAGAATAAGCGGGAGCTTATGGATGGTCTTATGGATATGAAAAAGCAGGAGCGATATGCAGATATTCTTGAAATAAGTCAGTTGCTTGCAAATGAAATTTATTATGAGAAGAATAAGGCAAAAGAGGATGAACAGGAAGAGTCGGCAGAGCAGCCTGAAGTTGTCCAGTGGGAGTTTGACTTTGAAGAAAAGAAAGAAGAAAATCCGATTCGTGTTAAGGCGGCAAAGACACACCCGCTTGGAGAACGACCACCTGTACCGATTGATGATACGATAGATGACGGTTTTTAAATATTTGATGACAGTGTGGCTGATGACGTTTCGGCTGTTTAATGATGCATGGCGTGAACGAAAGAATCGGTTAAGGAGGAAATATGTTTACGATAAGATAAGTAAATTGCCATGTCAAGTGTATTGATAAGGGATAAAACGTATTGTATAATGAACGGGTAACAAATGAATCAGTGAAAACTGATTGGGATAATATATCGGCGGGACCGAACAGGAGGTATTAAGAATGGGTATTTTAAAGAGATTTAGAGACATTATGTCAGCGAACATTAACGCACTGCTGGATAAGGCAGAAGACCCTGAGAAGATGATTGACCAGTACATGAGGGATTTGCAGGAAGACCTTAGAAATGTGAAGTCAGAAACGGCTACCATTATGGCGGAGGAGCAGAGATGCAAGAGACAGCTTGCGGAATGTGATGCAGAGATTGCAAAGATGCAGAATTATGCAGAGAAGGCACTTCTTGCAGGCAATGAAGGAGATGCAATGAAGTTCCTTGAGAAGAAGAATCAGCTTGTACAGAAGCAGGTTCCACTTCAGCAGGCATATGATGTGGCGGCAGCAAATTCAGCCAAGATGAAACAGCTCCATGATAAGCTTACCAAGGATATGAACGACCTTAATGCAAGAAGAGATGCAATTAAGGCAAAGGTTCAGATTGCAAAGACTCAGGAAAAGATGAATAATATGATGGGCAGTGTGGCTGATACAGCCGGCTCAATGGCAGCTTTTGACAGAATGGAAGCGAAGGCGGACGCAATGCTTGATAAGGCAAGTGCAATGTCAGAGTTGAATTCCGTTGGTACGGATTCTATTGATGACCTTGCCAGTAAATATGATGCTGCACCAAGTGCTGACGTTCAGGATGAGCTTGCGGCATTAAAAGCAAAGATGGGTATTCAGTAGTAAAATCCCTTTGACAATGAGAAGGAACAGGAGGATTACGAATGGGATTATTTTCAAATCAGTTTGCAAATGTAGTTGAATGGGAAGAATACAGAGATGATTTGTTATTCTGGAAATGGACAAATAAAGAGATAAAGAAGGATTCAAAGCTGATTATCAAACCGGGACAGGATGCGATATTCCTTTATAACGGTATGATAGAAGGTATATTTACAGAATCGGGAAGCTATACGATTGATTCTCAGATTATTCCGTTCTTATCTACGCTGAAAGGCTTTAAATTTGGTTTCAATTCGGGCCTTCGTGCAGAAGTGTTGTTTATAAACACAAAGGAATTTACCTGTAACTGGGGTACAAGTTCTCCTATCAGACTTGAGGCACCGGGACTTCCGGGTGGACTTCCTGTAAGGTCAAACGGTAAATTTTCATTTAAGATACATGATTATGATGTACTTATTGAGAAGGTTGCAGGAATCAAGCAGATGTTTACGGTGGATGATGTCCGTGACCGTATCAAGGGTATCCTTGACGGACTTCTGATGAAGTGGATTACACAGGTAGGCAAAGATGTATTCAACCTTATGGCAAATTCCACAGAGATTGCAAAGGGGATTCAGGAAGATTTGGATATGGAGCTTATCGGAATCGGTCTTACGATTACGGACTTCAGAATCAGCGAGTTTACATATCCTGAGAATATAGCAAAACGTGCAGATCAGGCTGCAGAATATACAATGCTTGGAGATATGAACAAATTTCAGCAGGTCAATATGGTTGATGCCATGACAGGCAAAGGCGGAAAGACCAATACGACAGCTTCAGATATGGCAGGAGCCATGGTGGGTATGCAGATGGGAATGATGATGGCAAACCAAATGACAGGCAATATGGCAAATAATATGTCAAATGCAGGTGCGTCAGACGGAGCGGCACCAAAGTTCTGTCCAAACTGCGGAACACCGACAAACGGAGCCAAGTTCTGCGGAAATTGTGGTACAAAGTTGATGTAACCGAGTTACTTTTTATGTATCGTTTGAGATTTTTATAATAGGTTTTTACAAGAATGTGCCGTATATGATATACGAAGCAGGCAGATAAAAGCTGCTGTAGTGTATAGGATGACGGCACATTTATTGTTGTCGTACAAATGAAGATAACAGGCGGAAGGAAATGCTGTAGACGGAACAGTACAGAATATTATATAAGAATGGCAGGAGTACAAGGAGGATAAATGGCTGGATTAAATGATATGCAGGATGTAGCATGCAGGCATGTGGATGGACCGCTTTTGATATTGGCAGGTGCCGGTTCAGGAAAAACAAGAGTAATAACCCATCGGGTAGCGTATCTTATGGCGCATGAAGGTATCAATCCGTATCATATACTTGCCATAACATTTACAAATAAAGCGGCGATGGAGATGCGGGAGAGAGTAAATAATATAGTAGGGGAAGGCGCTGAACGTGTATGGGTCAGTACCTTTCATTCCATGTGTGTGCGTATACTCCGCAGATTTGCAGACCGATTGGATTATGATTTGAATTTTAATATATATGACAGTGATGATACGAAAACGGCAATAAAAGCAATATTAAAAGATTTGCAGATAGATTCAAAAAAGTATCCTGAGAAGATGTTTATGGCGGAAATATCAAAAGCAAAAGAAAAATATTTATCGCCGGATGAATATAGTCGTATAAATGCTGCTGATTATGCAAAAACTAAAGTAGCCGAGGTTTATAGAGAATATGCATTGAGACTTAAGAAATTTAATGCTTTTGATTTTGATGACCTGATATATAAGACGGTTGAATTATTTGAGCATCATCCCGATGTGCTTGAAAACTATCAGGAAAGATTCAGATATATTATGGTTGATGAGTATCAGGATACAAATCATATACAGTTTTTATTAGTGAAGCTGTTGGCAAAAAAGTATCGCAATTTGTGTGTGGTTGGTGATGACGACCAGTCCATATATAAATTTAGAGGAGCCAATATAACGAATATACTGAATTTTGAACAGGAATACCCGGATGCGAAGGTAGTAAAGCTGGAGCAGAATTATCGTTCCTGCGGCAATATTCTTGATGCGGCAAATGCGGTAATAAAGCACAATGCAGGAAGAAAGGATAAGGCTCTTTGGACAGATAAGGAAAAGGGAGATAAGCTTGCTTTTACACAAAGTGATACGGAATATGAGGAAGCTGACAGGGTGGCAATGGAGATCGCAAAGCTGACTGCGCTGGGAGCGGCATGCAGTGATATTGCTGTTTTATACAGGACAAATGCACAGTCCCGTGTGCTTGGTGAGAAATTGGTTATGAGAAATATTCCATATAAGGTATATGGGGGAACCACCTTCTATGAAAGACGCGAGATAAAGGATATGCTGGCATATCTTAAAGTTATCAATAATACGTCTGATGATACTTATGTAAAGAGAATCATCAATGTACCGAAAAGGGGAATCGGTGATACCACGGTAGGCAGGCTGGAAATATTTGCTTCCGTCAATGGAATGTCTATGATTGATGCGATGGAAAGAGCAGGTGAAATTCCGGGAATCAGTGGAAAAACTGCTGCAAAGATAAATGAATTTTATACGCTTATCAAGGGCTATAGGAATATGGTGTATGACCATGAGCCAATATCCGTTTTGTACGACAGAATCCTTGAAGATACGGGCTATGAAGAGCAGCTGATAGCAGAGCATACGGATGAATCCATGACAAGACTGGAAAATCTGGACGAGCTTAGAAATAAGGTGGTACTTTTTGAAGAGGATCATGAGGAAGCGACACTTAGTGGTTTCCTTGAAGATATTGCACTGGTATCTGACCTTGACAATTTGAATACAGGCGATAATGTTGTAAAGCTTATGACACTTCATAGTGCCAAGGGATTGGAATTTCCATATGTATTTATCTGTGGTATGGAGGAGCGAATCTTTCCAAGCGGAATGGCACTGAATTCAGAGGATGAAGATGCACTTGAAGAGGAACGGAGACTTTGTTATGTAGGAATAACAAGGGCGATGAAGAAGCTTTATATGAGTGCTGCCCGTTGCCGTATGATGCATGGGAACCATAACTATAATGAGATATCAAGATTTATCAGAGAGATTCCGCCTATGCTGTTTGAACATTCTGAAGACATGGATAGAATGAACAGGCGGCATGAGGAGAGTGTTCAACGAAATAATGAGGTCAATAACGGATATACATATGGCAGGAGTAATGGGTATATAGGCAAGTCATATGGTAATAATAATCCGTATAAAAGGAGCACCACATATGGCAGCTCGCCACAGACAAAGCCTTCCTTTGGCAAGGAGTTTGTTGTAAATAAAGAAACTCAGATTGATTATCAAGAGGGAGACAGAGTCCGTCATATGAAATATGGTGCAGGAACAGTTATTTCAGTTGTACAGGGTGGAAGAGATTATGAGGTAGCTGTAGATTTTGACAGATGCGGCATTAGAAAGATGTTTGCTTCGTTTGCCAAACTAAAGAAATTGTAATATGCTATGGAAATATTTGTAGAGATGTGTTATAATTTCAATATCTGTGAAACCCATGAGCATTGGGAATAAAAAGAAAGGGTGGATTTTACAATGAAAAATAATGATGTAATCTTAGTAAAGGGTGAACCGGTTGAGGAGAAGGCAAAAGGTACCTTATTTGTAATTCTTACAATTATTGGTGCGATTGCAGCAATTGCAGGTATTGCATATGCAGTATATTCCTATCTGACACCTGATTTCCTTGATGACTTCGATGATGACTTTGATGATGATTTCGATGATGACTTCTTTGATGATGACGAGGACGAAGATGAGGCAGAAGAAGAGAAGGCTGAAACAGAGACTGTTGCTGAATAATCAAAGAATATTGGCATATGCTTTGAAGGCAGAGGTTTATAAGGATATAAAGAGCAGGTGCATAAATGTATCTGCTCTTTATCATGGGGTAATATAGATGGCAGGAAGAACTACAACAGCCGAAGACAGAAGAATGCAGATGTTAAAGCTGCTTACAAAGGCCAATGAGCCGATATCAGGAGCGGAACTTTCATCACAGTTTGGTGTAAGCAGACAGATAATTGTACAGGATATTGCCATATTGAGAGCGGCAGAATATGATATTATATCCACAAATAAGGGATATGTATTATTGAATAAGGGGCTTACCGAGCGAACTTTCAAGGTGCGCCATAGTGCCGAGAAGGTAGGAGACGAATTGTACACGATAGTGGATTTGGGTGGAAAGGTATGTGATGTGTTTGTATATCACAGAATATATGGTGTTATAAAAGCACCGATGAGTATCAAAACGAGAAAAGATGTGTATGAATATCTGAAAACCCTGAGCAGTGGTATTTCCTCACCGCTTCTTACAATTACTGACAACTACCATTATCATACGGTTCAGGCTGAAAGTGAAGAAGTATTGGATAAAATACAGGCTGTACTGAAGGAAAAAGGGTATTTGGCAGAACTTAGAGATTATGAGCCGGTAGATTTCTGGACAAATAGAAAAGAAAAAGAGCAGTAATGCTCTTTTTTTAATGCGGATAACAGGAATCGAACCTGCACCCCGAAGGACTAGATCCTAAGTCTAGCGCGTCTGCCAGTTCCGCCATATCCGCAAATATAGGATTGGTATGGAAATAATAAAATCCATTGAAAAAAAGAAACCCTCATAAAAGAGGATAAATAAAAATGAGCCATCGGGGACTCGAACCCCGGACAACTTGATTAAAAGTCAAGTGCTCTACCACCTGAGCTAATGGCCCATAATATTCAGTTTTTGACTGGGCTAGCTGGATTCGAACCAGCGAATGCAGGAGTCAAAGTCCTGTGCCTTACCGCTTGGCGATAACCCAATAGTATCGCTATATAGGCGATAAAGAGATAGGGTGGATAGAGGGACTCGAACCCTCGGCCTCCAGAGCCACAATCTGGCGCGCTAGCCAACTGCGCCATACCCACCATATATTTATTAAAATGAATAAATAAAAAATGTGCCCGAAGGGATTCGAACCCCCGACCCACGGCTTAGAAGGCCGTTGCTCTATCCAGCTGAGCTACGGACACATTTTAATTTCCGCTATGCTAAATTAGCGAAAATAAAGAGCGGGTGATGGGAATCGAACCCACGTATCTAGCTTGGAAGGCTAGTGTTCTACCATTGAACTACACCCGCATAATTGCTTAACAGTGTTTAGATTATAAGTCGGGGTGACAGGATTCGAACCTGCGACCTCTTGATCCCAAATCAAGCGCTCTAGCCAAGCTGAGCCACACCCCGAGAGACGCATTTCCCATAACTTTTTTAAGCCATATCTTTGACGCAAGACCTATTATATATAAACAAATCCTTGTTGTCAACAACTATTTTTATTTCATTTAAAATTTTTTCATAATCTCTAATTTGATATTCAAATATAGCTATGGTATTATATGGAATATGTGATTTTCAATTTATGATTGCGGATTGCATTTGGGGGAATGTAAGACAGTGGTAATTACAGCTGCCTGTTACAATATATTGTTGGAAAAGAGATATGTATATATGAGCAATTTTATTTTTAGCATCAACGCAACAATTCCTATTTTCCTTTTAATCTTACTGGGCTGGGGTTTGTTGAAAATCAATTTAATTACAAAGGAATTTGCAGATGTTGCAGATAAATATGTATTTAAGGTAGCACTTCCCGTAATGCTGTTTAAGGATATTGCAACAACCTCCATATTAAAAGATATCAATATGGGTTTTGTGTTGTTTTGCTTCTTTGGCACGATGATTATGTTTATGGGTGTGTGGATTTTTGCCAGACTTTATTGTAAAGATAAAAGTATGGTTGGGGCATTTGCCCAAGGGGCTGCAAGGAGCAGTGCGGCTATTCTGGGAGTGGCATTCGTGGAAAATATATGTGGCAGTGTAGGAATGGCGCCGATAATGATCGTAGCGGCAGTACCGTTATTTAATATATTTTCGGTTATTATGCTTACATTTGGCGGTAATGACAGAACAAACGGCATTGCGGGCATTCAAAAGGCTTTTGTAAATATACTTAAAAATCCTATTATAATAGGAATTCTGCTTGGAATGCTTGTATCAGCACTGGATGTCCGAATTCCAGCCATACCGTTGAAAACGATAAATTATATCGCTCAGACGGCAACGCCAATAGCACTGATAGCGATTGGTGCCAATTTTAATACGAAACAGGCATTAACCAGATTGAAACCTGCTGTTGTTGCTTCGATCATTAAGCTTGCCATACTTCCGGCAATATTTGTGCCTGTTGCAGTATTATTTGGGTTTAATGCCGATGAAATAGTGGCTATACTGATTATGACGGGTTCTCCGGCAACGGTATCGGGTTATATCATGGCAAAAAATATGAATAATGATGCGGTGCTTTCTTCAAATATCATTTTGCTTACAACCTTGCTTTCTTCCGTTACATTGACGGCTTGGGTTTTTGTGTTGAAATCGCTGGGATATGTTTGATGAATCGTTAAGCGTGTTTAACGTAAGTAAATGCTTACGTTAACCTTCTTCAAATGTGGTTTATAGAAATTTACATATTGTATAGTTGGAAAATAAAATATAGGAGTGAAGGAAAAAAATGGATAATATTGATTACAAAATACTGAAATGCTTAAAGGAGAATGCGAGACTGACTGCTTCTGCCATAAGCGAGGAAATTAATCTGTCTGTTTCGGCAGTGATAGAAAGAATAAAGAAAATGGAAACAGGCGGCATTATCAGAGGCTATACCATAGAAGTAGACCAGAAGAAGCTGGGGAATGAAATGGTGGCTATCATGGAGGTGAGACTGAAGCATCCAAAATATTATGAAGAATTTGTCGGACTGATTAAACAGAATGACAGCATTGTTGCATGCTTTTATATGACAGGTGATTTTGATTTTATTCTTAAGATCGTTACCGATTCGGCAGCAGGACTTGATGAAGTCTACAAATTTGTAAAAGGCTATGAAGGCGTATCGGCTACAGAAACTCATTTTGTATTAAAAACAGAAAAGGACGAAGTATCTGTTATTCCGGAGGGGGACAGATCATGAACAATATTGTATTGACGGGTATGCCGAGCGCAGGCAAGAGCACCATAGGCGTTTTAATTGCAAAGGTACTGGGTTATGGTTTTGAGGATGCCGATTTATTAATACAGAAGAAATATGGTAAGCTGCTGTGTGAGCTTATAGCCGAATATGGTGATGCCGGTTTTTTGGAGATAGAAAATCAGGTGAATAGAGATGTGGATTTCACACATACTGTTATAGCAACCGGCGGCAGTGCAGTCTACTGTAAGGAAGCCATGGAGCAATATATGGCAAATGATATTGTGGTTTATATCAAGCTGCCGTTTGAGGAGATAGAGAGGCGGCTTGGCAATATAAAAAGAAGGGGTGTGGTTTTAAAGAAAGGGCAGACCTTAAAATCACTTTATGATGAAAGAACCCCGTTATATGAAAAATATGCCCATATTGTTGTAAATGCAGAGGGACTTGGTATAGAAGACCTGATGGATTCGATTGTAGGACTTTTGCTGATACACGAAAAATATTAGTAAGCATTCATTAGGAGGTATGATAGTGGAAATACTTACAATACTGGGACAAATCGTCTTATTGGCTATAGGATTTATATGTCTTGTAAAGGGGGCGGACTGGTTTGTTGAGGGCGCATCCAAGATTGCGGTAAAATGTAACATACCGGAGATGGTAGTAGGCCTTACCATTGTGGCACTCGGAACAAGTGCGCCGGAAGCTGCTGTGAGTATAAAGGCAGCCATTGCAGGAGATGATGGTGCAGGAATGGCAATAGGCAATATACTTGGCAGTAATATCCTGAATATATTGTTGATATTGGGAGCGGCATCTCTCTTTGCAGCTCTTTCCATTAAGAAAAATACAATCAGAATTGACATACCGATTGTAATAGTCGTATCGGTTGTCACTTTGCTGCTGGGATATTCTGACGGAAAGCTTAGCAGAATTGACGGTGCCATTTTCTATGTGATGCTGATAGCTTTTATTGTATATCTTGTAATAACGGCAAAAAAGGGCGGAAATGATGGAGAAGGTATCGAGATAACGGAAAAGGATACCGCATTAAGGCTGATACTCTTTATTGCAATCGGTATCGTAATTATCGTCATAGGAAGTACGCTTACCGTAAATGCTGCTTCTGCCATAGCCCGCAAATTCGGAATGACAGAGAGTCTTATAGGCCTTACAATCGTTGCATTTGGAACATCATTGCCGGAGCTGGTTACATCTTGTACGGCAGCGAAAAAGGGACAGACAGACATTGCAATAGGCAATATCGTAGGAAGTAATATCTTGAACATCTTGTTTGTTTTAGGAACGATGTCGTTGATTACGCCTGCCAAGTTTGAAAAATCATTCCTGTTTGACGGCATTATTTCCATAGTGGCTGCTATCATACTTCTTTTGTGTTGTTTTAGAAATAAGAAGCTTACAAAAACCGGCGGAGTTGTGATGATTGTATGCTACGCTGCGTATTTTACATTTATAATGCTCAAAAACTATGGTATTATCAGCTTATAGCAGAGCAGGAATGAAACAAATTATGGTTTGAAATGATTCATTTGAAAAAATGATAACGGAAGGGAGGGACTACGCAAGGAAGTAGCTTCTCCCTTCGGCTTTGTAATCAGCCAGAGTGATTGAATTGTAGGGAAATTCAAATCATAACGGACGATTACACGATGGACAGGTACATTTACGATGAAAGCAACGGTCTTTGGTACGAACTGCAAGGCGAACACTATTTGCCGTGTCTTACCTTACTACCCGAAGAAGAAAAGCCTATCGGGCTATGGGGACAGCGGCATTTGCAGTATATCAGGGAGCATAAGCGGCTGTTCTATGTCAATCTGCTGACAAGCGGCAAGTTAAACAGTTATCTTGCTGATATAAATGAGCAGGCAGAGAAATTGTTCTTTCGGCTGGTAAGGCAGTTTGCTGAAAAAGAAGGCGTAACGGAAGAACTCAAAAACACCGACCAAATGGCTTGGATTGGCGCAATGAATAACATGCGGTCAAGAGCAAGGGAAATCGTTTATACAGACATCATCTACGCATAATCACACTTTGGAAGCGGTATAGGGATACTCATGCCGCTTCTTTTTCCTATCTACGCAGTAGTTTTTTTCACAAATCTGTGGTATAATCATTCCATGTCTGAGCGGCAAATCGTTATTTTGTGAGGGTAATAATGGATTTTTTAGATAAAATACGTGTACCTCAAAAATCAGATTCTACCAAAAGGCAAATTATTCTTACAATAGGTATCTTACTTTTGGGAATCTGTATGGGGACATTTTCCAAATACTTAGATTATACGCAAGGGCATCTTCCGGTCCTGTTACAAGCGATTGATAATGCCTTGGATTTTCACAATTTCTTAGGTGGATTTGCACCGTGGATCGTGATTGCGGTCTGTATAGCTGTATACAGTCATGCGCCTTTTAGAGCCGCAATGAATGTTTTCCTGTTTTTTGTAGGATTTGTAGCAAGCTATTATCTGTACTGTAATTTTGTGGCGGGTTTCTTTCCAAGAAGCTATGCTATGATTTGGATTGCATATACAATCGCCTCTCCGTTTCTTGGCTTTTTATGCTGGTATGCGAAAGGGAAAGGCTGGGTTGCCCTTATTCTTTCCGCAGGCATTTTGGGAGTTTTGGTGAACACTGCTTTTGTGTATGGAATGTTTTATATAGATATTCGTTCTTGGCTGAACCTTTTAATGTTGCTGCTTGGAATACTTGTTTTACGAAAATCCGTCAAGGAAACAATTTGTATGATGGGGATTTCCATTGTTTTTGCGCTAATTATTAAAACGGTTGTTCCATTCCGCTTTTGGTAAATTTAATTCCCGTTTATCGAGCAAAAATATCATACGCACTCAAACCGCAGAGCCAATGAAGATGTAAGGAAACTCACATTTCATTGGCTCTTTCTTTATCCGTCTAAATGCAAGCTAAATAGTATTCCCATCTTTACCGAGAAATATTCAAAAACCCCGAAAAAAGCATTGACAAGCACATACCTTGCGCTATATAGTAAAATACCCTTTTCGGGGAGTTACAACTGAATACCCAATGTTCTTGAAATGGAATTGCGGCGTAAGCCGCCTAACGCCTGCGGTATGCTAAGAGAAAATACCGCTCCCCGCCGTCAAAAGCTGTTTTGCCGTTTACAACTGAATGAACGTCCGAATGGGATATGATTTTGCGATGACATCTTTCTTACAGAAAGCGAGCAAGACAACGCTGCTGGGGAGATAACCTTGGTTGTCGGGGCAAAGCCCCCAGCCTCGCAGAGCCCACTGGCACTTTGCAGCCGTAAGGCTGAAAATGTCATAGTGGGTTACGCACTTTGAAAAAGATGCGTAAAAATGGATGACTCTTCATCCGAAAACAAGCACAGGAACAGCATGACCGATATGGCTACACCGGCCAACAAAATCAATGATTCAGTTTTGAGACAAAAGCCGCTTTGGGGCATCTTCCTTACGGAGGGTGCCCCAACCGCAGTGCTTTTTTGTATATATGCTTTCGTGATATAAGAGAAGCAATACTTTATGATTATGCCTTGACGCATATACCAAAGTCAGATATAATACAAAAGTATTTATTACATAAAAACTTTAAAGTTGCGTGGCTTTAACGCAATAAAGTAAAATGAACAACAAAAAAATGAAAACGGGAGGGTATTATGGCACTGAAGATTATTATGCTTGTAATATTTTTCGGAGTAATGATAGGCGTAGGCTTTTACTCCAGAAAACAGGCAACAGATGTTAATGGATTTGTACTTGGAGGAAGGTCTGTGGGCCCATGGCTTACAGCATTTGCATATGGAACTTCTTACTTCTCTGCGGTTATCTTTATAGGTTATGCAGGTCAGTTTGGTTGGAAGTATGGTATTGCATCAACGTGGATTGGTATTGGAAATGCAGTTCTTGGTTCACTGATTGCATGGGTAGTGCTTGGCAGAAGAACAAGACTGATTACACAGAAGCTTGATTCAAGAACAATGCCTGAGTTTTTTGAGAAACGATATAACAGTAAATCATTGAAGCTTATTTCGTCATTGATTATTTTTGTATTTCTTATTCCGTATACGGCATCTCTGTATAACGGACTTTCAAGATTGTTTGGTATGGCATTTGACATAGATTATAAGATATGTGTTATTGCGATGGCAGTCCTTACAGGTATCTATGTAATAGTAGGCGGTTATATGGCAACGGCAATCAATGACTTTATTCAGGGACTGATTATGCTGGTAGGTATTGTTGTGGTTATCGGTGCCGTACTGAATAATTATGGCGGACTGGCAGGTGCCCTTGATAAGCTGGCACGTGTTCAGGATGCGGCAGTTTCAGATACACCGGGTATATTTGCATCATTTTTAGGTCCTGATATTTTTAATCTGATGTGTGTAGTTGTACTTACATCACTTGGTACATGGGGACTTCCACAGATGGTTCAGAAGTTCTATGCGATAAAAGATGAGAAATCAATCAAGACCGGAACGATTGTTTCAACATTTTTTGCTGTAATCGTAGCAGGGGGCTGTTATTTCCTGGGTGGATTTGGAAGACTTACCGATACGGATGTGGCAGCAGAAGGATTTGATGCGATTATTCCGCATTTGCTTGAATGTCTGCCATCCATACTGATAGGACTTGTTGTGATACTTGTGCTTTCTGCATCGATGTCAACCTTGTCTTCGCTTGTGCTTACTTCAAGCTCGACACTTACAATTGATTTTATCAAAGGCACTGTTTCACCGAAGATGAGTGAGAAAAAACAGGTATTTACAATGAGAATTATGCTTGTTGTATTCATTGCAATTTCAGCAGCTATTGCAATCATTCAGTATTCAAGTAAGATTACATTTATAGCACAGCTTATGGGTGTATCATGGGGCGCTATAGCAGGTGCATTCCTTGCACCGTTCCTCTATGGCTTATACTGGAAGAAGACAACCGTGGCAGCCTGCTGGGTCAGCTTTATCTGGGGTGCAGGTATTATGACTTTGAATTTTATAAGCAATACCTGGCAGCCGTTCAGTTTCCCAAGTGTAATCCAGTCACCAATCAACTGTGGTGCACTTGCTATGGTAGGCGGACTGATTATTGTGCCGATTGTCAGTCTTATTACAAAAAAACCTGACCAGAAATTGGTTGATGAAGCCTTCTCATGTTATGATGAGACCGTAGTTGTAGCTCAGAAAAAGGCGCTTGATTAAGAAAAGAATATAAAATAAAGATACCCTGTGGAAATTTTTGGAACTTGAACCTCCAAAACATCCACAGGGTATTTTGATGTTGACAAGCTACGGCTGAAGCCTTAGCAATAGGCATGTGTTTTCAGAGAATATCTTTGTTGAAAGAAACATACATTTGTGATAATATATAATATGTTGAAAAATGCGCTGATTTGTTAGGAATAAACAGTTATAAATAGTAATGATGATAAATGGAGAGGAGCTTTTTATGAAGTGTAACAGGTGTGGAAATGAATTCTTTGCCGGAACGGTATGTCCAAATTGCGGAAATTCAGTTCCCATGGAAAATGCAAGTGAAACGGTAGCATATAATGAGGAAATTAGTGTAAATGTAGATGAAGGAACAGATAAGAATTTATCAGAGCCTGCAGTAAATGTGTATAGTCATGGAACACCTCAGCCTCAGGAGGGGATATTTGCAAATTCCGGTATGGCGAGTCAGGGCATGTACGGTGGACAGCCGATGTCAAGCCAAAACATATATAGCGGACAGCCGATGTCAAATCGCAATATGTACGGCAGCAGTCAGCCGATGTCGGGGCAGCCGGTGCAAAGTCAGGGCATGTACGGTGGACAGCCAATGTCTGCTCAGATGTATAATGGCGGTCAGCCGATGTCAAGCCAGATGTATAACAACAGCCAGTCTGTGTCGGGACCGGGTATGTACGGATATGCAAATACGAACGCCACCATGAACGAACCGCAAAAGAAATCAAAGCTGCCGATTATTATAGCAGGAATTACACTTGCGGCTGCTGTTATTGCAATTATTCTGATACTGGTATTGGTCGTATTTAAGAAAGATGATGACGGTAATGATGATAATAATATAGTTACAACAGAAGAGGGCAACAATGGGCATACGAATGAGCCTTCTACAGATACTACGGAACCTTCTACAGATACGGCAGAGCCATCTACAGATACAACAGAGCCTTCTACAGATGCACCTTCTACGGAAGATAATAAGACAGGCAGCACACTTAGTGGAGAGATTCTGTTTAGCAACGAAACGGTGGAAATATCCTGCGATAAAACGTATATCAATGATATAGGCGAATTTGTAATTGAAGGTAAGATGACAAATAAAAGCGATGTAAAGATTGGAATGGGACTTGATGCATGTAGCGTGAATAATGTATCCCTGGATGCATATCTGTATGGCTCGGCAGATGCAAATGCAACAGGCGACTGGCAATTCGTAGTGGACGCAAGTGGCCTTGCCGTGTCAGACCTTACTAAGATTACAGATGTAGAAATGTATTTCAGTATATATGATGGTGAAACATACATGGATATCTTTGTAGATGAGATGAAGGCGACCTGTGATGTTGAGGTCACTACAAAAAAGGTAGTCGGTAAGGATAATTGGAAAACGGTATATTCAAATGAGTATTGTGATATTGCTGCTTTGGATTGTGTTTTTGATGATGATTATTTAAGAGGCTACAAAACATATATCAGGGTTACAAATAAAACAGAAGAATTATCAACAATTATGGCGGATGATTCAAAGCTGGATGGTGCAGAGGTAGATATAAGAGGCGGATATCTTTGTGTTGCACCAAAGGCAACTGCATATATGGTGGTATACTGGAATAAAGAGGATGTGCCTGATTCCGCAAAGAAATTTGGCGAAATCAATATGGAAATTGAAATGTATGACAGTACCAATTATACCAGTATGACAGATACAGATATTACATTCAAGACAAATGGCGTTGTTGAATAGAGTGTAAAATAAAAAACAATTTGTTCCAAAAAAAAATAACGGAGACTGGAGGCTTGGATATATGATAAATTTATACAGAACAGATGAAAAAATATTATCAGAAATATCTGAATACGCAGATGATATCTGGGTGTCCATGACGAAACCGACAGTCGAGGAAAGTAAATTGATAGCAGAGAAGTATGATATCGATTTGGCTGATGTAAGGGCAGCGCTTGATGATGAGGAGAGTTCCCGTATAGAGGTAGAAGATAATTATACACTTATCATTGTGGATATTCCGTCTATTGAGATAAGAAATGACAGAGAGGCTTATACGACAATCCCGCTTGGTATTATTCTTGTAGGAAGTGCCATCATAACAGTCTGTGCGGAGAACACACCTGTTCTTGAAGCCTTTGTTGAGAAAAAAGTCAGGGAATTCAGTACGAAGAAACGGATGCGATTCACCTATCAGATTTTGTATAGAAGCTGTATGACCTACCAGTATTATCTGCGTGTTATGGACAGACGCAGAACGTTGATTGAACAGCGGATTCAGGAGGAGACCGAGGATACCGACCTCATTGATTTGCACGAACTGGAATCCAATCTGGTATACTTTGCAACCTCACTTCGTGCAAACGGGGTTGTGTTGGATAAGCTTACAAGATACAGCAGTATCAAACAGTATCCGGAAGATAAGGAGCTGCTGGATGATGTTATGGTGGAAAATAAGCAGGCTATTGAGATGACAAATATATATCGGGATATTATAAACGGTACAAGAGAGCTTATGACTACCATTATCAACAACAGATTGAACAACGTCATGAAGTTCCTTGCTGCGATAACCATCGTAATGGCGATACCTACGATTATATCAGGTATCTATGGAATGAATGTGGATGGAAAATGGATGCCGCTGGCAAAGACGCCATATGGATTTGAAATTATATGCGGTATTATATTGGTAATCTGTATTATCATAGCGCTTGTGCTAAAGAAGAAGAAAATGTTAAAGATGTAATGTTATTTATAAATGGCGGAGGGAAATATCTCTCCGCCATTTATCTGATAATTCATTGCGGTAAAAATGAATTTTCTGTAAGTCTAAATGATATTTCTATGGAATATGTGTAAAAGGTAGGGAGGATTATGAAAATATTTCATTTATCAGATTTGCATATCGGTAAGCTTGTTTATGGCTATGACATGGAGGAAGACCAAAGATATGTATTTCGTCAAATCATTCATTATGTACGAAAAAAACAGCCCGATGTTGTAGTAATAGCAGGAGATATCTATGATAAGGTTTTGCCTTCCGCAAAAGCTGTAAAGCTGTTTGATGATTTCCTGACAGAGCTTGCAGGTGAACAGACTGCGGTTCTGGTCATTAGCGGAAACCACGATTCAGCGGAGAGACTTGATTATGGAAGCCGGATTATGGAGAAAAACAATGTATATATAAAGGGCTCTTATGATGGCAATGCATGGAAAGTGGTATTTGAGGATGAGTATGGAGCTGTCAATTTCTATCTTATGCCGTTTGTGAAGCCTGTTGATATCAGAGAATATACAGAAGAAGAATGTCTGGATTACAGTCAGGCTATGGCAATCGCCATAGAAAAAATGGAACTCAATGAGCAGGAAAGAAATGTGCTTGTTGCGCATCAGAATGTAACGAATGCCGGCAAAAACAGAAAATGTGAATCAGAGATTGTGACGATAGGAAATGTAGATAACATAGAATCATGGGTATTTGATGCATTTGATTATGTGGCATTAGGTCATCTTCATACGCCCCAGAATATTGGAAATGAAAAGATACGATATTGTGGAACACCTGTTATATATTCGATGTCGGAGGCTTCTGATGAGAAATCAGTTACGATGATAACATTGGAAGATAAAAACAGGATAAAAACAGAGCTGCTGCCGCTGAAACAACTGCATAAATGGTATGATTTTAAGGGAACCCTGAAGGAAGCCTTGAACAGGGAATATAACGAGGATTATGCCAGAATTATGTTAACTGACAAAGATGTCATCATTGATGCGCTGCATCAGCTTCGAACAGTATATGGAAGACTGATGTTTATGGAATTTGAAACGCTGAAATCGGCAGAGAGTGATTCGGAAAGAACTGTAGCAGATGTGGAAAGTCTTTCTCCTGAGCAGGCATTTGCAGATTTTTATAGGCTTCAAAAGGGTAACGGACTTTCAGATGAAAATAAGAGCTACATCGAAAAAATATGTAAAGAGTGGGAGGCGGAGTCATGCGACCTTTAGTTCTTACAATGCAGGCATTTGGCACGTATCGTGATAAAACAGAAATTGACTTTACAAGCTTGGGGAAGAAGGGGCTGTTTCTTGTAACGGGTGATACAGGTGCAGGTAAAACAACGATATTTGATGCCATCATGTTTGCACTTTATGGGGAGACAAGCGGCGGAGGAAAAAACAGTACAGGCAGAAATGGGGAGATGCTCCGTAGTGATTTCGCTGAGTCTAAAGATGTGACATATGTTGAACTGGAATTTGAAAATGACGGAAATTTGTATCGTATATGGCGTAGTCCGGCATATATAAGGCAGGGGCTTAAATCAAAGAAAACAGCCGAGGTTAAATGGTGGGAAAACGGGCAGGAAACCCAGCTGAAGGCTGTGGAGATAGATGGTAAGAGTGGAGTAAAAGGCAGAGTACAGGAAATTCTCGGCCTTACGGCAGAGCAATTCAGACAGGTTGCAATGATTGCACAGGGGGAATTCAGAAAGCTGCTGGTCGCAGATACAAAGCAGCGGGGAGAAATCTTTAAGACGATATTCGATACGCATATTTATGAATTTATACAGAACAGAATCGGTGAAGATTATAAAAAAGCAAAAGAAGACTTTGAGCAGTTAAAGAACAGTATTGAAAATGCGATAAAGCGGATAGAATGTCCTGATGAAGAGACAGCGGAGGCATATGGCATTGAAGGACTGAAGGATTTTATCCATGAGGGTTATATAAGAGTTGAGGAGATACAAGAGGATTTACGGATATTAAATGAAAAGGATGAGGCTGCAAAAAAATATTGCAGTAGTGAGATTAAAAAAATAGAGGCGAAGCTTGCCCGGTTAGATTATTCGCTTCATGGATTAGAAAAATGTGACAAGGATATAGAGAAGGTCTATAGCGAGCTACAAAAGGAAAAGCAACAGTATATTGATTTGGAAGCAGAATATACGCTTGCCCGTGAAAATCATGAATCCGCATCCGGTTTATCGACAGACAAGCTTGTTGAGGAAAAAACGAATTTGGACAGGCAGCTTCAGATATGCGCTGAATATGATGATTTGAAGAGGAAGCTTGAGCAGGAGAAAAAGCAGCTTGACAAGGAAGCGGAGAAATTGAATAAGCAATGTCTGGAGCTGGAAGAACTTTTAAAAGAGATGAACGATATAGACGCAGTTCTTGATAAGGGAGATTCTGCGGGGGCGAATATAGAAAAGGTAAAAAGCATCATAGAAAATCTGGAACAGAATAAGATACAGTTGATTGATTTGAAAAATGAGATTGCTGGTTTGGATGGAATAAAAAATCAGGAGCGTATGGTTCGTGAGCTTCATACAAAGCAACTGGTTTGTTCTGAAGAAAGAAAGGCGGCTAACAATCAATATGAGCAGATGGTTGAACTGCGAAACAGCCAGATGTGCGGCGTTTTGGCAGAGAAGCTTGTTCTGGGAAAACCATGCCCTGTGTGTGGAAGTCTTGAACATCCAAGTCCTGCAAAGCTGACTGCTACGGAAATTACGGAGGAAGATATCAAAACGTACAGAGCATATTTTGATGATGCAGATAATCAGTACAAATTGGCAAATGAAAATCTTTTAAAGTCAAATGAATCACTTCGTGTCAGAAAACAAAATCTGCTTGGGCAAGTGAGAAAATTTGCAGCTTGTAATAGCTATGAAGAAGCAGAAGATATCATATTATTGCAGATAGAAGGCTGTGGACAGGATATTGAAAAGCAACAGGACGATTTGCAGCAATACGAAGAAATGCATAATGCTTATGAGGCTGCAAAGAAAAAGAAAATTGACCTTAAGGAAAAACAACAGCTTATTGAAACGGAGAAGCAGGCGCAGGAAGCGTTGCTTGCTGATAAGAAGAAGACCATACAGACAGACCTTGGCAGATTGCAGGAACTTGAGAAGAATATTCATCATGACAAAAATGAGATGGAAAAGCGGCATGCAGGTATTGAAGCTGAAATCAAGAAAATCAATGAGCGTAAATTCAATGCCCAGACAGAGTATGAGGAAAAGAAAGATGCCATAACAAGGCTGGAAACCGCCATACAAAAGGGGTATGAGCAATTTGCACATCATTGTGAAGAGGCAACGCTGATTCTTAAGAACGAAGAAGTGTTGAAGGCGTTGTTAGTCGTAAACGATATGCCGGGAGTTCAAGCGTTGTCAGTCGTAAACGATATGCCGGGAGTTCAAGCATTGTCAGACAGCAATCATTTGTTTGTGACAGAGTCGGGTTCAGATGCGGCATACCTGTATGGCAGATATGATGAGATAACTGCATATTTACACGAAATTCAATCAAGGCTACAAGCCGTTATCGAGAATGAAAAAGAGAGTAAGGAACATAAAAATCAGGAAAGAGAAGCCATAACAGAAAGACATATAAAAAACGATGGAGCATACAAAATGTTATCAGATGATGCGGAGAAGTTCTCGATTGCTCGGACGGAATATGAAAGACTGACAGAGCTGAATTTGGTGGCATCAGGTAACTATAAATTTGAGACGTATATTCAGGAGGTCTATTTTGACAGGATTATAGCAAGTGCAAACAATAGACTTAAGATGATGATACACAATCAATTCGAACTGAGAAGAGGGAAGAAAACCGCAGGGGTACGAGGTCTGGACTTATTTGTTTATGATTACAGAACGGGAAGAGTGCGTGATGTAAAAACCCTGTCAGGGGGTGAAGCGTTTATCACGTCACTTGCCATGGCGCTTGGTTTTGCCGATGTGGTACAAAGTAATGCATCAGGGGTCAGAATCGATACGCTCTTTATTGATGAGGGCTTTGGCTCATTGGATGCAGAAATATTGGAACAGGCTATCAATGTATTAGCAGAATTGTCAAGGTCAGACTGCCTTGTGGGGATTATTTCCCACGTAGCCGAGTTGCAGAAAAGAATTGAAAAACAAATACGTGTAACAAAAAATGCAGATGGTATGAGTCGTGTAGATATTATTGGCTGTGAATAGAAATACATCCTGTCAAACCCGGCAGTTTGACAGGATTGTTAAATTTCTGTCATGGACAGACATTATTTATTCTTGATAGGAATACCATTCACTTCTACCTCGTCGGAAATCTGAATGACGATACATTTGCGTCCGTCGATTTCTCTTGTTTCAATTAAATCGGTTCGTTCAGGATTTACCTTGATAACAACATCGGGCGTTTTTACCTCGAAGGAACGGGTATTTACAAGATTGCTTGCATAAAGCTCTACCTTGGGCTCCGGTCTTAGAGGCTGATTTCCGCTTGCATCATTGGAAACGGGCTTTGAAGCAATGGTTGCGAATGTGGCTTTTTCAAAATGCGTATCGAAATTCTCAAGCTTGTCATCAGTAACACCGCTGCTTGACAGCAGGTTTTTGATAGAGCTTTTTGACAGGGTAAAAGGCTCTGGATTATCCTTTCTTTCCTGTATCATTTCGTTCAGATTTTCATGGATATTTTTAACCGTTTCATAATCACAGTCCATGCCGAGGGTTTCCGTTACGATCGTCTGGAAGGCTTCCTTTTGGGTTCCGGCAGTAATCGGGAAGCTTGTACCAAGCAGCTTATCAACAAATTCATAATGCATTTCTTCAGGCTTTTTGCTATAGTACAGTACATTGTGTATATCTGCGCTTCTGTCAATAAAGGCAGGGAAAAGAAAGCCTATGTCAGGCATATCCACCACCCAGTCACGTATTCTGTTGTGGAAGGTGCTTTCTGCATCGAAATAGCTAAGCCCTGCCTTGGACAGATTTACATGACAAATGGAGCACATGATATATTCATATACTTCATCAGACGCATCATCCATCATCATGCCGTCTGTTGTTTTTCCGGGTACGTCATATGTATCGTGTATCAAAAGAATCAGATAATTGCCTGTATAATCATAGGTATCGATAACCTTGTCATAGAATTCTTCTATAAGCATGTCATCTTCCAACTTGCTGTTTCTAAGCTTTAACAGGAATTCCTGTGTACCGCCTTCAAATTCCTGATTTGTTGGAAATGGCATTGTAACAAGATTTTTTCCGATATTACCTGAAAGGTTCTTTTTAAAGATTTCAAAATATTTGAAGGCTTCTTCTTCCGGCAGAGAGAGAAATGCCTCTTTTAATGTAGCAACCTTTTTTCTGTCTCCGTCAACGTAGCAGCCGCATATTCTGCTTATGGAGCAGGTGGCAGGTGCAAATTGGTGGCGTATTTCAAGTACATCTTTTTTTGTCATGATCCGTTATCTCCGTTTCATTTATAATAGTAATAAGGACAGGTATTAACTGTCCATTCCCATAGGCTCTGATAGCTTTGCCTTATAGACTTCGGGTTCCTTTAACAGTCTGCCCATTGTGTGAAAGGCGGTTAATACAAGCTTATCTTTATTGCAGCTTTCAGTATTTTTCCCTGTATCGTGATACAGATTAAATTCCCGCAGATGATAAAAATACAGGTCGGGTATCGTGTAGCCTTCACAGGCAAAAGTACCTGTAAACTCATAATGCTGCAAATAAAATAAAAATTCATCATAGAGTGCCTGATTGAGCAGCAGACCTTCCCACAGCTCGGCAATAAATTGATTATCAAATTCACATTCCACACAGAATTTTTCAATGATACTATATATAGCCAGCCTGCGTTTATCAAATATGATGTTTGGTTCCATTTCTATCATCACCCTTCCAAAATTACTTAAAAATTATAGCACGTAGACTTTTAAATCTCAACACCGCAAGACTTCTTTCATTTGTATTGTATGCAGCATACCTTAAGAAAGTCTTAAATATTTGGCAGGTTGTATCTTAATGGAGGTTTGTGGATAATAAATGGCAGGAGGTGAGTTTTGTTTTTGTACGAGACATGTTATTATATAATAAAGTGAATACTGAAAAGATGCGAAAAGATAGTAGTAGCTTATTATATAAGGAATACAAAGGAGAGAGAAGAGATGTACAGCATACTGGTTTGTGATGATGAGAAGGATATTGTTTCTGCGATAAGGATATATCTGACGACGGCAGGATATAAAATATATGAGGCTTATAATGGCAGGGAAGCGCTTGAACAGGTCAGGCAGCATGAAATTCATTTGGTGATAATGGATGTGATGATGCCGGAAATGGACGGCATAACGGCGATGGTGAAGATTCGGGAGGAGAGTAATCTTCCGGTTATTATGCTGACTGCAAAAAGTGAGGATACGGATAAGATTCTGGGACTTGAGGTCGGTGCAGATGATTATATTACAAAGCCATTTAATCCTGTGGAGCTGATTGCAAGGGTAAAGTCCCAGTTGCGAAGATATATGCAGCTTGGTGGCGGAACGGTAACCAACAGTACGATTGTTCTCGGTGGAATCCAGCTGAATGATGATTCGAAGCAGGTAACGGTGGATGGCGAGCTGATTAGTCTTACACCTACAGAGTATGATATTTTAAAGCTGCTTATGACACACAGGGGTACTGTATTTTCACCAAAGGAAATATACAAATCGGTATGGAAGGAGGAGCCGCTTGGTGCAGAAGGCTCTGTAGCGGTACATATCAGGCATCTCCGTGAGAAGATAGAAATCAATCCTGCTGAACCAAGATATCTCAAGGTCATTTGGGGAAGAGGATACAGAATGGAGGACAATTCGCATTGAAGGAGAAAAAGATAAACAGCATAAGGGGCAGTTTGCAGTATAAGATTATACTATATGTACTTATTGCCATAGTGGCATTTATTACTGCGATTTCGGCAGGACTGACGCTTCAGATGTACAGCTATGGCATATTGGACAATACGGATCGAATTCAAGCCTCTGAAATAGAGGCAGAAATGAAGGAATATTATATACAGGAAAAGATGGATTCCATATTTGAGGTTGTAAGTGGCTATATCAATTCCAAATACGACCTGTTGGAGAACATACAAACGATTGAAGAGACTGTCTATGATGTAGATAGTGATGGAATTCTAAATCATAGAGATTTGGAAGCTGTAATCAACAGTAGTGGTTTTGAGAAATATATGGAAGAAAAGGTGCCAAGGGATATGCTGGAGGACATATATGCATATACGGTAGATATTAAGTCCGCATATGGTGCAGGCGATACAAAATGCTCATATAAAAAGAATATGAATTTGATTTCAAAGGATAATCAGGCAATATATGACGGCTCTGTATATAATAATGCAGCTTCTTTAAAATGGTATGGCAATTCCTTTATGTACAAATTCTTTGATTCATATCAGGAGGCACAGAATGCCGCAGAGGATGCAGACTATTATTACGACCTGTATTCCGTATATGAAAATGAAGTCTATGACTACGAATACGATGAAGAGGATTATGAAACAACAACGCAGGATGCATATCCATATGATGCTACGGGACATCCGATTATTGATAGCGGTTATATGCTTAAGAGAGAGTTTGATGACGGCGAGATGAATTTGCAGATTGATATCAGCTGCTGGGTAACTTCGGCTCAGGCTTTGGAGCTTTATGATGCGGATGCCGTAACGGAGCGATTGGATATATATTATCATTATAGGGATATGATTGTAATCGTTTTTATATTGAGCAGCATTATTTGTATCATTCTGACGATTTTATCAATGGTACATTCGGGAATCAAAAAAGGCGTGGAGGATATCAGACTGAATATATGGGAAAAATGCCCGATAGAAATCTTATTAGTGGGAATAGCAGGGGCAGCCTGTTTCTTTATATATTGTATCGAGGATATGTGCTACATGGCAGCATATACGCAATATGAGATTTCGTACAGATATTATATGATTATGGATGATGTGGAATATTGGTGCTTGTCAGCATTTGCAGTATGCGGATATATGGCAATATTACTGTTATTGAATAATATTGTTGTAAAAGTCAAGGCAAAGAGTCTGCTTAAAAGCTGTATAATCGTCAGAGCGTGGAAATATCTGTTTGGCAGGAACGGTAAAATATCAGGCTGGGTAAAATATATAGGAAAGAGAATTCCGCTTTGCTGGAAGGCGGTCATTGCATATGTGATTGTATTCATAGTATGTATTATGCTGCTTGGTATTTTGATATCCGGCGGCGCCGGAATCGTATTTCCTATTATGATACTGGCAGCGATTGCAATTACTCTGGGTTATGCCGGCTTTATTGTGATGATAAATGAATTGCATAAGGGCGGAAAAGAACTGGCAAAAGGAAATATGTCACATAAAATTAATACAAAGTATATGTTTGGTGCATTTAGGGAGCATGGAGAAAATCTCAACAATATTAATGAGAGCATACAGCTTGCCGTTGAGGAGCGTATGAAGAGCGAGCGGATGAAGACAGAGCTGATAACCAATGTATCACATGATATCAAAACCCCGCTGACTTCCATCATCAATTATGTGGATTTGCTGGAGAAGGAAGGAATCGATAAGGAACCTGAGAAATCCTATATAGACGTTCTTTCAAGACAATCTGCCAGATTGAAGAAGCTCATTGTGGATTTGGTGGATGCATCAAAGGCATCAACAGGAAATGTGGATATGGAGCTTGAAGCAATGGATGCCAATATGCTTTTGACACAGGCGGCGGCAGAGTATGAGGATAAGCTGGCAAATAACGGAATGACACTGATTATAAATACAACTGCCGAGCCTGCGAGAATTATGGCGGATGGAAGACATTTATGGAGAGTTTTCGATAATCTGTTGAACAATGCTTCCAAATATGCAATGGCAGGAACAAGAGTGTATGCACAGGTGGAGAGCAGGGCAGAGAAGGTTATTATTGTATTTAAAAACATATCAAAGGAACCGCTTAACATATCAAGTGATGATTTGATAGAACGCTTTGTACGCGGCGACAGCTCCAGAAATACAGAGGGCAGTGGACTGGGACTTTCTATCGCAAAGAGTCTGTGCAGCCTTATGGGGGCGGAATTTGATATAGAGATAGACGGTGACCTGTTTAAGGCAATTGTGACATTTAATGAGGCAAAATAGTCGTAATCAGGGTTATCGCACTAAAATAGTTTATATCGATAGAAATAGGAGACAACAGAAAACGCTCAGGTTTTCTGTTGTCTTTAAAATTGCTTAAAAAAATGAAAAAAGTTGTTGACACAAAATAGAGCATGTGATAATATAATCTTCGTTGTGAGGAACACCTCATAAAATGCGCGAGTGGCTCAGCGGTGGAGCACCTCCTTGCCAAGGAGGGGGTCGCGGGTTCGATCCCCGTCTCGCGCTCTTTTTTATTTTCTGGAAATGGAAAAACAGTTAAGTCTAAAATCAAAAATTGAAGTGTTAAGTATTTATGAAAGAAGCCGTTGCAGCAGATATTGAATGCAACGGCTTTTTTATGTAAAGAATTGTAAATATTAAGAAAAAAGTTAACATTTCTTAATACAATTTCTCTATTTTTGCCTATTGAATAAAAAACATAGAATGATATAATATGAACACTTAATGAACACTTAATGAGCACAGGTTCATCCTCCGTGAATACCTGTAATAGGGGGGGAGGAGAATGATATAAAAAGAGGTATATAAATATGAAAGAGAGATTAAAAAATTTTCATCATTCGGCTGTTTTTGTCTGTATTATCTTAGCTGTTGCTTTAGATATCGTATTGGAAATACTGGGCAGACATTCCGTTATAGATACATTGAAATACATTGGACATGAGCCTTTGGTGTTTCTTTATAATTGTTCGATTATTTTCTTTACACTGACACTTGCGTTATTAATGCGAAAGAGAATATTCGGATATTGCATTATTTCATTTGCATGGCTTTTATGCGGTATTACCAACTGTATCGTTTTGGGTTTCAGAATAACCCCGTTCTCGGCTGTTGATATGCTGATGGCGAGAAATACAATTACCATAATCGATAAGTATTTTGAGGTGTGGCAGATTGTTGTGATTGGTATACTGCTGTTTATTGCACTGGCAGGCATCATTGTATTGTTTTTGAAGTCGCCAACGGTAACGGGAAATATCTATCGTATCAGAACAACGGTATTTATTGTAGCAACTTTTTGCTGTGTAATGCTTTTTACGAAAATAGCATTAAATGCACAGGCTATTTCGGACAATTTCTCAAATCTGGCTACGGCATATAATAAGTATGGTTTTGTATATTGCTTTTCGAACAGTGTGGTTGATGTAGGAATAGGCGAACCCAAAGAGTACAGCGAGGAAAAGATGCTTGCAATCAAGGAGGAGCTTGATGCGGTTGAGCCTTCAGATGCTGCTTTTGCAAAAAAACAACCGAATATCATAGTCGTTCAACTGGAATCATTTATGGATCCGTCTTATGTGAAAACACTTGAATTTAGCGAAAATCCGATACCAAATTTTACGAAATTAAAGGAAGAATGTACATCGGGCTTTTTGACGATGCCGGCTATTGGAGCGGGTACGGCAAATTCTGAGTTTGAAGTTTTGTCAGGCTTTAATGTGGCATATTTTGGCGCAGGAGAATATCCTTACAAGACAATTCTTGGAAGTACAACATGTGAGACAATGGCAACCCAGCTTACAAAGCAGGGATACAGTACGCATGCAATGCATAACCATGATGGTACATTTTATGACCGATATCAGGTTTATAAGAATTTAGGTTTTGATTCATTTACACCACTTGAGTATATGTACGATGTCGAATATACCCAGAAGAATTGGGAAAAGGATAATGTGCTTACAGGTGAGATTATGAAAACACTTAATTCTACAAGTGGAAAAGATTTTGTCTTCACCGTAAGTGTGCAGGGACACGGCAGGTACCCGAATGAACTGGATGAGGAGCATTTCAGTTATCCGATAAAGGTTACGGGTACAGGAGATGAACTGCTTGATACAGAGTGGACATATTATTGTAATCAGCTTCGTGAGATGGATGAGTTCATCGGTGCATTGATTGAGGAGCTTTCGAAATCGGATGAGGAGATTGTTCTCGTCATGTATGGGGACCATTTACCGGGATTCGAACTTACGGAAGATGATTTGGAGAATGCAAATCTTTATCAGACAGAGTATTTTATTTGGAGCAATATGAAGGGATTTCCTGTTGAAAAAGAAGATATAGAGGCATATCAGCTTGGTACAAAGCTATTTGATATGGTTGGCTTTGAGAAGAGTTATATGCAGAAGTTTAATACCGTTTATAAGCCGGGGGACGAAAACTTTGATGATATCATGTGTAATATACAGTACGATATGCTGTATGGTGAGCGTTATATGTATCCGGAGGGATGGCCGTATGAAACAAAGGATATGCAGTACGGAATTGACCCGATTTATATAACGGATATAAAGGAAGGCACATATATGTATACGAAGGAGCTTAGTGAAGAAGAATTGGAAGAGGGGGCTGCTTTGCCGGAACCGAAAGAGCTTACAGGGGTATATATATTTGGAGAAAACTTTAATGAGTACAGTTTTGTATGGATTGATGACGCCTTTAAAAAAGATACTATTTATATAGATAGAAATACGTTGTTCCTTCCGAACGGAGAATTTGATGATGGCGATGAAATCTATATTGCACAGGTAGGTGATGACAATATCGATATCGGTATTTCTGAAGCTTATCTGTATGAAAAGCCTGAGGAGTCGTCAGAGCAGACCGACAGTATGGAATAAAAGAGAGATGGATATTTTTCCTAATTATATCCTTGACAATGAAGAACTAATTTGTTAGCATAACTTCATATATTTTTTAATACTTTATTGACATATGCATATAACATTATAAGAGAAAGTGAGAGAGAGAAATGGGTAAGATTATAGGCGAAGGAATTACATTTGATGACGTTCTTTTAGTACCTGCATACTCAGAGGTGCTTCCAAATGACGTAGACTTGACAACAAACCTGACACAGAAGATTAAATTACAGATTCCGCTTATGAGTGCCGGCATGGACACCGTAACAGAGCATAGAATGGCTATTGCCATGGCACGTCAGGGTGGTATAGGTGTTATTCATAAGAATATGTCTATAGAACAACAGGCTGAAGAGGTTGACAAGGTTAAGCGTTCAGAAAATGGTGTTATTTCAGACCCGTTTTTCCTGTCACCGGAGCATACACTTGCAGATGCAAATACACTTATGGGAAAATACAGAATATCAGGTGTACCGATTACTGAAGACGGTAAACTGGTCGGTATTATAACCAATCGTGACCTTAAGTTTGAGGAGGACTATACAAAGAAGATAAAAGAGTCCATGACATCGGAAGGACTTGTTACGGCAAGGGAAGGAATTAATCTTGATGAAGCAAGAAAGATTCTCGGACAGGCTCGTAAGGAGAAGCTTCCTATTGTTGATGAGGATTTCCATTTGAAGGGACTTATTACGATAAAGGATATTGAGAAGCAGATTAAGTATCCGAACTCAGCAAAGGATTCACAGGGACGACTTCTCTGTGCTGCTGCTGTGGGATGTACGGCAAATATCCTTGACCGTGTGGAAGAGCTGGTAAAAGCGAAGGTTGATGCGATTGTAATTGATACAGCACATGGTCATTCGGCAAATGTTCTTCGTACATTTAAGATGGTAAAGGAAAAGTATCCTGACCTTCAGGTTATAGCAGGAAACGTGGCTACGAAAGCAGGTGCACAGGCTATGATTGATATGGGTGTAGATGCCGTTAAAATCGGTATAGGACCTGGTTCCATTTGTACAACACGAATTGTTGCAGGTATCGGTGTTCCGCAGATTACAGCAATTATGCAGGCATATGATGCCGCAATGAATGCAGGAATTCCTGTTATTGCTGACGGTGGTATCAAGTATTCAGGAGACATTACAAAGGCTCTTGCTGCCGGTGCCAATGTTTGTATGATGGGCAGCTTATTTGCAGGAACAGATGAAGCTCCCGGAGATTATGAATTATATCAGGGACGTAAATACAAGGTATATAGAGGTATGGGTTCGATTGCAGCTATGGAAAATGGCTCAAAGGACAGATATTTCCAGCAGAATGCGAAGAAGCTTGTTCCTGAAGGTGTTGAAGGAAGAGTTGCATACAAAGGTTCACTTGAAGATACCGTATTCCAGCTCCTTGGCGGTCTTCGTGCAGGTATGGGTTACTGTGGTGCAGCCAATATTCCTGACCTTCATGCAAAGGCAGAATTTGTAAAGATTTCAGCAGCGTCACTGAAGGAGAGCCATCCACATGATATACATATCACGAAGGAAGCTCCGAACTATAGTGTAGAGTAGAATTGAATTGTTTGTATTTGCTAGCTTATATGCGGGGAATACATTACCAATATAAAATATATAAGTATAAAAGAAGAGCCTGTATAGTAACATCAGAAAATAGATTATACAGGCTTTTTTTATACAATCAGTCAGGACGATTTTCTGCATTTGCAGACATTGCGGATAGTAGTGTGGAAGTGTACATTTTGGAGAAATACAAAAATGAAGAGTATGAGTAATTTAATGAAATATCTGATTGTTGCGGTGACTGCTACGGTAATCAGTATGATATGCATCTTATTAGGTGTTGTTATAAGTGGATTTGCACTGTTAGGAATCGCGGGGCTTGCAGTTGCTGTGGTGGCATTGTCATTCTACATAATATTCCTGACTGCATTTATAGCGAATAAATATGGAAAGAAAAAGCCTTCTCCTTGTGGTGTGTTTGCTATAGTTGATATCATTTTGATGCTGGGTACCGGTATTTATGCAGTATATGATATCATGACGGATGTAGGCTGGTTTGCCGGTTTGTTTGGGACACTACTTCTTATATATGTGCTTCCCTGTATGCTGCTGTTGCTGATTATAGATGGAATTGTGGCTTTGATAATTTGGAGAAAGAAAAGAAAACAGGAGTTTACATAATATGAAAATTTATATGGCTCCCATGGAAGGCATAACAGGTTATCTGTATCGGAATACATATAACAGATATTTTAAGGGTGTAGATAAATATTTTACGCCATTTATTGCACCTGCAAAGGGAAGACCTCTTAGAACGAGAGAGCTTCAGGATATATTGCCTGAGAATAATAAAGGGCTTGCTGTTGTTCCGCAGATACTGACGAATGATGTGGATGATTTTATGAAAACGGCAAAGTTTTTAAAAGAATATGGCTATACAGAAGTTAACATAAATCTAGGCTGCCCGTCAGGAACCGTCGTGTCAAAAGGGAAGGGGGCAGGTCTGCTATATGACATTGACAGACTTGATGCTTTCCTTTATGGAGTGTATGAAGCGGATATCATGAAAGTGTCAATAAAGACGCGTATAGGTAAGCTGTTTCCGGAAGAATTTGAGGATATTATAAATGTATATATGAAATATCCCATATCAGAGCTTATCATACATCCCAGAGTCCAGACGGATTATTACAGGAATACGCCGAATATGGAGACTTTTAAAACCGGAGTGTGTCAGTATCTTTCGGAACGACAGACCAAAATGTGTTGTGATAGTGACAGGTTTTATACAGAGTCTTCCAATAATAAATTGGGAATAGTTCATGATGAACGGGAAATCTGTTATAATGGTGATATATTTGATTTGGATGCATATAATCATTTGAAAAACAAATATACTTTTATATCAAAGGTAATGTTGGGAAGAGGACTCATTGGAAATCCATTTCTGCCTGAGATGATGAAAAGCAGCAAATTGGGTACTGAGGATAGAGAAAATGCGAATCGCTTAAAGGGCTTCCATAATGAACTTTTGTCGGCTTATCGCAATTCTCTTGGTGATAACAATACGCTTTTTAAGATGAAAGAGCTGTGGTTATATATGGGGCAATTGTTTGACGGAAATTTGGATGCGGGAAAGTATTTGAAGAAGATTAAAAAGTCTAAAAATATGGAAGAATATAAAATAGCTGTAAATGGATTGATGGAAACTTCCCGTTTGAGAGTTGACAACAAAAAATCCATGAATTATAATTTGCATATTGATGGCGATGACGAAGACGAGTAGCGCACTTTATCGCTTACAGCGAGTCGGGGACGGTGAAAGCCTGGCAGAGTGAATGGGCGTGAATAACAACTTTAACAGCCGACATTTTTAAAGAAGTGACTGCAAGGCAGTAAGTCAGGTGGCACCGCGGACAGAGAGAGCTTATGTTCGTCCTGAATATTTTTGAGATATTCAAGATGAACATAAGCTCTTTTGATTTTTGTGCATAGAGAGAACTTTGCCGCAGGCAGACCTTGCAGTTATGCATATTTTAGGAAATTAGAGAAAAAGGAGAAACGAAATGACAACAGCAAATATTTATCGTGACAGATTATTAAACGAGATTACGGAAGTTGATGTAGATGCAACGATCAAAGTAGCCGGCTGGGTTGAGAATATACGTGACCACGGTGGTGTATCCTTTATCGACCTTCGTGACATGTATGGCGTGCTTCAGGTCGTTATGCGTGATACGACACTTTTGGATGGTATCAGTAAGGAGGATTGTGTATCGATTGAGGGTAAAATAGAACATAGAGATGAGGAGACATACAATCCGAAGATTCCTACAGGTACTATCGAGCTTGAGGCGCATACTGTAGAGGTGCTTGGTAAGGTATACAAGCAGGTTCCGTTTGAGATTATGACTTCAAAGGAAACTCGTGAGGATGTAAGACTGAAGTACAGATATCTGGATTTAAGAAATAAGAAAGTAAAAGATAACATGATATTCAGAAGTCAGGTTATCAGCTTCCTTCGTCAGAAGATGACAGAGATGGGCTTCCTTGAAATCCAGACACCGATTTTATGTGCTTCATCACCGGAGGGGGCAAGAGATTATATTGTGCCATCGAGAAAGTTTAAGGGCAAATTTTATGCTCTTCCACAGGCACCACAGCAGTATAAGCAGCTTTTAATGGTTGCAGGCTTTGACAAGTATTTCCAGATTGCACCGTGCTTTCGGGATGAGGATGCAAGGGCAGACCGTTCACCGGGTGAATTCTACCAGCTTGATTTTGAAATGAGCTTTGCGACACAGGAGGATGTGTTTGCAATCGGAGAAGAAGTGCTGTCAGCTACATTTGAGAAGTTTGCTCCGGAAGGTGCAACGGTAACACAGGCACCATATCCTGTCATCAGCTATAAGCAGGCTATGCTGGAGTTTGGTACAGATAAGCCTGACCTTCGAAATCCGCTTAGAATCATTGATTTGACAGATTTCTTCCAGAGATGTACATTTGCTCCGTTCCATGGCAAGACGGTTCGTGCAATCAATGTTCCTGCGAAGCTTTCAAAGGGACAGCATGAGAAGCTTCTGAAGTATGCACAGTCAATTGGTATGGGAGGACTTGGATATCTTGAGGTTCTTCCCGACATGACATATAAGGGACCGATTGACAAATTCATTCCTGAGGATATGAAGGGTGAGATTAAAGAGCTTGCAGGACTGGAAGAGGGTAATACCATCTTCTTCATTGCAGATGTAGAAGACCTTGCTGCATCATTTGCAGGACAGCTTCGTACTGAGATAGCAACAAGACTGGATATGATAGAGAAGAATGCATATCGCTTCTGTTATATTAATGATTTTCCGATGTATGAGTACGATAAGGAAACAAAGAAGATTATATTTACACATAATCCGTTCTCCATGCCACAGGGAGGTCTTGAGGCATTAAATGAGAAGGACCCACTGGAGATTCTGGCTTATCAGTATGATATTGTATGTAACGGTATTGAGCTTTCATCAGGTGCTGTCAGAAACCACAATCTTGATATTATGGTAAAGGCATTTGAGATTGCAGGATATACAGAGGAAGATCTTAAGGAGAAATTTGGCGCACTTTACAATGCATTCCAGTTTGGTGCCCCACCGCATGCAGGAATGGCACCTGGTGTAGACCGTATGATTATGCTCCTTAGAAACGAGGAAAACATCAGAGAGGTTATACCATTCCCTATGAATGGTAATGCGCAGGATTTGATGTGCGGTGCACCTGGAGAAGTTACAGAGCAGCAGCTTCGAGAGGTTCATATTAAGGTGAGACAGTAGGGATAAATAAAAACCCTAAAAGTATTCAAGTATTAAAATAGTTGACAAATGCCTGTAATCCTACTAAAATACTGGGATAAAGGAGGCGGATGCTATGACAAGAGATGAAGCATGGAAGTTATTGACGGAATATAATAAAGAGGAGTTCCATTTGGAGCATGCACAGATCGTTGAGCAGACGATGATGTATTTTGCCGAGAAGTTGGGATATGGTGATGAGAAGGAATTTTGGGGAATCGTGGGATTGCTACATGATTTGGACTTTGAAATGTATCCTGAGCAGCACTGTATAAAAGGACAGGAGATTATGCGTGAGGCTGGTGTTGATGAAAGAATCATACATGCAACAGCCAGTCACGGTTATGCAATTACAGTAGATATTAAGCCTGAACATGAGATGGAAAAGGTGCTTTATGCGGTAGATGAGCTGACCGGTCTGATAGGTGCGGTTGTTCTGATGCGTCCGTCAAAGAGTGTGCAGGATTTGGAGCTTAAATCCGTGAAAAAGAAATACAAGAGTAAGGGATTTGCAGCAGGTTGCTCAAGAGAAGTGATAGAGCATGGTGCCCAAATGTTGGGGTGGACACTGGATGAGCTTATTATCCGTACGATTGATGCGATGAGAACCTTTCGGTATTAGATGAAATAAAATGTTTTTGTATATTCCCAAAAATGAAAAAACTCTATGTGAATGATTTTTCAAACACATAGAGTTTTTTATTTTCCGTTTATCTGGAAAAAGTCATAATTTCCTGAATGTTTCCGTATGGCTCACTGTCATTAACAGGAAAGTGGTTCAAAGTGAAACATTCGGGATACTTTTATTTGATGTTATTTCTGTTTTTAATTATTATTATTTCTCGCTGCTCTGTAACGAAGCGTGTGGTCGAGAATTTTCTTTCTGATACGGAAGCTCTTAGGCGTAATCTCAAGAAGCTCGTCTGTATCGATAAAGTCAAGCGCCTGTTCAAGACTAAGCTGTCTTGGCGGTGATAATTTCAGTGCATCATCAGAACCGGAAGCACGTGTATTGGTAAGCTGCTTTTTCTTGCAGACATTGACCTCAATATCCTCGGCACGTGGATTCTCTCCGACTACCATTCCGGCATAGACAGGTTCACCTGCACCAATAAATAAAGTTCCTCTTTCCTGTGCATTGAACAAGCCATAAGTAATCGATGTACCTGATTCAAATGCAATGAGAGAGCCTTTCTGCCGATAGCTCATATCACCCTTGTATGGCTGATAGCCGTCAAATATTGTATTGATAATTCCGTTTCCTTTTGTAGCGGTCATAAAGTCACCACGGAAACCAATCAGTCCACGGGATGGAACGGAAAACTCCAGCTTGGTGGTACCGTTTCCTGTCGGTGCCATGCCCTGAAGCTCGCCCTTTCTTAAGTTGAGCATATTGATAACCGTACCTGCAAATTCATCAGGAACATCAATATAGGCAACCTCAAACGGTTCAAGCTTTTTGCCGCGTTCATCTTCTTTATATATAACCTCTGCCTTGCTGACTGCAAATTCATAACCCTCACGTCGCATATTTTCAATAAGAACGGAGAGATGAAGCTCGCCACGGCCTGATACCTTAAATGCCTCTGTCGTATCGGTTTCCTCAACGCGAAGGCTGACATCCGTATTTAATTCTCTAAACAACCTGTCACGAAGATGCCTGGAGGTTACAAATTTGCCTTCCTTACCTGCAAGAGGAGAGTCATTTACCATAAATGTCATGGCAATGGTAGGCTCTGAAATCTTCTGGAATGGGATAGGGTCAGGATTTTCAGGGGAGCAGAGCGTATCACCGATTTGTACATCCGTAATACCGGAAACGGCAACGATAGAGCCAATCCTTGCTTCGCGGACTTCAACTTTATTCAGTCCTTCATATTCAAATAATTTACCGATTTTAACCTTAACATGTTTGTCAGGGTCATGCTCATTTACAATAACCAAATCCTCATTGATCTTGAGAACACCGTTATCAACCTTACCGACACCGATACGGCCAACATATTCGTTGTAGTCGATAGTGCTGACAAGCATCTGCACACCGGCATCAGGGTCACCCTCCGGAGCAGGAATGTAATCTATAATGGTATCAAAAAGTGGTTTCATATCCGTACCCGGTTCGTCAGATGAGAGAGATGCCACACCGGTTTTTGCAGAAGCAAATACGAATGGACAGTCAAGCTGCTTGTCATTTGCATCCAGTTCTATAAGAAGCTCAAGCACTTCATCCACGACCTCATCCGGTCTTGCCTCAGGACGGTCACATTTGTTGATGCAGACAATCACTGAAAGGTTTAATTCCAGTGCCTTCTTAAGAACAAATTTCGTCTGTGGCATGGAACCTTCAAAAGCATCGACTACAAGGATAACGCCGTCTACCATTTTTAATACACGCTCAACCTCGCCGCCGAAGTCGGCATGTCCCGGGGTATCGATAATATTGATTTTCGTGTTGCCGTAGGTTACTGCCGTGTTTTTGGAGAGAATTGTAATTCCCCTTTCACGCTCAATATCATTTGAGTCCATTACACGCTCGGCAACTTCCTGATTGTCACGAAAGACACCACTTTGCTTTAAAAGCTCATCTACAAGTGTTGTTTTACCGTGGTCTACGTGGGCAATGATTGCCACGTTTCTGATATCATCTCTGGTAATTTTCATTTTATTCACTCTTTCCTTAAATTGGCTTTTTACAACGAAAACTATTCTAGCACAGCAGAGCAGGGATTTTCAATGATTAGAATAACCAAAATTACGGGGATTATTTCGTATTTTGAGGGAAATATGTAGGAAGTGGACATGAAGATGTTAAAATAATATTGCTAAAAGGTATAATTTGAAGTATTTTAAGTAATGAATATTATGGCTTGAAAAGATATTGACTTGAAATCGTTTTATTACATAAAATAGATGATATAAATACAAATCCGTTGTGGATGATAAAAGGAAACCAGAAAATGAATCCATTAAATCCTGATAATAAGGAACAGATTGAAGCGCTTGCAGACAAGCTGCTTCGGCTGGCAAGAGATACCATTACCGTTCGCTTTCGTTTTTTTGATACGGCGATAGCAAGAATCAAAATTGAATATCGATATGGAATCGGAGGCGTTTCTTCAAATGGAAATTTGATTTATATGGATCCTGCCTATCTGCTGAAAACATATATGGATGAGCCGGGCATCGCAGTCAGAATATATATGCATGTGCTGCTTCATCTTGTATTTATGCATCAGCTTCAATATGATAAACTGGATGAAGCATCATGGAATATGGCGGCGGATATCGCTGTGGAAAATATCATTTTGGAGATGGATTTCCCGTCTGCTGCTTTGTCCCGCGATATTGAGGAGAAAGACCAGTTAATACGAATTGCAAAACGTGTAAAGGCATTAACCGCTGACAAGCTGTATAGAGAGTTTGTGGTAAACGGGTTGTCAAATGATGCACAGAGGACATACAGAAGCCTGTTTACAATAGATTACCATGATGGCTGGAGACGGACAGAGGAACAATCAAATGAAATTATGCTGAATGAAGAGGACTGGAAGAAGATAGCGAGACGAATCAAAACGGAGCTTAAGACGTTTTCTAAGGATAAGGGTGGCTCAGAAAGTCTGCTTTCCAATGTAGATGAAGCTGTACGGGAAAAATATAATTTCCGTGAAATATTACAGCGCTTTGTTGAAACGGGTGAGGAGATACGGTTAAACGATGATGAATTTGACTATGTATATTATATGTATGGGCTATCCACCTATGGCAATATGCCGCTGATAGAGCCGCTGGAATACCGCGAGGACAAGAAGGTAAAGGAAATCGTTATTGCGATAGACACATCGGCATCCTGTCGTGGATAGATCGTGAAAAATTTTGTTCAAAAGACATATGAAATGCTGATGTCTGAGGAAAACTTCTTTAGGAAAATTAATATACACATTGTACAGTGTGATGCAGAGATTCAGGCGGACATCAAAATAGAGACGGAAGCGGATTTAAAAGAATTTATAGAACATGGTGAGATAAAAGGCTTTGGCGCAACTGATTTCAGACCTGTATTTGACTATGTAGATATCCTAAAAGAAAAAGGCGAATTTGAAGATTTAAAGGGGATTATCTATTTTACCGACGGATATGGCATATATCCGGAGCATATGCCTGACTATGATGTGATATTTGCCTTTTTAAATGAAGATGAGATGAGACAGCCTGTTCCGGCTTGGGCGATGAAGGTCATTATTGAAGACAGCGAAATAGGGAATGAAGTTATGGAATAGTAAAAGGAGTGGCGAGAACAAATGAACATCAATGCAGCAAAGGAAGACATTAAAAATACAATAAAAATATATCTCAAGAAGGATGAATTTGGAGACTACCGCATACCGGTTGTCAGGCAGCGGCCTATATTTCTACTGGGGGCACCGGGGATAGGAAAGACTGCAATTATGGAGCAGATAGCAGCGGAACTTAAAATAGCACTTGTGTCATACTCCATGACCCATCACACCAGACAGTCGGCGCTTGGACTTCCGTTTATTAAGGAGAAATCCTATGGTGATATGAAGTATGATGTGTCTGAATATACAATGAGTGAAATTATTGCTTCCATATATGAAACGATGGAACAATCAGGCGTGAAAGAAGGAATCCTTTTCCTTGATGAAATTAACTGCGTGTCGGAAACGCTGGCACCGTCTATGCTACAGTTCCTTCAGTATAAGGTGTTTGGCAAGCATGCGGTTCCGGAGGGCTGGGTGATTGTAACGGCAGGAAATCCGCCAATGTATAATAAATCTGTCAGGGAATTTGATGTGGTAACCTTGGACAGACTGAAGGTTATAGAGGTTGAGGCTGATTATGAAACATGGAAGCAGTATGCTCTTGACAGAAATATGAATCCTGCAATTACAAGCTTCCTTGAGATTAAAAAGGAATTTTTCTATCATATGGAGACCACCGCAAAGGGACGTTCCTATGTAACGGCAAGGGGCTGGGAGGATTTGTCAGAGATTATTACACTTTATGAGGAGGAAGGTCTGACCGTAGATGAAAGTGTGGTAGACCAATATCTGAGAAATGATACCGTAATTAAAGAATTTTGTGCATATTATGATTTATATCAAAAGTATAAGCATGATTATAAGGTTGATGAAATTCTGGCAGGACACATCTCTGAGCTTGCCGTGGAAAAGGCAAAGAAGGCTTCATTTGATGAAAGACTGTCGCTGGTTGGAATGCTGCTTGACAAGGTTCAGACAGAAATAAAAGAAGTTATATGTACTTCTGATTATCTGACAGAGCTGATGACACCACTTCGTGCGTTAAAGGGAGCAGCCGCTGGAAATGATAAAAATATTGCAGATATTTTGAAGCTTCAGATAGAAGGAAGAGAGAAGCTGGCAGAAAATATGGCAAAGGCAAATGCACTCACCAAACAGGATAAATTAAAGAATAAAAGAATCATCAGATTTTTAAATGAAACATATAAGGAGCTTCTGGTTTCAGGGAAAACCATGGGAGAAGCAGCATTTGCAGTTGTAAAGGAGCGGTTTGACAGGCAGGTCGTTGATATGAAACAACAGGTTTCCGTACTTTCAGGCAGGCTGCATTATATGTTTGAATTTGCATGGACCTCCTTTGGTGAGGGAAATGAGATGTTGATTCTCGTAACGGAGCTGACAGCAGGAAAATACAGCTCCAGATATATAGGTACTTATGGATGCGAGGATTATCATAAATACAACAAGCTTCTTATGATAACTGAAAGACAAAATGATATGAAGGAGAGCATCATGCAGCTTGAGCTGTAATCATGAGTGGGTTTTATGTATTGAACGCTCCTAATAGGCTTGTCGTCAGATTAGGATATGAATATGCATGAATGGATAGATGCTGGAGAAGAGGATATGTCACATATTTATACTGCAAATATTGGAAATATAAGAATTGAATACGTTAAAAATAGTAAACGGACGGATATAGTGGCAGCAGAAGCTGTGGAACATGCAAAAAATTCAGTTTCTGATACGGTATCAGAGAAGGGGATAGAAGAAATTGCAATTATTGGTGCAAAAAATGTGGGGAGCGGTCTTGTGATTCCGGAAGAAATAGACGGATTCCCTGTTACGGCGATAGGCAAGAAGGCATTTTTAGGGAATCGTCTGCTTAGGCAGGTCACAATTCCTTCTTCTGTATATGAGATACAGGATTATGCATTTGCACAATGCACAAATTTAAAAACGATATTCATATTGAATGCAGAGATTAAATTGGAAAATGGTGTTTTTACGGACTGTAATGCAATTACGGATATCTGTATGGGGTATGATGAAACAGATGATGTATCAGCACTTCTTGGAACGCTGATATATCGGTTGAAAGCAGAACATCTATTGAGTGATGCTGCATGGGGGTCTAAATCATGGTTTGAAAAATGGGATATGGAGCTTCTTGCTTTTCTAAGACAGAATGATGAAGAGGGGTATACGGATTTGGTTCTTTGTGGTGAGGAGGATATCCAGTATAGCCTTGCGGAGTTTATCTGCAATAAAAGAAAGAATAAATCAGCCTTATGCCTTATAAGACTGATGCATAATCGTATGCTTTCTGACGAAACGGAGCAAATCCTGAAGGAGTATATTCTGACACACATAAAAGGCTGCCCGACAGACGAGGCTTGGCAGGCTTTGCTTTCTGAATTCCCTGAGGATATAGCATATTTCAGATTATTTGCAGAGCTTGGAGGAGTCAATGCAGATAATCTTGATTCCATGCTCGTTGATATGGGAGAGGTATCCACGGAAACAAAGGTGTTTTTGATGAATTATAAGCAGGAGAAATTCGGTGGAGCAGATGCCTTTGATATGTTTGAGCTGTAACAGTTAAAAAGGTGCCCCATAGGCTTTGTATTTCAAATAAAATATCGTTGTGTTAGAAGCGGTATAGCCCTACGGCTATGCCGTTTTCGCCGCTTTTGTGGCTTTTCGTTTCAAATGCTCATGGAAGTATTCTTCCATATATCACAGGACAGGTGCTTGTCAATGTTTTTTCGGGGGTTTTTGAATATTTCTTGGAAAAGTGGGAATACTATTTGGTTTGCATTTAGACGGATAAAGAAAGAGCCAATGAAATGCGGGTTTCCTCACAAGTTCATTGGTTCTGCGGTTTAAGTGCATATAATACTTTGCTCTGCTCGATAAATAGGAATTTAGTAATTACTTATTTTTTGTTGAATCTTTATAAAATACTCCAAAAACTAGTGATATTACCATACAACAAATCGACATACCTGCATTATCAACTTTACCTATAAATAACAAAACGAATCCTACAAAAGTTAATATAGTAAATATGATTTGTAATGCTAAATAAATCTTTGCTTTAATGCTTAAACTCTTCATATACACATCTCACTTTCAAATTCCAATTTGTTTCTCAGACATGAAACGATTATACCACAGATTTGTGAAAAAATCTAATGCATAGATAGGAAAAAGAAGCGGCATGAACAATTCATACTGTTTCCAAAGTGTAATTATGCGTAAATGATGTCTGTATCGGCAATCCGCTATATCATTTGAAGAGAGAAGTTGCTTCTTTATATAGCCCTTCCCTTCGGCGGCCTTTTTCTATGTTGTACTATTTATTTTGCGACAATAACATTTCCTGCAAATCATCCGGCGTGAAGGTATAATGGGAATTGCAGAACTGGCAGTTTACCTCGATTGGTTCGTTATCGGCAAGCATATTTGCGATTTCTTTTTTTCCAAGGCTGAGGACTGCCTGATAATAGCGTTCTTTGCTGCAATTACAGTGCCATTTTGTCGGTAATTCATCCGTTACAACGACATCATAGCCCTCAAATATTTGTTTGATGATATCCATAGGAGACATGCCCTTATCCAAAAGTGCTGTAATGGAAGAGAAGTCAGCAAGTCTTTTTTCCAATGTATCTATTAGTTCCTCTGATGCAAACGGCATTAGCTGTATGATAAAACCGCCTGCCTGTTTTACGGTGTTGTTTTTCTCCATAAGAACGCCTAATGCAACTGATGTAGGAATTTGCTCAGAGGTTGCAAAATAGTAGGTCAGGTCTTCTGCAATCTCGCCGGATACAAGCTGTGTCTGTCCAACATAAGGCTCTTTCAGACCGATATCCTTGATAACGGATAATACACCGAGGTCAAGTGCCTTTGCTACATCAAGCTTTCCCTTGTCGTTGGCATGAAGGATTACCTCGGGATTGACTACATAGCCTTTTACATTACCTTGTGCGTCCGCTGTGACAGTAAGTCCGCCGATGGGACCGTTACATTGAATCTGTAGTGTCAGTACATCGGATTCGTTTTTGCACTGGGCGCCCATCAGTGCGCCTGCGGTAAGAAGTCTGCCTAAGGCAGCAGTTGCTACCGGACTTGTATTATGGATGCTTCTTGCTGTTTCTACCATTTCTTTTGTTGTGCCTGCAAAAAATCTGACCTGATTATCTGCTGCCATTCCTCTGATGATATAATCGCTCATTGTTTGTATGTCCTTTCCTTTATATAGTATTTCCCTTCCTGCTTTTTTTCTCTGGCAATGACATATATCCGCTCGCTGTTTTCGGTTGCGGCATGATGGGTAAATGCGTCATACATCGTGACCAGTTCCATTCCGGAAGCATCAATACAATGCTTCATTTCCTCAATGGTAAGCCCACGCTGATAATGAAACTCCTGATATTTGCGATAGAGAGCAGGGGCATTTGAACTGCTGTCATTTTTCCGGCTGTCTCTGTTATGGAAATTATCACAATGAGCTGATGTGGCTTCACTGATAAAAAGACTGAGCACCAGTTCGTTGATGTTGCTTTCTTCATCGTAATAATTATCCCAAATAAAGCTCACATCCTCTCGGTCCTCTGCGATTGTACTGTCAGCTACAATATCTTTAAAGTAATGGCGTGTTTTAAAGTCACAGATAAATAAGCCGCCTGCCTCAAGATAATTATTTGCAAGTCGGAATACCTCAGTAATTTCGTTGGGGTCAAGCAGATAATTGATGCTGTCACATACACAGATAATGGCATTTACCGTTCCAAACAATTCAAATTCCCGCATATCCTGTAACAGATATAAAATGGAAGGGAGATGGTGTTCCTGCTTTTTCTCATTTGCAATCTCCAGCATTTCTGTTGAATTGTCGATGCCAATCATGTCATAGCCGGCATTTGCAAGGAGCTCGGTAATGTTGCCTGTTCCACAGCCAAGCTCGGCAAGAAGCCCATCGTTTATATGATATTCATGAAGGAGCTGAAGGATATAGTCAGCCCATTCTTCATAGGGAATGTTATCCATCAGGTCGTCATATACCCGGGCAAAGCTCTCGTATGCTTCCATAGCGTCTCCTTATATTTTATCGTATTGTTATTTTGAATAATATATCTGATAGTATAGCTTTGAAAGGCGGCTTGTCAATATATATAAAAGTAATGATACAATACTAATGGATTTATTTTGACAAATCCATCCAATGAAGTTACTATGAAAAATAGGAGGTATTGTTTGTAAATTATTTAGGCATTTGCGAAATGCCTATGAAAATTATTTTAAAAAAAGGGGAGAGTATTTTGATGAAAAAGGAAGCAAAGACATCAGCAAAGCAAAGAATCAGTAAAAAGACAAGGCTGTTTGCATTGCTCATGGCAGTAGTAATGGTAGTATCTGTCATTACGGCACCGCCGCTTGCGAAGAGGGCAGAGGCAGCAACGACTTTATCGAATCCGAGAATTGTGGCAGATTCCGGTATGAAAGCAGGGCAGAAGGTAACCTGGGACTGTATTTACTTTGGCAGTTACCCACAGGCAGAGGTCATCACGACGGAGATGAGCAAAAATTATACAGCGATAGGAGAAGAATATCTGACGGATGGCGATTTGATAGTATCAAACAACATATATCAAGCGTTAAACAACGCCACCGGCTGGGATGCAAATGGAGATATCACTATAAATGGTGCAAAGTACCGCAGGATGAAGCAAAGTGATGCGATATTTGGTGCATCAGGTGCCTCTAATTATTATTCTGCTTATTATAACTGGCCAGACTCTGACACATACCATTACTTTAAATATGAACCAATTAAGTGGCGTGTGTTAAAGACAGATGAAAACACGGCATTTCTTTTGGCGGATAAAGTATTGGATGACAGACCATATGATAGCTCCGATACAAGAAGTAATATGTGGGAGCAATCAACCATCAGGAGCTGGTTAAATGGTTACGATACATCGACAAATACATATGAAACAGATTACAGTAGCAGAAGCTTTATGGATACGGCATTTACGGCAGCAGAGCAGAATGTCATTGATATGACTGCAATAGAAAATGCAGATAATATTGCATATGGAACAGAAGGTGGCAGTAACACCACTGACAAGGTATTTTTGCTTTCAGAAGCAGAAGTATATACAGAAAAGGCAAATAGCTATGGCTTTGTATCAAACAAATATACAATTGATGAAGCGAGAAGAGGCATATCCAGTACTTATGCCAAGGCGATGGGAGTAGAGTGGAGCACAGAGACTATCGACAAGGGCAAATGCGTGTGGTGGCTCCGTTCGCCGGGTGATTTTAAAGGCTATGCAGTAGGAGTGACTAGTAGTGGTGGAGTGATCAATATTAGTAGTGTCAGCTACAAAAATAACGGTGTGCGCATGGCTTTGAATCTGAATCTGTCATCTTCCAATCTCTGGAGGTATGCCGGAACTGTCTGCTCTGATGGAACAGTAAAGGAGTCCGTACTTGTAACAGGAATTTCCTTTAAAAACAATAATGTCAGCTTGCCTGTTGGCAAGACCTGTCAGCTGCAGGCGACAGTTGCACCGGCAAATGCAACGAATAAAGGCGTAACATATCAATCCTCCAATACCAAGGTAGCAACTGTTGATGCCAAAGGTCTGGTAAAGGCAGTATCAGTTGGAACGACGGTTATCACGGCAACAACTTCAGACGGCGGGTTTCAGGCGAAAGCTACAATTAAGGTAACAAAGCAGAAACAGACCATTAAAGTCTCAAAGACAAAATACACCAAGACTTATGGCAACAAAGCCTTCAAGCTGGGGGCAAAGACCACCGGAAACGGCAGGCTGACCTACAAATCCTCGAATACAAAGGTAGTAAAGGTTAGCCGCACCGGTAAGGTTGCCATCAGGGGAACCGGAAAAGCAATCATCACGATTAAGGCTGCTGAAACAGGCAAGTATAAAGCCGCCTCAAAGAAAATAAGTATCACGGTAAAACCGAAGAGGGCGGTAATGAAGAAACTGACATCTCCGAAGAAGGGCAGACTCAAGGTAACCTGGGCAAAGACCTCCAAGGTAAGCGGGTACCAGATTACCATAGCAACAAACAATAAATTCACTAAGGGAAAGAAGACATATAAGGTAAAATCCTACAAGATAACATCAAAGACCATCAGTAAGCTGAAGTCAGGCAGAACCTATTATGTCAGAATCAGGGCTTATAAAACCGTGAAGGGCAGCAAGAGACCGGTGTATGGCAGGTATAGTAAGGTAAAGAAAATCAGAATAAAATAGGAATATCAAAAGTGCCGGCTAATAGAGCCGGAGCGATAAAATTTTCTGGAGTATGTGAAAAGAGGGAGCGTATTTTGATGAAAAAGGAAGCAAAGACACCAGCAAAGCAAAGAAGCAGTAAAAAAACAAGGCTGTTTGCATTGCTCATGGCAGTGGTAATGTTAGTATCTGTCATTACGGCACCGCCGCTTGCGAAGAGGGCAGAGGCGGCAACGGCTTTATCGAATCCGAGAATTGTGTCAGATTTTATCATGAAAGCAGGGCAGAAGGTAACCTGGGACTGTATTTACTTTGGCAGTTACCCACAGGCAGAGGTCATTACGACAGAGATGAGCAAAAATTATACAGCCATTAAAAAGGAATATCTGGAAGATGGCGATTTGATAGTATCAGACAGCTTATATCAGAAATTGAGCAATGCCACAGACTGGGATATAAATGGAGATATTACCATAAATGGTGAGAAGTATCGCAGGATAAATCGGGATGATGCAACATGTGTTATATCAGATTCATCCGTGTGGTACAACTGGTCACCTTCCATTACATACCACTATTTTAAATATGAACCAATTAAATGGCGTGTATTGAAGGTAGAGGGAAACAAGGCTTTTCTCCTGGCGGATAAAGCACTGGATGACATGCCATATAATAAATACAATGAAGACATTACATGGGAGAAGTCCACCATAAGAAGTTGGTTAAATGGTTACGGTGCATCAGCAAATCCATATGGAATAGATTTCAGGGGTAATAACTTTATAGATGCGGCATTCACGGAAGCAGAGCAGAAGGCAATTCATACGACTGCAGTAAAAAATGCAGATAATATTGCATATGGAATAGAAGGGGGCAATGATACCAAAGATAAGGTATTTTTGCTTTCAATAACAGAAGTATATACGAGCGCGGCAAACAGCTATGGTTTTATTTCACCGGGAGGTACATGTGATGAAGCGAGAACAAGCAAATCCAGCACCTATGCTAAGGCAAAGGGATTAGGCTGGTCTTGGGAGTATGCGTGCAATTGCTGGTGGTGGCTCCGCTCGCCGGGCTGCAGGGCAAATTATGCTGTCTGGGTAGGTGCTGGTGAGGTGAAACTTGATGGTACTCCTGTTGACTATCAGAATATGGGTTCGCGTCCTGCTTTAAATCTGAATCTGTCATCTTCCAATCTCTGGAGGTATGCCGGAACTGTCTGCTCTGATGGGACAGTAAAGGAGCCCGTACTTGTAACAGGTATTTCCTTAAAAAACAATAATGTCAGTTTGTCTGTTGGCGATACCTGTCAGCTGCAGACGACAGTTGCACCGGAAAATGCCACGAATAAAGGCGTAACATATCAATCCTCTAATACCAAGGTAGCGACTGTAAATGCGAAAGGTCTGGTAAAAGCGGTATCAGTCGGAACGACGGTTATCACGGCAACAGCTTCAGACGGCGGGTTTCAGGCGAAAGCTACAATTAAGGTAACAAAGCAGAAACAGACCATTAAAGTCTCAAAGACAAAATACACCAAGACTTATGGCAACAAAGCCTTCAAGCTGGGAGCAAAGACCACCGGAAACGGCAGGCTGACCTACAAATCCTCGAATACAAAGGTGGTAAAGGTAAGCAGTACCGGAAAGGTTACCATCAGAGGAACCGGAAAAGCAACCATCACGATAAAGGCAGCCGCAACAAGCAAGTATAAAGCCGCCTCAAAGAAGATAAGCATTACGGTAAAACCGAAGCGGGCGGTAATGAAGAAGCTGACATCCCCTCGGAAGGGAACTCTCAAGGTAACATGGGAAAAGACTTCCAAGGTAAGCGGGTATGAGATAACCGTAGCAACAAACGAGAAATTTACTAAGGGAAAGAAGACATATAAGGTAAAATCCTACAAGACAACATCAAAGACCATCAGCGGATTGAAGTCAGGCAGAACCTATTATGTCAGAATCAGAGGCTATAAAACCGTGAAGGGAAGCAAGAAGCCGGTGTATGGCAGGTATAGTGAGGTAAAGAAAATTAAAATCAAATAAACGAATTTACCGTGGGGACAGGGAAACCTGTCCCTGTTTATGTTCAAAAGTCATTATTGGAGATGACTCAGGGAATATGATTCGGATGAAACATACCCATGTGCTAAAAATCACTTTGACAAACAAATCATATGTGATAAGATATGATAGAAAAAAATGTAAAAATTATGGATGCAAAAAAGGGTTTCCCTTTATTCATTCAATTGAAGGAGGATAAATCTCATGGCACAGACTTACAATCACAAGGTTGTAGAGAAAAAATGGCAGCAAATATGGGATGATAATAAAGCATTTGCTGCAACAAATGATTACACAAAACCGAAGTATTATGCATTAGTAGAATTTCCATATCCGTCAGGGCAGGGATTACATGTAGGTCATCCGAGACCGTATACGGCACTTGATATTGTTGCGAGAAAGAGAAGAATGCAGGGCTATAATGTACTTTACCCAATGGGTTGGGATGCATTTGGTCTTCCTACCGAGAATTACGCGATTAAAAATAAGATACACCCAAAAGAGGTTACAAGGAATAATGTGGCAAGATTTAAAGAGCAGCTTCATTCGCTTGGTTATTCCTTTGACTGGGACAGGGAAATCAATACAACGGATCCAGAATATTACAAATGGACCCAGTGGATTTTCTTAAAGCTCTTTAAGGCAGGACTGGCATACAAAAAGGAGATGCCTATTAACTGGTGTACTTCCTGTAAGGTTGGACTTGCCAATGAAGAGGTGGTAAACGGAGTATGTGAGCGTTGCGGAAGTGAGGTAGTCCGTAAGGTTAAATCCGAATGGATGCTTAAGATTACCGATTATGCAGATAAGCTGATTGAGGGACTTGACGGTGTTGATTATATTGAGCGGGTTAAGGTTTCCCAGAAGAACTGGATCGGACGTTCGACAGGTGCCGAGGTAGATTTCTCCATTAAGGATAAAGAGGAGAAGCTTCGTATTTATACAACAAGATGTGATACATTATTTGGCGTTACCTATATGGTAGTTTCACCGGAGCATCCTGTTATTGACAAGTATAAGGACGAAATCAAAAATTGGGATGAAGTGGTAGCTTATCGTGAGATGGCAGCAAGAAAATCAGATTTTGAGCGTGCCGAGCTTGCCAAGGATAAGACCGGTGTATGTATTGACGGTCTTACTGCCGTAAATCCTGTAAATGGCAAGGAGATTCCTATTTGGATTTCGGATTATGTTCTGATGAGCTATGGTACAGGTGCGATTATGGCTGTTCCTGCACATGATGAAAGAGACTGGGAATTTGCCAAGAAATTTGGACTTCCGCTGATTCAGGTAGTTGCCAAGGACGGCGAGGAAGTAGATATCAACGAGGCTGCATTTACGGATGTGGCAACCGGGGTTCTGATAAACTCTGACTTTATCAATGGCCTTGAGGTCAAGGATGCCAAGGCAAAGATGATAGCATTTCTTGAGGAAAAGGGTATCGGTACTGCAAAGACAAATTATAAGCTTCGTGACTGGGTATTCTCACGTCAGAGATACTGGGGCGAGCCGATTCCTATCGTGGAGTGCGAGAAGTGTGGTTATGTACCGATTGATGAGAGTGAGCTTCCACTCATGCTCCCTGAGGTTGACAGTTATATGCCGACAGATAATGGCGAGTCACCGCTTGCTGCCATGACAGACTGGGTCAATACCACATGCCCGTGCTGTGGCGGCCCTGCAAAGAGGGAAACGGATACCATGCCGCAGTGGGCAGGCTCATCATGGTATTTCCTCAGATATACAGACCCGAAAAACAATGAAGCGCTGGCCAGTCCTGAGGCATTGAAATACTGGCTTCCGGTTGACTGGTATAATGGAGGAATGGAGCATACAACACTTCATTTGCTGTATTCACGTTTCTGGCATAAGTTTTTATATGACGAGGGAGTCGTTCCGACATCAGAGCCATATCAGAAGCGTACCTCACATGGCATGATACTTGGTGAGAATGGCGAGAAGATGAGTAAGTCGCGTGGAAATGTTGTAAATCCTGATGATATCGTTCGTGATTATGGTGCAGATACGCTTCGTACCTACGAGATGTTCATAGGTGCATTTGACCTCTCTGCTTCATGGTCAGAAGACGGGGTAAAGGGATGCCGCCGTTTCCTTGAGAGAGTATGGAAGCTTCAGGATATCATAACGGATGAGGCAGGTTACTCAAAGGACATGGAAACAAAGATGCATCAGACGATTAAGAAGGTGTCAAATGATTTTGAAAGCCTGAAATACAATACGGCAATAGCAGCCATGATGGAGCTGATAAATGCATTTTATAAGAAGGGCAGCGTTACAACAGATGAATTTAAAACCCTTCTGATTCTGTTAAATCCGGTAGCACCGCATGTAACAGAGGAGTTGTGGAGCATCAAGAATTATGGCGGTTATATTTACCAGCAGACGTGGCCTGCCTTTGATGAAGCAAAGACGGTGGAGTCTACGGTAGAAATAGCGGTACAGATAAACGGAAAGATAAAGGCAACACTGGCTATCGGCAAGGAAGACCCTAAGGATGCGGTGATTGCCGCTGCGAAGGAAGCCGTTGCCGACAAGCTGACCGGCAATATCGTGAAAGAAATATATGTACCGGGCAGAATCGTCAATATTGTTATGAAATAAATTGTATTATTATGACGGACAGTCATGGAGGGATATAGGTATATTGTTTAAAGTATCATCAAGGTGGTATTCGCATAGCCGGCAATATACCTATATCTTTTCTGTTTTTACAGCATATTCCGAATCATGGCTATTTTACGTTTGTCTTCAGGGGAAGCCTGTTCAGTAAGGATATCCATCAATATCTCTCTTTCATTTTTGGTAAAAGACAGGTTCCTTTTTCCCAGTTCAGAATTCAGTTTTATCATATCCGGAAGCATTTGCTCAATCGTTTTTTGTGATGAACTGCCTGCAAGCTGTTTGATTATTTGCAGCTTGAGGGGGTGCACATTTGCAAGTCTTGGGTCTTGGTCAAAATGATACATATCAAATCTCCTTTATTGTGTTTCTATTCATACATTCCATGCTTATTGTCATATTCTGCCAATAAATCCATTATATTTTCCATCATATCACCTGATGGTGGGGACGCGGGGGTGCTATTTTCCACATTCTTTGATTCATTCATCATATTCATGGTATCTGCCATATCCTTTGACTCGTTCATCATATTCATCATGTTTGCCATATTCATTGCTGTTTTTACCTGTTCAAACTGGCTGGCTATATCAGGAAAACCACATCCTGCCAAAGCAGACAGGACTTGTTCCTGATTATTCATATCCATATTCAGTCCGCATTGCTCTATGTAATGATAGTCGGATAAGGCATTCATAATTAATTTCAGCTCTGTTATTTTGATATAGATTGCCAGTGGCCCTTTGAGCTGCCTGTCTACAAACGGAATCATGGCTTCAAGCATAATCAATCTGTCGTCTTTTATTAACTTGTCAAGAGGATGAGAGATTGGTCTGCGCATCATGCTTTGCTCCGTTTGCAATTATTGATTATGTTTAAATATATGAAAAGCATATGCTATGTATGCTTAGGCGGATGAACAACCAATGGATAAAGTAAGACCTCTGCAAAAAATGCCGACAGATACGCCTATGTATCTGCCGGCACCTTAAGCTATGCTGATAAGGAATTAGCAGCAGCAGTCGTTGTTACAGCCGCATCCTGAATTATTATTACCACCACAGCAGAATAACAAGAGGATGATAATCCAGATGCAGTCGCATCCGTTGTTATTACCGCATCCTCCTCCAAATCCGCCATTGCCATTGCCACAGCAGAAAAGAAGAATAAGAATTAAAATGCAAGAGCAGCCGCTGCCGCTATTTCCGTTACCTGAGAAAAGGCCGCTGCCACAGCCACATCCACACTGTGTTGCTGATAAATCACTCATGATAAATGCCTCCATATTTTATTCATGGTATAAATTATTCATAATTGGCTTATGTGTTCCAAAAATATTGATATGATATTTCATAAATATTTGTGTTGTTTATTCTAAAATGCAGAAAATTGTGATATGATTGCATAGTAATACATATGAGAACGCTTTTTTACAAGGGGGAGAGATTCAATTGATTTATCGTTGCGTGAATTGTGGTGGTAATGTAATTTACGAGCCAAAGGAAGGGAAAATGAAATGTCTGAGCTGTGGTGGGGATGAATGTCAGGAAATGATACCTGCGCAGCTTCCTGATACCTGTGTAAATTGCGGAATGCAGATTCCGTTTTCACAGTTTGCATCAGCGGGCAGATGTCCGGCTTGTGGTACATATCTGATAAGAGACAATATGGTGTCATATCCGTATGGACCGGATATTATTATACCATTTAAGATATCAAAACGAGATGCCGAAGATCTTTTGAAAAAAGAATTTGGAAAGAAATTGTTTCTGCCGGGCAGCTTCCTTTCGGAAAAGACGCTGGAGAGTATGCGGGGGGTATATGTACCTTTTTGGATGTACGATTACAACTCTGATATTGAATATTCCGCTGTTGGAACAAAGGTAAGGCATTGGACATCAGGAGACAGAAGGTATACGGAAACATCATATTTTAATGTATACAGAAGACTTCATGTCAATTATGATGGAATACCGGTAGATGCCTCAATCGCTATGGATGACACGATTATGGATTTGATGGAGCCATACGCATATGAGCAGATACAGAATCATGATAATAAGTTTCTGTCAGGCTTTGACTCGGAAACCTATAATATGTCACCGGAGCAGTTACAGCCAAGAGCCGTACAGAAGGTAAATAAAAGCAACAGGGAATGGATTGCACATCATACAAGTGGATATACTACGCTTACACAGGAACGCTTTAATACGAATAATCAGCCAACCGGAAACAAATTTGCATTATTGCCTGTATGGGTATATGAATACCGATACAACGGCGAAAATTACAAATTCTATGTAAACGGACAGACCGGAAAATGTGTGGGAAAAGCGCCGCTTAGTCTGGGTAAGGCAGTTGGTCTGACGGCATTGCTTTTTGGCTCAATGCTCGTTTCCTTAAACGGATTGGCTTTGTTATTGGGGGTGCTTTAGTATGAATAATATGAAGAAATTTCTTGTTATTGTATGTTCACTCTTTGTTCTTGGTATTTTGTTGATGTGTGCCTATGCCGTAATGGTACGCAGTAATTTAAAGCATGATAAGAGAAGTAATACAGAATGTCTGACGGAGGAACGAATATTTGATTATATCGATAAGCTGTCTTCGTCAGAGAAAGATAAGCTACAGGATGCCATAGATGCCATAGAAGATACCGTCGGCATGGATATGGTCATTGTAATCATTGATAATGAAACCGATTTGTCAGAAATCGGGTTGGAAGATGAATGGTCGCCGTCTTCACAGACGGTTGCAGACGCTTTTTGTGATTATTATATGTTTGGCTGGGAAACATGGAAACAGGGTGGTCCGGTAAATGGCAGAACCCCAAGTACAAGTGCCGTTATCGTTGCAAACTGGGATAGTGGTGATGCGTGGATGTGCACATCCGGTAAAGTTAAAGAAATCATTAATGATAGCGAGGCATCCGAAATCGTCCAAAAAGGCTGTAACTATTTGAGAAAAAATCCGCGCAGAGGTTTTGAAACGATGATAGACGGTGTGGAAAAAGCCATGAGAGGGAATGGACATGGTATCCATATCGGCATAATCTGGCGTTATATGATTCCGTTGGTTACTGCCATTATCTTTTTTATAGCAAATTTCTCGAAGAAAGCAGGAAAGAATACAACAAGGGCAGCTACCTATACAAGAGGCGGAAAAGCAGATGTATTAAACAGACAGGATATATTTGTAAACAAAACGGTTACCAGTGTCAGAATCAGTTCGGGCAGCCATGGCGGCGGAGGCGGCAGCCATAGCAGCGGCGGTGGTGGCGGTCACGGAGGCGGAGGCGGTCATTTTTAATGCCAACCATCCGGAAGGTGCGTTTTCAATATACAGAAATACGTTACATATCGATTCATTGTTTGGAGTAAACACATGTATAAAAACAGAAGATTTGATTTGTATTTGCTGAAGAATACAGTATTATCCATGCTTCCGGCAATGGTGGTACTGGTAGCAATGATGGCAATGATGTATCATTTTGAAATAGCAAAGAAATTTACATTTGAATATGCGGACGGACCGGATGAGCTGCAGCGGATATATGCCGAAGAGGTCTATAACGTAAAGCTTCATGTAGACAGGGCTGATTATTTGGGATATGAATATTATTTGGATGATAATTTGGCAGGCAGGTATTACTATTCTTTTATCGACGGAAAATGTATTATATTTTTGATTGACAGCAAGGAAGATGTAATACTGGATTATACGGTTAAGGGAATGATAAAAGCCGATACGGCGATCTATCAGTATCTGATTAGTCAGTGTGCCGATGATATGGGAATTGATGTGGAACAGCTTCAAAATGTCACATATGATTATGTAATCAGTGAAGTGGATTATCCGGAGTTTTTTTATGGCATAGTCCAATTGGTTATTTTTGTAGTTATTTGTATTATTATCATTACGATTTTGGAGGGAATATATCGTATTCTGTTTCCTTGGAAAACACCGTCTGTTAAATCAATAAACGGCGTGGCAAATGGCAGGCTGGTGGTGAAGGACTTAAACAATCAGTTGAAGAATTGTCTATTACTGAAACAGAAAAATATCCTTGTGACAGAAAAATATCTGGTTGCTCCGTCGGTATTTCATACGGATGTAATTATGATAGATAATATAGAGGTATTGTCGAAGCACATGGAAAGAAAACGCAGTTTTGGGAGAAGCAGGGATATTTATAAGCTTATTATTTCAGATTCAGAAGATATGTTTTATGAACAGGAATTTGAAAATGAGCAGATGATAGATGAAATTATACCTTTGCTTGAGAAAAAAGAGGAATATTAATATGCTGTGGTAATCGGATTTTTCATAGCACAAAAAACAGGGATTCATGTACAACTATTTTGAAGTACGAAAAATCCCTGTTTTTTCAGTTATAGAAAATTCCTGTCAATAAAAGACTGTAATCAACAAATTGTGTATTCCGATAAATCATGTAATGGAATGAGAACTATACATCAAGCTTGTCCTGCTCTGCAAGAACGTCAGAATCTTCTGAAACATCGGAAAGCCCCATATCTTCGCTTCCGATACTGATCTCCGGAATATCTGATAATAAATCGTCTACCATAGCAGATACGTCTGAAGCAGATGTTTCATCATTAACGACAGTAACAGTCGGAGCGGGTGCTTCTTCAGCAGCTTCTTCAACCTCTGCGGCAGCTTCTGTTGCAGCTTCCTCCGGAACGTCATCTGTTGCCTGATTATCATCTGTTGTCTGGTCCGCATCGTTTAATGTAAAATAATCCCGTTCGGTGTCATCTTTAATCGGCATTTTGTCCTTGATGGTGGTCTTTACTTTCTCGACTTTTTCGTCTACCCCGAGAGTCTGATATGCTTTTGTTGCTTTGATTTTGTCTTTAAATACATAGCATACACTACCAATAGCAGCAGCGGCTACAACCGCTTTAAATAACTTTCCCATAAAAAATCTCCTTTTCCATATATAAGAGTTATTCTCTTATATATTAACTTTTCCATAATTCTAATATGTATACTTTTAAATTGCAAGTATGTTTGAAGATTTTAGCCATATTTTGTGTAATAATATATCAATTATTTTATATTATGTAAAAAATTTCACGAAGATTTAATATTTGCGTATTATACTTAATTATGATATTCTGATTAACATATGTAACAGACATAAGTGGGAGGAAATATTTATGGAAAATACAAAAAAGAAACTGTATGAGGCACAGAAGAATTATCTTGTTTGTGCGGTACTTATGATAATTGTGGGTATACTAATGTTATATATGAAAAAGAATGCACTGGGAATCGGAATTATAGCATTTGGTGTAGTCTTTTTGATTGGTTTTTTTGTTCTTTTGGCAAAAGATGGCATGATGGAAGTTGTTGTTGAGGAGAAGGCTTCCGCTAAAGAAAAAACTGACGGAGAAGAGAAGTCTGCGGAGACCGGAAAATCAGAAACAAATGAAAAAGAAGAACCGGTTTATCAACAGGCGGACACGGAAGCTGCAGAAAAAAAAGAAGAAGGAGAAATCAATCAGACCGATGATGCGGCTGCTATAGAACATCAGGCAGACGGGAATATTTCTCCGGAACAAGAAAAGGCAGAAGGCGAGAAGGAGTAATATATGGAAAAATATCAGCAGTCTTTGAACATGATTACTGAAGAGATAAAACAGTTGGAAGAAAAATATTCTACATATGGAACGATTCGTTTTATTATGTTTCTCGTTGCTGCATCGGGACTAATCGTTGGTTTTTATGATTCCAATCTATTGTTTCTTGCAGCAGGTATACTGGGGACGGCTGTTTTTGTTGTTCTTGTATTCGTGCATGGCAGGCTGAGTGAAAAATTAGAATATATAAAGGCCCGTTCCGTTGTATATGAACGATATATAAAGAGATATGGTGAAACGTGGAAACAATTTGAAGAAGACGGAAGTTCTTATTTAACGGACGAAGATTTGGTTGCCAGAGATATGGACTTGCTTGGCAGGGATTCACTTTATCAGTTTATCTGTGTAGCCGGTACGGAAGACGGAAGAAGAAGGCTGGCTGTATCACTGAAATCTCCGGAATTTACAATAGATGAAATCAATAAAAGACAGCAGGCAGTCATGGAGCTTTATGAAAAAGAAGAATTTTCATTGGATTTTGAAACGCTGGGGGTTAAGGCAAATACAGGCAGGAAAAAGAAAGTTACGGCAGATGAATTTGTGAACTATTGCAAGAGTGATGATGAGATTCCTGTTGTTTTTAACGTGCTTAGATTTTTATTCCCTATTGTTACGGTGTGCCTTTTTATATTAGGTATCATGGGTAAAATAAATCTTGCATATTCGCTTATTTCTTTTTTTGTCGTGCTGCTGTTTTCGTGGATTACTTCGGGTGTAGTCGGAAAAGCCGTGATGCCGATGATTTCATTTGGATATGTAATAGAAGATTATATCAATATGTTTGAATTGATATCCAAGGAAGAATTCGACAGTCCGCTTATGAATGATATAAAAGATATCATGTCTAAGGATTCGGGTGCTTTAAGTGCAATTAAGAAGCTGAAAACAATCAGTGCGGCATTTAATATAAGATATAATCCCATTGTTCATCAGGTGCTTTGTGGTCTTACAATGTGGGATTTTCATCTTGGCATCATGATGGACCGGTGGAAACGGGCATATGGCAGTAATGTTGAAAACTGGATATCAGCCATAGCAAATGTAGAGGAGCTTCTTTCCTATGCCGTATTAGCGAGAACAAGAGATGTCAGCCTGCCAAAGGTAGGTGTGAATAAGAGAGTGCATGTAAAGTGCAATCATATGCGTCATCCGCTGATAGCGCCAGATAAGGTAGTTGCAAATGACGCTGATTTTTATGGTGGTGCGACGGTGATAACAGGTTCCAATATGTCAGGTAAAACCACATTTCTCAGAACACTTGGAATTAATCTGGTGCTGGCGTATGTGGGGGCGCCTGTTTGTGCGGAAAATATGAAAGCAGACTATATGAAGATATTTACGTCTATGCGTGTGACGGATGATGTAAGTAACGGAATATCTACTTTTTACGCAGAGATTCTTAGAATAAAGACAATGGTGGAATATAAGAAGCAGGCAAAACCGATGTTGTGTCTTATTGATGAAATCTTTAAGGGCACCAACTCTGCTGACAGAATCGTCGGTGCATCTCAGGTTATCAGGAAATTGTCTGATGATAATTCAATGACACTTGTTTCAACACATGATTTTGAGCTGTGCGATTTAAAGGATAATACAGGTCATGCAGCAGCAAATTATCATTTTGAAGAATACTATGAAGGTGACCAGCTAAAATTTGACTACAAAAAGAAAAAAGGAAGATGTACAACGACAAATGCCATGGCTATTCTTCATATGGCGGGTTTGGATTAAAAGGATATATGGCAATATAAACCAAAAGAGTTAGTAATAATCAACAAAAATGGTTTCGAAAATTGGTGGTTCTTTTTTCGGTAATTATGCACAATGCCGATTTGTAGTAATTACTAAAATGGTTTATTGATGTAGTAAAAAATTTGTGATATATTTATATGTATGAAAATTTATTTGTCAAATACACACAAATATAGAGAAGGAGGAATAGAATATGTTACCAGCAAATATTGCAGCAGGCAATGACAATGTTCTATCCATAGCAGCATCCAATAACAAGGGATTGCTTATCCGTTTCCTGAATGAACAGGTTGAGGATGGATTTTATGCACTTGTTATTGATTATTTAAAGGACAGTAATTTTGATCTTTCATCGATGATAGTAGATGATGAGGTTAAGTCTCAGTGTATAAAGCTTTATGAACTTGCTGAGTTTGTAGACTTTAATATTAAGGCAACAGGACGTTACGAAATTGAAGAATGGATTGAGCCGTTATTCAGATTTATTTATGGCGATATTGATGCATCTGACATAGATGCTCCAATTAATGCAACAGGTATTTACAGATACAGTATCTGGCTGATTTACTTATATCAGACAGAGAAATTTTCTGAGGCGATGAGACTTATCGGAGAAAGAATAGCACCACTTCTTATCAATGTGAGCTATCAGATACTGGAGGACGATGACAGACCTAAGAACTTTGATAAGGCAGTAATGGGATATCTTGATCTTATCAATGTTGTTATGGAGATGGGACTTCCTGTTTCAGAAGCAAAATCAGATGCATACATCAATAATCTTGAAGTATTGTTTGATTATGTTGTTGAAGACCCTCATGTAGGAAATGACTATAAGATACAGTTTAGTATCGGTTTATTTAATGCATATATTTCAGACAGAAATTATGCAAAAGCATTTGAATTCTACGGACTGAATGCAGAGTACATACCGATTGATAATCTTGCTGTATATGAGAACTTCAAGGAGCTTATCAGAAATTGTAATAGCGCCCAGAGTACAAGCATACTTTCCAGAAGTGTTGTATCAGCGATATCAAAGCAGGAGATTTATAATAAGAGAATTGACTCTCTGCTCAGTGAGGTTTCCTCATTTGTTCGAAAGGTCTACAAATATATTGAGGATGAACCTGAGATGAAGAAGAACATTCAGACATTGGGTACAGGTGCACAGCTTTCGGGTAAGCAAAACTTATTTGAGGGATTGTATGAGTACAACCTTGTATTCATTGAGTGTGGAATTAAAGCAACGGTTAATTCGGATATGTCAACCCGTTCCTGGGAAGAAAAGTACGAGATCCTTGAGCTTCTTTACACAACGCTGAATGTTGTATTTGATGGCTATAATGTATATGAGATTTCGAATAAGATTGAACATCAGTATGTCGAGCTTACATGGATTGGAAACTATGTAAATGCAAATCCGAATCTGCTTAAGCTGTTCTTCAGTGTAAAGGAGAAGATTAAGGCATTTAAGGTTAGAAAGAATTCAATTCTTGAGAAGAGCAAAACAAACTACGAAATCAAGAAGATGATTGATGACAGACAGAAGCATCTGTTATTTATGGCTGCTGAGGATATGGTTGTAAATGGTCTGAACGGTGGTAAGGTTCCTACAATCAGTGCCAGCTATGACCTTGAGACAGCAAAGAAATATCTTCAGGAAACATATAGTAAGCTTGTGCTTCCGGCAAAATATGGTAATGAAACTACACAGAGCTCAGGCGGCGGATTGTTTGGCAAGAATAAGAACGCTGCTATAGATGCAGATTTACAGAGGCTTCTTAGAGATGCTACTATTGAAGAGATGCTTTGCAAGTCAGAATGGCTTTGGAATCAGCATACCCTGAAGGGAGCAGATAAGCAGACGCCTGAAGAAGCAACATATGCGGTGGCATGTCTGGTAAAGGTTGTTCACAGAATGCTTGATAAGAAGGGTAGTTCAAAAGCAGCAAGTGCTCCAAACAAGAAGGTTATCATTACCAAGACAGGTAAGGTTATTGAGTTGTCAGATGAGACAGGTCAGCAGCCTGTTAAGCAGCAGGAGTCCGGTGTTATCGAAGCAATTGATAATATCGTTGTTATGCTGAAGGATAAGTCAGAGGATAATGTTACATATGTTAAGTCCTATATTGAGGATTTGTTAAATGCTCTTATGAAGACAAAGTGGGATAAGGATACAATGCTTACCCAGTTTGATGCAGAGGATTTAAGAAGCAAAACATATCAGGTAATTAAGAGATTAAATATTGATTTATTAACATAAAACAACAAAGAAGAAAAAATGAAAGTCCCATGTGAAAGCATGGGACTTTTGTTATCGTACCAGTTTATGTTTACGCTTATAGAAGAAGAGTATCAGCTTCTCAGGAATACGTTTTAATACAATCTGGATTTCTTCTTTTTTGTTGATAGGCATAACCAGTATGGAGTAGATACCTGTTGCATTGGCACCCCATAAATCCGTGAAAAGCTGGTCCCCTACAAACATGGTATTGTCTATATTTGTTCCCAGCGTTTCCATTGCTCTGAGGTAGCCTTTTTTTAGCGGTTTTCCTGCTTTGAAGATATATTCGACCTGTAACTTTTCGTTGAATTTTGCTACACGGGGTTCCTTGTTATTTGAAACAAGACATATCTTGAAGCCGATATCCTTTAGCTGTTTCATAAGTGCGATAGCACTGCTATCGGCAGGAGCGTCATGTGGAACAAGCGTATTATCAATATCAAAGAGAATTCCCCGAAATCCCCTGTCATAATATTCCTGAAAGTCTATTTTATATGTTGATGTATAATATTCCTTTGGATAAAATTTCCGAAACATAAATCCTCCAAACCAAGCAAAAAATAAAGTAATAACAAGCTTTAGTATACATATTATAGCCGTTTAATTCAATAAAATATTTTACGTTGAGCAAAATTATGTTATTATTCAACCGCCATTCAGCTGCTATATGTATATATTGTTTTACGAACCGCTTGCGCTTTGTAAAATACGTAATGGTACTAAATTCGCTTTATAAAATACACAATGGTACTAAATTCCCTAAAGGACTAGCTTTGTTTCGCACTTTATAAAGCTCATTAAGTACCAACGTATTTTAATATTCTACAAACAATATATACATATAGCAGCTGAATGGCGGTTGAATAATAATTCCCCTACGGCGGTTACCATATTGACGTATTTTTTTCAAAGAGGTATATTTACAAAAGATATATAGTTATGAAAAGGAGCAACTTTGGCATGGAGTATACATACAGCCTGCAGGAAATAAAGAATCGAATCATAAGTGGAGAACAGATTAATAAAGAAGAGGCATTATTTGTAGCGGGACAGCCGTTAGAAGAGTTATGTGCAGCAGCAGATGAAATTCGGGAAACATTTTGTGGAAATGTATTTGATATTTGTTCGGTTATTAATTGCAAATGTGGTAATTGTCCTGAGGATTGCAGGTATTGTGCACAGTCGGTATATAATCATGCTACGGTAGAAGACCATCCGCTTATCAGCACGGAGGAAATGCTAAAACAGGCAAAGCACAATAAAGCACTTGGCGCTTTGCGGTGTGAGCTTGTATCAGGTGGCAGACGTATGAGTGATAAGGAAATTGATACGGTGTGTGAAAGTATACGAGCTGTAAAGCAGGAAGTGGATATTGAAATATGTGTATCCTTTGGACTGCTGGAGCGGAGACATTTTGAGAAGCTGAAGGCGGCAGGTGTTTCAAGAGCGCATTGTAATCTTGAGTCGTCTGAGAGATTTTTTCAGACATTATGTACAACGCATACCTATGAGGAAAAAATAGCTACGATAAAAGCAGCAAAGGAAGCAGGACTTAGTATTTGCAGCTGTGGTATTTTTGGACTTGGTGAAACGATGGAGGATAGAATTGAACTGGCATTCCGTGAAAGAGAGCTGGGAGTAAAATCCTTGCCGCTGAATATGTTAAAGCCGATTAAAGGGACGCCGTTTGAAAATGCGGAGATGCTCTCAAATGATGAGATGCGGAGAATTGTAGCAGTATTTCGATTGATTCTTCCTGATGCTTCGGTGCGGATGGCGGCAGGGAGGGACCGCCTTTGGGATAAAGGAGAAGCCTGCTTTCAGTCAGGCTCTAATGCAGCGATAACGGGTGACTTTTTGACAGTTTCGGGAAGTAAGATAAATCAGGATATGGAGATGCTGAAAAAACTGCATTATGAAGTGGCGCTTTGGGAAGCATGATATTTTGAAAAATGTACAGACAAATATGGAGAGAATATAAATGGCAGAAAATAATTTTAATCCGGAATATATGAAAAGGGCGATTGAGCTGGCAAAAAAAGGAATGGGAGCGGTAAATCCGAATCCGCTTGTAGGTGCGGTAATCGTAAAGGATGGACATATCATCGGTGAAGGATATCATAGGAGATATGGAGAACTTCATGCGGAAAGAGATGCCTTTACACATCTGACAGAGGGTGCAGAGGGTGCAGAACTGTATGTGACCTTAGAGCCCTGTTGCCATCATGGAAAGCAACCGCCATGTGTTGATGCCATTATTGCGCATGGAATAAAGTGCGTCTATTGTGGCTCGGATGATCCGAATGAGCTGGTAGCAGGAGGCGGTTTTAAACGGCTGAAGGAGGCAGGGATCGATGTGGTTACACACTGCATGAAAGAGGCATGTGACAGCATTAATGAGGTGTTTTTTCATTATATCGTTCATAAAACACCATATGTCGTAATGAAATATGCCATGACTATGGACGGAAAAATAGCGACATTTAAGGGTGAGAGCAAATGGATAACAGGAGAAAAATCAAGAAGCTATGTCATGGAGCTTAGAAATAGGCTGATGGGGATCATGGTAGGTATCGGTACCGTAATTGCCGATGACCCGATGCTGACATGTCGAATGGAAGGCGGCAGAAATCCAATCAGGATAATCTGTGACAGTCGTCTTAGCATACCGATGGACAGTCGGATTGTAAAAACCGCAAAGGATGTAAGAACAATCGTCGTATCCGCTAAAATGATAGATAAAGTTTCAACAGAAAATTCATGCGTGATAAATAAAAAAACATATGAAGAAAAGAAAAAACAGCTTTTTGAAGCAGGCGTCGAAATCATAGAAACCGAAAGTGCAGACGGACATGTGAATTTGAAACAGCTTATGACGATTCTGGGAAATATGGGAATAGACAGTATATTGTTGGAAGGTGGAAGCTGTCTTAATGATAGTGCTATTGAAGCGGGAATTGTAAATGAGGTGGATGTATTTGTAGCACCTAAGATATTTGGCGGAGACGGAACATATACGCCCGTAGGCGGCAGGGGCGTAGAGATGCCTGATGATGCGCATATGTTCAGCTTGGTTGACATAACTCGTATTGGCGAAGATGTACTGTTGAAGTATAAGCGGTTCTAGTGAAAACAGCGTATAAAGAATGTTACTGTTCAGACATCTGTAAGCTGCCATGATATATATTGTTTTACGAACCGCTTGCGCTTTGTAAAATACGTAGTGGTACTAAATTCGTACTTCGTACTCACTAAGTACCAACGTATTTTAATATTCTTCAAACAATATATATCATGGTAGCTTACAGACGGCTAGATGATAACGGAAATAGAGATAAATAATATTTTACTGTTTACATTCCGGTACAAATGATATATTATAGTAACGAAATTTATATTTTGAAAATTTGAAATATTACTTCAGGGTTGTGTGTAATTCACTACCGGCGGTATTTGATGAGGTGCTTGCATCATATATCATAAGCCCGCGAGCCGAGAGGCATGATTTGGTGAGATTCCAAAGCCGACAGTAAAGTCTGGATGAGAGAAGTAGATATCGATATTGATGTTTTTGCATTATGCATTTATTTCGATATATGATTTAAAATCCTGGAGATAATATCTTCAGGATTTTTAATTTTATAGGGTGGTGATTTGTTGTTTACAGGAATCGTAGAAGAGATAGGAAAGATTAAAAGGATAGATAAGGGGACAGACTCCTGTAGTATTGCCATAGAGGCCGATAAGGTTCTTTCCGGCAGTAATATCGGAGACAGTATAGCCGTTAATGGGGTATGTCTTACGGTAACGGGTATGGCAGGAAATGTATTTACGGCTGATGTAATGCCTGAGACGTTAAGAAGAAGTAATTTGGGAAGTTTATCATCCGGAAGTTATGTAAACCTTGAGCGGGCGATGGCGGCAAACGGAAGATTTGGCGGACATATCGTTTCCGGTCATATAGACGGAACAGGAAGCATAAGAGAATTGAAGAGAGAAGATAATGCCGTATGGGTAACGGTTGACTGTGACAGCAGGCTCTTAAAATACATTATTGAAAAAGGCTCCATAACCATAGACGGTATCAGCCTTACGGTAGCATATGTGGATGATATCTGTTTTAAGGTATCCATTATTCCGCATACGGCAGGGGAGACTACATTGCTGAAACATCATAAGGGTGATATTGTCAATCTGGAAAATGATATCATAGGAAAATATGTAGAAAAACTGTTATCATTTAAAACAGATGATTCACAATTACAGAAGCAGTCAGGCATCGATATGAATTTTCTTGCAGAAAATGGATTTATGTAAACTTATAGTATGAAACAGATGGATATAATCCAATTGTAAATTCGAGAGTTATGTAAACGGATTGCCATAATCCAATTGTAAATTCAAGAGTTATGTAAACAGATTGCCATATTCCAATTGCAAATTTAATAGTTATGTAAGCAAATGTAAAAATAGAGAGGCTTATAAAGGAGGACTAAAAATGGGTTTTGAATTTAATTCAATAGAGGAAGTGACAGCTGACCTTGCGGCAGGGAAGGTGGTTGTTATGTTGGATAATGAGGACAGGGAAAATGAAGGTGATGTCATTTGCGCGGCGGAATTTGCCACAACGGAAAATGTTAATTTTATGGCAAAGTATGCCAGAGGACTGATCTGTATGCCGATGGATGAAATGTATGCAAATAAGTTAAATCTTCCCCAGATGTGTATTACAAATACGGATAACCATTGTACGGCATTTTCGGTATCGGTAGACCATGTGGATACAACAACAGGTATATCCGCAGAAGAGAGAGGAATAACGGCCAGAAAATTTGTGGAAGAGGGTGCGAAGCCGTCTGACTTTAGAAGACCGGGACATATGTTTCCGCTTCAGGCTGTGGCAGGTGGCGTCATAGAGAGAAACGGACATACCGAGGCTACGGTAGATTTGATGAAAATTGCAGGACTGAAACCATGCGGTCTGTGCTGTGAAATTATGAAGGACGATGGCACTATGGCAAGAAAGGAAGATTTGATAGAATTTGCCAAAGTTCATAACCTTAAAATTTCTACCATTGAAAAGCTTGTGCAGTATAGAAAAGAACATGAAGTATTTGTAGAGTGTGTTGCAAAAGCAAAGATGCCAACCAGATATGGTGACTTTATGATTTATGGTTATATCAATAAGCTGAACGGGGAGCATCATGTAGCACTTGTAAAGGGCGATATTACAGATGGTAAGCCTGTTCTGTGCAGGGTTCATTCAGAATGTCTGACAGGCGATGCGCTTGGTTCGGCACGATGTGATTGCGGACAGCAGTATGATGCAGCAATGAGAATGATTGCAAAAGAAGGCAGAGGCGTGCTTCTCTATATGAGACAGGAGGGCAGAGGAATCGGCTTGATTAACAAAATAAAGGCCTATCAGCTACAGGACGGCGGACTTGATACGGTTGAAGCAAACCTCAAGCTGGGATTCCCTGAGGATGCCAGAGATTATACCATAGGTACACAAATTCTTGTTGACCTTGGTATAAAGCAACTCAGACTGCTTACAAATAACCCTCTTAAGGTATACGGACTTGCAGGCTATAACCTTGAAATCGTAGAACGTGTCCCAATCCAAATGAAGCCCGGTAAATTCGATGAATTCTACCTGCGAACCAAGAAAGAAAAAATGGGACATATACTGGATTTGTAAAGTATATACTGCCAAATACAGGCTGTGACTGCGTGCTGTTATATATGCGTATGGTGCTGTTTCGATACTTAAGGTCTTCTATATGGCTTATATGCAGGATTAAGGTCATATTTCCAAAAATCATAAACTCGCTTGCTCGTTTTATCTATAGCAATAAGCTATGAGCTCAAACATATGATTTTTGAGAATAAACACCCTGCATATAAGCCATAAGAAGAACTAAAGCATCTGCAAATGCACCATACGCATATATAACAGCACACAGTCACAGCCGTACGGCTAACATAACAAATTAAAAAGGAGAACCAAAAAATGAATAAGATTGAAGGAAAAATAGTAGCAAATGGAGCAAAGATAGGAATCGTAGCAGCGAGATTTAATGAATTTATTGTTTCAAAGCTGGTAGGCGGTGCAGAGGATGCGTTACTCCGTCATGACGTAAAGGAAGAAGATATCACAGTCGCATGGGTACCGGGTGCATTTGAAATTCCGCTTGCGGCAAAGAAGATGGCTATGAGCGGCAAATATGATGCGGTAATCTGTCTTGGTACGGTAATCAGAGGTGCAACAAGTCACTATGATTATGTATGTAATGAGGTGTCAAAGGGGATTGCTGCCGTATCACTGGAATCAGGGATACCGGTTATGTTCGGTATTGTAACAACTGAAAATATTGAACAGGCTATTGAACGTGCAGGAACAAAGGCAGGCAACAAGGGCTATGACTGTGCGATGGGCGCGCTTGAGATGATAGATTTAATGAGGAAGATGTAATCATGCGTAAAGATAGAAAAATTCTTTTCTTTGATATTGACGGAACATTAATCACGGAGGACGGAAAAAGATATTTTCCGGAAAGTGCGAAAAAGGCACTTGCTCTTGCCAGAGAGAAAGGACATCTTGTATTTATCAATACAGGAAGGGTGTATTGCAACATTACGGAGGAAATAAAGTCAGCCGGATTTGATGGCTTTGTATGTGGATGCGGTACCTGCATTATATATCAGAATCATGTACTGTTTCATCATAAGCTGACAGCGGATGTGTGCCGTGATATGGCAATGGCTTGCAGACGGTATCAGATGTATGGACTATATGAGCATAAAGACAAGGTCTATATAGATGGGGAAAATAAGAATAATGCGCTTCTCTTGGAAATGACTGCCTATTTCAGGAAAAACGGAATTTTTGTCGGTGAAGATATTGAATCGAAGGATTTTGTATTTGACAAATTCTGTGCATGGTATGACGGCGAAAATCGATATTTACCTGAATTCAGGGATTATGTAAATCAATATTTTGATTATATAGACAGAGAAGGAAATTTCTGTGAGATAGTGCCAAAGGGATACAGTAAAGCAACGGGTATCAGATATTTGCTGGATTATTTTCATCTGCCGCTTGAAAGTGCCTATGCATTTGGAGATGGAAATAATGATGAACCGATGTTGTCCTATGTTCCAAATAGTATTATAATGGCAAAAGGACCTGATGAACTCAAGAAAAAGGTAATGATGGTTACTGAGGATGCAGAGTTCGACGGAATATATAATGCAATGAAGAGGTTGGAGATTATTTAATGGAAGAAGATTACAAAAAGGTTACAATGGCTGACCAAATCGCAATAGCAGTCAGCAGTCCCAAAAATTATAAGCAGCTTACCGGACTGAAGACGGGAAAACTGGTGGCATTTATGTTTGTCATTACATTCTTGTTGGTGTTTATTGAATTCGGAATCAGTGCCATTACTTTTATAGCAAAAACGGGCGGATTTAAAAATCTTGCGCTGAACAAGATTCCTGCGTTTACCTATGATGGTGCTAAGCTTGAAATGGACGGCAATCTGGAGCTTTCAATTGGTGAAATGATAATATATATAGATACCGAAAAAGAAAAGCTGAGTCTGGATGATATAGAAGAGGACGGCGCATATATTGCAATGGGAAGAGAAAATATCATAATGGGTATCATCAGCGGCGGTCAGAATTATGAGTATATGAATTATGCTTTATCGCTTCTGTTTCCTGTCAGCTTTGACAACAGTAAACTGGCAGAGCTTGCACCTTCGTTTTATATATACCTTGTCATTGTATATATTGCCAATATGATAGGCAAAGCTATAAAAATATTATTATATGCACTTATTTTCTCGATAGTGGGTCGTGCCGTTGCAGGCAATTTCCAGACAGGGCTGAGCTATGGACAGGTATATAAGGTTTGTATATACGGTCTTACTTTGTCCATGCTGCTTGCGGCAGTAAATTTTGCAGCAGGATATTTTGTGCCTGAGGCATTGCTGATGATGATCAATGTGTTCTTATCATTTATGTTTATAAACAGGGGAATTCTTAGTCATATTGATATGACGAAGCCGCCTCAGGATTTGTTTTAGGGTGATGATATGGAGATAGAAAAAAAATATTTGATTCAGGCTGTTCCGTTTGATTTGTCAGGCTATCAGGCAGTCAGGCTGGAACAGGGATATATAGCCGTTCAGCCTGTGATAAGGATAAGAAGGGCTGATGACAAATATATTCTTACGGTAAAATCCAAGGGACTGTTGGCAAGACAGGAGTATGAGCTTTTCTTGTCAGAGGAGGAGTATGTTTCCCTGTCGGATAAGGTAGAGGGCAATATTCTGTCAAAGACAAGATATATCATACCGCTTACAGATACAAACGGAACCTGTGGAGATGCATTGGCAGATAAGGAACTGAATGTTGAGCTGGATATATTTGAAGGTGATTTTAAAGGACTTGTCTATGCGGAGGTGGAATTTCCATCTTGTGAGCTGGCGGAAGCATTTGTGCCGCCCGATTGGTTTTACAGGGAAGTTACGTTTGATAACAGGTATCATAACAGCTCACTTAGCAGCATGAATAAAAAAGATATCGATGCGTTTATAAAAAGGATATCGGTGATTGGATAAGGAGGATATGATGAAGGTCAGAGTATTATTTGCAACAGGGAATGAAGAGGTTGAGGCACTTACCGTAGTGGATTTATTAAGACGTGCGGGAATCGAGTGTCTTATGGTGTCATCAGAGGATACGGACACGATAACCAGCTCTCACAATGTAACCATTCAAATGGATGAGAAGATTTCCGAGATATCGGATGATGCCGATATGATTGTACTTCCGGGCGGAATACCGGGTGTGCCGAATTTTATTGCAAATCCAAAGGTGAAAGAGCTTGTGGTAAAGCAATATGAAACAGGTAAATATGTGGCTGCCATATGTGCCGCACCGACGGCGCTTGGTGCGTTTGGGATATTGAAGGATAAGAAGGCTGTCTGCTATCCGGGTATGGAGGCGGAGCTTTGCTGTGCAGAGGTTGTTATGGACAGCGTCGTAAGGGACGGAAATGTAATCACGAGCCGGGGACTTGGAACGGCAATACCTTTTGGACTTGCGCTTGTGGAATGTCTGAAAAATAAGGCATGTGCTGATGAAATAGCAAAGAAAATAGTGTATGAATATTAAAATATCAGTAAGAAATCTTGTAGAATTTATATTCAGAAGTGGCGATATCAGTGATAGTAGTAGTGGGACTCTGTCTAAAGAGGCTATGAATGCAGGAAGCAAAATTCATAGAAAGCTTCAGAAAAAGGCAGGGTCTTATTATAATGCAGAAGTTCCGCTTTCACTAACGGTAAGCCGTGAGGATTATCATGTCACGGTGGAAGGCAGAGCAGACGGAATTATCGACATGCGTCATGAAAATAAGAATACAGGCATTACAAATACAGACGCAGAAAATACAAATGCGAATATGATGGATTGTGCCGGTACGGATAACGATGAGGCACCGTCTGTGACCATAGATGAGATCAAAGGGGTATACAAAAAGCTTTCGGATATCGAAGCACCGATAAAGGTTCATCAGGCACAGGCGATGTGTTATGCGTATATCTATGCCCTGCAAAATGAGCTGAAAAGCATCTGTGTTCAGATGACTTATGTAAACCTGGATACAGAGGAAATAAAACGCTTTTCAGAGAATTTTACATTTACATATTTGGAGAAGTGGTATTCGGATTTAATTGATGAGCTTCTAAAATGGGTGGATTATGCCATATCACATGGAGATGAAAGAAACGATACCATAGAGGAGCTGGAATTTCCATTTGAATACAGAAAAGGCCAGAGGGATATGGTTGCCTGTGTCTACAAGGCAATTGAAGGGGAAAAGCATTTGTTTGTTCAGGCTCCTACAGGTATCGGCAAGACGATGGCGGCAATATATCCAACCATAAAATCATTTGCAACGGGACTTACAACGAAGCTTTTTTATCTTACGGCAAAAACAATCGCACATACTGCGCCGGCGGCGGCAATAGAGCTTCTTCGAAATCAGGGGCTTGTATTTCAGACCGTTACATTAACGGCAAAGGAGAAGATCTGTCCATTACCTGAAATGGATTGCAGTCCTGAAAGCTGTCCATATGCAAAGGGGCATTTTGACAGAATCAATGAAGCACTTTATGATTTGATTACGAATGAAGAACGGATAGACAGAGATACGGTTACTTCATATTCAGAGAAGCATATGGTATGTCCGTTTGAGCTTAGTCTTGATGCGGCTTTATTTGCCGACGGAATCATATGTGACTATAATTATGTATTTGACCCTCGGGTAAATCTGAAACGATTTTTTGCAAATGAAGGCGGAGCAGGCGGAAGATATACGTTTCTGGTAGATGAAGCGCATAATCTGGTAGAAAGAGCTTCTTCCATGTATAGTGCCACACTGATAAAAGAGGATTTTCTTGACATCAAAAAGATTATAAAAAAATATAGTGAGAAAACGGCACGGAATATCGATAAGTGTAATAAAGAACTGCTTGCCATGAAGAAGGCACTGGGAGATGACAATTATCAGGTGCTTACGGGGCTGGGGGATATCCATTTTAAGCTGCTCAATCTTCATTCAGCTATGGAGAGCTTTCTGGAGGATTACAAGCACATACCGGAGCGTAAAGAGATACTGGATTTCTATTTCAAACTGACAAGCTTTCTGAATATATCGGATTTGGTAGATGACAGCTATGTAATCTATGATGAGCTTCTTTATGACGGCAGATTTATGCTGAAAGAGTATTGTGTACATCCTGCAAATAATCTAAAGACATGTCTGGATAAAGGAATAGCCACAATATTTTTTTCGGCAACCATATTGCCTGTAAAGTATTACATGGAGATGCTGTCCAACCAGCCTGAGGATTATGCAATTTATATTCCTTCTCCATTTGAACAGGCGAACAGAAGAATCATGCTTGGGCTTGATGTTACGACAAGATATAACAGACGGACGGAACAGGAATATATGAATATCTATTGCTACATCAAAAGTCTTGTATGTAGTAAGCAGGGCAACTATATGGTCTTTTTTCCGTCATATCAAATGCTGAATCAGGTTTATGAAATTGCGGCATCGGATGAATCCAATAAGAATATTCATATATTATTGCAGAATTCACATATGAATGAGGCTGAAAGGGAAGCGTTCCTACGGGAATTTGAAGAAAAGAACAATGTGCTTGCATTCTGTATTATGGGAGGCATATTCTCGGAGGGAATCGATTTGACCGGTGATAAGCTGATTGGTGCAGTTGTAGTCGGTCCGGGACTTCCACAGGTATGTAATGAAAGACGGATTATGATGGATTATTTTAATAACAGAAGTTTGGCGGATATACAGTCACAGTATGCCGGAACGCAGGACGGCTTTCAGTATGCATATCTGTATCCCGGAATCAATAAAGTCTTTCAGGCGGCGGGCAGAGTGATTCGTACGGAAGAGGACAGGGGTATTATATTATTACTGGATGAGAGATTTGCGGCAAATGAATATTGTCAGCTGTTTCCGATTGAGTGGAATGATTATATGTGTGTAAACAGAAATAATGTAACGCAGAGGATAAAGGATTTCTGGGAACTGTAAAAATATATAGAGGATATACGGAAGATGTCGAAAGATAAATAAGGGGTGTATATATACAAAATTTGGAAATCATGCTATACTGGGAACACGTATTGAGTGCTTATTTAGAATAGGGGATAAGAATGATAAACATAACAGTAAAGGATATTTTAAAAGCTACCGGCGGTTTTCTCTTATGTGGAGATGAAAATACGGTACTTACGGATATCTGTATTGATTCAAGGAAGATAAAAGAAGGGGATTTGTTTGTTCCGCTCCTTGGAGGAAATGTAGATGCCCACAGGTTTATAGAATCGGCAATGGAAACAGGTGCGGCGACACTTACATCACAGCATAATAATGTTGTGATTTCAGAAAAGGCATTTATCAGGGTTGATGATACCGAAAAGGCTCTTCAGGATATCGGATTGTACATAAGAAACAGATATCGTATGCCTGTGGTTGGTGTTACAGGCAGTGTAGGCAAGACAACTACGCGTGAGATGATTACGGCTGCTATTGCTATGGACAGACCCTGTTTTCATACGGAGGGAAACCTGAATTCACAGCAGGGAGTGCCGATTACACTTTCAAAGATGACTGACGAATACGATGCTGCGGTGATAGAAATGGGTATCAGCGAGCCGGGACAGATGAAAGTGCTTTCATCTATGGTAAAACCTGATATAGCGGTAGTTACATTAATAGGTGTGGCACATATTGAATATCTGAAAACGAGAGAAAATATCAGAACGGAGAAATTGGATATTATCAGCAGTATGCGTAAAGACGGACTTCTTCTGTTAAATGGTGATGATGTGCTTCTCCATGAGATAAAGGATTCTCTGCCGTGCAGAACGATGACATATGGTTGTGGTGAGGATTGTGATTTCAGAGCGGAAAATATACATTTTGAAGATAAGTATACGGTATATGATGCCGTTTTCGGTGATGAAAGGGTAACGGTCAGAATGAATGTTCTTGGCAAGCATAATGTAAGGAATTCCCTTGCAGGAATGGCGGTTGCACATGAGCTTGGTATTCCGTTTGAAATATCTTCAAAGGCATTTGAAGATTTCCACGGACAGAGACAAAGAATCCTGGCTCAGGAAAATCGGTATACGATATTAGATGATACCTATAATGCCAGCCCTGATTCGATGAAGGCAAGTATCGATGTATTGTGTGACATCGATTGTAAAGGGAAAAAATATGCGGTTTTGGGAGATATGTTTGAGCTGGGAGAAAACAGTCTGGAGTATCATAGGCAAATAGGAGAATATCTCTGTGATAAGAAAATCGATGCGGTAATTGTTATCGGGGAACATGCACAGGAAATAAAAAAGGTGCTGGATGAGTGTGAAACAAAGCATGCAGAGACATTTTCATTTACAGATAATGAAGAGGTTGCCATATCCTTAATGGCGCTTTTAAGACCGGAAGATATTGTATTAATTAAAGGTTCAAATGGTATGCATTTGAATGAAGTGGTTAATATTCTGGCGAATTAACTATACAAATTGTATAAATGTACCATAGAAACTGTTGGATGTCATTTTGTCCGGCAGTTTTTTTGTTTAATTTGTTGCCTTTTTTGATAATTTTAGACTTTTGATACTACAAAAAGGAGAAAAGAAATCACTAATATTGAAAAAAATGTAAAAATGGAGTAATATCAACCTAGCTTGAATGAATAATACATAAAGTAATACATAAATATTTTTTTTATTTAGTGGAGGAATTTGAAATGGCTACAGCTAAGAAAACAGAGGAAGTTAAGAAGGTAACTAAGGCTACACCGGCAGATGCAGTTGCTAAGGTAGAGGCAGTTAAGAAGGCTGAGGCAGCTAAGAAGGCAGCAGCTCCTGCAAAGAAGGAAGCAGCTCCAAAGGCAGCAGCAGCTAAGAAGGAAACAGCTCCGAAGGCAGCTCCTGCAAAGAAAGAGGCAGCTCCAAAGGCAGCTCCTGCAAAGAAGGAAGCAGCTCCAAAGGCAGCAGCTAAGAAAGCAGCTCCGGCTAAGGTATCTGAGAAGGTATTTATAGAGTTCGCAGGTGGACAGATTGAAATTGCAGAAATCATTGATAAGGTAAAGGCAAACATTGATAAGAAGACAGTTAAGGAATTAAATGTATATTATCAGCCGGAAACAGGTATGGTATATTACACAGCTGATGGAGAGTCAGGTTCCTGCAGTCTTTAATTTGCGGATGCAGAGCTTGTGAAGCATGTTCTGACTGATTTATCAATTATGAAGTGAAAAAAAGAGAACAACATTTGTTTTATGAGAATAGACGGATGTTGTTCTTTTTTCTTGTTCTTCTGTGTGGCAAGTGGTATATTACATATAGCGTGTGCATAAATGCCGCTATAATGGAGATTCAGAGGGAGGTTATAATATGAATAATCAGAAAATAGGTTTTATTGGCTGTGGAAATATGGCTACCGCAATTATGAAGGGTTTAATTTCAAATAATATATATGCGGCAAATGATATTGTTGCATCGGATGCTTCGATGGCGGCAGCAGATAAAATAAAAACAGAGCTGGGTGTTGCTGCATCGACAGATAATATCAGTACAGTAAAAGGCTGCGGTATATTGGTGCTTGCCGTTAAACCACAATATTATGAAACGGTAATTGTTGAAATCCGTGACAGCATAAAGCCTGAACAGATTATTATAACCATTGCACCGGGCAAAACGATTGCATGGCTGGAAGAAAAATTTGCAAAACCTGTTAAATTGGTTCGTACAATGCCGAATACCCCTGCATTAGTAGGAGCGGGTATGACAGGAGCATGTAGAAATAAAAATATCAATGATGAAGAGTATAAGACGGTATTCAATATATTAGGCAGCTTTGGTATCGTGGAAACCATAACGGAAAATCTGATGGATGTATGTGTTTCCGTTAGCGGAAGCTCACCTGCCTATGTTTACATACTGATTGAAGCTATGGCTGATGCGGCTGTTGCGGACGGTATGCCGAGAGATAAGGCATATAAGTTTGCTGCACAGGCAGTTCTGGGAAGTGCACAGATGGTTTTGGAAACAGGAAAACATCCTGGTGAACTGAAAGACATGGTATGCTCACCGGGAGGTACTACGATAGAGGCTGTGCGTGTCCTTGAAGAAAGAGGCTTCCGTTCCGCCATATTTGAAGCAATGAAAGCCTGCGTCAGGAAAGCTCGTGACATGTAAAAATAATATACAATCATAATACCACCTCCGGATAGTCTGTCCGGAGGTGATATTGTATTATCAGAAGTTTATTCTGTAAGTCTTGTGCAGGCTTTTTCGGGGAGCCATACACTGACGGAGCCGCCGCCGACTTTGAAATCGCCGCAGCCGGTTTCATTTAGCACTATTTTGTCGGTGCAGTTGCCAAGCAGGTCTACAAATGTTTCTCCGGCATGTTCTGCGCCTACACACATGTATTTGCTGCCACCGGGGCCTTCGCTCATAATAACAGCCATACCCGAATCCGGCATATCAGGTGAGCCGTTTCGTGTCCAGCCAATTATGTTTTCATGGTCGAAGTAGTCTGTCTGTGTGCCATAGGCACTAAAATTTCTTGCCTTTATCAGCTCCGGAAGTCCTTTGACAGGTGGGATGTTGTCGTGAGGAATTCCATATAAGTCACCGTAGAAGATACATGGTATGCCATCGTCACGAAGCAGTATCAGAGCGTATGCAAGAGGTTTAAACCATGCCTGTACGAAGGACTCGAGTGCCTGACCGGGCTGTGTATCATGGTTATCTACAAAGGTTACGGCATAATCCGGTCTTGCATCTGTCAGTGTTCCTTCGAATATCCGCCGCATATCGAAGTTTCCGTTATTGCCGGAGGCTTTGTTAAAATTAAAGTGAAGCGGAACGTCAAACAATGTGGTTACATGACCGGATGCATCAAGATAATGGCATAATGCTGATGCATTTGGATTCCAGTATTCAGCGATAGTGTGAAGCTCTTTTCCGGATTCCTTTCGCAGCTTTAAAAGCCAGTGTGTATAGAAGCTGAAGTTGATGTGTTTTACGGCATCAAGTCTGAAGCCGTCTACATTTGTCTGTTCAAGATACCATTTGCCCCAACGATCCAGTTCGTCTATGACCTCCTGATTTCCCATATCAAGGTCGGCGCCCATAAGATAATCATAGTTTCCCAGCTCTTTATCTACATTTTGCTCCCAGCTTTTTCCTTCGAATAAGAAGATTCCGTTTTGCTTCTTTCTGTCATCCCAGTCTACACCATCAAAATGAGATGCATTCCATGTGAAATCGGAATATACACCGTTTCTTCCCGGAAATGTGAATTTAGTCCATGCAAGAATAGGATATGGTGCCGAAATACAATTGTTTCTGTTATTACTTGAATCCAGAACCGCATTTACCTCTTCTACACCATCAGCACCCATACGATGGTTCAAAACGATGTCTGCATATACCTTTATGCCTGCTGCCTGCAGCTTCTTTATCGCAGTAAGATACTGTTCTTTTGTTCCGTATTTGGTAGGAATACTCCCTTTTTGATTAAATTCTCCAAGGTCATACATATCGTATACACCGTAGCCGACATCATGTATGCCTCCCGTGCCTTTATATGCAGGTGGAAGCCATATTCCCGTTATTCCCATTTTCTGTAATTCTTTTGCCTGTCCGGCAAGTCTGTTCCAATGATCTCCATCATCGGGAAGATACCATTCGAAGCCTTGCAAAATAGTTCGTTTTTTATTTTCTTTACTCATTTGTATGTACCCTTTTTCTTGTAAATTTGTATAACTTGCTATATTATATACCTTTAGTGAGAATAATGAAACAGCAATTGTTGATTTTATGTTGATGAGAGGATAAGAATGTGATGAATAAGGCATGGAAAAAGCTTATTGTTATGGCAAAAAAGGAGACCATTCTATCGATTGCGGTACTACTTGCCATATGCTCTATGTTTTTTGTAATACCGGATAGGAAATATATGGAGTATGTGGATTATAGAACCCTTGCAATTCTTTTTTCGCTTATGGTGGTGGTTGCAGGTTTGCAGAAGCAGGAGATCTTTGACAGGCTTGCAGCGTCTATTGTGGGGAATATCAGCAGATTAAGGGCATTAATAATGATACTAATCATGTTATGCTTTTTCTTCAGTATGATAATAACAAATGACGTTGCACTCATTACATTTGTTCCGTTGGCAATAACAAGCCTTAATATGCTCGACAAAAGGGTAGCAGAGAAATGGCTGATCCCTGTCGTGGTCATGCAGACTGTAGCAGCAAATCTCGGAAGTATGCTTACGCCGATAGGAAATCCACAGAATCTATATTTGTACGGATTATCCGGTATGTCAATTACCGGATTCGTGAAGCTGACGTGTCCGTATGTCATTCTTGCCGCAGTAATTATTATGGTATGGTGTTTTTTGAATTGTGGTAAAAAGCAAAATGTCAGAATTGATATCAAGGCAGAGAGCAAAAACAGCAGCAGTGATATCCGGAAAATAGGGATGTATTTAATACTGTTTCTGTTCTGTGTACTTACGGTTGCAAGACTTATTCCTTATCTGGTAACGCTGGTTATCGTTGTTGTGGTTGTTTTGATATTTGACAGGGATATACTGAAACATGTAGACTATGCGTTGCTTCTTACATTTGCAGCATTTTTTATATTTATTGGAAATATGGGCAGAGTCGGGGCTTTTGCGAATATGCTTGAGCAGGTTATATCAGGACATGAAGTTATAACCGCCGTACTTGCAAGCCAGGCTATCAGTAATGTACCTGCTGCCTTACTTTTGTCGGGATTTACGCCTTGCGTAGACAGCCTTGTGATAGGAACAAATCTTGGGGGACTTGGAACGATGATTGCATCAATGGCAAGTCTGATATCTTTTAAATATATAGCAAGAGAAAATAGAGAACTGAAAGGAAAATATTTTATATATTTTACGGTAGTCAATGTTATAGTATTGGCTGTTATGGTAGGTATTCATTTTTTTATTTTGACGTAGAATTTTGTAAAAAGAAATGCGGGGAAAGGTTTGCAGAAATATTTTCAGTTTTGTTTCCCCGCATATATTGATGACATTGGTATCAAGTTATAATGCCGATTCGCCGTGTTCACCTGTTCTGATACGGACAACGTCCGATACATCATATATAAATATTTTTCCGTCACCGAATTTTCCTGTGGAGATTCTGTCACATACCATCGTTACGATTTTATCGGCGACCTCATCATTTGCTATTGTTTCAATTTTTATCTTAGGAATGAGATTTACAACATATTCACTTCCTCTGTATGTTGTCTTATAACCTTTTTGGTTACCATATCCCATGATATTGGATACCATCGCACCTGTTGAGTTACACTCATCCAGAATTGCCTTCACATCATCAAGCTTCTCAGAACGGACTACTATTTCAAGCTTTTTCATAAGCCCACCTCCAAATTACAGAAAATATAGCCGAAGCAGTATACGCAGCTTACGACTGTCGTCCTATTTTTTACAGTATAGCATAATTCGTTTTTGAATTCCATGACAATTATAAAATGTAAAGCAGATGAATCATTATATTAAGTGGAAACGAATCATATGAAGCAGATTGCAGATGACAACTTTATTTAATTAAGTTTCATCCAAAAACAGGGTAATTAACAAAAATAAGGTAGTGGAAATTTTATAGTATAGTATGGTATACTATGAACACTTAGTGAATGTTATATTAAGATATTACATATGGAGGTAAGCTATGCCTGATATCAGAGACGATATAGAAGATAAGGAAGACAAGGATGATGAATACGAAAGATACTGCTATTTGTGCAGAAGACCTGAGAGTGTAGCCGGCAAGCTGGTCAGTATGCCGGGGGATATCAATGTATGTCCGGATTGCATGCAGAAAACTTTTGACAGCTTTAACAGCTCAGGGTTTGGCGGGATGCAGTTTCTTGATTTAACGAATATGCCATTTGGCAATATTGATATGTCGAAGTTTACGGCACAAAATGATATTCCGAAATCACAGAAGGTAAAGAAGAAAGCCGAAAAGCCTAAAAAGGAAGAGCCGGAGCTTTCATTAAGTACAATTCCTGCACCACACAAAATAAAAGCAATGTTGGATGAATATGTTATAGGGCAGGAGTATGCAAAGAAGGTTATGGCGGTAGCTGTTTATAACCACTATAAGAGAGTTCTGACTGACACGATGGATGATATTGAGATTGAGAAGTCGAATATGCTTATGGTAGGTCCGACGGGTTGCGGAAAGACGTATCTTGTAAAGACGATTGCAAAGCTGTTGAATGTACCGCTTGCCATTACGGATGCAACGACGCTTACAGAGGCGGGTTATATCGGTGATGACGTGGAGAGTGTTCTGTCAAAGCTTCTTGCCGTAGCGGGAAATGATGTTGAGAAGGCAGAGCGGGGTATTGTCTTTATTGATGAAATAGACAAGATCGCCAAGAAGCAGAATTCCAACAGCAGGGATGTAAGCGGCGAATCTGTACAGCAGGGATTGCTAAAGCTGCTTGAAGGTGCGGAAGTAGAGGTTCCTGTAGGTTCCGGAAGTAAAAATGCCATGGTTCCGCTTACTACAATCAATACAAGGAATATATTATTTATATGCGGCGGAGCGTTCCCGGAAATTGAAAATATAATAAAAGCAAGAATAAATAAGCAGGCATCTATCGGATTTCGGGCAGACCTCAAGGATAAATATGATGACGAGCCGAATCTTCTCAGGGAGCTTACGAATGATGATTTGAGAGAATTTGGCATGATACCGGAATTCTTAGGAAGACTTCCTGTATTATTTACGCTGGATGCGCTTGATAAAGATATGTACATTAAAATCCTGAAGGAGCCAAAGAATGCCATATTGAAACAGTACAAGAAGCTGCTTGCGCTTGATGAGGTAGACCTTAAGTTTGATGATAGTGCATACGAGGCTATTGCCAAAGAGGCAGCCAAGAAGAAAACAGGTGCCAGAGCTTTAAGGGCAATTATTGAGAAGTTTATGCTGGATATTATGTATCAGATACCAAGAGATGACAGTATCGGCAGAGTTACCATAACCGGTGATTATATCATGGGAAAGGGCAGTCCTATCATCGAGCTTCGCGGTGTGGCAGAACTGGAAGCCAGTGCAACGGAAATGATTGAAAAAAATTAAATATATTTACAGAGCTACTTGATAAAAAAATATCATTATGATACAATTACGAAGTTCCTTTAGGGAGTAGTCAACATATGTGTATATGTTGTAATATCAACATAATGATGCATGTGCATCTGGTATTACTGTAAATGATGAGACTTTTGGACAGCAATTTTGCTGGCCGAAGTCTCTTTTTTATTATGGGTCGTGACCCTGTTGAGCTCGCGAAGCGTGCGAAATATAAACCACCCGCTATGCGGGTGCGCGACGACTGTTATACAAAAAAATCACCTTTCCGTTATAATTAGGTTGTTCAAGCCGATTTATAACGAA
>JAGBHU010000053.1 GCA_017935345.1 Coprococcus sp.
AAAAACCCCTTCAAGGGGTGGCAAAAGCGGCAAAGGCAAGATGGCTTGAACAAAGTGAAAGCCAGCGTCTTTAGGCGCTGGCCGGTAACGAGCCCTTATAGGGCTAGAGCAAACCACCCGTTGGACGGGTGGTTATGATTTTTATAGAATACAGTTATTGTTCATGTTTTGTTAAGATACAAGGCAGTTGAAGAATAGCAGGAAGTATAATGCCGACTGCCAGACTTTCAGCCGAGTGCATAGGTCCTATACATACGCATATAAAATATAAAATACCAAAGAATAGTAGAATCAGAATCAGATTTCTTTTGTATATATTGCGCTCGTATTCTTCAATAGGTTTATTTGCTGAAGAAATAGGACTGACTATGGTTAGTATTATAATAGAAATTAGTATAATACCATGTAACATTACCCCGACATTAATTATATTAGATAGAGTAACAGATATAATTAGTAAGATGCATGAACAAATAAGACATATCGGTGCAGAGGGAGCATGATATCCACCACTATATCTTCGGATACTCACAAAGGGGATGATAATAAACAAGAAGTTTATTAAATTACCCGATATACATGAAAGCAAAAACACAATGACAATAGGCAAGGCTGCCATAATGATATGTGTTATAGCATATGAGTATAATAATGCATCCTGTTCCGATATGGCATCCTGTTTAATCAGCCAGTTCGTTAGACGGCTTATCATATTCTTTCTTATATCTCGATAATTTATCAGGCACAATCGGCTGATACAAAACATAACATGATGTAGAATTTGCATCTGCTTTAAGTGTTGAATCAAGTATTGATGTTATTGCTTTTGCAGCAGATCTCTTCTTTTTACCTACTGTGTTCATACAATTTCCTCCTTTGAACTTGTTATCATCAGTAGCTACTTTTCAATCATACACCATTGATTATTGGATTTCTATAGATTTGCCCCAGTGGTATAGAAACGCCGAAAAATGGTTAAATTCGACATATTTTTACACAAATTAATAATTTTATACAGAAAATATAATGTAGAACATTTTAATTTTGGATGTCAGGAATATAGATTTTCATTCAAAACATGTTTTGAATGCATATCATAATGCAATGCAGAAATAATAATACAAAAAAATTAAAAACAAAATGCAATACAGAATAGTTGTGTTGTGCATTGTGGAGTTTGGAGAGTTTAATTGCTATTATTCAAAATGTATAATGAAAATCCAAATAATTAAGGAGACTTATTATGAGTTCAATATCTGTAGATATGGGCAAGAGGATTCGTGACAGACGAAAAAAACTGGGAATATTGCAATATAGGCTGGCAGAGACGTTGGATATTTCCAATAATCATATGTCGGCAATTGAGAATGGAAGAGAAAATTTGAGTATTGATTTACTGATTCATATTTGCCATGAACTGGATGTGACTCCTGATTATTTGTTATTAGGAAGCACACACTCCCAAAATGTACCAAGGGATATTCTGGACCAGCTTAGACTGTGTAAACCGGAGACAGTAAAAATTGTCAAAAAATTTGTAGATATGATGATGGAAATTGAAGGTCAGGAATAAATTTATCTTGAATTTGGTATCTCATAATGCTTTGCAGAAAAAATAATATAATAAATTTTATGTATTAGAATACGTCACAGAATAATTCTGTTTCACATTGTGGAGTTTAGGGGATGTAGTTGCTATGATTCAGAATGTATAATGAAAATCTGATTAATGAAGGAGACTTGGTATGGGTTCAATATCTATGGATATGGGAAGGCGGATTCGTGACAGGCGGAAGAAACTTGGAATACTTCAGTATAGACTTGCAGAAACATTGGATATATCCAATAATCATATGTCAGCGATTGAAAATGGAAGAGAGAATGTAAGTGTTGAGCTGCTTATTAATATATGTCACGCTTTGGATGTTACGCCCGATTATCTGTTGTTAGGGAGTACACATTCTCAGAATGTACCAAGAGATATACTGGATCAACTCAGATTATGCAAACCGGAGACAGTAAAATTAGTGAAAAAATTTGTAGATATGATGATGGAAATAGAGGGACAGGAATAGATATAAAAAGGGAGACCGTAAATGTTATGCGGTTTCCCTTTTTGATATAATACATTTATAAATATTAATTCCATTAAAGTCAGTTTTACATTTTACTGATATTGTTTTATAATAAAAAAGATTATGTATGTGGTCAATCGGATTGTATAGGTTTTATATGATTTGATGATTCAGGAACTATGAATGACGATAATGATATATGAGGTGATAAAATGAATATACGAATGAGAATTCTTTATATTTTCATGGGAGTATGTGTCATATTGGGCATGAGCTATATATATAAGGAAAATACACTTGTGCATGCAGAGCAGAGGAATATGGAGGGTACATCCAAAGAGAACAGCAGCGAAGCTGCATCTACAGAGGAAGTAACAACCGAAGAGATTACAACCGAAGAAACTACAACCGAGGAAACTACAACCGAGGAATGTCTGCATGACTATAAGACAGTTGTAAAGGCAGCAACAAATAAGACAAACGGATATCAGGAAGAGCAGTGTAATATTTGTGGTGAAAAGGGTGCAAAAACAATCATATACAGAATTAAGTCTATAAAACTGAGCGAGACAGCATATTCATATGATGGCAGGACAAAGAAACCTAAGGTTACAGCTTATGACAGTAAGGGAAATAAGATATCCTCGTCAAATTATAAGGTAACATACCAGAACGGAAGAAGAAAACCGGGCAGATATTGTGTAACAATAGAATTTTCAGGAAATTATAGCGGTACATTTACCAGATACTTTCATATAACGCCAAGGGGGGCGTCGGTAAAAACCATAGTCGGCGGACAGGGTTCGGTTACCGTAACATTAAAGGCCGCAGGCAAGACATTTACAGGATATCAAATCCAGTATAGCAAAAAGAAAAACTTTTCTTCCGGCGTAAAGACAAAGACTGTAAGTAAAGGGAAGAATGCTTATAAGATTGCCAATTTGGATACAAATGCCAGATACTATGTACGTGTCAGAACATATCTGTTGTCAGGTGGAAAAAAGGTTTATTCCCAATGGTCAGACAGTACAACAGCACGTACAAAGATATACAGCAATATGAATATTGTTTCTACGGACCATCAGAAATACAGTTATGAGGAGATGGTACAGGATATCGCACAGCTTCAGAAGCGATATAAAGACCATTGTACGGTTAACATTTTGGGTACTACCGCAGATAAACGTAATTTATATGAGGTCATTGTAGGAAATCCTGATGCGGATAAGCACCTTATCGTATTGTCAAATCTTCATGCAAGAGAATATATGACAGTACAGCTTTGTATGAAGCAGATAGAGTATTATTTAAATTACTACAATAAAACCATAGGCGGGGTTAAGGTTTCCAGTGTACTTGATGAGGTTGCAATCCATTTTATGCCGTCCTGTAATCCTGACGGTACGGCAATAGCCCAATTTGGATTTGATGCTATCAGGAATAAAAGGTTGAGAAATAATTTATATAAAATGGGTGGACTTACCTATAAGTGGAAATCAAATGCACGAGGCGTGGATTTGAACCAGAACTGGGATATCGACTTTGAGGTTCATGGTACGAAGGGAAGTGACTGGTATTCAGGTAAGAAACCACATAGTGAGGCCGAAGTTAAGGCAATTATAAAGATGCTTGACAGGGTGGAAACAGAAGGCGAGATAGTGGGCTTCCTGAGCTACCATGCCATGGGCGAGGTAATATACGGAATGTGTGCGCCTGAAGCGGGAGAGACTATGGCAAAGACAGTTGATGATATGTATAGTGTGGCATACAAGCAGTCCAAATACGTGTTGTATGGTTCAACTTCCATATCATGTAACCAGTCCAGGGAGTATCTAATGTATAAGCGTGGTATTCCGGGCATCACACTTGAGATAGGAAGCTCAGAGACACCGCTTGATATCAGTCAGTTTGCACCTACATGGAGAAAAAACAAGAGATTGGTTCTTTTGGAAGCCGCATTGTTTTGCGAATAGATATGATGTGGCAGAAGGCTTATAATTGCAGACTGGTTGAGGCTTAAACCGGTATTATAAATAGATTATGGATAAGAGGAACCTGTTATGAAATTTATACATGCAGCAGATATTCATTTGGGCGCCAGGCCGGACAAAGGCAAGGCATGGAGCAGCACACGTGCGGCGGAGATAGAAAATACATTTGACAAGTTAATAGACATTGCAGAGGATAGAAAGGTAGACCTTCTGTTGCTTGCAGGAGATGTGTTTCATGCACCTCCTGATTTGGCACAACTGAAAAATCTTGATTACAGGTTGTCTAAGCTTACGGTTACAAGGACTATCATAATAGCCGGAAATCACGACTATATAGAAGAAGGTTCTGCCGCTGAAAGCTATGAGTTTCAGTCAAATACCGTGCTTATGCCAAGGGATTGTTTTAGTAATGCATACATGGAGGATATCAATACCTGTATTACAGGCTTCAGCTATGGAAAGGCACTATATACGGATGATGTGACAGCTGATATAGGTCCTCAGAAGGAAGCTGCAATCAACATTCTGCTGATGCATGGTGGAGATGAAACGCATGTACCTATCAATTTCAGGGAATTGGCGGAAGCAGGATTTGATTATGTGGCACTTGGACATATTCATAAGCCAAGACATATGGTGAAAAACAAAATGGCATATTCAGGTTCTCTTGAGCCTGTCGATTGTACCGAAACAGGAAGAAGAGGCTTCATATATGGACAGTGTGTTGATGGAGAGACACGAATCAAATGGGAGCCGCTTAATTGCAGAAGCTATATTAATTTAGGTTTTGAAGTGAAACCGGAATATAGCGGAGCCCAGATAGTGGATGTTATGCGAAGACAGATTGAGAAAATGGGAACCAATAATATCTATAGGATTATTCTGCAAGGCCAGCTTGGAAATGGTATGAAGCCGGATTTCTCACAGCTTAAGCTGAAATATAACATATACGATGTAACAGATAATACCATGTATGAATACAATATGGACAAGCTGCTTTTGGATAATGAAAATAATCTGATGGGAAGATTTATCAAAACATTATCTGAGTCTGATGATGAAATAAGCAGGAAAGCATTGAAATATGGTATTGAAGCCATGATTGCAACTGGAGAAAAGTAATGTATATAAATAAATTGCTGCTAAAAGAGTTTGGAAAATTCAATAATAAAGAAATAAAGCTCAATCCGGGGCTGAATCTGATATATGGACCAAATGAGTCCGGTAAAACAACGATAAAAGAATTTATAGTCGGTATGCTTTATGGAATCGATAAGTCAAGAGGATTGGGGGCAAAGCTTGATAATTATCAGCTTAGAAAACCTATCAACAGCAGTGGCTATTCAGGCAAAGCTTATGTAAGCAGTAACGGAAAGAGCCATTTGATAGAGAGAAGCTTTCTGAGAACAAATAAAAATGCTACCTTGACTGAGATTGAAACAGGAAAAGAGGTTCAGTTAAAAAAGCCTAACTCGTTTAATGGGTTACTGTTTGACGTGGATAAAAGCACCTATGTCAATACTCTGTGTATAGGTGAGCATGGAGCCGCACCGGGAAAAGAGCTGGCTGATGAGCTGGGTAATTATGTGCTTAATTTAACGACCACCAAGAATGCGGACATTGATAAGGCAGAGACTATTAAATATTTGAAAAATGAAAAGAAGAAGTATGACAATCGTAAACTCCTTACCCAAATAGAGGACTATGAGGCGGAGATGGCGGAGCTTGGGGATGTGGATGCAGTCCTTGAGGACATCAGAGAGAGCAGAAGGGAAGAACTGGATTCTTATAATATGGAGATTGCCAGACTGAAGCGAGAAGCAAGACAACTGGTGAATGAAAAGGATGCTGCAATTCCTGATGAAGATGAGGCGCGGGAAAGAAGCCGTATTTTTCTTGAGGTTGAAGCCTTAGAGGAAGAACCAAAGAAAAAGGACAGACCGCTTTCAGATAATATATTGATTATATTGCTTACCGGTATTGCGGTTGTGGCATTTGTGACATTATTTGTACATTTACTGAAATTTCAAAAATCCATCCAGCAGTTGTTTTGTATCTGTACCATTGCATTTGTCGCAATTACAATGATTGACGGAATGTATAGGAAGGGGTTTTTTGACAGTGCCGAAAAGACACCTGATGAAGAAGAGTTTAATAAGATGGTGTATGAGCTGGGGCGTGCTACCGAGGCCAGAACTGTCCGTATAGAGATTGATAAGAATTTTCAGGATGCGCATGATGCGAAACTTGAGTTGCTTAAATTTAAGGAGCACGATGCTGTTGTAAGAAGAGATGCATATTATGAATTAAAGGAAAAACGGGATAAGCTTCTTAGTGAATATGAGGTGCTTGAAACTGAAAAGCGGGCTATAGACCTTGCGATAGACACGATTAATGATTTGTCTGTTGATATATATAATGATTTTGGAAGCCAGCTGAATGACAGTATCTCGGAAATGGTAAGTATCATAACGGATGGAAAATATAAGAAGGTACTGCTGGATGATACCATGCATATATCCGTTCTGGATGATGACCATTATATGGGAATAGAGTATTTAAGCAGTGGAACCATGGAGCAAATCTATCTGGCCGTAAGATTGTGTATTGCCAGTCTGCTTTGCGAGGACAAGATGCCTGTTATTGTAGATGATATCTTTACGGCGTATGATTCCAAGAGGCTTAGAAATGCACTTTATTGCATGAGTCGTATTCACACCGACCAGATTATCATTCTTACCTCAAATGAAGCCATCGGGGATATGCTGGATGATTTGGGAATGGAATATAATTATATAGAGCTGAGTATATAAAATTTGTTTCTCAAAAAATAAACAGCCTGCGGGATTATAATCTTGCAGGCTGTTTTCTTGTATCACAATTATATCTCGTAATTATCGGAGATGGTATGGCGTATCTTGTACTCTGCAATACGCGCATTGATTCTTTCTGATGGGTCAAGCAAATCGCTTAGGGAAGCATCGTGGTTTAAGTGGTCGATAATTAATGCAATATATTTGCTCATATCGGCTGACTTATACCAGCTGCGTGAAAATAAATCAGGCTGCTGATAAGTCAGGTTGGTTGTTATGACCTTTTCAATAATGCCTTCCTCATGGCATTTGTCAAATACCGCAAGTCCCTTTGTAAATAAACCGAAGGTAGCAATTGCGTAAACGCGTCTGGCTTTTCTGTTTTTCAGCTGTTTTGCAACATCAATCATGCTTTCTCCTGAAGCAATCATATCATCTATGATAATAACGTCTTTGCCTTCTACGGAGTCACCAAGAAACTCGTGGGCGACAATCGGATTACGTCCGTCTACAACTCTTGAATAATCTCTTCTCTTGTAGAACATTCCGACATCGACACCAAGCAGATTTGCAAAATAAATAGCTCTGTGCATCGCACCCTCATCCGGAGCAATTACCATCATGTGGTTATTGTCAATCTCAAGGTCAGGTGTTGTCTTAAGAAGCGTTTTCACAAACTGATAGGTTGGTCTTACATTTTCAAAGCCGCTTTTTGGAATGGCATTTACAACACGTGGGTCGTGTGCATCGAAGGTAACAATATTGTCAACGCCATACTGCTTGAGCTCCTGTAACATAACAGCACAGTCGAGAGATTCTCTTGTTGAACGCTTATGTTGGCGGCTTTCGTAGAGGAACGGCATAATGACTGTTATTTTTCTGGGTTTATCCGTCATGGCAGATATAATTCTTTTTAAATCTGCATAGTGGTCATCAGGAGACATTCTCTGAGGCTGACCTGCCATAGTATATGTACAGCTATAATTTCCTACATCGAGCATGATATAGATATCCTTACCACGCACCGACTCATTGATGACACCCTTTGCTTCACCTGAACCAAAACGCGGGCAATCAGTATCAATAAGATATGTTTCCTTCTCATAGCCATGATAAACTATGGAAGACTTATGCTCATTTTGACGATTTTTTCTCCATTTTACAATATAATGGTCTACCTTATCGCCCAATTCCTTGCAGCTTTTGTGTGCAACAATTCCCAAACTACCAACTGGTATCGTTTCTAATTTGCTATCATCTGGCATGACAAAATCCTCCGTAATGTAGTTATTGTATACTTGTGTGCTTGGATATACGCTGCTTTCGCTTCGTATATCGGATGTTATCTCCGTAGAAATGAAAGACAAGATAGCTGTCCGTTATGCGAGACATGATTCGCTCCGTATATCGCTCCTGAAGCTGACGAAGAGTCAGATTGGTGGATATAATCGTAGACAACTGTTTGTTATTCCGTGTATTTATTATTTCAAATAATTGAGACTGGACAAATGAGTTCGTAAGCTCAGTTCCCAAATCATCAATTATCAGGAGATCACAACTATATATATAGTCGTAGAGCATAACCTTGTTCTGCTCGCGACCATTATTCATGATTATATCCGAAAGGATATTTTCAAATAAATTGATGGAAGACAGGTATAGTACGGTATGTCCCTTGTCAAGTAACGCCTTGGCGATGCAGTTTGACAAAAATGTTTTGCCAAGACCGGTTTCGCCATATATCAGTATTCCCGGACTATGCTCATCGAATTCAGCGACAAATTGTTTGCTGCGCCCTAAGATATTACGGGCATTGTTATATGGCGTAAAGCTGTGCTTCCCATCATTGCTGTCCGAATAATATTCCAATGTAAAACTGTCGAAATTCTCCCTCGACAATATATCGGAAATAGTAGACTGAGCATATAACTGGTTAATCATCATCTGTTTCATACAACTGCAGGGACTGTTATTGATATATCCGGTATCCTTACATTTTCGGCAATGATAGACAGGCTGGAGATAGTCTGTATCATAGCCGTGTTCTTTCAGCAGCTGCATTTTTTCCGCTATAAGAGCTTTTTTATCTTCAAGTACAGATGATTTATCGTTTGCTCTTTTGAGAATACGTGCTTTTGCGGCAGACAAAGCATTTGCTGCAATCGTATCGTCTATTTCCCTGATACGGGGAATTTCCTGATATATCTGCTTTTTTCGGTTGTCATATATATGTATATTTTCCATCCTGATATGTTGCAGGGTGGCTAATATGTCATCATAATTAATATTTTTCATAATCCGTAATCAGTATTTTTCATAACTGCAAATAAAACTGTTATTTACTGTTTATTTCATTTAAAAACAACTGCTCCATTTCGTCAAGCTCATCACCCATATCCCTTGAGGCAAATGCACCAAATGAATTAGGCTTGGTCATTACCTTGGCAGCCTGTCCTCTGGCTTGTGATTTTTGGTTGGCATATTCTCTGTCAAGCTTATCAATATCCCTGATGGATTTTACACCATTTTTATACCAGTTTTCAAGTATACCGTTGACATATGCAAAATTTGCTGAATTAGGCTTGGCAATAACCGCTTTTTTACATGCTTCAAGAATGATATTCAGTTCAAATCCCATATCCTTGTTCCATGTTTCGATATAGGCAGTTTCTATAGAGGTAGGTTCCATTCTGTTAATACCGAGCTGCTTAAATATGGAACGGTACAGTGGATTGTACTTCCGACCTGCTTCCTTTGCCTCATCCTTTGTATGGATACCCTGCTGATACCAGGAGTTTGCTACAGATTCGGCATATCGCATACTCTTCTTATTTAACGTTACGCAATATTCAATCAGATATTCCATAAGCTCGCTGGAGAAATTCAAACTATCATATATATATATCAGGGTTTCCATGTCCTTTGCCGACAGATTCTTTCCAAAATAAGTTTCGACTTCAAAAATGATATCTGAAAATGCTTCGTCATGCTTAAACTTTGCAGCAAGAGCAGGAGAGAAGGTCTCCTTTTTTGGAAGTTCTGTCTGGAATGAAACATGATTTGCCGCACCTTGATGCATCAAATTATCAGAAGCCTTCGTTGGACTTTCGATTTTTACATCATTTGAAGCTTTGTCCTCAGGCATTTTAAACAGAGCGATGTTATCTCTGGATAATATATCGGTATCATTCTTTTTCTCTTTCAGAGGAAGCAGTGTGATGCCTGTCAGTTCACCGGCCTGATTATAATTCAGCTTCATAACATCCTGCGTAATCCAATATTTAATTGCACGACAGATGTCCTTTTCTGTCAGATTAAAATGGTCAGCGATATCAGCAACCGAAACCGGTGCTTTGAAAGACATAAGTCTTACAAGATAAAGATATACTTTGACAAATTCTCCGTTTGCATGTGTCATATAGTAATCTATAAAAAGATTTGATATTGAGGAATATGTTTCATTTTTTTCTGTTGAAATTGTAATGTAACTCATGTTAAAACTCCTTTAATTTATTCCTCAAAATTACCTGCTTCGCTCAAGTGCAAATGCATTATAACATGAGTTTTTTAAATTGCAAACAGAACATATTGTCGGTTGGAAAAATGGACAATGGTGTTGAAATTGTGGATAATGTTGGTATAAAACAGCTTCATTTTTATGTAAAAAGTAAAATATTGAAATAATGGGAATTCCGGTCAATTTCTGTAAATATTATGTAAACAAAAAAATCAGGAGCAAATTGGAAAACCCCGAATTTGCTCCTGTGGATAATGTTGATAATTATTTTTTAATCAATTCGTTACCGATACAATCGACATTTCCGGCGCCCATAGTTATCAACAAATCATTTTTTTTGCAATTTTTTAATATGTAATTTTCAATATCATCAAATGTAGGAAGGTAAAATGCATCTGTGCCCAACGCAGCTATTTTGTCTGCCAAATCCTTTGATGAAACAAGTCCGTTATCCTTTTCCCTGGCAGCATAGATGTCTGCGATAATGACATGGTCACAGACCTTAAGAGCGTTGGCAAAGTCATCCAGCAGCGCATAGGTTCTTGTATATGTATGTGGCTGGAATACGCACCAAAGCTCATTGTAATCGGTGTTCTTTGCAGCTTCCAGCGTTGCGGAAATTTCGGTTGGATGATGTGCGTAGTCATCCATAACCCTGACATTGTTCAGAATCGTTCCTTTATACTGGAAACGTCTGTCGGCACCCTTACATGCAAGTAAGCCTGCCTTGATAGCTTCCATGGATATTCCAAGCTCAAGGGAAACCGCTATTGCAGAAAGAGAGTTATATACATTGTGTCTTCCGAATACATTTAATGTAATTTCCGTTATTTCTTTTCCGTCTATCATCAATGTGTAGGTTGGATGACCGAAGGAATCGAAACGTATATTTGATGCTGAGTATTTATTTGTCTCTTTTTCTCCAAAGGTTACGATACGGCAGGTAAGTCCTTTCGTAACGGTATCATAATAATCCATATCGCCGTTTACAACGACCAGACCAGAGCTTGGGGTTTTAGTGGCAAATGTATGGAAGGATTCAGCAATTTCTTCTATGCCGCTGAAAAAATCCAAATGGTCGGCATCAACATTTAAAATAATGCTTATCTGTGGGTTAAATGCGTGGAAACTGTTTGTGTATTCGCATGCTTCTGTTACAAAGTATTCTGAACTGCCGACTCTGATATTTCCTCCAATAGCATCTATCATACCGCCGACTGAAATGGTAGGGTCTAAATCACCTTCTAATAATATGTATGACAGCATGGAGGTGGTGGTTGTTTTACCATGCGTACCGCTGACGGCAACGGAATATTTGTAGTTGGACATAATCTGACCGAGAAGCTGTGCTCTGGTCAGCATTGGAATATTTTTTGCCACGACTGCGGCAAATTCCTCATTGTCCTCATGTATGGCTGCGGTATAAATAACGAGGTCTATATCATCTGTAATATTGCCTGCTCTCTGACCGATGTTGATTAAAGCACCCATATCGGACAACTGATTCGTAATCTCAGAGGCTTTCATATCTGAGCCTGTAACTTTAAAGCCTTCTTTAATAAGAATCTCAGCAAGACCGCTCATGCTGATACCACCGATTCCTATAAAATGAACATTAATTGGCTTATTAAAATCAATCTTATACATTTGTAGTTCGCCTTCCTAATAAATTTTACCATGCACCTCGCCTGCGGCTTGGTGAAGGGTATTCGCCATATAGCGATAATATATACAATTTGTCTATAAGCAGCGGAATTGCCTATATGATTTGCCGTACTGCTCATTGCATAGTATAACATACAGATGATGAAAATGAAATACTATAAGGGAAAAGGGAAATCGACATATTTTTCGGCGCTTTTGTATTGTATTTGGATATAAAGAATGGTAGAATTTTTCTGAATATACAGATTTAAAGGGGATACATGTATAGGTATATAATGTAATGGAAGGAGCGTATCAAATGAAAAAACATGATTCCGGCATGATTTTAAAGAGGATTTTTGCGGTTGTTATCGCATTTGCCGTAATGCTCTCAATTATCACCGTTCCGAAGCTGACCACATATGCGGCAGGTGGAAGAGTAAAAAGTATTAGGGTAACAAATCTTCCTGCAAAACAGTTAACTCTTAAGAAGGGCAAAACCTTTACCCTGAAAACCAAGGTAACCGTTTCGGGAGATGTTTCCAGGCAGGTTGCTTACAAAACAAGCAACAGGAAGGTGGCTACGGTTTCCGCAAAGGGAAAGATTACCGCCAGAAAAAAAGGTAAGGCTACGATTACCATATATTCAAAGGCAAATAAGAAGAAGGTATGTAAGATTAAAGTTACTGTCGGTACGCCGGCATCAAAGGTGGCACTGAATCGGACCTCAGCAACACTGATAAAGGGTAAAAAGCTGAAGCTGAAAGCAACGGTTACGCCTTCGAAAGCAAATGTGAAATCAGTTATTTGGAAGACCTCAAATAAAAAGATTGCCACCGTATCAAAATACGGTGTAGTTACTGCAAAAAAGGCAGGGACCGTAAAGATTACGGCAGTAGCCAAGGACGGTTCAGGCAAGCAGAGAACATGTACGATAAAGGTTATCAATCCGATTAAAATTACCTCGTTAAAGGCAACCAATAACCGTACGGTTCAGATTACGATATCGGATGCATACAAGCTTGCCGCAAGTGATTTTGCCGTTATGACAAAGCAGTTTGCAGTAGGAAGCTACAGAAAAAGCTGTATGATAGATAAGGTATATACGAAGGACAATAAGACATATATCATTACACTGAATAAAGATACATATCTTTACGAAAATCATTATGTACAGGTAAAGCTTACAAAGCATAATACATATAAAGAAGGAACCTACAGCGAGGGTGTCTATCAGTATACCTCTGCAAGCACAAAAACAGTTGAAAAAGGGGTTGCCATAGAAAAGTTTAACTGCTATCTGGATGGGTTCGGATTTTCATCTGTTTCCGTGACAGGTGTTCCTAAAGGAATAACATATGTTAAGTCTAGGGCAGGAAATGGAATGGAATATTTAGTCTTTTCCGGAACTCCATTACAGACAGGCAAGTTTACTACCGTAATCAAGAGTACGGATGAGCTTGGCAATACGCATACAAATACCATTACCTGGCTTATCTATGACAATACGCATTTGTATGCAGCCGCAACGCCGTCATACAGCGTTAATTCTCCGTATACGAGAACCTATAGCTCAAAGATTAGCGCCGGTGGCGGAAGCGGCAATTATATATATCGGTTTGAAAATGGAGAGAGAACTGTCCAAGGTGACGGATATTGGGTTCAGATTACCAATAAGAATAATGTATCGGTGAAATTTGAGAAAGCAGGAACCTATCAATTTAACGTAGTCGTTACGGATGCGGATAATACAGCGCTTACAGCTACGACACAGATGGTATTCTATGTTAAAGAGAGCAGAAAGGTAACGACATGTGTAAAGGATTTGAGCGGAAATCCAATCTCAGGAGCCTATATCAGGATTAGTAACAGGAATGACTCAGATAAATATTCGGCATATATGTCAGGATATACAAGTGAAAATGGAAAGAGCATTGATTATCTTGCAGAAGGAAACTATACACTTGAAACAGGCGGCGACAATTACAGCTGTTTCAGTTATGAGTATCTGCTGACAGTAAACGCAGATAAGGAAATGAATATAACACTTCCTGTATATAAGGTGAATGTTGCACTTGATAATGCTGACATACCAATCAAAGAATATGGGAAGTGGTATGACAAGATGGGCAAATGTGTAGGAAAAGGAAATATACTTTATCTGGAGAAGGGAAGCTATCAGCTTAAGATGCAGACTACCGGTACCACCACATACAATGTAACACTTGCCGTAACAGTAAACGGAACAGCTTCCGTAACGGCAACGGTATTAGAAGAGTAAAACAGTAATCAAATCATATTCGGCATAAAAATTCAAGTATGCCGGTATCATTATTACCCTCTGTATTTTATCAATGATACAGAGGGTATTTTTAGAAATAATTGTAACAAGGATATATTATAAATATTCATAAAAAGTGCATTATATTAGTAAAATAATGAAAGCAGGCTTACATAAGAAGGATGGAAAGAGATATGTTTGAGGATTATTTTACTTATTGGGATGATTTGCCGGAGAATTCAGGCTTTGAATTGTTTAGCTTAACGCATATTGCATGGCTTATCGTCATAACGGCAGGTATACTATGTGGCATAAAGTTTTATATGGAAAGCGGCGTATTCAAAAGACGGAAGATACGTCTTGTATTTGCAGGTATATTGGCGGGCATGGAATTGTATAAGGATAGCGTGCTTATCATAACGGGAAATATGGATTTTCAATATCTGCCTTTTCAGCTTTGCGGACTTGCAGTAATCATAGAGATATTATATCTGATACACCCGGGAGATTTTCTGGGGGAAATTATGTGTATCGTTGCTCTGCCGGGGGCATTGGCGGCATTAATCTTTCCGGATTGGACACGGTATCCTGTGGTAAATTTTATGAGTCTGCACAGCTTTATCATACATGGCATTTTGGTTATGCTTCCGATTATGATTATGCTGTCAGGGGAATATATACCCAGAATTTCCTATATATATAGGGTTTTGTTGTTTTTTGCTGTTGTTGTACCTGTTATATATGTTATAAATATATGGCAGGATACAAATTTTATGTTTTTAAGATGGCCTTCAAGAAGTTCACCTTTTGAGAAAATATATGCGAAGCGTGGATATGGATTCTATATGAGTATATATGGAATTGTTGTGGTATTGGTAATATTGGGAATGTATGGAATTGCAAAATTGCTGGAAAAGTTGAGAAAGAGGATTTAAAATAGGATTACGGAACAGAATGGATAAGGCTGTATATAGGGAGGTTATATTGTGTATAATCGGCTGAGTGAGGAATTACAGAAGAGAATCAAAGAGGACAGGGCAAATAACAGGAAGAACCCTTATCGTTTTTCTGATGCTGATATCATAAGAAGAGATATGAATCGGGACAAGGCCAGCATATGGCGTCCGGCATTTGTCAGAGACATAGAAAAAATTATGCATTTGCCGTTTTATAACAGATATGCGGACAAGACGCAGGTATTTTCCCTGATGAAAAATGATGATATCTCAAGGCGTTTTTATCATGTACAGTTGGTGGCACGAATCGCCAGAAATATAGGCTCGGTGCTGGGATTAAATACCGATTTGATAGAAGCCATTTCTCTTGGACATGATATCGGACATACTCCGTTTGGACATGCCGGAGAACGGATTATCAATGCGTTGTATCATGGAGAAACAGGACGATATTTCAATCACAATATACAGAGTGCAAGGGTTTTGGACAAAATCGCAGACCGAAATATCAGTCTTCAGACGTTAGACGGAATTATTTGTCATAATGGAGAACTGGAATGTCAGGAATACAGACCTGTGAAGCTGGCTTCATTTGAAGAATACGACAAAAAACTGGAAAATTGTTATGTGGAGCAGGAAGCTGTAGGCAGACTTGTTCCGGGAACTCTGGAAGCCTGTGTTATGCGTATATCAGATATAATAGCTTATTTAGGGAAGGACAGACAGGATGCCGTCAAGATTGGTATGATTCAGAAGGAGTCGGAGTTCTCAGGAGGGAATATAGGAACTTCAAATGCGGAGATCATCAATAATCTGATAGTCAATATCATTGAAAACAGCTATGGCAAAGATTATATCAGGATGGAGGACGCATATTTTGATGAGCTGGTTCGTGCAAAGGAGGAGAATAGTCAATTTATTTATCGGGCTGATGAAGGTGGAAGGATTATCAACGAGCAGATAAAGCCTATGACAGAGCAGATATATTATAAACTCCTGAAGGATGTAAAGGAACATGATAAAGCTTCGATTATATACAGGCATCACATCAATTATGTAAAGAATATCAACAGATATGACGATGAGTCGGATAAATGGAAGGAGTATCTTGCGACAGAACCGAATCAGCTTGTCGTAGATTACATGGCAAGTATGACGGATGATTATTTTGTGGATTTATATCATTATCTCTTTCCAAAGGGAACTTATGGCGTTGAATACAAGGGATATTTTGAATCATGAAAGGTACTGCTTCATATGGAAGATTATCAGGATAAACGATTTGTTCTGTAAAAAACGCTTCATATTAACCGTAAAATATGATATACATAGAAGTAGAGTGGATTAAAAAAACGGAATATATATGCTGAATTGGAATTTGGAAAAGAGGAGGATGCAGGATGGCAGAACCACAGGGAAAAGATATTAGAAATATAGTAGAAATGCTCGATAATTTTGCCCAGTCAGGAGAGGGGCGTATGAAGCTTCGGATGGCTGAGGACATGGAGGAGTCATCTACAAAAAAGGAATATCATCATGGCAGATGTGATGTAGGCAGTCCGTGGGCATGCAACAATTCTCTGGATGCATTGGATAAGGAATACTAATTAAAATATTTAGATTTAAGGAGAATCGATATGTTTTATGTACCGGACGGAACAAAAAAATGCGGATATTATGAGTGTAAGAAGTGTGGCACACGATTTCTTGATTTGCAGACAGCGGATATAATCACATGTCCTGATTGTGAAGCGGAACGGGATACGGAGATAGGACCGGATGAAGTTATGGTAGCGGAAGAAAAAACGGCGAGGCTGATTTCCGTAATCGAGAGTGAGGAAGAGGTAGAGAAAATGGATGCACTCCTGTCTCTTGCCATTACAGGAGGAGATTATAACTGGATTTAGTCCGTTTCAGCATGATATATCATAAAGAAAGAATGGAGTGTATGCGGCATGATTACAAATGATGCAACATTATTAAAGGTAAAGCATGAGGTATTATACGAAGTAGCGAAGCTGGCATATGAAGGGAAGCTTGAGGAAGAACGGGATAATCTTCCATATAAGATGGTTCCGGGACCACAGCCGGCATTTCGGTGTTGTATATATAGAGAACGAGAGGTCATCAGACAGCGAATACGGCTTGCCGAGGGGAAGGCTCCGGGAGCGGAGGATGACGGAAATATCGTTCAGGTTATTAATTCAGCATGTGAGGGTTGTCCAATCTCCCGTTATGTAGTAACCGATAACTGTCAGAAATGTATGGGAAAAGCTTGTCAGCAGGCATGCCGTTTTGGTGCAATCAGTATGGGACGTGACAAATCATATATTGACCCTTCAAAATGTAAGGAGTGTGGACAGTGTGCAAAGGCATGTCCATATAATGCGATAGCTGATTTGATGAGACCATGTATTAAGAGTTGTCCTGTGGGGGCAATATCAGTTGCCGAAAACGGTACAGGTATAGCCGTGATAGATGATAAAAAATGTATTTCGTGTGGCTCATGTATACATAAATGTCCGTTTGGAGCAATAGGCTCAAAGACCTATATCGTAGATATTATTAAAGATATGCAGGCGGGTAAGAAAGTATTTGCAATGTTTGCACCTGCAACCTTCGGACAGTTTGGACCGGATATCACGATGGCAAGCTGGAGAACAGCCATGAAGAAAATAGGATTTTTCGATGCTGTAGATGTAGGCCTTGGTGCCGATATGACAGCTATGGCGGAAGCAAAGGAATGGCTTGAGGCAAAGTCGCAGGGAATGAAGAAAACGACCTCATGTTGTCCTGCTTTTAAAAGATTGGTGGAGAAGCATTTTCCGGAGCTTCGTGACAGGATTTCAGATACGGTATCACCGATGTGTGCCGTTTCAAGATATATTAAGGATAAGTATGAAGATGCAATTACCGTATTTATAGGTCCTTGTATCGGTAAAAAGGCTGAGTCTGCGGCAGGAGATTCCAACACGGCAGATTACGCTTTGACATATGGCGAGATACGTGCCATGCTGCGGGCTAAGAATGTGAAGCTGGAGCCTGAAGCGGAGGATAATGACCAGTCCTCTATATTTGGAAAGAAATTTGCAAATGCCGGAGGTGTTACGGCAGCAGTTCTTGAGAGCATGAAAGAGCTTGGCTGTACGGCCGAGATCAGTGTATGTAAATGTGATGGTGTTGAAGAATGTAAGAAGATGCTTACACTTATGAAGTTTAACCGTTTTCAGGAGGATTTCATGGAGGGGATGGCTTGCGAGGGCGGCTGTGTGGGAGGCCCTTCAAGGCACCGAGACCCGCAATTATCCATGCGTGACCGGAAAACCGCGTTGGATCATTCAACCGATATCAATATTATGGATAATTTGAAGAAACAGGAAGCCGAAAATATATTTATGTCAAGGTAGATTGTTTCAAGGAAAAAGGTGTGCCTTGTTATGGTATGACTGCTGTTACGCAGGCAGGTTCCATATCATAACAAGGCACACCTTTTTATATGGTTATATCTGGTTACGTTAACCGGTTATTGACGGTTTCTGGTACAATTTACGTTCAATACATTTCTTTTCAAAATCAAGCTGCTGTTTTATTTTTTCATATCCTCCTTCGTTGCCCGCCATTTCGAGCCTTTCCAATAAATCCAGCTTATCCAGCAAATTAATATTTAGTTCTTTTTCGGTTGGCATATAAAAATCACTCATCCTTTCACCACCTTATATATAAGATAATGTTATTATAAGGTTAATTATTTATTGTGTAAAGCATGTCAGCTTATCTGTTTTGCAGTTCATCAGATGGAAATGATAGAAAAATGATAGCGCTAAAAAACGAATTTGAGCGTTAATGTAATAAAAAGGATGATCTCATGTAATTTTTAGATAAATTCGAGGTCTTTTTTCATACGGATAAAAAAGGGTTGACACTGTGGAAAAATATGGTAGTATATGTAATGTAGTATTAAAAACCACATGCAAGGTTTTTAAAAAACTCACATTGAGGTTTAAGATATTTGATGTGCAGTATGTATTATGATTCTGTTTATAAATCCAATAATTGGTTATAAATATATATACGGAGGATTTTGAAATGGCTATGGAAATGAGACCTGAAGAGGGTATCGCAGGAAGATTTGTAAAAGCGGCGCTCGATGAAAATGGCGTATTAAGGAAGATTGCATTTACAAATGATGATACTTTCAATTTTGCTTATGATGTTATGGATGCCCTTGCAGAAAAAACACCTGATAAAACAGCACTTATTTATGTATCCAAGGAAAAGGAAGAGAAGAAATTTACCTTTCAAGAGATGAAGGAATATTCCAACAGGGCGGCAAATTATTATAAGAGCCTTGGAATCAATAAGGGTGACAAGGTAATGCTGGTACTGAAGAGACATTATCAGTATTGGTTTACAATGCTGGCTCTTCATAAGATTGGTGCAATCGCCATACCTGCTACAAACATTTTAAAGGCTACGGATTATCAATATAGAATAGAGGCAGCAGATGTAAAGGCTGTTGTCTGTACAAGTGATGATAAAATTCCTGATGCGATAGACTCTATCGATACGGAAGGAAAATTGATTAAGGTAATCGTTAATTCTGACCGTGAGGGCTGGAATGCTTTTGACAGCGGAATCATGAGCTGTAGTACGGAATTTCCAAGACCGACAGGGGAGGATGCCGTATATGCACATGATATCTTATTTGTCATGTTTACATCAGGAACAACCGAGCATCCGAAGATGGTGGCACATAATCATTTGTACCCACTTGGACATTATATTACGGCGAAATACTGGCATTGTAATAAGGCGGATGGGATACATCTGACAGTTTCGGATACAGGCTGGGGCAAGGCTCTCTGGGGGAAACTCTATGGACAGTGGATGTGTGAAACATGCATTTTTGTGTATGATTTTGATACATTTAGTGCAGATAATATCTTTAAACTGATTGAGCAGTATAAAATAACAACCTTCTGTGCGCCTCCTACATTGTACCGAATATTAATCCGAATGGATATGAGCAAATATAACCTGTCATCACTTCAGTATTGTACAACCGCAGGTGAAGCATTGAATCCTGAGGTATTTGACGTGTTTAAGGAGAAAACAGGATTTTCAATTTTTGAAGGCTTCGGACAGACAGAAACGACCCTTACGATAGGAAATCTGGAGAATACGATTCCAAGACCGGGTTCGATGGGGAAGGCAAGCCCAATGTATGATGTAAGAATCATGAAGGCAGACGGTACCTTTGCCGCGCCGGGGGAGACAGGCGAGATTGTGATTAATATTGAAAATGGCGAGCCTTACGGTTTGTTTATGGAATATTACAAAGACGCTGACAGAACAAATGAAGTTAAAAGAGATGGTTACTATCATACAGGCGATACCGCATATATGGATGAAGACGGTTATTTCTGGTTTGTCGGACGTGTAGATGACATCATAAAAGTAGCAGGCTACAGAGTAGGTCCGTTTGAGATTGAAAATGAAATTATGAGAATACCATATGTTCTGGAGTGTGCCGTTACATCGGTTCCGGACTCAACCAGAGGTCAGGCAATTAAAGCGACTATCGTTCTTACAGAAGGAACAGTCGGTGATGAAAATCTGAAAAAGGAGCTTAAGAGATACTTTAAGCAGAATATAGCCAGCTACAAGAGACCTAGAGTGATAGAATTTGTCGATGAAATGCCAAAGACGATTAGTGGTAAGGTAAGACGAGTTGAAATAAAAGAAAAGGACTGGAAATAGGATGATAGACTTAAAAGATATTACACCGTATGAAAGAAGCGTGTTGTATTACGAAACAGACAGAATGGGAATTGTTCATCATTCCAATTATATTCGTTGGATGGAAGAAGCCAGAATGGACTGGATGACAAAGATAGGCTGGGATTATAAATCCATCGAGGATGACGGAATTATCATTCCTGTACTTTCTGCATATGCGGAATACAAAACCATGTGCAGATTTGGAGATACGGTTGATATTTATGTAAAGCTTTCGGAATATACGGGAGTACGTGTTGGATTTTCCTATGAAATCCTTGATAAGGAGACAGGCGAGCTTCGTTGTGTAGGAAAGACATCCCATTGTCTTCTGGATGACAAAAATAAGCTTCTGTTTGTAAGAAAGGCTTATCCCGAAAAGGATTTGCTGTTTAAGGAGCTGCTTGAAAAGACATTATAAAAGAAGTTTGTTGACATTAAAAAGTGAACTTGATAGTATAGAATCTGGCAGAAAGTATGGGATGCTTTTTGCCAGGTTTTTATATTTAAAAAGATATATGGTCACGGTGGGATCCGAAAAAAAGGGAAGTACGGTGAGAATCCGTCGCAACAGCCATTACTGTATTTAGAGCATGGACTCTATTAAGTCAGATTACTTGCCATATATCTGTTGTTTTTTTAAGGCTTGGGCATAGGAAGCCTGCGAGGACGAAATGATTATGATATGAAAGATGCGTCTTATGGAAGAGGTGTCTGGTATTCTATGATTTTTTGCTCCCCTGCAGGGAGCTTTTTTGTTTATTGTGTAGCTTTTGCGGTTCTATTTCGTAAAATGCTTTGTCGTTGATGCCACAGCTTTTGAATTACAACGCTGTTCTCATGGAAAAATGACGGAAAGGAGACAACGAATCATGAAGAAGAGACTGATTGCATTATGTATGGCGATGTGCATGATTGCAACACTGATATTCCCAAATGCGGGGATTTCATATTCATCAGCCGGGACAGCTTCCGCTGCCGAAGACTATGATGGATATGTGTATTTTACGGTTGAGAAATCAACAGTAGGTCAGGGACTTGTAGCAGAGCCTGTAAAGGTAGGCTACTATAATGGAGATAACCTGGCAAGTATAACAGAAAGAGTTTTGGAAGGCAAAACGACATATAATGGGACAATAGAAGATGGATATTATCTCACCCATGTGGAAGACGGAGGAGAATCTGACGGCTGGACTACGGCTGCAATACCGGAACAGATACTTGCAAAGCTTACAGAAAACGGAAATACCGTAGGAAAGAGAGCGGAAAAGAATAAACTGGGGGAATTTGATTATTCAAGCCAGGCAGGCTGGATGTTTGCCATCAATGATAAGGGTATCAATGCAGGCGCCAGCTCATATTATTCGAAAGCTTCAGGAAAAAGTGATGCATATACCTTTGATAATGGGGATGTTGTACGTCTTCAGTTTACGGTATATGGCTACGGACAGGATATCAATGCATGTTGGGATGGTAATACACTTATTGATTTACCGCCTAAGGACAATCTGATTCAGGCAGCTGCCGATTATAAAGGAGAAAAGGCGGATGCCGTATATAAAAAGGCAATCGAGGTTATTTCTGATTGGGATGCGACGGCAAATGAAATCGCAGCAGCATATGCAGGACTTACAGGAAATACGGCAACGCCGACTGAAACAACAGAAATAACGGAAGAACCGGACCCTGTTCAGGAGCCTGTAGATGTAACAATTACAATGAATACCATATCTACTACAATGACACTTACGGATGAGAAGGGGAATCAGGTAGAGACAGGTACTCCTGTATCAAGAAAATATACCATGTCCATAGCTCCGGGCAAATATGTTCTTACAGCGTATGGAACAGATGGCGTAACGGTAAACGGAACAATCGGACTTACGGTTGCTGAAGGTGACAGTCAGAGCTTTAGTGTACTGACACAGACCATATACTGTTCAACGAAGGACTGGGAATGTGAAAAAGATTACCGTTTTGATAATCTGAAGGTTCGGGCGAAATCGGGAGAAGAACGGGAAAATATAACCCTTGGACAGCATACGACAAATGCAGCAAGAAAGACATTCCTAACCTTCAGCGGCGATTCCTATAGCGTGCAGTTTACGCCGATAGGTGACAAAGCGGATACGTATGTCCAATTATACAGAGAAGGAACGGTCACCTTTAACAGCACGATTGCGATTGCGGCAACCCAGAAGGCAGGATTTACGGTAACAATACCTTATGCGGATGCAAACGGAGATTCTGTAAATGATTATGAGCTGGAAGTTGGTACATTAAGCACTTATTTCATTTACAGATATTTGGAGCCGTCTGCATCTACGGTTGATGCAGCTGCGGCTCAAGAAACTTTTAGCTATACCGGAGCGCTAAATACCACATATTTCTACAGAGTATCAAATCCATATAATGCAGATGCAGTTACATATGGAAATTATACAAAGATTACCAATGCAGCCGAAATTGAGGTTACAAAGGATGATTTATGTGTTGATGTAACAGATGGTACAGACTATAACAAAGATACGGTAATCAGGGATTTTTCAATGAATACCTATGATGTAGCGGATATTTATCTGAATGCCAACGAGAAAGGCTGTGTGAATCTGGCACAAGGGGATACATATACCTTGTATCCGCTTCGGAACTGGCTGGCGATAGAAGGCATTTCAAATGGACAGGTGATTGAGCCAGATTTCCATTACACGGTTCTTGATGAAAATGGAAATGTATCAGACAGCGTGGTTACGGTTACGGAAGATCAGTCTTATACTACATCCAGACATAGTGCAAAAATAGAAGCAAAAACTACAGGAATGGCAATTATACTTGTTACATATGATGCCATGATCAATGATGTGGGTATGGGTAAGACTGCATCGGCAGATAAAAAACTGTATTCCGCCATCTGGCCGGAGAATACGGGAGTCATCGTGGTAAATGTAGGAAATGGTGCTGCATTTGAAACAGGTATGAAGCTCAATGAGGGCAAGAATAATAAAATAAATGAAAAGACCGGAAAAGAAGTTACAACAAAGCTTGCAGGTGATTATATAGATGCAGAGTGTGACGTGCTTTATTATGCAGGAAATGCAGGCGCGAAATATACATTTACCCCTGCTTCCGGTGTAAAGGCACAGCTTGCGGTTCCGACGGTATCGGGAAATGCTGTCGGCTATAACGGATTTTCCGATAAGGGTGTAACATATAACAATGATGGCAGTATTACACTGACAGGTCTTAAGGAAGGCTCCAATATTGTCAGGCTGACACTTGGCAGCGAGGTTACCTATCAGGTTATTCGTGCAAAGCAGGCAAATTATAAGGTAACAGCAGTAGATGCTGACGGAAATAAAATAAGCAGTGACAGTATCAAGCCTGGTGATACGGTAACGATTACTTTTGACAGATTGTATCATCCTGCAAATAAGATGTCCGGTTATTACAATTTTTCGGCTATGGTACAGTATGATGCAAATGACGGAACAAAGGTAAAGGGGAAGTCTAATCAATATAATTTTGCGTCTACGGCAGCCTGTCAGCAGCTTACGTTTACGATTCCTGCTGACTATGAAGGCGAGCGTTATACACTTTCAAATGGTGTACTGACGACAGGTGGTTTTGGTTCACCGATAGGAGACCACCGCTTTGTAACATATGAGTTTGGTAAGCCTGCAAACTTTACGGCAAGCCAGATACCTGCTGTTATGGGTGCTCTTCCTGATGTCAGTATCGATATTCAGAATTTGGGTGAAAAGAGAATTACCGTTCAGGCATACGATTACACAGCGGTGGCAAAGAATATAGAAGGTGCTTCTAAGACAGGAGAAATTCTTGAAACAAAAGTATGTGCCGCCGAAGGCGAGACGACAGCACAGGTTATCGAAAAAGCATTTGAGGCAGAGAAAATTGAATTTTCTCTTGTTTCATCATCATACGGAAGCTATGTGGAAAGTATAAACGGCCTGACAGCTTCTGCAGGCGGCGGATATTCAGGCTGGTACATGAGCTATAATAATGACGATTACGCAAACCGGGGAATGGATGATATTGATTTGAAAGATGGAGATGTAATCCGATTTGATTATAGTGTCAATGCGGATATGACTATAGATGATATCGGTAACGGTTCTTATGGACTTCCTATCTTTACAAGTCTTACGGTACGTGCAGATGATGTAGCTGCCGATACCGTGAATATGTCGAAAGATGTTGTTACTGATGAAAATTGGAATCAGACAATAACGTATTATATTGACGGTAAAAAGACTGAGGCAGCAGGAACAGAGGAAGAGCCGTTTGAAGTTACATTTACGCTGCCGTATGATACGGATATAACAGAGCTGGATGTGGACTATACGTATAGTCTTGACGGTCATTATGCAGTGGTGGATGGAATTTTGCCGACGATGGATTTGAGTGACGGTGCCGATTTCAGTATATCTACGTTAGGTGGAAAATATACCGCATATTATCATGCAAATGTAATTATCGCAGCACCAAACGACAGCTCAGATCATTATAAGAATATACAGGACAATGCAGCAGACTATATTCATAATATCGTAACAGAGCCGACAGTAGGTTCAACAGGCGGCGAATGGGCTGTAATCGGTCTTTCACGTTCAGGTTTTGAAGATGTTAAATGGTATTATGACTATTACAAAAATGTGGAGAAGTTTGTAACGGAAAGGGGAAGTGCAAAGCTTTCCGGTTCAAAGAGTACAGACAATTCCAGAGTCATTTTAGGACTTACGGCAATCGGTGCTGACCCTGCAAATGTGGCAGGTTACAATCTGCTTGAGCCGCTTGCGGATATGGACTATGTTGTAAGACAGGGGATAAACGGTGCAATATTTGCATTGATTGCATTTGACTCAGGGAAATACGATATTCCGGAGATTACCGACGCTGAACTGACACAGACAACAAGGGAAGGACTGATAGAATACATCGTAAGCCGTGAGCTTGCAAATGGCGGCTGGAGCTTAAAGGATGAGATGGATGTTGATATAACAGCTATGGCAATGCAGGCGCTGGCACCATATTATGGCAGTAATGCAGAGGTAAAAGCGGCTGTAGACAGAGCACTTGCGGTACTTTCTTCCGGTCAGAATCCGGATGGAACATTTATGTACAGACAGGGTACTGAGCAGAAGCTTGAGAGCAATTGTGAGAGTACGGCACAGGTTGTTACAGCACTATGTGCACTTGGCATTCATCCGGATACAGATACCAGATTTATCAAGTATGGTAATTCCGCATTGGATGCATTGCTTTCATTTTATGATGAAGAAACACATTCATTCCGTCATACAACACAGCCTGACGGAATGGCTACAGAGCAGGCTGTATATGCTCTTGCTGCTTATAGCAGATTTGCAGAGGGTAAGAGCAGTCTTTATGATATGAGTGATGCAGCGGTTATCTATACAGGAACTGTCGATGATTTTGTTGTAACACTTCAGGAGACGGAAGTATGCTATGACGGTAAGGCAAAGATGCCGAAGGTTACGGTAACAAACGGAAAACGAACGCTTGTGGAAAATGAAGATTATACCGTAACCTATACCGATAACAGGGAAATTGGTGTGGCAAACGTGACGATTATCGGTAAGGGTGCATTTTCAGGAAGCTTATCAGAAACGTTTATCATTAATCCGTCTGCACCGAAGTGTGTAGCAGCTTCAAATGAGACCGATGCGATTAAGCTTACATGGAACAGGACAGATAATGTTACAGGCTATGAGATTTATAAAAGGACAGGGAACGGCAAGAAGGTTCTGGTAGAAACCATTGGAAGTAATACAGTTACCGAATATGTTGATTATGACGTCAAGGCTGGTGAGCGTTACACCTATGAGGTGGATTGCTATAAGGATTCTTTTACAGGCAAGGCATCCAAAGCCGTAACAATCGTCAGACTTGCAGAGACGGCTGTTCAGACGAAGATTGTAAAAAATGGTGTGAAACTGACATGGAAGAAGGAAACGGGCGCTACAGGTTATAAGGTTCTGAGAAAAGCAGGCTCGGCAAAGAAGTGGAGTACCATTGCAACGATTTCAAAGAACGGCACCGTTCAGTATACGGATAAGAAAGCCAAAAACGGAGTAAAATATACCTATGCCGTACAGGCAATTTCCGGTAATAGTGTAAGCAGCTACAAGACTACCGATACATATTATGTAGGAAAAGGTGCTGTATCCGATGTGAGGCGTTCCGGTAAAGCTGTGAAAATAACATGGAAAAAGAACAATAAGGCTTCAGGTTATCAGGTACAGTATGCAACGAAGACTTCCTTTAAGAATGCAAAGACGCTGACATATAAGGGCAGGAATATAAAATCTGCAAAGATAAAAAATATAAAGAAGTATCGGTATATCAGGGTAAGAAGCTATAAAAAGTCAGGCAGTAAGGTGTATTACGGTGCATGGAGTACAGCGAAAAAGGTTCCTGCTGCAAAGAAGTAATATAGGATTGATAATATGAAATATATAAAGAATAACCGGAAAAAGTTAACAGGAATTCTGGTGGTTATCGCCGTACTGGTATTTGCATACTGGTACGGTGGAAACGCACCGGGAACAAAGGGATTTTGGCCTGAGGAAAAAGCCAATCTTTCCACGGAGCAGTCTTCTGAAGGGACTACAGGGGTTTTGGATGAAACGGTCGATGAGGAGAAGGCTTCAAAGTCTGATAATAACGAAGAAACGAAGCAGGATATGTCCGATGATGCGGATCATTCGAATCATTCGAATCATGTCAGCACATCAGGTATTGGGGATACCTCTTATAAACAGGAAACTGTCGATGTGTCCGAAAATGACAGCAGTTATGACAGCAATGCTGCTATCGATAATAATGCTACTGAAACGGATACTGACGGAAACGGGGAAACGGATTCATCAGAAGAAGGTGAAAAAACTGATGGAAATTCATCTGATGGCGATAATACAGGTGACAATCAGTCAGGTCATTCATCTGATGACGGAAACGGCGGTAATGATAAATCGAACCGTAATCAGGGTAATGAAGGCGGAAACCGTACAGAAAATAATAATTCCGGTGGTAACGGCTCAGAAAACGGTAAAGCGGAAGACAAATCGGATAACCCTGACGGGCATCGGAATCAATCGGATACAAGCAGCGAAAATACTACGGAGGCAGAGGAAGATAAGCCTTCATCGTATCAGAAATGCACGATATCCATAGCCTGTAATACAATACTGAACAATATGTCCATGTTGGATAAATCAAAACGCTCGATTGTTCCTGCTGACGGATGGATACTGAAGACGGTTACCGTTGAATTTACGACGGGCGAGACTGTTTTTGAAGTCCTTGAAAGGGTTACCAAGAAATATGGCATACAGCTGGAATATTCCTATACGCCTCTGTATGGCAGCTATTATATAGAGGGAATTTATAATCTCTATGAGTTTGACTGTGGAAATCTGTCAGGCTGGATGTATTCGGTAAATGGCTCATTTCCGAATTTTGGTTGTTCAAAGTATGTATTAAAAGACGGAGATGTGATAGAATGGGTATACACCTGCGATTTAGGGGCAGATGTAGGAAATCCGTACTAAGAAATGTAAATACAGGTGGAATCAATCCGTCTTGTGAAATACAAATGCAGATGGAATCAATCCATCTTACGAAATACAAATGGAGATAGATGATATGTGTAATAAAGTAAATGATACATTTGCATCATACCATCCGCTGGTTAACATTATTTATTTCATATGTGTTATAGGATTTGCCACGGCATTTACCAATCCGGTATGCCTTGGCATATCTTTTATAGGGGCATTTATTTATTCTGTTTGCTTAAGAGGTCGTGAGGGTATCAGAAAAAATTTAATATATATGCTGCCGCTTATTTTATTTACGGCAGTTTTGAATCCTGCGTTCAGCCATCAGGGCGTAACGATTCTTGCATATCTGCCATCAGGTAATCCGCTGACACTGGAGTCCATTCTGTATGGAATATCGGCGGCATTTATGCTTGTTACGGTTATTTGCTGGTTTGTGTGTTTGAATGAAGTAATTACCTCGGACAAGCTTGTCTATCTGTTTGGCAGACTGGCGCCGTATCTGTCGCTGCTCCTATCAATGACACTTCGTTTCGTACCTGAATTTGCAGAACGGTTTGGACAGGTGTACAGAGCACAAAAGGCAGCAGGCTATGTGTGTGGCGGAAAATATTTAAAAAGAACGAGAACGGCACTTCGTGTATTTTCCACGGTGGTAACATGGGCGCTGGAAAGAGCCGTTGTAACTGCGGACAGCATGAAGAGCAGGGGCTATGGTTTAAAGGGAAGAAAAGCATATTCCATTTATCGATTTAAGAAGAGAGACGGAATATGTATGATATATATATTGCTATGCGCCGGATATGTACTGACAGGAGGCATTGGCGGAGCAATAAGCTTTACTTATTATCCTGCCGTATCGGGAAATATGGCAGGCACATATACGGTTTCGGTATTTGTGATTTATGGATTACTGGTAATGATACCTGTGATACTTCGGATTTTAGAACGGCGGAAGTTTACCGCAGTCGACAATAGTTAAAATAATGACATGATACAGGAGTTTAAGATATGGAGATATTCAGAATAGAAAACTTAAAATTTGCATATCCGGATATGTCAGATGAAACAGGAATGAAATATCTGCCCGATGCTGTTTCTGATATCAATTTAAGCATAGATCAAGGTGAGTTTATTGTTATTCTTGGCAGTTCCGGCTGCGGAAAAACGACATTCCTTCGTCAGCTTAAACCAATTATCGCACCGAAGGGAAGGCTTGCGGGAAAAGTACTTTTTAAGGGTGTTCCGATAAACGATATGACAGACAGACAGCAGGCACAGTCTGTAGGCTTTGTGATGCAGGATGTAGATGCGCAGCTTGTGACGGATAAGGTCTGGCATGAACTGGCATTTGGACTTGAGAGTTTGGGCTATGATAACGGAGCCATCAGGCGGAGAGTAGCTGAAATGAGCTCATTTTTCGGATTAGACTCAATCTTTCACAGTAAGGTAACAGCGCTTTCCGGAGGACAAAAGCAGCTTGTCAATCTGGCTTCCGTTATGGCAGTATCACCTGACGTATTGATACTGGATGAGCCGACAAGTCAGTTAGACCCCATAGCCGCCAATGAATTTATCAGCAGTCTGGTTAGGATAAACAGGGAGCTTGGAACTACGATTATAATGACGGAGCACAGATTGGAGGAGGTTCTTTCTGTGTGTACCCGTGCCATATTAATGGAAGACGGGCATATGATTGCCGATGATAAAGTAGCGTGTTTGGCACAGGGTATAAACAGCATGGAGAATTCCCATACATTTATGACAGCTATGCCGGCAGCAGTTCAGATCTATATGGGACTTTCAGATGAAAAGTGCAGCGGAGATATGCCTGTATCGGTCAATGAAGGCAGAAACTGGTTGATGGCATATGACAAAAATCACGATAAAATATGTGAACCGGAAAAGAAGCCACCGATTGTCAATCAAGATAAGACAACCATTCTGGAGCTTCAGGATATATATTTCAGATATGACAGGGAAGGTCAGGATGTTCTCAGGGGATTGTCGCTTTCTGTTTTTGAAAATGAGATATTGATGATAAATGGCAGTAACGGCAGCGGGAAGTCAACACTTCTTTCGATTGTGGCAGGGATAAGAAAACCATATGCAGGAAAGCTTAAGATAGCGAAAGATAAGACCGTCGGTATGCTGCCACAGGATCCCAAGACATTATTTACGAGAAATACGGTAAGGGGCGAATTGACATTTGCCAAAGGCAGTGAGCAACTAAAAGATATTGTAGGTCTGTGTCATCTTGAGAAGCTGCTTGACAGACATCCATATGATTTGTCGGGTGGAGAACAGCAGAGACTGGCAATTGCCAGAGTTTTGATGTATGACCCTGATATTATTATGATGGACGAGCCTACAAAGGGACTTGATAACGGGTTTAAGCAGGAGCTGATTGATATTCTAAGGCGCCTTAAGAAAGCAGGAAAAACTGTCATAATAGTCAGTCACGATATAGAATTCTGTGGCATGGCAGGAGAAAGAATTGCATTACTGTTTGACGGGGAATGTGCAGCCGTCAGTGATGTGAGGGACTATTTTACAGGAAACAGCTTTTATACGACGGCGGCAGCCAGAATTGCAAGAAATATTGTGGATGGTGCCGTTACGGTAGAAGAGATTATAACAGCATATAAAGGAAAACATAGCAGAGAAGAACATAGGGAGGACGATACTGCCAAAAAGATAAATGGAAGTGGATTTGACGATTTGAATATTAAGCTGAAAAAGGACAGACAGATAGAAAAATTATCCCTTCCCAGATTCATTGCAATCATCGTTTCATCAATTTTAATTATTTATTGTTTTATAAAGACGGTATCCCAGTCAGGGCTGAATAAGCTGATAAAGGGTATGGCGGTAACGAAGGAAGGTATCGGGTATATGATTTTATATGCGGTATTTATATGCGCTATTATTTGCCTGCTTCTAGCACTTAAGCCATTGGGAAAACAGGCTGATGAAGCCATAGAGCTTCATGCAAAGGGTCGAGGATTGACGAAGGGTACAATCGTTACCATTTGTACAGTTTTAATAGTAATTCCATTTACCATATGGTTTGGATATGATAAGCTACAGGATAGGAAGTATTATTTTATATCGTTATTGGTACTGATAGAAGCAATGATTCCCTTTTTTGCTGCATTTGAAAACAGAAAACCAAAAGTAAGGGAGCTTGTGACCATAGCCGTTTTGTGTACGCTGGCTGTGGCAGGAAGAGCGGCATTTTTTATGCTTCCGAATTTCAGCCCTGTTATGGCACTTGTAATGATCGCAGGGGTAGCCTTTGGGGCAGAGACGGGATTTGTGACAGGTGCGGTTACCATGCTTGTTTCCAATATGATGTTTGGACAAGGTCCGTGGACACCGTGGCAAATGTTTTCTCTTGGATTTGTAGGATTTCTGGCAGGCCTGATATTTTCACATAAGGGCGTCAGAACAAGGCTGCTTACGAAGCTGGGACTTTGCATATTCGGCGGACTTGCCTGTATTGTAATCTACGGAGGGATTATGAATCCTGCATCGGTTATTATGTGGCAGCGGGTGGTGAATATGAAAATGATTCTTGCAGCATATGTAACGGGCTTCCCGTTTGATGTGGTTCAAGCGACGGCAACAGTAATATTTTTGTGGATTGCCGCCCGTCCGTTCTTAGAAAAGCTTGACAGAATAAGAATAAAATATGGGATACTTCTATAATGTGAGGAATTGTTATGATAAGAAAATGTAGTCTTGAGGAAATTTCAGACGGAAGGTTATATGATACAAATGATATGGTCAAGGCTTATTGCAATGAGTGTAAGGGCTGCCATGCCTGCTGTGAGGGGATGGGAAATTCCATTATTCTTGACCCGATTGATGTAATGAGACTGACATCGCATCTTGGTAAAAGCTTTGAAGAGCTGCTGACCGATGAAATAGAGCTGAATGTGGTGGACGGCTTAGTCCTGCCGAATATAAAGATGAAAAAGAATGTATGTCCTTTTTTAAATGCCGAAGGACGTTGCAGTATCCATGAAGCCAGACCGGGATTTTGCAGATTGTTTCCGCTTGGCAGGTATTATGAGAATGGAGGCTTTCAATATTTCCTTCAAATTCATGAGTGTAAACGTGCAGGAAAGACAAAGGTTAAGGTATCAAAATGGATTGATACACCTGATATACCAAGATATACGAAATACATAAATGACTGGCATAATTTTCAGAAGGAAATGCAGGAACTTTTGAAGAAAAAGCTGCTTGAGGAAAAAGAAGAGGAAGCCAGAAATCTGACCATTCTTGTGCTGAATGTATTGTTTATGGGAATTTATGATGACAAGACAGATTTCTATCAGCAGTTTGACAGCAGACTTGCAAAGCTTAGGGAATTGATAGCAGTCAAATAATATCAAATAGGAGAGATTATGGCAGACAGACTTTGTCAGATGATAGATAGGATATATGAATATGGTCAGGCGGACAAAGAGATATTGGCAGCGCTTATTGAGGAAATTTGTTGTTTTGAAAATAATGATGCCTTGGAATACTTAAGACAGCTTGCGTATAAGACGGCTCACAAATACTTTGGAAATAGAATATACACCAGAGGTTTGATTGAGTGTACAAATATATGCAGAAATGATTGCCTGTATTGTGGTATCAGAAAGAGTAATCAGAAGATAGAACGGTACAGGCTTGACAAAGAGGATATTCTGGACTGTTGTGAAGAAGGGTATGCGCTTGGCTTTAGAACCTTTGTGCTTCAGGGGGGAGAAGACGGAGCATATACGCCGTCATTTGTAGCTGACGTGGTAAAAAGCATCAAAGAAAATTATGGTAATTGTGCCGTTACGCTGTCATTTGGAGAACAGGAATCCGATACCTATCGATTGTGGAAAGAGGCAGGTGCAGACCGATACCTTTTACGTCATGAAACAGCAAATAAGCGACATTATGAAAGTCTGCATCCGTCATGGATGAGCTATGAAAACAGAGTCAGGTGTCTATATAACCTGAAGGAATTGGGATATCAGGTTGGAAGCGGTTTTATGGTCGGTTCCCCTTATCAGACACCGCTTCATCTGGCTGAGGATTTACTGTTTTTGACGGAGCTGAAACCGCATATGATTGGGATAGGCCCATTTATCCCACATAAGGATACGCCATTTGCAGGAATGGCATCAGGAACCTTAAAGCAGACACTTGTGATGATCGGTCTGCTCAGGCTGATGTTTCCGAAGGCGCTGATTCCTTCTACGACATCTCTTGGAACGATTGCACCGGATGGAAGAGAGCAGGGATTTCTTTATGGGGCAAATGTAGTTATGCCAAATCTTTCACCTGTAGCCGTAAGGAAAAAATATATGTTATATGATAATAAGATTTGTACCGGTGAGGAATCGGCACAGTGCAGAAGCTGTCTGGATTTGCGGGTAAAATCCGTGGGCTTTGAGCTGGTAGTTGACAGAGGAGATTATAAGGAGTAGGTATCATGCAGGTAAAAATATGTGGAATTACGAGTGTCTGTGAAACAAGGTTTATCAATGAATATAGGCCTGATTATATTGGAATCGTAATGTTTTTCCAAAAAAGTAAACGTAATAGGAAGCCTGATGAGGCAGCAGAGATTATTTCATGTTTGGCAAAGGATATCAAGAAGGTGGCGGTAACGGTGTCGCCGACAAAGGAACAAATTGAGATCATTGAAAAGCTTGGATTTGATTACCTGCAAATTCATGGACAGACAGATGATGAACTGATTACATCGGCAAAGCTTCCTGTTTGGAGAGCCTTTAATGTGTCGAATATGGGCATGTATCATCATTATAAAGGACTTTCGAATATAGCAGGTTATGTATTTGATGCAGGCGAACCGGGAAGTGGAAGAATCTTCGATTGGAACAGCCTTGAAGAGATAGAACGTGATGACAGGCTTTTTATTCTGGCAGGCGGACTGAAACCGGAAAATGTGCGTCTTGCGATAGCGGCTGTGCAGCCTGATGTGGTGGATGTATCGTCTGGTGTTGAGTATACAGACAGACCTGGAAAGGATGAGGAAAGAGTCAGAAAATTTATTCACGAGGTAAGAGCAATAGACTGAGCGGCGGATAGAAAATATTTTAAAATATTTTCTATCCGTTTTGTATTGTCCTAATATAGTAAAAAAGTAATATACAACTGTGGTAATAAGAGAAAAATAAAGGCGAAAGTATTTCATAAAAAATATGTTTTTTTAAGAATTGTATAATTCCTTGAAATTCCATATATTTGCAGGGATTGACAGATATTTTGGAGATTGTTAACGTTGTAAAAACAGAGATGGTGTGTAATGTCGAAGAAAATAATTTGACACCATATATGACACCTAATATAATAGAAGCGAGGGATTATAATTGTCGAAATGGGATAAACTTTTAAAAAATATTTGTACACTTTCAAAAGACATCAGATTTGATGAATTATGCAGAGTGATGAGAAGTTATGGATATGAAATGAATAGTCCAAGAGGAGGCAGCAGTCATTATATATTTAGAAAGAAAGGGTGTATTCCTGTAACAATACCAAAGCATGAACCAATTAAAAAAGTTTATGTAGAAATGGTAAAACGTATCATAGAGAGCGAGGTAAAAAATGATGAAGACATTAAATGATTATATGGATTTGCCATATCGAATGGAAATAGTGGAAGATAAAGCTGAGGGCGGTTATGTGGTGTCTTTTCCTGATTTGCCGGGATGTCTTACTTGTGGTGAAACGATTGAATCAGCTTTAAAAAATGCGATAGATGCGAAAATGGCATGGCTTGAAGCAGCCATTGATGAGGGACTGGATATTTATGAACCTGATAGTCTCAATGATTATTCGGGGCAGTTTAAATTAAGAATTCCAAGAAGTCTGCATCGTTCACTTGCAGAGCATTCAAAAAGGGAAGGCATTAGCATGAATCAATATTGTTTATATCTCTTAGCGATGAATGATGCCAAATATACAAAATAATAAAAACTTGAAACAGAATCATTGTTGGAGGGTTATAACTCTTCCCCGTCATAAGCTTTTATATAATCAGGCTTATTTGTCTGCATGGTTTTTTGACTGGAAAGCGTGCGTTCTCTTTTTTGTTCCCTGTAGGTTTTCGGAGACATACCGACTTCCTTATGAAATATTTTATGGAATGCTTCCGCCGACTGGTAGCCGCAGGACAGGGCTATACTTTCAACGGGAAGGTCTGTAATGGTCAACATATGCTGAGCCTTTGTGATGCGGAAATTTTGCAAATATTTAATCGGGCTCATTCCCGTATATTGCTTAAACAGTTCACTGAAATAACTGCGGTTGATTCCGATATAATTTGAAATTTCTTCTATCTTCATCGGCATACTATAATGATTTTGTATATAAGAAATCGCGTGGTTTACATACATATTTCCCGACGGCGCTTCAATTTTATCCTTCTGCGCAGTTGCAATAACGGATAGTGCCAGATACAGCATACCCATGAGACGGTAGCTGTCCGACTGGTTTGAAGTGTTATGTTCAAGCATGTCAAAAACATATTTCTTCAGTTTTTCACCCTCGGTACAGGTAAAAATAGGATGTTGCTGCGACAGACCTATATTATGCAATATTTCTCCTGCCTTCTTTCCTGAGAAGCCTATCCACACATATGTCCAGGGATTTTTTTCATCTGATATGTAAGAGGCAGGATTATCAGGTTCAATCAGAAACCCCTGACCTTTTTTAAGTCGGTAATGTGTATTATTTACATAGAAATCTCCTGCACCTTCAAGAATAAAATGCACTAAATAAAAGGATTTTACTGCCGGCCCTGCCTTATGAAGAGGCGCAGTTATCGAATGACCAAAGGCATTCAGATATAAGTCACTATTTTGCTCCTGAGTAAGTTCTACGACAATTTTTTCTTCCATGCGACCTCCCTGCAATTGATGCCCGTTTGTATTATGTTAATCATATCATTTTTGACCGTATTTGCAAATGAAAGATTTGAAATCTGACAAATGGACATATTTTTACAACTGTATATCATATGCATTTCACAAAGTATATAGTAAAATGAATTCATAAAACCTGCAGGATTTACTACTGGCAGTTCCTTATGGGTAAATGGCAATAAAAGGCAGTCCTGCATTAATAAATATATCGCGCAGCCTGAATGCCAAAGAATAGAACGGACAAAAATAATGTTAAGTATTGAATTGGAAAGGATGGTATTATCAGCATGAGAAACATCAATGAATTAAGGGCGGAAATGGAATCGGGCATGTATGACAGCAGACTGAAGGACATTTATGTAGACGAAAAAATGGTTCCATACAACAGAGAACGATATGTAAAGGCAATCGACAGATTTAAAGAGTTGTACAGAGAAGAAGAGGTAGAAATATATAGTGCACCAGGCAGGAGTGAAGTATGCGGTAATCATACAGACCATCAAAACGGACATGTGTTGGCAACCTCTGTCAATTTGGATGCGATTGCCATTGTTACAGGAACCGATGATATGACGATACATCTTGTATCAGATGATATGCCGGAAGAGATTATAGATATATCAGATGTAGAGAGAAATGCCGATGAAGAGGGTACGACAAAGGCACTTATCAAGGGCGTTGTTGCAGGCATAGAGGATTACGGTTATAAAATCGGCGGGTTTAAGGCATATATAACGAGCGATGTATTGATGGGTGCGGGAATGTCCTCCTCTGCAGCATTTGAAAGTCTTATAGGAACAATTTTATCAGGACTTTACAATCATATGAAGATTTCATCGGTTGATATTGCGAAGATTGGACAGTATGCGGAAAATGTCTTTTTTGGCAAGCCGTGCGGTCTGATGGACCAGATGGCATGTGCAGTAGGCGGACTGATTTATATTGACTTCCTTGATAAAGCAAATCCTGTTATCAAGCAGGTCCCATGTGATTTTGAAGCAAATCAGTACAGCTTATGTATCGTAGATACAAAGGGCTCACATGCAGATTTGACAGATGATTATGCGGCGATACCTGAAGAAATGAGACAGGTTGCAAAGTTTTTTGGTAAAGAATTGCTTACAGAGATAATGCCAAGTGAATTTTTCTCCAATATAGCCTTGCTTCGCGGACATATCAGTGACAGGGCTGTGCTTCGTGCAATGCATTTTTATACAGAACAGGCCCGTGTGGATGAGGGCGTAAAGGCACTTGAAGCAAATGACTTTGGACGTTTCCTGGATGTAATCAGGAGAAGCGGCGATTCATCCAGTAAGCTTCTGCAAAATATCTATAGTACCAAAGATGTTCATACACAGAATGTTATGGTGGCACTTGGAGCAAGTGAATATTTCCTTGGAGATGAAGGCGTGTGCAGAGTACATGGCGGCGGATTCGCAGGAACCATTCAGGCATTTGTAAAGAATGCGGCAGTTGACGGTTATAAGAATAGTATCGAGAGTATATTTGGAGAGGGTACATGTCATGTTCTTAAAGTCAGACCTTATGGCGGTATCAAGGTAATTGCATAGAGGAGGTAGATCAGGAATGATAAATGCGTATATTAAGCAGCTTGTAGAATACGGTGTGGCAAATAAGCTGATAGAAGAGGAAGATAGAATATATACTACAAATGTCATACTTGAAATGTTGAAGCTGGAGGATTATACAGAACCGGAGACGGTGAAAAGAATAGAGACACCGTCTGATTTGGAGGAAACTTTAACGGGAATACTTGATTATGCGGTAGAAAAAGGGATAATCGCAGAGGACTCCGTTGTACTTCGGGATTTGTTTGATACAAAGGTTATGAATGCACTTTTGCCAAAGCCAAGTCAGGTTATTCAGACATTTTACGAAAAGTATAAGATTTCTCCTAGGGAGGCAACGGATTATTATTATGATTTCAGCAGGGCTTCAGATTATATCAGGACATACAGAATCGAAAAAGACGTTAAATGGATTAAGACAACGGAATATGGCGATTTGGATATAACGATTAATCTGTCAAAGCCTGAGAAGGATCCGAAGATGATTGCACTTGCAAAGACAATGGCAGCTTCATCATATCCGAAATGCCAGCTCTGCATGGAAAACGAAGGCTATGCAGGAAGAATCAATCATCCTGCAAGAGAGAACCATAGAATCATTCCGATAGAGATCAATGGCAGTAAATGGGGATTTCAGTATTCACCGTATGTATATTACAATGAACATTGCATCGTATTTAACGGTCAGCATGTTCCAATGAAGATAGAAAAAGATACTTTTAAAAAGCTGTTTTCGTTTATCAGGCAGTTTCCGCATTACTTTGTCGGTTCAAATGCAGATTTGCCGATAGTCGGTGGTTCCATACTTAGCCATGACCATTTTCAGGGCGGTCATTACACGTTTGCAATGACAAAGGCGGCTGTAGAAACAAAGGTAACATTTGCAGGCTACGAGGACGTGGAGGCAGGTATCGTAAAATGGCCGATGTCCGTAATCAGGTTAAACGGTACGGACAGCGACAGGATCATAGAACTTGCCGACAGGATACTTTCTGCATGGAGGGGATATACGGACGAAGAAGCGTTTATTTATGCCGAAACAGACGGAGAACCGCATAACACTATTACACCTATTGCAAGGATGCGTGACGGAAGATATGAGCTTGATCTTGTACTTCGTAATAATATAACAACAAAGGAGCATCCTCTTGGATTGTACCATCCGTGGGAGGAGTTCCACAATATCAAGAAAGAAAATATAGGATTGATTGAAGTCATGGGACTTGCGGTGCTTCCTGCCAGACTGAAGGATGAAATGGAGGAACTTAAGTCTGCACTTGTATCAGGAGCGGATATTTCACAAATAGAAAATATTTCAAAGCATGAAAGCTGGGTACAGAGTTTTATAGGCAAATATGATTCCATTACGGAAGACAATGCAGATAAAATACTCCGCGATGAAATTGGTGATGTATTTGCAAAAATCCTCGAATGTGCAGGTGTATACAAACGTACTGAAAAAGGCAAAGCAGCATTCTTGAAATTTATCGAATATGTGAATGCTATGGAATGTTAAATAGGATTGGAATATGAAATGGATATATGGAGCTGATCATGTTATAATGGCAAAGTATTATTTATGAAACAGCGAGAAGCAAAGGAAATGTTGAAGCGTTCATTAGATGAAATATGAAGTTGGAATTAGTAATTATTTGAATTTGTCCATGTCTGAAGAAAAACGATATTTTAGGCTGGACACCGTAAATTAAAGGAGGACAAAAGCATGAAGATATTAGTAACAGGTGGCGCAGGCTATATAGGAAGCCATACATGCGTAGAATTGCTTGATGCAGGTTATGAGGTAGTGGTAGTTGATAATCTGTATAACGCAAGTGCAAAATCAATAGACAGAATAAAAGAAATAACAGGCAGGGATTTGACATTTTATGAGGCAGATATCCTTGACTTTGACAAGATGGATGAAATATTTGCGAAAGAGCAGGTGGATTGCGTAATCCATTTTGCCGGACTGAAGGCAGTAGGCGAGTCTGTTGCAAAGCCGCTTGAATATTACAAAAACAATATTAACGGAACACTGGTGCTGTGTGAAGTAATGAGGAAAAACGGATGCAAAAACATCATATTCTCATCATCAGCGACAGTATACGGAGACCCGGCATTTATTCCGATTACAGAGGAATGTCCAAAGGGTACACCTACAAATCCATATGGCTGGACAAAGCATATGATAGAACAGATACTTACTGATTTCCATACGGCAGATTCTGAATGGAATGTAATTCTTCTTCGTTACTTCAATCCGATTGGGGCGCATAAGAGTGGACTGATAGGCGAAGATCCTAAGGGTATTCCAAATAACCTGCTTCCATATGTAGCACAGGTTGCGATTGGAAAGCTTCCGTGCCTTGGCGTATTCGGAGATGATTATGATACCCCGGACGGAACGGGTGTAAGAGATTATATCCATGTCGTTGATCTTGCTGTCGGTCACGTAAAGGCAATTAATAAGATTAAAGAAAATCCTGGCGTAAAGATTTACAACCTTGGAACCGGAAACGGCTACAGCGTGCTTGACGTTGTAAAGGCATTCAGTAAAGCGTGCGGACATGAGGTGCCATATGAAATCAAGCCTAGAAGACCGGGTGACATTTCAACCTGTTATGCAGATGCATCACTTGCCAAGAAGGAGCTTGGCTGGGAGGCTCAGTATGGAATCGATGAGATGTGTGCCGACTCATGGAGATGGCAGAGCATGAATCCGAATGGATATGATGATTAGGGATAGGGGCTTATAGGCAGTCATAGATATATGCCGTTGTTTGAATATGAAAAAGCTTCTTATGGTGTAATGAAGATTGATATTACCATTAGAAGCTTTTTCGTTTTATTACTGTGTGTAAAAAAATGATTTTGACAGACTTGTTAAAAGAGAGATGTTCCGATTGACAACAGAAAAGAAATTTGATACTGTGTTTGTATAGATTTAAAAGTTATTCGTAAATTTGCATTATTTCAGAAAACGATATTATTTTATAAAGAAACATGTCATTTGCAAAAAACTAAAATTTCATGCAAAACCCCAAGGACTATTTTGAATTTGATATGCTGCTTTGGAATAATTTTATTGTTATATCATGGCGTGGCAAGTGATTTCATGTATCATTATGATTTTTGAACTGCTAAAGGTAGCTTCTGTCGAATGGGGGTGTATCAGATGAGCAGAGGAGAATAATTGATAATACGAGGATAAATACAATTAAAGATGATGATTTATATGATTATACATTTAATGGGTTTGTTGACAAGAATGTAACTGTTGGAACAACCTATTATTATAAAATAAGGATTGCAATGCGATATGGAAAGGGGTATAAATATACACCTTTTTCTAAGGTGTTGTCCGCAAAAGCAATAAATTAATTCAGGGAGGGGTTCAATGAAAAAAATTATAAGTTGTATTTTAAGTATAGTGCTGATGATAGCCATAGTGATACAGCCAAATGTAAGTCAGGCAAAGGGAAATACCACGGAAGGAGAAACTTCTGTGGGTGCTGTACAGGTATCATCAGAAGTGAAAAAAACTGCTTCCGGTAAAAAAGTAAAGACTGTTAATATTACCATGTATCTGTATAACGGAAAAGAAATCGCTGTACCGAAAAAGCTGGCAAAAGCAAGATGGGTTGTGTCAGATAAAGACATGGTGATGGTAACGAAGGGAAAGGACAAGAAGAGCATTGCCCTTGATACCAAAGGAAAAACGGGCAAGTGTACAATTAAGGCAAAGCTTAATGGAAAAATAAGATATAAGATAAATCTGACCGTAAAGCGGAGAATAGCAAATAGGAGATATAAAGGAAATAAGGTAAAAGCAGTTTTATTAAATTTCTCAAACAGGACATGGATAATAACATACAGAATGTATAATGGTTCAAATAAGTATAAAGCTTATGGACCGACTCGTTATTTGCAGAAGTATGTTGATGGGAAATGGCAGTATGTACCATTGCAACGAGGTGGGATTGTTACAGGAAATATGTTTAGGGTGGAAGCACATAAAAGTATTGTAGGATATTGCCGCCTGTCAGATTATTATGATACCTCTAAACTGACACCGGGAACATACCGCTTATATGTGCATTATATGACAAAGAAAAAATCGGATTCATATGTCAAGTTTAAGATTAAATAAGTAAAAAAACAATATCAAAAAGCACCGATTGCAGCAGGATATGGATATCGGATAACCATCATCCAAGGCATAAGGTGCTTTTTTTGCGGCATATGCATTTATGGCAAACGAACAACAACGGATTTAGGAAGAAAAATCTTTTGATTTTTGCAGATATATGGTAAGATAAGAAAATACTGGAAATGGTATAAATGCAAAAGAAAATGCACAGAATATTGTGCTAATTTAAGGATATGGAAAAATGGTATTTTCAAGTTTAATATTTTTATTTATTTTTTTGACATTAAATTTAATCGTTTATTTTTGTGCAGATGCTAAGAGCCAAAATAAGATTATGCTTATTTTCTCCCTTATTTTCTATGCGTGGGGCGGGCCAAGGTATCTGTTGCTTTTGGTAGGAGAAACCTTAATTAGTTGGTTTTGCGCATTGAAGATAGAGGAGGCAAGACAAAGGGGCGAACAGGACAGACAGGTCAGGCGTTATCTTGTTTTGGAATGTGTAGTTCTTCTTGGTTTGCTTTGTATATTCAAATATCTTGGCTTTATGCTTGGAAATATAAATAAACTGACTGGTTTTCCATCCAAGGTTCCGAATATAGTGCTGCCTATCGGTATATCATTTTATACTTTTCAGCTTATATCTTACGTTGCAGATGTATATCTGAGAAAAACATCAGCGCAGCCTGTGTTTTGGAAGCTGCTTCTTTATTCAAGCCTGTTTCATCAGTGTATAGCAGGTCCTATTGTAAGATATGAGACGGTAGCAAATGAAATAGATAACAGAAGAATTACCTCAAATGATATCTACATGGGTATCAGACAATTTTCAGTCGGACTTGCAAAGAAAGCCGTTTTGGCAAATTCCTGTGCATCTGCTGCAGATACATTACTTCCTGCAGGTGTAAAGAGTCTGTCCATGCAGTCAACCGCCGGTATGTGGCTTGGAATGATATTTTATATGCTGCAAATCTATCTTGATTTCTCGGCATATTCAGATATGGCTATCGGAATGGGACGAATGATAGGATTCCACTACAATAAGAACTTCGATTATCCGTATATCGCACATTCTGTTCAGGATTTCTGGAGAAGATGGCACATGTCATTGTCCAGTTTCTTTAGGGACTATGTATATATTCCGCTTGGGGGAAGCCGATGCAGCACAATGAAGTATGTACGCAATATGGTTGTAGTTTGGTTTCTTACAGGTCTTTGGCATGGCGCCAGTTGGAATTATATATTTTGGGGCTTATGGTATTTATTCTTTTTGCTTTTGGAGCGGTTTGTCATACAGGACAGATTTCCCAAAGCGGTTTCCCATCTCTATACCCTTATCGTAGTTTTGTTTGGATGGGTTATTTTTAAGTTTGAGAATCTTGGCGAGCTGTCAGTTGTATTTAAGGGAATGTTTGGAATCGGAACAAGTGGTTTTGTCAATATGAATGTCAAAACGGTATTTTTAAAGTATATATTCTTCCTGATATTTGCAATTATAGCAGTAACGCCGCTTGGAAAGAATATTCGTAAGAGAATGCTCGTAGAAGGCAGACAGAGTAAGGCAATGTTTACCTTTGCAAATATACTGGATATGGTTACACCTGCTATATTGGTAGTGATCTCTGCACTTGCTCTTGTAGGTGCAAGCTATAATCCGTTTCTTTATTTCCAGTTTTAGAATTGTAAAGAGACAGATGTAGGTGCTGTTTGCAGCAGTATTGGTAATAGATTGGAGCTTGAAATGAAAACGAAATTTACGAAAGAACAAAAGATGATAATGAAAAAATACCGGTCTATAGGAGTTTTGTTATTTTGCGCAGTGATGGCTATAGGCGGTATTGTCGGATGTCTGTTTTTCTTAAGACCAAGAGTGTCCGAAATGGAGAAACGTAAATTGACGGAATTCCCGCAATTTACGGTATCATCATTTTTGGACGGCAGTTATTTTTCCGAGGTATCTTTATGGTTTTCGGATACATATCCTATGAGGGATAAGCTTGTTGCAGCCGACCGGAAAATAAAAGGACTTTATGGAATCGAAGCTGATACCATGATGGTAGGTGAACAGGCTGAGGCAGACGAAATACCGGATATTACAAAGGAACAGCCATCTGAGTCTGCTACAGAGAATAAAACGACGGAGGAAGCTTCTACGGAGGATAAAACAACGGAGGAGATTACCACCGAACAGGGCGAGATTAAGCAGGTGGAGCCGCCTGATGCAAAGGCAATGGATGAGGAATTTCAGAAACAGGTTCAGCAGAATCTTTATGTTAAGAATGGCTCAGCCTATAGTGTTTACTATTTTGTTCAGGATTCGGCAACAAAATTTATCAATGCCGTAAACAGAGCGGCGAGTGAACTGTCAGGAAAAACAAATGTCTACTGTATGTTGATACCAAACCAGTCGGGTGCATTGTTAACAGAAGAGGAACTGGATAATCTTGGTGGTTCAGACCAGATGCAGGCAATAGAATACTATTATAGTATGCTTGAGGGTGTTAAAACGGTTGACACTATCAAAACCTTAAGAGCCCATAAGGATGAATATATCTATTTCAGAACAGACCATCACTGGACACAGCTTGGCGCATATTATGTATATGAGAATTTCTGTAAGACGAAGGGAATAACGCCTGTTCCTTTGGAATCCCGCAAGAGTTATACTTTTGAGAATTTCCTCGGAACATTTTACAGTACATTACAGAGTGAAGAGATGGCAAAAAATCCTGATACGGTGTATGCCTATATACCAAATGGTACAAATGACATGACTTACTGGGACGAGGATGGTTCAGAACATGAATGGAAAGTTGTTTCTGATGTAACAGGATGGGCAGAAAGCTCACTTTATATGACATTTATTGCAGGTGACAGACCGCTTGAGATAATAGAAAATCCTGCCATTACGGATGGATCTTCCTGTCTTGTACTGAAAGAGTCATACGGAAATGCTTTTGTACCGCTTCTGGTAGACCATTACCAGACTGTATACGTAATAGACTACAGATATGCACAGGTAAATGTTCTTGATTACGTGCGTGAAAACCAGATAGATGATTTGATATTAATCAATAATATTACAATTATTGGAAGTGAATCCGTAGCAGATACGATTGACGGGCTTCTTCAATAATTGTTATATGTATAATCCCCCATTTTTTACAGATACTAAGCTCACAACAGAAAAATAGCAGTTGAATGGAGGAAATACAAAATGAAAGCAACAGGAATAGTCAGAAGAATAGACGACCTGGGACGTATCGTAGTTCCTAAGGAAATACGAAGAGTTATGCGTATAAGAGAGGGTGACCCTCTTGAAATATTTACAGGCAAGGACGGGGAAATCGTTTTGAAAAAATATTCCCCAATGGGCGAATTGTCATCATTTGCACAGCAGTATGTTGATGCAATATCACAGAGTCTTAATTTGCCCGTTGCAGTTGCAGACAGGGATACGATTATAGCAGTTGCCGGTATGCCTAAAAAGGAATTAGTAGGCAAATCTATCCACAAGGAGCTGGAGGATGTAATTAATGACCGTCAGGCAATTCTCGCAAAGAAAGGTGATACGAAGTTTATTAATATTACCGTGGATGATGCGGAATACGAGGGAGAGGTCGTTCAGACGATTATATCCGAAGGGGATGCTATTGGTGCGGTAATCGTGCTCAATAAGGATATGAAGAAAAACATGGGTGAGATAGAGCAGAAGGTGGCAGTCATAGCGGCGAACTTCCTTGGAAAGCAGATGGAAGGATAACAGATATACACATTTCATATGAAAGATGTGAAGAATTGAGGAAAAACAAGGCTTTTGGAATGAAAATCCTTGTTTTTCCTTGACAAATATAGGTATTTTAGGTATAACTATATACGTTGAGGCGTATGGACGCCGGGAGTTATCCGGTTTAGCTCACCAGGATAATAAAAAGTTTTAAGAGGAGGAAGGTTCCATGAATAAGACTGAATTAGTAGCAGCTATGGCTGAAAAGACAGAATTATCAAAGAAGGATGCCGAGAAGGCTTTAAAGGCTTTCACAGATGTAGTAGCTGAAGAGTTACAGAAGGGTGAAAAGATTCAGTTAGTTGGTTTTGGTACATTTGAGGTTGCTGAGAGACCAGCTAGAGAGGGTAGAAATCCTAAGACAGGTGAAGTTATGACAATTGCTGCTTCAAAGTCACCTAAGTTCAAGGCAGGAAAGGCTTTAAAGAATTCACTTAACTAGTTTATAATAATTTAGTACTTAAAAGGTGTCGTATCGATTGTACGGCATCTTTTTTCGTTAGAGAGATTGATAAGTATATGTTGTGTACGATAAGGAGAATACTATGAGATTGGATAAATATCTTAAGGTTTCAAGGCTGATTAAGCGTAGAACCGTTGCAAATGAAGCCTGTGATGCGGGAAGGGTTATGGTAAACGGTAAGGTTGCCAAAGCATCATGTGATGTGAAGGTAGGCGATGTTATAGAGATCGCATTTGGAAATAAAAATGTCAAAGCAGAGATAACGATGATAGCAGATTCCACAAAGAAGGAAGATGCCAAAGAAATGTTTCGATATATATAATATTTGGCGACAGTTGGAGGGCAAAGAGCTGTAATCCTGTAGCTGTTATGTTGTAGGCTGCCTTATATATTGTTCTGCGGTATCTGACATTTGCAGAGCAATATATAAGGCAGCCTACGGCATATTACCGGCATATTTTTGTAATGACCTTCATATACTTCTGTAAGTAGCTTAAGAATCATTCTTATGGGATATAAAGGAGTAGGCAATTTTGAATGATGGAAATAGATTGAAAAGCCACAGCTTATCACTTTCGGATAGAAAAAATCTGGCAATGACAGGAATTACAAAGGTTATATCGATAGAACCTGAGCTGATTATAGTGGTATCTGAAATGGGACGGATTAAGATAACCGGTAAGGAGCTCCAGGCAACAAATCTTGATATGGATAGAGGAATTCTTGATATTTCAGGAAATGTCTCAAGCTTCTCCTATATTGGAGATAAGCAAAATGGTCAGTTTTCCTTAAAGCGGATGTTTCAATAATGACTGAAATGATAAGACAGCAGCTTCTTACATATGGAGTAAGCGTTTTATGTGGCATGGGAACAGGATTCATAATCGGAATCGCTCTTGAAATAAAAAAAGTAATTGGTGTAAAAAAAGTGATGATTGCAATCTGGGATATTTTGTTCTGGATTATGTTAAGTTGTGTAGTAGTTATTGTAAACTACATATATAGCGGCGGAGAGATACGATTATATGTGTTTTTAGGAATTTTTTCAGGAATTTTACTATATTTTTGCACAATAAATTGGGTTGTGTCGAAAATAGTTAACTATATATTGTGCTTTTTGAAAAACGCTTTGAAAAAAGTGGTAGATGGTTCAAAAAAGCTTGTTGACATAATTTGCCGTAAAGAGTAAAATTATGTCAATATGTTTTGTTATGGGGAAGATTTTGATGAACGGAAAGTCAGTAAAAAAGCGTAAACAATCGAAGATTTGTGGTTTTTTTATATTGCTGTCCCTATGTCTGTTGGCAGTAGTTATTTTTTATAGAGCAATGGGACTTCGGGAGCAGAAGAATGACCTCAAGGTTCAGGCAGAGGAGCTTGAACAGCAGCTGGAGGAAGCGAAAGACGAGTATAAGCAGCTGGAGGAGCATGAAGAGTATATGAAGACCAAGAGCTATGTAGAAGACGTGGCGAGAAACCAATTGGGATTAGTGTACCCTGACGAAATAGTAATCAGACCTGAGGAATAACTCCAACCATATGGATTTGTGTTAAATAAATAGAGCATATGTCAAAATAAAGCGAGTGCGAATTTCAGCATTCGCTTTTTTTTGTTATTGATGAAGCCTATAATTCTCACACTATACAAAATATGGAGGAGTCAGTATGAATGAAAACAAAAGTGTGAAAAAATGGGTTATGTATGGATTCGGTTTTTTGTTCGGACGAGCTTTTTTATGGGGAATCAATCCCTTTGTGACTGCATTTTTTGCGGTGGCGTACATGCTGGGAGACAGCTCATTTGCGTTACTGATATCGATAGCATTGGGAATGATAACGGCGGTATTGAACGGCGGTACGCTTAATGGTGAGATTTATATGTTTGGTGAATTGAATCCAAATGTTTATTACATAATAGGCAGGTATATTGCACTGATTGTTGTAGTGGCACTTATTATGAGCCTTCAGGTTATCAGAAAACGGAAATTATATGTTTTGCTGGCAGGTGCGGTATTTACGGCATCATTTGTCAGTATAAGTCCATATATGGAGCTTTATTATGGCTTTTTCTATGCGGTTTCAGAAATGATGATAACAATGTGTTTAATACCTGTTTTGAATAGTGCATTTAAGGTGTTGATACATAATGACTACGATAAAAACCGATATAATGAACAGATGTTAAGTATTATGTGCATTTCGGCTATCTGTCTGTGGGGGATTCCGACGGAGGTGTTTGGAAAAGTCTTATTACTTGAAGTGGCAGCTTTATTGCTGGCGTTATATGTAATACATCGATATGGTGCAGGCTATGGTGTCGGGATAACCTGTATAAGCGGTACCATTATGGCAATCAGATGTGGCATACCGGAATATATAGGTACGTGCTTTATCATGGCGGTATTTGCCCTTGCGATAAGAGCGCTGTCTGGAAAAAGAAAATTCGGGACGCTGGCAGGCTTTGTGATAGGCGGGGTTGTAGCAGGACTTACCTATTTTGATTATTTTATCGGGGCTGCAGGACTAAAGCTATTGGGTTCCGTTTCTCTTTTGTATGCCGCTATTCCGCGAATGTGCCTTACAGTGAAGGACGGATATACGTTGGGTATCCATTCGGAAGCCGCTGCCATAGAGATGAATCGGATTACGGCAGAGAAGATTCGGGATATGGCAGGGGCATTTAAACGTATTGAATATACACTTGCAGGCTGTGGACCGGCTGCCGGCAGAGTAAGTTTGTCGCAGATAGGAGATATGATAGGAAGATTTTCTGAGAATCTGGAAAATGTCGAGGATGCCGGAAGCGGTTTGGACAGACTGCAAATGAGACTTTCTGAGCAGGGGCTGGTTTTGCTGCATATGACGGTTCTAAGGAATGAACAAAATCATAAACAGTATTTTCTGACAGGCAGGACAAATTCCAGACGTATCGTTCTTGCAAAGGAGGTTGCAGCAATATTGTCCGAGGAGTTCCATGAAAATATAAGAGTTGCCATGAATACTTCGGCAATTTTTTCAGAAAATGACAGAACCGTTACTTTTGAAGAAGAAGCAGGCTATAAATGCTACTACCATGTAAGACGGATAAAAAAATACGGCTCGCAGGTTTCGGGAGACAATTTCTCGGTTAAGGAAAGCGAGGACGGCAGATTGGTTATCATGATATCGGATGGTATGGGGAGCGGCAGTCTCGCTGCGTGTGAGAGCGGCCTTTTAATTGATACAATGGAAGAACTGATTGAGGCGGGATTTGACCCGCTATATGGCATATCGTTTTCGAATGAGTGTCTGTCCGAGAAAAACAACGGTAAGACGTTTACCACATTTGATATGGGAATCATAGATTTATATGAGGGGCGTTTGAAATCCTATAAGCAGGGGGCGGCGGCTACCTACGTGGTACATGTTGGAATGAATGAAAATGATGTCGAGATTATCAGAGGAACGACACTCCCGATAGGGGTACTGGCACATACGGAATGTGATGTCTCTGAGGCGGAGCTCGGCCATGGGGATGCGGTTATCATGGTAAGTGACGGTATCTATTCCTGTGACAGACAAAATGATGAAGAAGATTTAATGCTCGATATACTGAGACATATCGATACGGGAAACAGCAGGGACATTGTTGAGGAAATCATCAATGAGATGTTATGTGCAAATGAGGGCAGTTTTCAGGATGATGTAACTGTTATTGCTGCGGTTTTAGAGAAAAATGAAACGCTTTAATTGTGAGAAAAGAATGAAATAACGGAGTAACTATCGCAAAGAGCCGCTATTTGTGATAAGATATAAATGTTATGGAAAATTTTGAAAAAAAAGTGGAAAATTATATCAATCAATATAAAATGCTGGATGGAGTTTCACACGTTGTCGTGGGTGTTTCGGGTGGAGCTGATTCTGTATGCCTTTTGACTTTGTTATATCAATTGTCGGAAAAATATAACATCCATATATATGCGTTGCATGTCAATCATATGATACGGGGGGCAGAAGCCGATGCAGATGAGAACTATGTAGCAAAGCTTTGCGATAAAATGAATATTGGGCTTAAGGTTGTCCGTAAGGATGTGTGTGCGATAGCCAAGAAAGAAAAATTGACTGTGGAGGAAGCCGGAAGAAATGTGAGGTATCATGCATTTTCGGAATTCTGTCAGGAACTTTCAGAAACGGCTGCCTGTAAAAAAGCTGTCATTGCGGTGGCACACAATGAAAATGATGCGGCAGAAACCGTTATATTGAATATGCTTAGAGGTTCAGGGGCAGATGGAATAAAAGGGATTCCGCCGATGCGGGGAAATATCATAAGACCGCTTTTATGTGTAAAAAGACAGGAAATCGAAGCTTATCTTGCAAAAAATGATATGTATTATTGCATGGATTCGACAAATAATGATACCGAATATACCAGAAATAAAATCCGCCATGACATTCTTCCTGCAATGGAGAAAATTAATGACAGAGCCATAGAACATATTACCAAACTGGCAGCCCGCATTGGGGAATATACGGAGTATACGGATAGTCAGGTGGAGCTTTTTATAAAGCAGCATGTAAGCTGCTTTTCAGATGAAAGCGATACAGGGCGATGGATTGTTTCCATGGACGTACTCCGTGCAGAAAATCCATTAATCGAAGGACTGGTTATCAAGGAACTGATAGCAAAAGTGTGCGGGGGAAGTAAAGATATAGGAAGCAGTCATGTAGACGAGGTAAGAAAGTTATATAACACTAAATCAGGCGCAATGATTATGCTGCCGCATGGAGCAGTAGTAAGACATCAATATGGGAAATTGGAATTTGCCATGCAGAAAGCTTCAGAGGAAACGACGGCTGTCGGAGAAAATGAATTAAATGATAAAGTTGTGTGGCAACAGCAGATAGATATGGATAAGGATGGAGTATACATGCTGGATAATGGCAGAGGACAGCTTTCCATTCGGATATATGACAGACCGGAAATTCTCGATTTGTCAAAAAAAGAGTATACGAAGCTTTTGGATTATGATAAAATACGGAATAATATTCTTTTACGCAATTACAGCGAAAATGATTATATGACAATAGGGGCAGACGGCTCTAAAAAGAAAATGAACCGATTGTTTGGCTCCTGTAAAATTCCTGTCAGTCAGCGAAAAAATGTGATACTTGTGGCTGATGGCTCAGAGATAGTATGGGCGATAGGTATTCGTATTGGAGAACGCTATAAGATAGCAGAAGATACAAAAAGAATCATGGAAATGGAATACAGAAAATTATAACCGTTAAAAATGATAAAAGATAAATATACAATAAGAGAAAGGAAAACCGAATGAAAGAACAAATAGGGGTATTAATCAGTGAAGAAGAGGTTGATGCAAGAATAGCGGAAATGGCAGCAGAAATAGATGCGGCATATGAGGGAAAGACGGTTCATATGATTGGTATATTAAAGGGCAGCGTATTTTTCATGTGTGAATTGTCAAAAAAGATGAAAACGCCGGTAACGCTTGATTTTATGTCGGTAAGCAGTTATGGAGACGGAACCAGGTCGTCAGGTATCGTCAAGCTGAACAAGGACCTGGATGAAACGGTTGAAGGCAAGGATGTAATCATCGTGGAAGATATATTGGATTCGGGAAGAACCCTGTCATATCTTATTAAACTTTTAGGCGAAAGAAAACCGGCAAGCCTGAAAGTAATAACCCTTCTGGATAAGCCGGAAAGAAGAGTTATTCCTGTTGACCTTTATATGACCGGATTTGTTGTGCCTGACAGATTTGTAGTAGGTTATGGGCTTGATTGTGCCCAGAAATACAGAAACCTTCCATATATAGGTGTGATTGAGCAATAAAGCAGATATTTGGACATTATAAATGATGTCTGAAAATATATACCAGATTTAAGGAGTAAATAATGAACAAAAAGAAATTCAGAAATGCCATAATCATATATCTGATTATATTTGTTATAGGTTTCCTTCTTATCAACAAATGGATTAGAAATGAAGCAAATATTACAACAAATTACAGTTATACTGATTTGGCAGAGGATCTTGATGCAGGAGAAGTATCAGCACTGAATATACAGCAGAATGCTGATGTACCGACTGCTACTGTTGAGGTAATTTATACAAGCGGAAAGCATATCGCCTTTTATGCATCGGATGTAAATGATGTCGTAAAGATTTATAATGAATATCAGGCAAAGATCAGTAAATATAATGCTTCAGCCGCTGAAGGTGAGACGAAAAAGGTTGCGAAATATAACCTTTATGATGTAGAAAAAGCAAGCATGCTCAGTATGTGGCTTCCGTACTTGATCATCATGATTGTATTTGTGATACTGATGATGGTTCTGATGAGCAGAGCGCAGGGAGGCGGTTCCGGCGGTCAGATGATGAACTTCGGAAAGAGCAGGGCGAAGCGAAATGATGATATGAATAAGAAGGTTACATTTAAGGATGTAGCCGGTCTTCAGGAAGAAAAAGAGGAATTGGAGGAAATCGTAGAATTTCTGAAAAATCCGGGAAAATTCGTGAAGGTAGGTGCACGTATACCGAAGGGCGTGCTTTTGGTAGGTCCTCCGGGAACAGGTAAAACACTTATGGCAAAGGCTGTTGCAGGAGAAGCGAATGTACCGTTCTTCAGTATATCGGGTTCGGATTTCGTTGAGATGTTTGTCGGTGTTGGTGCATCAAGAGTAAGAGATTTGTTTGAAGATGCAAAGAAGAATGCACCTTGTATTATATTTATAGATGAGATTGATGCCGTGGCAAGACAGAGAGGTACAGGTCTTGGCGGCGGACATGACGAAAGAGAGCAGACCTTGAACCAGCTTCTTGTTGAGATGGACGGATTTGGCGTAAATGAGGGTATCATCGTGCTTGCCGCAACAAACAGGGTAGATATACTCGACCATGCGATCTTACGTCCTGGTCGTTTTGACAGAAAGGTTGCAGTAAACAGACCTGATGTGAAGGGCAGAGAAGAAATACTCAAGGTTCATACCAAGAACAAGCCGCTTGCGGAGGATGTAAATATCGGAGAGATTGCAAGAACGACGGCAGGATTTGCCGGTGCAGACCTTGAAAACCTGATGAACGAAGCTGCAATTTGTGCTGCAAAGGCTGACAGGGCATATATTGTTAAAGAGGATGTAGATAAATCCTTTATTAAGGTTGGTATCGGCGGTGAAAAGAAGAGCCGTCTTGTTCCGGAAAGTGAAAGACGTATTACGGCATACCATGAGGCAGGTCATGCGATACTGTTCCATCTCCTTCCACATGTAGGTCCTGTATATACCGTATCGATTATACCGACAGGAACCGGTGCAGGCGGATATACGATGCCGCTTCCTGAAAATGATAATGTCTTTATGACAAAGGGCAAGATGCTTGAGGACATTAAGGTAAGTCTCGGCGGACGTATTGCTGAGGAACTGATACTTGAGGACATCACAACAGGAGCCTCTCAGGATATTAAGCAGGCAAGTCAGTATGCCCGTGCAATGGTTACAAAATACGGCATGTCAGATAAGCTGGGCCTTATTAATTATGAGACGGACAATCAGGAAGAGGTGTTCCTTGGAAGAGATTTGGGTCATGCAAAGTCATACAGTGAAAAGGTGGCAGCAGCCATTGATAAAGAGGTTAAAAGAATTGTTGACGAGTGTTATGCTGATGCAAAAGCCATTATAGAGGCACATGAGGATGTTCTTCACAGATGTGCAAAGCTGCTGCTTGAGAAGGAAAGAATAGACAGAGCTGAATTTGAAGCATTATTTGAGGTACAGCCTGAGGTATAATATAAAGGATTGATACGAATGAAAATTGCGAAAAGATTTGTAAATGCCGTAATCGTATTTATCATGTCAAATATGTATGTATTATTAAGGATTGTGGATATGGTCATGCCGTTTTTGTGTGTGACCATATTTTCGGTTTTCTATATTTTGATTATGATAATGCCGTTAACGGGTTTAAAAAATATCCAGACAAACAGTATACGCAGATGTCAGAGAGGCTGCGAGCTGCTATATGCTTTCCTGATTTCTGTATCATGCAGTATTGTGCTGCTGTTTTTGATTCTGTTTCACAAGGTAGATGCTGATATCGACGGCATTGGTAACTGGATTGTCTATATATTGACGGCAGTCATATTTGAAGCGATATGCTTCTGGGCAGGAATCATAAGAGTGTATATTTCTTCCAGGCAGCTGGCAGTCAAATGGCGGGTAATCGGAATGATCTGTGGATGGATACCGATTGTTCATCTGATTGTACTGGGAAAAATTTTGTCGCTGGCTGCTGCAGAGAATCAATTTGAAAATGATAAAATACTGCTGAATGCAGCCAGATGTAATGAACGGATATGTGCCACCAGATATCCGATATTGCTGGTGCATGGTGTATTCTTCAGAGATTTCAGATATTTGAACTACTGGGGCAGAATTCCGGAAGAGCTTACGAAAAACGGTGCAAGAGTTTATTATGGCAATCAACAGTCCGCTGCATCCGTAGAAGCATGCGGACATGAACTGGCGGCGAGAATTGTTCAGGTGTTGCAGGAAACCGGAAGTGAAAAGGTAAATATCATCGCTCATTCAAAAGGCGGGTTGGATAGCAGATATGCCATATCAATGCTGGGGATGGACAAATACGTTGCGTCGCTTACGACTGTAAACACCCCTCACAGGGGATGCGCATTTGCGGATTATCTATTGTCCGTTATCCCACAGGGAGTGCAGCAGAGCGTAGCGGGAACATATAATGCGGCACTTCGCAAGCTGGGTGATTATAATCCTGATTTTATATCGGCAGTAAGAGATTTGACGTATGAAGCATGTGTACGGAGAAACGAATTGATGCCGGATACACACGGTGTTCCGGTAATCAGTACCGGTTCGTGTCTTGCAAAGCCTTCGGGCGGCAGATTTCCTCTGAATATGACAAACGGCTTCGTCAAGTGGTTCGATGGTGCCAATGACGGACTGGTGGGAAGTGAGTCTTTTAGATGGGGTGATGAATACATCTATTTGGAGCCTTCGGGTAAACGAGGAATTTCCCACGGTGATATGATTGATTTGAATAGAGAAAATATAAAGGGGTTTGATGTCAGAGAGTTTTATGTACAGTTAGTACATAACCTGAAGACAAGAGGATATTAAGACAGGTTGAAAAAGTGCTCTGAAAAAGCACGAAAAATGTATAATTTGCACAAAAAATATGAAAAAAACTCTTTTTTTAAGAATTTAAAAGTAAAAATGCACAATTAATTTTTAAAAATAAAAAAATGTTTAGGCAGACTTTTTTGCAAATTGAACTATAATAATACTTGTAACCCCCCAATACATTATATAGTTTTTGCTACACCCCATAAGTAACAAAAATACCTTCTCCGAAGGAGCTGACAGAACGAAGGTCAGCTCCTTTTTTCGTGTGCCCTGCCTCCTGATGAAGCTGTCGTTGGCAGTTTCTGTATGCCTTTTTAAAAAAGTTGTTGTTTAATGCATGTAAAAGTATTAAAATTAAGTGAGCTGAGGAAAGGGAGATTATTGTAATATGACTGACAAACGCACAAAAGGCGAAAGAATACATGAGTACGTTTATAATGCTAAGCCGGTGCTTAATATAAATGGATTATTTTCTGATGGTAGTGAATATTATGTCAATCCACAGGAGCCTGGTGTAAATCAGGAAATCAAGGTCAGATTCAGAACTTCGGTGGATAATGTTGATGCGGTTTATCTTATCTATAATGGTGAAAAAATTGCGATGTCTATAGAAAGCTCAAATATTTTGTTTGATTTCTATACTGCCGTTATTCCGGCGGGGCTTTCACTTGTAAGCTACTATTTTGAAATTCATTCGGGTGCCGTAACATGTTACTACAACAGAATGGGTGTACAGAAGGAAAATAATAATGAATATAATTTTGAGATAACACCGGGATTTTCTGTGCCTGAATGGGCGCGGGGAGCTGTATTTTATCAGATATTTGTGGACAGATTTTGTAATGGGGATACGACAAATGATGTGCTTGACAATGAATACTACTATATTAACAGTGGTACAAAGCATGTAAAGGAGTGGAATAAGTATCCTGAAAACATGGATGTTGGTTCATTTTATGGCGGTGATTTGCAGGGTGTTATGGATAAGCTTGACTATTTGCAGGATTTGGGAGTTGACGTTATTTATCTCAATCCGATATTTGTGTCACCTTCTAACCACAAATATGATATACAGGATTATGATTATGTAGACCCGCATTTTGGACGTATTGTGGATGACAGCGGGGAATGTCTGCCGGAGGGTGTACAGGAGAATAAACAGTCCAAGCGGTATATCAACAGAGTTACAAATAAGAAAAATCTGGACGCCAGTAATGCACTTTTTATAGAGCTGGTGGAGGAAGTACACAAAAGAGGGATGAAGATTATTCTTGACGGTGTATTCAACCACTGCGGTTCTTTCAATAAATGGATTGACAGAGAATGTATCTATGAAAATGAGGAGGGCTATGATAAAGGAGCATATGTATCTGCAGACAGCCCGTATCATACATTTTTCAAATTCTTTAATCAGGAGGCGTGGCCTTACAATACAACCTATGACGGCTGGTGGGGACTTGATACACTTCCGAAACTGAATTATGAGGAATCCCCTAAGCTGGTAGAATACATCATGCATATTGCAAAGAAATGGGTATCTCCTCCATACAATGCAGATGGATGGAGACTTGATGTGGCAGCGGATTTGGGCCATTCAAGTGAGTACAATCACGGCTTTTGGCGTATGTTCCGAAATGCCGTAAAAGAGGCAAATCCAAATGCAATTGTTCTTGCAGAGCATTATGGTGACCCAAAGGCATGGCTGGCAGGAGACCAGTGGGATACGGTCATGAATTATGATGCATTTATGGAGCCGATTACATGGTTTCTTACAGGAGTGGAGAAGCATAGCGATGAGTTCCGTGGAGATTTGCTGGGAAATCCCGATACCTTTATGGGAGCGATGAATTATCATATGTCCAGATTCCAGAGACCGTCACTTGAGGTTGCCATGAATGAGTTGTCAAATCATGACCATTCAAGATTTTTAACGAGAACCAATCGTCGAGTGGGACGTATTCATACACTTGGACCGGAAGCGGCAAATGAGGGTATTGATAAAGGGATATTCAGACAGGCAGTCGTGTTCCAGATGACATGGCCGGGAGCACCAACCATATATTATGGTGATGAAGCAGGTGTCTGTGGCTGGACGGATCCTGATGACCGCAGAACCTATCCGTGGGGACATGAGGATGTGGATTTGATTCATTTCCATAAGGATATTATAAAAATACACAAGTCTTATGAAGCTTTGGTAAAGGGCTCTGTTTTATTCCTGTATGGTGCACATAAAACCATATGCTACGGACGATTTACGGATGATGAGGGTGTAGTTGTTATTTTGAATACGAATTATGAGGACGTAGAGTTAAAGCTTCATGTAAGACGTATCGGTGTTTTCAATCATTCGATTATGAGACGGATACTTCTTTCAAATGAAGGGGGCTATACGCTTGAAACACAGGAGTATATGGTAGAACATAATGTGCTTACCATTAAAGCACCAAAGATGTCTGCCATGATATTAGTAACACCGATATAATAACGATTCAGCCGTCAGTATGCTGCTGTTACATATATTGTTTGACGAAGCGCTTGCGCTTTGTAAAATACGTAGTGGTACTAAGCTCGCTAAAGCTTGCTAAGTACCAACGTATTTTAATATTCTTCAAACAATATATATAACAGCAGCATACAGACGGCTGAATTGCAATTATGGAGAAATATAGGAGAAGCACATGTTATTTGAAAATAAGAGATTTCGAGAGTTCACATATGTATATGCTGTAGTTTCCGTGCTGTTTCTGGTGGCGACATGGTTTATTTTTGGCGCTTTACAGAAGAGCATAGATAAGAAATATCTTAGGTTTACTGCTGAGATGATGGCGGAATATGATGACAGTCAGGGAAAAATCACATATTCGGAAAATAATGATGATATTGATGCTGCAATGAATGCACTTAGGGATATGGGATATGAAGCAAGTGGAATATATAAGATGTATACGGAGGTTCAGGGAACATTTTTAAGAAACCGATGGAAAGCGGAATGTGTTGTTTTAGTATTTGCGGTTGTTGTTTATGTATTGACAGTCATCTATGTCAGGAGAACCTTTGGAAGGCTCAGACAGTTGACAAAGGAGATGAACCAAAGCCTTGAAACGGGGAATCTGGATTATACTTCTGTTTATGAAGAGGGGGTTATTGGCAGGTTGGATGACGCTTATCATACATTGGTAAATGCACTGAAACAAAGCAAGGAAAATGAATTGCATGATAAAGAGTTTTTGCGTGATACGTTACAGGATATTTCTCATCAGTTAAAGACGCCGATAGCTTCACTGACTGTATTTAACGATTTGCTGTTGGACGGCAAGTTAGATACGGAGGAGGAAAAGATAAAGATTCTTGAAGAGAATCACAAGCAGCTTGACAGAATGAAGCGGCTTGTGCTTTCCATGCTCAAAATGGCACGTCTTGATGCAGACAGTGTACGTTTTGATATGAAAGAGTGCAGGCTGGCAGATACGCTTGAAATGGCTCTTTCGGGAATTACTCATGAGGTAAAAGAAAGAGGTTACGTGATTCATAATTATTGTAATGAGGATATTATGCTGCTGCATGATGCTGACTGGCTGGCGGAGGCATTTGGCAATATTCTTGTAAATGCATCAGACCACATGGAGCCGGGCGGAACAATCGATATCAATGTGGAAAGTAATGCTATTTTTACAAGAATATCGATTAAGGATAACGGACATGGTATTTCTGAGGAGGAGCTGCTTCATATATTTGAGCGGTTCCATAGAGGAAGCAACAATCCGAATCCAAATAGTGTAGGAATCGGTCTAGCCCTTACGAAAGCAATTATAACAGGTCAGAACGGTGATATAACCGTAAGAAGTGAAGAAGGTCAATATACGGAATTTATAATTACATTTTTTCGATAGAGCTTAGATGTCGTAAGTACAAGATTTCTTTTCATCAGATATGACGTTTATATGACATGGTATTCTTACAAAACTGTAAGAATATGGTTCACATTATTGTAAGATTGAGGTTTTAATATATATAACAGATTAAAACAAAGGTGGGCTGGCAGTATGAATCGATATGGGCAGTTAGTATACAAATATCTGAAAAATAATAAGAAGCGTACGGTATCTACGATACTTGGTGTCGTGATGAGCGCAATTCTTATATTTGGTGTAATCAATATCATTTTTTGCCAACTGCAAAAGGGAATTGATAATGCCAAAGAAATGTATAACTTTGATGCGGTATTTTATAATCTTGGAGAAAATGATGCGAAGGTAATACAGAATTATCCCGGGGTGGCGGTAAGTTATACCGGTGGCTTTGATGAGAAGGTGTTTTCGGGAAATAATATTGTATTCGTAGATGATTTTAATCACAATCCCTATAATATAAAGCTGGAGACCGGTCATTATCCAAATGGAGAACATCAGGTCCTTCTGAATGCCACGACGGAAACAGGTTATCATGTAGGAGATGTTATTACTCTTTTAGCGGATAAAACAGGCTTAAATGAAGATACAGACCTTGAAATAGTCGGCACATTTACAGTTCAGGGTGATTACCGAAAAATATCAGGTTATGAATATTCATATATAGAGTATATAGGCTGTACAAAGGATATTTCGATGGATATATCCGCCGTATATGTATCTTATGAAAATCCATATAATATAGCGAAGCTTTCTAAGGAGATATCAGAGACTACAGGAACGAAATATTATATCAATGATTCAATCGCTCTTTATTATAACCAGAATTCCGAGGGTAGTATACAGGCTGTATATGCTGCAATGATGATGGCATTTATTATGGTTATTGCATGTATGGCTGCATTCGTTATAAAAAATACATTAAGGATTTCGATTGCAGAAAGAATGCGGGATTATGGTGTACTCAGGTGTGCAGGTGCATCCCTTAAACAGCTTTCCTATATGGTAAGGAAAGAAGCACTGGTAATAGGGGGTATTTCATCGGTTATCGGGATTGTCATATCTTATGCAATACAGTTGATATTCAGTCTGATTTCAGAGGTTTATGATTTCAGACACTTCTATATATTAAGTGCAGTAATCACTCTGTTTGTATGTGTCATTACAATGCTTATTGCTACGATAGAACCTTGTAATATTATTAAAAGACTGACGCCGGTTGAGGCTGTAAGAAATCATATGAAGGCATCAGACAGGGAGAAGATTAAGGAGCGGAAAGCAAAGATTATTACAAAGCTGTTTGGGATAGGCGGCTCATACGCGTACAAAAATGTAATGAGAAATCCAAAACAGTTTCTGGTAAGGGTCATTTCACTGACACTTGGAATTGTTTTATTTACCTGTACCCAGACCTTATGTAATACTTTTGAAGCACATTATAAAGATGTACTTGAGATAGGCGACGGTTATTACAACGTAGTCATTGATTATAATTATGCATTGCTTGATATGGATGCGTATGCTAATGAAGAGGATATGCCAAGCGTCGATGAGTTTTGCAGAAGGCGTGATATGGCAGCTTTGGAACTGAAGCAGCTTCCGGAAACAGGGGAGACCGTTCGTAAAAGAAATTTTATCGCATTGAAAGGTTATTGTCTTACAGACGGCATAGAGAAGAGAGATTTAAGGACACTTTATAAGGAAAGCTATATAAAGGCAAATCCTTATGTACAAAGCCTGCAAATGGAATATCCGGCTGATGAAAACGAAGAGGATATAAAGTATTATGAGGGGACTGCTGTCGATGTGGGACCTGTAATCGTTTCATATGATGCGGATATGTTTTACAAATATGATGATTATCTTATTGAAGGCACCTGTGATGTGGACGAGTTGGGGGAAAACGGAATTATTTTATATAACAGGACTAAACTGCCCGGACAGGATGAGAATACCGGAATTAGCGTGGAAAATAGTTATGATGTACTGGATTACGAGGTTGGAGATACCATTTCCTTTGTAGCAGCGCCGAAGGATGTTTATGATAAAAAGCTGAAGGCTGTAGCCCAGGAATATAACGAGTATGTACCCGGCCCTGTCAGATACAACATATATAAAGAGCTTTATGATGAGGGATACATAAAAACGTATACGATTAAAGGGATTGTAGAAGCAAATGCATTAGAGGATGTATATGAAGAATGGAACAACGACCCACAGGTTATTATGACAAATGAGCAATTTCATGATTTCCTGCCCGGTTGGGAAGAGGATTATACCGTGGGACAGTATGTGTGCCATGCGGACGGTTTTGATTATGATGTATACAATATTTTGAATAAGAATAATGCATATGCACGGTATTTATATGAAGGAGAGTTTTTCAAAGGGGTTGATACGGTGGAAAAAACATGCAGTATCATACTGATTATTATATTACTGTTTATGACAATTAATATCTTTAACAATACATCAAGCAGCATGGTATTCAGAAAGGGTGAATTTGCACTCCTTAGGTGTATTGGTATGAGCAGAAGAAGGCTTACATACGTGGTTCTGCTGGAAGGGATAATCGCAACGCTGTTTGCCTCTGTTCTAGGATTGGGAATCAGTATATTTGCTGTCATAGGCATGAGGAAATATATGTATTATACAGGATTTCCTTCTGTTGTTATCCCGTATGGAAGTATTGCATTTGCAATCTTACTGCTGTTTGCCATTATGGCATTGGCATCGTGGATTCCTCTTTTGGCCATAAAGAATGAAATAGCACCTGCACTTGCAGAGACGGACGAATAATGAATGTTGTTTTTTACGAAATCGTAAGACATATATTCACGGTATTGTAAGTTATGGGGTTTAGCATATGGAATATATGAAAAAATGGAGGTGCAACATGAACAGGTACGGGCAATTGGTATATAAGTATCTGAAAAACAATAAGAAGCGTACGGTATCTACGATACTTGGTGTCGTGATGGGCGCAATTCTGATATTTGGCGTAATCAATATTGTTTTTTGTCAGATACAAAAGGGACTTGATAATGCCAAAGAAATGTATCGTTTTGATGCGGTATTTTACAATTTGGGTGAAAATGATGCGAAGGTGATACAGAACTATCCCGGCGTGAAGACAAGCTATCCCGGAGGGTTTGATGAGAAGATGTTTATGGCTGAGGGGATTGTGTTTGTAGATGATTTCAATGAGAATCCCTATAACATCGAATTAAAGACCGGTACTTATCCAAAAGAGAAAAACCAGATTATTGCAAATGTCACTACGGAGACAGGCTTTTGCGTAGGAGATATTGTTACTTTATATTCAGGTAATACAGGATTTGATAAGGATATAGACCTTGAGGTGGTTGGCACATTTACATTAAATGGAGATTTTAATGATATATCCTACTATGAGTATTCATTTATCAATTATATGGGTTTTACGGGGGATATTCCGGAAAATATATCAGCGGTATATGTATCCTATGAGAATCCATATAAGCTCTCTAAACTTACAAAGGAGATTGCAGAGACGACAGGGACAGAATATTTTATCAATGATTCGATAGCCCTTTATTATAATCAGACCTCTGACGGAAGTATACAGGCTATATTTGCAGCACTGGTATTTGCATTGATTGTTATTATCGCATGCATGGCGGCATTTGTTATCAAGAACACGTTAAGACTTTCCGTTGCAGAGAGAATGAAAGATTATGGTGTACTCAGATGTGCCGGTGCTTCTCTCAAGCAGCTTTCCTATATGGTTAGGAAGGAAGCTCTGATGATCGGCGGCATTTCCTCAATGCTTGGAATCATCATATCCTATGTAATTCAGGTTATATTTAGTCTGGTATCTGTCGTTTATGATTTCAGGCATTTCTATATGTTAGGTGCCGTCATAACGATATTGGTATGTGTAATCACAATGCTCATTGCGACGATAGAGCCATGCAATATTATCAAAAGGCTGACGCCGGTTGAAGCTGTAAGAAATCATATGAAGACTTCTGACAAAGAGATCATTAAGCTTCGTAAAGCAAAGCTTGTAACAAAATTATTTGGCATAGGTGGTTCTTATGCCTATAAGAACGTGATGAGAAATCCAAAGCAGTTTGTGACGCGAGTGCTTTCTCTTACACTTGGAATTGTACTGTTTACCTGTACACAGACAATATGTGATTCATTTCAGGAGCATTATAGAGAGTCACTTGGGATTGGTGATGTTTACTATAATGTAGTTATTGACTATGAAGAGGCATGGATAGACATTGTGGATGACAGCGGTACAGAGACGGACATGCCAAGCGTCAGTGAGTTTTGTAAGAATCGTGATATGGCAGTTTCACAGCTGAAACAGCTGCCGGAGGTGGGAGATAGTGTAAGCAAAAGGAATCTTGCCGCGTATAAAGGCTATTGCCTGACGCTGGGAATAGAGAAGAAAGATTTTGACAGCCTTTACACGAAGGATTTTCTAAAAAGATTTTCTGCGACTCAATTATCCTATCCGGAGGATGAAACAGACACGGATGCGAAGCGTATTTATGCAGCCAGAACCATGACATTATCTCCGCTTGTGGCTTCATATGATGCAGATATGTTCTACATGTACAAGGATTATCTGGCAGACGGAACCTGCGATGTGGATGAGATGGGGGATGACGGTATACTGATTTGCAATCGATTTTCGTTCTATGAGGAGGATGAAGATACCGGCATAGAGGTAAAGAAGACCATTGATGTAATGAATATTAAGGTCGGAGATACACTATCGCTTGTAGCGGCACCAAAGGATGTTTATGACAGGAAAATGGAGGACATGTGTGACAGATATTATGACAGATATCATAATGATTATGCAGGAGAAGATGCAAGAGAAGCATTGATATCTGATTATAACATGCTGATACGATATGATGCATATCAGGAGCTTTATGATGAGGGATATATAAAAACATATACCGTAAAGGGTATCGTGGAGTCCAATGCATTGGAGAATTTACAGTTTCCTTCAATTATAATGACGAATACCCAGTTTCGTGAGTTCATGCCGGAATGGGAAAATGAGTATGATGTCGGCATGTATGTATGTCATACAGATGGTTTTGATAATGATGTGTATAATATTCTGAAGGAGAATAATGCATATTCACTGTATTTGGACGAGGGAGAGATGTTTAAAGGAATTGATACCGTGAAAAACACATGCAGTATCATACTGATTATCATATTACTGTTTATGACAATCAATATCTTTAACAATACATCAAGCAGTATGGTATTTAGAAAGGGTGAGTTTGCGCTTCTTCGATGTATCGGAATGAGCAAGAAGAAGCTTACCTATGTCGTTCTTCTTGAAGGAATTATTGCTACGATATTTGCCGCGGTTCTTGGTATTGCAATCAGCGTTATTGCGTTAATGCTGATGAGCAAATATATGTATTATATAGGATATTCTTCACTTGTTATACCATATGGAAAAGTGGGACTGGCGATATTACTGTTGTTTGCCATTATGACATTGGCATCATGGATTCCGCTTCAGTCCATAAAGAAGGAAATTGCGCCTGCCCTGGCAGAGGCTGATGAATAGCATAAAAATGGCGGGATGGGTGGAAGATAAAGCTTTAGAATAAAAAATGATGATAGATATGCATGAATACGGGAGGTTTAATTATGAACATAGTAGAGCTGAAGGATATTACAAAAATATATGGAAATGCAAAGGATGGAAACGAGGTCAGGGCGCTTGACGGGGTAACGCTTAACATTGAAAAGGGAGAAACATTATCAATCATAGGCAGCTCAGGTTCGGGAAAATCGACATTGCTCAATATGATTGGCGCTGTAGACAGACCTACAAGCGGAACGGTTATTGTGGATGGAGAGGATGTCGCTGCCATGAATGATGAACAGCTATCCATATTCAGAAGAAGAAAGGTAGGATTCATATTCCAGTCCTACCACCTGATTCCGGTTTTGTCAGTAGAGGAAAATATAAAAATGCCTGTACTGCTTGACAAGAAAAAGCCGGATAATGAATACATAGACCATGTTATAGAAATGCTCGGTCTTAAGGACAGGCTGAAGCATCTTCCAAAGCAGCTTTCAGGAGGACAGCAGCAGAGAGTCGCAATCGCCAGAGCATTGGCAAATCATCCGTCACTGGTACTTGCCGATGAGCCGACAGGAAGTCTTGATTCCCAAAACGGCGAGGAGGTTATAGCACTTCTTAAGAAGTCCGTAGCCGAGCTTGGACAGACACTTGTCATTATAACCCACAATATCGATATTGCCCGTGAAACAAACCGTATCATAAAAATCAAAGACGGTAAAATCGTAGGGTAATATGAAATAATAATTCAGCCGCCTGTATGATGCTGTTATATATATATTGTTTTTCGAACCGCTTGCGCTTTGTAAAATACGTAGTGGTACTAAGCTCGCTGAAGCTTGCTAAGTACCAACGTATTTTAATATTCTTCAAACAATATATATAACGGCATCATACAGGCGGCTGAATTACGTTAATTCCGTTTCTACACTCTGTTCTGGAACAGCCTTGGTTTAAAGTTGTTTTTGGTCAAATCAAATATGGAATGGGATACAAGGAAGTAGTAGGCTTCAACCGCCTGCCTGATGTCAAATTCCATACTGCTGTTTAGTGCCTCTTTAATTGAAATGGTAAGTCCCATGACGAGGTAACGGCATATGATAATGGGCGACAGTAATGGATTATCAGGAATCATGTCCGTATCAAAAACCTTTAGATGCTTGCTGAAGAAATCCGTAAACTGTTCAATCATAACTTTCTCAAAGTTATTCTGACCTACGGTATCAAACAGCTTTTTATAGAGCTTTGTTTCATTTGCGATATGCGTGAAGAGGTATTTGATGGCTTCTTCTACCATGTCGTGCTCTAAAAGAACCTGTAATTCTTTTGTCACTTCGTTATAAAGCATATAATCCATCAACTCATATTTATCTTTAAAATATCGATAGAAAACAGGTCTTGATATCTCTGTTTTTTCAGCAATCATCGTAACCGTTACCTTATCAAAGGAATATTCGTTGACAAGCAGTTTAAAATTTCTGATTATTTTGTCCTCTATTTTTTCTTCTATATTCATGTTTGATAAGCCCCCTTGTTATTACAAAATACACATAACCAATATGATGTTAAATAAGTCGTTACAGTTATCAAAATATGTATTATGTGTGTTACATAATACCAAAAGTGTAACAAAAAGTAAACATATTTGCAATTTAATAAGTTGATTTAATAGACATCATGTTGGATAATCGTCATCAGAAAATAAAAGGAGAGTGAAAATGCTATGATTAAATTAGGAGAAAAAATAGTTCATGCAAGAGTATTGATTCTTATCTTGGGATTTGTTCTTCTGGTTCCGGCATTTATCGGTTTTATCAAAACCAGAGTCAATTATGATATCCTCGCATATCTGCCAAAGGACATTGAAACAATGGTAGGGCAGGATATTCTGGTGGACGAATTTGGAACGGGTGCATTTTCCATGTTTGTCGTAGAGGGGATGCAGGATAAGGATGTATCGGCTCTAAAAGAAAAGATTGAGCAGGTTGAACATGTAGAGAAGGTAATCTGGTATGACAGCTTTGCTGATTTGTCCATTCCAAAGGAGCTGCTTCCTGAAAAATTGTATGAGGCGTTCAATAATGATGAAAAAGATGCCACGTTAATGGCAATTATATTTAATGAAACGACCTCGGCAGACGGTACGATGGAGGCAATAGACGAAATCAGGTCTATTTCAAATAAACAGTGCTTTTTAAGTGGAATGTCAGCGATTGTTACGGATACAAAGAGCCTTTCAGAGAAGGAGACACCGATATATGTATGTATCGCTGTTATTTTAAGCTCTATCGTATTGGCAATCACAATGGATTCGGTTATGGTTCCCGTACTTTTCCTTGTAAGTATCGGAATGGCAATTCTGTACAATTTGGGAACCAATATCTTTATGGGAGAAATTTCCTACATAACGAAGGCACTTGCTGCCGTACTTCAGCTTGGTGTTACCATGGATTATTCCATATTCCTGTGGCATAGCTATAAAGCACAGCTGCAGACATATGAGAATAAAGAGGAGGCGATGTCTCATGCCATAGCAGATACGATAACATCTGTCGTAGGAAGCTCCATAACGACGGTTGCAGGATTTATTGCGCTCTGCTTTATGAGTTTTACCTTAGGTCTGGACCTTGGAATCGTTATGGCAAAGGGAGTTGTATTTGGAGTTATCTGTTGTGTAACCATTCTTCCTTCCATGATACTTATATTTGACAAGGCTATCAGGAAAACAACACACAGGGTTATCCTTCCTGAATTGAAAGGAATCGGAAATTTTGTAGCAAAGCATTATATGATTTTTATTGTGTTGTTTGTAATCATTCTGATACCGGCCATATACGGTTATAAAAATACAGATGTCTATTATAATCTGGATTCCACACTTCCGGAAACACTGGATAGTGTAAAGGCAAATGCTACGTTGGAAGAGGATTTTGCCATGAATTCAACGCATATGCTTTTGTTGACAAATGAGATGAGTGATAAAGATGTAAGGCTGTTGATGAAGGATATTGAAAATGTGGAAGGCGTTAAATTCTGTCTTGGTATGGACAGCATACTTGGTGCAGGAATACCGTCAAAGTTCGTGCCGACATCATTAACATCATCCTTAAAGAGTGAGGATTGGCAGCTTGTGCTTGTCGGTTCCGAGTATAAAGTGGCATCAGACGAGGTAAATAATCAGTGTACGGAAATAGAAAAGATTATAGACAGTTACGACGAAGAAAATATGCTGGTTGGTGAAGCTCCGTGTACAAAGGATTTGATTACCATAACAGATAAAGATTTTGCTACAGTCAGCGTGGTTTCGATTGGTGCAATTTTCATTATTATACTTTTTGTATTTGGTTCGATATCTCTTCCGGTAGTGCTTGTAGCTGTTATCGAATTTGCAATCTTTATCAATATGGGTATTCCGTGCTTTACAGGAACGGTCATTCCGTTTATCGCATCCATTGTTATCGGTACGATTCAGCTTGGAGCGACGGTTGATTATGCGATTCTGATGACGAATAAATATAAGAATGGCAGACTGGCGGGAAGCTCAAGGTTTGATGCCGTGGCGACTGCATGTCAGGAATCGGTACAGTCAATTATCGTAAGTGCGTTAAGCTTCTTTGCTGCTACATTTGGTGTTGGTATGTATTCGGATATTGATATGATTAGCTCATTATGTGTACTGATGGCAAGAGGTGCTCTTATCAGTATGTGTGCGGTTATTCTTGTGCTGCCGTCCATGTTTATGCTGTTTGACAAAATTATCATGTTCAGATACAGAAACAAACTGCAAAATTATGTGGAAGCAACAACAGATACAGTGAATTCATAGAAAATAGTTTATATGGTAAAGGAGAATCGTTATGGTTAAATGGAAGAAATATTTATGTGTAATCTTATCGGCTGCAATGATGGCGACATGTGTAACCGGCTGTGGCAGCACAAATGAAGAAGAGGGGACTACCCGGGCTGAAACAAAGGCAGACAGTCAGGAAGAGCAGAAATTGGAGGAAGCGCTTACTTCCCAGCTTTCCTTTGATGATATAGGAGAAGCCGATAAGGAGGAAACAGTATATGTATTATCGGATGCATCGGGAAATGTGGAGAGTGTTCTTGTAAGCAATTGGCTGAAGAATACGGAAGGTACCGATGGCATTCATGATTATACAACGCTTACGGATATAGAGAATGTAAAGGGTTACGAACAGTATGTGGAAAATGAAGACGGAAGCATTACATGGCAGTCAAATGGCTCTGACATCTATTATCAGGGCGTTTCAACCGAGCAGCTTCCTGTAGATGTAAAGGTGTCCTACAAGCTGGACGGCACGGACATTGAGCCTGAGGAGCTGGCAGGAAAATCAGGAAAGGTTACGATTCGTTTTGATTATACAAACAATACAACGACAAAGGTAAAAATCGGAGAAACGGAGAAGGATGTATTAACACCGTTTGTAATGCTGTCAGGCGTAATGCTTCCTGTAGATAAATTCTCAAATGTTCAGGTTGATAACGGAAAGGTTATTTCAGAGGGAAGCAATGTTATCGTAGTAGGATATGCCGTTCCGGGACTGAAGGCATGTCTTTCCGACGGAGTGGATGATAAGGATATTGCAGAAGCGATAGATGACATCGACATACCGGAATATGTTGAAATTACAGCAGATGTGGAGGATTTTTCGCTTGCTATGACGATGACGGTAGGGGTTACTGATTTATTATCGACGGAGAACATAGAACCGGATATCGATGTGACAGACCTTGCAAAGGATATTGATACCCTTGGTGATTCGGCAAACCAGCTTGCAGATGGTTCCGGAGAATTGTTGAATGGTCTTGAAACCTTGAAAGAAGGTACCTATTCTCTTAAGAATGGTACAAATGATTTGCTTACCGGAGCAAATTCCCTTGCTACTTATACGGGTCAGCTGGCAGATGGAACATCAAAGCTGGAAACGGCGGTTACCTCTCTTACACAGGGAATTAACTCCATAAAAACAGGTTCGTATGCCTTAAAAAACGGTACAGCAACCCTTTCTACAGGTGCTGCCGCATTAAAGACAGGTGTTGATGATGTCTATTCAGGTGAGCAGACATTAAAAACAGGTGTCGATGCACTTGTTGCAGGTTATGCAGGCGATGCAGAAAGTGTCGGTGCAGTAAAAGGAGCATCTGATTTAAAGAACGGAACAAAGACGCTGAAGGATGGTGCAAAATCGGTTAGCGACGGCGCAAAGACAGTCAGCGATGGCGTTTCTACACTTGTTGAGGCAGTATCTGCAATTCCTGCAACCATTTCAGGAACGGCATCAGCTATTATAGCCCAGACAGGTCTTGGTTCATTGGAAAATATAGCAGCAACCATGGCACAGCTTGAAACAGCGGCTACAAACGGGGGACTTACAGGTGAGCAGATGGCTGCTTATAAGCAGTTATCGCAGGCATATTATTCGGCAGCAGCCATTATGCAGATATCAGATACGCTTACAGCACAGTTAGGTGCGATGAGTGAGGATATGACAAATCTTCAGACAGGTGCCAAAGCCGTTGCAGACGGAGCAAAGACGGTGTCAGATGGTGCTGCTACCGTAGCGACAGGTGCTTCTAATCTGTCAGACGGTGTTTCGGCACTTTATAGTGGCACAAAGGCTGTATCGGATGGTTTAAAGACGCTGATTTCAGGAACAAAGACACTGAAGCAGGGAGCAAAGGATGTTGCAGATGGTGCAAAGACTGTTTCCGGAAGCATGAAGGATCTTTATGAGGGTAGTGTAACGCTGTCAAATGGCGGTGGAGACCTGCTTACGGCAACAAATACACTCAATACAAGCGCAGGTTCTATCCGTGACGGAGCGAAAACCTTAAGTGATGGTGTAAAAACCTTAAATGATGGAGCAAAGACTTTGGATGACGGTGCAGATGAGCTTAAGACGGGTGCAGGTACTTTAAGTGAAGGCATGAGCAAGTTCAATGAAGAGGGTATCAAGAAGATAACAGAGATGTTCTCAGGAAACTATCAGTTGGATATTGATTATATAGAAGCCCTCTTCGGACAGGAAGCAGCTTATAAGAATTACAGTGGTGCATTAGAAGGAATTACGACAAATGTTAAGTTCATTTATGAAACAGGTGCTATTGAATAAAAATCTGCATATAATGAGCATATAAAATAAATAACTATTGTGTTGACTTTAATGTAGCCATGGGTTATATTATAATCGTTCAAGGAGAACGAAGGTAATATTTACTATTTATTTAGGAGGAATTTATTATGTTCGATAAGGTTAAGGCAATTTTCGAGGAGCAGTTAGGTGTATCACAGGATGAGATGAAGCTCGATACAAATTTCAAGGATGATTTAGGTGTTGATTCATTAGATTTATACGAAATCGTTATGAAGATGGAAGATGAGTTCGATGTAGAGATTCCGGCAGAAGAGCTTGAGGATGTTGCTACATTTGAGGATGTTCTGAATTACCTTAAGAACAAGGGTGTAGAAGAGTAATATTTGTGAATAAGGAAACGTAAGCAGCAGAGGTTGTCAATATACTTATGGAAAATGGGGAGATTACTCGTATATTGATGGCATCGCTGCTTATTTTATATCAGTTAAAGGGATAGGTGAACACATGAGTAAGATAGCGGTTATATTTCCGGGTCAGGGCGCACAGTATGTAGGCATGGCAAAGGATTTTTATGAGAGCTTTGAGGATAGCAAAAGAGTTTTTGATGAGGCAGAAGAAGTTCTGGATATAGAGCTTAAGAAGATTTGTTTTGAAGAAAATGACGATATCAACAAGACAGAATTTACGCAGCCTGCCATGGTTGCAGCAGAGGTTGCCATATATGAGCATTTGAAGAATATGGGATTGAAAGCAGATGTATTTGCAGGACTTTCCCTTGGAGAGTATAGTGCACTTGCAGCCTGTGGGGCCATGAAGCTTACGGATGCCATCAGAACTGTCAGAAGAAGAGGAATCCTGATGCAGAATGAGGTGCCGCTTGGACAGGGCGCCATGGCAGCGGTTATCGCCATGGATGCAGATAAGATTGCCGAGATATGTGAGAATACAGAAGGAAATGTACAGATTGCCAACTACAACTGTCCGGGACAGATTGTTATATCAGGTGAGACAGAGGCTATTGATAAGGCAATAGCGGCACTTACCAAAGCAGGTGCAAAGAGAGTCATTAAGCTTAATGTAAGCGGTCCGTTCCATTCAAAGATGCTTGTTCCGGCAGGAGAGAAGCTGTATGACTATCTTGCAGATGTGGAGCTTGCAGAGAGTTTTGCACCATATTATTGTAATGTAGAGGCAGCGGAGGTTACGGATGCATCCAGAGTGAAGGAGCTTCTTAAGAAACAGGTATATTCATCAGTCAGATGGCAGCAGACCATAGAAAATATGATAGCTGACGGTGTTGATACATTTATCGAGGTAGGTCCGGGCAAAACATTAAGCGGATTTATGAAGAAGATAAACAGAGAGATGAAATGTATGAATATTGCAACTGTGGATGATTTAGCGAAATTGGAGGAAATCAATGCTTAAGGATAAGGTAGCAGTAGTAACGGGTGCAGGAAGAGGCATCGGTCGTGAGATAGCAAAAACATTTGCAGGCTATGGTGCAAAGGTAGTGGTAAACTATAATGGCTCAGAGGAAAGAGCGAACAGCCTTGTGGCAGAGATAAAGGAAGCCGGTGGAGATGCCGTAGCTTTTAAGGCAAATGTGGCAGATTTTACAGAGGCAGAAGGACTGATTAAGTTTGCTGTAGAACAGTATGGCAGAGTCGATATTCTGGTAAATAATGCAGGCATAACAAGAGATAATCTTGTGCTTGGTATGAAGGAAGCAGATTTTGATGATGTAATCAATATCAATCTGAAAGGGGCATTTAACTGTATTAAGCATGTGTACAGACCGATGATGAAGCAGAAGTATGGCAGAATCATCAATATGTCATCGGTTGTCGGTATAGAAGGCAATGCCGGTCAGCTGAACTATGCGGCTTCTAAAGCAGGTGTAATCGGTATGACCAAGTCTATAGCAAAGGAGCTTGGAAGCCGTGGTATTACTGCAAATGCGATAGCGCCGGGGTTTATAAAGACGGATATGACGGATGCCATGCCTGAAAAGGCAAAGGAGGCGATGCTGGATCACATTACGGTAAAACGTCTTGGTGAGGTGTCTGATATTGCCGAAACGGCAGCATTTCTTGCATCAGATAAGGCATCTTATATAACAGGTCAGGTTATAAAGGTAGACGGAGGCATGAGCCTCTGATAAAAAACAAATATTGACAAGTTTTTTTCTATATGATACGTTATAATGCGTGGGTAAAATGAAAATGTGCGGGATGAAGTGTCCGGGAGAAAGGCGTGTGGCTTTCCCGAAGGAGTAAAACTTACAGGGGTATGATTTGCTGAAATTTTCAGATTGAAATCGACAGGACCGGATGTGGACTGCACTCTGGAGAATCTCATGGGAACATGAGTGCCGAAGGTGTAAGACGTTTGACGTTAATCTCTCAGGCGAAAGGACAGAGTTTTGCAAGTTAAAAGCTTGTTTAAATGTGTTTTAGCAGATGAGAAACGTTCTCATCTGCTTTTTATATTAAAAAAAGGAGTGGAAGCATGGATAAGTTCATGGCAAAATTTACAGAAATCTTAAAAGATGTCGATGACATTGTATGGGGTGTACCTTTGATTGTTTTGATTCTGACGGTTGGTATCTTTTTAACGCTCAGATTAAAGGGCTTGCAGATTAGCAAGCTTCCAAAGGCACTGAAGTACATGGTGAAGAATGAAGAAGGCGGAAAAGGTGAGGTAAGTTCATTTGGCGCTTTATGTACAGCCCTTTCAGCTACTATCGGTACAGGTAATATTGTAGGTGTTGCAACGGCTATTTGTGCCGGTGGTGCAGGCGCATTGTTCTGGATGTGGGTAGCCGCATTATTCGGTATGGCAACGAAATATGCGGAGGGTGTTCTTGCTGTTAAGTACCGTGTTATTGACAAGGATAACCATTCACTTGGAGGTCCGTTCTATTACATAGAAAATGGTATGGGTTCAAAGTGGAAATGGCTTGCCAAGTTGTTTGCAATATTTGGAATCGGTGCAGGCTTGCTTGGTATCGGTACCATTACGCAGGTAAACGGTATTACAAGTGCGGTAAACAATTTCTTTGACGGTGATAACAGTTGGACGGTGGAATTGTTCGGCAGGGATTATAGCTGGACAGTCGTTATTGCTGCTATTGTAGTAACGGTTTTTACGGCACTTGTTATCATCGGTGGAATTAAGCGTATTTCACAGGTTTCACAGATAATCGTTCCGTTTATGGCATGTATATATGTACTTTTCTGCGTAATACTTTTAGTATTAAATGCAAAAGCAATACCGGGTGCATTTAAAGAAATATTTGAGAGTGCATTTGGTCTTCGTGCAGCAGCCGGCGGTGCGCTCGGAACCATCATTATTGCTATGCAGAAGGGTATTGCAAGAGGTATTTTTTCAAATGAGGCAGGTCTTGGTAGTGCACCTATCGCAGCTGCGGCAGCTCAGACAAATGAGCCTGTTCGTCAGGGACTTGTTTCCATGACGGGAACATTTATAGATACCATCGTAATATGTACGATGACGGGTCTTTCTATTGTTATTACAGGTGCCCACCATGTAGATGGTCTGGAGGGTGTAGGTGTTACGACACGTGCATTTGTTGACGGACTTCCTTTTGGAAATCAGACATGTGCGTTTATACTGATGATATGTCTTGTATTCTTTGCATTTACAACGATTCTCGGATGGGACTATTATTCTGAACGATGTCTTGAGTATTTGTCTAAAGGAAAGAAAACAACAATGACAGTATATCGTTGGTTATATATAGCTGCTGTATTTATTGGACCATTCCTTACTGTTGCAGCCGTTTGGACGATAGCCGATATATTGAATGCGCTGATGGCATTGCCGAACCTGATAGCACTTCTGGCACTGAGTGGTGTTGTGGCGAAAGAAACAAAGAGTTATTTCAAGCGTCTGAAGGATGGAGAGATAAAGGAATAATTTTTAGACGAAAAAGTCTTTGTGGAATAACCGCAAGGACTTTTTCATTTTAGAAACAGGAAAGAAATGAAGTGGTTTCGAAAACTATTTCTCCTTGTTATATAGAATACATTGTGGTAAGATATACTAAAATATACAATTTTTGGTTATTATAAAACCTGAAAGTTGTAGAATTTCGAGTTGGGAATAACTGAAAACAAGAGAGGTATGAGATGAAAAGAGTTGTTGTAACAGGTATGGGGGCAGTTACCCCTATCGGAAATAATGTAGAAGAATTCTGGGAGAACATTAAGAAGAATAAAGTGGGTATCGGCGAGATTACAAAATTTGATGTATCAGATTATAAATGTAAGCTGGCAGCAGAGGTCAAGGATTTTGATGCGAAGGCACATATGGATGCCAAGACCGCAAGAAGAATGGAGCCGTTTTGTCAGTATGCCGTGGCTGCGACGGGTGAAGCGATAAAGGATGCAGGTCTTGACCTTGAGAAGGAAGACAGAACCAGAATCGGAACGTGTATCGGTAACGGTCTTGGTGGTGTTGCAACGATTGAGAAGGAGCACAAGAAGGTTGTAGAAGGCAAGGCAAACAGAGTCAGTGTTATGATGGTTCCTATGATGATATCCAATATGGCGTCAGGAAATGTGGCAATTCAATATGGGTTGGAGGGGAAATGTACTGATATCGTTACAGCCTGTGCGACAGGTACAAACTCTATCGGTGAAGCATACAGATATATACAGTACGGAGAAGCTGACGTGATGGTTGCAGGTGGAGCCGAGTCACCTATTTGTGAGACAAATGTATCGGGATTTATTTCCATGACGGCTCTTTCTAGTGCGGAGGATCCTGAACGTGCGTCAATTCCGTTTGATAAAGACAGATGTGGTTTTGTCATAGCAGAGGGAGCAGGCATTGTAATTTTGGAATCTCTTGAGCATGCACAGGCCCGTGGGGCAAAGATTCTTGCAGAGATAGTCGGCTATGGTTCAACCTGTGATGCCTACCATATTACATCTCCGAAGGAGGACGGAAGCGGTGCTGGACGTGCCATGAAGCTTGCCATGGAGGAAGCAGGAATAAAGCCTGCGGATATTGATTATATCAATGCACACGGAACAAGCACACACCATAATGATTTATTTGAAACTAGAGCTATCAAATACGCAATGGGTGAGGATGCTTATCATGTTAATATTAATTCAACAAAGTCCATGATAGGTCACTTGTTCGGCGCAGCGGGTGCAGTTGAATTCATTACCTGTGTGAAATCAATAGAGGACGGATATATTCATCCGACAGTCGGACTGAAGGAAACCGAGGAGGAAATGGATTTAAACTACACGATGGGTAAAGGCGTATATAAGGATATAACATATGCTATCAGCAATTCCCTCGGTTTTGGCGGACACAACGCAAGTATACTTGTGAAGAAGTTTGAGGATTAATTTTGTAAAGAGAAATAGGTAAAATCAAATATATTTCATAAAGTGAAAATAATAAAAAGGGTGTAAAGACTTAATCATAGAATAAGACTTTACACCTTGTTTATGTGTTATTGCTATTTGATATCCAGATTTTCTGTAATGATACCAAAGGATTCGAGTTTGGCTTTTGTTACGGTAAGTTGATAATCAACCTCTTTTTCTGAATCTGCGGAGCATTTTATTCTCTGCAAATCTGTATACTTATCAATAAGATTATTAATCATTTCTTTCTCGGTTGGCATATATTCAACCATCCTTTCACGCCCCTTTCCATAGGTTGTTGTCTATATATTTTAGCTGTTATTGATGACGCTTGTCAGCGGCGGTTGTTGATATAATTTTCGTTCAATCTGTTTTCTTTTGAATTCGATTTCTTCTAAAACCTCAGTATCGTTTGTTCGTTTGGCAACTCGTTCAATTTCTTCCAGTAAAGACAATTGGTCAAATAAATTGCCGTTGTATTCTTTTTCATTGATTGGCATATATGTGTCACTCACTTTCATCACCACCTTATATAAGTATTTATAGTATAAGGTCTTTTATTTGAGGTGTAAAGTCTTATTAGATTGTCAAGGTACTTTCATAAATGGATACGGGAAGATTGCAATAAAAAAACAGGTGTCATGACTGTTGATGTAATAAAATATATGTTTTGCCGTAACTTTTCCTTGTGTTAGTTCAATATGGCGAATGAATATTTTAATTGGTACATGACTATTTATGCAAAGGTATGCTAAGATAGAATATATAAACAGTATGGCAATGAAAGAAGCTTGTATTGTAAAATGATGCAAAGGTGGGAATGAATATGGCGAAATATGCAGATGGGAATGTGATACGACATGACCTGCGGGAACAAAAGCAATCATTAATAGGGGCGGTGGTATGCAGTATTATTGGAATTGCCGGTTTTTTTATTTTTAATACTGATATCGTTGACTGCTTTAGTTCGGTAGCTTTGGCATTGTTTGGTATTATAGCTACAATGATATTTCCCGCTGCAGCATTGGTATTATGGATTTATTGGTTTGATTGTTTTTGTTATCTAAAACGGTTAAGGCGGCATGGCTATAAAATTCCGGGAAATAAAAAAAGGGTATCAGGCGGATTGGCGGGTCTGACGATGGAAGCGGATACAACAGCAGACGGAAATCCGATAAAGGAGAGGACCGGAATGGAAATAAGAAACAGGGGAAGTATGGTACTTAGCGGCATTTGCCTGATTGCTGTTATTATCGTATTGATAAGTGCTGTCCGTATGTATGTGCAATATCACCTATATCTTGGAGCAGGACCAATGAATTTCCTGCTGGTAATACATGCGTTAATTCTGCTTGGCTGGGGCGGTTACAGTTTTTATTTTGGCAGACAGAGTGATAATTCTAAATATAAGGATGACGTAGAACTGGATGTCCATCGGAAGAACAGAAAAAATATTGTGGAAGGCATTTTGATAATCCTTTTTCTTTCGGCAATTTCGGTTTTTATAATTTATGATTTATATAATATGGCTGATTACATATCGTATGAGGCAAGACTTATGGCAGAACGAAAAGGATAATTATAACAAAAAGTCATTTACACCATAGGTCAAAAATTGTATAATTTTAGAAACGTTATATTGTAATTTTGAGGAGGTTCCGACGATGTATGATAATAAAAGTATGCTGGATTGGCTTGGATATTTTGCAGATAAAATGAATGTCAGTCCTGAAAAAATCAAGATGCTGAATATATGTGGAAAACAGAAAAATGTTGTCCCGACGATAGATACGCACAAGAGGGTTTTGATATTTGCAGATGAGAGCCATGAGGATTTGTTCTATAGTTTATGGGAGAAGGGCTTTGGCGAATATGAGATGTGGTATGCAGAAGGTACAGAGCCCGGCGGCGAGGTAATAGATACAAAGATACAGAATGTTCTTAACAAAAAGATAACAGGTCCGACGGTTATTTTTATTGTAAATGAAAAGACAAGAGAGTCTGTTCGATTTGGTATGAAAAATGAATTGTTTACTTCAGGGGCGGTTCATTATGTAGGAAATGAAATACGTGCCGTTATTATGAGTATTCTCGGAGTTGACACCCATGATACCATTCTTGCTCTGATGGCAGAAAGTATTGTAATAGAGGCGGCAATTACGGCAAGTGAAGGCACAATAATAGCAGTAGAGCCTGATTTGGGTTCCCGTCGTTCCATGGAGGAAAATGTAGATAAATTTGGTGTACATAATGTTCAGATCATTCCGGATATGAGTGAGGCGTCATTAAACAGCATTCCTGTTCCAAGACTTGCATTTATCGTGGCAAACCATTATCTGGAATCCGATATGGAGAGATTGCTTCGGATTAATCCGAATATGCAGTTTGTTATTTATACGCTTGACCTTGGAATACTGGCCCAGACAAAGATTATATTTGACAAACTGGGAATCAGGAATATGGAGGCAATACAGATTTCGGTTTCGAAAACAAATAAAGATAATGTATTTGTGGCACAGCCGTCACCTTGGCTGATAACAGGCGGTGTGGAATAGAAGCAGCAAAGGGAGTGAGGTTTTTCAATTTCACTCCCTTTTTTATTTCATTTTGAAAAAGTTTTTATTTTTATTTTTTTGTGTTATAATGTGAACACTAAGTTTACAAGGTGCGATTTGCACGAAAGAAGCCGGCAGTATCGGAATGAGAGGTACTGCAAAGTTATGGTGTAAGAGGAGCAGGGATTCATTTTATGTTAAGATTTGTTGTTGTTATTATTTCATGCATATTTTTAATTGTATACTATGTTCCTAAAATGTCATATTATGCACGCCATCCCGAGAAATACGACGAGTCTACATGCTACAAGATGGCACGTATTATGACTAATCATATCAGACGAAGGGGAAGAATCGTAACGGTTGCATCAGGAATGGAGAAGCTGCCGAAAGAGGGCGGCTACATCATGTATGCAAATCATCAGGGAAAATATGATGCTTTGGGTGTCATATTTGCCCATGATAACCCATTTACATTTGTTATGGATGCAAAGCGTTCAAAGATGTTTATAGCCAATCAGTTCTGTGACTTGATGAGGGCACAGAGATTAGACCGAGAGAATGTAAGACAGCAGGTTCAGGTAATTAATGATGTTGCAACAGAGATTAAGGCAGGAAGAAGATATTTGCTGTTTCCGGAGGGCGGATATGACCATAATCATAATACATTAGGAGAATTTAGTGCAGGCAGTTTTAAAATAGCACAAAAGGCAAAATGTCCTATTGTACCTGTGGTATTGTATGATTCGTTTAAACCGTTTGAAGGGTATTCTCTGAAAAAGGTCATAACCCAGCTGGCATTTCTTGACCCGATTCCATATGAGAAAATTGAGAAACTTCAGACCTCGGAAATACGTGATATGGTAGTAGGGATGATAGAAAATAAGATAAGTTCTATGAAGAGTATGAACAACTGGTAATAGAGGAAAATATTTATGGCAGACAAAGAAAAAGAGAAAAAGGCAAACAGCAAAAAAGCTGAAAACAGGGAAACAAAGAACAAAAAATCAAAGAGCAAGGGAAACGGTACCGGAAGAATTATCATTACAACAGCAGTAATATGCGTTTTGCTTGTATGTGGTATATTTAGCGGCTTTTATCTGGGATTTGTGTACAGCAGCAGCCGCATAGCTGAAAAGGCAGTGACAATATATGAATCGGGAAACGGAGAGGACCTTAAAAATCTGATTTCACCGGGATATGTGAAGTATTGTGAGGAGAATTTTAATTCCGTATCAGTAGAAGGAATGCAGCAAAGTCATATAAACGAGTTTAGAAGCAAGGTATACGATAAGGTAGGAGATATTGAATCGATAGAAGCCGAAAGAAACAGTATTGTAACTGTCAGTAATGTAGAGGAGCTTGCCGACGAGTTTGCCCAATACGGAGTTCTTGGCGTGAAAAAATACAGATATGTGGATATGACATGGCATGTCAAAGGAAGTAACGGGACTATGGATATGAATGTTAAGGTATATATATTAAAATGTGAGGACGGATGGTATTTAGATTTTGTAGATTTTGAATAGATACAAGTATTCAATATATTTTAGAAAATCCTTGCATATATTGAATAAAACTGATAGATTTATATACAGGATAAAGGTCATTTTCAGACAAAATCCGGTAAAAGCAGAGCGTGGGATTACGTAAGGATTTAAGGAGAGAAGATATGGACGAGAATATGAATAATGGTCAGAATACAGATGCAAATCAGCAGATGTATCAGCAGAACGGACAGCAGATGTATGGTGGACAGCCGTACGGACAGACGGATATGAATCAGCAGATGTACCAGCAGAACGGACAGCAGATGTACGGGGGGCAGCCATACGGACAGACGGGTATGAATCAGCAGATGTACCAGCAGAACGGACAGCAGATGTACGGAGGACAGCCATACGGACAGACGGATATGAATCAGCAGATGTACCAGCAGAACGGACAGCAGATGTACGGGGGACAGCCGTACGGACAGATGGGTATGAACCAGCAGATGTATACCAATCAGCAGACACCGTCAGGGAAGTCATCCAAATTTGATTTGGATAAGATAAAGGATACAATAAATAATAATAAAAATCTCGTTATCATGTGTGGTGCGGCACTTGTAGCGTTAATACTGATTATCGCTCTTGCCAGAGGTTTCCTTGGTCATGGCAAGCAAAGTCCGAAGGGTGTGGCAAAGGCATATACAAAGGCATATGCAAAGGATAAGCCAAAGGATATTTATAAGCTCTATGACAAAAAGTTCATTAAGGAAATGATGAAGGAATATGATTATGACAAAGACGATATTATGGATGAAATTGAAGACGAAATTGATGATTTCTATGATGATTTAGATTACTATGAGGTTGGAAAAGTCAAAAAGATTAAATGCGATATCAAGGATGTTGAGAAGGCAAAGGGAAAAGACCTTAAGGATATGAAGGAGTATTTTGACGAATATGCTGATTTAAAAATAAGCGGACTTGCTTCTGTTGAGATGGACTGGGAAATTAAGGGTAAGGATGACGACATCGATTACAAGGCATATGTATATACATATAAGAGAATGGGTAAATGGTATTTATATAATGCCGGCCAATATAAAGACTAATCGTGATATTGGATAAATGAAAGCAACTCTTGTGTTAGAATATAGATGTTCTGATGCGAGGGTTGTTTTATGCTGTGGGGGATATATAATGGATAAAGAACAGAAGCCGGCGGTAAAACAGAAGAAATCTAAGGGACAGATTGTAGTTTGTATCATATGCAGTATCATTATTGTTGCAGCAGTATTGATGCTGGCAGGATATATGATTCTGGAAAGACATGGCAGGAAGGAAATAGAGAAAGTAACAGACAGCTTCATAAGCAGTCTTAACAATAAATCCGGAACAGAGCTGTATGGATTGCTTTCAGATGAATATATCAATTATATGGGAACAGAATATGGCTATAGTAAATTAGATGTTATTAAGGAAATGGAAAGTTCATTGGCTTTTTTTCAGGGGAATATAGAGGCTGAGAATGGCTATGACCTTGGTCCGCTAGAGGAAATATCCGTTTATGACAATGATGCAGAGGATTTTGACACAGATGAATTATCGGAGATGAAAGCTTATTTTCGTAATGAGCTGGATATGGTTATAGAAGATTATGCACAGGTTAATCTGAAATGTCATGTAAGAGGAGAAAAAAGAAAGATAAAAATGCTGTTGGAGCTGTATCTTTATAAAATAAATGAAAAATGGTATTTCCTGGACTGGTACTGGGTTGGACTGGAAGAATAGGCTGATTCAATATTGGCAGGGATGCATGATAAAATGGCAATTGCAAAAGGAAAGAAGGAATATAAAATGTATAATGTAAAATCCATGAAGGCAGAGGAATTTATCAATGATAAAGAAATCATGGATACGCTTGATTATGCCGAGAAAAATAAAAATAATATAGAACTGATAGACGGTATTCTTGAAAAAGCAAGGCTTAGAAAAGGGTTGAATCACAGAGACGCTTCCGTATTGCTTGCATGTGAAATCCCTGAGAAGGTTCAGGAGATTTACAGTCTTGCAGAGCAGATCAAAAAGGATTTTTACGGGAACAGAATTGTGTTGTTTGCTCCGTTATATTTATCGAATTATTGTGTGAATGGCTGTGTATATTGTCCGTACCATCTTAAGAATAAGCATATTGCCAGAAAGAAGCTGACACAGGAGGAAATCGTAAAAGAGGTTACGGCGCTTCAGGATATGGGGCATAAGAGACTTGCTATTGAAGCGGGTGAAGACCCTGTTATGAATCCAATTGAATATATCCTTGAATGTATCAATACAATATACAGCATTAAACATAAAAATGGCGCAATCAGACGTGTCAACGTAAATATTGCAGCGACTACGGTAGAGAATTATCGTAAGCTCCATGATGCAGGAATAGGAACATATATTTTATTTCAGGAAACATATAATAAAGAGTCTTATGAGAAGCTTCATCCGACAGGTCCAAAGAGCGATTATGCCTATCATACAGAGGCGATGGACAGGGCTATGGAGGGCGGAATCGATGATGTAGGTCTGGGTGTTCTGTTTGGACTTGAGCTGTATAAATATGAATTTGCAGGACTTTTGATGCATGCAGAGCATTTGGAGGCAGTTCATGGAGTAGGACCGCATACGATAAGTGTTCCAAGAGTAAAAAAGGCTGATGATATAGACCCTGATGCATTTGATAACGGTATCAGTGATGAAATATTCTGTAAGCTGGCGGCATGTATCAGGATAGCAGTACCATATACAGGTATGATTGTTTCAACAAGAGAGAGCAAAGAAGTAAGAGATAAAATCATCAGACTTGGCGTATCGCAGGTAAGCGGCGGTTCCAAGACGAGTGTGGGCGGCTACTATGCGCCGGAGCCGGAGGATGAGTGTTCAGAACAGTTTGATGTAAGCGATACAAGAACCTTGGATGAGGTTATTAACTGGCTGATGAGCAAGGAGTATATCCCATCCTTCTGTACAGCCTGTTACAGAGAGGGCAGAACGGGAGACCGGTTTATGAGTCTGTGTAAGAGCGGACAAATCCAGAATTGCTGTCATCCGAATGCCTTGATGACACTGAAGGAATATTTGGTGGATTATGCCTCACCGGAGACTTGTAAGCTGGGAAATGAGCTTATTATGAAAGAGCTTGCCAATATTCCAAACGAAAAGGTAAGGCAGATCGTTGTGGAGCGTCTTTCCAAAATAGAACAGGGTGACAGGGATTTCCGATTTTAAACAGAGGAGCAGCAAATATGAGCATGAATGATACACCATTGGGAAACAGAATACATATAGGCTTTTTCGGCAACAGAAATGCAGGAAAATCCAGTTTGGTAAATGCCATAACGAATCAGAGCCTTTCGGTTGTGTCTGATATAGCCGGAACAACCACTGACCCTGTATATAAATCAATGGAGCTGCTTCCACTTGGACCTGTAGTCATCATCGATACACCGGGATTTGATGATGAAGGAAGACTCGGCGAAATGCGAATCGAAAAAACGAGGTCTGTTCTGGAGAAAACCGACATTGCGGTGCTTGTCGTGGATATTGCAAAGGGAATATCGGATGATGACTGTCAGCTGCTCGATATGTTTCGGGAAAGGAATATAAAGTATATAATTGCTTATAATAAATGTGATACGAAACAGGATGAAAAGTGCGCAGTCCGTTTTGATATTGATGCTCCGCAGCTATTTGTCAGTGCTGCATGTGGCAGGAATATAGAGGAGCTGAAGGAAGCAATAGGCAGGCTGCTTCCTGATACTTTATCCGAAAACAAACTTGTTTCAGACCTTATAGCGGCAGGTGATTTTGTAGTGTTGGTAGTACCGATAGATAAGGCTGCACCAAAGGGAAGACTGATACTTCCGCAGCAGCAGGTTATACGGGATGTGCTGGAAGCGGGTGCAACTGCTGTAGTCGTAAGGGATACCGAGCTTGCAGATACTTTAAAGCGGCTTGGCGGGCAAGTGAAGCTTGTGATTACGGACAGTCAGGTATTTTCAGATGTTATGAAAATCGTTCCTGCCAAGATAAAGCTGACTTCATTTTCCATACTGATGGCGAGATGGAAGGGACAGCTTGCAGGAGCGGTAAAGGGTGCAGCTGTACTTGATGATATACATGACGGAGATAAAATTCTTATTTCCGAGGGATGTACCCACCACAGACAGTGTGATGATATCGGTACGGTAAAGCTTCCAAATTGGATAAACAGATATACAGGTAAGAAAATTGATTATGAATTTACAAGTGGCGGGGGATTCCCGAAGGATTTGTCAGATTACAGACTGGTCATACATTGTGGCGGCTGTATGTTAAATGAACGTGAGATGATGTATAGACAGGGATTGGCAGGAAAGCAGGGTGTTCCCATGACAAATTACGGAATTGCCATAGCACATATGAATGGCATATTGAACAGAAGTATAGAGGTGTTTCAATATCCTGAAGAAAAATAGCGGAATGAAGCACGATAATTGGAGGAGAAGCATATGGAAAAGGATGGCGTAAAGAACAAAGTGAAAACAGGCTTAGTGCTGGAAGGCGGTGGACTTCGCGGGATCTATACCGCAGGTGTTTTGGATGTGTTTATGGAAAATAACATAACCGTAGATGGTGTTATAGGGGTATCAGCCGGGGCCATTCATGGTGCTACATACGTGGCAAATCAGCCGGGCAGAAATATAAGATATAATTTGAAGTACAGGAAAGATAAGCACTATATGAGTCTGTATTCACTCGTTACGACAGGTGATTTATGTGGCAAGGATTTCTGTTACAGAGAGCTTCCTGATGAACTGGACCCGTTTGACTATGAGACATTCAAAAACAGTCCTATGAAAATGTATGTAGGCTGTTCAAATCTGGAAACAGGGGAAGCTGAATATCTGGAATGTAAAGACCTTGGAGATGAAAAGGATATGGACAAGCTGCGTGCATCCGCATCCTTACCGCTTGTATCACAGATTGTTGAGGTAGACGGTATGAAGCTTCTGGATGGAGGTGTAAGCGACAGTATACCAATATTTGCCTTCCGGCGTATGGGCTATAGAAAGAATATTGTTGTCCTGACAAGACCTGAGGGTTATATTAAGGGCGAGGATAAAATGCTTAAGATTGAAGCCATCAAATACAAGGAATATCCGGAATTTGTAAAGAGAATGTATATGCGGCACAGATATTACAATAAAACTCTTGAGAAGCTGCTTGAACTTGAGAAAGCAGGAGAGGTATTCATTATAAGACCAAGTAGGGATATGCATATATCACGTCTGGAGAAAAATCTTGATAAAATACAGGATGTGTATGAACTTGGCGTTTCTGACGCACAGGAGAAGCTACAGGAGATTGTAGAATTTCTGAAGTAGAGGTCACTTATATTTTATGGGAAATGATAAGCTGTACGGGCCCTGTAGGGGACTAAAAACGGGATTAGAAGATGATACAAAGGATAAGGCACAGAGCAATCATGTTAAAATGACGGAAAGCTCGGTGCCTTTATTAGTGATATCCCTTTCTGCATCAACCATATGTACGATGCTGATAGCCACAACTTATAACTTGGTAGACACTTATTTTGTGTCAGGACTTGGGAAAAGTCAGGTGGGTGCAGTAGGAGTAATGTTTTCTGCGATGGCACTGATACAGGCTGTAGGATATACATTTGGAATGGGAGCGGGAAGTCTGATATCCAGATTCCTTGGAAAAAAGGATAAGAACAATGCAGAGCAGACACTGATATGTGCATTTGTGGCATCGATTTTCTTTGGTACGATAATGGGCGTATTGGGATTGATATATATAAAGCCGCTGATAAGACTTTTGGGAGCGACTGCGACGATAGAAAAGTATGCACTTGCCTATGGAAAATATATTTTGATAGGAACGCCTGTTATGTGTGGGGCGTATGTCCTCAATAATTGTCTCAGGTCGGAGGGAAAGCCTTATCTTGCACTGCTTGGAATAGCATCCGGAGGCGGACTCAATATTTTTCTCGATTATTTGTTAATAAAGGTATTTCATATAGGAATTGCAGGTGCAGGAATCGCCACGTTGGCAGGTCAGAGTGTAAGTCTTATGATGATGCTGATATGCTTTGCAGGAAATAAAAGTGTGATTAAACTCCGTATCAAGCAGTTTACCGCCGGATTTTCTGTTCATTGGGGAATCATAAAAATCGGATTTCCTTCATTTTGGCGACAGGGATTGATGTGTCTTGCAGGAATATTGCTAAATAGAAGCTGTATGAAATATGGTGATGAGGCTGTAGCGGCAATGTCGATTGCAAATAAAATATTTGCGGTAGTATTTGCCCTGCTTGTAGGGTACGGACAGGGCTTTTCACCCGTAGCAGGATATAATTATGGGGCCAAGAGAAATGACCGGGTGAAGAAATCCGTAAATTGGTCCGTAATCAGTGCTACCGTTGCCATGCTCATACTGGGAGCGGCAATATATTTCCTTGCACCTTGGTTGATTGACAAATTTTCGCAGGAATCGGCGGTTTCGGATATGAGTGTGCTTGCGCTCCGGGCACATGCTGTTTCGTTACCGTTTATGCCGCTTTGTCTGATATGTGGTATGCTTTTTCAGGCTATCGGAAGTGTCGGACAGGCAACACTGATCTCCGCGGCAAGGCAGGGCATTTTCTTCCTGCCTCTTATCTGGATTCTTCCCATGCTTTGGGGAACGACAGGTATCGCCATAACCCAGTCTGCTGCCGATGTTTTGGCAGGACTGTTCTCCCTTCCGTTCCTGATACATGCTGAGCGGAAACTCATTTAAAGATATACGAAAAATAGTCCTTGTCAATCAGCAGGTTGGAAATATAAAGCCTGTTCTCCACCTCTTCAATCAGATTGTCAAGGTAGCCGTCAGGGATTGTGCTTTGCGGTACGGTGTAGGCAGCTTCGCCTGTGGCAGCATTGTATCTTACCTTATCCGTTATGAAGCTCTGGTTTGCAAAGATGACAAGCTCCTCTGAATCCGATAATATATCATGACCTGCGAGAAGGCGTGAATCATAATGGATGCCTAACAGATTAAGAACGGTAGGAAGGATATCGACACTGGAACAGAGCTTATTCACTTTAACAGGTGCTTTCATAGATGCGCTCCATATGCCAAAACCGTTGCTGTGCAGCTCGAAGGCATCATCTTCTATGTTTTTGTCAGCCAGTTCATTATATTTTCCTATAGATAAACCATATGGATAGTGGTCGGGTGCCACGATAAAGACCGTATTCTCCAGCTTTCCGGCTTCCTCCAGCTTGTCTATCAGGAACTCAAGTGCCTTATCAAGCTCCATCTGAGCTGCAATATAGGCGATTGCTTCATCAGACAAATCATCTCTTTTCACAAGGCGTTCAGCTTCATCTTTATTTTTAAGGCACATATATTGATAGTCATAATCATACGGAAGATGACCGCTAAAGCTCATGAAATACATGTTAAATTTGTCATCATGGATAAAATCCTCATATACCGCTTCCATCGCATCAAGGTCAGAATACATATTGTAAAAAGGAATATCCAGTCCATAATCAATTGCTTTAAATGTAGTATATCCCATATTTGGATGGGTAATTGTTCTGTCATAATAGGTAGCGTCAAAATCATGGTATGCGTAGCTTTGATAGCCCAGTTTATTTAACGCATTTCCAAGGGCGTAAGGCTGATAAGTGTTTCCTGATTTCTCGAAGCTCCATTCAGAAGAGCAAGGATATTGACTGAGACAATTTGTATATTCTCCGTCTATGGTGCTGTGATACCAAAGCGGATTGTAGAAATTGTCAAATACAAAGCCTTCATTATAAATTTTGTATAGTGTTGGTGTACATTCCTTGGAAATACCATATTTGCTGAGACTTTCTGCAGTAACAAATATTACGTTATAGCCTTCAAAGATACCGGTATAATCATTGGTATAAGTAGGTGCAACACTTGAAAAATATGCTGACAGATTTTTCAAATCTTCATCATCCGTATTGTTATAGAGTGTTGTAAAATCAAGACTTTCATCTATTTGCGGAACATATGCAGGCTGTGTTTCTGCTTCCGTTTCTCCGTCAGTAGCAGATACAGTTTCGTCTGATGTGGTCTGTTCTGTACTTTCCGTAGCGGCGGAGCTTTGATTTAAGGTAAAATTTTTGGAGATATTTTCCCCTGCTATCATGGTAATACCATCTCTTACGGTAGTTACCATGACGCCCAGCTTATTCATGGAAAGTTCCAGTATGTATCTTCCATGAAACAGATTATATGGAGAATAGGTATCCCTGCCTGATACGGGAAGTATGGCTATTGCAATGATGAAGGTGCATACCGTAGTGCCAAGACCAATCAAACTTTGTTTCCACGAAGGTCTCTGAAAGGACACATAAAAGCAGTTTATCAGTATCAGCAGCATGACAGGCAAAAGAAATGCCAGTAGCCATGTCAGGTTGCTTTTTAGGGCAGAAAACAGGACTGTCTTAAAATTCATGGCATCACCTGCACCGCCTATGGATACAAGGCTTAAAAAGGTATGGAATATTTTGTAGTATATGAATTGTGCTATGTAGTAGACGGAAATCACCGAAAAAAGCAAATATCCGCTTATTGCATTTCCTGTTTTTTTGAAGAGTGATGTTATTATTGATAGTGTTAAGCCGCAGCACAGGGCAAATAATACAGGATGAAGTATATTTTTATCCAGCTTTTCGTATATGGTAAAATGGAAAACCAATTCAAGATAGATAAAGCTGCAGCAAAAAAAGAGGATACGCCATAGTATACCGTGTGGTTTTTTATCTGAAATATCCGCTGCCGTATCACTTGGATTGTTTTTTCGTATTTTCTCCTGCATAGGGGCAGAAGCAGCCATTAGCGGACTTTTCTTAATTGTTTTTTTATCAAGAATATGATAGCTGTCATAGCCTTCATTACGAAAACGGATTAACAGACTGAGTCTTTTGGCAATGTTATTCAAAGTCCTCTGGGTAACGAATGGAATGTTGTCTGCGGAAATACTTCTGTAATACTCACAAAGTGCATCTTCTTTTATAATATGAAATTCCTTCTCATCAAGCGCACAGCAAATTTCCGTATCGGATATCCTTTCATAGGGTATATGTGCCCTGTCAAGGACAAGCTCCACATATTCCGTGAGTGCAGGGTTTAATAAATACCTGTTAGGAAGTACAGCACTGTCGGCTTTTTCGGTGGTGCTGCTTTCGGTGGTGCTGTTTTCAGTTTTATCTGTTTCTTTTGTATTTGTATCCATTTTATTATTTCTCCCGACATCTTATCCGTGACTGTTGTTTGCGGATTTGTCATAGTATGATTCAACTGTTTCTTGAAATATGGAACAAATTCAATTAAAGTAATTTATAATCATTTAACTTGCAATATATGAATATATAGCACACAATATATTACATGATAAATTTTATAAAAATATCATTTGTATTTTATTGCCATACGATTTATATTTTACAATATTAGAGGGAAAAAAGATACATGAAAACAATATTTCATATAGATGTAAACAGCGCCTTTTTGTCATGGGAGGCTGTTCACCGATTACAGGATTTGAATGAGGAGCTGGACCTTCGGGAGATACCGTCTGCTATCGGCGGGGATGTGACCACAAGACATGGAATTGTCCTGGCAAAGTCAACTCCTGCGAAAAAGTATCATATCAAGACCGCAGAGCCTATCGCCAATGCATTAAAGAAATGTCCTGACCTTGTGGTTGTACCGCCGAATATGAAGCTATACAAAAAGTATTCAAAGGCATTTATGGATATCCTTCGGGACTATTCTCCCGATGTGGAGCAGTATAGTGTGGATGAAGCATTTGTTGATATGACAGGGTGTCAGTCCCTATTTGGTGAGCCTGTAGAAAGTGCGTATAAAATAAAAGACAGAATAAAAAATGAACTGGGTTTTACCGTAAATATAGGAATATCAGATGTAAAGCTGCTTGCCAAGATGGCATCTGATTTTGAAAAGCCGGATAAGGTGCATACATTATACAAATCGGAGATAGAGGATAAGATGTGGTGTCTGCCTGTATCGGAATTGTTCTTTTGCGGCAAATCGGCAGTAAAGAAACTGAATATGCTTGGCATACATACCATAGGTGATTTGGCAAAAAGTGACAGAAATGTAATACACGGTCATTTGAAGAGTCATGGGGATTTGCTGTGGCAGCTTGCAAATGGAGAGGATGTATCGGAGGTAGATACCTCCGAAAAGGAAAATAAGGGATATGGGAACAGTACCACGATTTCCTTTGATGTTACGGATGAGGATACAGCGAAAATGTTTTTGATGTCGCTGTGTGAAACGGTATCGTCAAGATTGAGAAAAGACCATAAAATGGCGGAGGTTATTGCCGTAACGATAAAGGATTCGGATTTTAACAGCCGTTCCCATCAGAAGGTGCTTTCCGCACCGACAAATGTAACCGATGAATTGTATCATGTGTGCTGTCAGCTTTTTTCAGAATTGTGGGATGGAAGTCCCATAAGGCTTCTTGGAGTACGGACAACAAAGATATATGATGACACCGCAGCAAGGCAGCTTAACATGTTCTCAGGGGCAAATTATGAAAAATTGAGTAAGCTGGATGCTGCAATGGATTCTATTCGGAACAAATATGGTTCTGATGCAATAAAAAGAGCAGCATTTCTTAATACAAAGAAGGAATAACTTGCGAAAAGATTATATTTTGATATACTAGTTATGAAAATAAAGCAGCATGTGACAACACACTGTCGCAGGCAAGGTATGCTGATGGGGAGAAAGCATCAATATGGAGTATGTATTTGTAGATTTTGAGATGAATCAGATAGATAATTCTCATAAGGAAGAATTGGGTATATGTAAAAACGAAATCATCGAGATTGGGGCTGTAAAGCTGGATGATACATATCAGGAAACAGATTCATTTAAAACATATGTAAAACCTGTGATTACACCTGTGACAGGCAGAATTACGGAGCTTACGGGGATTACAAATGATATGGTAGATGAAGCACCGGAGTATGCCGAGGCAATGGATATGTTCATAAACTGGTGCAAAAGTGCTGATATTATATATGCATGGAGTGAAAATGACCTTAGGCAGATGAACAAAGAGCGAAGGCTTAAGGACTATGAAAATCCTGATATGTCATCGGTAGTAAGCAGATGGAAGGATTTTCAGAAGGAATTTGCACGTATGCTTGGCACGAAAAGACGTATTGCTTTGTCAGATGCTGTTTTTTATCTGGGAGAAGATTTCAAAGGTGCGGAACATGATGCCCTCTGGGATGCCAGAAATACGGCAGCGGTATTCGTGCTTTCCAAGGACAAAGAGAAGTTTGAAAAAATTATGGCTCCGATAATGGATATATATAAGCCGAAGCAGACAATGACATATTCTCTCGGGGATGTGTTTAAAAATATAAAATTGGATGAATAATCATGTATGGGCCGATTTATACCAAAAGGAATGAAATTTGCCTCATATGAAAGGAAAAAATATGGATTTAAACAAAAATAATACAAAAAAGATATTGTTTATAACATTTGTGACAATATTATTTGCCTATTTGTTATTTAATTTTAACAGGGTACTGTCAATGTTTAAATGGATTATCGGTCTTATCATGCCGTTTATCATAGGCTTTGCGATTGCGTTTATTTTGAACGTGCCTATGAAGGGGTTGGAAAACGTTCTGTTTAAAAATCCTGACAGTAAGCTGTATAAGTTTAAAAGACCTGTATGTCTGATACTTTCCATTATATGTATTGTTCTTGTTGTTACATTTGCGATAACGATGGTTATTCCCGAATTTGGCACGACAATCAATACGATAGGCGAGAAGTTTCCGGATGCCATGGAAAAGATAAAAAACTGGGCTATTGATTTGAGCAAGGATTATCCTGATGTGGTTGATAAAATTATGGGTATTGATGTCAACTGGGACAAGCTGGTTGACGAAGCGATAGCGTTGGTTAAAAATGGCGGAAGCAGTATTTTGTCATCGACTTTTTCCATTGCCAGTTCATTTGTAGGTGTTATTGTAGATATTGTAGTCGGAATATTCTTTGCCATTTATATATTAAGCCAGAAAGAGGTTTTGAAGAAGCAGACAAAGGGTATCCTGTATGCCTTCTGTAACGAAAAAGCTGCCGACAAGATCATTGAAATATGCGCTACGTCGGATAAGACCTTTTCAAATTTTATATCGGGGCAGTGCCTTGAGGCGTGTATTCTTGGAATGATGTTCTTTATTACCATGAGTATTTTTAAAATACCGTTTGCACTGGTAGTCAGTATCATGATTGCACTAACAGCGCTGATACCTGTATTTGGTGCATTTATCGGCTGTGGCGTGGGAGCGTTTCTGATACTGGTTGATGACCCTAAAAAGGTTATCGTATTTCTGATTATGTTTATCGTGCTTCAACAGATAGAAGGAAATCTTGTATATCCTCATGTAGTAGGAGGTTCTGTCGGACTTCCGTCTATATGGGTTCTTGTGGCGGTAATATTGGGTGGAAATCTGATGGGTATCGTCGGAATGCTGATATTTGTTCCGCTTTTCTCGGTTCTTTATGCTTTTTTAGAGGAGCTTGTTATTGCAAGATTAAGAGAGAAGGGAATACCTTGGCAAAAATACAATCTGGCGTGTACAGTACCTGACAGAAGGAAGAAGAGAGTGAAGAAAAGGAAGAAACCGGCAGCCGATAAAGAAAAGAAAAAAAGTCCTGCAGAGGAAGAAAAAGAGAAAACAAAATTGATAATAGCGGATGACAGAAAGAAGGATTAATCATGTACAGAGACATAGCAAAGCTTGTTTTATATAGGGATTTGGGCGAGAATAGCATTCTAATGAAATTGTCGGAAATTTTTGAGGAATTTGACAGCGGACATTATGAGAAACCGGAGCTTGTATCAAGAATTTATGACCAGATAAAGAGGCTTCTTGACCTTTCTACCAGCTATGGCTTTGACAAAAATCTGTGGCATAATTATCTTGCCTTTATACTGATAACAAATGAAAATTCTTTTAGCATGACCTGTGAGAAGGTAGGAGCCAATGATGGAACGGTAAACAGCTTTGCAAAGGCTGATTTTAAGATTTTCAAGAAGCTGTTTGATTTTGATTTTTCGGAGATTGAGGCGGCACTGGATATCGATTGCTTTTCTACGATAACAAACTATAAGGCAATCGGCAAGAAGGAGCAGATGTACAATAAAAATGTAAGCCAAAAGGTACAGAAGATCAGTCTTGAGATAGAGCAGGCAGCAGATGAAGGTCAGATATTTGATATCGTTACTGATTTTTATAAGGCTTATGGTGTCGGCATGTTCGGACTGAATAAGGCATTCCGCATCACAAGGGAAAACGGATATCTGGAGTTTGTACCGATTAATAATACAGAGGATGTACGGCTGAATGACCTGATTGGATATGAAATCCAGAAGAAGAAAATCGTTGACAATACAGAAGCATTTGTTGAGGGCAGAAAATCAAATAACGCATTGCTGTTCGGCGACAGTGGAACAGGTAAGTCTACGACCATCAAGGCGATTATCAACGAGTATTATGACAGAGGACTTCGAATGATAGAAATTTATAAGCACCAGTTTCAGGATTTGGCTCAGGTAATCTCGCTTATAAAGAACAGAAATTACAGATTTGTCATATATATGGATGATTTGTCATTTGAAGAGTTTGAAATTGAATACAAATATTTAAAAGCTGTTATTGAGGGCGGTCTTGAGATAAGACCTGACAATGTGTTGATATATGCAACCTCAAACAGACGCCATCTCATCAGGGAGACATGGACAGACAGAAATGATATGGAAAACAGTAATGGTATGCATAGAAGTGATACCATGCAGGAAAAACTGTCACTGGTCAATCGTTTCGGCGTGACAATTAACTACAGCAAGCCGTCACAAAAGGAATATTTCCAAATCGTAAAAGGTCTTGCCGGGAAAAACGGAATTGAGATGGAAGATGACAAGCTGTTTCTTGAGGCAAATAAATGGGAGCTGTCGCATGGCGGAATTTCAGGAAGAACTGCCCAGCAGTTTATTAATTATCTGGCAGGTAAGCGTTGCCTGGAGGAATAACACGATACAGAGGTTATGGAATGAAAATTGTTTTATGTGCAATCAATGCAAAGTATATTCACGCAAATCTTGGCGTATACAGCCTGTATACATATGCAATGCAGCATTTGACGGATTCGGATATCAGTAATGGAGACTCAAAAACGGAAGACATCCGATTGAAAAATGCGCAGATAAAAAACAATACAGATATCCATATACGGGAATATACGATCAATCATGAAAACGATAAAATACTGAATAGTTTATATATGGAGAATGCTGACGTGGTGGCATTCTCTTGTTATATATGGAATATAGATGTGGTGCTTTCGATAGCGAGAGAGCTTAAGAAGGTGCAGCCGAAGGTACAGATATGGCTGGGCGGGCCGGAGGTATCATATGATGCCGGAAAGGTTCTGGAAAATAACGAATTTGTCCGACTTGTGATGCGTGGTGAAGGGGAGAAAACATTTGTAGAATTGGTCAGACTGTTTGGAAACAGAGAGCTGTCGGATGACAGGGTGCTTCCTGTCGGCATTACCATGAGAATCGGTAAAAGAATTGTTACAACTCCCGACAGACCACCTATGGAAATGGACGAGCTTCCGTTTGTGTATGGCAATCTTGAGGATTTTGAAAACAGAATTGTCTATTATGAGAGCGCAAGGGGGTGTCCGTTCAGATGCAGTTATTGTCTGTCTTCCATAGACAAGGGGTTAAGGCTCAGAAGCCTTGATAAAGTAAAACGGGAATTGCAGTTTTTCCTTGACAACAATGTGAAACAGGTAAAATTCATAGACAGAACCTTTAATGCAAATAAGGAGCATTCAAGGGCGATTTGGACGTATATAGCAGAGCATGACAACGGGGTGACGAATTTCCACTTTGAAGTGTCGGCAGACCTGCTTGAGGAAGAGGATTTTGATATCATTGGAAAGATGCGGACAGGGCTGATACAGCTTGAAATAGGCATGCAGACTACCAATGCGGTTACCATATCAGAGATCAGAAGGACTATGGATTTAGACAGACTTCAGACAGCAATGGACAGGCTTGTTTCCCTCGGAACTGCCCATGTTCATCTGGATTTGATAGCAGGTCTGCCATTTGAAGATATCCATTCATTTCGGAAATCCTTTGATGATGCATGGAGTATGAAGCCTGATAATCTACAGCTTGGCTTCCTGAAGGTTTTGAAAGGCTCCTATATGGAGGAAGAGAAGTCTGAATATGGGCTTATATACAACAGCCTGCCGCCATATGAAATACTGGAAAATAAATGGATGAGCTATGCGGATATCATCAGGTTAAAGCATATTGAGCAGGTTTTGGAGATCTATGGTAACAGTAGACAATATGTATATTCTTTGAGCTATCTTATGGATTTTGTGCCATCTGCATTTGACTTCTTTGACAGCTTGGGAGAATATTTTTTCTGTCATGGCTATGGGGATATTAGTCTGAAGCGGGTGGACAGATATGGTGTGCTGCTTGCGTTTGGCAGAGATGAGCTGAAGCTGGACGAAGAACGCCTCAAAATAGTAAGCCAACTGCTTGTCGTGGATTTATATCATAGAGAGAATATGAAGAGCAGACCGGAATTTGCGGCAGACATTTCAGCTTATAACAAGGCTGTGACGGGATTTTTTATAGGTCAGGGAAATGAAGAATACAAAATAGAAGCGGAAAATTATGATTCAAAGGTATATGCCAGAAAGATGCATATTGAACCTGTACGCGTAGACATATATAATATATCAAAGGATATGCAGGAGCTTACCGGACCTGTCTATCTGTTGTTTGATTATGAGTACAGAAATCCTATAGACTATAATTGCAGGATCATAACCTTAAGCAGATTGTAGGGTAGATATTCATCCAACTGTAGTCTGACAGGTTATATATACAACCTGTGAGACTACAGTTGAATGAATGAAACACATTATTTATATGGTAAGGTGGAGAATATACACTATGGAGAAAATACAGGATAAACCGAAAAAGAGGATCAGCAAGAAAGAGAAAGAGCGTATAGCAGAGATTGTCAGGATTTTAAACGAGACATATACGACGGAATATAAATGTTATTTAAATCATGAAAATGCGTGGCAGCTTTTAATTGCGACCATGCTGTCGGCGCAGTGTACGGATGCAAGAGTAAATATGGTTACAAAAGATTTGTTTGTGAAATACCCGACGCTTCAGGCATTTGCGGATGCGGATGTGAAGGAACTGGAAAAGGATATCTATTCTACAGGATTTTACAAGAATAAGGCAAAAAATATCATTGGCTGTGCCCAAAAGCTTATATCGGATTATGGCGGTGAAGTACCGAATGATATTGATGCGCTCACACAGCTTGATGGGGTAGGCAGAAAAACAGCAAATGTAATCAGAGGAAATATTTTCCATGAACCAAGTATCGTTGTAGATACCCATGTGAAACGAATCTCCAATCTGCTTGGACTTACAAAGGAAGAGGACCCTGTGAAGATAGAATATGACCTTATGGACAAGCTTCCAAAGGAGCAATGGATATTGTATAATATACAGATTATTACGCATGGGCGTAATGTTTGTATTGCAAGGAGACCGAAATGTGATGAATGTACATTAGCTTCTGTCTGTCCGTCATCGAAAATTCCTGTCTGTCCGTCATCAAAAAAAGACATTGAATAGAAACGGTTTATTTGATATTATGATACCGAGAAGTGCGGAACAAGCCGTAGGTATCAGGTTGATGTTTGGTTATAATACCTTTTACCCAAGCATTATAAAAATTGTATATTGATTTAAAGGAGATAGAGATATGATAGATTTAAGTAGTCAAAAAGGTAAAAAGTGGGCATCAAGAATTATCGTTGGTGTATTGGTATTTGCCATGATCATTACATTAATTGTAACAGCTTTATAATAAAGGAGAGACCTTGGATGCGCAGGAAGTTTAGTGAGGTTCAGATAAAAAGGTCTATAATAAGGAATATTCCCAAAACTACACATAGTAATGTAATAAAAGCCGGAATAGGATGCGACTATGCCCGGCTTTTGTTGCATGCAGGAAATAAGGCAGATTGTGGAATCGATGAAATAGCGGTGGCAGAAGGCGTGTGTATTATAGAAACAATCGCCGGTATCCGATATGATTTTATAAAGCTGTATAATAATCTGCGTGCCGGTGGTTATGTACCTTTTGCAATGACGGATTCCATACTGATGCCATCGGATGACGAAGGGTATATGAAGAGAATTCTTATAACATTGGCATCGTTGGCAGAGGCATACGGATTGGATATAATTACAGGTCACACGGAAATTAGTGATGCAGTCAATAAGCCGATTATTACAATGACGATGACAGGCAGGCGGAAGACGGATGGGATGCCTGCTTCAGGTTCATTAAGCCCTGCGAATATCAAGCCGGGAATGGACATTGTCATGTGCGGTCAGACAGGCATAATGGGAACGGTAAAGCTGCTGAAAAAGCACAGAGAAGGTCTGCTTACAAGGTATTCCAAGACCTACTTAAGCGGCACCGAGAAGCTGACGGACTACATGGTTTTAGGGCAGGAGACGGATATTGCCATAGAGGAGGGGATATGCTATGCCCATGATATATCAACCGGTGGTGTCTATGCGGCACTTTGGGAACTGGCAGATGCGGCAAATGTGGGTATAGAGATATGTCATGATGATATTCCCATACTGCAGGAGACGATTGAGATATGCGAGTATACAAATCATAATCCTTATACGATAGACGGAAGCGGAGCTGCATTATTTGTAACAGAACATGGAAAAGCGCTTTCAGACAGGCTGTATGAGGCGGGGTATGAAGCTGCGGTGATAGGGCATGTGACAGAAGGAAAAGACCGAACGATAACCCATGATGATGAGAAGCGTTTTTTGACACCACCAAAGTATGATGCGATGTGACGGTTATCATATGCATCAAAAAAATATGGGTAAGAGATACCTTAATACAGATTGAAGAAAAGAGGACAGATTTATGCTGAATATAGTGCTTCATGAGCCGGAGATTCCGGCAAATACAGGAAATATCGGACGTACATGTGTGGCAGCAGGAGCAAGGCTTCATTTGATTGAACCGATGGGATTTCAGATCAATGAAAAGCAGGTGAAGCGGGCAGGGCTTGATTACTGGGATAAGCTGGATGTAACGATCTATGAGAGCTTTGAGGATTTTCTTTTGAAAAATCCCGATGCAAAGCTGTATATGGCAACGACAAAAGCAAAACAGAAATATACGGATGTACAATATGAAAAGGATGCGTTTATTATGTTTGGCAAAGAAAGTGCAGGAATTCCTGAGGAGATATTGCTTGATTACAGGGAGACTGCCATAAGAATTCCGATGTATCCTGATATACGTTCACTCAATCTGGGTAATTCCGTGGCAATCGTCTTATATGAGGCGTTAAGGCAGCAGGAATTTGCAGGACTTGAGACACAGGGACAGTTACATAGATATGAGTGGTAGGAATCAATCTGTTACTGCAGCGGAGAATGAGATTTAGGAGAATGAAGGAGGCGGCTCATGTATACTGTAGACGGGAAAAAGATGATGAATATCTGTATATTGAATATTTTAAAACAGTATACAGACAGCGAACATACCATGGAGCAGGGCGATATCATGAAAAAACTGAAATCGGAATATGGTATGACGGTAGACAGAAAATCCATAAAGGCAAATCTGACATGCCTTCTGGAATTTGGTTATCCGATAGAATATACGGAGATACCACGTATAAAGAAGGATGGCACGGAGGAAATACTGACATCGAAATGGTATTATAACCATGATTTTGATGATGCGGAGCTGCGTATGCTCATAGACAGTGTATTATTTTCCAGAACCATACCGGGCGGTCAGGCACAGGAGCTGATAGATAAGATAACAAAGCTGTCCAATGTCTATTTTACAAATAAGGTCAAGCATGTCTGTAATCTGCCGGAGCTTGCTCATACGGATAATAAGCAGACGATGTATAACGTAGAGCTGATTGATGATGCGATATCGGAGGGCCGGAAAATAGCATTTGTCTATAATGCATATGGTACGGATAAGCAGCTTCATCCCAGAAGAGAGGAAAAGTATGTGGTCAATCCGTATCAGATGGTAGCCAGTAACGGGAAATATTATCTGATATGCAATTATGATAAATATGATAATTTGTCGAATTATCGTATAGACAGGATGACGGAGGTAGAAATACTGGATGAACCGATAAAGGACAGAAGTCTTGTCAGGGAAATGGAGCAGGGACTGAATCTGCCAAAGCATATGGCGGAGCATATTTATATGTTCAGTGACAAACCTGAAACCGTTGTACTCAGGGTCAATCAGGATGCCATGAGTGATATGGTAGACTGGTTTGGAAAGAGCTTTGACGTGCTTCCGGCATCTATGGCGGAGAAATATTATCTGCATGGCAAAGCGAAAGAAAACCAGGTATATGTAAAGGTCAACTGTAGTCATAAAGCAATGTTTCATTGGGCGATGCAGTATGGAACTACGGTGGAGGTGGTTTCGCCGGAGAATTTAAGAGAAGAGCTAAAGAAAGCCGTCAGCAATATGTTGGCGATATATAATATGTGATAAGCTGACGGTCTTTTTCTTTTATAGCTGTTAATTCTTTTTTATTTTAAATTTTCCATTACTGAAGAACTTATCTTCCTCTGTTGCGACATGAATAGGTTTAATAGGAACCTGCATTTCCTTCTGCATAGGAAGAGAGAAGATAAATTCACTTCCTTCACCGACCTTGGAGGTAAGTGTAATATTCTCTCCATGTGCTTTGATGATTTCCTTCGTTATGGCAAGTCCCAGACCTGTTCCCGTCTTATCCTTACCACGGCTTGGGTCTGTTTTGTAGAAGCGGTCAAATACTTTTTTGATTGATTCCTCGGGAATTCCTACACCCTCATCTTTAACGCTGGTGTAAATCTTATTACCTTTTTCTGTTACCCGAACGGTGATTTGTCTTCCCTCAGGGGTAAATTTGATTGCGTTGTCTACCAGATTGTAAATAACCTGCTGTATGCGGGTACGGTCGGCATATACGATGGTGTTGTCCGTAAGAAATATACTCTTGAGGTATACGCCTTTATCCTGACATCTGCCTTCAAAGGTATTGATGGTAGGTGTTATGATACTTTTCAAATCAAAGTTGGATTTGTCAAGCTGAAGGTCAAAGGAATCAAAGTTGTTCAGCTCAAGAAGTCCCTGTGTCAGCTTGGTAAGCCGCTGGGTTTCCGTCAACACGATGTTCAAATATTTTTCATGCTTTTCAGGCGGAATGGTGCCGTCCAGCATTGCTTCAATGTACCCTTTTATAGAGGTAAGCGGAGAACGGAAGTCATGGGAAATATTTGAAATAAATGATTTCCTGTATTCATTGGAACGGCTCAGCTCCTCTGCCATTTCCTCCATGTATTTTGCCAATTCTCCGAACTCATTTTTTGTGTTTATATTTGCTCTTGCATTGAAGTTTCCTGCTGCATAGGATTTTGAGGTTCTGATTAATTCCCGCATAGGCTTCAGCATGCTGTTGGAGATACCCATCAATGCGAGAAGTGCAAGCACCACAAGTACAAGGAACGGCATATATGTGGAGGTTATGGTTCCTGTTACAACCTCATGCATAAAGTTTAAAGAGTGACATAATATTAATATGCCTGCGTAACTTCCGTTATTGTATACAACAAATCCTGAACATAACATATCGTCTTTATAATAACCATTGAAGTTGTCGGTAAGGGTAAAGTCACTATGCTGTTGTTTGTTGTCTATATAGGCATTGATATTGTCTGCAATTCTGTTTATTTTAATATTTTCATTTTTTTCGTAGGAAGGATATATGATAATATTTCCTTCATTGTCTGCAAACCAAATGTCAAGTCCGAGTGTTTCGGATGCCTGTTTCATATATGATGCAAAGTCCTCAATCGTTGTTTCTGCTGATACGTAATCAGCAACAGAATTTTGGACCAGCATATTACCGGTACCTTTAATATCGGCTTCCGTACGTTCATAAAGACGTTCCTGCGTATTGTGTATTGTATAAAATACCAGTATTGAAAAAATAATGATAACTAAAAATACAAATCCAATAACAATTGTATCAAATGCAGTTTTTTTCATACTACTTTACCTCAAATTTGTAACCGATTCCCCAAACTGTAAAAATAGACCAATTATATTTGTCGCTTAGTTTTTCACGGAGTCTTTTGATATGAACATCAACGGTTCTTGTATCACCGACATATTCATATCCCCACAACTTGTCAAGGAGCTGCTCACGGGTAAATACCTGGTTAGGTCTGCTGGCAAGAAAGTAAAGAAGCTCCAGCTCCTTTGGCGGCATTTCGAGATTATGCCCCTCAAAGGTTACAGTATAGTTGGAGATATTAATCACAAGATTATCATATTCCACAAAGGTTCCCACATGGTCCGCATGTATAGAATCATAGCTGGGCTGGACTTCCTCAGTTACACTGCACCTGCGGAGTAATGCGCCAACTCTGGCTACCAGTTCATTGGAATCAAACGGTTTTACAATGTAATCATCCGCACCTATCTTAAGACCAAGTACCTTGTCAAATACTTCGCCTTTTGCGGACAGCATAATAATTGGAATGTTAGAGATTTTCCTTATTTCAGTGCATACCTGATAACCGTCCATGCCCGGAAGCATAACGTCAAGTAATATAAGATTAGGATTAAATTCATGAAAAGTCTGAATTGCGGCTTCTCCGTCCAATGCAATTTCTGTTTCATAGCATTCCTTATTCAAATATAAAGATATAAGTTCTGCAATATTTTCATCATCATCTACAATCAGTATTTTCTTTTTGTTCATACCGTACCCCCCTTGTTTTGGTAGATTTCATATATCGTAATTTTCTATGTCTGTAAATAGCAGGCAGTTGTCGGTACCTGCTTATAGTTCTACTACAGTGACACCTGCTTCGCCTTCGCCATATTCACCCATACGGAAGGATTTGACAAAGGACTGCTTCTTTAGGTATTCATGGATTCCTTTTCTAAGTGCGCCGGTACCCTTTCCGTGTATAATGGTTACTTTATGCAGATGCGCCAGCATGGCATCGTCAAGATATCTGTCGATTTCCATAACCGCTTCGGCAACGGTCATTCCAAGAACATTAATATCAGGTCTGATGGAAAGTGCTTTGCTCATTCCCCGTTTGCTGCCTACCTGTGCCTGATTATTTTTCTGCTTTGGTGTATCAATCATCACGAGGTCTGATGCAGGAAGAGAGGCATTTAAAATACCCATTTGAACCTGCAGATTGCCTTTGGAATCTGCAAGTGCGGTTATACTTCCTGTCGTATCCATACTGATGACATGTACCGTATCGCCTATCTTAAAATCAGAAGCCGTATGCTCTGATTTGAGCTGCTTTCTTTTCTCCGCAGACATTTGCTGGTATTCGTCCATTTTAGTACGGAGTTTTTGGCGTTCCTGCTCCATAACCCTGGCATCTGCCTTATTTGGATTGGTAGTCCATTTGTTGTATTTTCGAATGGAAGCATCTGCCATAGCCTTTGCTTCTTCAAGGATTTCCGCAGCATCTGCCCGCGCTTTTGCCAGTATCTCGTTTTTCCTGTCTGTCAGTTCATCGTCCTTTGCCTTGGCACGTTCCTGAAGCTGTCTTGCTTCTTCTTTATATCGGGCTATTTCAGCTTTATCACGCTCGATTTCTTTTTTGCTGTTTTCAAGGTCTGCAATCAGCGTTTCAAAATCGACAGTATCGCTGTCTATATTTTGATATGCCTTTTCAATAATGGAATCAGGCAGTCCCAGTTTCTTTGATATGGCAAATGCATTGGATTTGCCGGGAATTCCAATAATCAATTTGTAGGTCGGCATCAGTGTAGCTACATCAAACTCGCAGCTTGCATTTTCAATACCGGAAGTGGACATGGCAAATGTTTTCAGCTCGCTGTAGTGTGTCGTTGCCATACAACGAACACCCATGTCGTTTAAATGAGAAAGTATTGCCATGGCAAGTGCCGCACCCTCCACCGGGTCGGTTCCGCCACCCGGTTCATCAAACAGGCATAAGGTATTTGGTGTAACATGGTTCATAATGTATACAATATTGCTCATGTGTGAGGAGAAGGTAGAGAGATTTTGCTCTATACTCTGCTCGTCACCGATATCGGCAAATACGTTGTCAAATACACTCAGCTTTGAGCCGTCAAGGGCGGGAATATGAAGTCCCGATTGTCCCATCAGGGTAAATAGTCCGAGTGTTTTGAGTGATACCGTTTTACCGCCTGTATTTGGTCCTGTTATAATAAGAAGATTATAGTTTTCGCCCAGCTTGATATCCACAGGAACTACGGTGTGTGTATCAAGGAGTGGATGACGCCCCTGCTTAATATCGATAATACCCTCGGTATTAAAGATAGGTTCGCTTCCTTTATAGGAGCGGGCAAATGCTGCTCTGGCAAATATATAGTCAAGCTCAGTCAGAGCGGAAAAGTCATATTGAATATATGTCAGCTCTGCCGCAGCCTTTGCCGAAAGCGCGGCAAGTATTTTCTCAATCTCGGCAAGCTCCTGATTTTCAAGCTCCTTTAGCTGGTTGTTCATATTGACAATGGCAATCGGCTCGATAAATACGGTAGAACCGCTTGCAGACTGGTCATGAATCATACCCGGAAAGCTGTTTTTATATTCCTGTTTTACGGGAATGCAGTATCTGCCGTTTCGCATGGTAATCAGATTGTCCTGAAACATACTCTGCCTGTTCTGGTCACTGATTAGCTTATGCAGCTGACTGTGAAGCCTGTCATTTGTCAGTTTGATATTTCGTCTTACAGCCTTAAGACCGGAAGATGCATCATCCGCAATTTCATTTTCTGAGATAATGGCGTGATGGATGTCACGACTTAAGTATTCCAACGGTACAAGCTCTGCAAATCGGTTATGCAGACTGTCGGAATCAAGTGCCTTTTTACTTTCTTCATCCATGCTTTCTGCATCACCAAATTTCTTCGCAGTAAGAGCCGTATCAAGGACACTTGCGATATCGAGAAGCTCTTTGGAGGTCAGGGAACCTTCTACCTCAAGCCGTTTCAGTGATGCACCGATATCCTTCAGTCCGGCAAATGACAAATTTCCCTGACGGTATAATCGATTCAGGGCATCTCTTGTTTCCTGCTGGAGTGTGGTAATCACTTCTATGTCTTTTCGTGGCTTTAATTTTTCGCATTTCCTTTTTGCCATGGGAGATGCGGCAAAGCCTGTCAGCATTTTCACTATTTTGTTGTATTCCAGTAAACGTAACGTTCTAAGATTCATAATTTTAATCCATATCTGTCTTTTTATTTTCATTTTTGCGTATAATCCATTTTATTATAAACGATATATTGAAAATGTAAAACCACAAAATTGACTTTGGGTTAAAATGTGTTACTATATTTGAAGAACAGAAGATTGAAAGTTGTGGACAACCTTACAAATTTCGGTGGTGATAAAGGCAGTCTGTATCATTTGGATATAGGAGTAACAAAAATAATTTCAAGGTAGAAAGGGATTTTTATGAGATTTATAAACGAGCTTTTTGATGGGGAGATAGTTTCAGATGTATACCTGTGTAAGAATAAAATTGTTGGAAAGACAAAGGCGGGGAAGACATATTATTCTTTGCAGCTTGTTGACGGAACAGGAAGTATAGACGGAAAGATATGGGAATTGAATAACGGGATTGGACATTTTGAGGCTATGAACTATGTTAAGGTGGACGGACAGGTTACAGTATTTAACAATGCTCTTCAAATGAATATCAAGAAAATCCGTGTGGCAGAAGAGGGCGAATATGATATCAATGACTACATGCCGACTACGAAGAAGGATATAGAGGGAATGTATGCACAGCTTGTTTCAATTATCGGAACGATTGAAAAGCCGTATTATAAGACTCTGCTTGAGAGCTTCTTTGTAAATGATGTGAAATTGGTAAAAGAATTTAAGGTGCATTCAGCAGCGAAATCAATTCATCATGGTTATGTAGGCGGTTTATTAGAGCATACACTTGCCGTTACGAAAATGTGCGATTACTATACTACATATTATCCAATTCTGAATCGTGATTTGCTGCTTTCCGCAGCTATGCTTCACGATATAGGCAAGTTATATGAGTTGTCATCATTCCCGGAAAATGACTATACGGATTCCGGACAGTTGTTAGGACATATCGTTATGGGCTGCATGATGATTCGGGACAGGGTAAATGAAATTGAGGGGTTCCCTGCAAAAGAGGCAAATGAGCTGGAACATTGTATACTGTCCCATCATGGCGAACTGGAATTCGGTTCACCGAAGAAGCCTGCGCTCATTGAGGCATTGGCATTGGCATTTGCAGATAATACAGATGCAAAGCTTCAGGCATTTATGGAAGCGCTGGCTGCCAAGGATGAAACAGGATGGCTTGGCTATAGCAGGATGTTTGAGTCCAATATTAGAAAAACGACGAAGTAGGTAAATATCCGTAACCGAATGGAGTAAAGCGGAATGAGGTGCATGGCGGCATCGTGCATCATGGTGCAATGTTAAAATTTTAAGGATGGACTATGGATATTGTAAAGAATAATGATTATGAGATTACAATAGAAGATATGGGAAATGACGGAGAGGGCATCGGTCATATTGACGGCATGACAGTATTTGTCAAAGATACGGTTATGGGTGATGTGGCAATCGTCAGGATCATTAAGTTGAAGAAAAGCATAGCTTACGGAAGATTGATGAAGCTGGTTACCCCATCCCCATACAGAGTAAAGCCGCTATGTGACAAAGCAAGACAATGCGGTGGCTGCCAAATGCAGCATGTAAGCTACGAAAAACAGCTTGAATACAAATGGAATAAGGTTGCGAATTGCTTAAAACGTATTGGCGGAATTGAAAACCCTGAAACGCTGATGGAATATCCTGCTTACGGCATGGAAAAGCCGTATCATTATAGAAATAAAGCCCAGTTTCCGGTGGGAAGAGATAAAAATGGCAATGTGGTTATCGGATTTTATGCAGGAAGAACACATGCCATTATAGATACAGACAGTTGTGCCATCGGTGCAGAGATAAATGACGAAATCGTGAAATGCGTCAGAGCATTTATCAAGAAATATAATATTAGTACCTATGATGAAACGACAGGCAAGGGATTATTTCGCCATATACTTATTCGGGTAGGATTTGTCACGAATGAAGTAATGGTATGCCTTGTGATAAATGGTGACAAGCTTCCACATTGTGATGATTTGGTAAGTTCTCTTGTTCAGATATCAGGTATGACCTCCATTTGTATCAACATCAATCAAGAAAAAACAAATAGAATTCTGGGGGATAAGTGCGTAACCCTGTGGGGGCAGGATTATATCACAGACTATATTGGAAATGTAAAATATCATATATCACCGTTATCCTTCTATCAGGTAAATCCTGTTCAGACCAAGGTATTATATGATAAGGCACTTTCTTATGCCGACCTTAAGGGTGATGAGGTCGTGTGGGATATGTATTGTGGTATCGGAACCATATCCCTGTTTTTGGCGCAGAAGGCAAAGCATGTATATGGTGTGGAAATCGTACCACAGGCAATAGAAGATGCAAAAAATAATGCCAAGCTAAACGGTATAGAAAATGCAGACTTCTACGTTGGCAAAGCAGAAGAGGTGGTCCCTGAAATATACAAAAAAGGCGGAGCCGGTTCATATGCCGACGTAGTGGTAATAGACCCTCCAAGAAAGGGCTGCGATGCGGTTTTACTTGATACTCTTGTCAAAATGAATCCAAAGAGGATTGTATATGTCAGTTGCGACCCCGCCACGCTCGCAAGGGATATCAAGATACTTGGTGAAAGTGGTTATGTGGTCAGGAAGGTTGCTGTGGTGGACCAGTTTTGTCATTCGGGGCATGTGGAAACGGTCGCTCTGCTGACGAGAAAACCCTGATTTTATGCGGGTTTGCGGGCTTTTTTACAAAATATGAACCTGTGTTTTTAACGAAAAAAAGTGTATATAAAACTCGAATTTTGCGAGAGGGGGTAGTAAATTTCCACGAGATACTGCTGTGCGCCGGAATAGTATCTGTGCGCTGGTACAGTATCACTGTGCGCGAATAATACTCCCCCTCTTGATTTATTGAGAATGGTGGTGAAGACATGAGTACTTTAAAAGCATACGGTGATGAGGTGTTAAGTATTTTTCAGCTCATTGGAAATAAGGAAAATGATATAACTAAGAGTATTGCGTGGGCGTTAAACAAGTGTCCAGTGTTCATGAAAAATGTAGTGCATGAGATTTTTGATATTGAAATAGATCCGGATGAAGTATATATCTTTTATCAAAACTATGATGCCGCTACCGGAATAACAGATATTGAAATGACCGATGGGCAGACGTTTCATTTGATTATAGAGGCTAAACGAGGATGGCTTCTTCCGGGATCTAAGCAGTTAACAAAGTATTTGCTTCGTAATGATTTTAGTAAGTCGACGGTACCTAACAAGGCTATTGTATCAATGTCGGAGTGTAGCTTAGAATACGCTAAAGATAATTTACCTTTTTTAGAGGTGAATAATGTGCCGGTAAAACATTTATCATGGAACAGAATTCATGAATTGGCAGCAGCTTCTCGAAGTGATTCAAATAATGAACAGAAGCATTTGTTAGAAGAGTTAAAAGAGTATTTGGGAGGGATAATGACGATGCAAACTCAAGATTCAAATTGGGTTTATGTTGTAGTTCTTGGAAGTGGAAAGCCTGAGAACTGTGATTTGACTTGGATAGAGATAGTGAAAAATCATAATAAGTATTTCCATCCAGTTGGAGGTAATGGTTGACCAAAGGAACCACCAAATTACGTAGCTTTTAGATATGGAGGAAAACTACAGGCCATCCATCATATTGATGATTATATTGTTACTAAAAACTTGCACAGTGAAGTGGTGGAGATGCCGGATGTGATTGAGAGTGGTAATTATTTTGTATATAAATTAGGACCGGCGATAATTCCTCCTAAAGAAGTTAAAAATGGAAAAATATACCCTAATGGTCGAGTGTGGGCCATGCTTGACACACTTCTTACATCAGATACGATTTCTGAAGCACGAGATATATCAAAAGCGAGGTAGATATGCACATAGATGAATTATTGAAAGAATTTATGTCTCTTGTGGCTTCTGGAGATGTGGAGGTATATAACGAGTTTAGTTTGAGCATGAAATGGGTATTTTTCTACGTGCAAGGTTAACTGGTTATAAGGTCCAGTTTGAGAGAAATACCAGGTTATTTGAGATCCAAGGAACTACAAAGCATGAGATTGACATTGTAATTTATAACGAAAAGGAAAAGTATGCCATTGAATTAAAGTATCCTTTGAATGGACAGTATCCGGAGCAGATGTTTTCTTTTGTGAATGACATCAAGTTTATGGAAGAATTGAAGAATGCAGGATTTGATAGTACATATTGTTTGACTTTAGTGCAGGATAAGAATTTCTATTTAGACCAGAAGCAAGATGGAATATATGCTTATTTTAGGGGGAAGATTCCTGTACATGGCACAATAACAAAGCCAACGGGTAAAAAGGATGAGCAATTATGTATAAAAGGCAGCTATAAGATAGAGTGGAAGTCATGTTCTAAAATGATGTTCTACATCGAAAAAATTTAACTGAGTCCGTTTTTTGGTACATATATTATGTAATAATTCAAAGGTGTAAATAGTTATATGCTTTTTCTATGAAACTAAAAATAGACTATCATTAGACTAAAAACAGGTTGAATACAGACTAATAATTTGGTAGAATGGTAGTTGCTGAATAGGAGGTTTTCAGAAGATGGAAAAAGAAATATTGCTTGACACGTATGTTCTACAACAAGACATGAGGGTGAGATTACCAAAACAGATATTAAATAATTTAAATGTTGTAAAAGGTGAGACAATGTTTAATATTTTTATCAATACTGAGACCAGTGAAATTATTTTACGAATAGCTGAGTCTAGAAAAGGTGGTAATAAAAATGCGTAGTAGAAATCCGGAGATTATTTTTGAAAAGATCAAAAGTGTAAATAATCCCAATTCAATGCATGGTATATATCCGTATAGAGGAAAGATTTCAGCAATAGATGCAGCAAATATTATTGGACAGTTACCTAAGGATGGAATAATCCTTGATCCGTTCTGTGGTTCTGGTACGATTGTATACGAAGGTCAAAAACATGGCCTGACAGCGTTTGGAGTTGATAATAATCCATTAGCTGTAACTCTTGCGCGCGCTAAGGTTCATAAAGAAGTAGTTAATAGTTTGGAAGAATGCAGACATTTTATTGCGCTTGCCAAAAAAGATTTAGAGAGTGGTGATTTTGAAACCATGCCAGAAGGCCCAGCAAAGTCATTTCACGAGGATTCTGCGAAAGAAATCATGTGCATGAAAAAGCATTTTGAAGAAATGAATGACTTTTTGAAAGGCATATTTTATGGTTCAATAGCTCTTACAGCAAGAGGATGCAATGACTATGTTTGGACTTCAAGCACCGTAGGAAAGAATATTGAGCCTAAGAGATACATTGATTTTTTTGAAAAAATGGAGTCAAAAACCAAGAAACATTCAAAATATTTTAATGGGCTGGAACTTCCAGATGCTACAATAATTCATGGAGACAGCAGAAGGTTATCAGAATATCTTAAGCCACATAGCGTAAATTATGTATTTACGAGCCCTCCATACTTTGATGGCCTTGACTACACTGCTTATTATGGAAAACTCATATATGATATTTTTGAGACAGATCGAATAGAAATAAAGAAGCAGCTTATACAATACGTTGATTCTTATGAAGATGATATGAGGGCTGTTCTTGAACAACTTGATATTGTGACAACCGAAGATGCGTTAATGATTTTTGTTGTTGGAGATAAGAAAGTAAAAGGCGGAGTAATTAATGGTGGAGATTTCTTTAATAATATCAAAGAAGCCTCATACATAGAGGAAAGAAGTTATAGTGGAAGTTCAAGCCAGGTGTTTGATGTCTTAAATAAAACGGACAGAAAAGAGCAGATAGTTGTTTGGGATAAATGTAAAGGAGAGATAGTGAAACATGGAATTTAAGCCAAAAGCAGATATATACATAGGTGATAGTAGAAATATGAAGGATGTTGCTGATGGCAGTGTTCAGCTCATTATAACGAGCCCGCCTTATGGGGCATTAAAGGATTACGAGAATGACGGGCAGATTGGTTTAGATCAGTCATACGCGGACTACATTAATAATCTAAATGAAGTTTGGGAAGAATGTATACGTGTTTTGGGACCTGATGGTAAATTGTGCATTAACATAATGCCGTTGTTCGAGTCAGGAAACGCAACTCCGTTTAAGCGTCGAGTAACCCATACTGTTATTTCAGATATCGAAAAGTTTATGGATTCGACAGGAGAGATGTTTACATTTGCATTATATGTCTGGGATAAAAGAAAAATTGTGCGTTTTAGTTCTTTTGGAAGTTACCCATATCCAACGAATATTTTTTCCACAATGCCATATGAATGGATAATTGTATTTTGTAAAAAAGGTAAAAGGGATAAGGTTAGCGATGAGATCAAAGAAAAATCTAAATTGACTCAAAAGGAATGGGCAGATTGGGCTGTTAATTCTTTCTGGGAAATGCAGCCTGCCAAGGCAAAATCAGAAGGGCATCCGGCACCATTCCCTAAAGAATTACCACATAGGTTGATCAAATTGTATAGTTTCTATGGTGATACTGTTTTGGATCCTTTTATGGGTACGGGAACTACTGCTGAGGCAGCCCTAGAACTAGGCAGAAATGCAATCGGATATGAAATAAATCCTGAGTATAAAGAACTTATTGATAATAAGCTCAGAAGGGCTTCAGAAGCCTGTCAGCAACTGTCGTTTGAGGATTTAGGATTAACTACTCCTGATGAAGATAGTGATGATACAGATGAATAAAAATAGAGGTTGCTCATGTAGTAATTGGGCTACCTCTTTATTGTTAAAATGGAACGATTGAAATATTGCCATTATTATAAATAACTTTGCCGGACGATAGCAAACCTATACAATCAGAGCTGGAGAAGGTATCTTTCAAAAAGACATCCCATGCATAATCGTCACCGTATGCCAAATATCTACAACATAGACACCAGAGTGCAGTGGCTGATATAAAAGGTATTTCGTTATCTATGACAATTGAATAAAAACGTTCTGATTTGCCACCGATTTTTCCGGAACAGTAAGGACTTGATACTGGGAATAAGTCGGTTTCTTTGCCACCTAAGAGTGTTAAATAAGTGTAATTTGATGTTGATTTTTCAATCTCTATAGTGTACTTATATCGTTGCTCGATAAAACGTTCATCTTTTAACGCGTCATCTAAAGATATTTTGGATTCCATCGTTAATAGGTCAGTATCTGTCATTGAGCAAATATCTAATCTTCCGTTGCGGTCATAATCCATATTAAATACGGGTACTTCCATACTAATTCTATTTGGTTTCGTGCACATATGGTTCACGAGTCCTGAAGCCCAAGGCTGTATATTTGTAGTTTCGTCTACCCTAGTAAATAATTCAAGATTCTTGGTTGGGTTTTTGATGCTTTGTTTTGCGTTTGGAAGAGTGACAGGTGTACCTGCAAAGGCCTTGTCTGCATATTCTTTAATGAAGTCTTCACCCCAGAAGGCTTTGAATTTTTGAAGCATTGTTGGATCGCTTAACGCACAAAACAAGCATCCAAAGCATTTGTTAGTGAATGTTCCACTTTGGTAATCAAGACCGTTACACTTGAAAAGTATGGTATAATCTTCATCTTTTTTTGTTTTTGGATTATTATTCACAAAAGAGTCAATGTCTTTATATTTTCTATATTTATATATCATTTTACATTGCCTCCATTTCCTCAATTATTTTCTTTGCGAGCTTAATTGAAGCAGCAGGAGCATCTTCATTCAATATTCTTTCATTGATAGTAGTCTTTGCATTGAACATAGTATCATTTTCTATGATAAATGGAATACCTGCAATGTCACCAATTTCACATTCTGATTCCATAATAGCACTTGCGTCATTTCCGGTAGCAAAGAACGAATCAGAGTGTTTTTCCATTGCTTGTACTAATTTTTCAAAGTCCAGAGATCTATTAAGTTTACTGTAGTAGTTTAGAGCATATACAAATACGTATCTTCTGTCCAAAATCTTTGGTTTATTTTGCAAAGTAGCATTTCTTAGATCCTCTCCGCCATTTTCACGCATGGATTCAGCGTTTTTGTGTAATCTAGAATATGACAGAGGGTTTGCAACCTCAAGTTTATGATCGAAAAGCGTTTTACACAATGCTGTTTTCTTAAAGTTTCTAACAGTTAATTTTTCTTTGTTAAGAAAATCCTGATATTTTATATGAACTAGAGAAGAAGCGGTGCCTGTGATTCCTTTGGGTTCAATTAATCCAACTGCAACACACCAACCAATTAATCTGGACATTGTTCTAGTATTGCTATCTCTTTGACTATCTGTAGAAATATTAATATAACTTGAAACACCGTTAGGATCTGTATATAAAACGGTTTCAGTAGTGTGAGGATAACTTAAATAAAGACCTTGGTATGTAAAATCGTCAGGCAACTCAGCTATTTTGTTGAGAAATCCGATGATTACTCCATATGATAATACTCCCTTGCGGGCGATATCTTCCCACTCTTTAGAATTGAAATTGCTTTTAACCCATCTTTCGCCTTCTACAGAAACTTTGTATTTTCTTTTGTCGATTCTAGTTATAAAGCCTAATGCTTCTAAAGAACCACCTATATCACTTACGGCCTTTGATTTTGTAGAATCGCTATCCACAGACTGAGTAGCATAACACTTTGAAAGATTTAGTGGATTATTTAAATATGGACAGCACTGTCTGCCGAGAATATTCTGTAACTGTTGACAATACTGGTGAACATTTTTATCGTCATCGTCATCATATTTGAGGTCTTTAAGCGCGAAGGCTGTAGTAGTCCCAAACTTGCTATAACAAGAAGTCAGAATATAATATAAGCATTCTAGACGACTTCCATATTTTCTATTAAGTAGTAAAGCCATTTTATAGTCCTCCTATCAATGTATTTAAAGTAGAGAGATCAACGATTTCTGCACCAATACGAATTGTATCATTCATTTTTGCATTAGGCACGAGACATAGCGAGTGAAAGCTTATATCCGGATAAAGGGTATGGTATTGGCCTATGACTTCATCGTATGAACGCATGTAAAAAGGTACTTTATCAGTTGTTTTAAGCATTTTTATCAGGAATATGTCTGTACCTTTTTTGATTACAAGGTCTATCCTCTTGGTTCTAAAGTTTCCTTTTACTTGAACTTCAGTTGCAACAGAAGCATCAGAGAATATTTTTTGAAATAAAATACTAGCTCTTCCGAAATCGTTAAATACAACTTTTTCTAGTTTAGAATTAAAAAAAGTAGTATAATCAATATTGGTATGTGGACACATAATCTGACACATACCACAATCATCACATTTTGAAAGTATGAAAAGTTTACCTGTTGATAAATCTTGTGCTGTTTTGTGACATACAAAGTTTTCTAGTATTGATAACGTGTCGTTATTTATTATGTTTTCGATATATGCATTGCTTGGAGATACTCCGATAGCGCAAAAAGGTAAGCTGGAACCGGGGTTACAGCCCACACAAAAATTATGATCCATTTTATTCACATCCTTCTTTTGTGTATACAGATTTATTATATCATAAAGAGAATTAGAAATATAGAGAAAATGTATGTGGTGTAGGTTTGTCAAACATGTGTTACACCAAAGAAAGATAATCTCTCAAAACCTGATTAGGAGTTTTCCAACCCAAAGGTCGCATAGGAAAGTTGTTATAATCCCTTTGATTATAACGCTTTAATTGTTTTGAGAAATCTTCAAAAGAGTAAAAAGTATGTGTAGCATAAAAGCGTTCATTATCCTTTCGGTGGCTGCGTTCTACCTTGCCATTATGACGGGGTGTAAATGGTCTTATTAGTTTACGACGTATCCCTAACTGTGCTAACCGTACCTGAAAAATAGTTGGTTTATCCGAACCGCCATGAGTAGAAAACCGCTTTGTAAATTCCTGACCATTATCCGTTTGGATACATTCAATTGGATAAGGAAATGCTTTTACCAAATGTTCCAGAAAGAGCATGGAAGAATAGGAGCTGTGCTCTTCAAACGCTTCTACAAAACGCCATCTGGAATATTCATCAATAGCAGTATACTGATAGAAACGTTGACCTTTAGCACCATTTACAAGGCAAACGGAAGGAACGAACTTTACACCCATCTGAATACGCTCGCCCGGATGAGATATCTTTTCATAAGGCTTTGCAACATATTTGGGATTAGCAGGTTTAATAGCCATCATGTCCCTTTTACGCAGAAAGCGATAAAGACCGGGAATAGAACGGGAATAACCACGCTGCATTAGTTTTACCCAGAACACAACCAAACCGGCATCAGAATTGCGTCTGCGCATATCAGTAATGAGCTTGATTTCTTTCGGAGTATGTTGGTTTGGATGATGATGAGGACGTCTTGGCGGTCACGTAAAGACTCAATAGAACCATCAAAACGGCGTTTCCAACAATAAATATATTGTCTATTCGTTTTATATTTAACAGCAGCTTTGGTGACACCATATTTATTAGCGTAATTAATGAGAGATAGACGAAATCTCATATCCTGTGTTATACTAGCCATGCGGGAATACCTCATTTCTTTTTGTATTTTTGTTTGGCGATTAAAATATAACATAGAAATGGTATTTCCGTCTTTTTATGGGTCGTGACCCTGTTGAGCTCGCGAAGCGTGCGAAATATAAACCACCCGCTATGCGGGTGCGCGACGACTGTTATACAAAAAAATCACCTTTCCGTTATAATTAGGTTGTTCAAGCCGATTTATAACGAAAGGAAA
>JAGBHU010000054.1 GCA_017935345.1 Coprococcus sp.
AGAAAGACTAACTATTAAAAGTCAAGTCTAAAAATGAAAGTTTTTTGAATGAATTGCAGAAATGCATTTCAGGATATAAAGGAACTCTTGCAGAGTTCTTCGAACATTGAAAACTGCATGACAAACAGAGTGTCGTTGTCGGCACTCAAAAAAGGAGATATTTACAAAAAGAATTAAGATGCATTGTTATACGCTTGCCCTGATTTTTCCATTGCGTAAATGGTTCGCACAAGTTTTTTGGTTGCGTGAGATAAAGCAACATTATAATGCTTGCCTTCGGCTCGCTTCTTTTCAAGATAAGCGCCAAAGGATTCATCCCAATGGCAAACATACTTGGTTGAATTATAGAGGGCATATCTTAGATACCGAGAGCCACGCTTTTCCATATGGGCATAACAGTTATCTAGCTGACCGGATTGGTAGGTAGAAGGAGACATACCTGCGTAGGCAAGTATCTTGTCAGGAGAGTCAAAACGACTGAAATCACCGATTTCAGCAATAATCATCGCACCCATGCGATAGCTGATTCCGGGAATGGTAAGGATTGGAGAATGAATTTCATCCATAATGGATTTGATTTCATTTTCGATTTCCTCAATCTCTGTGTCCAATTCACGAATGAGCTTGATGGTGTGTTTTAATTCCAGAGCTTTTGCTGGCATATTTGAGCCGATAGAACTTTTTGCAGCTTCACGAAAGGTAATGGCGGTCTCTTTACCATATCTGCCCTTGGAACTTTCTGAGAGCAGATTTGTAAGTCTGGTAAGGTGTGCTGATGCAACAGCATGAGCTGACGGAAATTCTGAAAGTAAAGTGTGAACGGATGCCATATGGAGTGTCGGAACAAGTTTTTCCAGTTCGGGAAACAGGATACACACAAGTCTTGAAACAGACGATTTGAGTTTTGCCCGTTCTTTTACTTTATCAAAACGATAACGAGTTAATGACTTTAGTTCTTCATTGTGGTAAGATGTGTCTGAGTAGGACTTTAAGTTCACATCAGACATAATCATAGAAGCGATTGTATGGGCATCAACTTTATCCGTTTTCGTCTTTCTAAGGCTTAGACTTTTTCTGTAAAGATTGGTATGTAACGGGTTGATAACAATGGTGGTCAGACCTTTATCAAGAAGAAATCCCAGAAGATTGTAACTATAGTGTCCAGTGGCTTCGAGCCCTACTTTTATTTTGGTTAAATCATCTGACACAGATTGGATTCTTTGAAATAAGGTTTCAAATCCCTCACGGTTGTTAGCGATAGTAAAGGATTTGAATAATACTTCACCATCTGAGTTAGTGATAAAGCAGTCGTGTTTATCCTTTGCAACATCAATTCCTACGTAAATCATAACAGTTCTCCTTTGAATAAATATTTGATACTGTTTTAGAACCACTGGTACTCCTTGCGATTGTAACCTCGTTCTAAATAAACCGTCATGCGGTATCTAACTGATTAACAAATATACAAAGAGACTGTGGTTGTAGCCTTTCTGAAACCATCAAGTGGTAGGAGTAAGCAAACAATCCACAGTATCTCCAATAGTATAGCATACAGTCCTTGGAGAGGGACTATAAACACTACTACTTTATAATACGAGG
>JAGBHU010000001.1 GCA_017935345.1 Coprococcus sp.
CTCGTCAAACCCTTGAAAATACTAAAGTTTTCATGGGTGTCCTCTCCGTCACATCTTGTATCGTGTTATATCGTTTTACCCTTGGTTATGACCTCTGATAAGGGAAAAAACAAGGGAAAGAAAATCAGGTAACAACTTATAACAAATTATAAAAATGGCAGTTGGGACCGGATGAAATGCTTTTAATACAATTATTGGAAAGGACAGATAAGATGCGATTAATATACGCAGAGTATAACCCACAGACAAACAGTATTGATGTAACCACATTTGAGAATTATATATTGCGCATTGATTGTAATAAGGCAGAGGATGGATTAAAAACAACACCTTGTTCGCAGAATTCGCTCAATGCATTGGCAATAGATGAACCACTTGAGTATGCTCGACTTGCTTTAGATGGCGAAATGCAGGAGTGGGTGGATGCAATTGATAGTTTGGAAGTCTGGTGATTTTTGATAAATGTTGGTAGAATATCTAGACTTGGTGTGGTAAAATAAAAGAAAAACCCAATTTTACGAATTTTTAAAAGGTGGTAGAAATACCATCTTTTTTCTTTGCAAATTAATATTTCAGAAACATAATGCAAGCATTTTTTAAACAAATCCGAGTTATTATCAGTTCATCAAATTCAAGGAGGTAACGAAAAATGGATGTTACAGGAACTATTAACGCAGGAATGGCAAAGGTAGCAAGATGCATGAAAAACAGTTTAGATAATTGCAAGACAGATGGAAAGATTGTAGAGCAGCAGAAAAAAATAAAGGCACTGACCAGAGAGATTGGCAGTCTTGCACTGGTCAGATTGGATGCTGGAGATGAAATGAGTCCTGAAATTATGGAACGATACGAAGCTATTAAAGTTGCAAAAGAAGAGATAACTGTTTTAAAAGGTGGCAAGAAGAAATCTACAGTAATCTGTCAGAACTGTGGAGCAAAGACTTCTGTAGACATGAAATATTGTGGCGTATGTGGTACAAGTCTGCAAGAAGCTTAGTGTGGTGGAAAGAGTGGTAAAAACGCTCTTTCCGTTAAAAAATAATCGATTTTAACAAAACAGAAACATTTTTTAAACAATACAAAAACATCAAATTTGTAAGATGTGTGTACAAGGCGCGAAGGAAAAAACACATACAAAAGCAAAAAACAAGAATCAGTAAAGAAAAAGGAGATTAGAGAAATGTCAAAATTCGTAGAATCAAATGAAAAAATTGCAGAGGCAGTGGTAGAAGGTTACAAGAAAATTGAGGATGGCGTAGTAAGTGGATATAAGAAGATTGAGCAGGGAGCGGTTGAAGGCTTTACAAAAGTTACAGACAAATGTGTAGAGAAGATGTTTGCAAAAGAAGGTGAATCTGTAGAAGATGCAAAAAAGAGACTTTCCGGAGAATAGAAATATGGACAACATAATAAGTCAGGATAATACATTCAGTTATAAATATTCCGCAGTGGAAAATAAAGAAATTCAGGAAATTCGCAAAAGATATTTGCCACAAAGCGAGAGCAAGCTGGAAGAGTTGAAACGCTTGGATATGCAGGTACAAAATGCCGGGATGGTAGAGTCGCTATGCATAGGAATTATTAGCAGTCTTGTATTTGGTTTGGGTATGTGTCTGGCGATGCAGATTATCGGAACCGGAATAGGAATGATGGTTTTAGGTATAGTGATTGGAATTATCGGCATGGCAGGAATATTAGTTGCATATCCGGTGTGCCGTAGAAAGCAAAGAAAAGCGAAGGAGAATTTATCTCCGAGAATATTAGAACTTACAGAAGAATTATATCAAGAGTAAAAATAACAAATATAAATTTAAAGGAGAACAGAACAATGGCTGAATTTTTAAAGAAAGCATTTCAGGACATGAAGGAAAGTGCAAAGGCACAGCATGAGGTAGACAAGGCACAGTTTAATGCTGTAAAGGCTGAGTCAAAAGCACAGTGGGAAGAAGCAAAAGCAATGCGTGCCCCGGAGAAGCGTAAGGCTATGATGCAGGCAGAGCGTGATGAGCAGATCGCTGAAGCTAATAAGAGAGCAGCAGAAGCACAGGCTCGTATTGATGCGGCAAAAGGAACAAAATAAGATAATTCGTGATAGCGAGATGCCACAGGGTATCTCGCTACAATCCGTTATGAGAGGTGGTGCAAAATGAAGAAAACAATTATGTATGATGTAAATGGGGAAAAAGTTCAAAAAGAGATTAACTATATTCCGGTCAGATATATTGTTGCGATTTTAATCACGTTGCTCGAAGTGCTGACAATCTTAGGGATTGTTGTGGCATTATGCTATTATGTACCATATTTTTATTTAGCATGTTGGGTAACAGAGATTTTTTGCGTTATCCATATTATTGCAGCGGATGACAATCCGGATTATAAAATTCCGTGGCTACTATTTGTATTGATTATTCCGATTGCAGGATTTATGTTATATTTTCTTTTCTATTCAAGGAAGTTGCAAAAGAAATTTGTAAAGCGACTGGAAGATTTAAAAGGTAATAGCTATGAACCTGAGGACGATTTGTTGGATGAACTGACAGAGGAAAATCCGGTGGCAGCGTCACAGGCAAGGATGCTTTGCCATATTGCGGAAGCACATTTGTTTACAAATACCAGACAGGAATACTTCCCTCTGGGGGAGGATATGTTTGGGAGGTTACTGACTGATTTGGAAATTGCGGAGAAGTTTATTTACATGGAATACTTCATTGTAGAAGAAGGTCTCTTCTGGAATTCCATATTAAATATTTTGAAGAAAAAGGCATCGGAAGGTGTAGAAGTAAAGGTTTTATACGATGATATTGGTTGCATGACCACACTTCCGGGAAATTACCATAAGATATTAAAGAAATATGGAATTGAAGCAACACCTTTTTCACGTCTTAAGGGAAATGCGGACAGTGAATTTAACAACAGAAGTCATCGTAAGATTACGGTAATTGACGGTAAGGTAGGATATACAGGCGGCGTAAATATTGCAGATGAGTATATCAACGAAGTGGAAAAGTTTGGACATTGGAAGGATACAGCAATCCGTTTGGAAGGAGAGGCAGTATGGGAATTAACCAAGCTGTTCCTTGTTGATTATGGTATCAATGTAAAGAAGATGCCTCAAATCAGACAAGACCTGTATCCAAAGCAGCTGAAGGTTTGCGAGCCGGGGTATTTGATACCGTTTGGTGACGGTCCGTATCCAATTTATGAGCATAGAGTAGGAAAATGTGTGATTCAGAATCTTCTTGCAGGAGCTACAAAATATGCATGGATAACATCGCCCTATTTAATTATAGATAATGATTTATGTACAGATTTTGAAAATGCTGCACTTAGAGGTGTGGATGTAAGGATTATCGTTCCACATATTCCGGATAAGAAAATAGTTTTTGCCATGACAAGGAGCTTTTATCATCGGTTAATGAAAGCCGGTGTAAAAATATATGAGTATGAGCCGGGATTTATTCACGCAAAAAGTTATTTGGTGGATGATGAATATGCGATGATAGGAACAATCAATCTTGATTATAGAAGTCTGGTACATCATTTTGAAAATGGTGTATGGATGTATCAATGTGAAGCGATTCGTGATTTAAAGGCTGACATAGTGGATACGCTTGATAAGTCCATAGAAGTCACATCGGATATGTTAAAGACGAATCTGCTTCAGCACATGATTTATTCTGTGGTTCGAATTTTTGCACCTATGATGTAGAGGAAAGGATAGTAAGATTATGAATGCGATTGAAATTAAAGATTTATCAAAGAGCTTTCGTGGAATGTATGCAGTAGACCATTTGAATATGACTGTTCCACAGGGAGCTATTTATGGTTTTGTTGGCGAAAACGGTTCCGGTAAATCCACTACAATGAAATTAATCTGCGGACATCTTGTGGCAGATAGCGGTGAGATTAAGTTATTTGGAAGGGATTATACGGATGCGGGAGTGAGGGTAAGAGTTGGTGCATTGATTGAAAATGCAGGCTGTTTTCCAGGTTCTAGCGTATATCAGAATTTGATGATGCAGGCGATTAACTTGAATCTTAAGAATCCGGATGAAGAAATAAAAAGAGTGCTTGAGATTGTAAGAATGGAAGATTCTGCAAACACCAAATTTAAAAGCTGCTCCCTTGGTATGAAGCAAAGAATCGGAATTGCCATGGCACTATTGGGAGAGCCTGCACTTCTTATTCTGGATGAGCCGATTAACGGTCTTGATACGGATGGTATGCGTATTATGAGAGAGATTCTGGTGGACATTACAAAAAACTACGGATGTACGGTTTTGATTTCTTCTCATCTGTTGGGTGAACTTGAAAAAATAGCTACCCATTATGGAATTATCAGACAGGGTAAGATGATAATGGAAATGTCAGCGGAAGAAATGGATAGCAGAGCACAGGTTTTTGTATCGCTTAAGACAAAGGATATGAAGGGTGCAATAGCGGTACTTAGAACAAAGTTTACGGATGTTCGTGAGGAAGAAGAATATATTCGTGTTTATGATGTTGATGATGCAGAAAGTATTGTAGAGCATTTATTAAAAAATGGTCATGTGGTAAGCGAAATTAAGAAGAATAAGATAGGTTTAGAAGAATACTATATTGAACTGATGAGTGCAAATGACAAGGAGGCAGTGTAATGGCAAAAGAACTTCATTTTGAATCTCCAAGTTTTGGAGAAAGAATAAAAGGTATGCTTGGTGTGGATTTTTACCGACTGTTTCATACACCGTTGTTTTATATTTTCCTTGCGATTGCTGCGGTTATTCCGGCAATGATTCTTGGTACTTCCGGGATGGAAAATCCACAGACAGGAGAAGTAGCTGAAAAACTTTATACAAATGTATGGCATATTATTGCAGCAGAAAAACCTCTTTATGTAGTAAGCAGTATTGCTGAGTATGCCAATATGAATATGGTATTTATTTTTGGGGGTATCATGGTTTCAATCTTTATCGGGCATGATTATAAAAGCGGATATGTAAAACAGCTTTTTACCACACACGCAAAAAAACAGGATTATATGATTTCTAAATCATTGACCAGTGCGTTTGCAATGGCGTGTATGTGTATTACATATCTTTTAGGTTCTGTTGCGGCAGGATTGCTTACAGGACTTTCTATGGAAGTGAATGCAGGTTCGTTGATAATTGCAATTTTGAGCAAGACGATAATGAGTCTTGGATGGGCAAGTCTTTATACATTCCTCAATATCATCTTTAGAAGATATTTTGGTATTTCCATTGTATCCAGCTTTTTCTTTGGAACAGGGATTCTGATTATTGGTGTTGCTGCAATTTTGGGAAATTCATCATTGCTGAATGTATTTTTATATGGTTCATCGGTATATGCCTGTTTGTCTGCAAATGTTGTAACTTTGATAGTATGTATCATTTGTTCCGTAGCGTGGGCAGTTATTTACAATTTAGCTGGAACACATATTTTGAATAAGAGCGATGTGTATTAGGAGGTAACCGGATGAATGCAATTGAGATAAAAGGATTAACAAAGAATTTTGGACAGAAGCAGGCGTTAAAAGGGCTTGATATGACAGTTCCGGTAGGTGCTATTTATGGATTTATCGGTGAAAATGGTTCCGGTAAATCAACAACAGAAAAAATCATTTGCGGACTGCTTCATCAGACGGATGGCTCGGTGAAGATATTTGGCAGAGAGCAAAACGATGCGGATGTTAGAGCGAAGATGGGTGTGCTTATTGAAGCACCGGGATGTTTTCCTAATTACAGTGTGTGGAATAACATGATGCTGCAGGCGGCAAATCTTGGTATAACGAATGCAGAGCAGGAAGTGGTAAAAGTGCTTAAGATGGTGCGTATGGAGGGTGCGGCATCCAACAAGTACAAGAATTGTTCTCTGGGTATGAAACAGAGAATTGGTATTGCAATGGCACTTCTTGGCAATCCTCGTTTACTGGTGCTTGATGAGCCTATCAATGGACTGGATGCAGACGGAATGCGTATTATGCGAGAAGTATTGTGTGACCTTGCAGAGAATTATGGTGTAACAATTATTATTTCTTCTCATATTCTTGGCGAACTTGAAAAAATTGCAACCCATTATGGAATTGTACGAGGAGGTAAGATGATGGCTGAGATGACAGCTCATGAGCTGGAGGATAGCTGCCGTACCTATATTGCACTACAAACGAAGGATATGAATCGTGCAAAAATGCTACTCGGTTGTAAATATTCTCGTGTGGAAGAGGATGAAGCCAGATATATTCGTGTATATGATGAGGCGGCACCAGAGGAGATTGTAAGTTATCTGTACAAAGAAGGTATTGTGGTAAGTGAGCTTTCAACTGATAAGATTGGATTGGAAGAGTATTATATAGATTTGATGAAGGAGGGCAGACAGTAATGGAAAATATGAAGTTTGATAAAAATACATTTGGAAAAAGACTTCGCACTATGTTGTCGGTGGATTTTCGCAGAATGTTTACAATGCCTTTTTTGTATATTATGGTTGGAATATGTCTTGTAATGCCGATTTTGATTTTGGTAATGACAACGATGATGGATGGTTCTGTTTCCGTAAATCCACAAACTGGAGCAGAAACTGTAATCGAAGGCTTTGATAATGTCTGGCAGATAATCGGTACGGTAAGCAATGATAGTACTGCAAGTACAGAGGCTGTGGCAATGGACATGAGCATTACAGCAATGTGTAATATCAATATGCTCTACTTTATCATTGCGGTGTTGGTATGTGTATTTGTTTCCGCTGATTTTAGAAGCGGATATGCAAAAAATCTGTTTACGGTTCGTGCAAAGAAATCAGATTATATCATTTCCAAGACACTTGTTTGTTTCGTAGGCGGAACAATGATGATTCTGGCATTTCTTATCGGAGCAATGCTTGGCGGAGCGATTTCAGGACTACCTTTTGAAATGATAGGATTTGGCACAGGAGAGCTGGTTATGTGCATCTTGTCTAAGGTGGTTTTGGTTTCTGTATTTGTACCGATTTATCTTTTGATGAGTGTAATTGCAAAGCA
>JAGBHU010000007.1 GCA_017935345.1 Coprococcus sp.
AACACAATTCGCCTCTACATTCATAATATGTAAAATAGCCATCTGTAGGGGACGGCGTCAAGCAGTCACCCATAGGGAAGAAAGATAAACCGATTGAGAACAACGTAAATCACGAATGTCCGAAAAGAATATAAGCCCCATACAGAATCATTACGATTTTGCATGGGGCTATTTTATATTTATCACAATCAGGACTTTACTATAATAAACTGAGAGTAGCGTCACGTTAGTGAAAATAAATTTCATAACCTAATGATGCAGTAATCGTTGGATAGTAAAAATGCATTGACTTTTCAACATGATTATGGTATAATATTAACAAACCCGAAGCTTTGATTAACAGATTTCAGACAGGAGGTACTAAAATGAAAAAGTTATTGTGCATTCTCACCGCAGCTTTGTCACTTACGTCATATTCCGCATTTCCGATTCAACCTGTTCAGGCGGCTGATGATATGTCAAAGACCGCACAGGAAATTGTTGATGACATTGTAATCGGCTGGAATCTCGGTAATACTCTGGAAGAATTCAAGTCGGAAATAAGTGATGATCCATATTTTTATGAAACATCTTGTGCTCAGCCGATAACAACTAAAAAAATGATACTCGATGTAAAAGAAGCAGGATTTAATGCCATACGAATTCCTGTAACCTGGTATCAGAAGCTTGATGAAAACAATAACATTAGCGAGGCATGGATGAATCGTATTCAGGAAATTGTTGACTATGCCTATGATGAGGGAATGTACGTCATAATCAATATTCATCATGATACAAATCACGGCTGGATTCAGGCAGACTATGATTCATGGGACACCTATCAGGATAGATATGCTGCAATATGGACGCAGATTGCTAATAGGTTTGAGGATTATGACTATCATCTGATATTTGAGGGACATAATGAAATCGTACGCAAAGGCATTAATGCAAGCGGAACTGAAGAATCAATATGGGGGTTCTGGTATGACTGGCAGCAGCCGTACCGTGAAGAAGCCATTGAGGTAGCAGCTAAATTCAATCAGCTGTTTGTTGATACAGTCCGCAGTACAGAGGGCAATAATGCGGAACGTGTGTTGATATGTAATACCTATGCGGCAAGCGGTGATGCTAATGTTATACACGATTTTGAACTTCCCACTGATACTGTAGAAGATAAGCTTATAACAGGTGTTCATTGCTATCTGCCCTTTAATTTTACACATGGAACAGATGAAGATAACACATATAGCTCGGCTGAATTGCAGTCAGTATTCGATACATTGGATACATATCTGGACGGACCAGTAATTATGGGCGAGTTCGGAGCATTGAACAAAGACAATGATGAAGAACGTATTCGTTACTATAATGAATATGTCACAACTGCTTTGGAAAAGGGTATCAAGTGCTTTATCTGGGATACTAATTCCCCCCAGATGGGCGGTTATAACAGAAACATAGGTGCGTGGCGTGAACCTGAGGTTACAGGTGCAATGCTGGAAGCTGCCGGAGTTAAGGATGTATATCTTAAACCTGAGCCAGATTATTCCGGCAGTGAAAATCTCGCAGCAGATCCCTTTGTATTCTCATCCTGGGCTAATAATAAAGGAAGTGCAACGATTACAGAAAATACAGAAGATCATGTAACCCTTACTGTTGCCAATGGCGGAAATAAATCGGGCGATGTTATGCTCAATTACGATTTATGGGAAGAAAATATGCAGTTCGAGGAAGGTAAGAAATATCGCATCTCCTTTGATATTATATGTGACGGTATAGAAGAGATAAACGGCGCAACTCTGAATATTGGATATACAACTTCTGATTATTCAACGGATATTATAGATCATGTAGAAGAACTTACTGTTACATCACAGACAACGCATACAGAAATATATTATACACCGACCATGACCTATGACGGAGCATTTTATTTTTATCTGCAAAGCGGAAATAATGAAGCCTATACTGTGACGTTGTCTGATTTACAAGTTTTTGAAGTAAAAGTGTCAGGTGATGTCAACGCAGACGGAGAATTTACCGTTGCAGATGTAGTCACATTGAAGAAATGGTTACTCGGTGCATCTGACGTTACTTTGAGCAATTGGCAAACAGCCGATTTATGTAAAGATGACCAACTTGACGTATTTGACTTATGTCTTATGAAGCGTGAATTGGTAAAAGTAATTTAAGGGGGCTTATTCCCGATCGGGACAAATCATATAAAGAAGCCGTTGCAATCAAGTAATGCAGCGCAGGAAGATACCGCATGGGAGAGATCCTGTGCGGTATTTTTGGCAAAAAAAAGAGAAAGATTGTAAAAAGTGGTTCGTTTTTCAACTTTCTCAGCGGTAATATTATAGAGTGTGTTTTTCTAAGTTGTATCCGACCACGCACAATATGAGAGAACCCGAACCCCTTTACGGCGAGCCGCCGCTCCCAATCGTGTCTCCACATAGTTCCTGCGGACATATACTCTTCGTGTCGGCACGCTGAAAGTAATCGTAAACGGAAAGAAGAAATAGGTGCATAACGAAACAGCTTAATATTAAGGGTAAGATGTCTTAAACAAAATAAATACGGAGAGCTGAAAAACTCTCCGTATTACTTAAATTTTTATTGTTCCCTATCGGTGACTTCCATCTCGACGTCCCGTTAATATATGGCTTTTTCTACAGTCTGTGAGCATACCCGACGGGTATGCTCTTTTTTTGCACCAAAACAGTTCCGAAAAATTCTGTAAATTGAGGAACCGTTTGGAATTTACTATTCCTGCTAAAAAATGTATTATATTAGCAGGAGGTGATTTTTGTGGTAATGCGTGGAGTAAAACTGAATTCAATCAAAGAAATGAAACGTAATTTCAGCGTCGATGAACTTATGTACAGCTTTTGCAGCGGCGA
>JAGBHU010000008.1 GCA_017935345.1 Coprococcus sp.
GTTCATCCTGAGCCAGGATCAAACTCTCATTTAAAGTTTTTGTCCCTGGTCTTCGATAAACCTAGCTATCTTCAACCATTTACTGTTCTTGGTTTGTTAAACCGTTCTTGAAATTCTTTTTCTTGGAATTTCAGGGTTGTCATGTTGTTAATTTTTCAAGGTTCTGTTTGCTGATACCAGTCTATCTTAAACGGAGAAGGAGGGATTTGAACCCTCGCGCCGCTATTAACGGCCTACTCCCTTTCCAGGGGAGCCCCTTCAACCGCTTGGGTACTTCTCCCAGTATCAAGCGCTTAAACTTCTAATAAAACTATTCAGAAGCCAGCGGAGAGAGAGGGATTCGAACCCTCGCGCCCTTTCGGACAAACGGTTTTCAAGACCGCCTCGTTATGACCACTTCGATATCTCTCCATCTACTATTTTCTGTCGTTAGGTTTTTCCAGCGACTTGTATATATTATCACTCATCTCATATCATGTCAACATATTTTGCAAAAAAATTTCTGCAATTTTTATATCTTCCGGCGTAGTAATTTTTATGTTTTTATAACTGCCTGCAAGCACCTTTGACTTTGTTCCGGAATAAAGTTCCACCACCATTGTATCATCGGTTACAGCTATATTTTTATCGTTTTCCATCTTGCTGTAACAGTCTGAAAGAAGTCCTTTGTTAAAGGTCTGTGGTGTCTGAATCTGATATACATATTTTCTGTCAGGTGTCTCCACTCCAAACTGCTTATCATCTACCATTTTTATGGTATCTTTAACGGGCATCCCGACAGTACATGCATTAAACCGTTTAACAGCCTCCATAGAATCTTCTATCATTTTATCCGTTATAAACGGTCTTGCTCCGTCGTGTATCATTATATAATCTGACTCATCTGCGGCTTTCAGCGCATTTTTTACCGACTCATAGCGTTCTTTTCCGCCTGCTACTATGTGACTTACTTTGGAAAATCCATATTTTTCTACTATATTATGTCTGCAATATTCGATATCCTGCTTCCCTGTTACAAGTATAATATTGTCTACCCGGCTTTCTTCAAATACCTTCAGAGAATAATATACTACCGGATATTCACCCAGTAGCATGAATTGTTTTTGTATATCGCTTTTCATCCTGCTGCCCTTACCGGCAGCCAATACAATTGCCGTTATCATGTTATTTCCCTCTTCATTTACCTCTGTCCAAGCTTAAGATTCGGTATGGCATTCAAATCCCAGCCATGTCTTGTTCCGTTTATATATTCATAGTATCCTGCCGAACCTATCATTGCCGCATTATCCGTACAAAGAACAGGTGACGGATAATAAAGTGCAAGTCCCGCTTTATTGCATGCTGTTTTCATGGCATTTCTAAGTGAAGAATTTGATGCCACGCCTCCTGCAAGTGCAACCTTGTCCATTCCATAATATTTTGCCGCTGCCATGGTATGTTCTGTCAGGACATCCGTTACAGCCTTCTGAAAGGATGCGGCTACATCTGCTTTATTGATTTCCTCACCCTTCATGGCAGCCTGATTGATATAGTTCAGCACTGCCGATTTCAATCCGCTGAAGCTGAAATCATATTCCGAATCACTGATCTTTGCTCTTGGAAATACGATAGCATCCGGATTTCCTTCTCTTGCAAGCTTATCTACCTTAGGGCCTCCCGGATAACCGAGTCCGATTGCTCTTGCCACCTTGTCGAATGCCTCTCCCGCCGCATCATCTCTTGTTATGCCAAGTATTTCGTATTTTCCGTAATCGACCACCTTGACAAGATGTGTATGTCCGCCCGATACTACCAGACACATAAACGGAGGCTTCAAATCCTTATCCTGTATATAATTTGCAGAAATATGTCCTTCTATATGATGCACACCCACAAGCGGTATATCCTTTGCAAAACATATAGCCTTCGCTGCGCCAACCCCGACAAGAAGCGCACCGACAAGTCCCGGTCCGTATGTTACAGCCACCGCATCGATATCGTCAAGCGTACACTTTGCTTCATCAAGAGCAGCGCGTATTACCTGATTGATCTTTTCTATATGCTTTCTCGACGCAATTTCAGGTACTACCCCACCGTACATGGTATGAATATCTATCTGTGAATATATTATATTTGATAAAACCTCCCTGCCGTTCACCACGACAGCCGCCGCCGTCTCATCACAAGAGGATTCAATCGCAAGTATCTTTATATCCTTGTCCATCATTTTACCTTCCTAGTCCTGAAATTTTAACACCGTATCCGTTTGGTCTTTCGCTGCTATGGTGCGTGGAAAAATCTTCCTTACCGCATCCATATACTGTGTGGGTCTTACCATTGACGGACTGTAATGTGTGAGCCACATTTCTCCTACATCTGCCTTTGCAGCAATTTCCGCCGCTTCATACATCGTCATATGCCTATGCTCAACGGCCTTTTGCAGCTTGTCCTGTTCTCCGTACATGCCTTCACATATAAAAAGGTCCGAACCTGCGGCATGCTTTTCTATTCTTGACACAGGTCTTGTATCTGTACAATATGTCAGTTTCAGTCCTTTTCTCGCAGGACCAAGAACCATATCCGGTGTATAAATTTCCCCGTCTGCTTCTACGGTTTTACCTTTTTGAAGAGGATTCCAATACTGCATCGGTATATCCAGACTTTTTGCCTTCTCTATTTCAAACTTACCGGCTCTGTCAAGGCTTAATGAATAACCATAACATGTAACATTATGGTTCAGCTTAAAAGCATCCACCCTGACATCTCCCCATGAAAAGCTCTCTTCTTCTTCCGAAAGCTCTTTGAATTTGATTTCAAACGGCAGCTCCGGTGCAATAACCCTGAGGGAGTTCACTACCTTTTCAAGTCTTTTAGGCCCTACCATCCAAACAGGCTCTGTTCTTTCGGCATTTCCAATAGTGAGCAGCAGGCCCGGAAGTCCGCTTATATGGTCGGCATGAAAATGGGTAAAGCATATCACATCTATCGGCTTAAAGCTCCACCCCTGCTTTTTTATGGCTACCTGGGTACCTTCACCACAGTCTATCAGCATAGAGCTTCCATTATATCGAACCATCAGAGATGTTAAGGCTCTGTGTGGCAACGGCATCATTCCTCCGGTTCCAAGTAAACATACATCCAGCATTTCATTCCTCCATATTCAGGTTACATATATTCCGTGACATCCTCCAAATCAACAGGAATATTAAAGTTTTCTATCATTTTGTCATAGCATGATTCACACAAACAAAATCTGTGCCTTTTTCCGTCTTTTTTTGAAAAATACCCCCACTCCTTTGTTACAACAAGAGCATCCTCTACAAAAACACTTCCATCATGCTTTATGATATGACCACATGCATTACATTTTAAATCTTTCATCATAACACTCCTATAATTTGTACTTTTTATTCGTTCAAATTATAGCGTTTTCTGTCAAAAATTAATACCAACAATGTTTTCCAGTTTCATGATAACAGCATCTTCCTTTGGTTCTCTGTAATAGTCTTTTCGTCTGGAAATCTCCTGAAATCCCATTTTCTCGTATAATCCTATCGCTGTCTCATTGGACTCTCTTACTTCAAGGAAAATATTTTCACCTGCTTTTTTTGCACATTGTTTTATCATTTCCTGTATGAGCCTTTTTCCGATTCCACATTTTCTGTGACTGTTTTCAACAGCAATTCTAAGCAACTCACAATCTTCACACGGTGCTGTATATATCAGATAGCCTACCAGTTCATCCCCCATCATGGCTACCAGAACCTTGTCATAGCTTCCGTATATGGAAGTATTTACCATCTGTTCATTCCATGAATTACGAAATATCTTTTCACCTAAAGCAACAATATCAAGAGCCTGCTCTTCTTCTGCTTCTCTAATCATTATACCGGGCACTGCCCCTCCGTCTGCCATACTGTTATTCATTTCCTTTCGTCTTTTTTCTTTCTTCCCGTTCCCTTTCAGCCTGTGACACCCTAAGATATACCGGACTGTGTTCATCTCCTGACTCATATAACCCGAGCTGATACCTTGTCATTCCGGCTACCGCTATCGAGCCTGCCCGTTGTTTGTTCATATGCGCAGGTGCCATACTGTATTTTGTCTTTATTTTTTCTTTTATAACATTTCTGAAAGGGTTTGTTCCATCTCCGAGAAATACCACCTTTTGATTGATTTCATTTAATTTTTCAATTAATGCTTCTATATCAAGCGGCGTCTGCTCCATAATCGTCTGCAGTCCGTTTTCTTCGTCAAATCGATAAAGTCCTGTATATACCTGATTCCTTCTTGCATCCATAATAGGGCAAATCAAATCCCTGCATCCCCACATATTATATGCAAGTCCTTCAAGTGTCGGTACGGATACAACAGGTATATTCAGTGCCAACGCTAACCCTTTTACTGTAGCCGAGCCTATTCTAAGACCGGTAAATGAACCAGGCCCCGCAGCAACGGCAAGGGCATCAAAGCTGTTTTTATCCGTTTCAGTCATTTTCACGATTTCATCAAGCATGGGTAACAACGTCTGTGAATGTGTTTTTTTATAGTTTACTGTATATTCAGCTATTAGATTATCATCTTCGGCTATGGCTACGGAAGCCACTAAACCCGAGCTGTCAAAACCAAGTATTTTCATATGAATCTCCGTTCCTCCACCCGTCAGGCAGCATAAACAATCCGACTTGTTTTTCCATTATATTGTTTCAATCATTATTCTTCTATAATCAGTTCCTTTTTCAAGGTTCTTTTCAATCTGTATTTTTGTATAATGTTCAGGAAGCAACTCCTCAATCAGGTCAGCCCATTCTATCAGGCATACCCCTTCCCCATATATCATATCGTTAAATCCAATTTCTTCCATTTCATCGATATCACCTATACGATATACGTCAAAGTGATACATAGGAAGTCTGCCCGAATCATATTCCTTTACAATTGTAAATGTCGGGCTATTGACCACATCATCCATTCCAAGTCCCTTGGCAAAGCCTTGAGAAATAATGGTTTTACCTACTCCCAAATCTCCGTAAATGCAGAAGGTCTGTCCTGCCTGTGCGTTCTTACCAAGCAACATACCAATATTGTATGTATCTTCTTTGCAAAAGCTCTCTTTTACCATTCCTATTCTTCCTAATATCTAAATCTATTTACCAAATCTGTCTTTACACATATATTTCCGCAAAACAGTATGGCACATTTTCTAAAGGTCTACCACAATCTTCTTTCCTTTAACCTCAAATGCCCTATAGCTGACTCCTGCCATATCAAACATACGCTTCGATGCAATGGTACTGTCCGTGCTTGCATATTTATCAGACAAATACACGACTTCTTTAATACCGCACTGAATAATCGCTTTTGCACACTCATTACATGGAAACAACGTAGAATAAAGGCATGCATCCTTAAGGCTCCCGCCTCTATAATTCAATATCGAATTCAACTCGGCATGACACACGTAAAAATATTTGTTATCCAGAGGATTTCCTATCTTGCCCCACGGCATTACATCATCCTCGCAGCCTGCCGGCATACCGTTATAACCAACAGAGAGTATTCTGTTCGAACGGTCTACAATACATGCGCCAACCTGCGTTGACGGGTCTTTACTTCTCTGTGCCGATAACATGGCTATCCCCATAAAATACTGGTCCCAGCTTATGTAGTCTGTTCTTTTCATATCGTGTGTCTCCTTTCCGTACATTAAAGCATCAGATTACGCCGGAGTATCTCTCCGGCGTAATTATTTACTTACTATTTCTAATTAATGTTCTCCTAATGCAAACTTATCATGTACTGCATTCATTGCACGCTCTGTATACTGCTGGTCTATCAGAACAGTAACTCGTATTTCTGAAGTAGATATCATTCTGATATTAATATTTTCATCATAAAGTGCCTCAAACATTTTTGCAGCAACACCTGCATTAGACTGCATACCTGCTCCAACGATTGAAACCTTTGCAACATCCTTATTGACATCAACGCTCTCAAGCTTACCCATAGTGGACTTAATAAGTGCTGCTGCCTTATCGGCATTTTCATCACTACATGTAAATGTAATATCCTTTGTACCATGTCTTCCAACAGACTGTAATATCATATCAATATTTATATCATTCTTTGCAAGTGTATTGAATAACTTAAATGCAACACCTGGTGTATCCTCTAATCCTACTACTGCAACTCTTGCTGTATCTGCATCTGCGGCTACTCCGCTAACTAACATTTTCTCCATTCCGGTATCCTCCTTAACTATTGTTCCTTCTGATGTATTAAGACTTGAACGTACTACGAGCTGAACTCCGAATTTCTTTGCAAGCTCAACTGAACGATTATGAAGTACACCTGCACCCAAGGTTGCAAGTTCCAACATCTCATCATATGTTACTACATCAAGCTTACGTGCTGTCTTTACCTTACGTGGGTCAGCCGTATAAACGCCATCTACATCTGTATAAATCTCACAGGAATCAGCATTCAGTGCTGCTGCAAGTGCAACCGCCGTAGTATCTGAACCACCACGTCCCAGAGTTGTATAGTCATCGTATTTGTTAATACCCTGAAAGCCTGTCACAATTACTATCTTTCTTTGCTCAAGCTCATGTCTTATTCTTTCAACATCAATTCTCTTCAGTCTTGCATTACCATATACTGAAGTTGTATGCATCGCTACCTGAAAAGCATTTAAAGAAACAGCAGGAACCTTAAGCTTATTCATAGCCATAGCCATCAGCGAAACCGACATCTGCTCTCCTATTGTAAAAAGCATATCCATCTCTCTCTTAGGCGGATTCTCGTTTACCTCTTTTGCCATGGAAATCAGCTCATCCGTATACTTTCCCATAGCCGATAGTACAACGACTACATCATTTCCCTTCTGCCAATCTTCAATACATCTTTTGGCTACGTTAAAGATTCTTTCGGTATTTCCTACGGAAGTACCACCAAACTTCTTTACTATTAACATCTCGTCCTCCTGATTGCAAATTCGCAAATAGTTAATCCATTATTTTTTGTAAGTGCAATATATTTATACACGTTTCCAAATTAAAATGCAACTCTAATTACATTTATAACGTATTCAAATTCCTTCTTTTTTGTGTCAAAAGCAGCTTCTGTCATATTTTCAGTTATAAATGCAAGCTCACCGGCAACTTCATGGGTTGTTATAAACTGTACCTTGCCAAAAATCTCTTCTATCTTTTCTTTCATCTCACTGCCGCCGGAAACACGGACAAAAAACCGGTTTGTCAGGTCTGCAAAGTCACCCATTTCCAATGCTTCATCATCCCATATCGTCATAATATTGGTGCCCATATGTTTTACGGCATCGACAACATCCGAAACTACCGCAGATGCTGTAGGAAGTTTTCCTGCTCCGCGTCCATAGAACATAATATCATCTACCACATTGCCATGTACCAATATACCGTTAAATACGTCATCGATTCCGTACAGCGGATTCGTATTCGGAAGCATCATTGGTGCAACAAATGAATAAAGCGTTCCACCTACATTTTTCGTCGTGCCAAGCAGTTTGATTGTAGCATTCATAGACTTCGCATATTTAAAATCTTCGGCTGTGATTTTCGTAATACCCTCTGTATGAATACGTGCATAATCAAGATGCTTGCCAAATGCTATTGATGTCAGTATTGCTATTTTTCTGCATGCATCTCCGCCTTCCACATCAGCTTCAGGATTTCGCTCTGCATAGCCAAGCTCCTGAGCCTGTTTGAGAACAGTATCGTAATCAGCGCCTTCATTTGACATCTTTGTCAGTATATAGTTGGTGGTACCGTTCAAAATACCTGTTATTCCTGTAATATCATCAGCCGTTATTGAGCTGTTAAGCGGTCTGACAATCGGTATACCGCCACCTGCAGATGCCTCGAAAAGAAAATTAACCGCATTTTCTTTTGCTATGGATAATAATTCCGGGCCATGTGCGGCAACAAGCTCTTTATTAGAAGTTGCAACACTCTTTCCTGCAAGCAGACATTTCTTTACAAACGTATATGCAGGCTCAACACCGCCCATCACTTCTACAACAACCTTTACATCATCATCAGTCAGGATATCATTAAAATCATGTGTCAATATCTCAGTAACAGGGTCTCCCGGAAAATCCCTTAAATCCAAAACATATTTAATATGAATTTCCTGTCCTGCTCTTTTATTTACAATTTCATGGTTCGTGTTAATAACCTCAACGACACCCGAACCAACTGTACCATAACCTAAAACTGCTATATTTACCATTGGGTAATCTCCTTTATCTCTAAAATTTGTATATCATTATAACCGATACGCAAAACCGCATCTGGAAGATATTACTCTTTCTTATTGCACCAGCTAAGATAGGCATTCATAAATATGTCGATGCCCCCGTCCAGTACAGCCGTTACATTTCCGCTTTCCTCGTTCGTTCTGTGGTCCTTTACCATTGTATACGGCTGCATAACATATGACCTTATCTGACTTCCGAAACCATTTTCAAGAATCTCTCCCCGTATATCTGATATCTTATCCAGATTCTCCTGCTTTTTGATGAGATACAGCTTTGATTTCAGCATTTGCATTGCCTTGTCCTTGTTCATATGCTGTGAACGCTCATTCTGACATTGTACCACGATTCCCGTAGGAAGATGCGTTATTCTTACCGCCGATGAGGTTTTATTGATATGCTGTCCACCCGCACCACTCGACCTGTATGTATCGATACGCAAATCATCATCATTGATCTCGATTTCCAAATCTTCCTCAATTTCAGGAATCACATCACAGGAGGCAAAGGATGTCTGCCTTTTTCCTGCCGCATTAAACGGTGATATCCTGACAAGCCTGTGGACCCCCTTTTCCGATTTCAAATAGCCATAAGCATTTGTTCCGCTTATCTGTATGGTTACGGATTTGATACCCGCTTCATCACCGTCAAGATAATCAAGCACCTCCGTCTGATACCCCTTCTTATCCGCCCATCTGGTATACATACGGTACAACATGCTGACCCAGTCGCAGGCCTCCGTTCCGCCTGCACCGGCATGTAACGTAAGCACCGCATTATGATTGTCAAATTCATCCGAAAGTAATAACGCAATTCTGTAATCTTCAAATTCAGCGGTAAATGACTCCAGCATCTCGCCAATCTCAGGAACCAACGACTCGTCAGCATCTTCTTCCGCCATAGCAATCAGCGTTTCAATATCCGAATAATCCGTTTCAAGTTTTTGATATCCCGATACCGAATCCTCAAGTGCTTTCAACTCTCTTGCTACGTTTCTCGACCTTGTAACATCATCCCAGAAGCCGGGCTGTTCCATTTCATAGTGCAGCTTTGCAATATTATCAAGCCTTCCGGCTACGTCAAAGTGAATCCCTTACTTCCGTTAATGGCTGCTTATATGTGTTTAAGGTGTATTGAAACTGTTCTAATTCTATCACTAACTTTTCACCTCTTTTTTATCACTGTCATGGATAAATTAATCGTTCCGTCCACAACACATCTTATATTTCTTACCTGAACCACAAGGGCAAAGGTCATTTCTGCCAATCTTCTTTGCTTTTTTCACAGGGCCCTTCGCAACCGTATCATCCTTGTTTGTTCCGGTTACCTTGTTTACTTCTTCACGCTCAACCTTCTGTTCTATGCGGACTCTGTACAGCATTTTCACTGTATCCTCCTGTATCGCACCTGTCATTGCATTGAACATGTCATAGCCCGCAAATTTATATTCTACTACAGGGTCTCTCTGTCCTAATGACTGTAGTCCTATTCCCTGCTTTAACTGATCCATGTCATCAAGATGGTCCGTCCACTTTCTGTCAATTACCTTAAGAAGAATAACCCGCTCAATCTCTCTCATCTGCTCAGGATCAGGGAATTCGCTTTCTTTCTTCTCATAAAGGGCAACAGCCTCGTCAAACAAACGGGTTTTAAATCCTTCGATATCTTCCTTCTTCTTTTCCTGTTCAGTCATCTCTACCGGATTTTCATATGGAATAATTTTTCTAAGCATATCATCCAGCTCATTCATATTCCAATCTTCAAAAGCTGTTTCATTGGAACACACCTGACTGACACATGCATTGATATTATCCTTAATCATCTTCATAATGACATCACGCATATCCTCGCCATCAAGAACCATACGACGCTCTTTGTAGATAATTTCTCTCTGCTCATTATTGACTCTGTCATATTCAAGCAGATTCTTTCTAATCGCAAAGTTATTGCTTTCTATCTTCATCTGCGCCTTTTCTACGAAATTGGAGATGGTCTTATGCTGAATTTCTTCTCCTTCAGGTATCTTCAACGCATCATAAAGTCCCATAACACGCTCTGAACCAAAGAGTCTCATCAAATCGTCCTCAAGGGAAAGATAAAATTTGGATTCTCCCGGGTCTCCCTGACGTCCTGAACGTCCTCGAAGCTGGTTATCGATACGTCTGGATTCATGACGCTCCGTACCGATAATACGAAGTCCTCCCAGCTCGGCAACGCCTTCACCCAGCTTAATATCGGTACCACGACCTGCCATATTGGTGGCAATGGTAACGGCACCCTTCTGTCCCGCATCTGCGACAATCTCAGCCTCCATCTCATGGAACTTTGCATTCAGCACCTTATGAGGCACCTTCTTTTTACTCAGCAAATGACTTAACTCTTCCGACGCATCAATATTGATTGTACCAACCAGAACCGGCTGACCTTTTCGATAGCTTTCATTGATCTGCTCAACAATTGCGTTTAACTTCTCTTTTCTTGTTTTGAAAATAGAATCCGGATGGTCTATTCTCTGTACAGGAAGATTTGTCGGAATCACAACAACGTCCATTCCGTATATTTCTCTGAACTCCTCCTCCTCTGTCTGGGCAGTACCTGTCATACCTGCCTTCTTATCAAACATATTGAAGAAATTCTGGAATGTAATTGTAGCAAGCGTCTTACTTTCTCTCTTAACCTTTACATTTTCCTTTGCCTCTATCGCCTGATGAAGTCCGTCAGAGAAACGTCTTCCCGGCATAATACGACCTGTAAATTCATCAACGATAAGAACCTCGTCATCTTTAACTACATAATCTCTGTCTCTGAACATAAGATTGTGTGCTCTGAGTGCAAGAATGATATTATGCTGAATTTCCAAATTTTCAGGGTCGGATAAATTCTCGATATGGAAGAACTGCTCTACCTCTTTTACACCGTTTGCAGTAAGCATTACATACTTGTCCTTCTCATTTACAAGGAAATCACCGTCTTCCTCTATATCCGTCCGCATCAACATATCCATTTTGGATATCTCACCATTCCCCTCGCCGCGCTTCATACGTCTTGCAAGATAATCGCACATCTTATAAAGCTCTGTAGACTTTCCGCTTTGTCCTGAAATAATCAGCGGTGTTCTTGCTTCATCAATCAATACGGAGTCGACCTCATCAATAACACAATAATGAAGTCCTCTCAGTACAAGCTTCTCCTTATAGATAACCATGTTATCCCTTAAGTAGTCGAAGCCCAATTCATTATTTGTAACATATGTTATATCGCATGCGTATGCGTCTCTTCTTTCGTCAGTAGTTGAACTGTTTAAAATAATACCTACCTTAAGTCCAAGGAATTCATGTACCTGTCCCATCCACTCGGCATCACGCTTTGCCAGATAGTCATTTACCGTAACCACATGAACACCTTTGCCCTCAAGGGCATTTAAGTATGCAGGAAGTGTTGAAACAAGCGTCTTTCCTTCACCGGTTCTCATCTCGGCAATTCTACCCTGATGCAATATCATACCGCCGATAAGCTGTACTCTGTAGTGCTTCATGCCAAGCACTCTTGCTGCAGCTTCTCTTACTACTGCAAATGCTTCTACCAGCAAATCATCAAGTGTCTCGCCATTTGCAAGTCTGTCCTTAAACTCCTGCGTTTTCGCTCTCAATTCCTCGTCAGAGAGCTTTTGCATATCTTCATCCAATGCTTCTATTGCATCAATAGTGGAGGAAATCTTTTTTAACTCCTTCTCACTATGCGTTCCAAATATTTTTTCAAATAAGCCCATTTATCCACACTCCTACTTATTGTTATTCAGGGTACATTCTAACATTATATCAGTTTTATAGCAAGATTTAATTTGTTTTGTTCCCTTTTGTACGGCAGACAAAACAACATATAGCAAAAAACAGGTATTTCATAACATAATGAAATACCTGTTTGTTACTGATACAATATATATTTAGAACTCCGGCTCAATCAAACCGTATGTGTTGCCCTTTCTCTTATAAACAACATTCACTTCATCCGTTTCTGCGTTTCTGAATACATAGAAGCTGTGTCCCAACAAATCCATCTGTATACAAGCATCCTCCGGATACATCGGCTTTACGGCAAATCTCTTGCTTCTTACGATTTGAACCTCGTCATCGTCTTCAATATCCTCATCAATAAACGCATCCCGCAGATATGCCGCATTCTGCTCCTTGTCAATCAGCTTCTTTTTATGTCTTGTAATCTGTCTTTCAATCACCTCAAGCACAAGGTCTATTGACACATACATATCATCACTAATCTGCTCTGCTCTGATGATATGCCCCTTCATAGGAATCGTCACTTCTATCTTTTGTCTTTCCTTTTCTACACTAAATGTAACCTGAGCTGCTGTGTCTTCTGCAAAATATTTCTCAAGCTTGGACAGCTTGTCATATACCGCATTCTTTAAACCCTCTGTAACTTCAATGTTCTTGCCGCTTATAATGTAATTCATGATGCCCAACTCCTTCTTTTTTGGGATAACCCAAATTGATATTACAATTATATCATACCAGGCATATTTTTCAATACATTTTGTACAAAAGGTCTGTGAATTCTGTCGTTTCTTTATATATTTTCACCTACAGGACCTATTCTCTGCATCTTCTTCCGAATGCATGGCAAACAGAAAGAAGGCAGTATCTGTAAGATACTGCCTGTCCCAATTCTTTCTATACTATTGTCCTAATATACGAACAGCCTTGCAAGGTGTTCTGTAATTATAATTCGATGTCTTAATTCCTGATTCAGGTGTGCTGGCATGTACAATCATTCCGTTGCCTACATAAATGGCAACATGCTCAATACTATAGCTGCCATAGAAAAGCAAATCTCCCGGTTCAAGCTCTGATGTGCTTACTTCCGTACCATAACCTGACTGCATTCCTGCTGAATGAGGCAATGAGTATCCAAACTCAGCATATACCGCCATAACAAATCCTGAACAATCTGCTCCGTTTGTAAGACTTGAACCACCATATACATATGGATTACCAACATACTGTAATGCAAAGTTTGCAAGGTCTACACCTGTTGAACCACTGGATGGTACATTTGCCGGCTCCTCGGTTGTAGGAGCTTCTGTCGGTGCCTCCGTTGGCGCTTCGGTAGGAGCTTCTGTCGGTGCCTCCGTCGGTGTCTCCGGTTCATACTGCGGCTCCGTTGGTTCTTCATTCTCAGTCTGCTGCTGTGCTTCTGCCTCCTGACGAAGTCTCTCTTCTTCTTCTGCGGCTTCCTCTGCTGCTTTGATAGCTTCTGCTTCTTCTACGGAAACTGCATTATTAACTGAAAATGTCACATCAACATAATCAGCACTTACATATCCATAAGTTTCTGCATCTATTGCGATTCCTACCCAGCCTGTTACCGTGTCAACAACTACATAGCTTTCTCCTTCTGCAATCATTGTAACACAATCAGCTTCTGCATCTGCCATTGAACGAACATTTAAAGAATCCGCCATTACCGTAGCAATCTTCGCGCAATGCTCTTCTGCATATGCACCTGCATCATCTCCATATACAAGAAATTCATTCTTTATGTATCCTTTGCAGGAACCGGACTCAACCTGTGTCCATTCCTTACCCTTCTCAATAACCGAAGCAATTCCGTTTACAGGAAGCGTTCCGACTATCTCAGATGTTTCATCTGCTTCTGTTCTGATATTTACTGAATCCGTTACCGTTGTTAAGCATTTATCCTGAAACTGTGGATACTTACAGGTCTCTTCTTCCTTTGCATCCGCCTTTTTGTTCTTTTTCTTGGAAGATTTCTTCTTTGTAACCTTCGTCGTTTCTTCCTTCTTATTATCGGCAAGATTTTCATTCAGCTTATCTGTTTCCATCTGTACCGACTCAACGTATCTATCCAATGCAGATGATATTCCGATAGAAGAATCATCATACACTTCATCAGCTTTCAAATTCGTAAAAGTAAGAGCTGCCCCTGTAATAAGTCCTACTGTAAGCAATGCAACTGCTGCCTTTTTTGACCTCTTATACATGATTACCTCCTGTAAAATATATCAATTTTTCGATTGATTTATTACGAAATTGTTACATTTCATGTGTATTATAGCAACAAGATGCCCCTTTGTCAACACAAAGGGGCATTGTTTTTACTTACTTTTTTGAAGTTAATCATTTTTTAATATTTATAACTACTGGGCAATTACTACTCCATCCTCGCCGTTTACGGTAACGATTGAACCTGATTTCAATATCTGTGTTGCATTTGCCGCTCCTAAAATAACAGGGATATCCCTGCTCAGTCCAACAATAGCGGCATGCGAGTTTCCTCCGTCTTTTTCACATATGATTGCAGCAGCAGTCTTAAGCTGTTCCATAATATGATTGCTGGTCTCTTTCATTACAACAATATCGCCAGGCTTGTAGTCCCTGATAAGCTCTTCTTCCGTATCGCAAACGCAAAGCGGTGCACATGCAGAACGTTCATTGATAGAATTGCCTTTTAACAGAATATGTCCGACAACATGAACCTTTATCAGATTTGTCGTACCTGTTATTCCAAGCGGCACACCTGCTGTTATAACCGTTACCTCACCATTTTTAACAAACCCTGCTGCCTTTGCTGCATCTACGGAGTGTTCAAATAAATCATCTGTATTTGTTTCCTCTGCAATAACAAGCGGGTGAACACCCCATGACAGATTCAGCTGTCTTGAAACCTTTTCAATAGGAGTACATCCTATAATAGGACAATTCGGTCTGTATTTTGAAATCATACGGGCTGTCTTTCCTGATTTCGTAACAGTTACGATTGCCGCGGCATTTAAATCAATTGCCGTCGTACAGGTTGCATGTGATATCGCACTTGTGATATCAGGATTTTCAATACTTTCCCTGTTGTAAAATCTCTTTGTATAATCGATGTCCTGTTCTGCTCTTTCGGCTATCTTTATCATCGTATGAAGTGCCTCTACAGGATATTTTCCTGCAGCAGTTTCACCTGACAGCATAATCGCACTTGTTCCGTCATAGATAGCATTTGCAACATCGGTAGCCTCAGCTCTTGTCGGTCTTGGATTCTTCATCATGGAATCCAGCATCTGTGTTGCGGTAATAACCTGCTTGTCAGCATTATATACCTTCTTAATAATCATCTTCTGTATGACAGGTACATCCTCAAGCGGAATTTCCACACCCATATCTCCACGCGCCACCATAATTCCGTCTGACACGCGGATAATCTCGTCGATATTCTCCACGCCCTGCATATTCTCTATCTTTGAAATAATATTAATATTGTCACAGCCATGCTCATCCAGCACTTTTCTAATCTCAAGTACATCATCGGCAGTTCTTACAAATGAAGCTGCAATAAAATCAAAATCATTCTCTATTCCAAATATAATATCTGCTCTGTCAGCTTCGCTGATATATGGCATCGTCAGATTTACCCTTGGAACATTCACGCCTTTGTGATTGGAAACAGGTCCGCCGTTTTCTACACGGCAAATGATATCCTTATCCGTAATTTCTTCTATAACCATATTGATAAGGCCATCATCAATCAATATGATATTCCCTACTTTTACATCATGAATCAGATTTTTATAGGTAATGGAAACTCTTTTTTCATTACCCATGACATCTTCTGTTGTCAAGATAAATTTCTGTCCGGCTTTCAGCTCAACCTTGCCATATTCAAAATCACAAACTCTTATTTCAGGGCCCTTTGTATCCAGCAGCGTCGCAACGGGAAGCCCCAGTTCTTTTCTGAATCTTTCAACTCTTTCCTTGTTCCGTTTGTGCTGTGCATGATCGCCATGAGAGAAATTGAATCTGGCTACATTCATTCCCTCAAGCATCAATTTTTTTAAAACCTCATCATCATCTGTAGATGGCCCCAGTGTACATATAATTTTTGTTTTTCTCATAATTCCTCCAAGATAGTTTATTCTGTCATATTATTTTGATTATTTTGCGGCAAACTATTCGCCTGATGATTCATTTCAGACTGTTGTCCGCCATAATTCACATTATTTTCAGTATACATATTTCCGTTATACCTGTTTATATTGTTTTCGTACATTGCATTTGGAATATTGCCCGCAGGTGAAAAGCCACCATTTGAATGATTTGCAGGATGATTCTTGCCAAATTGACGAATAGCAAGCATAAGGTAAACCAATATAATAACAAAGCCTGTGGTCCACATAACCGTTCCCATTCCATATACAAGGTAAGCATTGGCAAGCTTCTTAAGCATATACCAGATTGCTCTTATATAGACAGATGCCTTAAACAAATCTCCATATGATATCTTAACGCCAAACGCACTTGCCAAAAGCGCACCGATTGCGCCCCAAATTGCACAGCATATCAGGAATCCCACAAACGAGGCAACTGCACAGAACAAATAGATGATTACGATAACAGGTGTGTCAAACTTGTCAATTAAATCAATGACAGACTGCTTACTGAATATCGCCTTTTTATCTACGGACCGGAGATAATTGAACATATCGCTCCACTGAATTTTCTGGAAATCATCATCACTGTATAAAACAACTTCCTGACTTACTGCGATAACAATTGTATTATAATGCTTCTCGTCTATCAGTTCGTTTAATTCATCTTCATCTACTACTTTTTTATTGGTATTGACACATATATAACTCCGTCCTACGTCGTCAACCCACTCGTATTTCTCTTCACAGTAAAATCCGTCTGCATCGATTCGAAAATCCGCAATCCGGCTTTCCAATTCACGTGCCAGTTTACCGTTTCCAAACAAATGATTGTACGGCAGAAACACAGTCAAAAACGGGGTTAAAAATGCAAATATCAGTGCAATAATGACAGCCGAACCGCCGGAGCCGTATACCCCGTTTTTTATATACTCTTCCGGCTTTACAAGTCCGGTAAACATTCCCCCGATATTTGCAAAAAAGCCTCTTTTTTTATACTCCATGTTATACCTCCCCTTATATCCTATTTAATAAAAAGCTCCGTACCACAATACGTACAGAATCTGGAGCCGGTAGCATTTGCCCCGCAATTCGGACATTCTGCCGACATATTGGATGCATCATGAGCATCCTGATTATATGATTGCCGTGCGTTTTGCAAACCGCCTATTCGCGGTCTTGGTAGTGGTGGCGGCGGCATAAATCCTCCAGGCCTTCTCGGTCTTCCTGCACCCAAGCCTCCTCTTTCTCCATGCCTTGGGCCTCTTGGTCCTAATGGTCTTGGTGGCATATCTATCGCCCCCTTCAATACAATAATTAAACCCATTATAACATTGAATATTAAAATTGGCACTAATAATATGCAAAAATTATGCAAATATCCGGTAAGTCTTTCATGCCGTTTTAATTTTTACAATTTCCTTAATTTTCTTGGTCTTTTAGCGCTCATTTTGTTGACTTTTCTGTTAAAAATACTTATTATGTTAACTGTATGTATAAACTGCAATACATTTTAAATAGGTAATTATTGATTCGTCGTTTCATGTAATCAATTTCCATAAATTGCAGTCTACAGATAAGGTAGTTTATAAACGATTAATATATTCATTTGGAGGATTGTATGATAAAGAAAAGGCTATTCAAAACTTTTTGCGGCGTAGCGCTCGGATGTATTATCGGAGCCTTTCCGTTGATTGCAGACGGCAGTCTGGCAAATGCGCAAGAGATTCAGCAGGAAACCACAAAAGCATCTGTGGAAATTTCACAAGATGATAGTGTAATCAATTCCGGCACTACCAAAGCCGAGATAGAAGAAATGGTTGAAAACGGAAGTTTTGACAGTTCGGAACTCTCCCGTGAACAGATAGAATACATATACAATTTATACGACAACGACCCGGAGACCATCAAGGAGCTTCAAAAGCAATCCGACTATAACGTAGGTACGCCGAAGCTTTACAGTACAAATACATACACACACTCTCCGATGTTTAAAGGCTATGACATCATTGACGGTATTGATGTTTCCGAGTGGAACGGAGACATTAACTGGAAAAAAGTAAAAGCCTCCGGCATTGATTTTGCCATTATCCGTGTAGGTGGTCGTTATTATCAGGGCGGCGGATACTTTACTGATGATAAATACAAAGAGAATATAGAAGGTGCTCTTGATGCAGGGCTCGATGTTGGTGTATACTTTTTCTCCGCTGCCGTTTCAACCAGAGAAGCAAAGGAAGAAGCAGCATATACAATGGAGCTTATAAAAGGTTATAACATAACGCTCCCTATTGTTATGGATTATGAATATGGTCCGGGCCCTTCAGGAAGATTATATGATGCCCATCTTAGCAAGTCAGCAGCAACAAAGGTCGTAACGGCATTTTGTAATGCGGTTGAAACAAAGGGATATGTCGGTATGATTTATGCGAGCAAATCGGTTCTTGCAGATGACATGAATGCAGTCTCACTGGCAAAAAAATATCCTGTATGGAATGCCCAGTACAATTCTGAAGATACACTTACAAGCAAACATTCCTATTGGCAATATTCGTCAACAGGAGAAGTGCTTGGTATAGACCATGCTACTGACTTAAATTTCAGATATATAAAGAAGCCTGTAGCAGTTACTTCGCTTGCATACACGGCAACCGACTCCACCGTTACGCTTACATGGGGCAAGGTTCCTGAGGCATACGGATATCAGATAGCCCGTTATGACAGCACACAGGATAAATATGTAGTTATCGGTTCTGTTAAGGGTGCAAGCACTACGAAATTTAAAGATAGCTCCCTTGCTGACGGAACCACATACCAATACAAGGTAAGAGCCTACTACAAGCTGAAAATCGGAAATAAATATGGAAACTACTCTTCCGAATTTGCCGCAACCACCATATCCGACCAGGTAAAAAATGTAAAGCTGTCCAATATGAAGGCGGCTTCCGTACAAATCACCTGGACAGAAAAAGGAAGTGTATCAGGCTACCGCATTTTGCGTTCAAAGGGAACAAGTACAAAATATACCGTAGTTAAAAATATTACATCCGCCTCGGCAAATTCCTATACAGACAAAGGGTTGCTTGGCGGAACAAAATATAATTATAAGGTTCAGTCTTATACCATCAATGCAGACGGAACCATCAATTACCACGACCCATCCGATGTAGCAAGCGGTACAACACTTCCGGGAAAGGTAACAGGACTGAAAATGGCCGCCACCACTTCGGATTCCATAACACTTACATGGAGTAAACAGTTAAATGTAGCCGGTTACAAGGTATACAAATGGAATACGTCATCCGAAGAATGGCAGCTGATTGCCACCTTAAAGGGTGCTTCAAAGAACAGATATACACATAAAAACCTGACATCAAACAAAGTATACAGGTATTCAGTACGTGCATATTATAAATCAGGAAGCAAAACAAAAAATGCTTCCCGCTCTGATACATTTTCCTCATTTACAGGTGTAAAAGCCGTAACAGGGCTTAAAGCATCAGCGCGAAGCACAAATTCCGTAACCCTTTCATGGAATAAAAATTCCAAGGCAACAGGATACGAAATATATATGTATGACCCTAAGACAAAGAAGGATGTACTTGTTAATCGTATAACCTCCAGAGATACATGCAGTTATAAGGTTACAGACCTGCCTGCCGGTAAAACGAGAAAATTCACGATAAAGCCTTACAGGTTCATAAAAAATATTTATTACTATGGCAGCGGCACAAGTCTGTCAACATATACAAAGCCGGTAGCTACCAGTAAGGTACTTTACAAAGACTTCAATTCAAACACCCTGCTTTCCTGGAATAAGGTAAACGGCGGCAACGGCTACATGATATACAAGTACAACAAAAAATGTACCAAGAGAACACTTGTCGCAACAATAAAGGGTTCCGGCAGACTGACATATATTGCTCCAAAGCTTAGCAATGGAGAAACCTACAGAGTAGTCACATACATGAACGCAAACGGCAAAAAGATTTTAAGTAACCGCTCCGCTGCTCCCGTTTTGATGGAAGGCACCATAACAGGTGTTATCACGGGCGATGTGGTAAATGTGAGAAAAAATGCCGGCACAAATTACCCTATCATTACAGAAGTAGCATTGAACACATCCGTAACCATAACCGGAATCAAGAATGTGGCAGGCACCACATGGTATAAAGTATCCTACAAAAAATCCGGCAAAAAAATTACGGGATATGTATCAGGTGACTATGTAAAATTAAAACAGAATAGCAAATAATAATACATCAAAAAGACTAGAAAGGTTTTTACATCATGGTTTACTCAAATATTTTAGAAGCAATGGGGCATACCCCCATAATCAGACTGCAACGAATGGTCTGTGATGACAGTGCAGAGGTTCTGGTAAAATTTGAAGGTTTAAATGTAGGCGGCTCAATCAAAACACGAACTGCATATAACATGATTACAAATGCAGAAAAACAAGGCATTATTACCAAAGACACGATTATTGTTGAGCCAACAAGCGGCAATCAGGGAATCGGTCTTGCACTAATCGGTGCCGTCAGAGGTTACAAAACCATCATCATCATGCCCGACTCCGTAAGCGAGGAACGCAGAAAGCTCGTAAGGCACTACGGTGCAGAGGTTATCCTGATTCACGATGACAACGACATTGGTAAATGCATTGAGGAATGCCTGCAGACTGCCATTAGAATGCAGCAGGAAAATCCAAACGTATATATTCCACAGCAGTTTGAAAATCCTGCAAATCCTATGGTACACAAACACCATACAGGTATAGAAATACTTGAACAGGTAGCAGGACCTATTCATGGCTTCTGCTCAGGAATTGGAACAGGCGGAACCATCAGCGGAATAGGTGAAACACTGAAGGCACAAAATCCTGACATTGAAATCTGGGCTGTTGAACCTGAAAATGCGGCAATCTTAGCAGGAGGAACTGTAAGCACCCATATACAGATGGGTATCGGTGATGGTGTCATACCCAAAAATCTGAACCAGAATATTTACAGTAATATACATATCGTCACTGATGAGGAAGCTCTCCAGACTTCCAAGGACTTAGCAAGAAAAGAAGGTATCATGTGCGGTATATCAAGTGGTACAAATGTGGCTGCCGCCCTTGCTCTTGCAAAGAAGCTTGGCAAAGGCAAAACTGTAGTTACCGTCCTTCCGGATACAGCAGAACGATATTTCAGTACACCATTATTTGATGATTAAAAAATCGTTTATCCGATATATACGGAACACCCCCTGTTACCAAACAATTTGATATGTTCCCAAAATCCTGAACACATATCAAATTGCTTGGTAACAGGGGGTATTTTACATCATCGGACCGTTATTTTTGTTTACTGCTCTGTTGAAGCCTCGTTCTCTTCAAAAAGTTCTCTTAGCTTCTCATCCGTAGTATCCTCAAATTCTATCAGTACATTTGTATTTTTGTAATAGGATAAATCAAAGCACCAACCTATCTGATTCTGATTTTCCTTAAAATAATGATATGTTTTTTTATCGATAGGGAAATCATATACCGTCTCATTACTATTATCCTTTATTGTAATATTCAGACGATACTGTCCGTCAAGTCCATTGTTATCGCTTGTTATTAATATACTTCCCTGATACTCCGTATCAGCAATGTTATAAACCTCAATTTCAACCTTCTCAGGGCCTTTCACAATATCCTTAATAGGATTCAATATCGAATAACCAATAAATATTACAACTACATATAAGAATATCTGGGTAACAATATAAAGTCCTCTAAGTCCCTTTTTCATTTTTTTAGCAAGCAGATTCAATACAGCATATATAAGCATATATCCCGAAAAGCCTGCCAATATCGGAAGCACCAGCTTACGAATCAAACCAGCCATTCCCTCTTTCGATACAACAAACTGAAATACAACGATACCTGCCAGTATCATGAGCCAAACAATATACCATATCGGCTTTATTTTCTTGTATTCAAGTACCAATCTTTCCTTTCCAGATTCTTTTTCAGATTCTTTCTCGGATTCCTTTTCGGCTTCGTTCTCCTCTATCACCATGTCGTCTATTTCCTTATTTTCTAATGAATCCATCTCGTCTGTCTTTTTATTCGACATCATTGAATGACCTCCTTTGCAATTTACACCCTAATCACATATTTCCTATTGTTATATTCAGATTATCCTCTGATGCACTAAAATGAAATTTACGTGTTCTGTCTATGATGATATCATAAACATTTTCAGGATGTTCATATATGGTAACTGCTTCCCGTGCCGTTATAGAAAGCAGTCTATTATCTATCAATATGTAATAATGATCCCTCTGCCTGCACAAAGCTATATCAGAGGTAACTGAATATCTCTCCATCACATTCTCCTATATTCATCTCCACTACAACTGCCATACTTCTTCTCTAATCTGAAAACCGATACCCTACACCTCTTACAGTATGGATATAGACAGAATCCTCTTCCAGCTTGTCACGAAGTCTTTTTATATATACCGATAACGTATTGTCATCTACAAATGCCTCGTCCACATCCCAGAGTCTCTCCATCAGCTGTTTTCTGGTAAGCGTCTGATTCTTATGCATAACCAATTCTTTTAATAATCTGAATTCACTCGGTGTACTGTCTATCGAGATGCCCTTTCGAAATATTCTGTACATATTAAAATCCAGTATCGTATTTCCAAATGAGTATATTCCGTCTTGTTTATCAATATCCGAAGCCGCATTTGATTTTGCATTTTCAGGAATTATGCCGGCTTCGTTTATATGCCCTTTCTGCTCTGCATTCAGGCTACCGGAATTTCCGAATTTTTCTTTCTTCATGAGCTCTTTTTGATAATTTTGTCTGCGAAGAAGTACGGCAATCCTGGTCATAAGCTCTTTTACCCGATACGGTTTGGCTATATAATCGTCAGCACCGAGTTCCAATCCCTGTACAAGATTTACCTCATCTGATACTGCCGTCAGAAAAATAATAGGTACATAATTCTTTTTTTCACGTATATCCCTACAGAAATCATAGCCATTGCCGTCAGGCAGCATAACATCGAGCAAAACGAGGCAGACACTATCATCAAGTAATTCATATGCCTGCTTTATATTTGCCGCACGCTTTACTTTATAGCCCTCGGATTTCAACGCATATTCAGTTCCAAGTGCCAGTGCATAATCATCCTCCACCAACAAAATCGTTATGTCTGCCATACTGATATACTCCCTATTCTGTAACTGCCTTAAAGGATGCCTTTACATATCCGTCCGCATAAAGCACATATTCCCTTCCGTTAAATCCCCAACGCAGCTCTTCTTCTGCATATGACGGCTCGACAAATTTCACATCAAGTCTTACAAGCTTATCAAGCTTACATGCAGCAGTTCTAAGTAACAACATTCCCTGAACAACAGGATGGTCTGTCAAATGAATTTTGTTCTCATCTCCTGTTTCTTTACTGAAACTGTATACCTCTTCCTTTGAAAATGTATGGAACGGTGCTTCATTTTCATATTCAGCCTTTTCCACTCTCTTGATATCCTTTACTTTATCGGAAGCCTTTACAAGTGTTATTGTCATTTTTTCAACAGGTTCTTCTATTCCTTCTACGGTTCCGAGAATAGAAAGAATATACATAAATGCATTTTCTTTTACATCTCCATATGCATATGTTATATTCTCTGCCGCCTCAGCTTTTTCTCTGTCTGCCGTATAGGAAATCTTACCTATAAATGCACCCTGATATGTAGATGCATCCATATCTGTCATCTTCGTTCCTATTCCCATGATTCTGTCATAAATCTTCATCTTTCTACTCCTTTATCTCTTCTATTACTGATATATTACTCTATTGTTATTTCACTGACTAGAAAAAAGAACATCAACCAACCCATACATCAGTTGACATTCTTTTATTCATTACATATTTGTACCATTCTAATAGCCTAAACACGCACCATATTCTAACTATTTTGATTGAACTTATTTTCTCTGATTGCTCTTCTTATATTCCCTTTCGGGTCTTTTACAAGAACCATAACAAGCCATATAACAAGTCCTAAGGTGACTACTGCCACACCAAGGAATGCATCATTAAGCATATCTGCCGCTGCAGGCTTAAAATATTCCGCTTGAAGCTCCACATATTCAAATACGGCATCTGCCATCCACATAAGTGATGCAGCCCAGTACATCAGGCTGAGCGTACCCAGCTTCATCTGATTACCGCAATCCTTAAGATACCAGATAATTGTCGTAACAACAGCAGAAATCACAGATATCAGAAGTGTCATAATTCTTAACCCTCCTGCTTTATGGCATCCGTCTCCTGCAAAGCCTTTTTTTCAAGATGATATGATACTGCAACCATTCCTGCCCATACAGCAGTAACAAGAGCCGCCATACTGACACCGACGGTTCCAATCTCCTGAAACATGGAAACTACATCTGATGAACTCTTTGCCGCTGTCAAAAACGGAAACCACGGTGTTATTTCACCATGCCACATATGTTCAAACGCCAACAGAGCAGAACCACCCCAGAGCATATTGGAAAGCCAGTTCATTCTTCTGACAAAATGCATTTTTAGTGACGATTTCTTTCCTTCTTCTATAATATCCGACGCTTTATCCGAGGTGTCCTTTACACGCACTATCCTAGAAGCAACTGTAGCCGCAACAGCCTCTACTGCCGGAGCTAAAAAACATGCCATACCAATACCTCCTATAATTCTTTCAGTATAAATTCCTTATAAGTCCGCTTTTATTCTTTCCGCAATTCCTTCTGCATCCAGCTTATATTTTTTAAGAAGCTCTTTTGCCGGTCCAGATTCTCCATAGGTGTCATTGACACCAATCCTTGTAACCTTTGTAGGGAGATACTCCGAAAGCACTTCCATAACGGCACTGCCAAGACCACCTATAATCGAATGCTCCTCAACGGTAAATACTCTTCCTGTAGCCCTTGCTCCTGCAACTACAAGTTCCGCATCTATCGGCTTAATCGTATGAATATTGATTACCATTGCATCAATCCCCTGCTGCGCAAGAAGCTCTGCCGCCTTCAGCGATTCCGAAACACAAAGTCCTGTTGCAATAATGGTAACATCCTTACCTTCTCTTAAGGTAATACCCTTGCCAATCTCAAACTGATAGGTCTCTTCATCGTTAATTACAGGAACTGCAAGCCGTCCAAATCTCAAATAAACAGGTCCCACATACTCATATGCTGCCTTTACTGCCGCTCTTGCCTCTACATCATCACACGGATTGATAACGACCATACCCGGTATTGTCCTCATCAGTGCCAAATCCTCGTTACACTGATGGGTTGCTCCGTCCTCACCTACGGATATACCTGCATGCGTTGCACCGATCTTAACATTCAGATGCGGATATCCAATCGTATTTCTTACCTGCTCATATGCTCTTCCTGCCGCAAACATGGCAAATGAACTCATAAAAGGTACATATCCACAGGTAGACAGACCTGCTGCAATTCCTGCCATATTTGCCTCTGCGATACCACAGTCTATATGGCGCTTTGGAAATGCCTTTTTAAATATAGCTGTCTTTGTTGCTGCTGCAAGGTCTGCATCCAAAACAATCAGATTGTCGTGCTCCTTTGCAATTTCAACCAGCGCATTACCATAACTGTCTCTTGTAGCGATTGCTTTTGTTTCTAACATAATGCAGCAGCCTCCTTTTCAAGTTCTTCCATTGCTATCTTATATTCTTCCTCATTCGGAGCTTTTCCATGCCAGTTTACATTGTTCTCCATAAAGGAAACGCCCTTGCCCTTAACGGTATGGGCTATAATAGCTGTAGGCATACCCTTTGTTGCCTTTGCCTCTGCAAATGCCTTATCTATTTCATCAAAATCATTTCCGTTTATATTAATGACATGGAAACCAAATGCCTTAAACTTCTCATCGATAGGATATGGTGAACAAACCTCTTCAAGCGTTCCGTCTATCTGAAGGTTATTGTTGTCAACAATCACAAGAAGATTGTCCAGCTTTCGATGGCCTGCAAACATAGCAGCCTCCCATATCTGACCTTCCTGAATCTCGCCGTCTCCACACAGACAGTAAGTACGATAATCCTTATTTGAAAGCTTTGCCGCAAGCGCCATGCCAACGGCAGTAGAGAGTCCCTGTCCAAGTGAGCCTGACGACATATCCACGCCCGGTGTATGCTTCATATCCGGATGTCCCTGAAGGAACGCACCTACATGTCTTAAATTTTTAAGTTCTTCAATTGAAAAGAAGCCCTTAAGTGCAAGTGCCGCATAATATCCCGGAGCAGTATGTCCCTTTGATAATACAAAGCGGTCACGATTTTCATCCTTTGGATTAGACGGGTCTACGTTCATTTCCTCAAAATACAAATACGTGAAAATATCTGCTGCCGAAAGCGAACCACCCGGATGTCCTGACTTTGCACAGTATACACCTGTCATAGCACCTTTACGGACAGCTACAGCCTTTTTTTGAAGTTCTAACTTATTCATTTGTTTTCTCCTTTTGTCCGAAAACTATATTTCTATTTCATAATGCATCGTAACCTGTTTGGGTTACCATGCGTTCATTATAACATACTTTTTTGTCTTTGCAATCGCAAAGCATATCTGTTTGAAAGAGCCGTTTCTATTTCAGGAAACCGTTTATAATCTGCTCCTCTGCTTCTGCTTCCGTAAGGCCGAGCGTCATCAGCTTAATAAGCTGTTCCCCGGCAATCTTCCCAATGGCCGCCTCATGTATCAGATTTGCGTCTATATGATTTGCCGTAAGCTGCGGGCTTGCCGACACACTTGCACCATCCATAATAATCGCATCACATTCACTATGACCCTTACACGCATTGTTTCCGTTTATGACAGAGAAGAATTCCTGCTTTGATTGATCTCTGGCAACCGAGCGGGATACAACATTGGCACTGCAATCCATACCGTCCAAATCAACGGAGAAATCCGTCTTGGCATACTGCTCTCCATGTGTCATAATTTTTTCCTTTATTTCGAGGGAAGCACCGTCTTTCAATACAGCCTTTGTCACTCTGTTCGTAGAATCTATCCCCTTTATCTGGGTCGTTTCCATCTCCATATAAGCACCTTCGTCAAGATGAATAACCGTTTCAGGATTCATAACACGTCCGCCTGTGCCGTCCCCCTCACCGTAATGCTTTTCTACATATTTTACCTTCGCATTCTTACCTACATAAAACGTATGTATACCGTCATGCTTTGACGTATCAACACCACAGTTATGAATACCACATCCGGCAATAATGACCACATCTGCGTTATCTCCTATATAGAAGTCATTATATACCATTTCCTGTAATCCGCTTTTGCTCAGCAGCACCGGAATATGAACACTCTCGTTCTTTGTATTCGGTTTAATGATAATATCAATCCCCTGTTTGTCTTCTTTTGTAACGATATCAATATTTGCCGTCGTATTGCGGCTGTCGAGTTCTCCGTTGGCACGAATATTATACGCACCTTCAGGAACCTCATGTAAACCAGCAATCTGCTGTAATAAACTTTTCTGAATTATATCCATGCTCTGTCCTTCCTATATCAAAAATACGTCTGTTGCTTTTATAAAAATTTCCGTCTGTCAGTCATTTCATAAATTTCGCTTACCATCAGCCTAATGATCAGCAAGTTTCTTTTTAAGCACGTCGCAACCGCCTGAAGTGCCAAGCAGTTTCGGCATAACCTCTGTTTTTGTACCGACGCTGTCGATATGTCCGTTTGAAATTACCACAATCTTGTCCGCAATATTCAAAATACGCTCCTGATGGGAAATAATCACAATCGTTCCATTAATTTCGTCACGCATCTTCTCAAACACCTTGATAAGACTGTTAAAGCTCCACAAATCGATTCCTGCCTCCGGCTCGTCAAATAAAGACAGCTTTGTTCCTCTTGCTATAATCATCGCAATTTCGATTCGTTTCAACTCACCACCCGACAGACTGCTGTTGACCTCACGATTTACATAGTCTTTGGCACATAAACCAACCTCTGACAATATCTCACAAACCTGTGCTACCGTCATGTTTTTTCCGGCTGCAATTCCGATTAAATCTTTTACCGTAAGCCCTTTAAAATGTACCGGCTGCTGAAATGCAAAGCTGATTCCCTTCTTTGCCCTTTCGGTAATGTTAAGCTCTGTAACATCTTCTCCATCCAGTATGATCTGTCCGCTTGTCGGTGTAATAATACCTGCAATGATTTTGGCAAGCGTTGATTTTCCTCCGCCATTCGGCCCGGTAATTGCAACAAAATGCTCCTCTATTTTTAAATTTACATCCTTTAGTATCTCTTTTTCTGTTCCGTTTTCCTCTACAACATAAGAGATATTTCTTAATTCAAGCATAAATTCCTCCATATCGTTCATGTATGTATATAAAGTGCAGATATATTATATAGTATTATACGGATTTGTCCAACACTATAAACAAACTTTTCTGCAAATTGCAATGCTATTTTTATCAGTAACAGCTTATCGAAAAATTCTATTAAAATCCCAAATCCTCATTTACAAGTATGACTTTTATTCTGCCCTTGTGCTTGCTGTACCTTGTAGTAAGGAACTGACAGCATATGGTATCAGGAGATTTACAATCCGCACATACGCCTGTTTTGCTGCAAGGAGTTTCAAGTCCGAACCGCTGTGCATTGACAGGCGCTGCTTCATTTCTCGCCCTGCTGAAAGCAGCCGCTTCATCTCTTACGATTTTATTCATTCCGCATATCACGATAACATGAGACGGGCCAAATACGATTGCCGCCACTCTGTTTCCGTTTCCATCTATATTTACCATAACGCCATCTTCCGTCATGGCATTACAGCCTGTAATGAAATAATCCGCAAAAAACATCTCTCTGGACAGTTTATTCTTCTCCTCAGGTGTCTTTGCCGTATCGCGGTTTATTTCCTTATAATTTCCTTCTATCACAGCATCAATCAGACCAATATCCTTTGCAGTCATGGAGCCGCCCCAGCCTACGGAGCTGCCCTCCGGCATAAGGCTTAATGCAAGCTCCTTCGCTTCTTCTTTTGTATGAACATAAAAGCCTTCCATATTTCTTGACGCAAGTCCTTTTATAACTCTTTCTGCAAGCATATCATTTCTCATATTTCTAAATTTATCCATCATACATCCCCCTGTATCAGCATTTTATCCCAACAATTATATCACTAAAAATAAATCTAATCCATAACTGAATGAAATCACATAAAAGATTCTTGTCTAACAGATCAAGAATCTGTCTATTTTTTCCTTTTTTAACATGAAAAGACCTCATTAATATCAATTTGAAGATATCATCTTCCAACTCATACTAAGAAGGTCTTATAAAAATATCAGACATAATATATAGTGGTGCTCTCAAGTGTTAAAATATTCACAAAACAACCGGCGCACCATAAGTAAATCGGGTAAGAGACTGTATCTTCTGGCAAGCTGTCCGGCCTTCAGAACCTTATCCGTCTTTTCCTGTTCAATAGGGCGGTCAGAGAAAGACCGGATGGAATAACGTTCTGCCGCAAGTTCCCCAAAAACCATTCTTATCATTCCCCTTGTCTTGCAGGGGCAACCTTTGCATATCCGTTCCATGCGAACAGAGCTTCTTCGGACTCATTTCCATAAACCTTTTCCACATCACAAATATACAGATAATGGTCGCCTACCTCATGATATTCTTTCAGACTGCACTGAATCGCCACACGGCTATGAGTGGGAATCTTGATCGTACTTCCTTCAAGCTCCATCAGTTCAATCCCCAATTGGGATGCCTTATCGGTATTACGCCCAGTGGCACTTCCGCACCCCATCACGGCCTCTGCAATCTTCGTACCGGGAATGGTAAGAATTACTTTTCCGTTGCTTCTCACCATCTCTCCACTATACGAGGTCTTTGCCATCGCATAGGCAATCATGCTCGGATTGAAGGAAAGGTAGGTCCACCAAGAAACGGTAGCGAGGTTGGTGCCGCCATCCGGTCTCTGCGTACACACAAGCGTAACCGGATTAGGAGAGGTCAGTTTTGATGCCTGCGGTAAATTGATTTTCTTCATTGTTTTGGGCTCCTTTCTATGTTTTATTGAATTGACTTCCCGAGTTCAAAAGCTTTCTGAATTTCGGCCTTCCCTTTAATATCACCTACATTCATATTGCCTCCTGCAAGAACATGACCGAGATTTTTCCAGCGCAGATGCTCCATCAGATGATCGTAATACAGGAGGACATCTTCAAAACCATGTCCTTCTGCTGCCATCAAAAGAGCGGATGCCTTTCCGTGTCCACGAAGCAGATTTTCACCGTCTTCCTCCAGTGCAAACAAACGATCCACAGTAGTACGGAGTTGACCGCTCAGGTTCCAGTAATACAAAGGCGATGCCAAAACGATAACATCGGCGTCTCTTACTGCCGGGTAAATCTGTACCATATCGTCCTTTTGGACGCAGGGACATTCTCTGCTGCTCTTGCCGCCGAAGCAACCCTTACAGCCGTGGATATTCATACTGTCAAGATGAAAAGCGGCGACCTCGTTTCCAGCCTGTTCTGCTCCTTCGGTAAATGCTTTGACAAGTTCGGATGTGTTTCCGCTTTTTCGTGGACTGCCGTTCAGTATCACAATTTTTTTGCCCATTGTCTTATCTCCCTTCATAGCATATTGACTTTCTCAAGTCTCTGTACTATAACTATAATTAGTGTAATCAACAAAAACAAGTACGCACATTTAAGATATATACTATCTCGGAGGAAAGTATGATGAGCAAGGAATGCATCGCAAACTGCAAATTGGAGGATACGGGTTTTAACTATACCATGTCGCTCATTCAGGGCAAATACAAAATGCTTATCCTTTACACTCTAATGGAGTTTCACGTCGTGCGTTTTAATGAAATGCAGAAATATATCGGCGGCATCACCTTCAAAACGCTGAGTTCCACCTTGAAGCAGCTTGAAGCGGACGGACTTGTGAACAGGAAAGAATATCCGCAAATCCCGCCGAAAGTGGAATATAGTCTAACGGAACGGGGAAAATCCCTTATTCCCATTTTGGATCAGATGTGTGATTGGGGCTATAAGAACCGTCAATAAGCATGGTGCTTCGGATATCGTTCATTTTCTGCACCCACTATTTTTCTACTCATTGAAATACCTCTTAAATATTCTCCTGATTTACGGTATAACCGTTTTTCTCTATACCTCAAGATAACATATTTAATCCGTCCTTCAAACATCAGGCGGTTTCTTTTTGCCAACCTGTGGTTGCGTTTGTTCATAAATGTTCGAATGAATCAGCTTCTTATCGTTCTATATATCTCTAAATGCATTCCCTGTTACAGTACCATTTCATATAATATACCATAAAGCTCTCTCACATAGTAGGTTGGAAGCAGCCACCATGCGGTCTGTCCTGATATGGCATAGCTTACCATATCCAGCTTCTCTGCTACCTTACCTGCCCTGTATTCGTGAAACTCATTTGTAACGATTGCAATGTCACAAGGCAGTTTTTCCTTTTGAATAATCTCCTGTGCATATTCAATGTTCTCTCTTGTAGAAGTCGATTGATCTTCAATATAAAGCCTGTCCGACTCTATGCCCTTATCCACAAGATAATTGTACATACACTCCGCTTCCGTCATAATCTCATCCGCGCCTTGTCCTCCGCATAATATACATGGTGCATCCGGATGTTCCACCAGATAATCATATGCGGCATCCAGTCTTTCTCTTAACATCAGACTTGGCTTTCCGCTTGGCAATACGGCACAGCCAAGCACAACCACCGTAACCTCATTTTGTGGTTTTGACCTTATTGCAGAAAGCATCAGATGTGTCAGTATGATTGCAAGTACAAGGATTCCGGCAAGGCAGGCCATTACAAATGACAAAATCACCTTGCCAATCGTTTTCTTCCACAGCCTTGATATCCACCTGTCAACAATCGGTTTCATTATGCCATAAAACATAAGAAACCCAAACAATACAATACCTGTAACCGTTCCTATATTCACATTTCCCCTGACAGTAAGTGGGAAAATGTAGAAAAATAATCCTACAATTCCAAGGATAATGAACAGGATACTGAAAATCCATGATTTTACCGTTCTTTTCATAACAACAAATGCCCTGCCTTTCTAAATTTATCTAAAAATCTCTTTGTATTTCTGCTTCAGAAATCGTCTCTCATCTGAATTTTACAACAAATTACGACATTTTTCCTCATTTGCCATAAATTTTAGCATACCCATTTTTTAGTATCAACAAAACACTTCTTAAATATGTATTGAACATTAACGGGTGTCGCTATATAATAAATATCAGAGGTGTCTTTGCACCTCTGTTTTTCATTGTGCTCTTTTGTATGCTATAATGAAACCAATACAAGTGGCTGATTGGGAGCACCACCTTCCGCCACTATAAATAACACTGATGTTGAAATCGTATGTGACACAAATCACAATATGGAATTGGAGGTACTCAAATCATGAGAAATTACACGACACAGATGGACGCAGCCAGAAAAAACATTGTAACACCTGAAATGGAAATCGTTGCCCAAAAGGAAAATATGGCTGTGGAGGCGCTCATAAAGCTGGTTGCGGAGGGAAAAGTAGCAATATGCGCAAACAAAAAGCATACCTGTATCAACCCTGAAGGTGTGGGAAGCATGCTTAGAACAAAAATCAATGTAAATCTGGGAATATCCAGAGACTGTAAAGACTATGATATAGAAATGCAAAAGGTTATGAGTGCCGTAGAGCTTGGTGCCGAGGCCATTATGGATTTGTCCAGTCACGGAAACACACAACCATTCAGACAGAAGCTGACAAGTGAATGTCCTGCCATGATTGGAACCGTTCCGATTTATGACAGCGTCATCCATTATCAGCGTGACCTTGCAACCCTTACCGCAAAGGATTTTATAGATGTGGTAAGACTTCATGCCGAAGACGGCGTAGACTTTGTAACGCTTCACTGTGGCATTACAAAGAAGACCATTGAGCAGATTAAAAAGCATAAACGTAAAATGAATATTGTCAGTCGTGGCGGAAGCCTTGTATTTGCATGGATGAGTATGACAGGAAACGAAAATCCATTCTACGAATATTTTGACGAAATACTCGATATCTGTGAAGAATATGACGTAACCGTTTCACTGGGTGATGCCTGTAGACCGGGCTGTCTTGCTGATGCTACCGACGTGTGCCAGATTGAAGAACTGGTACGACTCGGTGAACTGACAAAGCGTGCCTTGGCGCACAATGTTCAGGTTATGGTTGAAGGTCCGGGACACGTACCGCTGAATCAGATAGCAGCAAATATGGAGGTACAGAAGACACTCTGCATGGGCGCACCATTTTATGTTCTCGGCCCTCTCGTAACGGATATCGCTCCCGGCTATGACCACATTACCAGTGCCATAGGCGGTGCCGTTGCCGCAATGAACGGAGCTGCATTCCTTTGTTATGTAACACCTGCCGAGCATTTGGCACTTCCAAATGTTGAGGATGTCAAACAGGGAATTATTGCATCCAAAATAGCTGCCCACGCCGCCGATATTGCAAAAGGAATTCCTCATGCAAGAGATATTGATGATAAAATGGCTGATGCCAGACGTACACTTGACTGGGACGCACAATTTGCCTGTGCTCTTGACCCGGAGACGGCTAAGGCAATCCGTGACAGCAGAAGTCCTGAGGATGACCATAATGATACTTGCAGCATGTGCGGAAAATTCTGTGCCGTAAGAAGCATGAACAAGGCTCTGAACGGAGAATACATTGATATATTGTAAGCCGCCCACAGACAATATATCGATATTATAAAGATGTACGGCTAAAAAGCAGGCAGAACGGGAACTATAAAAACCTCATGAAAAAGAATGACGGCTGATGATGATATACATACAGCAAAATGCAGTAAATGAAAACAACCTCCGGCAATCAGTCGGAGGTTGTTTTCATCTATACCATATTCCTATTTTCATATTGATTCCTGATTTTACGCCTTACGATAATAAAGCATATGATATGTGCTATTGTCGTTACTATCCAGCTTACAGGATATGTTGCATAAAGCGAGGTAAGCGTATGGAACTGCTCCATTTTGAAAAAGGTAAAAATCCAAAAAAGCCTTAATCCGCATGCGCCTATCAGCGATACGATAGTCGGCATAACGGCATAGCCCAATCCACGAAGAGAACCTACCATAACGTCCATCATTCCGCATAAGGCATATGTGCTGCAAATTACCTTGAGACGTTTCATTCCGGCAGCCTTTACAAGACTGCTCTTTGTATAAAATCCAAGCAGCGGATTTCCAAAAAATACGGCAAGATTTCCCAGCACAATACCTACCACGATAACACACATTTCCGCTTCCAATAATATTTTATTAATTCGTTTGTATTTTGCAGCGCCCATATTCTGACTGGTAAAGGATATGGTACCCTGATGAAATGCATTCATTGCCACATAGACAAAGCCTTCTATATTGGCAGCGGCAGAATTGCCTGCCACTACAATTTTACCGAAAGAATTTACTGAGGACTGAATAATGACATTTGAAATTGAAAATATAATTCCCTGAAAGCTTGCAGGAAGCCCGACACGTAAAATACGCAGAAAAATATTTTTGTCAATATGCAGCTTCTTCAATTCAAGATGGATACTGCCCTCTTCCTTCACCATACATCTCAGTACAAGTGTAGCGGAAATACATTGTGATATAACGGTTGCAATTCCGACACCTGCCACACTCATTTTCAATGGAATTACAAATAATAAATTCAGACCTACGTTTATAACTCCTGCAAATGAAAGATAATATAACGGTCTCTTTGTATCACCTACAGCTCTCAATATGGCACTTCCGAAGTTGTAAATCATCGTAGCCGTCATACCAATAAAATATATTCTGAGATACGTCGCAGCAAGCGGAATAACCTCCTCCGGCGTATTCATCCAGATGAGTATCTGCTTTGCCCCCAATATTCCGATAATTGTAAGCAATATTCCACTGTACAGCGAAAGAAGCATTGCGGTGTGAACCGTTTTTCCGGTCTGTTCGTCATTTTTTGCCCCTGTATAATGTGCAACAAGTACATTTGCTCCTATGGACAATCCCAAAAAGAAATTCGTCAGGAGATTGATTAGTGCCGTATTGGAACCTACTGCCGCCAGTGCATCATCTCCTGCCCATCTTCCGACTACAATAATATCCGCTGCATTAAACAGAAGCTGTAATATACTGGATATCATCAACGGTACGGTAAATGCAAGAAGCCTTGGCAAAATAGGCCCGTTTATCATATCAATATTGTATTTTTTCTTCTTTTGCATTTTTCTGAAACCTCTATTTTTTCTTACAGACTACATTATAGTCCTTCTGTAAAAAAAATAAAGAGATATATTAACTTAAAGTCAAATCTCCGTCCTTCACCCAGCCCAGCTTGCGGCAAACCATATTAAGCAACGGGCAAAGTACAGCCGGAAGCACAAAGGATATCATAATCAGTCCTATCCAATCCATCGCTGTAATAGCCGTCTTGACACCTGCAGCAATATCATTTGTCCAACCTGTATACACACCGATCTGACCTACCAGACCGCAGGTTCCCATTCCTGACGAAACCGGTGTACCATTCATTTGGAGCTGAAACAGACATGTTGCAATCGGTCCCGTGATAGCCGAGGTCACAATCGGTGCAATCCATATTCTTGGATTCTTTACGATATTTCCCATCTGTAACATGGATGTTCCGATGCCCTGTGATATCAGTCCGCCTACCTTATTTTCCTTAAATGACATCACTGCAAATCCTACCATCTGCGCACAGCAGCCTGCAACGGCAGCACCGCCTGCAAGGCCCGTAAGACCAAAGGCCGCACAGATTGCTGCTGAGGATATTGGCAGTGTAAGTGCAATTCCGACAAATACGGATACAAGAATACCCATCAGGAACGGTTGAAGGTTTGTTGCCCACATAATCAGCTCTCCAACCTTCATGGCAGCATTTCCGAGAGCAGGTGCACAGAAATAAGAAAGTGCAACACCGATTCCTATGGTAACGATTGGTGTAACAAGAATATCAACCTTTGTCTCCTTTGCAATCATCTTACCAAATTCCGCTGCCAGTATGGCAATAACAAGAACGGAAAGAGGACCTCCCGCCCCGCCTAACGTATTTGCTGCATAGCCGACTGTTATCAGCGAAAACAGTACAAGCGGCGGTGCATTTAATGCCGAGCCGATTGCTACTGCCATAGCCGGTCCGCTCATAAGGGATGCCAGTCCCCCGACTGTATATCCAACGTCATTTACAACCGCTATCTGTGCGGTCAGAAATGGAATATGAAACTGGGTACCCAGCGTGTTCAGTATTGTTCCTATCAGCAAGGTACAGAATAAGCCCTGTGCCATCGCACCAAGTGCATCCACCCCATACCGTTTTGCAGATATAACAATATCCTTCCGTTTTAAAAATGCTTTTACTTTGTCCATAATCTCTCTTCCTTCTTTTGTTACAGCCCGACAATATCCCATCATATGTATATCATGAATCTATCAATAATATGTAAATAGAAAAAATAGAAAATACATATAAATAGTATGTACCTATAAAAATGGAAAAAATATATATAACCAATATGTACGCATCAAAAACAGCTTGTGCAAAATATTGTCAGGTGTAAAGTATATTATTTACACCTGCACATTATATTCTTTACACACTTATTTGTCCAGCACTTTTTTATTGAATACATCAAAAAAATGCAATATCATAATATTTTAAGGGAATAGTCAGCTTGAAATACGGAGGTAGAAATCATGAATATAAAACTTGTAGCAACCGATATGGACGGTACTCTTTTGGACAGCCAAAAACGCATTCCGTCAGATTTTATGGCGTGGGTAACAACCCATCAGAATATAAAAACAGTGATTGCCAGTGGCAGACAATACTACAATCTGGAGAAATTATTTGCCCCGATAAAGGACAGACTGATTTTTATTGCCGACAATGGTGGTCTTGTCTTTGCAAACGGCGAAGCCATCTATTGCAACAAAATGATGAAAAGCGATGTCCATGCCATACTTGATATTTTACAAAACATACCGGATATCGTTGTCATTATTTGTGGTGTTAAATCTGCATATATGCTTCATTCTACAGCCTTGTCAGAAGAAAATGCACATATGTATTATGCCCGATTAAAATTCGTAAAGGACCTTAGGGAATGTATCAGTCAGGATGATATTGTTAAGCTTGCTGTATTTTTTGAAAAAAGAAATGCAGAAGAACTGTACCCAACGATACAAAACAGACTAAGTGAGAAAATTTCAGTTCAACTTTCAGGAGACAGATGGGTAGACATCGCAAATGCTTCTGTCAGTAAGGGTAACGCCATAAAAGCTATTCTGGAGCAATATCATATCGATAAATCACAGGCAATGGCATTTGGTGATTATCTGAATGATTATACGCTGTTACAGGCATGTGATGAAAGCTATGCCATGGAAAATGCCCACCCGGAAATAAAAAAGATTTCCAAATATACAGCGCCTTCCAATGATGAGGATGGTGTAATGCGTATACTAAGAAAGATATAGGCATCAGCCTATATCTTTCTATTTTCTGCTCCACATATAACAAAATGCCTGTGTTCTGGCGGCAAATTTCTCTGTCTTTAACAATTTCCGTACCTGTTCTTTCGTATACCAGCCGGGCTCTATTTCTTCCAGAGTGGATGTACTTGGCTTAAAGCTGCCACGTGCCTTTCCCACCACGCATACATTTGTTTCATTGGAGAAGCCCACCGCGCTATAACTGGTATTTATGAAATCATCTATCTCATAAAGCTCAAGTCCTGTTTCTTCCATAAGCTCACGTTTTGCACTTTCTTCCGGTGTTTCACCTGCATCAATCAAACCGGCAGGGAAATTGTAAACCCATTCTCCCGGTGCCAATCGAAATTCTCTATCGATTAAAATTCTTTCATTGTTTTCGTCTGTGGCAATAATTACCACCGCATCCGCACGTTTGCCATGAAGCTCCTCAAAGCTTTTTATATCACGGTTTCGGCTTATCATTTCATAAATCTTTTTCTTTCCGTCAACCGTTTCATATTCCACATCATATCGGGCTATAAATTTACCCTGTTCTTTCTTTTCTATTCCTTTAAATTTCATGTTGATTCTTCCTGCATATTTTTCATTTACTGCCTACATATAAGATATCTCTATGCGTAACGCACTAACATATTCCGTCTGATTTTCTGCATCCATATATAAGGTTATATTTTCAATTTCAGTATCTCAGACAAATTCTTCTGTATGCCCTCTGCTATATCAGGCTTATTCATGGAATAAACATGAATATTTTTTACCCCGTTTGCAATCAAATCAATAATCTGGTCCGTTGCATATATGATACCCGCCTGCTTCATGGCATCGGGTACACCGCCGAATCTGTCCACAATGTTCCTGAAACGCTCCGGTACATTACAACCGGACAGCTTTACCGCATTTTTTACCTGAACCGCCCTTGTTATCGGCATAATACCCGGTATAACCGGAACGGTAATTCCCGCCTCTCTTATCCTGTACAGAAAGTTGTAATAAATATTATTATCGAAAAACATCTGTGTCGTCAGGAATTCACATCCCGCATCTACTTTGTTTTTCAAATTTTCAATATCCTCTTTTTTATTTGCCGCATCAGGATGTCCTTCAGGATAACAGGCACCGCCTACACAAAAATCTCCATATGCTTTTATATCTGCGACCAAATCAGAAGCATGCTTATAATCGGTAAATATTTCTCCCTGAAAATCTTTCGGGATATCCCCCCTCAGTGCCAAAACATTTTCGATTCCTGCTCTGCTCATTTCATCAAGTGCAGCATAGATACCGGTCCTGTCTGCCCCTACACAGGTAAGATGTGCCAGACTTGTAACACCATAATCCTTCTGTAGTTTCCCTGCGATCTTTACCGTATTTCCTCTTGTGCTTCCTCCTGCCCCATATGTAACACTCATGTAACTTGGATGAAGTGCCGCAACACCGCATGCCGCCCTCTCGACAGCAGCATAATCCGTATCCGTCTTAGGCGGAAACACCTCGAAAGACAGCGTTATTTCATCTTTTCCTATGATCTCTCTTAATTTCATGTTTATCCTCTTTTCGTGTCTGAATCATCTATTTTATATTAATATCAATAATAACATATTCGGAAATACAGCCTGTCTTAAACTTAATTGCCCAGTCTGCAATACCTGATGTAACTACAAATCCGGTATTCATCCGTCTTTCATAGCCATATGTTCCGTCATTTACACCCATCCACTCTCCTGCATATGTAATGGGTATCAGCTGACCGCCATGCGTATGTCCTGACAACACCAAATCCACATTGCATGCTGCCTGTGCATCATAGTCTGTCGGTTGATGATCCATGACAATGATGTATTTTGACATATCAAGGTTTTTCAGCAGGGTTTGCATGTCCGCTCTGTTTTCGATTGACGCATCCTGCCTTCCGACTATATAAAAGCTGTTGTCAACAAGCACAGCTTCATCCTGAAGCACGGTCACATCATTTTTCTGAAGCTCCGCTATTAAATCATCCGCATCAAAATCCCTGTATCCTTCATAGTAACCCTTGTCATGATTGCCAAAAACAAAATATACCCCATATCTTATATGTACATCTCCAAGTGCCTGACAGCACCTGTACATATCCTCTTTCGTTGTATCATCATCAACAAAATCACCCGCAATCAGAAGAACATCGGGATTTTTAGACTCAATTTCTTTCAGATACGCTGCAAAGCCTTCACCATCAAAGGTGGTTCCCACATGGGAATCTGCGATTAAGGCAACCCGAAGTCCGTCCTCCGTCATTTTCTTTTCTGTTTCTATCGTATAGTTTGTTTCATATACATGATGGGCAAAATACCAACCCATACATAGATATCCCATTGTAATAACAATGGCACATATCCCTGCATAATATATTTTAAATGTTTTCTTACGGCATTTCTTCACTATCCAGCCTGTGAAATCACAAATCAGCCAGAATAATACCAAATGAAGAAGACATATGATTGCATTCATCAAATTCATGGCAAGCGCAGTCACTACCGAAAACAGAACGACTACAACAGTCCCTGCTGTAAGCCTCAGCCATTTTCTCTCTCCTGCTATCTTTCCAACGATTGTAAATTTGCTAAAGCGGCTGATCAGATATACAAATCCGGCTCCTGCTGCCACGAATAATGAAATAAAGATTGCCGCCCACATAAGCCTTCCTCCTTCTGTATTTTATTTGCCGAAATAATTGGCAACCTCTTTCAGGTTGTTTATAATCGGCAAATGCTGTGGACATACATGCTCACACTGTCCGCAGCCTACACAGTCACTTGCTTTGCCAAAGGTTCCTGTAAGCCTGTCATAATATTCTCCCTGCGGTGTCCAGCCCTTCTCTTTAACCTCCTGCCTGTCAGCATTATACAATGAGAAATACTTTGGAATTGCTATATGCATTGGACAGCCGTCCACACAATATGCACAGCCTGTACATGGTATTGCTATATTGCTGTTTATCATCTCTACAGCTTTCATCACCATCGTATTTTCCGTTTCATTCAGCGGTACAAAGTCCTTCATGTAGCTCATATTATCCATAAGCTGTTCCATATTGCTCATTCCTGACAGAACCATTTTTACATGATCAAGACTTGCCGCAAATCGGATAGCCCATGACGGAACAGACATATCCGCATCATAAGCCCGATACATCTCTTCCACATTCTCAGGTACCTTTGCCAAGGTTCCACCTTTTACAGGCTCCATCACAATAACCGGTTTGTTATGCTTTACTGCAACCTCATAGCATTTTCTTGACTGAATCCCCTCACTGTCCCAGTCCAGATAGTTAATCTGAAGCTGAACAAACTCCATCTCCGGATGCTCGGTAAGCACCTTGTCAAGCAGCTCTGCATTGTCATGGTATGAAAAACCGATATGCTTTACAAGACCCTTTTCCTTCTTGTCCATCAGCCAGTTAAAGCAATCCAGCTCCGTATACACCTTGTAATGGTCTAATCCCACATCATGGATAAGATAATAATCGAAATAATCTACACCTGTCTTTTCAAGCTGTGTTTGAAATATCTTATCTCTGTCCTCCTTTGTCTGAAGGAATCCGGCATGAAGCTTTGTAGCAAGTGTATAGCTGTCACGCGGGTGTCTCTTCACAAGAGCCTCCTTCACGGCATTTTCACTGTTAAAACCACAATACATCCATGCAGTATCAAAATATGTAAATCCGTTTTCTATAAAGCTGTCCACCATTTTCTTTGTCAATTCAATATCGATGCTTGAAGCATCATCAGGGTTCATTAACGGCAGTCTCATAAGACCAAAACCTAATTTTTTTTCACCAAACAGCATAGCATCCGCTCCAATCTTTTTATATTCACCCGATGCCTGATAATATAGACAATTTCGTCTGCACACAGCCAAATTGTCTATATCATCAGGTGCATGGTTCATTGCTTTCGTGAATATTATAACCGATATGTGTTGCTACCGCAAATATTCTTTCCGCAGATTTTATGATATGTCTGCAATCCGTTGTAGGATTATGGACTAACGTCTTATATTCGCTATATACATTTTTTATCGTATGATTGATGTTATCGATGCGTACCTTCTCTGTATACTCCCGTTCAGGCAGAACAAGCGCTTTCCACATCAGGTGATGAAGCTCATGCTCATATTTTTTATGCTGCCCTATACCATATGCATAATTATCGCTATGGGGATAGGTAAATGAATCCGCAAGGTAATGCATCATAACCCCAAGAATAAAGCTGCTTCTCAATTTGCATTTTCGATGTTTCTTTAAATAGCTGCTGTGCTTTTCTACCCTTTTTCTCGCATTGCTGTGAACATGCCCTTTAAAATTCTTCCTGTCCACAATCCCGTTTGCATAGGAGAAAAGCCATACATCAGGCATAATATTTCCGAATAAAAACAGCTTCTCCTGTAATGGGGTGAAGCTGTTTTCAATGTTATTTACGAGATAATATCCCAGTGCAAGATGATCCTTCGTTTCCATACATAACCTCCACGTCTCATAATCTATTTCCTGATTATTTTTTTACTGCTATGTATTTATTTTTTCAAAAAGAATGTACTTTATTCATTGCACTGTTATATCGTTATTGATTCCATTATTTCACGCTGATATTCTTTACTGCCGACCAGCCTGAATAATATGTTTTTGTGCCTGTCTTTTTATAGGTTCTTATTCTTACATAATATCGTTTTCCGGATTTCAGTCCTGTCAATTTTTTACTTGTTACCGTATTCTTCTTTATTGTTGCAGTCTTTTTTCCTGAAGTAAAATTCTTATTTGCCGCATACTGTATCTGATAACCCGTTACCTGTTTCGATACCTTTCCGAATTGAACCGTAATGTTTTTCTTTCCTGCCGTAAGGCTCTTGATTGAAGTTTTCTTTGGTGCAATCTTAAAACTCTTATGAATCGTTCCCGAATAACCGTTTTTGAACCTTACGGTCACACGATATACACCTACATTTTTTCTCCCTTTACTATAGCTTACCGTATAGCAGGATGACGGTATGGTATTGCCCTTTTTATCCTTTACGGAAACAGACGGCTTCTTTACTTTTCCGTCATAAACATATGATGTTGCCGACAGTTTCACTTTATCTATCGCATATATCGTTGTAACATCTTTCTTTTCCGTACAGGACGGAGTCGTACAACGATGGCTCTTGCTTCCGTTCTTCGTTGTCGTTGCCGCCTTATCTATCGTCCATGATGTACGATAGCTATGATTACACACTACATTGATTTCATATGTCGCTTTCAAACCGCCTGCCTGTGCCGTAATGGTTGCTTTTCCAATCGTTTTACCTGTTACAATGCCCTTATCGGAAACAGTGGCAACCGAAGGAGCTGAGGAAGACCATTTTGCACCCTCCAAAATTTCAGGCATAGTTCCCATGCCTTTTATCTCCGCCTTTAATACAAGCTGTTTACTTTTTCCATATGCAACATCAGAGCCTTCAATGGATAACTTTGATATATACTCATTTTTTATCGCAAGCTTCTGTATACATTTACCGACTGCCGGCTGAAAAGTCTCGTCAAGCCCATTTCCTGAACCAAGCTGTGCCGCTGTTGTGTTTGGATAATATGTAGCCTTCGTATAGAAGGTTGCCAATCCGATATATGTATTCCCCGGTTTTATCAGGGCTTCGTAATGTCCCGTCTGTCCTCCGCCGGAATTTACCCAATCAGACTTCTCCTCATACCACTGTTCTACACCATAAAGTACATCTGTCGTCCAATTATAGGCTATAATCTCTCCACGAGGAGAACATCCGCTCGGATATTGATATCCCCATATACTACTGCCATTTAAGGTATTATGACCTGAACCTAACAAATTGTATGCAATCCCTGCATTACTTGCCCTGTATCTGGCTATCGTTTCAAGTCCTGATGACCATTTAATCGGTACATAATCAGCAAGTGTAAGTGGCTTTCCTGTACTTGGATTTACAACGCCCTCCCTGCAGGCTTCATACCGAATCTCATTAATACGGTCAACAACCGCCTGCGAATCCGTTATATATTCGCCTTCTACACCAATAAATACACAGTCCTCCGGCAATGTCTGGTTTTCATCAGGCATAACCGGCAACTGACTGGCATTTACACGTTCTGGTGCAAATAAACTTACACCCAAAACAAAAATTAAGGTAAATACGCACAAAAGTTTTTTAAGATTTCGTTTTTGCATCCTTCGCAATTCTCCTTTCCTTTTTGAATGATTTTTCGTTCATATTTATGAAAATATTTTATCAGAAAGAAAAGATTTCATCTACTGTTTTTAACATATTTTTAGCCCAATTCAAAGCTGGAAGCCTACAGATACGGCCGGATGCTTCTTTCAAGAGATTCTTCCGCAAGGATAACCTTACCAACTAATTTTTTTACCTCAGTATCGGCTGCGGGATATTGATTGATATATCTATTCAGGGTTTTTATCCCCATATCACAGCCATCTGTTATCAAATCAGCAATATTGGCATCTGCATCTCCTGCCATCATCTTAAAATTTGATTTCATTTTTGCCATCATTTTTGCCATAGCAGCAGGCTCTTTGCCCTCATCATTATATCTGCGCAGAAGCTCTCTGGTCTCCCCTTCCAGCTCCAGATGCTGATCCTTCCCTTCTATCAGAATATTTTTTAATTTTTCATCCTTTGCACTCTCTATGACCTCATCCAGAGATTCGATTCCCATCTTAATTCCTGCCTCACACTCTCTAAGCAGCTTGATTGTATCATCATTCATTTCCTGACCTCCTATATCCATCACCAATTCATCTGTAAATCGGCAAATACATTCATATATAGTCTGTCCTATCGATGTAAAATAATACATTTTATTTATCATAAAAAGAGAAAACACCGTCCTGACACATCCGTCACGTTCTATCAGGTTCTGCGCTTCTAATCATTGTTCAACGATATTCCACAATATCTTTGAACGCTTTTCGTGGTCTTCTATCAGGATGTTCCGCCTTATAGCCTAATGCAATTGCTCCCACTAACTGTGAATCCGTATGAATATAGTCAGTCAACTCCTTATACGCAAAACAGGTATTTCCAATCCAAAGAGTACCAATATCCATTTGTTCCGCCTTTAACAGCATATTTTCTATAGATGCACCGATAGAAAGGCTGTCATTTATCTCTGCAAATCTTTCATCCGCATTTAGTTGTCTAAACGGTGATTTCCCGTTTGTATTAAGCACCATAATAACAACCGGTGCATTTTCCATAATCTTTAACGTATTTTCGGCATCATAAATCCCATGAGCAGATGCAGGTAATCTCGGACATTTCTTTTCATTTTCTATGCCTGTACGCATCCGGGAAAGTAATTCTTTTTTAGCCATACCACTATATACCAGATACTTCCATGGTTGTCTGTTCTTTGCTGAGGGTGCAACCCTGCCTGCATCTATGATTTGTTCCAGTATTTTTTGCTCAATCGGTTTTTGTGAAAACCTGCGAATGCTCCGTCTGGAATAAATTGATGATGCTGTCATACTTTCTACTATATTTTCTTTAGTCATTTTCTTCATACCTTTAAAGATTTCACTCTTCGCTCATTCACTTTATCTTCTTCCGTAATCATACCACATAATAACGGAGAAGCCTTATCATATCTGCTGCAATTTTTTATAACAGTATCTCGGCTGTAATTAGCATAACAGTATTTACACCCATTTTTACAGGTGTTGTAAGTACCAATATCGATGCTTTCTACACATCCGCATGCCGGTCTTTGATTTTTGTCTTTTCCCACAGCTATTTTATATCCGATAATATCCTCTATCAACCGCTTATCAATGCAGCAATTATGTGCTATACCACACCTGAATAAATCTATCTTTTCAGCACAGCTTCCTACTGTCATACCGTTAGCGGCTGCCATCTGACTAAGCTTTCCTGCAAATTTCTCCAGCATAACTTCAGAAATACTGTAAGCCCCTATTTCTTCCATTACCTTCTTATTTTTCGCATAGATATCCACAAAGCTTATAACGCATTGATTCGTATATCCCCTGAGTGCTTCTGCGATCTGTCCAAATGCCCTCAAATGATATTCGGGCGTATATTTATTTGTAAATATAATAGGGTCATATCTCCAGATTACATTTCTACTGCCTATCTTCTCCGATAGTTTTTGAAATATGGGTATCATTTTTTCCTTTTTATGTGGGACACCGCTCTCAATATCTTTTCCGTATCCTGTCAACGTAAACTGAAAATAATATTTGTATGACGCCAGTTCATCCAGCCTGCTCATCATCGGCTCCGGATTCTTTGTCCAAAAGACAATGCAGTCCACCGCTTGGGGAGATAAATCAATTCTGCTGATTTGATGTACATTCATCGGATTGCGGACACATACAAAGCCCGCTTTTATTCTATTGTAAAACCATTCCGAATAGTAATTCGGTATATCTGTTCTACGACTTACACTCAGTATCATGTTATTATCTTTTATATTCCTCTCTTTCCCTGTTTTTCATATGATTCCGGTTAAACTTCTCCTATAAAGCTCACTATATTCCCGTCCGCAAAATGTAATAAAAAAATAGACCCAACACGACCAATGGTATCGCCACAATGATAGCAGAAACAATAATCTTAACTTTATGTTTCTCACGAATCCCCTGAAACAGCAGAAAAATAAACATCACCCAAACAAATGCTAAAATTTTTCCTGTCAGGCTTCCCAATGTTCCCATCAAAATCCCCCTTTGCTATGACACCAAAGCTCGTACCTCGCTAAGTATCCAGTTATCGCTAAGTGTTCATGTAATACTATAAATATAGTAAATCCGCTTGCAAGTTGCAAGCGGATTTAAGGCTTTTACAATGATATAAATGAATCGAAAAGGGTTACTCGCCTTCTCTTAGTCGTTCCACAATCGACTTCTTTGCCACGCTTCGATACACCAGTATCGGAATGGCAATACCAACCAAAACAAATAAAGGCAATACACACAAAATTGGTTTCAAATTTGTTTTATACGTGCAGAACCATAACATATTTTCGATAACATCCTTTAAAATCGGTTTTGTAAGCAGCAATATAACAACTGCACACAGGATAGAGCCCAATGCATAAATGAGTCCCTCTGTTGCCAGCATTTGTTTCAACTGTCTTCCTGTCATTCCTATCGATTGAAGCATTGCAAATTCGCGTTTTCTTACAATAATATTTGTAAGATTGACATTCAGGAAGTTTAACACCCCAATCAAGCCTATCACAAAGCTAAGCACAGCGCCCAATATAAGGAACATTCTTTTCAGGGAATTAAGGCTTGCTGCCCTTGTCTGTCTACTTTCATAATCATAGTCCGTCATTTTATTATTTGTATAATCAGAAATAAATTGCTCCATTTCATCTACCTTTTCATCTGCAACATTATAAGCATAATACATCATATTTGCATCAGGCAGATTTGCCTTTAGGTTATCAGAAGAAATAACATACTGATGAAACAAATAATACCGATAACCCATTTTTTCAGGAATAGTAACTGTCGCACACACCTCGTAATCCACGTCATGGTATGCCACCGACCTCCTCCTGCACGGCTCATCCTCTGCCATGTTCTCCAGTTCATCATCCGTATATACATGACCATTCTCAGGATTATACCATTCAAATTTTTCTACATAGCGTATTGTAACATGCTCACCCACTTTCGCCCAATGAGATGCCGCCTCAACAGTTCCAAAATCATCTGTTTTATAAGCAGCCGCAATATAATTTCCTTCTTCGTGCAGCTTGGAAATATCCCCTTCAATGCAATTTAACTGGTCAATACAGAAATCATCCATTCCTAAAAGGTCAACATTATCCTCATACCTGCCATCAACCTGATTTTCATTCTCCATCATATAAGCTGCATTTTCATCGGACATACCGTATAAATCATCAGCATAGACATCTCTTGGAACATATTGATATACAATTTCGTCTGCGGCTCCGCAGGCGTAAGCAGCACCTGATTCCGTAACCATTCCTGTTTCGTTTATATCTGCCATGGTTTCTTCCGTAATGCACCTGTCTTCACTAAACAAATGTCCGTTTGCCTGAAAATAATTTGCATGAGACACCATAAAATCAGCCTTGACATCTTTTAAATATTTGTCCATATCAAATCCGCTTGTTATGGAAAATGTAATATTCAGAAGGAATACAGCCAAGGTCAGGGATAACATTGTCGTTATCGCTTTTGCCTTGTTTCGCATCACATTTGACGCCGCCATCTGAAACATTGATACCCTTCTGTGCTTTCTCGTTTTTGAGCCTGAAAGCTTCTCTCCTTCCGTATATCGAAGTGCTTCCATCGGCGATACCTTTGAAGCAGTTTTCGCCGGACGCAGGCTGGATATCAGAACAGTAATCAGTGAGAAGGCTGCTGCAAATATAAATATAAAAGGATTTACAGATACTACCATTACAACACCGCCCAGCTCTTTGATTACCATCGGAGCCAGCATATTTCCTACTCCATAGCCGATAACCAAGCCAATCGGAATGGCTGCCCCCGATAAAATCATCGATTCGATATAGACCATTTTCCTAATTTGCTTCTTGGTTGTACCTATGGTTTTAAGCAGTCCATACCGTCTGATATCATTAGCAATTGCAATTCTGAATATACTATTGATAACCAGATATCCCGTAAGCATAATCGTAAACACGATAACCACAATTAAAACCATGCCTTGCATATCATCCGAATTAAGATTAGCACGTGCATAGCTGAAATTAAAGCCGCCGCCTATATAATTATCCAACTTAGAATTTTCTGACTGATACCCATGTCTTGCCAAAATTTCCTCTGCCTTACTTTCTAAATGGCTGGCATTATCAAGCATATAATACATATCATAAAGCCCTGCATGGTTTCCTTCTCTTGCATCAGGCTTATAATCCCTGCATATTTCATATGCCATGCTTTTCGATATAAGCACATGGTTTGTCGGGGCCAGTTCGTCCGCTTCCCAATAGCCCGACAAGAGAAAAGTCTTGGTAACAGGCTCATTATTTACAGAAAATGTCAGTTCAAATTCCGTTCCTATGATCGGCTCTATACCCAGTAACTTTAGTATTTTTGTATCTGTAGCTGCTTCATTGGTTCCTTCTGTAGGAAGAGAACCTGTCTCCGGTGTCAGATACATCATTTTTGCACAGGTCTCATCGCAATAGCTTACCTCTGCCGAAGCTTTATGAAAAGGTGCGTCCTCCGCTATTCCCACTAACATTCGGACACCCTGTTCTTTAATATCCGCATCGTTCTTTAGTTCGTTATACTGCTCCTCATTTAATCTCTCAAAATTACCATGTGCATATGTTCCGATTTGATGGAAATTAGCCTCTTGAAATCCGTCTATTATTGATATGGCAATCGTAAATAATGAGGTAAAGAGAACTGTAGTTAAAATGATTGCTATGATTGCAACAATATTTCTTGTTTTGGATTGTTTCATATTGCGTAAAGCCAATTGGCGAATGCATTTTTTATTTGCTACCTTCATGTAAGCCGCCTCCTTTACACAATTCTTCCATCTTCAATTCTGATGATTCGGTTTCCCATCTGCGCAATTTCCTCATTGTGGGTAATCATTACAATCGTCTGGGAAAAGCGCTCACCTGTTACCTTCAGCAATCCGATTACATCCTGTGACGTTTTGCTGTCAAGATTACCCGTTGGTTCATCTGCCAGTATGACCTTCGGCTTGGTCGCCAGTGCTCTTGCAATGGCAACACGCTGTTGCTGACCTCCTGACAAATGATTTGGTAAATAATTCAGCTTACTTTTTAAGCCCAATATTTCAATAATCTTATCGATATATTCTTTCTCAGGTTCATTGCCATCTAACTGTACCGGCAATATGATATTTTCATATACGGATAAATTCGAAATAAGGTTGTAATTCTGAAATACAAACCCAATCTTTCGCCTTCTGAATATGGTAAGCTGTTCGTCCTTTAAAGAGAAAATATCCTTTCCGTCCACAATCACTTTACCCGATGTAGGTGTATCAAGTCCGCCCAGCATATGAAGCAGTGTTGATTTTCCGCTTCCTGATGTTCCGACGATTGAAACAAATTCTCCTTTTTGCACCTCCAAATTTATCCCGTCTAAGGCGTGTACCTCATTTTCACCTTTCCCATATACCTTTTTCAAATCTGTTGTTTGTAGTATTGTCATATCATCATCTCCCATTCTGCAATATATCATCAGCAAAGATATGAACAGATTTTCTGTCTGATAAAGCAAAATCTGCATCATGCCCTTTACCATGATACAGATTTTAAAATATAATTCTTTCCAGAATCTTTCCGTATAAAAATAAATTCTTTCAGTTTTGAAAGAATTGTTGAAATCTGTCTGGCATAAACTGTAGCTACAGTTTATACCCAGACAGATGACTAATTTCGCGGCAAATACAGTTGAAATACGGAGCCCTTGCCATATTCGGATTTTACCTTCATGTAACCGTTTTGTTGCTGCATAATCTCCCTTGCCAGATAGAGACCGATTCCAACACCATCCTCGTTTTTCACATCCGAAGACCGTTTAAATCGTCCGAAGATACTTCCCATTTCCGATTCACGAATTCCGCGTCCTGTGTCGGAAACTTCTATACAGCAAAACATTTCATAGCTTTTAACACGAATCTGAATACGGCCCGAATCCGTATATTTTATTGCATTATCCACAACATTTCCGACTGCTTCCACTGTCCACTTTTCATCAAATACCGCTTCTACATCAGATGGTATGATCTTAAATTTCAAATTTTTTTGTTCTGCGATTGCTGTATATTGCTGCCCCAGCAAATCTAAAACATTCTGTATCGGATATCCGGCAGGCTCCAGCTTTAAGATTCCTGACTCCAGACGTGACATCTTAATCAGTGTTTGTATTAAAAATTCCAGCTTATCCGTCTGTCTATAAAGACGTTCTGCATTATCCGCATCCTCTTCCCGCAAATCTGCTTCTTTCAGGAGTTCTGCGTACAACTTAATATTTGCAAGCGGCGTCTTTGTCTGATGGGAAATATCAGAGATTAAGTGATGTAACATTTTCTTTTCTTCTTCCACATTCTTTGCTGACACTTCCGATGCAGACAGATATTTAGACATGTTACTCTCCACCTCTGACAATAAACTTTCGTTAAAATCCATCTCTGTAAAAACACCATTGATTGCCTGTTCGAGCATCCGATTTATACGATATAATATTTTTCTTGACTGATAATACTGATATACCGCTGCTATAATGGATACGATTGTTATTACAATGCATATTAACAATATGATTAAGATTTCTTTGTCCATTGATATCCTACTCCGTAAATCGTTTTAATATATTCGCCTGCATCAAGCTTATCACGCAGTCTTTTTACCGTAACAGACAAGGCATTTTCCACAACGTATTCTGCTCCGTCAGTCCATATTCTGTCGAGCAGCATATCTCTCGTCAAAGTCATACCTGCATTTGCAGTTAACAGCTTCAAAAGCTTCTGCTCGGTCTTACTAAGTTCAAGCCGTTCGTCTTTCCTGTAAAACTCCATAGTGTCAAAATCAAAAACATAGTCATCACAGACAAAGCAGTTTTGGTTATTATGACGGTTTTTCCTGTTCCTGAGCTGTGTCTGAACCCTTGCACGAAGAACAGCAAGGCTGAACGGTTTTGTCACATAATCATCCGCACCCTGCTCCAAACCTGAAACGATATCCGACTCCAAATCATTTGCAGTCAGCATAATTACGGCACTGGCATAATTTGATTTAATTTCTGCCAGTAAAGAAAATCCGTCACCGTCAGGAAGGTTCACATCCAATATTATCAAATCATATTTTGTTTGCGTAAGGAGTTTTCTTGCAGCTTCCATCGTATCACAGCTTTCTGCCTTAACATCAGATGTCTGTAATGCACGGCAAAGTCCGATTGCAAGCGAGCTGTCATCCTCAACTATTAAAATTGTCATCATAAGTCTGCCTCAACTTTTTATTTTAAAAAAATAATATCATTTTTATCTTTAATTAGGATAGTCGTTTTTTATCGCTTACTCTATGTTTTCCTGAATGATATCTGCAGTCTTTCCTTTTGTTACAGTCAGCAAATCCTGTGGTGAAAGAAAAATCTGCTCTCCCAGTCTGCCTCCACTAATAATAATTTCCTCATGCTCCAATGCACTTTCATGGATAATGACCGGATATTGCTTCTTCATCCCTATTGGCGTACAGCCTCCTCTGATATATCCCGTAACGCGATTGATATCCTTGACAGGGAGTAGTTCAACATTTTTCTCTCCTGCCGCCTTCGCCGCCTTCTTTAAATTCAATTCTTTATCCACCGGAAGCACAAATACAAAATAATTTCCGCTTTTTCCTACAGTCACAATCGTTTTGAATGACATATCATAGCGCTGTCCTAACTGGTCTGCAATATGAACACCGTCGATAAACTCCTGACACGCATACTGATTGAGCCTGTAAGGAATTTTACCTCTCTCCAATATTCTCATTGCGTTTGTTTTTGTTTCTTTTCCCATTTCTCAATAATCCACCTACTACTGCTCTACGCCGGTATTCCACCAGACAATTTCTTTATATTACTTAGTAAGTATACCATTTTTCAATGCATAAGGCATCTCTAAAATATTCTTTTTACATTTGCCTTTTCACATCATTCAATGCAGGGTGGATTTATTATTGCCCAAGTACATTCACCTGTTCCATGTATTCCTGTCCTAACGCCTCCCAATTATCGTCATACCATTGGCTAAAATCAGATAATACATTTTTTGAAGTTACAGATTTTATAATTTTCAACAGCTGTTGTGAATTCTCCTTTACAGAAGCTTCCATATCATTTTCGTCATAACTGGAACGAAACTTCATTTTTGTTGCCTCTGCAAGAATATCAGCGAAGATATCTTCCCCATCTGCTTTTTTCTTTCTCCACAGAAATTTTCGTTTTTGATTGTTCCATAGATTTACCGCTATGGCAATAAAATACGATTTTGGATTTTTTACCTCATCAATCTCATTCTTTTCGAAAGCAACTAAAAAAGTCTGCTGATATAAATCCTCTGCATCATTTTTATTTTATTATTTTTCCTATCCTTTAACAATAAGAGGGAAATATTATTACAATACAAGCATAACAAAAAGAGATGTTTCCCGAACAGCGATAATACCATTCGAAAAACATCTCTTTTATTTTGAAACCCAACGGATAAACCATTCCTTGGATTTCCAGATTATCTCTTCGAGAACTGCGGAGCTCTTCTTGCTGCCTTTAAGCCGTACTTCTTTCTCTCCTTCATTCTTGGATCTCTTGTAAGGTATCCTGCCTTCTTGAGGATTGGTCTGTACTGCTCTGAATCAGCCTCAAGCAATGCTCTTGAGATACCATGTCTGATAGCACCTGCCTGACCTGTGAAGCCACCGCCCTTTACATTAACCATAACATCAAACTTACCCTCTGTGCCTGTAGCAACAAGTGGCTGCTTAACGATAACCTTTAATGTATCAAGACCGAAATACTCATCCATGTCCTTCTTGTTAATTGTAATCTTACCAGTACCAGGAGCGATATAAACTCTGGCAATACTGCTTTTTCTTCTTCCTGTTCCATAGAACTTTGTTGTCTTAGCCATTTGTCATAATCCTCCTTCTTAGTACTTAATCTCTAAAACTTCTGGCTTCTGAGCCTGATGCTTGTGCTCAGGTCCTGCATATACATGAAGCTTTGTAATCATGCTTCTTCCAAGTGGTCCTTTTGGAAGCATGCCCTTAACTGCTAAACGGATAACATCCTCCGGCTTCTTAGCCATCTTCTCTTTTAATGTTGTCTCTCTCATACCGCCAACATAATCTGAATGATTGTAGTAAATCTTCTGGTCCAGTTTCTTACCGGTTACCTTAATCTTGTCAGCGTTTACTACTATTACATAATCACCTGTATCAATGTGTGGTGTAAATGTTGGCTTATTCTTACCTCTTAAAATACTTGCTATCTCTGAAGATAAACGTCCTAAAGTATGTCCTGTAGCATCAACTACATACCACTTTCTCTCTATTGTTGATGGGCTTGCCATAAAGCTCTTCATCGTGGTACCTCCTAAAATATTTAAAATATTGGTATATAAAGATATGTTCTTTACCGGGGCATTGGTTTGGAACATATTTATAAACTTCACACATTCAAACATTATATTATACTCATCCAAGCGTGTCAACGGATTTTTTACAATTTGTACCTTATTTTATTCCTAAATATGATTTTAATTCCACTGCGGTTTTTGTCAATAATTTATAAGATGGTGTTTTATCCTGTTCATTTTTCACCAATAATTTGTCATCATCAAAAAGGATAATAAACCCCAAAAGTGTGCGTCCAGCGCACACTTCCGTTTTGTAGACAGTCACCGATTTAATATATAGTGCTGTCATCCTTCAACCTTTTTAAATTTATCTACATATATCTGATTTCTACGAGAGTCAAACCTTTTGCCTCTGCCTTTGGACCGGCTTTGCTCCTGTCCTTTGCATGCAATATTTCTTCTACGCATTCAGGCTGCCAAATTCCAAGTCCCACTTTCATCAACGTTCCCACAATAATTCTGACCATATTGTACAAAAAACCATTTCCACTGATTCTTATTGAAATAATATCATCTGTCTTGTCTATTTCCAGCGCTGTAATTGTACGAACTGTATTTTCCACCTGCGTTCTGCTGGAACAAAAGCTTTTAAAATCATGTTCACCTACCAGACATTCCGCCGCCTGCTGCATTTTCTCCACGTCAAGCGGATAATAAACAAATGATGTATAAAGGCGTTTCGTCGGCATATCAAATCTACGGTTCAAAATCTGATACTCATAGGTCTTTATGGTATCACAAAATCTTGGATGAAAATCAGCCGCCACTTCACATGACTCCTGAATTCGTATATCGTCCGGCAGCATCTGATTTAATGCAAATGAGAACTTCTCTGGTGGAATTTTAGACTCTGTGTCAAATACCGCTACATTTCCAAGTGCATGAACACCGGAATCTGTACGGCTTGCGCCAATAACCTGTATATTTTCCCTGCATAATTCACATAGTGTCCGATTCAATACCTCTTCAACCGTTATTCCGTTTTTCTGTATCTGCCACCCACAGTAATTCGTGCCGTCATAAGCGACAATTAATTTAACCCGTACCATTCCGTATTCCTTCCTTATTCATCACATTATTGTTATTATAATATGACAAATACATCCAAAACAAGCCTGTTTTCCAATATACCCCAAATAACTTTTTTGAGATACAGATAGTATCTTCTTTTATGGTGTATATGGAAATCTTCAAATTGATTCAACTACTTGCCAATAACCTTGTACAATTCGTCTTTTGCATCTTTACTATCACACTTGATATCAGGCTCAATAAACCTATCAGTCGTTTCCGTATCAATTCTGTACCACTTTTTGGTCGATATCTGCATCAACAGCTCAGAATTCGGAAGTTTAAAGCATGCTATCTGTCCATAGCTGTTCGGGTCATTACCTGATGCCTCACCGATAATCGTTCCGATGCCATTATCACCTATGTACATTGCAAAATCCATGGCAGCGCTGAAGGTATTTACAGAAGTTAAAATATACACATTTCCATCAAATAATAAATTTTCTATTTTCTCATTTTGACGAACATGTGCCTTACTTTCAAATTCAAATATCCCAAATCTCCATATATCTCCCCACTCTTTATACGCATCTACATCAATATATTTCAAAAACTCAGTTGCAACGGAGCTGTCACCACCACCATTATAGCGAAGGTCAACTGCAACATTTTTGATGTTGTTTTCCTTTATCTCTGTAAACATATTCTTGAGAGCCGAACGGTACTCATCATTATTATCACAGGAATCAAGATATAAAATGGCAATATCATTTTCACTATCAATTTCATAGCTTACAAACGAATCATTTTCATTAGAATTATTCTCCAAATTGTTAAATGCGACATACTCCTCCCAGCGTACATAGTCCTCCGTATAAAACGTATAGTTCTCTTCCTTTCCATTCTTTGTTTCATATGTATATTCTACTCCTTTATCGGGATGAAACCCCAGATAGTTAAGCCCTTCCAAGGAATAAATATCATTATAAATGGAATTTATGGCATAAGCTTCACTCTCATAGCTATAATATTTTCGGTTTGCGTCAAACAAATCTTGAATTGTCATTCCATCGATTTTGATCAGAGAATCCCCTGCCTTATTATGTTCATATATATATTTCAGAAAATGCGAATCCTGATAATATCCCATTACATGTGTATGTCCATCTCCAATCAGGGCAAATATAGACTCCATTTCCCTGCTCAAAGTACAAACCGTTATCTGTTCATACCCCTTTAAATTTTCTTTTACAGCCTCATATTGTGCCTCTAATTCTGATGGCATCCCATGATACAAGGCAGGGTGAAGCTTATTTAAATATTTCATGGCATATTCGAGATCTTGCACAGCCTCATCATATGTCAGAACATAGTCATAGGATTTGGAATAATACGAAGCGTACTTCTTCCATGATAGAGAATTCCAATACGGATTACAAAAACTACCGAAAAGTGAAAATAAAATAAAAATGATACTGAAGAAAGATAATACTATTTTTCCCGGCACCTTTTTCTTTATTTTTATCCACACCAGTACATTTAAGATAATAATAAACAGCCCCAGTATGATACTGACAAATTCAGGCATATTTATAAATAGCAAATTAAGGGGAACGATTCCCACTGCCAACAAATCAAATATAACCGTCACAATAACCAACCATTTTCTCATATCATAGTTCTCCTTTATAGCTTATATTTTTGACGAAGCCCATTTTTTCACCATCTGCTTTGTATTTGGCTCAGTCACAAGCTATTCCATTATATCCGTTCAATTATTATGAAATCTTTAAGAGAGGGCATAAACTTTACTCTTCAATATCCAATAAAACGGATGCCATCGTTGCTTTTTTCATTTTGACTATTAACAAACAGAAAGCGCCAGCTTATCGTACTGACGCTCCTTTAATTCCAAAATCTATACAAAACAATAACACCTGCATATATAATCATGATCGCATATGCAAAATAATCTGCTCTTTCATATCTGAGCGGATTCATTCTGCTCCTTCCCTCACCGCCATAGAAACATCTGGCATCCATAGCCTCTGCCAAGTCTGTAGCACGTCTTATCGCTGAAACGAACAGCGGTATCAATACAGGTATATAGCTTTTTATTCTTTTAAATATATTGCCGCTCTCAAAGTCTGCCCCTCTTGACAGCTGTGCCTTCATGATCTTGTCCAGTTCTTCCATGAACACAGGGATAAACCGAAGTGCGATTGTCAAAATCATGGCAAGCTCCGCCACAGGAATCCTAAATACCTTTAAAAAGCCCAGTGCAGACTCAAGCCCTGCGGCAAGGCTCATCGGCATCGTTGTATATGTCATAACCGCCGAACCAAGTATCAAATAGATCAGTCTGACCGTAACTCTTATCGTTGTGTACAGGCTTCCCGTCGTGATATGAAGCTTCCAAATCGTAAGCAACACTTCTCCCGAACCGTTAAACAGGCTGAATAACGCTGTAAATGCAATAAAAATCCAGACCACCTTTAGTCCCCTTACCATATATGAAAGCGGAACCTTGGACAAGCCTATATATATGGCAAGAAATATCGTGGCAAATATCAGCATATACAAATCATTGCAGAAAAACAAAGTTATTGCATATACCAAGGTTATAAAAAGCTTACTTCTTGCATCTAACCTGTGTATAAGCGATTCTCCGTTATAATATTGTCCTATCGTAATGTCCCGAATCATATATCTAACATTCCTTTACTTCTATTCAATAATCCAATGCGTATAACTCTATACAGCTGTATGGTTTCAAGTGTATCACTTGATTTTCAACCTGCCGTTTGTCCTTTTGCTTAACATATCTGTCTGTCGGTTTCAAATCCATTAATGATATCAGCCTGTTCCTTCCTCATTACTGAAAATATGATTTTATTTCTTCTACAACCGCTTGATATTTGTTTGAGCAAATTGTCAACTCAGGCTTCATTTTCTCCTTAAATACATACATCTCAGGAAGCTCTAATTTATTTTCTTTTACAAATGATTCATTTGCAAATGCCGGGGCTAAGCCGCCGTCAAAGGAGATACTTCCCTCCCGCATTACAATCAGTCTGTCCGCCACCTCATAAACATCATTCATATCATGCGACACCCAAATAACCGTTGCATTTTCCCTGTTCTTAAAATCATTGATACACTGAAACAGCATCTCTTTTCCCTCAGAATCCAAACCTGCCACAGGCTCATCCAAAATCAGGATTTCAGGCTTATATGCAAATATTCCTGCCAAAGCCACGCGTTTCCTCTGTCCACCCGACAGTTCAAACGGTGATGCCTCAAAGTATTTCTCATCTATTCCTGTTAGCCTTAATGCATCTATGGCAGATAGCTCCGCCTGCTCTCTATCCATGCCAAAGTTTTTCGGGCCGTACATTACATCCTTAAGAACCGTATCCTCAAATAGCTGATATTCAGGATATTGAAATACAAATCCTATTTTTCTCCGAAGCGCCTTAAGATTTTTTGTGTTCACAACATCGATACCTGATACGGTAAGCTTTCCCGAAGCAGGTCGGATTAATCCGTTCATCATCTGAAGAAGGGTGCTCTTTCCCGAACCTGTATGACCTGCTATGGCAACAATTTCTCCTCTTCTTATGGAAAAAGAAACATTCTTAACCGCATAAACAGGTGTATCTCCCCTATGATAGGTATATGAAATATTTTCTGCCTGAATTAAAATTTCACTATCTGTTTTTTCAACATTTGAATATCTCCCTGACTTCCTGTCATCAATTACAGCTTTTCGTTTCTGTTCCGGCAGTTTTCCAGCGCCAATACAGGCTTTTATGCTATTTGCGAGTCTGTCGCTTGCTCTGTCTATATCCGTAATCAGGCAACCTTCGTCTGTATCTTTTATTTCTGCCTTATCCGTTTGAATCGGCTTTAATGCCTTATCGGTTTTATCTGTCCTGTCTGTTTTATCTATCCTGTCTGTTTTATCTGTCTTACCTATTTTATCCCTCATAACAGCTTCATATAAAACTGTTAATTCATTTTCCAGTTTATAAATGAATGGTATCTCAATCCCACAATTCCTGAGTTCTTCTGCTTTTTCCATAAGAAGCATCTGTGGTTTTCCCTGAAGCTTCACACTTCCCTCCGACATTACATATATACAATCTGCATATAAGGCTTCCTTCATTTTATGTGTAATCAATATAACCGTTATATGTTGTTCCCTATTTAGTCTTATCACAAGCTTTAAAATATCACTTGCAGCGGCAGGGTCAAGCATGGAAGTCGCTTCGTCAAATACAATACATTCGGGCTTCATTGCCATAACCGATGCAATCGCAAGGCGCTGTTTCTGCCCTCCGCTTAGCCTTGATGTATTTCTGTCTATATATGCTGACATTCCTGTAAGTTCTAATGCAGTATGGATTTCCTTCCAGATTGTTTCCGTCTCCATACCGATATTTTCCAATCCAAATCCAACATCCTCTGCTACGGAATTACCAACTATCTGATTGTCAGGATTCTGAAATACCATACCGACTGTTTTTCGGATTTCTAATAATTTTTCCTTATCTGCTGCATCTTTTCCTGCTATAATCACGCTTCCTTCGTGAGCTGAAAGCAATCCATTCATATGCCTTGCCAAAGTAGATTTTCCTGAGCCGTTTCTACCCATTATCGCTATGATGCTGCCCTTCTGTGCTGTTATGTCTGCATCCCTGACAGCAAAATGCTCGCCGATAATATTTCCGTCAGAATCCTTGATATTAAATTTGTGTGATAGCCTCTTAATATCTATTAAAGCCATGCTATATCTCCTAATATTGAAAGATTATCTATACTAGCCTGTTTTATCAATTAATGAATTATCTCTTCCCATTTGCTTATTGTTTGCCTGACAACATTTAGTCTGGCTGCCATTTGTACTTGTGAGAATCCTCTATCTTTTCTAAGTATTTTAAAATTTTCGTTGAACATATGCAAAAAAGGGCTGCAAGCACAATATTTTTGTACTAACAGCCCTCTTTTATTTTGCTATTAAACTAACTCAAGAATTACTTCCATAGCCTGGTCACCCTTACGCTGACCGATCTTGATGATTCTTGTATAACCACCATTACGTCCGGCATACTTTGTGCCATACTCGTCAAATAATTTTGCAGTTAAGTCAATCTTCTTTGTTCCTGCCTTCTTGCCAGCTGCATCAGCAGGTACTTCTACTACAGGATATAATACCTTAAGCATCTCTCTTCTTGCATGAAGTCTTGATGGCTGGTCTTTTTTAACCTTCTTCTCAACTGTATCGTATACGGTAACCTTCTTTCCGTCTACAACTTCCTTGATTCTCTTGCCGTCTTTATCCTTCTTTGCAACCTTAGCCATTACGGTAACCTCATCATAGTTATCCTTTTCCTTTACAGCTAATGTGATAAGCTTTTCTGCAATCTTTACAACTTCCTTAGCTCTTGCCTCAGTTGTCTTAATCTTACCGTGGTATAATAACTGTGTTACCTGATTACGAAGTAATGCTTTTCTCTGCGCACTTGCTTTTCCAAGTTTTCTATACATTGCCATTTCTATTTCCTCCTTACCCTGGCGGGTCTTCACTGTGCTTACTATCCTTCAGCGTGAGTGGTAATCGTATTAGTCATCATTTGAATTAAGTGATAAACCTAACTCCTTAAGCTTTGCTAATACCTCATCTAATGATTTACGTCCGAGGTTACGTACTTTCATCATATCCTCCGGAGTCTTATTAATCAATTCTTCAACTGTATTGATTCCTGCTCTCTTTAAACAGTTGTATGAACGAACTGATAATTCAAGCTCATCAATATTCATCTCAAGAACCTTTTCCTTTTCATCTGTTACGCTTTCAACCATAACATCTACTGATTTCGCATTTTCTGATAAATCAACGAAAAGATTTAAATGCTCTACAAGCACCCTTGCCGCAAGACTTACAGCCTCGTCTGGAGCTAATGCACCATTTGTAAATACATCAAGAGTCAGCTTATCATAATCTGTAACCTGACCTACACGAGTATTCTGTACTGTAAGGTTTACTCTCTCAACCGGTGTATAAATTGAATCAATCGCTATCACATCTATTGGTGCTTCTGATTCCTTGTTCTTGTCGGAACCAACATAACCACGACCATTTTCGATGGTAAGCTCCATGTCAAGCTTTGCATCCGGACCGCTTAAATTAGCAATAACCAAATCCGGATTAATGATTTCTATATCACCATCTACATGTATATCTGATGCCTTTACAACGCGGTCACCGGCAACTTCGATATATGCGTGCTTAGGCTCATTTGTAAGAGAGTTATTTCTAATAACGAGCTCCTTGATGTTCATTACTATCTCCGTAACATCTTCCTTTACACCAGGAATTGAGCTAAACTCGTGTAAGACACCTTTAATTTTTACATGTGTTACGGCTGCACCGGGTAATGAAGAAAGCATAATCCTTCTTAAGGAATTACCAAGTGTTGTTCCATAACCTCGCTCTAAAGGTTCTACTACAAATTTACCATACTTGTTATCATCTGAAATCTCAACTATCTCAATTTTTGGTTTCTCAAACTCAAACATTCAAGCCCCTCCTTTATGGGTATTTAACTGCTACACTCCCAATAATATCAGCTATTACTTAGAATATAACTCGACAATAAGGGTCTCATTTACAGGAACATCAATCTGCTCTCTGCTTGGCTTCTCAACAATTTCACCTGAAAGGCTTTCTCTGTCGGCTGTCATCCAGCCCGGAACAAGATGTCCTTCTGTTGCTGCCATAATATCCTTATATCTCTGAAGAGACTTGCTCTTCTCTCTGATTTCAATTTTATCACCCGGCTTAACTGAGTATGATGGGATGTTTACACATTTACCGTTTACAAGTACATGCTTATGGTCAACAATCTGTCTTGCTTCTCTTCTTGTTCTTGCAAATCCCATTCTAAATATAATATTGTCCAGTCTTAACTCAAGTAATACCATAAGGTTAGGACCTGTTAAGCCCTTCTGCTGCTCAGCTTTTGCATACAGATTACGGAAAGGCTTTTCCAATACACCATAAATGAATTTTGCCTTCTGCTTCTCACGGAGCTGAAGTCCGTATTCACTCATCTTCTTGTTTGCTCTTGTTGATTTTCTTCTTGATTTCTTATCTATTCCGAGATACATTGGCTCCATGCCTAAAGATCTGCATCTCTTAAGAACTGGGGTTCTATCTACTGCCATCTTATCTTGTACCTCCTATTATACTCTTCTTCTCTTTGGTGGACGACATCCGTTATGTGGTACCGGTGTTACGTCTCTGATACTTACTACATCGATTCCGCAAGCTGAAAGAGCACGAATTGCTGCTTCTCTTCCTGAACCTGGTCCCTTTACCATAACATCTACTGTCTTTAAGCCGTAAGGTGCAGCAGCCTTTGCAGCTGTCTCTGCAGCCATCTGAGCAGCATATGGAGTTGACTTCTTAGAACCTTTGAATCCTAATCCACCTGCACTTGCCCATGACAATGCATTACCTTCAGCGTCTGTTAATGTAACGATTGTATTATTGAAAGATGACTGAATGTGTGCCTGTCCATGCTGAACGCTCTTCTTAACACGCTTCTTAGTCACTTTTTTAGTAGCCTGTTTAGCCATTAACTTAAACCTCCTATGGTTTTTTCAAAATTAAACAAATATATATTGTTATCTCAAAATCTCTTTATCAATATTTCTTCCATATTATATATAGAAGAAACTCCATTTAACAGGAAGAAATTACTTCTTCTTATTCGCTACTGTTTTCTTAGGACCCTTACGAGTTCTAGCGTTTGTCTTTGTCTTCTGACCACGAACTGGAAGTCCCTGTCTATGACGCTTACCACGATAACAAGCAATTTCCTGTAAACGCTTAATATTAAGAGCTACTTCTCTACGTAAATCTCCTTCAACAGTCTGTGTTGCGTTGACTACTTCACTGATTCTTCTTACCTCATCATCAGTTAAGTCTGCACAACGTGTGTCAGGATTAACATTTGCTTCCTTAAGAATACGCTGTGATGATTTTAAACCGATACCATATACATAAGTAAGTCCAATCTCAACACGCTTCTCTCTTGGTAAATCAACACCTGAAATACGAGCCATTCTAATTAACCTCCGTAAAAATTCTTCTTGTTTGGCGATTATCCCAGTATATCCCAATACTCCCGTATTGGGGTGAAATGCATATACTGACAGTCCTCTGACCATAATTTTCTATATTTTTACTAGCATAAATTCATATGCTACAGCCGCTTCTAAATAATTCAACACAAACCTTATGTGTTGACGTACAAAAACAAGGTATTCTCCCGGATGGGCTATCATCCCAAATACCTCATTCTTTTTTTGATTAACCCTGACGCTGTTTGTGCTTAGGATTCTCGCAGATAACTCTAACGATGCCTTTTCTCTTGATAACTTTGCACTTATCGCATATAGGTTTTACTGATGCTCTAACCTTCATTAGAAAATCTCCTTTCAAAAAAAGTCCGCTACAAATACGCATTTTAACATTAACTGTTATAAAATGCAATAGCAAATTTACTAAATATTTGAAATTGTATATCCTGTCATTACTTTTTTGACTCCGTACGTCGTTTCAAAATAATAACACAATTTCCTTATTTATCTCTCCATACGATTCTGCCCTTTGTAAGGTCGTATGGTGATAACTCTATGGTTACTTTATCTCCTGGAAGAATCTTGATATAATTCATTCTCAGTTTTCCGCTTATATGAGCAAGAACCTTATGACCATTCTCAATTTCTACCTGAAACATGGCATTTGGAAGCTTCTCAACAACTGTTCCTTCTACTTCTATTACATCTGCCTTTGACATTTTAAATCCTCCTATCAACCTATGACTTTTGAAGAAAACGCTTTTCTACATTTTTATTTTATAATTCCAGTCCCTCTGCTCTGGACAGTATCTCCGGTTCACCTTCCGTTATAAGAATTGTATTTTCATAATGCGCTGCAAGACTTCCGTCTCTTGTAACAACAGTCCAATCATCATCCAGCCAATCCACTTCATAATCCCCAAGTGTTATCATCGGCTCGACAGCGATTGTCATTCCCGCCTTCAGCTTTGCACCTCTTCGTTTCGTTTCAAAATTTGGCACCTCCGGCTCTTCATGGAGATTTGCTCCTACACCGTGTCCGACCAAATCAATAACGACTCCCAAGCCGCGCTGTACTGCATATTGTTCAACAGCAATTCCTATATCTCTGATGTGATTTCCCGCCGTCGCAACCTTAAGGGCTTCAAAGAAGCATTGCTTTGTTGTTTCCATAAGGAATTCTGCCTCTTTTGACACCTGCCCCACACCATAAGTTCTGGCGGCATCCGAATGATAACCCTTATAAATCACGCCTGCATCCAAACTAACGATATCGCCTTCCTGAATATATCTGTTTTTTGAAGGAATACCATGTACCACTTCTTCATTTACGGATATACATATAGAAGCCGGATATCCATTATAATTTAAAAATGACGGTATACAGTCATAGCTTCTGATAATCTCTTCACCAAGCTTATCAATTTCATATGTTGTAATACCCGGCTTAATCGCCTTTTTCAACTCTTCATGAGTGATAGCAAGTATTCTTCCTGCTTCCCTCATAAGTTCAATCTCTCTTTGGGATTTTATAGCAATCGCCATTACTATTCACCTAAAATCTCAACGATAGCAGCAAATACATCCTTCATGTCAACAGTTCCGTCAACCTCTTTCATAACTCCCTTTGCCTCATAGTAGTTAATAAGCGGCTGTGTCTGCTCATGATATACCTTCAGTCTGTTAAGAACTGTCTCCGGCTTATCATCATCTCTTAAGATAAGCTCTGCTCCACAGGTATCACATTTTCCGTCTTCCTTTGTCGGATTATATACAATATGATATGTTGCTCCGCAGCCTACACATGCACGTCTTCCTGACATTCTTTTTACGATATTCTCATCCGGTACCTCAACATTAATGGCATAATCAATTGTCTCACCAATTGCTGAAAGTGCCTTATCAAGAGCCTCTGCCTGTGGAATTGTTCTTGGGAATCCGTCAAGGACATAACCATTCTTGCAATCCGGCTCCTTAAATCTATCTATTACTAAATCAACAACTAATTCATCCGGTACAAGGAGACCTTTGTCCATGTACTCTTTTGCTTTAGCGCCGAGTTCTGTTCCGTTTTTAATGTTTGCTCTGAATATATCTCCTGTCGAGATATGTGGTACGCCATACTTTTCGGCAATCATTTTTGCCTGTGTACCTTTTCCTGCCCCTGGGGCACCCAACATAATTATCTTCATATTTTATTCCTCCGATATTTCATATAAAAGCCCCTTACGGCTTACTTTTATTTTTTTTAGCTGCATATCGGTAAAGCTATCTCATTCCTTTTACCGACAGGTAAGCGTATCTATGCAGCACACTATAATTCTAAGCTATATATACACGAATAGGAAGTGCACATTCGTACACTCCCATTCATATATGATTACTATCAGTCTAATAAAAATCCCTGATAATGTCTTACGAGCATCTGTGATTCTAAGCTCTTCATTGTCTCGACTACAACACCGACAACGATGATGATAGAAGTACCACCAAATGAAAGGTTTGTATTAAAGAAACCGTTAAAGAACATTGGAATACATGCTACAATTAAAAGGCCAACCGCGCCTATAAATATAATATAATTTAATATCTTATTCAGATAATCCTGAGTCGGCTTACCCGGTCTGATACCCGGAACAAATCCACCACTTTTCTTCATATTGTTTGCGATTTCCATCGGATTAAATGTAATTGCCGTATAGAAATATGCAAAGAAGAAAATGAGTAAAACATATAACAAAAAGCCAACTGTTGCCCACGGCTTTGTTCTGCTGAACCAGTTCTGCTGGCTGATAATCTGAAGAACCGTTGCACCTGCACCCGAAGCCTTTATGCCAAACAGACTAACGATAATCTGCGGAACGGAAAGGATTGATGATGCAAATATGACAGGAATAACACCTGCGGTGTTTACCTTCAGTGGAATATGACTTGTCTGTCCGCCAATCTGTTTTCTTCCTCTTACACTTTTCGCATATTGTACCGGTATCTTTCTCTCTGCACCCTGAAGTACACAGACAAGAACAACTGTAACAATGATAACAGCGGCAATGAGTGCTCCCACAAGAACAAGTCTTACGGGGTCCTTACCTTTCATAAACTGAACATACAGATTCTTAAGGTCATTCGGGAAGGTTGAAACAATATTTATCAACAGGATAATTGATATACCATTTCCAACGCCTCTCTCTGTAACTCTTTCACCAAGCCACATTACAAATGAACTACCTGCTGTAAGAACTACGATCATCGAAAGAACTGACCAGAAGCTGTAGCTGTCTAAATATCCCTTCTGTCCAAAGCCTACTGCAAGGCCTGAGCTCTCAAGAATCGCAAGACCTACTGTCATAAATCTTGTTATTGCTGTTATTTTCTTTCTTCCGTCTTCTCCGTCCTTCTGCATTTCTTCAAGTGCCGGTATGGCAATTGTAAGAAGCTGAATAATAATGGAAGCTGTAATATATGGTGTTACAGAAAGTGCAAATATTGACATCTGCTCAAATGAACCTCCTGTAAATGAACTAAATATATTCATCGAATCACCTAATGCATTGCTAAGATATTCCTTAACAGCTTCAGCTCTTATTCCCGGTACGGAAATCAGGCAACCAAGTCTGATTACTACAAGTACAAAGAATGTATATAATAACTTTTTTCTTATTTCCTTTACCTTAAATGCATTAATTAAGGTTTTGAACATTATTACATCACCTCTGCTTTTCCGCCAAGAGCTTCAATCTTCTCAGCTGCTGACTTTGAAAAAGCATCTGCCTTAACATTGAGCTTCTTTGTTAACTCTCCATTTCCAAGAATCTTAACACCGTCACGTGGGTTCTTAACAATACCTGCTTCGATAAGGGTATCAACGGTTACTTCAGAACCATCCTCAAATCTCTCAAGAGCAGAAATATTGATACCAACGATTTCTTTGTGATTAATACACTTGAAACCTCTCTTAGGGATTCTTCTATATAAAGGCATCTGTCCACCTTCGAAACCTGGTCTCGGTGATCCAGAACGAGCCTTCTGACCCTTATGTCCCTTGCCTGCAGTCTTGCCATTTCCTGAACCATGTCCACGGCCTACTCTGAAATTATCGCTATGCTTTGAGCCTTCAGCCGGCTTTAATGTTGATAAATCCATGACCTGCATCCTCCTTAATATAATTATACTTCTTCTACCTTTACCAAATAACTAACCTGCTTAACCATACCAAGAGTTGCAGCATTGTTTGGAAGTTCAACTGACTTGTTAACCTTCTTGAGGCCAAGAGCCTCAACTGTTCTCTTATGCTTTGGAACACAGCCGATTGGTGATTTTACTAAAGTAACTTTTAACTTATCTGCCATTTTCTAATACCTCCCTAGTTAAGTATCTCATCAACAGATTTTCCACGAAGTCTTGCAATCTCTTCCGGTGCCTTAATCTCTGAAAGGCCCTTGATTGTTGCAAGAACTACGTTCTGCTTGTTGTTTGAACCTAAGGATTTTGTACGGATATTCTTATAACCTGCAAGCTCAAGTACGCTACGTGCCGGACCACCTGCGATGATACCGGTACCTTCCGGAGCTGACTTAAGCAATACAGAAGCACTACCGAATTTTCCGTTCCAATCATAAGGAACACTACCATTGTCATTTACAGGAACCGTAACTAAATTCTTTGTTGCATCTTCCTTGCCTTTGCGAATAGCCTCAGGAATTTCTACTGCCTTTCCTACGCCAACGCCAACATGGCCATTCTTGTCACCAACTACAACAAGACATGCAAATCTAGAATTACGTCCGCCCTTAACAACTTTAGTTACACGTTTGATATCTACTACTTTTTCTTCTAATTCTAACTTACTAGCATCTATGATTTCACGCTTCATATGTTGTTTTTCCTCCTTACTAGAATTCTAGACCAGCTTCTCTTGCTGCATCTGCTAATGCCTGAATCTTACCATGATATACAAAACCGCCTCTGTCGAAAACAACAGATTTGATTCCCTTTTCCAATGCTCTCTCAGCAATAACCTTACCAACGTATGCTGCTGCATCAACATCATTTGTCTTCTCAAGTTCAGCCTTAACTGACTTCTCAACTGTTGAAGCAGAAACTAAAGTATTTCCAACTGAATCATCAATAATCTGAGCGTACATATGATTATTACTTCTGAATACAGCTAAACGTGGGCTTGCTGATGTACCAGCTAAATGATTACGAACACGCATATGTTTCTTTACACGAACTTCGCTTCTTGATACCTTTTTAATCATCTTATCTCACTCCTTTATTATTTCTTACCAGTCTTACCAACTTTACGTCTGATAGTCTCATCCATATACTTGATACCCTTGCCCTTATATGGCTCCGGTGCTCTCTTCTCTCTTATCTCAGCCGCATACTGACCAACCTTTTCCTTGTCGATACCGCAAACTGAAATCTTATTGCCATCAACCTTTGTTTCGATGCCTTCCGGATCAACCATCTCTACCGGATGTGAATAACCAAGAGCAAGAACAAGCTTATTGCCCTGCTTCTGAGCTCTATAACCTACACCGTTTACTTCAAGAACCTTCTCATAACCGTTTGTAACACCTACAATCATGTTGTTAAGAAGTGTTCTTGTTAAACCATGTAATGATCTCATCTTCTTTAAATCATTTGGTCTTGAAACTGTGATAACATCAGCTTCTAATTTAATTTCCATCTCCGCCGGAAGCACTCTTTCAAGTGTTCCCTTTGGTCCTTTTACAGTCACTTTATTATTTTCTGCAATATCTACAGTAACTCCTGCAGGTACCGCGATAGGCATTCTTCCGATACGTGACATTTCGCCGTTCCTCCTTTAAAATTTATAATAAATATCTTGCTAATATTTTCAACTATCAACTCCTAAGCTCAGCTACGCTTCGCTAAGAGCGTCGATAAGGCTTTACCTCATCCACTCGAACTAAATTCAAACTTCGCTTTCAGCTCGTTCTCTTTAAGTCTCGGGATGGGCTTTCATGCTAAATTCGCGCTTCGCTTTCAGCTTGCACTCATTAAGTATTCAATGCCTACCAAATAAATGCAAGTACTTCTCCGCCTACGTTTTCTTTTCTGGCTTCTTTATCTGTTAATACGCCCTTATTTGTTGAAATAATAGCTGTTCCGAGACCACCAAGTACCTTTGGAAGCTCATCCTTGCTTGCGTATACACGAAGACCAGGCTTAGAAATTCTCTTAAGACCTGTTATAATCTTCTCGTTTTTATCTGCACCGTACTTCAGGGTAATTTTGATTGTTTCAAACTTACCGTCTTCGATAATATCTACAGCCTTAACATAACCTTCTGATAAAAGTATGTCTGCTATAGCTTTCTTCATCTTTGAAGCAGGGATTTCTACTGTATCATGCTTTGCTGTATTAGCATTACGAATTCTTGTAAGCATATCTGCTATTGGATCGCTCATTGACATAATAAATTTCCTCCTTCTTACTCTTACCAGCTTGATTTCTTAACGCCAGGAATCTGTCCCTTATATGCTAATTCACGGAAGCAGATTCTACAAATTCCGTATTTCTTTAATACTGAATGTGGACGACCACATATATTACAACGTGTATATTCTCTTGTTGAGAACTTCTGTGCACGCTGCTGCTTTACTTTCATTGCTGTCTTAGCCATGCTGAATCTCCTCCTTTAATTATTTACTATAAGGCATACCGAACAATGTTAATAACTCACGAGCTTCCTCATCTGTATTAGCAGTTGTTACAAATATAATATCCATACCTCTAACCTTATCTACCTTATCGTACTCAATTTCAGGGAAGATAAGCTGTTCCTTAACACCCATTGCGTAGTTACCTCTGCCATCAAATCCGTTTGGATTGATACCTCTGAAGTCACGTACACGTGGAAGGGCAAGGTTTACTAAACGGTCTAAGAACTCATACATCTTCTCGCCACGAAGTGTTACCTTACAACCGATAGGCATTCCTTCTCTTAACTTGAAGTTAGCAACTGACTTTCTTGCACGAGTTACAACAGCCTTCTGACCTGCGATAATCTCAAGATCCTTAATTGCTGCATCTAAAACCTTAGCATTTTCTCTTGCTTCACCAACGCCCATATTAATAACAATCTTTTCGAGCTTTGGAATCTGCATTACATTTTTATATCCGAATTTCTCAGTCATGGCACCTTTTATTTCAGCGTCATACTTTTCTCTAAGTCTACTCAACTAAGACGACCTCCTTCCAATTAATCTATCTTCTCTGTCTTACCGTCAACTTTGGCTACACGAACCTTATCCTTACCGGTTCCTTCAAAACCGATTCTTACAGGCTTACCCTTGTAAAGATACATTACATTTGAGATGTCCATTGGAGCTTCCATTTCGATGATTCCGCCCTGCTGGTTAGCCATGCTTGGTTTGCTGTGCTTGAATACCTTATTGATTCCTTCAACTACTACGGTACCATTCTTCTTATCTACTGAAAGGACCTTGCCTTCTTTGCCTTTGTCCTTACCGGCAATAACCTGTACCATATCATCTTTCTTAATCTTCATTGTTGCCATGGTCTACACCTCCTTATAATACTTCAGGTGCAAGTGAGACAATCTTCATGAACTTCTTATCTCTAAGCTCTCTTGCAACTGGTCCAAAGATACGTGTACCTCTTGGATTTAAATCGTCTTTTATAATTACAGCAGCATTCTCATCAAACTTGATGTATGAACCATCCTTACGACGAGCGCCCTTCTTTGTTCTTACAACAACGGCTTTCACTACATCACCCTTCTTTACAACTCCACCTGGTGTTGCATCTTTAACTGAGGCAACGATGATATCGCCAATATTTGCATATCTTCTTACTGAGCCGCCTAAAACTCTGATACAAAGCAATTCTTTTGCACCAGTATTATCAGCAACTTTAAGTCTTGTTTCCTGCTGAACCATTTTATTTGCCTCCTTATTTTGCCTTTTCGATGATTTCTACAAGTCTCCATCTCTTATCCTTAGATAATGGTCTTGTCTCCATAACTTTTACTCTATCGCCAATCTTGCACTCATTATTCTCATCATGAGCCTTTAACTTGTAAGTTCTCTTTACAATCTTGCCATAAAGAGGATGCTTAACATTATCTACGATAGAAACAACAATTGTCTTATCCATCTTGTCACTTGTAACTAAACCTACACGTGTTTTTCTCAGATTTCTTTCCACAATAATTCCTCCTTCCAAGATAATTAAGCATTAGCCTTCTGGGCTATAACTGTCTGAATTCTTGCTATGTTCTTTCTTACTTCTTTGATTCTGCTTGTATTGTCAAGCTGATTTGTAGCATTCTGGAATCTTAAGTTGAATAATTCCTTCTTAGCAGCTACTAATTCGTTCTGGAGCTCGTCTACAGACTTACTGTTTAATTCATTCATAAAATCCTTAGTTTTCACTGCCTGCTACCTCCTCTAATTCTGCTTTTGTTGCAATCTTACACTTAAGCGGAAGCTTATGCATTGCGAGTCTTAATGCCTCTCTTGCTACCTCTTCTGATACGCCTGATATCTCAAACATAACTCTGCCCGGTTTAACAACTGCTACCCAGTACTCAAGTGAACCTTTTCCTGAACCCATACGAGTTTCAGCAGGCTTTGCTGTAACCGGCTTGTCAGGGAAAATCTTTATAAATACTTTACCACTACGCTTCATATATCTTGTCATCGCAATACGGGCAGCTTCGATTTGATTTGACTTAATCCAAGCCGGCTCCATAGCTACGAGACCATATTCGCCGTTAGTAATCTTATTGCCTCTAAGTGCCTTACCAGCCATAGTGCCTCTGAACTGCTTACGACGTTTTACTCTCTTAGGCATTAACATTATTTATCGCTCCCTTCCTTTGTTGTCTTGGTTGGAAGTACCTCACCATGGTAAACCCATGTCTTAACACCAACCTTACCGAATGTTGTATCTGCTTCAGCAAATCCATAATCAATATCAGCACGAAGTGTCTGAAGTGGAATTGTACCCAGACTGTAGAACTCTGTTCTAGCCATATCTGCACCACCAAGACGACCTGAACATGCACACTTGATACCCTGAGCACCGGCCTTCATGGTTCTGCCCATGCAAGACTTCATAGCCTTTCTGAATGAAATACGGTTCTCAAGCTGTGCTGCAATATTTTCTGCAACTAACTGTGCATCTGCATCAGGCTTCTTAATCTCTTTAACATCTATAAACAGCTTCTTGCTTGTAAGCTTCTGTGCATCTGCCTTAATCTTCTCGATTCCGGCACCGCCCTTACCGATGATAACACCCGGCTTAGCTGTATATAATGCAACCTTTACCTTATCAGCAGCTCTCTCAATTTCAATCTTTGAGATGTTTGCATTGTAAAGTGTCTTCTTTAAATAAGTTCTAATCTTATGATCCTCTGCTAAATTAGCAGCAAACTCATCATTCTTTGTGTCAGCATACCATCTTGAATCCCAATCTTTGATAATGCCGACTCTTAAGCCATGAGGATTAACTTTCTGTCCCATTATTTACCTCCTATCTCTCGTCAAGCACGATTGTGATGTGACTTGTTCTCTTCTCAATTCTATATGCTCTACCCTGTGCTCTTGGATGAATTCTCTTCATTGTAGGTCCTTTGTTTGCGTAACACTCTGCTACATAAAGATTCTCCATCTTCATTCCGTTGTTATTTTCAGCATTTGCTACTGCTGACTTTAATAACTTCTCTATAACACTTGAACCATATCTAGGATTGTAAGCAAGTATAGCTAATGCTGTCTGAACATCCTTGCCTCTGATAGCATCTAATACGAAACAAGCTTTTGTTACTGACACTCTTGCGTATGAAACCTTAGCTGATGGTCTTGTATCTTTGTTCTCATTTCTGAGTCTCTTATCATGGGATCTATGTCCTTTAGCCATGGATAAATCCTCCTTTCAAATATTCCAAATAATTATCTTCTACCCTTCTTTTCGTCTTTACCATGACCTCTGTATGTTCTGGTAACTACGAACTCGCCGAGCTTATGTCCTACCATATCTTCAGTTACATATACTGGTACGTGCTTTCTTCCATCATGTACAGCGATTGTATGGCCAACAAATGATGGGAAAATTGTTGAACGTCTTGACCAGGTCTTTATAACTTCTTTACTGTTGCTTGCATTTAATGCATCTACCTTCTTCAGTAAATGCTCATCTGCAAATGGTCCTTTTTTTAATGAACGAGCCATCGTCATACCTCCTTATTATTTAACACTCTTACCGTCTCTTCTTCTTACGATCATCTTATTAGACTGTTTGTTCTTCTTTCTTGTCTTAAGACCCATAGCTGGCTTACCCCAAGGTGTTGAAGGACCCGGTCTACCGATTGGTGCTCTACCTTCACCACCACCATGTGGATGGTCATTAGGGTTCATGACAGAACCACGAACTGTTGGTCTAATACCCATGTGACGTTTCCGTCCGGCTTTACCAATGTTAACAAGGCCATGCTCGATGTTTCCTACCTGTCCGATTGTTGCTCTACAGATGATTGGAACCATTCTCATTTCGCCTGATGGAAGTCTAAGTGTTGCATATTTGCCTTCCTTAGCCATAAGCTGTGCTGAGTTACCTGCTGAACGAACAAGCTGTCCGCCCTTGCCAGGGTATAACTCGATGTTGTGTATCTGTGTACCAACTGGAATATTCTGAAGTGGGAGGCAGTTACCAACCTTGATTTCAGCCTCCGGTCCGTTCATCAGAACATCACCTACTGCAAGTTTATATGGTGCGAGGATATATCTCTTCTCACCGTCTGCATAAAACAGAAGCGCAATATTTGCTGATCTGTTTGGATCATACTCGATAGCATTTACTGTAGCCGGAATGCCATCCTTATCATTTCTCTTAAAATCAATAATTCTATATTTCTGTTTTGCACCACCACCGTGATGTCTTACTGTTATCTTTCCCTGATTGTTACGACCGGCGGTCTTGCTCTTTGAAACAAGAAGTGATTTCTCAGGAGTGGTCTTTGTGATTTCTGAAAAATCAAGACCGGTCATATTTCTTCTGGAAGGTGTATATGGGTTATATGTCTTAATTCCCATTTTCGTTCTCCTTTCGGTTCAATTTATTATCACGCTTTGATTGCGTATACTGCTTTTTATTAAAGTCCTTCAAAAATCTCTATATCCTTGCTGTCTGCTGTTAACTGTACGATAGCTTTCTTGTACTTAGCAGTCGTTCCGTATGTCATACCACGTCTCTTTACTTTGCCATCGTTATTCATTGTGTTAACCTTCGCAACCTTTGTTCCTTCGAACATCTTTTCTACAGCATCCTTAACCTGTGACTTATTTGCATCCGGATGAACAAGAAATGTATATTTCTTCTCAGCCATAGCATTCATACTCTTTTCTGTAATTACAGGCTTAAGTATAACGTCATAATACTTGATATCTGCCATTATGCGTACACCTCCTCTATTGCTGCAACAGCATCCTTTGTAAGAACAAGCTTCTCATATTTAAGAATGTCATAAACACTCAGTGAGTTTACCATTGTTGTCTTCACTGTAGGAATGTTGTTTGCTGAAAGAATAACGTTATTATTCTTATCCTTTGTTACTACCAGTGACTTCGGAGCTGAAAGCTTTGCAAGAATCTTTGCAAATACGCTTGTCTTAATCTCCTCCATCTCAAGCTTGTCAACAACAACCAGCTTATCCTCAGCAAGCTTAACTGAAAGAGCTGACTTCATAGCAAGCTGTTTTTCCTTCTTATTCATCTTAACTGAATAATCTCTTGGCTTTGGTGCAAATACAACACCGCCACCTGTCCACTGTGGAGATCTTGTTGAACCCTGTCTTGCATGACCGGTTCCCTTCTGTCTCCATGGCTTTCTTCCGCCACCTGAAACCTCAGAACGTGTCTTTGCGCTCTGTGTTCCCTGACGGCTGTTGGCGAGCTGTCCAACTACAGCCAAATGCATTAAATGCTCATTTATTTCTACACCGAATACTGCGTCATTGAGTTCTAATGTCTCAACTTCTTTTCCTTCGATGTCATAAACCTTAACTGATGCCATTTTCGTATCTCCTTTCCAAAGTCCTACTTACCGGACTTTACTGTTTCCTTAAGCATAACCAATGACTTCTTTGGTCCAGGAACTGCACCCTTAACCAAGATAACATCATTTTCAACATCTATCTTAACGATCTCAAGGTTCTGGATAGTAACTCTTACGTTACCCATATGTCCAGGCATCTTCTTACCCTTGAATACTCTACCCGGAGTTGTTGCAGAACCATTTGAACCTGCATGTCTGTGGTATTTTGAACCATGACCTGAAGGACCTGACTTTAAACCGTGTCTCTTAAGACCGCCGGCATAGCCCTTACCTTTTGACTTAGCAGTAACATCAATCTTATCGCCTTCAGCGAAGATGTCTGCCTTAATCTCAGCACCAAGCTCATACTCTGAACTGTTCTCAAATCTGAACTCTCTGTAGAAAGTCTTTGGCGTTGTTCCAGCCTTCTTTGCATGTCCTGTTTCTGCCTTACCAGCACCATGTGGATTTCTGATAATCTTCTTTCCTGAAACGTCCTTCGTTGTAATTCTTTCTTTCTTTTCGCCGAATCCTACCTGAACTGCATCGTAACCGTCATTCTCAACTGTTTTAATCTGGGTTACAACACATGGACCAGCCTGTAATACTGTAACCGGTGTCAATACACCGTTGTCGTCGAAAATCTGTGTCATTCCGACCTTTGTTGCTAAAATAGCCTTTTTCATTTTTTCTTTCCTCCTAATTAATTCACAGCGGATTGCAGTTTGCAATCATACTAAATTACATCCAAAGATGCATTAGGTACTGTTCTTACATATAAATAATGCTGCGATTTGTTTTAAATTAGTCCGCTTCTAATTATTTCATCTTAACGTCGATGTAAACACCTGCAGATAAATCAATCTTCTGTAATGCGTCGATTGTCTTCTGTGTTGGAGCAATTACATCGATTAATCTCTTATGAGTTCTCTGCTCGAACTGTTCTCTTGAGTCTTTGTACTTATGAACAGCTCTTAAGATTGTGATTTTCTCAATCTTCGTTGGCATTGGAACCGGTCCGCTGACCTTAGCACCTGTCTTCTTAACAGTATCGATAATCTGGCTTGATGCCTGATCGATAAGCTTGTGGTCATATGCCTTAAGTGTAATTCTCATAATCTGATTTGCCATAAAAAAAGCCGCCTCCTTTTCGCACTTAATCTTAGTACAACAAGTGGTGACTGCACACTCTCCCGTGTGTGTCCTATTTTAAATCAAGGAACAAACACGTCGTTTCTACCCTTTCGTAGACAGTTTGGTGCAGTGACTTGCCGTCAGTTATTATTAATTGACATTCGCTCCACGAAAAACCTGCGTCAGATGGGCGCAGCAACCTCCGTTTCATCGCTATCATGTCACAGCAAAACTGATTATATACCAGTATTTTCAGTATTGCAAGCATTTTTTTTATTTTTTCTACCATGTAGGACCGTCATAATAATAGTAATCACCAAAATAATTTTGATACTCGTTAATACTCTGATTTCTTTCTTTGGTTCCCTGTTCCTCTAACTCTTCAAGCTGCTTCTTCTTTTCCTCTTTATCCTCTGTGTCCTTATTATCCTTATCATCTTCTTTATTGTCCTTGTTATCCTGATTGTCATCGGAATTGATTTGCTTTTTCAGCATTTCTTCAAACGCATCAATTTCATCCTTCAGTCTCTGCGCATCTTCATTATGTCCGTTATGGTCATCTTTATTTGCACAGCCATGCAATGTCAGGACATTCTTTGCCTCTTCAAGTATGTCAATTGTTTCTTCAAGATTACTTTCCGTTATTTCATCCGGTTTAATCGGTGTAACCATAGCCAGAGCCAGATTGATTCTTATCAAACATTCTTTGTTATGGGGCGGGTTCTTATCCAACGCCTTCTTATATTCCTCTATGGCGTTCTCATAGTCCCCCTCCCTGAAATAATGATTGCCCTGATTGTAATGAGCTATATAAGGTTCTGTAAAACCCAGCACGGCAAGGTCATTTTTTTCATATATCCCGCTATTATATTTATCAATCATGGACTCATTAGCGGCATAACCTGCTACAAGACATATGAAAAATAAGAGCAATAAAATTCCAACCATCATCAGTATTTTTTTCATTGATACGCTTACACTCTCCTTCTATACTCTATAAACTCATATAACAATAAAAGCAAAAGCGGAATTACAAAAATGTAGTAAATATCTGCATATCCCGTCATATCCGTATCTGTGATTGATACCTTGGAATCATTTTTAATATCCTTAAGTATTTTATCTATGTCAGCCCTCTTATTCATATTTACATAATTGACACCCAGGTCATCCGCTATCTGTTCAAGATTATTCTCGTCAATCTTGGATTTTGCGGTCTTATATGGATAAGTTGAAGTATCTTCTATTGCTACCGGTTTCTCATCAAAATATGACTGGACATACATCTCGCCGCCTTCTTTTGTTCCATAACCAAGAACTGCACCGTTATCAATGTAATCCGCCGTTTCCTTAAAAGATTCCAGCGAATCACCATTTGTAATTTCCCCGTCACTGATAAAAAATATGATTACGTTTCCATTCTTCTTCTCTTTTGCCGTTTTCAAAGTATCAATCAGTAAATCCTTACATATATTCATGGAACTGCCTCTTGCATACAATTCACCCATCGGATATATCGAATTGACAACACTCTTTGCATAATCTGCATTGTCGGTAAAAGGAGACAGCAAATTCGCATTATTATCAAAAGAAATAACCGAAAACTTTGCGCCATACAGTTCATCTATAATATAAGCACAATCCTCTTGAACCGCCGTCAGCCTTTCTGTTTCCCCATTATAATCTCTTGCAAGCATGCTGATGGTATTATCAACCACAAACAATACATACGCATCTACCTGCTTCGTCTTGCCCTTAACATTCCCATCCGGAACCATAATTCTTAAATTAATTACAAATATTAACACAATGATGACTATCTGCCTGATATATGGTATGATGCCCTTCCTTTTCAGCAGAAGCAATGCCACACATAGTATCGTCATCAGCCATATCGGAATAATCGGATTTACTGTCATGTTCCCCTCTGTTCTAATATCCAGTCATCTGCTATCTGCTATATGACTGAATATTTCTATCTCTTAATTATTTTCGTTAACACTATCATTGCCATAACAGAAAAAAGAAGCAATATAAAAGGTATTTCAACAAGCTCAATCTCCTGTATCTCCGTGCTTCCCTTGATAAGGCTTTTACTTTTCTTCTCTATTTCACTTACGATTTGAGCAAAAGTTCCCGACTCCTCTTCAAGATAGAAGGCTCCTCCGGTATATAAAACCGCATCCTGCATGGACTGCTTATTTGCTTCGGTCATTTCCTTTGTACCAATGCCGAATACTGTTACGTTATTTTCCTTACAGATGTCAGCGGCTTCCTCCAATGTTACAAGCGGTGTTCCCTGAATATCATTGTCTGTAGAAAAAATGACAATTCGCGTCCGCTCCTCCTCCAAATCAGAGAAATCATAAACACTTGCAGCCAAGCCGTCTCCAATCAAAGAACTTCCGCGCTCTTCTGCGCCGACCAAGGTTCCGCCGGATATATACGTATCCAGATAAAACCAGTTATCCGGCAAATATCCGCCTTCATTAAATCGAATACGCATATCAAGACTTTGCTCAATTAAATCCAGCTGTTCAATAATAAATTCATAATCATCCGTCAACGGTGAAAGCAGCACAGGACTGGCATTGAATATGACAATACCAAATCGTTCCCCTTTCAGATTATTGACGGTTTCCTTTAACTCTTCAACAAGATTTTTATTCAGATAGTCAACCGATGTAGATACATCAATACACAGAATAATATCTCTGCTGTATTTTTCTTTATTAACAGTTTTCGTCTTATATGGTCTTGCCAACATGATAAAAGATACCGCAATCCCCATCACACACGCCGCTATCATCAACACCGATAATATCCGATACGTCAACATTTTCCTTTTAAAATAAGGCTCATCTCTTGTATACAGCGTGTTGACAACCTTTTTGCCGCCTTTATAATTCTCCTTCTTATTAAATTTAATAAAGAATAAACTAAAAAGAAGAACGAATATCAATATGCCTATGTATAATACAAAATGATTTTTTAATTCCATCTCTCTATAACCCTTTTTGTTTTCTCTATCGATGCACTGATGTCTCCTACTGATTTTCGGGCAAATTCAGGTGCATAATACTCCGCAATCAACTCTTCCAGCATGGGCATATTCAGTGTTTTTATTTCAAAAAGCGTATAATGCTGAACTTTTATTCCCGTAACCTCATAAACAAATTTTCGTATGCATACACTCATCTTCTGATATGCCGCTCTGATACCGGTTTTATGATTCTTAAGGTCATTTTCAATTTTGTATAACTCTGCAATATATTTTCTTTTAATTGCTGCTACCTCATCAAATGATTTCTGTCTGACTACCGGAATTTCTGTAGTCCGCTTTTTCTTACTTACTTCAATCAGCTTATCTATTATCAAATAAACCAAAATGGCGGCAGCTATCATTCCAACAACAACTATCGGCCAAACTGCATATGAAAATGGTTCTTGTAATTTTACTGATGTCTCCATGTTACCTCTTTTCATTCTTGTGCTTATTCAGCAATTCCATCATTTTGATATCGATCTCATCCGTATTCGAAATCGTAGACGAAGCGATACCGAATCTCTTTAACTTGTCCATACATTCATGATAAACCGCCTGCCTCTTTTCTGATTCAAGTTTTGCAAGCTTCTTATCTGATGTAAAAAAATCCGGAAGATAATTTCCTCCTTCAATATCGTATACATTCTTTCCCTCTGTCCTGACATCGCTGACATTGACAAGAAGTACATCGTTCATTACCAAAAGTCTTTTTAGCGTTATCTCCGATATATTTCTGATGCCTTCCATATCCGTTACAATCAGAATAATCATCCTTCTTCTGAAATTGCGGACAATATATTCAAGGGGAACATTGATATCGGATTCATTTTCCATGGTCACACATTTATGATAGTCAGCCAAAATATTTTCAATATTCATCAATCCCATTTTAAAAGGAAAATGCTGCACTGATTTTTCGGTTGCATATGTTGCACTGACATAATCACCGTTTTTATTTGTGAGATATGTCAAAGTACCTGCACACATATACGCCACTTCACATTTTTCCTGAGTCTCATTCGAAAAAGCAAGCATTCTTTTGTTTGTATCCATTACAAGCATAATATTATGCTTCTTCTCGGCAATATACTGTTTAACCAGTAATTTCTGCCCTCTGGCAGATGCCTTCCAATCCACATCCTTAATGTCGTCTCCCACAACATATTCCCGCAAATCGTCAAAATCCAAGCTTCTGCCCTTATAAATTGAATTGTACGAACCGTCAAGAATTATCGAGGTCGCTTTATTGGTATGAATTTTACTGTACCGCTTCAGGCTCAGCTGAATCTTTGAAATATATTTCATTCTCATGGTGTCTGAACTGCTCCTATAATTGCATCAATAACCGTTTCCTCGCTGATACCATCCGCTACGGCAGCAAAGTTCAGCATAATCCTATGTCTCAATACAACATGCCGCATGGTCTTAACATCATCAGGAACACAATAGGTTCGTCCGTTAAACAGTGCCACCGCTTTCGCCACTTCCATAAAAGAAATTGCCGCTCTTGTACTGGCCCCCATTGCTACATACTGCGCTAATTCAGGTTTTAAAATCTTATCTGTATTTCTGGACGCCTGAACGATATCAACAATATATTTTTTAATGGAAGGATCAATATATACCTTTTTGCAGAGATTTTGAAGAAAAACCATATCCTCTATCGTGGCTACTGCGTGGCTCTCGGAAAATACATCTGCTTCAATTCTGTTCAGTATCTCAATTTCCGAAGCTGTATTTGGATATGCCAGCTTTACCTTGATGAGGAATCTGTCGAGCTGTGCTTCCGACAGAATATAAGTACCCTCCTGTTCAATCGGATTCTGCGTTGCAATTACCACAAACACATCCGGCAGCTTATAGGTCTGACCACCGATACTGATTTTATGTTCCTGCATGGCTTCCAGCATAGCACTCTGGGTTTTTGCGCTGGAACGGTTCACTTCATCCAGCAGAACAAAGTTTGCATATACAGGCCCTACTTTATTTTCAAACGAATTGGTAGCCATATTGTACGTCTGTGTACCGATAATATCACTTGGCAGAAGGTCAGGCGTACACTGAATTCTTGAAAATCTGCCATTTACGGCATCTGTCAGAACCTTCGCTGCCGTAGTCTTTGCAAGGCCGGGTACCGACTCAAGAAGAATATGTCCATTTGCCATCATTGCAACAAGAATTGCAAAACCAAGAAAAGGCTGTCCAACTACTTTGCTGTTATAATAGTTGTTCAATCCCGTTATCAGACCCATTGCCCTTTGCAATTCTTCATTTGTAATTCCTGTATTTTCCTGCATATTTAACTCCTCTCAATCATGCGTATATTCATTTACAATTATAGAATTGTAATTTTATAATTCCAACTTAATAAATATAAACATCTATTTTTCATAGTCCGTCATCTGTATACCCCAAAAAGGGGATTCCATCAATCATCATGCATAAATATTTATCTATTTCAACTTAAAAGTCTGCTTCAGCTTAATTCCTTTGTTTCCGTCTATTTCCAATTTAGGAAAGCTTAATATAAAGGCATATTCGGAATTGTATCCATAATGGACCGTGGAGAAGCCTGGAAATTTCCCCGACAATGCGTCAAACAGTTCCTGCATATCATCAAGTCTGTTTCCTTTTGCCGCAATATAACTGTATATAAAGCTTTCAACCTCTTTGTTGTCATCTGTCAGATTGATATAAAGCTGTTTGTTATCATACTCTGTATGTATGCCGGAAACCTCATTCCTTATAAACGCATCAAAATGGGTATACCCATAGTTTCTGATATCAAAGTCCCTGTATTTCCTACACAATGTGACATATGCTGCTTCCGCCGCAAGTCTTTCCCCTCTTCCCTTATAGGAAGATGCGATGTCGCGAATTGCCGTAACAATATCAGATAGTGGTGTAACATACTCCTGAAGATTCTGTCCACATAAAGCTTCAAGATATATGAATTGATTGCACTCACGTTTTAGCACATCACAGTTCTGACAACTGCCAAATACAATAACCTGTTTTCCCTTTTCCCTAATCAGCGAAAGTATCGGCGCAATATATTCATCTAACGTAGCTATAACAACCGCATCCACTATATTCCCATCGACAACCTTCATCATATCTGCTGCCAGTCTCATTGAAATCCGTTTTTTATATAATGAAGGGGTTTCTACTATATAAAAGGAGTTCGCACTCAATACATTTCTATATCCGGTATTCTTCCCCAATGCACCATATGCATTTCTGATTATCACTTCCCCTTGTACGATTGCTTCCTTATATATAACATCAATATATTGATAACCGATGCTGTTTGCATCTACAAATAAAGCAATTCTCATCCGTATCTCCTTTCATCTTCAAATATCATCTCCATCAGTGTCTGTTTCACTGCAAATTCCTCACAAAGTCTTTTCGCTTCATCAAATGACCGTTCCCGCTTCCCGGCAGATACATGTTTCCTTACCGCTCTGATTAATATATTCTTTGGGGAATGTTCGATATCTATAAACTCCAATAAATCTGTTTTATAGCCACAGCCTTCCAGAATACATCCGCGTATGGCATCTGTAATCAATGCCGATGTTCTTTCCTTTATAATCCCGTATTTAGTAAGTGCCGATAATTTCTCCGAATGTATCTGTCTGTTTACCTCATGCTGGCAGCACGGAACGGACAGTATATAATCTGCTTTCCAGCAAATTGCATTATAAAGTGCATAATCCGTCGCAACATCACAGGCATGCAGTGTAACTACCATATCCACATCCACATTCGTCTTATAACCATTGATATCGCCAAGCTCAAATTTCAGCTTATCATATCCGAACTTCTCTGCAAGTGCATTACAATCTTCAATGACCTTCTCTTTCAAATCCAGGCCGGTAATATGCGCCTCTATTTTCTTAATCTCCACAAGATAATAATATAAAATAAAAGTCAGATATGATTTCCCGCAGCCAAAGTCTATTACATTTATAGAAGGCTTACCATAATTCTTAAGTACATCCTCAACCATTTCTATAAAGCGGTTTATCTGCTTATATTTATCATACATGGCGTGTACGATTTTTCCTTCTTTTGTAAAGATACCAAGCTCTTGAAACACAGGAATATCCATTCCCTCTTCCAATATATATTTCTTTTTCCGATTATTTCCTTCTATATGAATAGCTTTTCCCGCAACCTTTCTTTTGTTTACTGCAAATTTGCCTTTCTTGGAAATTTTAATATCATATTCCCATTCCGCAGAAAAAGAATTCATTTGTTTAAAGCCCTCTTCAAGGCATTTCTCAAGCTTTGAAGAGACCACAGCTTCCTCTATATTCTCATGGAAAACCTGCTTATCAGTATATTTTTCAAGCTGATAAACATTCTTACCACCTATGATTTTGCGGACAAATACAATTTTTTTATATTCGCCTCTGCCGCCGCTTATCACGATCTTATATGGATTTGTTTGCTCTATTTCCAGTAATAATTCTTCCATGTCTTATTTCCTTATATCATATCCTAATGAGCCAAAATTACACAATTTTCTTCCGCGTATTATTTTAGCATATAAACAAAATACAGTCTATCAACTATCCCTATTATTTGCGCAACTTTTAGTTTCATTGGTACAGTTTTTTTATCTTGACATTCTAAAACCGTTACTATACTTTAAAATAAGTAGTTATTAACTTTTTTAACCCTTGGAAAGGAGTATGGACAAATAATCCGACAAAAAATATGAATCAGAAATCAACAAAAAAACTGACAGGTATCCTAATCATCTTTTGCCTTGCACTAATGCTCACGGCATGTAATGCAGCAAAAGAAAAGAATGACAAACCAAAAACAGATAGTGATATGCTTTATAATAAGGGGCTTGAAATGGTAAGTCTGCTGAATGAAATGGCAGCAAGCAAAGAATACCGAACACTTTTTACTCCTGACGATTTGAGTCATATATTTGAAGAATTGGTAAAAGGTGACTATGAAAACTGTATTGCTGTCTATCAGGTCAATATTTCAGATACACAGCTACTTAGCTTTTTGACGCTGTCAGGACTTGAACCGGATGCTTTTTCAGACAATTTGCTTTCCCAAATTACCCAAAAATCATACAGCAGCTTTTTTACACAACTGGTTGCAAGACAAAGTGGCACGGAAGCTCTCGCTGTTTCAAGTATTCTTGCATGTAGCAGTCTGTTCGTTTATGAGGACTTAAAAGAATGTACCATGTATATCTATGAATATACCAACAGTTATCCCATTGTTGTATACTTCTATCCGGGTGAAGATGGAGCCGTTTTGGCAACGGCAAACTACATTTTACTTGATGACCTTAAGGCGGCTGACGAAGCAGCGTTTTCTGAGGCCCTGACGAAACAATTTATATTACTTGGAATCAGTCCCGATATTACAAAGATAAAATAAATATCGGGTAAGAAAAAAAGCCTGTTGTTTTAGTGATTATCAAACATATAACAAACGGTAATGATTACGAGGAAAGGCTGGTGAACACTATGGGTGGTACACTGATTGTTACAGAGGCAGATAAGATTTATTATGCTGCCAAAGAAGAAGCTATCAGGATTTTTGTTGAGAGCTTCCGGGAAAACGGATTTTCAGATGACAAAATAAAGCAAATACTTATGAAGAAATTTCATCTTACACATTCGAAAGCGGAAAGCTATCTGTGATTTTTTACTCATAGCATGAAACAAATAAAAAGCCTGCTACTTTAATGATTGAAAAGTCATATCGTGGCAGGCTCTTTTTGGTGTTTGTCCTTGGCAAAAGCTTTTATTATTTTCCAAGACCAAATAATCCCTTTTTCTCATAAGGCTCTGTTTTTACTTCCGTTACTGTATATCCTGTTTCCTCTACAGCAGCTTTCAGTGCGCTTTCGTCTAAGTTCTCCTCCGCAATAATCTCAGTAATCCCCTTTTTGTGAGATGAATTTACCTTTTTTACGGAAAACGCTTTCCTTATCGCATCATTTACATGTGCTTCACACATTCCGCAAGCCATACCGTCCACACTCAATGTAATTTTTAACATAAAAAACTCCCTTCTGTTATACTATATCCAACAGGACATGACTATCATCCATATCCCATTTAAACTCTCTTTATCAATGATACTTTGTTTAAAAACGCTATCAACTCGTCTGATATAGGATAATCGCCTTTATATATATCCTTGAGAAGTCTGTCCAATGTATAGGAAGGCTCATACTCGTATTTACTCATGATATATCCTCTATCCAGCCCCAGTCCGTCAAAAAGCATAAACAAATGCTCCCTTGCAACAGTATCTTCATATAATCTCTTAATTGTTGTACCTATTCCATAGCTATATGTTGACTTCGTATCTAAATAAACCTTTATACTGCCGGCAATATCACTTACACTGGTTCCTATCAGTATTTCATAAATTCCCTCTTCTGCTGTCCATTCATGAATATCTCCGTCAAATGATGCAAAATCTTCAATACTTAATGCCAGTTCCACGGTTTTCGTTTCATTTGGATTCAGCCTTACCTTTTTAAACGCTTTCAATTCCTTGACAGGTTTTGAAATGGATGCATGGATATCCCTGACATACAGTTGTATAACCTCCTGCCCCTCCCCATGGGCATCAGGGCCAAGATTTTTCACGTCTGCATATACTTTTATCTCATTTTTCAATACCGGCATCCTTGTATTGATGATTTCCCCTTTATCCGATACCAGTTCTACAGGCACCGTTTCCTTATTACATCTTATATTACTGATTTCAAATTTACTATAAGACATGCCATATCCAAACGGATACATTGGCTCCACCTGCTTTTTATCATAATATCTGTAGCCGACATAAATTCCCTCACCATAGTTTACCTCATAGCCGTCACCCGGAAAGTTCAGGCATGTCGGTGTATCCGCATATTTCTTTGGGAAAGTAAGCGGAAGCTTACCTGAAGGATTTATCCTTCCCGTCAATATATCCGCCATGGCACGTCCGCCCTCCATACCCGGAAGGAACATGCAGAATATTCCGTCAAGCATCTGCTCCCATCTGGTTATATCCACAGGTCCGCTCACATTTAATATCAGTCCCAGCTTTACAGCCGGATTTTGCTTCCTGATATCCACAAGCTTGTCAAGTACAGCTTTATCATCATCATTTAAGTCCATACCAAGCCTGTCATTTCCCTCCATACCGCTGACTCTTGCAACACAGATATAGCAGGAAATATTTGTATTCCCGTAATTCTCAGGAATTCCACGGCAGACATTCACGCCCTGTTCAGCAAGGCAACTATATATATCGGTGGTCTTATCCGTCGTTATACCTGCACTTCCTGTTCCACAATCATAAAGGGTTGCAGCACCGCTTCCACACAGAACCACCTTGGAATTATCATTTGAAGCCGTTACATCCACAAATACGGAATCACTATTTTTGATGTCAATTCCGCCATTTATAAGCGGGAAAATTTCCCTCTCATTTTTCAGCATAACGATTCCCTCACAAGCTGCTTTATATGCTGCCTGCTTCGACATCTCCATAATATACCGACACGTTTCATCATACTTCTCCGGCATCCCATATTCAAATATCAGTGCAAGCACCCTGCGGGCCGAAGTATCAAGTTCTTCCATCGTCAGTCTGCCCTCTTCTATAGCGGAAATGATGGGTGCAATATCCACAGGTCCCGGCATATTGACATCGGTTCCCGCTTTCAGTGCCTCGACCTGATGATATACAGCGCCCCAGTCAGATATTACCATTCCGTTAAATCCCCATTTGTCTCGCAGGGTTTCCTGAAGAAGCCATTTGTTTTCTGTACATGCACTTCCATTGATCTTATTATATGCCGCCATTATGGTCGCAGCTCCGCCCTCCTGCACACATGCCTTAAATCCCGGAAAATAGATTTCGTTTAAGGCACGCTCCGAAATAAGCACATTGATTCCCTGTCTGTTTGTTTCCTGATTGTTTGCGGCAAAATGCTTTACATTTGCTGCCACGCCTTCCGACTGCACGCCCTTTACCAGACTTGGTGCAAGCTTTGCTACCAGTTTCGGGTCCTCGGAAAAGCCCTCAAACAGTCTGCCGTTTAAAGGGTCTCTGTGAATATTAATATTCGGCGTACCAAGCAGCATATGAATACCATATGCCCGCGCTTCTCTTCCAAGTGCCTGACCTACGCTATATACGATATCAGGATTCCACGTTGCCCCCAGCATCATCCCCGTAGGAAAACATCCGGGAGACATCATATCACCCTTCTCATCCTCGGAACGGGTAATTTCATAAATCGCATTTTTGCTCACCTTTGTATTTTTTGTAAACCTTTTGTTCAGTTCACGGCTCGCTGCTTCTCTGAAGCCCCGCTCCCTTTCCGAAAGCCTGTCAGTACAAAAATAATTATCTATCACATGTCTTTCCTCAGAAGGCTTTGGAAGCATATCATCAGCGCCATCCTCCATTTCCTTTCTGAGCCTTGAAAAAATATCACCGATAAGCTGCTCATAATTGATTCCTGTACCACCATCAAGCGGATTGATACCTGATATATTGAGTGACGGGACTCCTGCAATGCCAAAAAAACTGCTGCCGCATACTAATCCAGCCTTTTCACTGACCGTTAACTTATCCAAAATTTCATCAATTAAATTCATAATGCCCTCCTGAAAGACTACTTTGTCAAAACTCTGCTTACCGCCTGTCTCCAGCCTGCAAGCAGTTTTTCGCGTCTGCCCGTTCCTATCTCCGGCTGGAAGGCTCTCTCCGCCTTCCATCTTCTTTTTATCTCATTTCTGCTGTCATAATAACCCACCGCAAGACCTGCCAGATATGCCACACCAAGAGCAGTTGTTTCCGTTACCACCGGTCTTATGATATCCTCATCCAATATATCAGACTGAAATTGCATCAGGAAGTTATTTCCGCTTGCACCTCCATCAACCTTTATTGACTGAAACGGCATTCCCGAATCAGCCTCCATCGCCTTCAAAATATCAGCCGTCTGATATGCCAGTGATTCAAGGGTAGCTCTGACAAAATGTGCTCTTGTCGTTCCCCTTGTCAGACCAAATACCGCACCTCTCGCATATGCATCCCAATAAGGTGCCCCCAGTCCGGTAAAAGCAGGTACAACATATACACCGTTGCTGTCCGGAACAGAAAGTGCGATCTGCTCCGTATCGGCAGCACTGTCAATCAGTTTCATATCGTCACGCAGCCATTTAATAGCCGCTCCGGCTACAAATACACTGCCCTCAAGGGCATATTGAACCTTCCCGTCTATGCCAATGGCGATGGTGGTAAGCAGCCCCTGCTTGGAATAAATCGCCTTGTCTCCTGTATTCATAAGGAGAAAACAACCTGTACCGTATGTATTTTTCACATCCCCCTGTGAAAAACAGCATTGTCCAAATAATGCCGCCTGCTGGTCACCTGCCACGCCTGCTATCGGAACTACGTCACCCGTTATCTGACTGTCCGTATATCCGTATATTTCGCTTGAATTCTTTACCTCCGGAAGCAGCGTCTCCGGTATATGAAACTTCTCAAGCAGTTCCTTATCCCAACATAGCTCATGGATATTATAGAGCATGGTTCTCGATGCATTTGTATAGTCCGTGGCATGAACCTTTCCGCCCGTCAATTTATATATGAGCCATGTATCTACCGTACCAAATAACAATTCTCCGTTTTCAGCCCGTCTTCTTGCCCCTTCTACATGGTCAAGTATCCACTCAATTTTCGTGGCAGAAAAATAGGGGTCTGCAATCAGTCCTGTCTTCTCTCTGATAACCGCCTCATATCCCTCTGCCTTAAGTGCTTCTATTCTGTCCGCGGTTCTCCGGCACTGCCACACGATTGCCGGATATACAGGTTCTCCCGTTACCTTGTCCCACACGATAGTGGTTTCACGCTGATTGGTAATACCGATTGCCGCGATATCTCCGGCTGCTATACCAAGAGTCTCTCTTGCTTCCATCATCACACTAATCTGTGATGCCCATATCTCCTTCGGGTCCTGTTCCACCCATCCGTTATTCGGAAAATACTGTGCAAATTCCTTCTGTGCTGCCGCCTTTATATTCCCCGCCTTGTCAAATATGATTGCTCTTGAACTGGTAGTCCCCTGGTCAAGTGCCATGATATATTTTGCCATTATTTACATACCTCCAAATACCATCATTCACTCAAATAATCTTCCCTGATGATCCGATTAACATTCTCTATTTCCTCCTTCAGCCCTCTTGCAGACAGTCTGATTGCTCCCTGTCCCATAATAATAAGCTGTTCAAGGGCATCCGAAGTAGCCACCGTCACCTTATGCTTTCTTCCCAGCTCATGGGTTGTTTTCTCTATATACATATCCGCAGTCTCCGCTTCCTTTGTGTAGACCACATGGATATTATGGTACTTTGTCTTTTCTCCCGGATTTTCCTTTACCTTGTACGCATCAAAAACGAGAATCAGCTCACACCCTTTATAGCCTTGATAGTTACACAGGATATCCATCAGTCTGCCTCTGGCAGCATCAAGACTTACCTGTGCAAGCTCCGTCAATTCCTCCCATGCAAATATGATATTATACCCATCTACCAAAAGATATTCCCTGCCATCCTTTTTCTTCTTATATGCTCCCGATATGCCTATTCCCCTATTTGCCGGTGTTCCGTTTCTCCCATCATCGGCATTTGCCAATGTTCCGTTTCCCCCATTACCTGCATTTGCCGATGTTCTTCCGCCTTCACTTCCCGTTTGGCTTCCCGTATTCTTCTGTTTGTGATACCTGTTAAAACCGGCTTTGTTATAGGATTCATTTCCCCTATCCTTCGTTCCATACGTTCTGACAAAGATATCCTCCAGTTCTTTCTCGGTATATGTCATCGTTCCTGCCGCCTTTGCCGCCTGCCTTTTTGCCTCGGCAGCATTGATCGGCGTCATGTCTTCTTCCACAATATATTCTGTCTGACCTGTAATGACAAATCCTTCATCTTCTTTCACATGCATATAGTCATATACATCATACCAGTCTACCAGATACCCTGCTCCATGAGCACAAAATACGGAGGATGACGGATTTTTCAAATCAGCATCAGGATGATAACCAAGCTCCGCTACTGCTTCCTCCTGATTATGACATGGTACATAACCCGCAAGTGACAAATAAAGCCTTCCTATTCCATGACTGTATGACATCAGCTCTTTGTGGTATTCCCGCATGGCAGACACCGGAGCAGTTCCCGTGATTACAGAAATATCGCCCGATATTTCAGGTGCCGTAAAGCTTCCGTACATCCTTGTTATGTCAGACATCGCCCTGCCAACCAAGCCGGACGGTATCTCCAGCTTAAACGCATAAACAGGTTCCAGCAATACACTTTCCGCCATCATCAGTCCCTGCCTTATCGCTCTGTAAACAGCCTGTCTGAAATCTCCGCCCTCCGTATGCTTCATATGCGCTTTTCCCGCCGTAACCGTTATCTTGATATCCGTTACGGGAGAACCCGTCAGCACTCCCAAATGCCGTCGCTCCATAATATGTGTGCAAATAAGTCTCTGCCAGTTTTTATCAAGTACATCCTCGCTGCAAATAGAATCACATACGATTCCGCTTCCTGCCGGAAGTGGTTCAAGCAATAAATGAACCTCTGCATAATGTCTTAAAGGCTCAAAATGTCCCACACCCATAACAGGAGCTTTTATCGTTTCCTTATATGCTATACGTCCTGTTCCAAATGTTACAACTACGCCAAATCGGTCCTTTATCATTTGCTGTAATACCTGTAGTTGTATTTCGCCCATAACCTTAAGGAAGATTTCACGTGAATGTTCCTTCCATATGACATGAAGCTGTGGGTCCTCTTCTTCTAACTGCTTTATCTGTTCCCACAATTTGAATGGGTCTATGCCTTCCGGATAAATCAGCTTATATGTAAGTACCGGTTCAAGACTTGGCGGCATTCCCTGCTTCTCCGCACCAAGTCCCTGTCCTGCAAATGTATTCAAAAGTCCCGTAACGGCGCAAACCGTTCCTGCAAAAGCTTCCTCAACCGTATCATAACGGCTGCCTGAATAAATCCTGATTTGATTAACCTTTTCACTTTTCATTTCAGAATGAAGCTCCTTCATATACGTTGTACAATCATCCGCTGTATCTGTTTCATGATACTTGATCATATCCCTGCATTTAAGGCCTCCTCCTGTAAGCTTCATATATGTCAGTCTTTCACCTTTTGCATCCCGTAAAATTTTGAAAACCCTTGCTCCAAAATTCTCTCCATAAACCGGCATACGGGTATAGTCATCCAAAGCTGAAAGAAACGAATCCACTCCCGTAAGCTTAAGTGCCGAACCAAAATAGCATGGGAACAATTTTCTGTCTGCTATCGCCTTAGCGACATCCTCCTTACGATTCTCCCCGTATTCCAAAAAATACTCCAGCATGGCTTCATCCGACATGGCGATATGCTCCGGTGCATTTTCACAGCCAAAATCAACACAGCCATCGCCGAGCCTGCGCCGAATATCCGTCATTAATTCCTCTTTTGAAAGCACGGTCATATCCATCTTATTTACAAATAGAAAAACGGGTACATCATATCGCTTTAAAAGCTGCCATAAGGTTTCCGTATGGCTCTGAACACCCTCCATACCATTGATAACCAAAACGGCATAATCAAGCACCTGCAATGTTCTTTCCATCTCTGCGCCAAAATCCACATGCCCCGGCGTATCAAGCAGTGCAAATTCCGTATTCCCGAAACGAAACTCCGCCTGTTTTGAAAATATCGTTATTCCTCTGTCCTTCTCCTGCTGATCCGTATCAAGATATGCATCCTGATGGTCTACCCTGCCTAAACTTCTTATTTTACCTGCTGTATATAGCATAGCCTCCGACAAAGTCGTTTTGCCGGAATCAACATGTGCAAGTATGCCAACAACAATTTTCTTCATCTATATTTTCTGTCCTTCCTGTTTGATATCAGGATTTGCTCCGTATTTCATCTGCTTTTGCAGCTCCTTTTTCTTTATCTTTCCGAAGAAAACAGCTACAACTGCGCCTATTATAAATGGCACAACAAATGTGGCAAATCTGTAAAGCAATGCCATTGCACCTGCCGCCGTGCTTCCTACAAGTCCTGAATATAGAGTAATCAGCACAAATTCACTTGAGCCGATTCCCGCAGGTGCAGGTATCACTGCCGCCAGCATTACACACACCGCCGTTATTCCCAGACTTGTGTATGGTGTAAGCTTCCCCGTACCGGACAATATCATGTACGGAATCATAAACCAAAAGCAGAATTTTACCATGTTAAAAAATAAAATTCCCAATACGACCTTTATATTTTTAAGCAGCGTTTTGGAAGCCTCTTCCATAATCATACATTGCTTTCTAATCCTATCAAACCGCTCTGTAAAGCTTCCCTTGAAATTCACCTTATCCATCAGGAAATACAAAAATCTGTGAAACCATGCTGCACATGCAAACAGCATAAGACATGCCGTTATAACCACGGTAGCTGCAAATCCAAGCAAAAGGTACCATTTATAATCAGCAAATTCCTGTTTCATATATGCAAAGTTGGTTATAAACAGCACAGCCGCAAGCACTGCCGTACTCAGCTTGTGAATTGCGTACTCTATGGTATACATACCTAATGCCTCCGAGCCTTTCAGTCCACAGCAGTTTAAGTATACAACCGCTGCAACGCCTGCCCCGCTGCCAAGCGTTGCCACTCTGTAAAACGAGCAAAAATATGTCATTCCAAGTGCTTCAATATAACGATAATTTTGATTGTATTGCCTTGCCAATATACACGTTATCAGGCTTTCACACAGACCATACATAACAGTTGCCACTACTATCATTACGATTATTGTCCAGCTTGTTGCCTTAAGCTGATTCCAAATAGGGCCGGCGGAATCTCTGAACACATATACAATCAGTGCCAGTATCACTATGACACATATCCATTTCACAATATTTTTCTGAAATTTCGTAAGTTTTTTCATTTTAGTCCACTTCTTTTGTCTGTCAATGTTAAAATCGGCAGTTTTGATATTTTATCTCTTGTTATTATTCGCAATCTTACCATAAAGGTGTCAGGATTCTATATCCAAAAAAGGAATAATATCCCAATTACAATGTACCAATCAATGATGAAAAAAACAAGAAAAAATCTATTATTAAATAATAAAATTTCTTACATAAAACATAGCAGCCCTATTGATAAAAAGTTCTATAAACAACAAAGAAGCACAATCCGTTTCCGTATACGGATTGTGCTCCTGTAATATTTAACAAACAACTGATTTCTAGCCAAACAACGGTGTTGAGTAATATCTGTCACCGCTGTCAGGAAGAAGAACCACGATATTCTTTCCTGCATATTCAGGTCTCTTTGCCAGTTCCTTTGCCGCATAAAATGCCGCACCTGAAGAAATACCGACCAAAATACCCTCTGCCGATGCAATTTCCTTTGCCGCCGCAAACGCATCGTCATTTTCAACAGGGATAATCTCATCATACACCTCTGTGTTCAGCGTATCCGGTACAAATCCCGCACCGATTCCCTGAATTTTATGAGCTCCTGCCGTACCCTTGGAAAGTACAGGTGAATCAGACGGCTCAATGGCTATTACCTTCACATCGGGCTTCTTACTCTTTAAATATTCACCTACACCCGTTATCGTTCCGCCTGTTCCTACACCTGCTACAAATACATCCACCTGTCCGTCCGTATCCTCCCAGATCTCAGGACCGGTTGTCTGTCTGTGTGCTTTCGGATTTGACGGATTTGAAAACTGACCTGCCACGAAGCTTCCCTCTATTTCCTTAGACAGTTCTTCCGCCTTTGCAATTGCCCCTTTCATACCCTTTGAGCCTTCTGTAAGTACAATTTCCGCACCATATGCTTTGATGATATTTCTACGTTCAACACTCATGGTCTCCGGCATTACGATAACCGCCTTATATCCCTTTGCCGTAGCAATCGACGCAAGACCTATTCCCGTATTTCCCGACGTAGGTTCTATAATCGTCGCACCCGGTTTCAGCGCCCCTGACGCCTCCGCATCCTCAATCATCTGTAATGCAATTCTGTCCTTGACACTTCCTGCCGGATTAAAATATTCTATTTTTGCAAGAATCTTAGCCTTTAAATCATTGTTCTTTTCAATATTTGAAAATTCCAATATCGGTGTTTTTCCTATCAGCTCTGTTGCACTCTTATATATTTTTGACATAACTTTTCCTTCTTTCTGTCACACTTATTTTTATTCCTCCGTTTTTCCGCCAATCATCTATACTGCGGTCATACGGTAGTATCCTCTATATTATATATACACCTTGCATGAAGCTTTGTCACTCGTCTTTTCTTCCGCTGCTTTACCCGGGGATATCCTTTATCGGCTGTCAGCCTTTTATTGTATTGCCTTGAATGCTTCATCAAGGTCTTCAATAATATCGTCAATATTCTCCGTTCCTATAGAAAGTCTGATTGTATTCGGCTTGATGCCCTGCTCCTCAAGCTCCTTGGCATTCAGCTCTGAATGAGTCGTTGACGCAGGATGAATCACAAGTGACTTTACATCGGCAACATTGGCAAGAAGTGAAAACAGCTCCAGATTATCTATAAATTCCTTTGCCTTTTTATCGTCACCCTTAATCTCAAACGTAAATATTGAACCGCCGCCGTTTGGGAAATACTTTTTGTACAATCTCTGCTGCTCAGGGTCTGTCGATACCGACGGATGGTTCACCTTCTCAACCTGTGGATGGTTATTCAAATACGCCACAACCTTAAGTGCATTTTCAACATGTCTTTCTACACGAAGTGACAGCGTTTCAAGTCCCTGAAGGAATATCCAGTTGTGGAACGGTGAAAGTGTTGCGCCTGTGTCACGAAGAAGAATTGCTCTGATTCTTGTAACGAATGCTGCCGGACCGGCTGCTGCGACAAAACTGACGCCATGATAGCTCTCATTTGGCTCTGTAAGCTGTGGGAATTTACCTGATGCCACCCAGTCAAACTTTCCTGCATCTATAATGACACCACCGATTGTTGTACCGTGGCCTCCGATGAACTTTGTTGCAGAATGAACAACAATATCTGCCCCATATTCAATCGGTCTGACAAGATACGGTGTTGCAAATGTACTGTCAATGACAAGCGGTATCTGATGTGCATGTGCGATATTTGCAATCGTTTCAATATCCGTAACTTCCGAATTCGGATTACCCAGCACCTCTATATAAAGTGCCTTTGTATTTTCCCTGATAGCCGCCTCAAATGCCGACGGGTCAAGCGGGTCTACAAATGTCGTATCAATACCGAAATCCTTGAAGGTATGTGCAAGCAGATTATAAGTTCCACCATAGATATTCTTTGCCGCTACAATATGGTCGCCTGCAAATGCAAGGTTCTGAATCGTATATGAAACGGCCGCCGCACCCGAAGCAACCGAAAGTGCCGCAACACCACCCTCAAGAGCTGCTATTCGCTTCTCAAATACATCCTCCGTCGGATTGGTCAGTCGTCCGTATATATTTCCTGCATCACGAAGTGCGAATCTGTCTTCCGCATGCTGTGAATTCCGAAAGACAAATGACGATGATTGATAGATTGGTACTGCTCTTGCATCTGTAACAGGGTCCGGTGCTTCCTGTCCTACATGTAACTGTAATGTTTCAAATTTAAAATTTCTTTCTTGATATGATTTTTTGCTCATAATTCTAATCTCCGTTTCTATGTTTATAATATTGATCAGTCTAATGTTTTCATCTTAATATGTATCATTTCTGATTACTTTTACAGCAACATCGTTTCTCACTACACATTCGTTTATCTTCATTCAAATACTGTGGTTTGTAATTTACATTTCTCATAATGTCGCCTCTCCTCATTTACATACAGTTTCTTCATTCCTGATTCCAAATCAACTGTATTTTTTATTTCCCGTAATTCCTAGTCAAAAACTATGAATTAGCTCATGTCGGTATATTAATACCATTTTCCTACTTTGTCAATAGGAATTTAGGTTTTTATTGAAAAAATTTTTTTCAGTGTTATAATAAATGTATATAACTAATGATTTTAGTAATTGATTGCAAATTATTGATTAGAAGGAGATTCGTTATATGAAAGTTTCAACAAAAGGTCGTTATGCATTAAGACTGATGATTAATATAGCCTCCAGAACAGATGGAAAACCTGTCAGCATAAAAGACATTGCGGGAGCAGAAAATATCTCAGATAAATATCTTGAACAGATTATTGCGCTTCTCAATTCAGGCGGACTGGTAAGAAGTATCAGAGGTCCTCAGGGTGGCTACCTCTTAAGGAAACCGCCTGAAGAAATAACCGTAGGCATGGTACTTCGCCTGACAGAAGGTACATTATCTCCTGTTCCTTGTGTGGAAGATGAAGAAACCTACTGTGAAAGGGAGGCAAATTGTGCCACCATTAACCTGTGGCGCAGACTGAACAAGGCAATTTCAGATATTATCGATACCACTACGATTGCCGACCTTTGTGCCAACAAGCCTGAGGCAGGCGATGAATATTGTATATAAATACAAATAGAAAAGCACTCGCAAGAGTGCTTTTTTATTTGTTATACCAGACTCATTTTTACCGCTATATGCTGTCCCTCCACAGTCACTTCACCCATACTGCCGCAAATAACCGGCATCATCGGTGACAAATGTCCAAGGTCAACATCCATTACCACCGGAACGTGATACTTTTCTATGATGCCAAGCACTGCCTGATACTGGTCAAGTCCAAACAGTTCCTGCCCAAACTGAAGCGGTCTTCCTATCATAAAGCCCTTTACATATTGAAACCAGCCGGCTTCATCCATTTGCCACATCGCACGTCTGATAGACATTACATTGAAATCGCAGGCTTCAATAAACCAGATAAATCCATCTTCCTGATACCGTTCAAGAAAATCTGATACATGATCAAACCGTGTGCCAAGAATATTGACAAGGCAATCCATACAGCCGCCAATCAATCGTCCGGACATGCGTGCCTCATTTACATGTCCAAAGACACCGCCTCTGTCACAGCCATACAGCTTCAGCACTCTTTTTTCCGTTACATTATATGGTGCAAGCGGATGCTCCTCATCCTTCAAGGACTCCTTCTCCCACATATCATAACCCGACATGGTAAGCTTTCTTCCCCTTATCAGGTCAAATGCATCCTGCACCGATTCATGCCATGGCTCCATACCATAAGCCGCCGCACAGGGACCATATATCGATGCCGTATCGCACAGGGTCGTCAACAGAAAGGTCAGATTTGTATTATCTGAAAATCCCATATACCACTTTGGTTCAGCCTCCTGCAATGCTCCAAAATCAATATGACTTAATACCTCACACATCAACTCCCCACCGCCACAGGAAATCAGTACATCATTTTCCGCAGAAGGATAATATGCATTGAGCTCGGCGGCACATTTCACAGGAGTATTACTGATACCGATTCCTTCTCCTGCATAGCAGTTCGGTCCAAGCTGGACATGATAGCCCATACGCTTGAATTTATTTAATGCATTTTCAAATGCAGTTTTATAAGGCTCTATATTGCAGCCAAATGATGGTGCCACAAAGCCTATCGTTCCATTATCTTTTAAAAATTTCGGATATCTCATATCAAAATCCTTTCCCGGTAAATCATATATCCGTAATCCTGCCTGCTACAATAACGCAAGGATTCTTTCAACAATAAATACCGTAACACACGCTGCTGCTGCAACCACTACAAGTCCCTTTTCTCTGATACCAAGTATAATTGCCACAATAAATCCGCATATTGCACTGATTACGCTCTCTGTACTGTAAAATATTGCAGGAAGCGTGAGGGCTGTCAGACACGCATATGGTACATAATATAAAAAAGAGCTGACAAATTTATTTTCTATCTTATTTCTAAATAATACAAGCGGCACTACTCTTATCAGATACGTGACAAGTGCCATCGTTAAAATATATATGTAAATATTCATTTCTGCTACATTCCTCTGATTGTATCATTTTCTGTTAGTTTTCATTCTCACGTGCTGTATTTTTCACAGGGAAAAACACAGCACCCGCTGCTGCCGCCACAATCGTGCAAATAATGACACCGATACCTTTGGATATCCATTTGAATATCGGAACATAATACAACACACAGCTCAAGATTGCCGCTACGGCAACCACCACCATAACAGGCTTTGATTTCTTCGCCGCAGGAACGACGATTGCCACAAACATTCCATACAAAGCAAGACTTAACGCACTACAGACGGATTTTGGAAGCAAATCGCATGCCACCGCACCTGCCAGCGTTCCGCCGGTCCAGCCTATTAACGGTAAAAGCTGCAGTCCCAGCATATATATAAATGTTACCTCTTTAAAATGTCCCATGGCAACCGCAAATATCTCATCCGTATTTCCAAATGCAATGATAAACCGCTGTTTCAAACTGACGCTCTTATCCAGCTTCTGCGTAAGTGACAGGCTCATCAATGCATATCGCAAATTGATAATAAACTGCGTAAGTATCATCTCCACGATCGTACCTCCGGCAATCATAACCTGAAGTCCTGCAAATTGTCCTGCACTTGTGAGATTCGTCAAGCTTGTAAGTACAGCCTGTAATGTATTCAGGCCACCCTTTATAGCCAGAATACCAAAGCTGAAGCTTACAGCAAAATATCCAAGAGCTATCGGAATACCGTCCCGAAGCCCGTTTTTAAATTCCAATCCTTTATCCATACCTTTTCTCTCTCTTGCTAATCATAACACTTCATAAATTTCCAGACAAATCTGTTCTTCACAGATAATCGCCAATATAAATGCATTCGAATCAGTCTGTACATTTTCAGATATCTGGTCATATCATCAATCTCAGGGACTGCTGCTCCATAGACTGCTGCCTGAACCTGTTCGGAAAACAAAACGAACTCCCCTTCCTTTAAAAAATCAAGCTTCTCATCTATTTGGGCTGCATATTCCACGTCATCTCCGATGCCCTGATCCACCATACAGGCAAAATCCAGCATATCATATATCGCTTCTGACATCCTATAAATGGCATTACGCCTGTCTCTGCTTCTGAAATATCTGCTCCGTCTTATAACGATGATACGTCTTCGTACACACAAGCTGAACAGACAAAGCACAATCAATAATAACACCGATACCGCAAGTATGGCAAGTGTCGGAATTTTCTCTGCTTCTCCCTGTCCGTCCGTTTCATCAGCTGAAGCATCGGCATATTGATTATCAGCTTTATGGTCTGAAGCACTTTCCTCACTCGATAACGCCTCAGACAAATCCTCACTATTTGATTCTCCGCCAGTGGCTTCAGTTTCGTCAGATGCATCCTCAGTCGCTCCTGCTTCATCGGGTTCAGTCTCCGATGAAGCATTTTCAATGGTGTTATTCCAATCGGTTTCAAACGGAATATCTGAAATGCCGTCACCAACATAGCCCGGTGTTGCCTCCGCAATCATCCATGTATCTGTTTCCTGATTATATGCCTCTGCCCATGCATGTCCATAGTTTTCCAATATATCCGCCGTATATCCGCCGCTTTCACTCATTTTCCATGCAGAAGGCGGAATAGCATAGCCTGTCACATATCTGGAGGGAACACCTGATGCCCTAAGAGACAGTGCAGCGGCACTGGCAAAATGTACACAGTACCCTTTATGCTTATCATATAAAAAACATATTACCGGGTCTGCTTCCTCTTCAAACCCTCCGGGGTCCGTTGTATAAGTGGCATGTTCCTGTATAAATTCCGTAATAACACGAATTCTTGCTGCCAGTGCTGCATTTGTATCAATCGTATCGTCCATATTGAAATCCAACATTGCAATATCATCATAAAGCATATTAAGACCATACTCGGGAAACCGGGTATAGACATCCGGTGCCGCAGCATACGTTGCTTCATGATAACTCCATGTCCCGTCAATATATGTGTTAAATACCTGTTCCGCATAATAATAGGTGCTCTCGGGTTTTTCCGGCAGACTTAAGCTCTTAACCACGTTATCTGACAATTCTACCTTCTCTCCGTTTATCGTGTCGTATTGCGCTATCTGCTTTTTACCGGTTTTATTATCAGGCTTATCATCGGACAGGTTTACGATTCTGTTTGCTACTTCCACAAGCTTGTTCTGCCCTTTCATTCCGGCATCAAACACAGGTTTTTTAAGCCATCCGGCAAACAGCATACAAAGTCCCAGAAATACTGCCGGTATGATTACTCCTGTAATCGCTCCTGTAGTTCTTCCCTTTCTGGCCATAATATATCTGAGTGACAGAAGCGAACCGACAGTTAAAACCAATGAAGCTGCATTGGGCTTCAAATTAACAGTTGCCGCCGCTACCATAAATAATGTGGAAAATCCCACAGCCAGACACATACTGCCACATCGTTCTACGAGAAAAATAATAAAAAACATCACGATTGCCGTCACAAATAATATCGTTTCTCTTAAACATGTCACTGTTATATCCTGAGCAAGTGTAATATCCGACGCAAAACCATAGGCATTTTTTATGGCTTCCGCTATAGAACAAAGCACACCGTTCAATCCCAAATATAATTGATGATGTCTTACAATTCCCCACAGAACAAGAACAGATACAGGCAACGCTATATCAATCCATTTGTTTTCGTTCTTTCTCATATACCACAACACATATGCCGTTGTTATAACAAAACATCCAACAAACAAATATGCATCACTTTCCCTGATACCCGTATATTGTTCAAGCGCATCTGAAATTGCAATCGTCTCTATCATAAATGCAATACCAATGGCAAGCATCCACAATACAATTCCTTTTAAAACCTTTAACATCCGTATCTATACCTTTAAATATATATCCTCTATATCCTGCTTCAGATTTTTATATTTCACCTGATATTCATATTCACCACTTGATATACATCCGTTCATATCGATATCAATCATGGTGGTAAATTCCTCGCCGCGAAATCTCTCCTTGTATTTTTCCTTTACATCCTGAACGGTCATATCGGCGATATCTACCATGGACAGTCTGGAAGCTGCATCATATACATCTTCCTCACAAACGATTCTGTATCTTGTTATATCCATAATAACAGGGTCATACCATGCTATAAAATGAGGGACTTTAACGCAAATCATACTGTAGCTTATCGATACCATTGCCTCAAGTGCCACCGACATCTGCCTGCTATAATTTCTTTTGCCAAAGCCTGCAAGCTTCATACAAATAACAACCGGACATGCAAGGGGTCTGGAAGGAGTCTTTACCATTAATTCATCCAGTCTGGCACTCATTTTCCAGTTTATATTCATGATTCTGTCACCCGGCTGATATTCCCGCACCTGATAGCTTTCTGAATAGTCATCGCCCTTTTTCTCTGCGTAATAAATATCGCTCTCTGCTACAAAATCTCTGGTCGTCTTTGTCACATCGATTGCGACTGTATAACATTCCGGTAAAATATATATATATGAGCTTCCCTTAATACGTCTTCTTAAATAGAAGATATTAAGCGGGTCATAGATTCTCACGTTCTTTGCCACAATCTCATATCTTCCGCTTACAGGAAGTGCGATCTCTCCCTGACACTTTCCATAGCCTTTATCTATCTGTATCATTTCATCTGTTTGTTCAATTTTGAATCCCGTACCTATCAGTCTGAACCCGGCACTTACGGCAGGTATGCTATTTCCTTTTGTCCGCACTTCTATTGCCGGATAAAAGGGTTTTCTCTTCTCTGAAACAGGGATAGCAACAGAAAGTGCCAGTTTTGTTCTGGCACAGTTTATTATGAGTCCCACCCATAAAAGCAGCATAACCGCTGTCATTACAATAGCAAGATACACATATATTTCTTTTCTGTTTAATATTCCTATATAAGTACAAACTCCAATCAGAAGAATGTAACAAAAGCCCCTCTTCATAAATGATTATTTCCTTTTTCTTATGGTTGGTCTTTCAACATGCTCTAAAATCTCTCTCAACACGGCAGTCTCCGTAATATGATTGACTCTGGCCTTGGACCCCAGCCTGATTCGATGTCTTACCACGTCCTCCCAGACCATCCTTACATCCTCCGGTATGACAAAGTCCCTGTTATTGATATATGCCCATGCTTTTGCCATTCTTGTCAGGGCTATTGTTCCTCTTGGACTCACTCCCAGTTCAATATATTGATTATTTCTTGTAGCGGTAACCAGCTTGCCTATATACGTATATACCGCTTCGCTGACTTTTACCTGCGTGACCTCTTTTTCTATTCCCTTTAATCCTTCCGCCGATATAACAGGCACAATATCCGCAAATCCGTTTGCCGTAGTTCTTCCTTTTACGATATCAAGCTCATGCTGTATATCAGGATATCCTATCTTGAGACACACCATAAATCTGTCGAGCTGGGAATCAGGAAGTAACTGGGTTCCGGCACTGCCTATCGGATTTTCAGTCGCAATCACAATAAACGGATCAGGCACGCTTCTCGTCACCCCGTCTACCGTTACATTCCGTTCCTCCATGACCTCAAGAAGAGCGGATTGGGTTTTCGGTGATGTACGGTTGATTTCATCTGCCAAAAACAAATTACACATAACCGCTCCCGGCTGATACACAAACTGTCCCGACCTTTTGTCAAACATGGAGAATCCCACGATATCCCCCGGAAGTACATCGGGCGTAAACTGGACTCTTTTACTTGTCAGTCCCATGGCATTTGAAAACGCCAAAGCCAGAGTGGTTTTACCGACTCCCGGCACATCATCCATCAGGATGTTCCCTCCGGCAATAATACCTGCCATAATTTTGGCTACGCATATGTCCTTACCGATTATCACCTTTCGGACTTCATCTATTACCTGAATCGCTTTACTGTTGTAATTCATACATTATTACCTCTTATGCTTGCCTTCACTGCCGATATATTCTCCTGCATAACCTTATAGGCAGCATTTTCCCCAAATACGCTATGTATCTCCGATGCCGCAGCCTCATAATATTCAAGAGACTTCTGAAAATCACCTTCTCTATAATATGCCTCTCCCATCGCTGAAAGAGCACTGCTGAAATGATAACCCCGTTCTCCTATCATCTCATACTTTTCTATGGCTGTTTTCAGCATTTCCTTTGCTTCTTCATTTCTGCCCAAACGCAGCAATGAGACACCAAGATTGGAATAGGTAGTCGCTATCTCCGATGCCGCATTATCATATGTCTCCGCTATGGCAAGCGCCTTTCTAAGCGAAGCTGCCGCATTTTCAAAATCTCCCATCTCCTGATAGAGCAATGCAATATTGTTATAAAAGCTTGCCATCAGGAAATCTCCCGGCTTCAGATTTTCCGTATAGATTTCTTCAATCCGCTCATAGAGCTTCAAAGATTCCTGTAAATTTCCTGCTGCTCTGTGTGCATTTGCAATATTAAGTAACGTCGTTGCATATGGAATCGTTCCATCCATCTGCATTGATTTCAATATTTGTACAGCCTGTTCACCATAACGTATCGCCTTATCAAACTCACTGATCACACGATAAAATCCAATCAGCTCATTCAGTATCGATAGCTTTGCAGCATAATCACCTTCATTATCTGCTTCCGTAAGTGCCTCTGTCAGATAATTTTCCACTTCGTTCATTCGGTTTTCCGCAAATAATCTGTCCAGTCCCGCAAGAACCTTATTAATGTCCATTAAATCACCCTTTCCGCATCCTCAAGTGTTTCATAGCCATAAAGCTTTACGGTATTTTCCATCGTCAGACGATTCAGGTTTTTACCCGCTGTTGCCAGTTCTGCTACAAATCTTCCATAAAGTATAAGCGTCTTGTCTGAATATGTCATCAGCTCACCCCTCAAATATGTTTCCGCTGATGTATTATACATATTATCCTCTGATGTATGTATAGACCTTGCATTTCCTGCAAGTCTTGGATATTCAGCGGCGAATTCTTCCATCCATCCTACCTGTATGGAAACGATCTGATTAATAATCTGTCTTTTCTCCTTCGATATTTCCGGCATATTCGCTTTGATTTCCGCAAATTTCTCCGGTGCCGTACTTTCCATCATATATCCGTATTTATATGTAATCAGGTTTACCCCTGCCTCTTCCGCCTCTTTCAGGTCCTGATGCCAGCTTGTAAGGAGCGCATCATTCCATGTCATATACTGACTTTTTCTCATGATGCTAAATGTGTTCCAATCATCCTGACAGTCGGCTCTTCCGCCTTCGTTCTTTACCTTATCAAATGCATTCCACTCCATTTTTACGATTTCGTCTATTAAAACATTTTTTTCCATCATAATTCTCCTTCTTTCAATGATTCTATTGCCTATATCAAAACAAAAGTTTCCCTTAAAGTGAAATATGGCGTTCCATATAAGTATAACCGAAACCTATGCGGAACGCCAGTTGTTTTAGCCATCAGTAAGCTGTCACTCTATCGAGCCTGTAGCTTTCCTACAACATTTTCCTCTTTTATATTGCCTGAGGAGTATGCCACCACGTTGTCATATGTGGTCCTGCTGATAGCTGCAAGTGCCTCTTCTGTCAGGAAGCCCTGATGTGAGGTTACTATAACATTTGGAAAGGAAAGAAGTCTTGCCGTTACCGACGTCTCCAAAATATCATCCTCCCTGTTCTCAAAGACATTATTTGTTTCCTCTTCATATACATCAAGTCCGACGCCAAAAAATTTTCTGTTTCTGATACCGGCAATCAAATCCGCCGTATTAATCAGTGCTCCCCTTGATGTATTCACTAAAATAACATTATCCTTCATTTTCTCTATTGTATCATTGCAAATAAGATGATATGACTCATCATTCAGCGGACAATGAAGTGATATAAGGTCACTTTCAGCCAAAAGTCTGTCAAGCGATACATATTCTACGAAATCAAGCTCCGGATTCTTATAGATATCATATGCAAGGATTTTCATTCCAAAACCTGCACATATTCTGCACATAGCCGCACCGATTTTACCTGTTCCTATGATACCTGCAGTCTTTTTATAAAGATTCATTCCGGTCAGTCCCACAAGGCTGAAATTATTTTCCCTTACTTTAATATATCCCTTATGGATTCTTCTGTTTACGGCAAGTGCAAGAGCCATGGCATGCTCCGCTACTGCTTCAGGGGAATAACCCGGAACACGAAGAATCGTTATCCCTTTCTTATTTGCATTTTCTACGTCAACATTATTAAAGCCTGCGCATCTCATAAGTATCAGTCGGACGCCTACCTGAGCCAATTCTTCGATAACGGCAGTTCCTACATCGGAACTGACAAACGCACATACAGCCTCATATCCACGTGCCAGTCTTGCAGTCTGTACAGACAAATCTGCCTCCAGATAATCTACTTCTATAGAAGGATATTCTTTTCCTACCTCTTCAAATGACTCCCTATCGTATCTTTTTGTATCATAAAATAAAATTCGCACATCGTCACCTCCACATTTATCTAGTGCTATTGTACCCAAAAAGGTCATGCCTATTCACTAATATTTTCCTTCTTATTTTCTTTCTTTACTATCGGAAATTCTATATATACCGTATATACAGTACCCTTTTCCTCTGTTCGGAATCTCCCCCCCATCTGCTCCGCAATCTTTTCGCATGTCTGAAGACCGATTCGCGTACTCTCAGCAGTATTACGCTCCTTGCTTATTTCATTCCTCACTCTCATGGATACTTTGTCCCTATGAAGTGTATGGGTGATTTTTACCGGTTTTGACTTATCCGCATATTTTCTTATATTGGTAAATATATTGTCCGTAAGTCGTTTTAAATATTGTATATCTATCTTTATATTCGCAGCATGATTAAATGTATCTATCTTAAATGTATAGCCTTTTTCCTCAAGAAGAATTACATACTCGCCAATCAGTTGGTCAAACAGACCTGCTGCATCAAATTCCTCAAGTACAATATTGTCATCACCTTTTGAATAGACATAGAAGTACCTGAACAACTTATCTGACAAATCCCTCAGCTGCTCCGCCTTGTCCACACTGATATTGATATATTGGAATAGCTCCTCCTCTGAACTATAATCCTTATTCTTAATCAAATCCAGATATCCTGCAAGTACGGTAAGCGGTGTCCTGATATCATGTGCCATGGCAGTAACCAAATCACTGTTTGCCTGCCATGCTGCTTTCTCCTCACCCATTTTGTCAATAATTCTGTTTCTCATATTATCAACACTTACCGACAAATCATATATTTCATCTCTGCCCTTTAAGGATATAGGATTATCAATATCTAAGGACTCAATATTTTTAACCTCATTTGTAAGCCTGATAACTCTTTTTATCTCCCTGCGGTGATAAATGACTATAATTGCAACCAGCACAAGACAGCTAAAAAAGAATGAAACAATAAGACAATATCCATAAACAGTGGATTCAGAATAATCAAGTATACAGACATCATATATACCATCAGCAAATTTAATAGGGTAGAATCCATACTGTTGAGATTCTTCTGTTTTGCTGTCCTCTGTTACAACATAATACTTCGGTTCTTTATAATCATACCGCTTCTTATCCGAATTATTGTTATAATCAGCATATTGCTCAGACTTCTGCTTCGTCGTTTCTGCGGATTTTTCTGTTGTTGCAGTAGTATCTTCCGTCACTTCGGCAGATTTTTCTGTTGTTGCAGTAGTATCTTCTGTCGTTTCTGTGGATTTTTCTGTTGTTGCAACCGTATCTTCTGTCGTTTCTGTTGTCATAAAGGATGTTTCGTTACCAGTCTCTGTTGTCGTACCTCCGTTATTTTTATCTACGTTGCCTGCTTCCCGTTTCAGCTTAATCTGTCTTAAAATCTCTTTTTTCTCAGTTTCGGATATAACCATATCGCCCGTGTCTTTATCCGTTATGGCAAATTTATCTATAAAATTCCTGTTACGCCTGCCAGCCCACCATGTAGAATCATATATGATCTCATCATTTTCATAAACAAGAATATAAACATTATTTTCTTTTTCCTGCCATGTTAGAATGGACTTTATATCAGAAGCACCAACTTTGTTTTTCTTAACATATTCCGCAAAATTCTCTATATGCTCGTCATTTCGTTGTTTTGTATTCTCATCACTTAGATATACATTCTGCAGATATGATGATATGATATATACATTCAGGAAAAAAATAACCGTCGAAAATGCAAGTCCACCTATAATCACTATCAACAGCTTTATGCTAAGTGTCAGTCGTCTGGTTTTAGTCAACTTGATATCCCTTTCCATATATTGTTCTGATTATATCAGGCTGTGCCGGATTATCCTCTATTTTCTGTCTCAGCCGAAGCACATGCACCATAACTGTATTGGAAGAGGATGGCAAATACTTCTCCTGCCAGATATTCTCATAAAGTGCTTCAAGGCTCCATGATTTACCCCTGTTCTCAACTAAAAATGCAAGTAACGCATATTCCTTGTCTGTCAGCTTTATAGTCTCACCGTTTTTTGTAACAATACGTTTATAGGTATCAATCGATATATTGCCAACAGAAATATTCTGCATATTCGTTTCTTCTTTTCCTCTATACACGTTATATCTTCGTATCAGTGCATTTACCTTTCTGTTAAACTCCTCCTGTGTAAACGGTTTACCCAGGAAATCATCTCCACCGAATCCATATGCCTGTTCCTGTACAGGTTCCTGTGTCTTGGCAGTAAGGAACATGACCGGTACGGCAGAAAACTCTCTTATAGCCTTACAGGCATCTATACCTGATATGCCCGGCATCATAATATCCATAACAACAAGGTCTATGTCTGAATTTTCCTTAACGATATCGATAGCCTGCATACCATTTGCGGCTTCTAAAACATCATATCCGTTTTTTCTCAAATATATATTAAGTAACTGTCTAATATCCGCTTCATCATCTACAATCAAAACCTTTTTCTTATCTTCCATTTTACTGATTTCACCTTTCGCATATTTTTTATTTGCCTATACCTTTTCTCCGCCATGCCTACCTCGCCTTCGGCTCGGTCACGGGCTTTCCTTCGCTACGCCATGCACACCTCGCCTTCGGCTCGGTCGCGGGCTTTCGCCCTATGTCCGATAATATCAATAAAGTCTAGTCTGCAAGCAGCCGACTTTATTGATATTATCGGACGCATGGCTCATTGCCTACGCGAAGATTATATCACGATTAGTCGGCAAAATATTATGTGGTATATTTCTTGTAAGATTTGTTAAGTCATGTTTCATATATATTTAATATGCGTAATATTTCCGCGTTTATTTCCGTGTTTTCGTTTTAAAAAATTCCTTCCACAATACAGGATTGAACAACACAAGAAGCGGGAACAATTCGAGCCTGCCTGCCAGCATATCAAACATCAGGACATATTTTGAAAAATGTCCGAACACGCCAAAGTTCTGAGTCGGGCCTACCATTTCAAGTCCCGGTCCGATATTGTTGATTGTCGCTGCAACAGCCGTAAAATTCGTAATCAAATCCTTTCCCTCGAAAGAAATAAGAAATACGGATGCTGCAAAAATAATCATAAATGAAATAAAATACACATTGATAGCTCTCACAACTTCATGCTCTACAGGCTTTCCATCTATTTTTATTTTTTTAACTCCCTTAGGATGAAGATACGAGGTAAGCTCCTTACCCACAGTCTTTACAAGCACAACAAATCTTGATACCTTAATACCGCCACCTGTGCTTCCTGCACATGCACCTACAAACATTAACAGCACAAGTACCGTCTTACTGGTCTGTGTCCACAGATTAAAGTCTACCGTTGAAAATCCTGTCGTCGTTATAATCGATGCAACCTGAAATGCCGCATGTCTGATAGAGTCCGCCGCTCTTGCCGCCGTATCAAGCAGATTGACAAATATAATACCGACAGATGCAAAAATAATCAGGAAATAGTATCTGACCTCTTCCATGCACAATGCCTTCTTTATATTTCTAAAAATAATATAATAGTAAGCATTAAAATTCACGCCGAAAAGTATCATAAATATCGTTACTACCCACTGGATATATGGAGAATAACTCATCATACTGTCATTTTTGATACCAAAGCCTCCCGTTCCGGCAGTTCCAAATGCTGTACACAAGGCATCAAATACCGGCATTCTTCCGGCGAGCAGAAAAATAATTTCAATTATGGTAAGTGCAAAATAGATAATATACAGAATTCTTGCTGTATGCTTTACCTTTGGCACCAGCTTTCCTACCGAAGGGCCCGGACTTTCTGCCTTCATAAGATTAATATGAGAACCGCCGTTAAGCGGTATAATGGCAAGTAAAAATACAAGTACACCCATACCCCCTATCCAATGGGTAAAGCTTCGCCAGAACAGCATGGAATATGACAATGCCTCAACATCACTTAGTATGGATGCTCCCGTAGTTGTAAAACCTGATATGGTTTCAAACAAGGCATCCGTAAAGGACGGTATCTCTCCTGACAATACAAATGGCAGGCAGCCAAAAAAACTGAGAAAAATCCAACTGAATGCTGTTGCGATACAGCCTTCCTTCAGATAAAACACATGGTTCTTTGGTTTCCTTGCAGTTAATACAGCCCCAAGTAAAACACATACCGCTCCTACCGCAATAAAATACAAGCCTGCCTGTTCTTTATAATATAATGCAACAAGACAAGGGAGCATCATAAATACTCCCTCTAATCTGATTACATGTCCTAAAATATATACTATCATTGACCTGTTCATAGCAATTCTGGTTACTCCAATATATCTGTAATATCTTTAAATCCTGTATGTGTGGTAACTATCATAGCCGTATCACCTTTTTGGATAGAATCCTGTCCACTTGGAAGTATAATAGCACCATTTCTGTTTATAAATGTAATAAGAATATTCTTCTTAATTTTCAAATCCTTAAGCGGTATATCCGTAACGGCTGATTCCTCTCCTACATGAAACTCTATTGCTTCCACTCTGGAATCAAACATATGATACAGCGTTTCAATATTACTGCTCTCAGAGTTTTTCTTGGCTCTTACATATGCAATAATTGTCTCCGATGTAATATTACTTGGGTAAACAACACTGCCCAAATCCAGATTACTGATTACCTCTTTAAAATTACTCCTGTTGATTTTTGTTATTACCTTGGCATTCGACTCATGTCTGGCATGAAGTGTCAAAAGGATATTTTCCTCATCGATACCTGTCAAAGGTACAAAGGATTCCGTATACGCAAGTCCCTCTTCCTTCAAAATATCCTGGTCCGTTCCGTCACCATTTATCACGACTGCCTTCGGTAACAGGATACTGAGTTCCTCGCATCTGTCCTTATTGCTTTCAATAATTTTAACCTCTATGCCCATGTTAATAAGCTGCTTTGCCAGATAATACGCTACATCGCCGCCGCCGACTATCAATGTATCATTTACTCTGGCTGTTTTAAAACCGATATATTCCATAAATTCCTTGGACATGGCACGTGTACTTACAAATGAAACCACATCAAACGGCTCCATAACAAAATTACCCGATGGAATATATACCTGTCCCTCTCGCTCTATGGCGCATATCAGGATATTGACAGGTTTCGATTTACCTGCAAGCTGCTTACCCAGCTCAGCGATACTCAGTCCTGCAAGCAGGTTATTTTCAGGTATTTTAAATTTTATCATTTCCGCCCCGCCATGTGCAAAAGAGTTAATCTCAAGTGCTGTTGGCAGATATAACACCCTCGCAATTTCTGCTGCCGTTTCCAGCTCCGGATTAATAATCATGGTAAGACCAAGTTTATCCTTTAAATAACCAACCTCCTTACTGTATTCCGGATTTCTGACTCTGGCGATAGCAGCACAGTCACCCACCTGCTTTGCTATCGTACAGCACAGAATATTCAGTTCATCCGAATCAGTAACCGATATAATCAAATCCGCATTCTCGATTCCTGCTTCCATCTGAACACTATGGCTGGCACCGTTTCCAATAATACCCATAACATCATAAAGATTTGCATACATTGAAACCTTCTCCGGATTTTTATCAATAATCGTTATATCGTGTCCCTCTTTACAAAGCTGCTTTAGTATCGCAACTCCAACCTTCCCACAGCCAACGATTATGATATTCAATCCTTTCTGTCTGGGTGTTTTACTAATTAACACTTCAATTCCTCCCGTATCACGCTAACATTTCAACACACAATATCTATAAATTATGCTATCTGTCACATCTGATTGCATTCTTCTTTCATGTATCATAACAACTATAGACAATTATATTACACCAGTTTTTCAGACAATTCAACATTTTATGCAAGAACCTGAAGCAAATTGTATTTTGTTATTCCTTATATGTATGATACGATGGCTGTGATTGCGCTAAATCCCCTTTACGGTAGTCACTTCAATAAACAAATGAGGATATCCTCTTTTATGAATAAACCAATTCATATATTGGGGATATCCTCATTTTCTTTTGAGACCGATAAGACATTCTGCCAAAGCTGAATGTGCTGGAAATGGTATAGGCGTAAAACATTTTTATTGGCAACTGTATATTATCAATCTCACCGCATACCCATAGGCTTTCATCTCCTCTATGTATATTCTTTTGTAGAAGCTTCTATCTGCTATGGGTCAATATTAATTTTGAATTGCATCATTTTAGCAAACTTTCAGTATCATTTTTGCATAATTTTAGAGAATATTTTATCAAGTATAAAAAACTATCCCATCCTTCCAAGCCCCTCCGTCAGACTTGTATATACAAGCTCCAGCTCACATTTACTCTTCTCATTGGAATAAAGCTCCGTTTCCTCTTTCGTTAAAGGGAATGGTGTCGGCGCGCCCTGTTCGATTGCCGACTCCACATTCATTCGTATTTCCTTATATTCCGCCTTTATCGAATTTTTTAACGCATCATAGAATATATCATAGGTGACGGTCTCATCTCCGCACAGGTTATAGCTTTGATGAAATGCAATTTCATTTCCTAAGCATCTGCAAATGGCATTTGCCGCATCCTCCACATAGAGCATCTGGAAGCTTCCTTCTGCACCCACCACCATAGGAAGTATGTGTGCCTCCTTCATAAACCGTATAATCAAATCTTCTCTTCCTGCATAATTACCTTCACCGTACAAAATCGCAGGTCGGAGTATCGTATAGGCAAAACCACATTTGTCAGACAGCTCCTTAAGCTCCATTTCAAGCCGTATTTTTCCTGTTATATATGCCGCTACCTGTGCCACACCTGATATTGAAGCAGCATCTGTCTGCGCTTCTTCACCTGATGTTGGCATACCCTCTTTCTGTCCTGCCTCGTCTGCTGTTGGTATACCCTCTCTCTGTCCTGCCTCGTCTGCTGTTGATATACCCTCTCTCTGTCCTGCCTCGTCTGCCGTTGACATACCATCAGCCTGCCCATCTCCACTGGTAATAGTGCCAAGTCTGTCCTCATACTCCGTTTCTTCAGTCTTATAACCTTCAATTCCTCTTTTATATACATCAACCGTACTGATAAAAATATACTGTTTTGGCAGACTCTTCAGATTAGAAATCATCAGCTCAATATCTCCCTTGTGATATCCACAGAAATCGACAATGACGTCAAAATCGCCCTCTACAGACCGGATAACATCCGCATCGTGTCTGTCCCCCGTTATCTGACTGACACCATACTCCTCCATGGATACCGTTCCTCTGTTAAAAACCGTTATCGCATGCTTTCCTGCTGCCATTTTGACAAATGCTTTTCCATAAAAATAACTTCCGCCTAAAACCAATATTTTCATAATAATTTCCCATCTCCTCGTTTATAATCATCATCTTACTGCTTCCGAATCCGAAATAATATTATTTCATCAATACCCTATGGCATCTGGTACTATTTTTTTCATCAATACCCCTACGGCATCCGGCACTTTTTTATTCATCAATACTTCTTACTGCCTTTCCTTCAGGAACTCCATAATCCGTTCATAATTTTCCGGCTTATGAGGATATTCGCAATCTTCACAGTGTTTCATCAGCATCCCCTTAGAATTCTCTTTAAACAAAGGATTTCCCAAGCAATCTTTGTATGCATACATCGGACAATAACAGAACAGGCAGTTTAATCCCTGCTGCTCATAATCTTTATGGCAGGGAAAATATTTACATGCTCTGTTTTCAAAATATTTGTAGCTGTTCTCCATTTTTCTATATGCTCCATATGAAATACGATACTCTACTCTTATAATACCTACAGTATCCGATAATAGCAACTCCTTCTTGACTCCAAATAACATCAAAGGTCATCATTTGTCCTGCAAATGATGACCTTATCATATAATCGAATATATCAGTTACTTTTTAACATTCTTTCTGCCCTTTTTCATAAATGCCTTATATTCCTTGTAGTCTTCATCCCACTGTGAATATGCTTCATCTCCCCGCTTGTCCTCTATCGGATAATTCTCCTTAATAAACTCACCAAGATATCTGGTTACTTTACGTGCACCATAGCTGTTCAAATGTCTTCCGCCATCACGCGTATCCTTCTCCCAGTTAATAGCATATTTCTCATCCGTAACCAGACTGAAATCTATGAAATGAAGTCCATTTTCCTTTGCAAATTCCTCTACACCATTATGTTTCGCATAATTCCATGAATGATTAGCCGGAATGTCTATCAGCAGAACCTCTATGCCATTCTCTTCGCATTTCTTTAAAAGTATATTCATAAATACCACTGAAGACTTTGGCACTTCCTCTACTTCATCTGTCTTTTCCATAACAAATGCCTTCTCTGCAGCTTTTGTATCCCGTGAAAGGAACTGTCCCTTTGTCGTTGTCCTGTAATTATATTGTTTATCCGCAAACAGCTCCTCCATAGTGGTGGTCTTCCATCTGTCGTGGTATTTAAACATTGGGAACCATCTGTATAAATAGGCTTTCAAGCTATATTCAATTCGGGAAATCTCATTCTTCGTCTGCCAGAAGCAGTCCACATCGATGATAAGAAGCTTCGGCTTCTGATGTTTTAATACCTCATCAAATATGCATATGGATTCTCCAAGATTTTGGTTTCCCTCTGATGCCACATATGAAACAAATCCAAATTTATTCCACAGCTCCATCGGAGAAAATCCACTATACGCACAGCTATTTCCAAGAACAACGATATCTATTGTATTTTCCGGCTCTCCATAGAAGCCCCTTGCACTTGGATAAGAGATACCACTTTCAGGATGACTGCTTTTCGGTGTAAGCATATAAGATACAATCACAGACAAGCCGACAAATCCTGCAAGGAATACAATAACCTTTATCAATCTTATAATTGTAATTTTCCTGTTTTTCTTTTCTTCCATATCCGTCTCCTAGAATTGTGCATATATAAATCCTGCTGCCTGATATCCGCGACCATACGCACCAAATATCAGAACGATAAATATCAATGCATAATAGCAAATCCATCTTACGACGATATTCTGCCTTGCAACCGTCTCACGAACCGAGTGGCCTTTTTCCTCATATAGTCCGACAGCAAGCAGAATCAATGCACCTATAATCAGAACCGCAAAGTCCTTTATATCGCACCCGATCTCAAATATACTTCCGTCAGCTACAGGTGCAAATGAAAAGCCTGTAAACATCGAACCAAGCATATGCATAAAGGATGAAAATGTATCAGCCCTGAACATAAGCATACCGATATTTACCAGAATAAAGGTTCTTACCAACTGAAACAGCCTATATCCTACTGATTTTCTGTTCAAATGTATCTTTTCACATACCTTTACGGTAGCCGGCTCTATCAGCATACCAATCAGCATAATCACGTAATAGTACAGACCATATGCTACATATTTCCAGCTTGCGCCATGCCAGATACCCGTTGAAAACCATACTGCGAACATCGCAACTGCCGCAGGAATCATACTTCCCAAAAACGGACTCAGTTTTTCCTTAATCTTCTTTGAAAACTTCATAAAGGTTTTGGACAGAGATACCGAATAAAATACATAATCTCTGAACCATGAACCCAGTGTCATATGCCATCTTCTCCAGAACTCACTTACCGTCTTTGAAATAAACGGTCTCTCAAAGTTCTTCGACATGGTTATACCAAACATCTGGGCACTACCCATAACGATATCCATACAGCCTGAGAACTCCGCATAAAGCAGCAGTGTATAAAGCAGCATGGCAACGACAACATAGATTCCGTCATATTCCATATAATTCTTAAATACGGTAGTTACCAGCATATTTGCCCTGTCGGCAAGCACAAACTTCTTAAAAAGTCCCCAGAATATGAGCTGCAAACCAAGCATCATATTATTGTAATTAAATTTATGTCCCTCATATAACTGGTCAGCCAGCAAATCAAATCTGCCTATAGGACCCTCAACGATATGTGGGAAAAATACAAGAAAAAGCGCAACCTTTCCAAGCTGATCCGTTGCTCTGTATTTGCCTCTGTATACATCTACCACATAGCTTATTGCTGACATGGTATAGAAGGATATACCAAGCGGCAGCATCAGATTTAAAACCGGAACTGACGGGCTTAAATGAAGCAGCTTCAGCAACCCATTTACCGAGCCGCCAAGGAAATTAAAATATTTCAGGAATACAAGTATCCCCAGATTGAATAACACAGCCAGCACACAGACAAATTTCTTCTGCCATGCAATAACAGCCTTGTATTCCTTCTTGTTTTCCTTCGGAATGCCCTTCTTCGCAACAGCAAAACCATCATCTATCTTATTCAGCATTAATCCGGTCAGATAAATGGAGACTGTGCTAAGCAGAATAAATACAATATATTTTCCTGAATTTAAGAAATAAAAAGCATAACTAAATAAAAGCAGCACCTTCCATCTATGCTTCAGCGGAAGTATCATATAAAAGAAAAAAGACGCTGCCAGCAAACCCAGATATGCAAATGATGTATAACCCATGCTCTCTTCCTCGCGTTAATTAGTCTTCCTGTAATCTTGTAATCAGCGCATAAATCGCTTCTACTGTCTTGAAATTCTCCGGCACTACATCAACAGGTGATATCTCTATATCAAATGCATCACACAACTCCCCAACCAGTGTAACAATCGCTATTGAGTCCAGCAGTCCATGACCTATCAGGTCCGAATCTCCCTCAAATGTAACTCCCGGTTTTACCTCATGCATGATTTCTAATAATTCTTCCATTTCTATTTCTCCTTTAATTATATTAAATAAATTTTTCTAACAACAGCCCTATACCGTTTCATAATTTGCCGTAAGCCACTTTCTGTCTATCTTTCCATTCTGGTTATGCGGCATACTCTTAATTCTGACAATAACATTCGGAAGCATGTAGTGTGGAACCCGTTTTCCGATTCCGTCTATAATTTCCTTATCATCATATTTCCTGCCTTCATAAACAAATACAATCTTGTCCTTTTCTGCATCAAATACGGCAGCACACGCCTTGATACCGGAAAGAGCACCGGCAGCCGCCTCGACCTCGCCAAGCTCTATTCTATAACCCATGTGCTTTATCTGGAAATCCTTTCTGGTAATATATACCAATTCACCGTATTGATTATATTTCACTAAATCGCCTGTCTTATATACAAGCTCAGGATATTTATCATTGAGCGGATTCTGTACAAATGCCGCCTCTGTCTTCTCCCTGTTTCCATAGTAGCCCATAGCAACAAATGAACCTCTGGCATAAAGCTCACCCTCTCTGCTATAGCCCGTTTCCGTATCAATCTCCGGTGTGACAAGCTGTCCTGCTTCATCCAAAACAAATACACTACAGTTGTTACATGCATTTCCCATAGGAAGCGGCTCATCATCTGCAAAGCTTCTGTTTACTACATAATACGTGCAAATGTCCGTTGTTTCCGTCGGTCCGAACAGATTTGCAAAGGTTGCATCCGGAAGATTTTCAATCCAGTAATTCAGTTGTCTTGTCGGCATAACCTCTCCCGCAAACAGAACCTTCTTTAAATGCGGCAGACTTGCATATTGAAACATCTTCCAATTCGCAATAATACAAAGTGCGGAAGGTACCCAATATATCGTATTGATTTTTCTTTCATTCATAAATTCCATCAACTTAATCGGAAAAGAAAAAAGCGATTTCGGAATAATCTGCAATGTAGCACCGCTGCTTAAGCTGCTGTACACATCAGAAACGGACATTGAAAAATAAAATGGTGTCTGATTTCCAAATACCGTATCACTGTCAATACCAAATGTATCCGTATACCATGTTGTATAGGAAATCACATTCCTATGACTGACTACCGCTCCCTTCGGAACCCCTGTTGAGCCTGACGTAAACAAAGCATATACCGGGTCGGTATCTATCATATTGCATCTCACCTGATTGAGCTTGTCCGATTGTATATCCGAAGCCTTCGGTGCATCTTCGATTCCTACTACGATTCCTCCTTCTGAAAGCTTCAGCTTCTTTGCCTTGTCCATATGTGCTGTATCTGTCAGCACCGCTACAGGTAATAACGCTTCAAATATGGTATTGATTCTCTCCACAGGCATCTCAGCATCTATAACAACATAAAAATTACCGCTGTAAACAACACCCATAAATGCCGCAAGGCTGAATGCACACTTGTCCATTAGTACGGCTACAGGATTTGTCATTCCGAATGTTACACCCAGTTTTTCTATCAGCAAACTTCCGATACACTGTGCCTGTTCCTTCAATTCTTTATACGTTAAACGATTCTCCACATCGGCGATTGCCACTTTATCAGAATAAAGCCCCGCTGAATGTTCAAGATATTCTAATACATTTTTCATAATTCCTCCGCAGACACGGCTGCGCTGTCTTCCTCTCTTACTTTTTATAATAGTACGATTTGTAAAGCTCTGACTTTTATCAAAATACATTATATTATGCGAGCTTAACCATTACAGATTATAGTCCAATGCAAATAAAATTCAACAAAAGTATGACATATTTAAGCTTTATTAAACAAATACATACTTAAATATCTGATTCACAATTTGCCGCAAATCTTTATTTCTGCCTAATTATACAGTATATCTGTATCCCGTTTGTATCTTTTTTGTTACAAATCATATCTATTTTGTTTAAGGTGACGTTAAAGCTTCCTTGAAATAAATGCTTATAATCTTAAAAAATAATGGCAAGGATATGACAAAACAGCAAATATAATATATGTTATATAACATATATTATAGAAGGAGGGAACTATGCCGCCAAAAGCAAGAATTTCAAAAGAAATGATTATAGAGGAAGCATTTCAAATTGCACAAAAGCAGGGAGTTGATAAGATAACTGCTCGCAGTATTTCTGAACGATTAAAGTGTTCTACGCAGCCGGTGCTGTATTATTTTGCAACGGTAGAAGAAATAAAAGAAGCTGTTTATCAGCAGGCTGAAGTGTATCATACCTGCTGGCTAATGAATAAGGAATGCGATTATGGAACCCCAATGCTTAACATAGGAATGAATTATATTCGCTTTGCAGTAGAAGAAAGAAATTTGTTCCATCTTTTGTTTCAGCCTAATGAGTTTTCAGGAACCAGCATAATGGATCTGATTCAGTCAGAAGAGTTAGAGCCTGTCATACAGATTTTACAGCAAGAGGCAGGCGTGACAGTGGATGAAGCCAGGGAGATATTTACTACCTTATTTATTTTTGTTCATGGATACGCCAGTATGTTTGCAAATAATGAAATGACGTATGACGAGGAGCTTTTAGTAACATCGTTAACAAAAGTATTTTTGGGAGCTATTTATGCCGCAAAGGAGGTCAAAAAGCTTAATGGAAAAAATGAAGGAAAAAAATAATTATGAAAAATTTGAAAAGAATTACAGTTATCTCAATTATACTTATGGCGATTTTATCTTTGACAAGTTTGTTTAAGATAAATATTGGGGGAGAAACTATTAATCTTGCTCCCATTACGTTAGTTATTGGAATCGTATCGTTTTTTGTAACAAGAAAAATAAATGAAAATATAAATGAAGGATTAAATATTAAAACAATTTTTAGTTCACTAAAAGATAAAAAAGTCATACTTTTCGTCTTAATGCCGGTAATAATGAATGCAATTTGCTTTTTAATTGCAACAATATTTGTACCGGAATTTATTACACATCTTAAATCAAGAACTGGGTTTCTTGCCTTAAGTCGGATACCTATATTGATTATTGAACTGATGATATCTGCATTAGGTGAAGAAATTGCCTGGAGAGCTTTTTTCCAAAAACAAGTTTCAAAAGTGCTGCCATTTATACCTTCACTTATTATTTCATCGGCATTATTTTCACTATGTCATTATGCGGAAGGAAGTTTCATTGTTGTATTATATGATTTGCTGTTTATTTTTATAATAATAAAAAAACACTTTTTCCCTTATAAGTTCCTCGCAGGGGAAAATATAAGGGAAAAGTGAAAAATACATAGACGTTGATGGTTATACCAGTTTCTTTCCTGTCAGCTTCTCATATCCCTCAAGGTAGATATCTATCGTCTTCTGAGCAACATCCTCAGGCAACTTCCAGCCCTTGTCAGGATTTGCCTTGAGCCAGTCACGGGCGAACTGCTTGTCAAAGGATGGCTGACCGTGTCCCGGTTCATAACCGTCTGCCGGCCAGAAACGTGAGCTGTCAGGTGTCAGCATTTCATCACCAATCACAAGATTTCCGTTCTCGTCAAGACCAAACTCAAATTTTGTATCTGCAATAATAATCCCCTTGCTCAGTGCATACTCAGCACACTTCTTATACAACGCAATCGTGCAGTCACGAAGCTTTGCCGCATACTCCTCACCCTTGCCAGGGAAATATTTTTCAAGATGAGCCACACTCTGCTCATAGGATATATTCTCATCATGGTCGCCAATCTCAGCTTTTGTAGATGGTGTATATATTGGTTCAGGAAGTCTGTCTGACTCCTTCAGTCCTTCCGGAAGCCTGATGCCGCATACAGTACCATTCTCCTTGTAGCTTGCCCAGCCGCTTCCTGTGATATAGCCTCTTACGATACACTCTATCGGAAGCATTGTAAGCTTCTTGCACATCATACTGTTTCCGTCAAATTTCTCCTGACGGAAAAACTCCGGCATATCATTTACATCTACTGAAATCATATGATTTGGAAGGATGTCCTCTGTCATATCAAACCAGAACTTCGACATCTGTGTAAGTACAGTACCCTTCTTGGATATCGTATTATCAAGTATAACATCAAAACAACTGATACGGTCTGTAGCAACCATGATAAGGCTGTCGCCGTTATCATAAATCTCTCTTACTTTTCCCTCTTTGATTGGCTTTAATTCCTGCATGATTTTACACCTCGTATAAATTTTATAGTTACATCCAGCCTCTGACGAATAGACGCATATTGTAACCACTTACTGATAGCTGGATAGTACCCTTTTTTATTTCACTTGTCAAGTAATTTGCCGTATTTCTACAGCATATGTAAAAACCCTTTATACAATCCCGCACAGCATCCCTATACTGTGTATGATAAAGGCAGCTACCCACGCAATAAGACACTGGATAAAGGCAATTCCTATGGCTGCCTTTCTTCCGCCCATCTCCCGTTTCACGGTTGCCACAGCCGCAACGCAAGGTGTATACAGCAATGTAAACACAAGAAATACAATCGCCGTAAATGGTGTAAATAATACAGAAAGAGCTGATATATCTCCACCAAGTAAAACCGTAAGTGTTGAAACGACGCTTTCTTTTGCTGTAAAGCCTGTAATTAATGCGGTAGAAATCCGCCAGTCACCAAAACCAAGTGGTACAAACAGCGGTGCCAAAAGTCCTCCCAGCTTTGCCAGCAGACTTGCATCAGGCGTTGCCGCTACATTCAGCCTGATATCAAAGGTCTGTAGGAACCATATAATAACCGTCGCAACAAATATAATCGTAAATGCTTTCTGTATAAAACCTTTTGCCTTCTCCCAAATAAGATGCGCCACACTCTTAACACCCGGAAGTCTGTAATTCGGCAGTTCCATAACAAATGGAATCGGCTCCCCCTTATATTTCAGCTTCTTTAGAATAAGGGCATACAGGATTCCGCATAACATTCCAAATACATAAAGTCCTATCATGACCAATGCCCGCAAATGCTTCGGGAAAAATGCACTTGTAAACAATGCATATATAGGAAGCTTTGCACTACAGCTCATAAACGGCGTAAGCAAAATCGTCATCTTCCTGTCTCTTTCACTGGACAATGTTCTGGTTGCCATAATTGCAGGAACGGAACATCCAAAGCCAATCAGCATTGGCACAAAGCTTCTTCCTGACAAACCAATCTTTCTCAGCAGCTTGTCCATGACAAATGCCACCCTCGCCATATAGCCTGTATCTTCCAATATGGAAAGGAAGAAAAACAATGTAACGATAGTCGGCAGAAAGCTCAGCACACTTCCCACTCCTGACAACACGGCATCTACTACAAGGGATTTTACAACAGGATTGACCTGTGCGGCAGTCAGCCCTTTATCGGCCAGATTTGTAATAATGTCGACACCTGCTGCCATCAGGTCGGACAATGCCGCCCCCAGCAGAGAAAATGTCATCACAAATACAAATGCCATTATCAGCAGAAAGCATGGAATCGCTGTATACTTTCCCGTGAGTATTTTGTCTATCGCAACACTTCTCTTATGCTCCTTACTTTCATGAGGCTTTACCACTGTGGTTTTACAGAGCTTTTCTATAAATGCAAAGCGCATATTTGCCAAAGCCGCTTCCCTGTCCAAACCGCTTTCCTGCTCCATAATGGTTATCACATGCTCCAAGGCATGCATCTCAGCCTCCGGTATCTCCATAGATGCCGCTATCAGGGCATCGCCCTCTACCAGCTTGGTACAGGCAAACCGCGGCGGAAGCCCTGCTTCTATGGCATACGGCTCAAGCATATGCTCTGCCGCATGGATACATCTGTGTACTGCACCAAGTTTATCTCCTGTCTTTTCACTGTCCGGACAAAAATCTATCCTTCCCGGAGCCTCCCGATATCTTGCTATATGTATGGCGTGGTCTATCAGCTCATCAATACCCTCATTCTTCACAGCCGAAATTGGAACCACCGGTATGCCAAGGATACTCTCCAGTTCATTTACCAGAATCGTTCCGCCGTTTGCACGAACCTCATCCATCATATTCAGCGCCAGTACCATGGGAATTCCAAGCTCCATCAGCTGCATGGTCAGATAAAGATTTCTTTCTATATTAGAAGCATCTACAATATTGATGATACCTGTTATATCGGATTTCATCAGGAAATCCCTTGTCACGATTTCCTCATTGGAATAAGGTGATAAGGAATAAATACCCGGCAAATCCGTAACCGTTGCCTCAGGATGATTTTTGATTACACCATCCTTCTTATCAACGGTTACACCCGGGAAATTTCCCACATGCTGATTTGCGCCCGTAAGCTGATTAAATAATGTCGTCTTTCCGCAGTTCTGATTTCCCGCAAGCGCAAATGTCAGCTTCTGTCCCTTTGGTATCATGGCACCGATTTTATTTGCCCTGTAATCATTTGCCCTGCCCAGCTCACCGACACCGGGATGCTCCATAGGCTGATGATGCATAACATCCCTTGCACTCACCTCTTCATATGCATTTTTTCCCGTATTGGTGCTTCTGCTATCTGCTTTCTGCAATGCAGTCTGTACAACCTCTATATTCTTTGCTTCCTCAAGTCTTAACGTCAGCTCATATCCACGAAGCTCTATCTCTATCGGGTCACCCATTGGTGCCACTTTAATCAGCGTTACCTCCGTATCGGGAGTAAGGCCCATATCCAGCAAATGGTGTCTGAGCTGTCCCTTTCCGTTTATACTTACGATTTTTCCACTTTCATTTTTCTTTAGTTCATCCAGTGTCATACTATTACGCCCTGCCTTTGGATAAAATTTATCATTAATGTGTTCATATTGTACCACGATACAAAACGCCTGCCAATATGTATCTATTGTTGTATTTTTCTTTATTCTTTACCTCAAATCAGGTATAATATAATCAATTCATTGCAAAAAGACAGTAATGACTATGGTGGAGATTTAAAAAAACAACCTATCAGATAGTCACTACGAATAATCCGTAAGGGGGGAACTGCCTGAAATGCTGCTGTCAAATCAAGATACCTGTCACACAGGCAACTGCAAATGTGAAAATAAAGATCTCTGTAAACATCCTGTTTTCCAGTCCGGGAAAGCGCCCAAGCATACTGTCATAAGCATAATTCTGCTTATTTGCATCTTATTCGGCTGCTCTTCCTGTGGTTCATCTGACAAAAGTCTTTCCAAAACCGATTCAGGAAAACCATATTCAGATTGGGGAGAAAGCACTACGGGCAGCGCCAAATACTTAGACGGTGACACGGTTTTCGTAAGCATCTTTTTAGATGACACAGCCGCTCATTGGACAAATGATGATGTGAAGCTGGTTAAAAACAATATGAAAATTGCCTGTGATTTTTTAAAAGAAGAAGGAAAGCGATACGGTAAGGACGTAAACCTGATTTACAATATTGACGAGCATCCTGATTTGGAATATCACTACGCAATGGAAACGGCATTTCCCGGAACTACCCTCTCCAATAAGGAAGGCGCTTCGGGAGAAGCCGCAAAACAGCTTCGTCAGAACATTTATGACTACATAAACCATCATATCAATATTGAATATATTATGTCCAAGTATCAGACAAACAGTATTGCTTTTCTTGTTTTTATTGATAATGAGGCGGATGCGGCTACAACATATAATTATTATTTTGGTGCAGATAAAAACCGCTATTATGAGCTGTGTTTTATCAACCTGAGATGGTCTATAATCAATACGGAATTAAAACCGGAAACCTATGCACATGAGCTGCTTCACTTATTTGGTGCAAGGGATTTGTATTCTACCGATACCATGACCGGAATTACAAGGGAATTTATTGACTATGTAAATGATGAATACCCTAAGGATATTATGCTTGGAAATTCCAGAAAAGGCATAAACCGAATTAATCGGATAGACGGAGAAATAACCGATATAACCGCTTATTTCATTGGTTGGAAGGAAAATATACCTGAAACCTCAAGATTTCCGACAATCCAAAGCACATACAAGGCCTCCTTTGTCTATTCAAGACAATTACTCGAAAACGACGATGAATATACGTTACCTGATAGAATCATACAGGAAGAAAATTATAAAAAGGTGATCATTTTTCGCCTGATACGCATCATCTGCTATGGTATTATACTAATTTGTTTCATAATCGAATTACAAAGGCTTATACGAAAGCGGAAAGCAAAATCTGAAAATGAACAATTATTGCCACCGTTCTAGCCGGTGGCAGTGATTGTCAAATCAATTTGCGGAGCCGTATCAAGACATTTCCTATAGACACATTTTTCGCTCTCTTCATATATTTTATCGCTATTTCATCCTATAGTGGAACGATCCTTGTAGCAATTTTCTTACAAAATCGTATGTCATGTTCCACAAACAGCATTGTCGGCTGATATTCCAACAGCAATTTTTCAATCTGCATTCTTGAAAATACATCGATATAGTTTAGCGGTTCATCCCAAATATAAAGATGAGCAGGAGTCAGCAAACTTGCGGCAAGCAACACCTTCTTTTTCTGCCCTTCTGAATAAGTTTCCATATCCTTTAAAAACTGCACCCGTTCAAAACCAAGCTGTCTGAGTATTGCGCAGAACAAATGCTGCTCCAAATTATGTTCCTTACAAAACGCTGCCACATCTCCCTTTAAACCGGCTGTATCCTGATGAACATATGACACCACAAGGCCTGCGGCAATTTCACAAATCCCTTCTTCTAAAAAAGTGGTATTGGTATCACGAAAACCTATTTTCTGTAAAATCATCTTAATCAATGTTGACTTCCCACACCCATTATCTCCCTGTAGCGCAATTCGTTCACCTTGATTGATTGTAACTGTGAAATCAGTAAAAACCGGATTATCTGTGCCGGTATATTGCAAGCTATAATCTTTTATATTGATAAGCATATTTTTGTGATGCACAAGCTGTATCAATTTCAAATCGACAGGCTGCTCTAAATCCTCTAAAAGGCCTTCTTTTTCTTCTATTTCCCGACCAAGTCTTTTTTCAATCTGCTTTACCCTGCTCTGCATCTTTTTTGTTTTTGCACCGATAAATGCCCTTGTACTCAGGCATCTATCATGCTCCTTGATTGGGTCAAATCCGATTTTGGTGCGTTCATTTTTGTCAGCCCACTCCGAAGTACGCATTGCCGCCTGCTTTAGTTTTTTAATCTCCCTTCGATGCTTTTCATTCTCTGCTATGACAAACCGGTCCTGACGTTGTTTGTTTTCCCACCAACTGGAAAAATTGCCACTCTGTACTTCAATTGTTTTCCTGTTCAACACCAAAACATGGTCAATGCAGGCATCCAGCAAATCTCTGTCATGGGACACAAGAATAAAGCCTTTCTTGGAAGCCAAATACCTTTTAACATTTTCTCTGGCAGCCCGGTCCAGATGATTTGTGGGTTCATCTATCAACAGGAAATCATTTTCTCCGGAAAACAAAACAGCTAACAAAATTTTAGTCCGCTCTCCGGGACTTAATGTCTGATAAGGTCTGTAAAGAATTTCTGCACTTTCCCCTAACTCGGTCAGCTCACATATTACACGCCACGGTTCACATCCCGCCTTAATTTCTTCAATAAAGTCAGCGGCAGATAATTGCATTTGACATTCCGTAATCTGATATGGAAAATAGTCAAACTTTGTAGTAGTATCTATTGAGCCTTTATATAAATATTTTCCCAACAGCAAATTTAAAAAGGTTGTTTTTCCTTTTCCATTACGGCCTATAAAGCCCAATTTCCAATTCGTATCAATAGAAAAGGAAACATTTTCAAATATATTATCAAAGCTTCCTTCATAATAAAACGTAAGATTATTTACACTTATTTGTGCCATATATATTCCTCCTTCCACGATTCCATATGCATTTTTGCAAATAAATAGGAACCGTTTGTTGCCAAACAGTTCCATTACATACTATAACCTCATAATTGAAGGGATGCTGTCACAGTCATCACTTACTATAAATTTTATGTACACAAAAAGAGAGGTTATGAGAACATAATCCACTTTTGGCAACATGACAGAACAGCATGCGTACGATTACCCATACTGCCAAACGCTTCATGTAATCAAAAGTAAATTATCTCTTCATCCTTTCACCTCTCTCTATAAGATACCGATATTTTAACATTCCTATTTTCTCTTGTCAATTCAAGCCATAACCAAAAAACTATGATTGTATGAAATAAAATACAAAAATTTCCACATTTTCTATTTACTTTACACATATATTGAGATATAATGGCAAGGCACAATATATTGTGTTTACTGTAATAGGAAATACAAAATCTTGGCAATTTTAATATTATTTTCGGTATAAAGACTGCATATACACCATTTACGAATGATGTATCGTTACATACTGTTTTATTTGATATGATAAAACGCTTACAATTGAGGGGGAGGTTCTATGGAAACGAAAGTAAAAACAAACGTAATTAAACGTAATGGAGAAGAGGTTACCTTTGATTTATCAAAGATTGAAAATGCGATATTTGCCGCAAATAAGGAGGTAGACAGACTCTACCAGCTTAGTGACTATCAGGTACATGCCATCGCTGACAATCTTGCAAAGCAGATAGAAACCATGACACATGCCATCCATGTTGAGGATATTCAGGACATGGTCGAAACAGGTATCATGGAGATGCGTGGCTATGAGGTTGCCCAGAAATATGTACGTTACCGTTATAAACGGGAGCTTACACGTAAATCAAACACCACTGACAATGGTATTCTCGCTCTGATAGAGCATTTGAATGAAGAAGTCAATCAGGAAAACTCCAACAAAAATCCTGTTATTAACTCTACACAGCGGGATTATATGGCAGGTGAGGTAAGCAAAGACCTTACAAAACGTATGCTTCTGCCGGAAGATATCGTAGCAGCACATGAGGCAGGAATCATCCATTTTCACGATTCGGATTATTTCGCACAAAAGGAGCATAACTGCGACCTTGTAAACCTTGAAGATATGCTGCAAAACGGAACAGTCATCAGCGAAACGCTGATTGAGAAGCCACACAGCTTTTTTACTGCCTGCAATGTAACGACGCAAATTGTAGCACAGGTTGCCAGCAATCAGTATGGCGGACAATCCTTTACGCTGTCCCACATTGCACCATTTGTGGACGTCAGCAGAAAGAAGCTCCGCAGTCAGGTCATTGAAGAAAGAACGGAATGCGGCGAATCACTTGATGACGAAATTATTGATAAGATAACAGAAAAGAGACTCCGCCTCGAAGTAAAGAGCGGTATTCAGACGATCCAGTACCAGCTTATCACACTTATGACCTGTAACGGACAGGCACCATTTGTAACGATGTTTATGTACTTGGACGAAGTCCCTGAGGGACAGACCAGAGATGACCTTGCTCTTATTATAGAAGAAGTTTTGAACCAGCGTATCACAGGTGTTAAAAATGAAAAAGGTATCTGGATTACACCTGCATTTCCAAAGCTTATCTACGTCCTTGACGAGGACAATATCCGTCCGGGTACAAAATACTGGTATCTTACACAGCTTGCTGCCAAATGTACCGCAAAACGTATGGTACCTGATTATATATCTGCAAAAGTTATGCGTGAAATGAAAAACGGTGATGTATATCCCTGCATGGGCTGTCGTTCCTTCCCGACCTCGGAGGATAATGTAAGAAACGCCGACGGCACAAGAAAATATTATGGCCGTTTCAATCAGGGTGTTGTCACCATCAATCTTGTTGACGTAGCCTGTTCATCAGATGGGGATATGGATAAGTTCTGGGAAATTCTGGAGGAACGTCTGGAGCTGTGTCACAGAGCACTCCGCTGCCGCCACGAACGTCTGTTGGGAACCATATCGGATGTCGCTCCTATATTATGGCAGCATGGTGCCCTTGCAAGGCTGAAAAAAGGTGAAAAAATTGACAAGTTGTTATTTGATGGCTACTCAACCATATCACTTGGTTATGCCGGTTTATGTGAAATGTGTGTGCGTATGATAGGCAAAACGCATACCTCTCCTGAGGGACAGAAATTTGCCCTTGCTGTTATGCAAAGGCTGAATGACAAATGTACGGAATGGAAGAAAGCTGAACATATCAGCTACTCCGTATACGGAACACCTATGGAGTCCACCACATACAAATTTGCAAAATGTCTTCAGAAACGATTTGGAATCATACCGGGCGTAACAGACAGAAATTATATAACAAACAGCTATCATGTTCATGTTACGGAACAGATTGATGCCTTCAGCAAATTGAAATTCGAATCCGAATTCCAGAAGCTGTCTCCGGGTGGAGCGATCAGCTATGTAGAAGTTCCAAATCTCCAAAACAATCTGGATGCTGTTATGGAAGTTATGCAATTTATTTACGACAATATTCTCTATGCCGAACTGAATACAAAGAGTGACTTCTGCGAAAAATGTGGCTATGACGGAGAAATTAAGATTGTATCTGATGATGCAGGTAAGCTGGTCTGGGAATGTCCAAACTGTGGCAACCGTGACCAAAACAACCTTTTTGTTGCAAGACGTACCTGCGGCTATATCGGTACACAATTCTGGAATCAGGGCAGAACACAGGAAATCAAGGACAGGGTTCTGCATCTGTAAGTACAGAGCATATATACAACAGTTCAGCCTGACAGCAGACTTGCTGTCAGGCTGAACTGTTGTCATATAAAAAAGAGGAATCGTACTGCTCTCTTTCTTACATCTGCTGCATATTTGTCAAGTACTGCATCTTCCGTTCATTAACCACACGTATCATTTCCTGACGGTTTCCGCCATAGACCTGCGCTATCTGTTCATCATAACCGAATATAATATATGGAATCGAATTTCCTATGTACTCCATCGTCGCATCTGCTGCCTTCTTATTTTTCTGGTTCATCGTTATGGAGGTTCCGTCTGCAAGCATAACCATTATGGCATAAGTCTTTCCTGTCGGAATGAAGTTATATGAATGTTTGGTTACATTCAAATATACCCACAATACTTCACTGGTCTCGGCAAAGCTTACGTTGTTTCTTACTACATGCATAAAAAATTCATTATTGATTCTAAGTCCATTCACAGGCGGGGCGGCTTTATAGAATTCTTCAAGTCTTTTTAATGCCCATTCTCTGTTGCCCTGTGTTTTGCAATATTCCTCTATATCCTCTAAATTCTTACCCGTAAAGCCTTGATAAAGAATAAATATTATCAATGCGGCAAGTACTGCAATCATAATCATAAACATGATTTCTGCCCCATCAGCAGCACTCATTACAAATACCAAAAGTGCTTCACATAAGCCCAAAACGATTGCGCCAATGATAGCGTTGATTCTGCTTTTTTTCCTTATTTTATCAAACATTTTTACCTCCCTAAGCTTTAAAAAGTTTTTTATATAACAGCACAAATACTATATGCCAAACGACCATATTATATCATTGATAAATTTTTATATCAATTACTTTTATCCGTTTCCACTTGTCATAGGCACAATAATCCAATATAATAAACAGACAGTTCCATTTACACATAATTTACATATAAACCTGATAATTTTGAACCAAACGACATAAAAGAAAGGATACGGAAATGAAGAAATTAACGAAGCTTTTACTTGCATATATATTTATATTTTCTCTATCTGCTTTCAGCATAACCGTAACAAAAGCCGCCGAAGCAGAATCATCTGTTTCAGCAGCTTCACAAAATGATTCTGAAAGCACCCTGACAGAAAATGATACAACAGACCTGACGGAAGAACCTGCCAAAGAGCCTGTTCATATTCTGTTTATCGGAAACAGCCTGACGGCTTCCAATGGATTTAATATCGGAACATTACTTGAAGAAATCGCTGCAAGTCAGGGAAAAAAAGCAGATGCCAAAGTTATCCACCACGGCAGTGCACATCTGTCGTACTATGCCTTTCCTTCCACCAAATATGCTTCCTACCATAAAGAGGTTCAGCTTGCACTATTAACAGAAAAATGGGATTATATTGTTTTACAGGAACAGAGTAAGGTTGGTATTGAAAATGCTGCCGACAATACGTTTACAGCCATTGCGCAGTTAAAAAAACTGATTAATATCTATCAGCCTGATGCGGAAATACTGCTATATGCAACGCATGGATATGACAATAATACCACCACTTCCGTAAATGGTCAGGATGTATTTCTTACAGCCTCCCAGTTACAGCAATATACACAGATGGTATATCAATATATCGGCGATAAACTGGATTTACGTACCGTACCTGTGGGGGTTGCATTTTCCAGAGTATCACAGCAATATCCTGAACTGACACTACTGCTTGATGATAATAAACATCCAAACTATACCGGTTTTTATTTGGCTGCCACATGCTTTTACAAGGCAATATACGGTGAAGCTCCAACTGACATTACTGCCGTATCCGACGGCTGTATTCTTGATGCAGAAACAAGAGGCATACTATACGCTGCCACAGCCGGCTCACTTACGCTGAATACCTGTTCACGTATCATGAAGCCCGGACAGACATATCAGTTAAAGGCATGCATTACGGAAAAAGATGAAGAAATCACATGGAAAAGCTTAAAATCTTCTGTTGTATCAATAAGCCAGACAGGCGAGCTTACTGCCAAAAAAACAGGAAATGCACTTATCATTGCAAGAAGCAGCTCAGGACTTCAGGACGTATGCTATATCACAGTAGAAGATGAAACATTACATAAAAAAGGTCTGATGTTTGCTACAAGCTATTACTCGGTAGAGGCAGGAGATAAAATAAAAATACTGCCTTCTGTCAGTGCAGCACTTTCAGAAAATACCATTAAATGGTCTATATCAGGCAAATCCGTTGCAAAAGTGACCTCAGATGGTACGGTAACCGCTCTCGCTCCCGGCAAAGCAACCATAAAGGCTACTGACAACGTCAGTGGAAAAAGTGCTTCATATACATTATATGTACGCCTTTCTCCGCCAAAGAAAATATCCGTAAAAACAGTAACCGCATCTGCCAACAAAGCAAAGGAAGCAAATGTGAGAATAACCTGGACAGCCGTCAGCCATGCAACCAGCTATACCGTATATCGCTCCACAAGTAAAAACGGCAGCTATATTGCTATCGGTAAAACTGCTGCAAGGAGTTATACTGATAAAAAAATCAAGACATCGAAAAACTATTATTACAGAGTAACTGCTTCCAACGGTTATACGAAATGTGAAAGCGAAAAATCAACTGTATTTGCAAGAGTTATTGCGCCGACTACACCATCTATAACGAAAACCGCGGCAAACAATACAAGAATAAAAATTATTTGGACACGCAAAGCCTCTGCAACAGGCTATATCATATATCGTTCCTCCAATAACGGAAGAACATATAAGGAAGTGGCAAGAACTACATCAAACAAAAAAATCAGCTATATCGATAAAAATGTGAAAAAGAGTAAAAACTATTGCTATAAAATCAAAGCATACAGAAATCTTAGTGATAAAACATTTTACAGCAATTACTCTTCTCCGGTCAAAATAAAAGCCGTAAAGAAAAAGACAAAATAACATACCGTCCCCAAACGATGATTTTAAAACCATTGTTTGGGGACAGTATGTTTAATTCAACAATTCAGATTCAGTCTTTCGGAAAAAGAGTGAAAAGGTACTCCCGTTACAGTCCGATTCAACCTTGATGAATCCGTTTTGCTTATTAACAATTTTCCTTGTTAGATATAACCCAATACCAACCCCCTCTATACCGGATGAATTTTTACCACGATAGAACCTGCCAAAAATTTTCGCCTGCTCCTCTTCTGAAATACCGGAGCCATTATCCTGTATATCAAGTTTTAAATAAGAAGGCAGCACCGTTATCACTATTTTAATCATTCCCTCATTTTGCGTATATTTCACTGCATTATCAAGGACATTTGTGATTGCCTCAACCGTCCAGTTGAAATCAAGACGGGTTTCATATTTCTGTTCACCGTCAAAAATAATCGTTACATTCTTTTCCTTTGCTTTAGAATAAACAGTCTTTACTGATTGAAGCACAAGCTCATTTAATACGACTTTTTCAGGCTTCAGATTGATAATACCGCTTTCAAGTCTTGACATTTTAATAAGGCTGTCCGTAAGAAATGTCAGTTTATTTAACGCTTCCTCTAAAATCATCATATACTCATCGCGTTCTTTCTCAGACAGGGCTTCATCATTTAACAATTCAGCAAATGTTTTGGCGGATGCTACAGGTGTTTTAATCTGATGTGATATATCCGATATTAAAGTTTTAATTTGTGCCTTTTCGCTTTCAAGAATTTTATTCTGGGAAATCAATATTCCTCTCAATTTTAAAAGCTGGTGCTGCAAACGTGAAAGCAAAGTATCTTCCGTTTCAGGGAAAAATACCAACTCCTGACTCCCCACCAAATTCTCAATTAACAACGTAAGCTGTTCTAATAAATTATCCGTATAACGATTATGCAGATAATCCATGAACCACAGCAAAACACACAGGACTGCACAAAATAAGAAAATAAAAAATGATAATCTGAAATCACGCAAAAGAATATGAAATACAACCAAAGCTGCCATTACAAGTACAGCAGAAAAAAGCAATATGCATTTGCGGTAAAAATTAAAATGTTTCATCTTTATTCTCCAAAGGTGTATCCCATGCCAAATACTGTAATAATATACTCCTGCGCTTCGTCATGCAGTTTCTGCCTCAATCTTTTTATATTTACACGAACTGTATTATCATCTACAAATTCTCCATTGATGTCCCAGATATTTTCAAGCAACATACCTTTCGTTACCACCTTGCCCTTATTACTTATTAAATACTCCAATAATTTGTATTCTGTTAATGTCAGATGTATCTCTTCACCATTCATGGATACAAAACATTTATCAAAATCTATTTTCAAATCCTTATATTGAAACCTACTGTTATCTTCTTTTCCTGTCCGTTTCAATACTGCCTGTACCTTTTTTCTTAACACCTCAATGGAAAAGGGCTTTGCAATATAATCATCACATCCCACACCAAAACCGGCAAGCATATCTTCCTCCGTGTCATTGGCCGTCAAAAACAAAACAGGTGCCGACGAGTTCTCCCGGATTTTTTGGCAGAATTTCATTCCGTTTCCATCCGGAAGATTGATGTCAAGCAAAAACAAATCATAGCTTTTCTTCTGATATTCATTCAGTGCATCAATAAAGCTGTATACTTCTGTTACAGTATGAGCATCTTTTTTTAATGCTATTGAAATACCTTTATTTAAAATTTTGTCATCCTCAAGCAGAAATATGTCAGCCATACCTATACACCTCTTTAAACCGTATACAGGAAAGAATGCAAACCATCCCTCCCTGCAATACATTATACTTAATTCTCAATATCACGCAAGCGTTCCGTAATTGTATCCTTAGAAGCCGCATTGTATACGGTAAGTGGAACAATAATGCAGCAAACATATATACACCCAAGCAGAATCAGCAGCGGAACAACCGGGTATCTGAACACCGCATAATCAACAATCGACGGAAGAAATTTTGCAATAACATACAACACAAGACTTCCAAGTGTCGCTATCATTCCTGTTGTTATAACTGCATAATAGAATCCCTCAAACCGCAGAAGCTTTATGGTCTGCTTTTTCGTAACTCCTACACTCTGCATGACGGCAAATTCACGCCGTCTGGAATAAATACCCGTCATCATAAGATTTACAAAATTAAGGATTCCGATTATCAACAAAAACACAGCTACACAATCACCGATAATCTTCATACTCCGCATCATGTCATTAAAGTTTTCAAGTAATTCCTGCTTTGAATACAGTTTATAGGAATCCCCCTGAATCATTTGCGTAAGTCCGGCAAGTTCAGAACCGATTATATCCTCCCTTCCTTTTTCCACATCTATGATCACCGAATAAATACCTTCGCCAAAATTATGATTTTTTAAAAAGTTTTCGTGTACCAAAAGCAGTTCCGGCATCCCGCCGATAAAAGAGGTACTCATCGTATAGCCATCGATATCCTCATACATAAACATACCTGCTATTTCTGCGGTAATCTTATGATTATCTTTATCGATAAATGTCAATGAATTTCCAACATATGATTCTTCATCTAAAGCGATAACGGCATTACCATTTTCAAACGCCTCAAGGTCAATTTTTTTATCATGGGTTTGGTTATATTCTTCTACAAGCTCGCTGTCAATCGATTGCAGCCATGTTCCATATTGTCCTTCGTCCGCAAAACCTCTCATGGTCTCAAGGAATGTATGATACCCTTCCGTATCACTTAAATCTGCACCAGCCTCTGTAAATGTATCTTCCAGAATAAACCTTAATTCATCTTCATTAAAATCAATCTGTGCAAACGTTGCACACGATATCTTAAAATTTCTGATTCCGTCAAGGCTTTTTACCGCGTCAATAAACTCCTGCGTAAATTCATCCGCAGTAAAAGGCACCTCATTGATAAAAGCAAAATCGTGCTTAACATATCTTTCTGCATACGCTTTATCATTGATACTTCCCAGAAAACCATTGACACTTAAAAGTGTCATACTTCCCAGAAATAAAGAAATAACAACCAATACCGTTTGTTTTTTGTACCTGAATATATTTCTCCATGCCATTTTATAAAGTTTCATACTGCCCTTTGATTTCAGAAGCTTTTTTGTTTTAACAGAAGCTGCTGAATGATAACGCAAAGCCTCAACAGGAGATATTTTTCCTGCAATACGTGCAGGCTTTTTTACACTAATAAATACCGTTACTAATGAAAAAACAGCCGCTCCGATAAAAATGACGGGGGAAAATGAAATATCATTAAATTCCGCTTCATCATTAAAAAATTTAAATACAAAAGGTACAATCACAAGAGAGCAGACAGCACTCATCATTAATCCCACAGGAATTCCGATACATGCAAGCAAAAGTGCCTGATTATTAATGATTTTGCGTATCTGCTTTGGTGATGTTCCAAGTGTCTTCAGCATTCCGTAACGGTTTATATCCCTTGACACAGAAATATAGAACACATTATAGATAAGCAAAAATCCACTTCCCATAATAAAAAACACAAGCATGGTCATTAAAAAAATAGTCTTCCATATCGTCTCGGTATCACTGACAGTAAATACGGAATTGAACTCCTGTCCATCGGCAAGTTCAATATCCTGTACCAATAAGTCATACGCATCTGACGGATTTTCCGCAGATATCGTTATCATTCCGTTTTCTTCAAGTGTTATATGATTCTGATTACAAAACATCTCAGAGAAGAGAATGATATTTTTCTTATCCTGCGAATAACTCTTAAACCAACCGGTCAAGATGTATTCTCCTTTATATTTTCCACAAGGAATATTTACCGTCTGGTTTATAACAGGATTATCTATTCCTAATTGCTTTAAAACGCCCTGTGACATCATAATTTCATTTGTATTCTCAGGGTAATTACCTTTAACATCAGAGATGGCAGGCATAAAATTTCTGCTCCAGTCCACCCAGTCAAAATACATCAACGATGCACGAAATTCGTTATTTTTATAGGTTCCCTCAACGTTCTCAATCAATAATTCCACCCCGGCAGTATCGATATAATCCAGTTTTCTTATTTGTTCATACTGTTCCCGTGAAGGCTGCGGCAGCGAAATCGTTGCAATTGTTCCTGCATTCCGTTTTCGCATTAAGTCATAATTCTTTTTATAGCTGATACCTAAGCTGAACACCGTCGTTATCATGAATGTGGTAATAATAATAGCAATAATGGCAAACATATTTCTTGATTTATTTGCCCTGAACATCCCTTTACTAACACGTCTGACTGCCTTTGTGTTTCGGTTTGCATGCATTACTTTTCACCTCCCGAAACGACCATTCCGTCTTCAATTCGGATTATCCTGTCAGCCATCTGTGCAATTTCTTCATTGTGGGTAATCATAACGGTTGTCTGATGGAACTGTCTGCTGATTGACTGCATCAGTAAAATAACATCCATGCTTGTCTTTGAGTCAAGATTACCGGTAGGCTCATCTGCCAGAATAATGGCAGGCTTCGTCGATAATGCCCGTGCAATGGCAACACGCTGCTGCTGCCCTCCTGACAGATTGTTTGGCATATTATCCAGCTTTCTTTCAATTCCCAATGCCTTTATGATTTTCTGCCTCCGTCAATCTCAATCGGATAAACAATATTCTCATAGACATTTAATACGGGAAGCAGATTGTAATTTTGAAAAACAAAACCAATATTCCTGCGGCGGAATATCGTCAAATCCTCATCCTTCATATTAAGAAGTTCTTTACCACGAATAACGATACTTCCCGAAGTTGGTTTGTCAAGTCCTCCTATCATATTTAACAATGTAGATTTTCCGCTGCCTGAGGTACCTACAACTGCAACGAATTCACCCTCGGCAACAGATATTGATACTCCGTCCAGTGCGTAAACTTTATTTTCACCGCTGCCATATATTTTTATTAAATCCTTTGTTTCAAGTATAGCCATAGCTAAAACCTCCATTTGTATTTTTGTGATTTCAGTATAGCAGGCACTTCTTACAATCTTATTACAACTTTCCATTCCTTTATCATATTGATACCCAATTTCAATATATTTACCCGCATTCCCCTGCAATATAAAATACCGCAACAAATGTTTTTACGCACCTTCCAAACATTCGTTACGGTATTTTTATAATAAGCTGTTCAATAACGCTATTTCACTTTAACTGCCTTCGCCTTGCTATAAGAACCGTATAACTTTTTACCGTTTACCTTCTTATAAGCACGAACCTTCACATAATATTTCTGTCCCGGCTTCAATCCTGTCAGTTTTACATTTGCGGTAGTCTTCTTTGTGATATTCTTATAGCCCTTATTCTTTGTAAACTTCGAATCCGTAGCATATACCACCTGATAACCTGTAACCTGACTGTCGGTCTGCCATTTTACCTTTATTGTGCCGGATGTACCGGAAACTGCATTTGCACGCTTTACCTTCTGCGGTTTAATCTTAAAGGTTCTGACTATGGTTCCCTTATATTTGCCGCAGCCGCGTACAATCAATGTCGCCTCGCCTACTCTCCTATTGTTCAAATAAACAACGGAATATTCCACATTTTTCTTCAGCCTTTTGCCCTTTAAGGTTACTTTCACGTTCGGCTTAATGGCTTTTCCCGTATAGGTCTTTGTTGCCACCTTACTTACCTTCGCTTTTGCTATAGAGGTCTGCGTTGTCTTTACCGATTTCAGCAGATATGGATTTATCGTATAAAGCGTTGGCGCTCCGCCATCCGTAACATACCATCTCACATTTCCATCCTTGCAGGCTATCGGCTTGCAATCCGAAAGACGTGCGTTTTTCTTTACAATATCACTTGTAGGATTTCCAGCCCCGTCTAATGTAACGACGGAAGTGGTTATTTTACCTCTGTTGTTTTTCTCCTCCCACAAAAGCATAAAGCTGTCTTCGCCAAGCTTAACAAGCTGCGGCGTCATTACCGTAACCGTATCGCTCTCCTTATATTTTGTCAGCCATATTATCTTTGTACCGGTAAGCTGCGTATCCGTTGCCGCCACAAATATATTTCTTACAGCATAGGAATCTGTGGTCTTCTTAAAGTTTACTGCATTTCCTGCAATCAGACATTTATCAGATGACAGCTCGAAGCCGCCAACGGATGCTCCCGTGTCATTGTATCCGCTGACATTAGACAAGGAAACAGGAATTGTATAATCAACCTCTGTTATGTCGCCGTTTGCAAAACATTTGGTTATGGAAATTCCTCTCGGCCACGCATCCCCGTGGTCTACCCTGTATATATATTTACCGTCAGTCTGAATAAACTGATTGAAGGAATGACTTACATAGCCTGCCTGTGCAATATTCATTACATCATAATATTCCTGCACCTTTGACATGTTGCTTTCTTTGATAACATAAGTCATATTTGCCTGATGATGAACCCCGTCACTGCCTGCATACATTTCATGACAGGTATGGATATAGAGCTTTCCGCCAGTCTCTGTCATACGGAGGGAACCTGCATCAAACGGAATGTATGTATTACATCCCTTATAGGAAACAGATTTTAGCCGCTTCCATGATTTTGAATATTTTACTACCCGCATAACCTCCGTTTTGTCACTATCTTTGGTATTCTTCCTGCCAAATACAAGATAGTTATAATTCCTGCCGCTATAGAAACCACCAAATATCGGAAGCTCCATTTTTATCGTCTTACGGCTCTTTAACTTTTTTCCGTCGGAGGAGTATTTCTCTACAATAACATTTTTTCCCGTATACTCAACTCTTGTTAAGGTTCCATCCGAATTCTGGGTAAGATACGAATTCACAACATTCCCATATGTATAATAATCATTTGCCGATATATTCTGTGAGGACGCTCCCACCATCGAATACACATTATTGGAAGGATTTTTAATTGCTGTATCTTTTACTACCGTCACTACATAAGTTGCTTTCAGCCCACTATTGGTTTTCACCGTTATGGCAGCCGTTCCGGCATTCCATCCGGTTATCCTGCCCGACTGATTCACACTTGCAATCTTTGCATTACTGCTTGAATAGGTGTAGGTTTCCGAAAGTGTACCGTCTGTTGATGCCTTAAGCTGCAGGCTTCCGCCGACCTTTACCTGCTTTGATGCCGCTGTTACTGTTACCTTTGTAGCATGCTTCCATGCAAATCTCTCCAAATAAAACTTATTTCCGTTCTTTTCGATTGCAACGATTTCATCTCCATACCGCATCAATGAAAATACAGGATATGACGTCTGCATACGACCTGTTTCTTTTCCCGTTTTCAGACTGTATTCAGCAATCGTCTGATTATCCTGAAAGGTAATCACGGAATTTCGCTCGTCACAATATACGGTACGTGTACCCACGCATGCATCCTGCTCAAAATCTCCTGCTTCCTCATTGTTCCGCTCCAGCATCAATGCAAAAACAGGCTCATCTGCTGACGCACTGTATTTTGTTGTATCAATCACCTCAAGTACACTATTAAAGGTATTGTCTATGGCAATATAATTTCCGCCAACAGCCTCTACCTGACGCTGCCTGTCATAAAAATATTTCTGGCATATCATGATGTTAAAATCGTTGACAACCGCCAGCTTATTGCTCTTTACGCTTCCTTTTCTAAGCACATTCATGGCATGGTCATATCCCCAATATACCCAGTTTGTATATCCAATCACAAAGAAGCTTCCTGTATTGCTGTCAAAGTCGATAATATCATATACGGATTCTGTTGCTGTATAGCTGTCAAGCAGTGTTCCGTCAGCGGAGAGGAGATGCATCTCCTTCCCATCAGCAACTATCATCCTGCCCGTGGCATCTGCACCGATACAATCAGCAGCTACACTCAGCTTAATCGTGCGCTGAACCGTCTGCTGTGCCAAATCATAAACGACTACTGTCGGTGTTTCTCCTACATAATACGAGCTTGAAAATACAAGCACATACAGCTTATTTCCTACCAAAGAAACGTCCTGTACCTCTGTATATTTCGTATACTTTCCTTCGCAATAGAAGGTTTCCAATAATGTCGTTGTCCCCGTCTCCATATTGTAAAAAGACAACTTATTTTCATTTAAAAAATAGATTCCACCGCATTCCTCACATGGAATTTGGATTGCCATATCATAATAGTTGTCAAATGTAATCGTATCCGATTTAAGCTCTTTCACATTTGCCGCCGCTTCGGATACAGACTGCGGTTTTATTCCCAACGTCGTTATGGCAGCTACTACCAGTATCAATGACAACAAAAGACACATGTGTTTTCTTGCTCTGTTCGTCATATAACAACCATCTCCTTTCCCCTTTTAACAATACGAAATATAGCCATAGACGCTTACATGCGGGCACGCTGCATCTATGGCTATATCTTAAGTGTGCTGCTTGTAGCCTATATGAATATTATACCATTCATTGCTACATCCTGCACTTATTTTTTCAGTATTCCAGTTCTATATCACCCATATTGTTATGAATCCTGATATACGTTTCTTCATTGCCCACCTGTCTGAAGCCTGTTCTGTACTCTCTGCCGTTTACCTCTACATCACCCATATCGCATGAAACATCAATACTGTAATCGTCCAGGCTGTGGCTTCCCTTTACTTCTATATCACCCATATCCATTTTCACATCAAGCGAAGTGAAGCTGCTGTATTCCATATCGCAGTCTCCCATATTACAGGTAATATCTGCTGCTCCGAGTGCACAGTTTTGTATGTCAATATCACCGATATCACAGGTTATGCTCGAAACAGCCGCACTTACATGATGGACATTCAAATCTCCGATGCCAATCTCCAGCCCAAGCCGGTTTATCGTTATATCCTCAGGAACAGTCAGGGTTATTTCACATTTTGATTTGCCGAACAGGGAGGTATTGACATTCTTCTGTGTAATTGTCAATGCACCATCACCATAATTTACCTCAGGTACAAGCTTCTCACTGCATTCATAGCTTATGGAAAACCGGCTCCCTGTCCTGATATTCAGCGTTGCGACCTCTAAATCAGCAACTACTTCAATATTTTTATCACTGATTTCAATACTCCTTGTATCGGATACCCTGTCTCCGCCAAAATCCATCCATCTAAACCATCGGCTGTTTCTTCCAAAATGAAACATATGGTGCATAATTCCCACAGTTACACACACGATGGTAATGAGCGAAATCACCATAAGATATATTTTTTTCTTCATATCTGACACCCTCCCTTCTAATACTGCTTTCCGAATATTGTTTTTACCATCATTTCAATGATTCCTGCAATCACCCAGATAATCCATGTAATATGCCATGAAAATGTCAGAAAACTCCAACAGAGATAGATGCATGTAACCGTAGGCCAATAAACAGACATGATATTTGCAACCGTTTTATTTTCGTAAACCATTTGCTCCTTTTTTGCGTATACATACTGATTTCCTGTAACTTCATCAGCGCTAATATTCAGAAGGATACTATATCCGCCCCATCTGACAGATGTATATACAATCATAAAGACACCGATTGCCACAAACAGGAATAAAAATATTGGTGATGCATTTTCCCAAAACGGAAACAGTCTGCCAAGGGCATCAAAAAGGATTACAGGCACACAGGAAAGCACACACAGAATAATTCCAATTGTCATACGGAGTACATGGGCTATTCTCGCATCCTCTCTTGCCTGTTTTATATAATCAACCGTTCCTAAATCTATCTGGCAGCGTTCTTCCTTCAGATAGTTCCATTTATTCATAAAGATACCTGCATATACAATACAACCCACACCGATTGCAATAATGAGAAACATAAATGCGACTCCAAGTCCATCTGCAATATCATCATCGCGAACCCGATAAAAGTCTGCATATGCATCTGCAAATATCGGTGCGCAAACCGATATGATACAAAATGCTATCCCAAGTGCCATCACGCAGGAAAGCTTCATTCTTGAATTCAGAAAGCCCTTTACCTCTTCAAGAGTGACTTTTCTCACCTGCTCATTGGTTTCTTCCATTACGATATTGCCGATTCCCAAATCATCCGCAAGCTCGTTAATATTTCCAAACTCTGAAATAACGATACCGACAGCTTCATTTTCTGTTTTTCCCTCTGCTTTCAATTCCATATATTTATCTTCCATCATCTGTAAAAGCTCCATCTTAGCCTTTTGAACTGCAGATGTATTCGGATAGCTCATAAACATATTTTCAAGATACGTTTTTATTGTCTCCATTTATCTTCCTCCATTTATTTTTGTATAAATTTCTCCACGACCTCCTGCGTCAGTTTCCATTCCTCGCACTTGTCAAAATAGTATTTCCGTCCTGCTTCCGTAATTTTGTAATAGGTTCGTTTTTTGCCATTTCCCTTATCTTCATCCGGAAATGACTCTATATAACCATTCTTTTCCATTCTGGTAAACGCCGAATACAGCGTTGTCTCTTTTATAATATATTTCTCCTGGGACATGCTTTTTATCAGCTTAGATATTTCATAACCGTAAGATGGTTCCTTCAGTAAAATATACAAAATCATCGTGTCATTATAGCCTCTGATTACATCACTGCTTATTACTGACATATTTCCTCCTTTCTCCTACGTCTGTCGTACTATGTCTGTCGTACTACGACTGTCATAGTAAATATAGCATCATATGATAGCCTTGTCAATAAAATTTGCTGAATATACTTTATGAAAATATAAAGATATTATGACTTGACTGCATCTTTTTTATTATATATAATTGTTAGAAATCTAAACATTAGTATTCTAATATAAATTTGGAGGACATTATGAAAGAGACACTTCACTATCTGCTGATGGCAAATCATGTGTTGTTTCAAAAAGCTTTGCTCGCAGGAATTAAAGATACCAAATTGACCTTAGGGCAGCCAAAGGTACTTGACTATCTGAGAAACCACGACGGAGCTGTCCAAAAGGAAATCGCAGCAGCATGCCATATTGAGCCTGCCACACTGACATCCGTTCTGCTTGGTATGGAAAACAAGGAACTCATTACCCGGCAAATGCAAAATGGCAACCGCCGCAGTCTGTATGTTTTTCTGACCGGAAAAGGAAGAGAATTGGCAGAACGTGCAACATTGGAATTTGATAAAATTGAGGAAAAGGCGCTTTACGGATTTACCGACGCAGAAAAGGAAGCTTTAAATGATTTTCTGACCAGAATCCATGAAAATATCAACGACAAAGGAGGTACTACCGATGACGAAAACTGAAATTGCCAAACGATACATATTGTTTATCATAAGCCTGTTCTTTGCAGCTCTTGGCGTGGCATTTACCAAGCATGGAGAACTTGGCGTATCCCCCATTTCCTCCGTTGCCAATGTTATGAATCACAAATTTGATTCACTTTCCATGGGAACATGGCTGATAATCTGGAACTGTGTTCTGATTGTCGGACAAATCGTTATTCTCCGCAAAAAGTTCCAGTTGATACAGCTTTTACAGGTGCCTTTATCATTCCTTTTCGGTTGGTTTACAGATATCGGAATGTGGATTGTGTCTTTTATTCCTGCAAATTCCTATCCGCTTCGTTTTATTATGCTTATTGCAGGTATTGTAATTCTTGGCTTTGGCATATCGCTTGCCGTTATTGCAAATGTCATTATGAATTCCGGCGAAGCCTTTGTAAAAGCAATTTCAGATACCATTCACAAAGAATTTGGTAATGTGAAAATAGCATTTGATGTTATCTGTGTTATTTTGGCTGTGGCTTTGTCACTTGTATTTTTCAATTTTTCCATTGTCGGCACCAGAGAGGGTACTATCATTTCTGCCTTTTTAACAGGCATTGTTGTAAAATTCTTCAGCAAAAAACTGAATAAACCATTCAATAATATTTTAGTAAATGGAAAATGCCGGACATCTGATAATGACCTTGAGCAGCTTACATCTGTTTAATAAGCTTATATACCGAACATACATTATAAGCTTTCAAGTATAAGCTGCCATTCCCCAACAAGCCTTTCTAATGAAAATGCGGCATTTGCAGGGCTTGTTGAAGGCAGCTTTATGATTTCACGATGAATTTGGGGATATATATGCTTTTGATAGAGTTCATAGGATTTATTACCATTTGCATAAATTGCCCTTATATCACAGGAATCCAGTATCTTCGATAAGTCGTTTGGCTTTACATCCTTTATACTTGCATCTGATGAGCCTTCTATATTGCAGCTGGCAATTACATCCCATACTGCGATCTGATGCCCAAGGAGCATTTTCTTCTTCTCCGCAATATCTACCGGCACAGGACATTCAAGGAGTGCAGCAAGTACCTTCCAAAACCTGTTTTGTTTATGTCCGTAGAAAAATTGCTGCTCTCTTGATTTTACGGACGGAAAGCTTCCCAATATAAGAATTTTTGAATTTTCGTCATATAGTGGTGGTATTGGGTGTGATAGCTGTGTCATTTGTTACAAACCCTCCAACTTCCATTCTTATTTGCACCAATACGCTCTATCTTTCCCGCCGACTTGAGCGATGCAATTTTTCTTTCTACCTGCCTTTCTGACATACCCAATATGAATGCCAATTGTTTTGATGTAATTTTCGGATTATCCTTCAACAATATTAAAATCTTTTCTTCAAATGACATTTCCTGTACATTTATTCCGGCATTTATTCCGACATTTATTCCGACATTACTGTGAGCAGTCTGATTTTCAACTATCTCTTTTAACATTTTACAAATCAGTTCAAGCATAAATGTCACAAATACCGTAGACTCCCCTGCTGTATTTGAAGCATTGATTGCTGCATAATAATCATTTTGGTATTCATGTATCATTGTTTCAATCGGCAACCACGCAAAAAATTCCTTCCAATTTTGTAGAATTAACGTATGCCATAATCTTCCCGTTCTGCCATTCCCATCTGCAAATGGATGAATAAACTCAAATTCATAATGAAAAATGCATGACTTAATTAGTGGATGCATATTCGATGTCTTTAACCAAAAAAATAAATCCTGTACCAATGAAGGAACATAATTAGCCGGAGAACCTGCATGTATCAAATTATGCTTTTCATCATATACACCCGCATTTCCACTACGAAACACACCTGATTCTTTTTCAAGTCCATCTGTCATTAGTTTATGTGCCTTAAGCAAATCCTTTATGGAATACATATCCAACTTCTGCATCTGCTCATATGCTTCATATGCATTTTTAACTTCACGAATTTCTGTAGGCGGAGCTAAAACCCTCTTACCGTCTACAACATCTGTCACTTGTTCCAGCGTCAATGTATTTTGTTCTATTGCTAATGATGAGTGTATCGTCCTAATCCTATTTGCACGACGCAATTTAAGATTCGTGTACAAATTATTGTGTGCATCTATCTGTCCCACCAGTTCACCTATTTCTATTACCAAATTCATAATTTTTTCCGTCATTGTAAACGGCGGTATATAATTATCTGACATATAGCACCTTCTTTCACAAAGTTATGGTAAATCATCATATCCATATTATAACAGTAAATTATGAATTTAGTTCCTTTATCGAAAGAATATTTGAAAAAAGTTCCCCAATTAATGAAATCAGCTTACAATTTTATAATATGTTCTTGCCGTAAGAGAATAGATTGCCACATATATGACTGCAAATACCACAAACACGCCGATCGTACACATCAGGAACAAGCCCGTCTGCGTAAGCTCCAGAATAAGCAGCAGTCTCTTGATGATTGGAAATGCTATTGTTACATGCAATGCGGCAAATGCAAGCGGCAGAAAGAATACAATAAGGATTTGACTGCGAATTGAGCTTTTAACCTCACGACGGCTCATGCCGATGCTGCGCATAATCTGAAAACGGCTCCTATCCTCATAGCCTTCCGAAATCTGCTTGTAATAAATAATCAGAACCGTCGCAAACAGAAATACCGTTCCAAGTATCAGGCCAAGAAATAACAGACTTCCATACATCCCATACAAACTCTCTTCACTTTCGGCCCTGCTTCTATATGCATAGCCATAGCCACCGTTTGCATCACTTCTAGATGCAAGTACCGTACTGATCGCATCCCCCATATCACGCTGAATCTCTTTACTTACCTCAAATAGTTTCTCTTTAGAATTATCAAAATCAAACCACACCTCATGCTTTATCTCAGATGCTTTCTCTCCATATACCTCCTTTTGTTTTACAAATATATCGTCAAAATCCGCATCCGATACTACGATTCCAAAGCAACTGTAAAAAGCATGCTCCATCAAAACAGGATATTCCGGAAGCCTGCTCCTGATATTGAAGCTCCTGTCACCTATTGTTATCTCATCATCTATGTCAAAGCTGTTTTGTGAAAAGCTGCAGCATGCCATCTGTCCCTCGGACAGCTCTAACCTGTTTCCGGTAAGCCTTGTATATTCCTCCTCCGTAATGAAACAGCAATAAGCTAATTTGTCCGCACGCAGCTCTGCCATATCGTCATCCATATCCAAGGTAAGCTCCCCATCCCTATAGCCAAATAGTACCTCCAGATAGGTTTGCTCTCCTTCATGGCTGATATTTAATCCGTTTTTCTGTGCAGACTCTTTTACGGTTTTCTTAATTACAGGCTGCAATATGGCACCTGTATCTATCATTTCATCTGTCTGAAAACTGGCACTCACAGACAAATCATGTGGATAATTGACATTGAGCGTATCCTCTATACCGGCATACAAACTCATAGTTGAGGATATCATTACGACTACCGCCGTAGCAAGAATACATATGGATGCAAGACCTACCGCATTCTGCTTCATTCTGTAGAGCAGTCCTGAAACCGCTGTCATATGCTTCGGATGGTAATAAAACCTGCTTCTTTTTTTCAAAAACTTCAGTAGTGCAATACTTCCGGCGGTAAACAGGAAATACGTTCCGATAATAATCAGTCCAACCGCCACAAAAAACAGTACCAATGCCCTAAGCGGTGACTCTGTCGTAAGAGCAATGTAATAACCTGCTCCGAGCGTAACAAGTCCCACCAGCAGAATAAACCATTTTACCTTCGGTTCCTTCTCTCCTGTCTGAACACTCTTCAGCAATTCTATCGGATTCATCCGTGCCAGTTGAATTCTGTTGATAACATAGGTGAACAGATAAAGTCCTGCAAATAACAATCCCGTCAGCAATAATGTTTTTGGAACGATATAATGAAAGCCAAGAATCGTATTCACATCCAGTACACGGCATATAAACAATTCACATAATTTATAGAGAATCACGCCTGACACAAGGCCGGCAGCTATGGAAATCAATGATGCGTATAATGATTCAAACATCATGACTCTGCCTACATGCTTTTTTTCCATTCCCAGCACATGATAAAGACCATATTCCCGTTTTCTCTGCTTCATCAGGAAGCTGTTTGTATAAAGTATCAGAATGACGGATAAAAATGCCATTATTACGATACCGAGCTGCATAATTGTCGGCAGATAAGAGCCGCCACGAACATTTGCCAACTCTTCATCCTTACAGATGGTGAGCAAAATATAAAATACTGCTATCAGTCCTGCACCTGTAAGCATCTGCGGAATATACAGCCTTCTGTTTTTTTGTATATTTTCCGCTGCCAGTTTTGCATAGAAACCATTACCCATTGTTCTCACCACCCTTTGCCAGTAATGTAAGGGTATCAGAAATCTTGCCATACATTTCATCGTTTGTACTGTTTCCACGGTATATCTTATGAAATACCTCCCCATCCTTGATAAACAGCACTCTTCCTGCATGACTTGCCGCCTTTGTAGAATGTGTAACCATCAGTATGGTCTGACCCGATTGATTGATTTCATTAAATGCCGCAAGCAGACTGTCGGTAGATTTTGAGTCAAGAGCGCCCGTCGGCTCGTCAGCCAGTATCAGCTTCGGATTTGTAATCATTGCTCTGGCAACTGCCGCCCGCTGCTTTTGTCCGCCCGATACTTCATAAGGAAATTTCTCTAAAATATCGGTTATCGCAAGCTTCCTTGCTATCGGCTCAAGCCTTTCTTTCATAACCTCTACAGCGACACCACTTAATACAAGCGGCAGATAAATATTATCCTTTAAAGAAAATGTATCCAATAAATTAAAGTCCTGAAATACAAAACCCAGATTTTCACGACGGAATGTCGCCAGCTTTCCGTCCGGAATTTCATTTAACGCCATGCCCTCTACAAATACCTGTCCGTTTGTCGGCTTATCAAGGGCAGCCAGAATATTCAGCAACGTTGTCTTTCCTGAACCGGACTCTCCCATTATCGCCACATATTCCCCCTGCTCTACGGAAAATGATACATTGTGTAATGCCTGTACCTGATTTCCGCCAAAACGGGTGGTATATATTTTCTGAAGATTATTTACCTCTAATAGTGTCATATTTTTTCATCCTCCATTTTCTATTCAGGTTTTTACAGTACACATTTTAACAAAACAGCCGACCTGTCAACATCTGTTCATGTGACATTTCGGCTGTTTCATGTGACATTTTTGTAAGGTTACTGATTACCGGCTTGTTGTAGGAATACATTATTCTACCTGCAAATCCTCCGTATATAGATTCAAATAAAAGGTTGAACCCTTTGATACCTCTGACCGGGCTGATATATCAATCTTCAGCTTATCAGCGGCCTGCTTACACAGATAAAGACCAAGCCCTGTAGCCTTCTTATTGGCTCTTCCGTTATAGCCTGTATATCCTTTATCAAATATTCTCGGTATATCCTCAGGTGCTATTCCGATGCCCGTATCACTTATCGACAGTACCATTTCATCTGATACGGAAATCGTTACACTCCCACCATTTGTATACTTAACCGCATTACTGAGCAACTGCTCTATGATGAATAATAACCACTTCTCATCCGTCAGCACCTTCATATCCACAGGCTCATATCGCAATGTTATCCTTCTTCTGATAAACTGCGGCGCATATTTCCTGATTGCCTGTTTTATGATGCTGTCCAAATCATATTCCTGAAACACAAAATCATTTGACGCACTATCCAGTCTGATATAACACAGTACCATTTCCACATATTGCTCGATACGGAACAATTCTGCCGCCAGCTCTCTGTGTTCCTTTGTATCCTCACTTTGAAGCTGCATCTGCATAACGGATATCGGTGTTTTAATCTGGTGCACCCACGTCGTGTAGTAGTCGATGCTGTCCTGTCTTTCCTGCTCATACAAAGTCTGCTGTTTCCGATACAGATCTCCAAGCTGCCGCAGCATCTGCTGATAATCATATTCCGCCAGCGTTTCGGCATCCGGAAGCTGGTCGTAACACAAAATAATATTTTCCATCAGCTTTTTTCTTTTTATATGACCATTAACACATTTTACAAATCCTGCAATGAACACCAGCATCAAAACGATACTACACAGTCCTGCCGCATACCATACCGCCTCTGTTTCCAACCGATACAAAGAAAATACTATTATAAATATCAAAATACAAATTGCAAATAATATCAGCATTCCGATAGTTTGTTTCAAATACCTGCCAAATACATTCCCACGTTTTTTCGTATCCACCTTATTACCCTTCACGATTTCAATCAAGAATCCATCTGCCATTCCGGCAGCTTTACTTTACCCTATTCAATCATATATCCGCTTCCGACTCTCGTTGCTATAAAATCCGTAAGCCCTGCCGCCTCCAGCTTTTTTCTAAGCCTTGTGACATTGACCGTAAGCGTATTTTCCTCCACATAACAATCCATTTGCCACAGCTTCGTCATGAGTGTATCACGGCTTACAATCTTTCCCTTATTCTCCATCAGTGTCTGCAGTATCCGAAATTCATTTTTGGTAAGCTCTATCCGCTCCCCGCCGAACATCAGGGAAGTATCATTCAGATTCAGAATTGCTCCCTTATGCTCCAGTACCGGTATCTTACCTGCAAAATCATATGTACGGCGCAGCATTGCCTGAATTTTAGCAGTCATGACCGAAAGGTCAACCGGCTTTGCTATGAAGTCATCTCCTCCCATATTCATCGCCATAACAATATTCATATTATCAGATGCCGAGGAGATAAATATAATCGGTATATTTGAAATCTTCCTGATTTCACTGCACCAATGATATCCGTTAAAAAACGGAAGCATAATATCCATCAACACAAGCTGCGGATCATATTTCGTAAATTCTGCCAACACATTATGGAAATCCTCCACCAGCCTTACGTCATGTCCCCATGCTTCTATTTGCTTCTTCATGACCCCCGCCATGGAAAAATCGTCCTCAACAATCAATATTTTATACATATCCATCTCCTGCCTGCATTAAAATACATTTATCAAGAATACAATATACTATATATGCCAAACCAATGAACTATCGCGCCTCCCAAGGCAAACAAATGCCATACGAAATGGTCTCCCTTTCTGTCACGCACAAACGGAATCATCCCCAGTGTATATATTAACCCACCACCTAATATCATATACATAAGGTTTCTGTCATGCTTTATCCAGTCAGGGAAAAATACCGCCGCGCTCCAGCCTATCACGAAAAACAACGTGTAATGGACTGGTCTGAAACGCCCCGGTCCAAATACACATATCAAAACGATACCGACCAGTATCAATCCCCACTGTGCGCAAAACAGTGATATACCCAAATGATTACCCCAATAAACAAGATAAAGCGGTGCGAATGTTCCTCCAATCAGCAGATAGATGGAAACATAGTCAAATCGCCGCCACAATCGTTTTGCAACCGTTCCATCCTTATAGGCATGATACAGGCTGCTCATCAGGAACATAACAACAAGACTGATTCCGTAAAAACAGGCAGCCATGATCTTAAGTCCGGTATTTGATTTCAGCAACAGTAAAACAAAGCCTGCTATGGCAAGTCCTGCACCTATCGCATGACTTAATGCATTCCCAAACTCCTCAAGAGGTTCCAGTTTCGGCGGTTCGTTCAGTTCACGGTACTTTTCCCGCAGCTCCGCCTTTAACCTTTTCTTTTCCTCTGCAAGCTCCATATTTTTTCTGATTTTGACCTTTTCAGCCTTTCTCGTTTCGTCCACTGCCTAATACCCCTTAAAATAATTTGTTATGTACCCCTTTAATAAAACTTTTAAGGATATTATGGAACAATAATTCAAATTCATCAATACCTTAATCAAAACTTTATTTCCGTATTGCCTGTTATTTTTTGTATTACATTCACAAAATAAAAAAAGAGGTCTCCGCCTAATACCAGAGACCTCTCCATATCAATATATTCAAGCTTTATTTATTTTACAACTTCGATTCGGCTTTCATATGGCGCAAGTGTCAAATCTCCATCCTTCACCTCATATCCGTTATGATTCATAATGATTCGGATACGATTCGTTTCATCTCCACGATATGCAATTTCAACACCATATCCACTTGGGCAGGTAGCAATATCATTTTCCTGCATAATCGTATTCATCAGATGCTTCATGGTCACTTCGTCCAGTCCGCAGCCCAGATAATATACCTGTCCGTCACCCTGCTTCCTGCGTGTTACTGCCGCATATTTGTCATAGAAGGTGTCTCCGTAACGATACAGCACCTCTGCATCCGTAACTTCAAGCATATCACGGAAGATACCGCCCTCTCCCTTCATGCCTTTCATAGCGGAAACGCCAACTACAGGAAATTCCTGTCCGTCCTGAAGACTCTCCGTCTCTACAACGGTTACCCCTGCAAAATCGCTATATCCTACAGGAATCAATGCACCAAAGGTCAGGTTGTTGTAACTGTCCTTAACTGCACTGCGGTAAGTCATAACAAGCGTTCCTCCTGCCTTTGTAAAGGCCTGAACCTTTTCCGTAAATTCCTTCTTACCGATAATCATCTGTGGCATAATAACGACCTTATACTGCGATATATCCGCATCAGCAGGAATAATATCCACTGACACATTTACATCATAAAATGCTTTGTAGAATTTCTGCATCTCGACCTGTGTATCAAGCAGTATACTTTGCTTTTGTATACGGAAAGCTGCAAGACTGTCATAATCATATACAATTGCAATCTCGCTTTTTACAGGCTTCTCCAGTGCATCCTGATACCGGATAATATCCTGAAAACAGCTCTGCACTTCATAGAACTTTCTGCGTTTGATATTATCTGCATCTAACACGCCATAACAGAACTGTTCTGCTCCCTTTGTAGCCCCACGATAACGGAAGTACATCATAGAATCACATCCATGGGCAAAGCCCTGATACGACCACATCTTTGCCTGATTTGGTCTCGGTGAATAGCCTGTTACATCATGCCCCTGTGCACCCATGATTGCTTCGGTAATCCAAAAATTCTGACGCTTTAAGCCACGCATGTAATCAAGTCCGAAGGCAATTTCATATGGTGCAATCGGCTCCTTCTGACCTCCCCATACGGGATAGTTGTTATATGCCACAACATCCAGCTTCTTTGCCACATCGGAATAGTCAACATGCTTTGCAAGTCCGCCGCCCGGAAAGTCATGTATGACAACTGCATTCGGAGCAATTTCCTTAATTAAGTCTGTCTGGAAATTTGCAAAATCCACAATACTCTTGCTTCTAAAACGCTCCCATTCCAGACGCAGCGCAGGATTATGCGTTGTAATCGTTTCCATCGGTGTCGGAATTTCGTCAAAGCTGTTATATTCCTGTGACCAGAACGTGGTTCCGTAGGTTTCATTTAATTTGTCAATATCGCCATGAAACTTTATGTCCAGATGCTTTCGGAATGTCTTTTGGCAGTTGGCACAATAGCATACGTCACTGCCCTCGTGTCCCAGCTCATTATCAATCTGCCATGCAACAATTGCATCCTCATCCTTGTAATGCTCTACCAGCTTCGTAATGATCTTCTTTGAATATTCATACATAACAGGCGAGTTGAAGCAATATACATGACGTCCGCCAAAGGTGCGTTTCTTTCCGCCCTCAAATTCTGAAAGGATGGATGGCTCTTTATGTGCCAGCCACGCAGGAATGGTTGCTGTCGGTGTACCCATGATAACCTTTAAGCCCTTTGCTTTTGCCTTCTCAATTACATTATCGAAGAATGAAAAATCATATTTCCCCTCTTCTTTCTCCATCAAATGCCATGAAAATTCAGCAATTCTGATTACATTGCAGCCCAGCTCCAATATATTATCCAAATCCTCCTCAATCATGGAAATATCCCATTGTTCAGGATAATAGTCAACCCCCAGCCACATATTACTGCTCCTTTCTTACGTGTAACTCTTCACGCATCTTCTTATAAAACTCAGGTGTAAGCTTATAACCCTTGATATAAATCAGGAAGCACAGTGCTGAAAGAATGGCAGGGATCAGGAACATAATCACTCTCATTCCTGTTATAGCACCTGCTGTCTGTGCCTGATTTGCAACATATCCGATTAATGTCAATCCGATACCACTTACAAATCCACTAAATGCTCCTGCAAATTTTACTACAAAGGTCTGCATCGAGAACAAAATACTTTCATTACGTGTACCCAACTTGTATTCACCATAATCAACAACCTCTGAAAGAATAACCGTTATGAATACAAGCATAAATCCAATACCACTGTTAATAATTGCACTACATACACCAACTGCAATTGTGTTTTTCGGCATAATATATCCGAGAATCCAAAGTGCCGCAAATCCAAATACCGGAAGGAAGCTTGCAAGGAAGAAGGAAACCTTTTTGCCAATCTTCTGTGAAAGAAATGGCAGTATTGCCATGGAACCCATCTGTGCAAAGCCTGCTACTGCAGCATATACAGGATAAAGCACACCGTTTGTATCACTTGCATATGATTTTTCTGCAACATATTTAAAATAGTAAAGCGCAAAGCTGTTTGATAACTGGTATGCAATGTTGAAGAACAATGCAATACCAAGAATAACCTTTACCTGATCATTCTTAAATAATACATGGATCATGCCCTTTATGGAAGTCTTTTCTGCCTTTGGTGTAACCACACGCTCCTTACATGTAAGACATGTAACAACAGATGAAAAAATAAATACAACAGCTATGATGATGGAAAGTATTGAAAAACCTTTTACATCATTACCATTACCGAATTTAGCCACAAGTACAAGACCAAATGAGTTGATTACCAGCCATGCACAGCTTGCAAAAATTCTAGGTATTGCTGATATCTGGCTTCTTTCATTCTCATCATCCGTCAATGCAGGAACAAGTGACCAATATGGAATATCCATAATGGTATAGGTCATACCCCAGAGTATATAAAATACGGAACACCATACCAAATATTTGTTGCCTGTCATACCATTATTCATAAACAGGAAAACAAGCACTATCGCATTTAAAATCGTACCGATGAATATCCACGGACGAAACTTTCCCCATTTTGTACGGGTATTATCTACAATCATTCCCATAAACGGGTCATTAAACGCATCCCATATTCTTGCAACCATAAAAAGTGTACCTACAAATGCAGGTGCAACACTACGATAATCCGTAAGGTACATCATCAAATATGTGCCTACAATAGCGTACACCGCATCCTTACCAAATGCACCTATACCAAAACATAATTTCGAGAGCCAGCTCAATTTATCTTTCTTCTCCATATATTTCCTCCTTCTCAACAAAATAAATAAAACTTTCAGCTCTTTTAAATTTATCCCGGGACTTCAGTACCACATATTTAGTAAATATGACGAAATCATATTTGTATCTCACGTTCCATATGTAGTAACTGACTACAAGATAACATAGCATTTTACTATTGTCAATAAATATTTTACTATTTCGACTATTTTTTTACTTGTTTTTAGTAAAATTATTCATTTTTACTTATCACATATTACCAGACAATTTCCCAATTACTGTTTTAGTATTTTCATAAATACATTTTTTATGAAGCATTACAAAAAATTTCTTTCATTTATCTGCATTTGGAAAAGCATTTACGACAGCATAAAAAAAGGTGATATATCAATATACACGTATATCATATATCACCATCCTGATTTCCCATGATTTCATTTGCAGACAACCGCCCTGATTTCCCATGATTTCATTTGCAGACAACCGCCCTGTTATTCCATGGTATCATGTTGTTTCACACTATTTCTGTCAACCAAAACACATGGCACAACGATTTTCTTCGGAAATCGCCTGCCGCTCCATAACATATCCATACAACGTGTTGCAGTCTCTGCATTTTCTGTCAGAAATACCTCTATGGAGGTAAGCGGCGGATTTGAAAATTCTGACAGGCTTGTATTATTGAAGGTCACCATTCCGATATCCTCCGGTATTTTTATCCCCGCCTCCTGCAATGCTTTCACCACACCGGGAGCAACTGCATCACTGGCAGCAAACAATACGTCAGGCAGCACTTTTCCTTCCGACTGTTTATGATGCTCCGTTCTTCCGATAACCTCTGACAAATATTGCTTCATGGCAGCATATCCGCCACGGGCATTCATTGGACAATCAATTACCAGTGAATCTTCAAACAAATCATGATTAACCATGGCTGTCCTATAGTAGTAAAATCTGGGGTCCATCGTCAGGTTTTTATTGTCATTAAAGGTGTTCACGCTTCCCACATATGCAATCCTGTTCTGTCCCAGCTTGCGGCAATGATTTACGGCAAGCCTTACCGCCAGATGATAATCCGGTACAATGCTGAAATACTTTAACGGCTCCGGATTCGAATCAATAAATACTATATTCTCTGTATATTCTTCAAAATTCTGAATTTCCTCTTTTGTAAATCTGCCAATTGCAATGATGCCGTCTAATGGCATATCATCATTCTTCACAAACTGCTTTTTATCGTTTCTGGACAGCGTAACCGTAGTCCAGCCCTTTAAAAAGCAAACCTCATCCAGCGTACTTTTCATCTGCAAATAATAGATATCCTCCATCTGCTCGGAAATTTCAAACATCTGTGCAACACCAATACGGACTTTTTTTCCTGTACCCGCAGTCTCATCATGTATGCTCCAATCAGAATTTAATGTGTTCTGTGCATTTTCCTGTACCCGCTGTGTAACGGTTTTATACGCAAGACGTTTTGCAGTCAGTAAGATATTGTCTCTTGTTTCCTTGGTAACGCTGATTGCAGGATCTCCATTTAACACACGGGAAACCGTTGCCTGCGATACGCCCACTTCATTTGCTATGTCCTTTAATGTCGCCATACATCTTCCTCCTGTCGTAAATATCCGGTTAAATCTTTAGTAAAAGATTACTACTTTTCACTCTAAATAGCAATAAGGTTTATCAAATCAATCTCAATGCTTTTCCTGCCAAAACTTGCCTTTGCTCCATGAAATTTCACTGTAAAACACTCTAATACAATACCCCATCATAATATTGAAGAAGCAGCAAGGTAACCTCATCATAATTTGCCTCTGCACCGTAATAGTCAAGATAGGAGTCTGTAAATGATTCACTGATACTGCTGACTACATCCGTATCTATCATCGGAGTTTTTCTCTCCAATTCTTCAATTATATCTTCTGTATAGCAAGCATCATCCGCCAAAACCTGTTCGGATATCTGAACGCCCCCACAGAAGTCCTCATATGTTCCTTTGCCGACATAGCTTATACAGCTATACATATTGTAAACATCAAAATCCACATAACCCAGCACAGACAAATATCCCGAATACTGTACAGACAAATCATCGCTTTCGGTACATGCCATAAAAGCAATAAAATTTGCTTCATCTTCATAGATATAACCCTTTAAATGTGAAAGCTCATGAGCAATCGTAGATGCTTTATAGGCATTTGAAATATATTGATTATAATTCGCCTCCATTGTAAACGGAAAATAAATTCCAAGCGTATCTGCCTGATACATAAAATAAGACCCCATCATAGGCTTTGCTTTTGGATAATAACCCGAAAGCCTCGGATATCTGTCTGACAACGCCTTTAGGGACTCTGCCAGCTTTTTATCCAAATCTCCCGAATATGTAAGTTCCCCCTGTCCGTCACGCTCTACAAGCAAAGATAATTCATTACACTTTTCCACCAAATAGTTTCTGAGTATAAGCAGGTTATCAAAATCAGACCGTGTATATTCCACAGCATCAGCGGAGTTATCCTGTGTGTTATCGTAAGCTTTCTCTCCAAAATCAAATTTTCTTTCGGCACCACCTGTTACCTCAAGCTTGGAACAATGATATAACATACTGCAGTTTAATGTTATCACAAGAATTACTGACAGAATAAGCACAAGCAGGCTTTTGAAATATGTAATGCAAAAGCGTTTATACCGTTCCTTCTTTCTAAGAAAAATAAGGCATACTGCACATATGATTGCCACCAACAAAATGATAACGGCAAGAGCAATCAAAATCTCTCCGACAGAAAACGGAAATAAACCTGTCAGTCTTCCATATGTTTCTGTCCAAATCCCAAATATATGGTCCGCATAAAAATCACAAAATTTCCGCCACCGTGCCATACCGTTTAAAAATAATACTATAATGGAAAAAATAATAATCAATAACCAATATCTTCTTATCTTTCTTGGTTTTTCCAATATATCATCTCCCTGTAATGGCATCCTCTCTACATCTCATCAATAGACTCCAGAAATTCTTTAAATTCCTGCTTCGCCTGTTCGATTTTTCCGTTATCATAGGTATCAAGTGCCTTTTCATATTTATGCAGTTCCTGCTCTATCACATACCGCATATCGCCAAGGCTCTCTTCATAGACACGTTCTCCAAGATACAGAAGATATTTATTCTCCTCCCTGTCCCGCGGATGAATTTTAAGGTATGAAAGCTCCTCAAATCTTGCCTTTATTTCTTCCTCGGTCATATCTACGTCTCTGCCCTTAAATACACGTTTCACAACCTCATCCGTCGATACCACTTTTACCTCAACCTCAAGGATGGAATTCACGTCATAGGTATATGTGATATCCACGGCCTCTTCTCCTGCCTTCTTCGCCGGAACATCCACCAGTATTTCCCCAAGTGACAGGTTGTTTGCTGCAAATCTGCTCTCACCCTGAAGTACATTGACACGCAATTTTTTCTGATTATCATGGGCCGTATAGACTCTCTCCGTACGGCTGGTAGGAATAACCGTATTTCTGTCAATAATCGGGCAGAAGATACCATTTTCAAAATATCCTTCCTCCCATTCCCTGACCACCTCCGTACCCAGCGTAAACGGACACACATCCGTCAGGATGACCTCTTTAATGGAGTCCTTTCGTTCTTTCATGGCAGCCTGTATAGCCGCCCCCATAGCGACTGCCTCATCAGGATTAATATTGGTATCCGGTATACTCCGAAACAGCTTGCTGACAAAACGTCTTACGACAGGACTTTTCGTCGCACCGCCTACCAGAACCACCTTGTCAATATCGGCAAGTCTGATATGTGCATCCGACAGACTTCGCTTCACAGGCTGCCGTATCTTGTCAAACAGCTCACTGCAAGCCTCTTCATATTGCGTAATCGAAAGCTTATATTCATATGACTTATCCCCTATGGTACAGGTCATCACCGCATTTTTCTCGTCCGTAAAACTCTTTTTCATGCGCTCTGCCTGCTTATGAATATGATTGAGCAACTTGCTGTCCATAGAAAGTCTGTCCAATTCAGGATATGCCTCAAAAAACAAATTCTCTATTACACGGGTAAAATCTTCCCCTCCGAGAAAATTATCACCTGCCACAGCTCTGACCTCTAAGATATTGTCAAACAGCTCCAGAATCGATACATCAAATGTCCCGCCGCCAAGGTCAAATACCAGATATCTGGCATGGTCTCTGTTCTGATATAAACCGTATGCAACCGCTGCTGCCGTCGGTTCACTGATGATTCGTTCAACCTTTAAGCCTGCCAGCTCACCTGCCATCTTGGTTGCCCTTCTCCTTGCATCATTGAAATAAGCAGGCACACTGATGACGGCCTCCGTAACCGCTTCTCCAAGATATTTCTCGGCATCCTCCTTCAACGCCCTAAGGACAAATGACGACAATTCCTCCGCGGTAAATTCTTTCTTTCCCAGCTTATATTTTTTGCTGCTTCCCATGTCCCTTTTAAAAACGCTTGCCGCACTTCCGGGATACAGGAGATTACGCTCTACCGCTGTATCTCCTACATAGATTTGCTCATCTTCATCCATACTGACTACAGAAGGGGTAAGATTTTTCCCAAATCGGTTGGGAATAAGCTTCGGCCCGTCATCCGTATAATATGCTACAAGACTATTTGTCGTTCCCAAATCAATTCCTACTATCATATCTGACTCACCATTACTTTCCTTTGCATAATTTATATCATCATTCAAACAACTCTGCCTGCTGCCTGCACGTTAGTTTTTTACCTTCTTCAGCATCTGCCTTGAAAACCAGTCATGCGGATTGCGCCTGATGGCTTCTTCAAATGCTTCTCTTGCCGCTTCCATATCGCCCTGCATAAAGTATATGATACCAAGATATAACCTCGCCTCATAACAGCCATTATGCTTACAATTTTTGCAGAGCGTTCCCTCCTCCATCTTACGGAAGTAACATTTTGCCTTCTCCACATCACCAAGTCCCAGATAAATCCAGCCGAACTTGTACAGCTCTATTGACCTGTACGGTGCTGCGCTGAGATATTCCTCTTCAGATACATTATAAGTCTCCTGAAATGCCGAAAGAGCAAGCTCAGCACATGTTTTCGCCTTTTTATAATTTCCTGACATATAATATGCCTTAACCATATCTACATTTGCTCTGATCAGATTATAGCCTTCATGATTCAGATTTTTGGACTTTGCAAAACATGCAAGCGCCTTCTTATAGTCCTGCAAATTTTCCAAATAGAAATCACCCAGCAGAATATAGGCAAAATCTAAATTCTCCTTTGATTTCTTCATAACGGTTTTCTTATAGAATTGTTCTGCTCCTTTATAATCCCCTTTTGCAAACAACACCTCTGCATGGTTTAAATTCATTTCCTCTTTATCAGCCTTTTCATATGCCGCCATTGCCTCATCAAATTTTCCGAGATAACGATAGCAGTCTCCTATATTCTGCCACAAATCCTCTTCATTTACGGCAAATTCCGCCGCCTGCTTATAATATTCTATAGCCTTATCATATTTTGTCATCGATTCATAGCATATTGCCAGATTCCAATAAGGCTGCACAAATTTACGCCCATTCAATTCCCTGATACTGGTTTCAAGACACATGACAGCCTTGTCATATTTCATTAATCTGCGATAGCAGTTTCCAAGCTGCTGCCATACAATATAGATTTCGACGCCTGATACCGCCCCGTTTTCAGCCAGCTCTACTGCTTTTTCGTAGGACTCCACCGCCTTGTCAAATTCCGTACCGCACTCGTATACCCTGCCTTTCAGCCAAAGACTATATGCACTTTCCTCCGCTGCCAGCTCCATATCTGCATACGTCATTGCATTTTCCAAATCTGCTTTTTTATATGTTTTCAGATACCGGTTCAGATAATAATCAACCAGACGCTTACAGATATTCTCATATGGCGCACGTATATCCAGTGCCTTCTTGTAATAGGTAACAGCCGTATCCATATTGTCTAACCGCTCATAGCAATATCCGAGCGAATAGTAAAGCCACGGATTATCCTTAATTCCATATGATATGGCTCTCTTGTAGCTTAATACGGCATCCGAAAATCTTGAATTGTCTCTGTCGTTGCCGTCATCAGAAAGCAAATCGCCTTTAATCATATGATAACGTGCATAGTTGCCGCCCTTCTTGATTGCCTTATCAATCCACGCAATTGCATTGACAAAATCGCCATTATCCCAATACAAATAAACTCTCTCACAATATATTTCATCGACAGACGGCTTCTCATCCTCATCCGTTTCTCCTGATTCCAGATTTTTTACGATATCAGCCAATATCTCAAACAGTTCTTCACGCTCATTTTCATCCTGTGCAAGATGACGTTTCATCTGCTCTTCAACCAGCATCATCCGAAGATTAAAGGTAATATTATATTCCCTTGCTTCCTTTAATACATCCAAGCCATCCCGATATTGTCCATAATAATAATATACCATCGCAGCATACATATAAGGTCTGTAATATCCTGATACGATACGTGTAGCCATTCGGTAGTCGTCCACAACCTCCTGTCCCTTTTTCAGCTTAAAGCAAGCCTCCTGATGTATCAGGTATGCAGGATAATATTGATTATCATACTTTATGATATCATCGCATATATCTACCGCGTCATTATATCGCTCCCATTTCAACAGCATTCCTGCATATTGCTGCATATAATTCAATAATTCCTGTGTCGTTTCTGCCAGACTGATTGCCTGCTTCATATTTTCTTCGGCAGCATCCCGATTCCCCTGTTCATACAGACAGCCTGCCATATAGCTGTAGGACAGCGGCTTTCTCTTCAATCGCTTTTCCTTCTCCTCAGGTTCTATGCCATCAAGATTCTGAAGCAGCTCATTCCACCTTTTAATATATGGCAATGCTCTTTCATATTCCTTGTTATGACACAACAGTCTTCCAAAAAGGTTGTTGTAGCCATACTCATTTTGCTCATCCGGAGAAAAGGACTCCATCAATTTGATAGCATCGTCCATACGTTCATTCTGCCATAGCTTCCAGCCCAGCTCCAACAGCAAATCCTGCCCCTTATGCTCAGGATTTTCTTCTCCGCGCTCAAGCTGTCCCGTATACTTTTCTATCAGCACTTCATTGATTTTAACCAGCAGGTCGTGGAGCGCCTCATCGGAATCATTGACCTGTGCAAGCTCTTCCACCACCTTATTGGCCTCCTCATAGCTGCCCTTGTCATACAAATATCTTGCCACACAGTATTTTGCATGATACGAATCCGGTGATTTATCAAGAACATTTTTCCATACAGAATAGGCCTCCTCTTTCTTTCCCAGATACCATATGGTCTCGCCGATATATGTATATACATATGCATATTCCGTCGGAAGCTCTGAAAGCTTATCCAGCAGCAAGCTGCACTTTTCTTCTATTTCAGCTTTGTTTTCTATGTCCTCATTTTCGAGCCTTTTTATATATATTTTCAGTCTCTCCACATCCTCGTAAGGATGATAGATATCATAATCCTTCAGATTGTCCAGTTTCTCCATGCATTTATCACAGTTGCCCGCATCAATGCTGCGTTTCATCTCCAAAAGCTCTCTGATATAGGTATCAGGCTGTCCATTCTCCCCGTCAAGGCTGATATATTCAAATAATTCATACGGCAGGAAGCCTTCGTTTTCCGCATAATATTTTACATAATCCAAAAAGTCAGTCGGAAATTCTTTTTCCAGCTCTGAAAAATCTTCTACTATCTGGAATGTAGCCGCGATTTCCTTCCAAACCTCATGCGGCAAATAGTGATTATTCATCAAAAATACAAGAATTCTGTCCCGCGCATCTATTGACGTATCAAGGTCTACGCACACGTCATCCTCTAAGAGCTGCTTCCAGCCTGCCACATCACCTCTGGACAAAATATCCTGATAAAGCGTTTCCACCTTCTTCATCCAGATATCGATTTCCGTCTTAGGCTCATCATCCTCTTCTTTCTCTTTTGCTCTGGCATAATTGATTGCCGTTTCATATGCCATTCTCAGATTCTTAAAGCCTTCCGCATCATCTTCAGGGTTATATTTCGGCAAAAGCTGCCTGTATGCCCCTGTTATCATATCTTCATCCTTCGTATGCTCAATTTCCAATATTCTAAAAGCTGTGTTTATCTCCATATTCCTATTCCCTTTTCTACATTCTATCGTTCCCTTATGCTACTTCTTTAGCTTCTCATTCCACTCATTTTCCTTAAATCCGACAAGCACAAAATCATCTCCTGCTACAAGTGGTCTTTTTACCAGCATCCCATTGGAAGCCAGCAGCTTAAGCTGCTCCTCCTCACTCATATCAGCCAGCTTGTCCTTTAAGTTCATTTCTTTATATATCATACCACTTGTATTAAAAAATTTCTTTAATGGAAGACCGCTTTTTTGATACCATTTTTCAAGCTCTTCCTTTGTTGGATGATCTTCCACAATGGCTCTCTCTTCATATTCCACATTATGCTCCTTAAGCCATAGAAGTGCCTTCTGACATGTTGAACATTTCTTATAAACAAGTACCTGCATTTCAAATCCTCCTTAAAAATGTAGTAAACAAAGAATGCATTTTCATTATATTAAAAACAGAACCACGTTGCAATAGACAAAGCTGATGGAATACTATACAAAGCTAACGGAATACTATCCATATGTCTGTCAGCCTTCCACTCAGAATTTTTTGGCATCAAAATAACCGGAGCATAAGCTCCGGCTATCCACAATTTTACATATTCTTCTTTTCCAGTTCTCTGATATGTTTGGACCGCCTAAAAAACAGACATACACCGATTCCTGCAAAAGCAATGATAAAAAACAAAAACGCTGCACCGGAGCCTTTCCCTGTTCCGAACATTTTTGATAACATACTCACATCGCTTTGAGCTGCCATAACAGGCTCAAATACATAATCTACCAGAAATCCCCCCAGAAAATATCCAATCGGTATTGTAAAAAACTGCAATGAATTTCTTACAGAATACACCCGTCCCTGCATCTGTTCCGGTACATGCAGTCTCATAATGGCATCCAGATTGGTATTCATGAGCGGTATCGCAATCCAACCCAGAAATCCGCCGATGCACCAGACAAGGGGTGTTCTTCCAAAGGCCAGTAAAAAGTTTTCCGTACTCATTGAAAACAACAGGCAATTACAAATTACCCGCACACGGCTTTTCGGTGCTTTGATTAAGGATGCCAGAATACTCCCTGCAAGCGTTGTCACTCCAATTACCGCATTTACAAGTCCCATTACCTTTTCACTTCCGCCGTTCCTTGAAAGCATCATAGCAGGAAATGCCGCATCATAAATAGATGCCACCAGATTGATTGACGACAAAAATAGTATTAAACCCAAAATTCCTCTTTCCCGCTTCAGGTATGTAATGCCTTTCTTTACTGCATCCTGCAATTTCTCGTTCTCTTCCGTATTTGGATTATTCTCAGGAATGCTGATACAAAATGCCAGTATCAGAAATGCCACTGCAAATGAAATCAAATCAAAAGCCACAATAGCACCCATCCCTGCAATTCCTAACACCGCTGTGGCAATAATCGGTGTCATTATGGAATTTAGTGAATTGGCAAAATAACGCAAGCCTCCAACCTTTTGATAATACTTTTTTGGCAGTACCTTTGTTACTGCCACTTCTGACGCCGGCTGCTGCACGGTATTCATCAAACCATTTACTGCATTGATCAAATACAAATGCCATATCTTCAGCGCATCATTTTGAAGTAAAATCAACATCATAACCGTTGTCATCGCCGCTACGGAATCACAAACCAGCATCGTTATCTTTTTGTTCCACCTGTCACTTAATGCGCCTGCGAAAATACTGAGCAGAACATATGGCGCATAAGAGCTGACCATCAGTAATGACGTTACAAGTGCCGAACCTCTTTGTGTATAAGACCATATTACCAGTGCATAGCTTGTCATTGCACTACCCAGACCTGAAAAGGACTGTGTAATCCAAAGCAGCAGAAATGTTTTCATTTCCCATAATGTATTTTTTAATTTTTTCATAGACTTTGCTCCTTATTCATAAATTCTGATTATTGAAGTCTGCAAAGTCCCAGAGCAGTCTGTCTACTCCATGCAATCCTGCCCTAAAAGACTTTGCATGGAGCTGTTGCAATACATAACATGATAACCGCTTCCTCACTTTCCTTTTAACGAACTATTCTCCAAATTGATTCGAATTGTTCACATTATACCATAGTCCCATTTTCCCGGCAATAAGCGATAAAAACAGCTGGCTATCAAAATACAAAAGACAACGGTCCATAAAAATACCCCTATATGACAATCCTCCGTCCTGCCATATAAGGGTATTCATTGTAAAAGAATAATCTATTAATTAAAAGCGTTTATCGATGATATAACCTCATCATCTATTGCCTTTGCGGTATTCTCTGCAACGCCTCCCATAACATGAATACCAATGGCTGTTTTGGCTGTTCCATCAGAAATCATAACAGGGGAGCCGCTGTTCCCTTCTGAAGTGCTGATTTTGTAATTCAGTATCTCTTTTGCCGAAACATAGCCGGAGGCTGCTCCGCCAGCCTCCCACATGGCTGTCGTTCCCGCTCCCTGTGCCATACTCGGATAGCCTGCGATTAATACATTTCCAAGAGCTGTACTTTCAGCTTCTGAAGCCTTTTTGATATTGATGACCCCCAAATCATCCATCGGCTCGTTCAGCTTGATAAGTCCCCAGTCATAATGTCCATCGTCAGAAGTCTTCGCCACATAATTTGCGGATACTCTAAACCTGTTACAGCTTCTCACATGAGCCTTGTCCTTTGGCTCTCCTATAACATAGATTTCATCAGCCGGCTTTTCCTCCTGCTGGTCATAGATGTTATGTGCCGCAGTAAGCACAACATTATTCTTAATCATAAATCCTGTGCCTCTGTACATTTTATCTCCGAATTTCATAAGCAGCAGCACGATGGACTTGTATGGCGCTGTGTCAGGATGTACTACCCTTGTTCTCGTATCCGTACCAATGACTGCGCCGACAACTTCTCCCTCGTTTGAACCGCCACGTTCTTCGACAGCAGCCCTGTCTGTAGTCGGCTCTATGCCTCCGATTCTTGATATCGTAGCGTCATTCAGACTTCCATCGTCATTTGCAAGCCCCGCCTCAATAAGACTGTTCCATACATCCCCACTTGTATCAAACGTCTTTTTCAGCACTGCTTCATATATAAAGTTGTTCATCGTTTTCATCTCCCCCTTACAGGATGAAGCTCATCCTTTTCATTCCTGTACCTGCTTCATTAAACAATGCTCCACTTTTCATGCTCATACTTAATGTTGACTTCATTTTTCTGCGTTAAATTTACTTCAATAGCCGTTGATTTCATATCCGTAAACATGGTGCCTGTTTCTGCCTCCTGCTCAAACCATACTAATACCTTCTCAATCGGCTTTAACTTTGCACTGCCCAGCATACACTGATTCTCTGAAACATAAATTGGTGTAGAAATTGTCTTTCCGTCAATACCTGTAGAAAGCTGACAAACACCAAGGTGTGTTGCCTGATACTGATTATTGACATTGATGGCTGTAGTATCTCCACCTGTCACAGGATCTGAAAGAATACCATATTGGTCAATTGTTGTTACCTCACCAAGTCCAATATTGACCGGATCTGATGAAGTTTCAACCTTAACGCCTGCCATGAATGTATCTGTCCGGAACGCCTGATACTGCGGTGTCCATGAAAATTTATTATTTTCACTAAACTCTTTATATGACTGCCATACTACATTATAGCTTTCCGAACCGACCTTCTTTGCAAAACACATTCTGTAGCCGCTATCCTTTAACGCCCTAAGGTCATCTGCGCTTATTTTCACATTTACCTGCTTTAATGTCGCTTTCAATGCTTCATTTAATGTCATTGTCTTTGAAAGAAACTCCTGTATACATGCCTCTTCCGCTTTTAATCTCTCATTAACATTTACCTGATTCATAATAAAATCCCCCTTATTCATAATTTTCTTGTTCGATGCGACGTCATCATCTACACTATTTATCCGTCGGTACGAACATGCGTTCTATTCAAAATAAAAAAATTAACCCACTTTTTTCCATTGATATTGCTCAAACACAATCTTCATACTGCTTTTTTCCTGCATATCCAACTGAATACTGGTACTTTCAGATATCTCCTTCGCACCGGTCATATATCTTGAAATTGCGATACCACTCTCTACCGACTGCTCAAACCACACCAATATTTTATCAACAGGTTTTGTCCGAAACCTGCCGGGAATCGATTGATTAGAGGATAAATAAAATGGAAGCGAGCTTGTGTTTCCATATATATCTGTGCATTCCTGACACAATCCCGGATAAACAGGCTGATACTGATTTATCATTCCTATACTATCCTGCTCCTTGAACTGGCTGATTGATCCAAAGCATCCCTGCGCTTCCAATAAAATCTCCTGGCCGAACGATATTTTCTCCGGGGAAACATTTGCAAATACCTTTTTCCTGTCTTCTCTGCTCAGGCTGGCAAATATCTCGTACTTTTCATTCCATGTAATTTTGTTACTCTGCAAATAATCACCATACGCCTGCCATATCACGTTAAAATTATCATCGTCTACCTTCTTTGCAATGCATAAATGATAACCATTGTCTTTTAAAACCTTATATTCATTTGTTCCTATTTCAATTACCAATTCTTTCATAACTCCATTTTCTCCTTTATTTTTTCTATATCGTTTTTATTCTTGACAACCTATGTCATTTCTGATAACATCATAATAGAACATATGTTCTATATTGTAAAGAATAATTTTTCTCTTAGATGTTCACAGTACAGCGATAATATGAAATTACAATTTACAACATATCCCTAAATAATATCCCCATATTTAATTTAGAACAACAACGCATGCCACAGCAATCAACATGCTTTGGCATATTCTTATGAAACAACAACAAAACAGGAGGAATGATGAAATGAATAATTATCTTATATGGATTGACCAACATCCTGTTACCGTAAGTGAAGATATCTACAAAACATATTGGAAGGGCAGACGAAAGGAAAGATACTTTACAGAAAGTGATATACATAATCATGTTTTCTATTATGACGCCCTAGATACCGAGGAAACAAACGGAAGTGATATTTTTCAGGATGAATCATGCCTGCCTATAGAGGAACAGGCTATCAAAAACATAGAAATCAATAAGCTGCACGATGCCTTAAAGCAGCTTCCCCAAAAAGATTATGATTTGATTAACAGACTTTATTTTTATGGAGAATCTCTGCGCACCATCTCTCAAAAAGAACATATTGCTTTGTCGACCCTACATTATAAACACAAGCGTATATTAAAAAAATTGCGGGAGTTCATAGAATAATGCAAATTTCCAGAATATTTTAAACAAAATGTGGGATTATCACAATATCAAGACGTGAGGGTATCACGATATCAGGTTGTGGGGTTATCACAATATCAAGACGTGAGAGTATCGCGACATCAGGTTGTGATGGTATCACGATATCAGGTTGTGGTAATCCCACACTTTGAAATTTGTTCACATTCAGCCTGATACGCTATCACTTTTCAGTTTCTGCCTGCATCGCTGATAATCAGGACAATAATTCCCCACCAAGCACCAAAACTCCTTTGAATGGTTCATATATACCCTGTGTGCCAGCTCATGTATGATTACATAATCCATCAGTTCCTTTGGCATATAATACAGCTTGTAATTAAAGTTCAGATTACCCTTACTGCTACAGCTTCCCCACCGTGTCCGCTGATTTCGGATTGTAATTCTGCCATAGGAAACCCCCATAATTTTTGCGTAATATGAAACCTGTTTCAAAAAAGTTTCCCGAATAGCCACCAATTCATCCTTCGTCAAAGAAGAAATTGCAGGAATCTTCTCAACCGTATCATTTGCAGTCCTATCCATCATGACTCTGACATCTGTAAGCTTCCTGATTACCCAATCGCTATGCTTCTCTATAAATGTACGGATATCCCTGTCCGTTATATAATAAGGTACTCTCGCCTTTACCAGTCCATTCCGTATCTCCAGACTGAGCGTTTTCCGCTTACTTCGTATCACGGAAATATTTATGTTCTCTGTTTCTGTAATAATATTGAATTCTGTAAGCATATGATTATTTCCCTCTGTATCAATCGTTTGTTCTGTTGCCATACGGCAGGAAGTATTCTTATTCTGTTATCGTCGGATGATTATGCTTTGCCCACCTCTTAAACTTATATACACTTTTATGTAACCGTTTTTCGTTTACCGTACCCATATATTCTCCTGAATGTCATATCATTTGCAAACTTAATTATACTATTTCCATACGCCATTTACCGCTATAAAACGTGAGACATAACAACGAAGCTTATACACGCAGAATATAACTCCATACACACAGGTAACTTCTCGGCAAATATATCATCAATCATTATTTATTCCTACCCCAAATACTTTTCTATCACACTCTGCTCTACAACCGCTTTACCAAGCAAAGTCAAAGCCTGCTTCGGGCAATTATTTATGCACCTGTAACACATTGTACACCGATTATTCTGCACGACTTTCTTATCTATGATTTTTATATTATTCATGGGACATAATTTCTCACACTTGCCACAGCCTATGCATTTATCTTTATCTACTTGCAGTTTATCTGAATAATTTTTCGTTTTGTGCCCAAAATACAATCTCTGTCCAAAGAAACCAGCCATACGATATAAGATTCCTATTCCCTCTTGTGGCGGTTTCCCTGATTTCAGAAGTTGAACAGTTTTCTTAATCTTATCTTCTGACTTCTTAACAAGCTCCCTGTTCTTCTCTAACGGACGTTTTAATGCCTTTTCATCACCTATACTATCCGGCATTTTCAAATGTAAACCACCAAGAATTTCTGCTCCTTTTCTCTGCAAAATTCTTCCCAGAAGTCCTGCACCATCACCACTAAACAATCCCATTGTAGCAATAATAAAAATCCTCTTTTTCTTCCACAATTCATTATTATCATTTATAAAATCACGCAATATCTTCGGCACAGTGCTATATTGCACCGGATATGCAAATACAAGCAGGTCATCTTCTTTTACTGCCCGGGTGACATTATCATTTTCTATCGAAAACACCTTAGCATCTTTATCATATTCACTACAAAACAATTCTACTGCGTATCTGGAATTACCGGTTCCGCTAAAATATATTCCTACCATCTCTCTGTTTTCCCTCTGTAAAAACTGACATACCCATAGCCTCTGATTTTAATTTTTTATTTTTCCCAAACGATCTGCCAAAATATGTAATACCTTGATTAATGGTTTCTCTCGGCTTTACCACAAACTGCTCTGTTATATGAGACTGTATTGCTCCAATCAGCACGTCTTTACATACAGCCATATTTATAATTAAACAGTATTATTGTGCACTAAATTATCAAACTAATTAAAATTATAAAGCCTGCCACTACAAAAATCACGCCCAAAATCAAATTAAATTTCTTTATACTCTTATCCGATATGTTTTCAAGATACATATCAGTATCGTCATAAGAAACAAGTATTTCTCTTTTATCTCCCAAGGTTGGATTACTGAATCCTGTATATATACTCCTTGTAAATCTTCTCTTTTCCTCCCCTACCATAGCTTCATATATAGGACTTTTTGTCAGCGTTCTCTTACCATATCCAAAGTTAAAATCTACACATTCACCTATGACACTATGGATGCACTGCTGTTTATATCTTTTCATTATCATATTATTAATATAATTTATTCCAACGCCAATAATCATAAAAATTACCGCTGCCATATAAGGTATAACTTCAATCAAAGCATTTTTCATGCTTGTATCTCCATAATGCGCAACCAACCCACTTATAAATACCAATAAGCCAACAATGAAAAAAATACTTGGAAACCATACATTCTTTGGTGCATCTCCTATCATAGAAAGCATACCAATCAATCCAAAAAATGCCAGATATTGTCCAATAAGTATCGGCGCCATCCAACCTAAATGATTTTTCCATGCATAAAATACGCCAAACGCAGATGCAAAAAACCACACCAAAAATAGTACAGAAACCGTTACCATTTTAAAAGTATGTTTATTATCCAATTCGTATACCAAACCTCTCCTTCTTTTAAATAAACCTCTTACTACCTATCCGGAAACAGGAAAATTACAATATGCAAATTTAATTATACTATTTCCATACTCCATTTACCACTATAAGCTGTGAGACACTCAACGACATAACAACGAAACTCATGCACGCAGAATATAACTCCGTACATATTGTGACAATAATAAAAATCCTCTTATTTACTTCTAATCCAAAACCCGGTTTTTCATTCCATCCATAATTTCATAGAACCATATCCACTCAATGCAATGACATCCGGTATCTTTTCTTCTATCAAATGTATTTCTTCAAATATCGCTTCAGCTTCTTAACCAAAGAATACATCCCTCCACAATTATAGCAAAAGCCTCATTAAAGATATACTATTTAATTATGTCTCCCCAGGCAGGAATCTCTCGTCCTTCCTTGATTGCTTCATCCACAGCAGAATAATATTTAATTTTCATCTGTACATGCTCAAGTCCCGCCTTTAGCCTATTTATCTCTTCCTTTGTCTTTAGCTCTTTGGCCTTCATCATCTCAAGAATATTGCCGGAATTGCTGTGAATATCCTTCTCATATTCAAAAAATTGCTTAATCTCCTCCAAAGAAAGCCTGGCCTTCTTAAAGCACTCAATTGCACTTAACCGGTCAATATGCGTTTCGTCATAAACTCTTTTATATCCACCTTCATGTACAACATTCTCCAGCAATCCTATCTCCTCATAGTATCTTATGGTTGATGCACGCAGTCCAAATTTAGCTGCTATCTCTTTTATAGAATACATCTTCGTTTCGTATCATCCAATTATTCTTCGCAGGGTGATTGGATTTACTTTGCCTCCTTCACTAATTTTTTATAGATTACATCAAAATACGCTTGAGTTCAAGTCAACTTTAAGTTGTATTATAACACTATCTTAGTTTTATTATTCAGGAGGTAAAATGAATACTTATGAAGCAAATTCTCAAAGATATGATATTATGAAATACAACAGATGCGGGAAGTCAGGACTTAAGCTTCCTGCTGTGTCATTTGGCCTATGGCACAATTTCGGAAGCAATGATGATTATAAAATTATGCGCCAGATGTGCTTTACCGCATTTGACAGCGGCATAACACATTTTGATCTTGCAAATAATTACGGTCCGGTTGGTGGTGCTGCTGAAACCAATTTTGGTAAAATTCTTAAAAACGATATGTCTGCATATCGCGATGAAATGATAATAAGCACAAAAGCCGGCTATGAAATGTGGCCAGGCCCTTACGGTAATTTTGGAAGCCGCAAATATCTTATTGCAAGCCTTGACCAGAGTCTAAAAAGACTCGGCCTTGATTACGTGGATATCTTCTACCATCATCGCATGGATCCGGACACTCCACTTGAAGAGACTATGCTGGCACTTGACAGTATCGTAAGGTCCGGAAAAGCGCTTTACATTGGACTCTCCAATTACGATGGCGAAACAATGAAAAAAGCTTCCAAGCTTCTGGAAGAGCTGCACACACCATTTATCATCAACCAGAACTGTTATAACATGTTTGATCGTACTATCGAAAATAATGGTCTTAAGGCAAATGCCCCTAAGCTTGGGAAAGGAATCATCACCTTCTCTCCTCTTGCACAGGGTCTCCTTACAGACCGGTATCTAGCAGGAATTCCTACAGACAGCCGTATCGCGAAAGACGGCAGATTCCTACATGAGTCAGATGTCGAAAGACGTCACTCACAGATACTTGCTCTTAATGATATGGCTAAAGAACGTGGTCAAAGTCTCGCTCAGTTCGCTCTTAGCTGGATACTAAAGGATGACAATATTACAAGTGTACTGATTGGTGCCAGCCGCCCGGCACAGATTCTTGATTGTGTCAAATGCATTGGCAATACCTCGTTCACTCAGGAAGAGCTTAATAAGATTAATTCAATTACAGAAAATGATCGTGTAAAGTGACATATGAAAAAATGTCACAGAAAGTTAAGGAGGATTACACATGGAAAATTTTAATTTTTATTCACCAACTTTTTTTGCCTTTGGAAAGGAACGCGAAAATGAATGCGGAGAGCTGGTAACACGTTTCGGAGGAAGGAAGGTTCTTATCCACTATGGTGGTGGTTCCGTAATCCGCACCGGATTATTAGACAGAGTCAGAGCCTCTCTGGAGAAAGCTTCCATCCCATATATCGAACTCGGAGGCGTCAAGCCTAATCCACGAAGTGGTCTTGTATATGAAGGAATTGAGCTCTGCAAAAAGGAAGCTGTTGATTTTATTCTGGCCGTTGGTGGCGGAAGTGTTATCGATTCAGCCAAAGCAATTGCCGCCGGAACCTTATACGATGGCGACTTTTGGGATTTCTACGAAGGAAAGGCTGCTATCACAAAAGCACTTCCAGTAGGTACCGTTCTTACGATTTCAGCAGCCGGTTCCGAAGGTTCCCCGGATTCTGTTATAACGAAAGAGGAGGGTATGTTAAAAAGAGGCGCCGGAAGCGATTTCTTAAGGCCAAAATTCTCTGTCCTTAATCCTGCATTAACACAGACTCTTCCTGCTTATCAGACTGCCTGCGGGATAACAGATATTATTGCCCATCTCTACGAAAGATATCTTACTAACACAAAAGATGTCGAAGTAACTGACAGAATGATTGAAGCACTCATTCTTGCCATGATTACGGAAGGACCTAAGGTAGTCAGCAATCCTGATGATTATGAAGCCAGAGCCAATATTATGTGGGCCGGGATGATGGCTCATAACAATTCATGTGGCGTCGGCAGAAGCCAGGATTGGACAAGCCATGGAATCGAACACGAATTATCTGCTCTTTATGACTGCGCTCACGGCGCAGGTCTTGCAGTTACAATGCCTGCCGTATTCACATACAATATGAAGCATGATGTTATGCGCTTTGCACAGATTGCCGTTAGAGTATGGGGGTGCCAGATGGATTTTGCTAATCCTTGTAATACCGCCAAGGCTGGTATTGAAGCGCTTCGCAGCTTCCTCATCTCAATCGGTATGCCGAAGAACTTTAAGGAGCTTGGCGCCGACGAAGCAGATATCGAAAGATTAGCTCACACCTGCTGCTATGGAGACGGCTCCGGTTCCGGAACAATCGGCGGATTTACTCCACTCTCCCAAAGCGATGTGGAAGCTATATACAGATTAATGCTTTAACGAATGTTTTGTAACAAAATACAATACTTTCCTTTAACATAAAACAAAGCGGACAAGTCCGTTTCAACTGCCGGATTCTTTCGAGGTCCGGCAGTTGTTTTTTGTACAAAAATAATCTTGTATATATGTATCCAGTAACCCATGGTATGAAGGGATTTTTATAAGTTGTTAGTTAATTTAAAAAAATTAAATTTTTCATTCAGTAAATCAACTAATGTTTCTGCTGCCTTACCTGGAATGGTATAATCAAAAATGGCGAGAAGAACTCCCAAAACTCCTGCAAATACTATGATTCCCCATAATAAAAAAATTTGTGTTTTTCTAACATTGTCATGCTTTGATTTAATGGTAAGCCATATCAAAGGAATAATAATCAGACAACAAAAAGCCATAAATATAATAACGCAAAAAGCAACACACACTGGTGTTAATTCTGCGAACTTTCCCGGATTACCAAATGATGGCATGGATTTATCAAACAAATAGAGAAAATAAGAAAAACAAAACTCTGTAACTATTTCTGTATAAAATAATACTATGATATAAAATAGTATCTTTCTATTTTTGTATGTTTCATATATTTTTGTCATCGTTTCTTTCTCCAAATATAATCATCATCTCTAAACTCATTGTAATTGTCACTGCTGCTCATTTCCTTATCCCACCAATAATACATAAGTCAGGTCATACATTCCATGTGCTATGATGGGATTCCATATGGTTTTTCCTTTTTTTAATAACCAGCAGCATATAACCCCCCAGCACAAGGCTGCTGTACTTTGCCCAATCATCCCGGCAAAATCAAATGTCCCCAACCTGGCAAATTTAATAAAATATGCAGGCCAATGTAATATCACAAATAAAGCAGTTGTTATGGATGTCGCTTTTATATGTGACATTTTCTGAATCAACGCATTATATCCCCATCCTCTAAACACTGTTTCCTCAACAAAACCAACTACCAAAAATTTTATAATTACTAACAATAATATATCGTTGCGATTAAGGAAAAAGCCTTTATGTACCAAAATCATGCTTACAAACACATAACCAATAGACAATACCAATACACTGATTAGTGATTTATTGATTTTGGGAGATGAAAACAACTTTATTCTATCAATACTCAAATTTTCACTGTGTTTTACTATCAACAATATAGCCGGTATTACCCAAAGAATACGAGTTACATAGCCATAAATGTATTTTCCGATATTATAAGCATTATTTTTAAATATAAAATCAGAGTAGCCCCACGCATCAGTAATTATTGCCCAATACATAATGAAAAGGATAAGTGACAGTATAATCTTCTTTGAATTCATGTCTTTTTCCATATCAATCCTTACCTCTTTAGAATCTTCAAATAATCACGTGCCTTCAATATTGCCATAAGCCTTAAATTTATATTATAGCGTCAATATATGTATCCAATAGCCCATACATCCAACTGTTCAAATCAGAAAACTCAAATCCCGATTCTGCTGCCTTATCAATATTCACACTATGGGCGGCGGTTCCATTGTAAGGAGCCACTTCACCAGTATCACTTAGAATTGCTTTTTTACCAGTCTTCTTCTCTATATAGTCAAGTATTTCTCTTATAGAAATAGTTCCGTATGAACAACCATTAACCCCACCAACAACATCCTTATCCACCAAATGTGCTATGAATCTTCCAGCTTCAACGGAATGAATAAAACTCATCTGATTATCCGGATTATCAATATACATCGGTTTTCCATCAATTATGTTTTTTACATAAAACAAAAGTCTCTTTGTATAGTCATCTACCCCACAACATAAGGATATCTAACTGCAATCCATTTCCTGTCATTGTACTTCTGCCACAATGCATACTCTGCCTGTTTCTTCACTTCACTATAAGAATCATCTTGTCTGTTACACCACTTTAATTTCCCAGCCATTCCATCAAACTCAGTTTCTCTAATATCTTGATGATCAAGATTATAGATTGCCGTACTTGACATATAAATATATTTATCACAATGAATAGCATCCATCGCATATTTTATATCGTTGGAACAATATGCAACCTTGTCTATAACCACATCAAACCGTAGTCCACCAAGAGCCTTTTTCATGCTTTCAGAATCTGTATGGTCAAGAATAATTCGATTTACACTATCTCCGAAGGAATCCGGTGTTAATCCTCTAGTTGCAATCGTTACATTATGACCATTTTTCAACAATTCATATACCATATGTACACCAAAAAATCTGGTGCCACCTATAACCAGTATATTCATATCCCCTTTCACTCCTTGCTCAAATTCAATTTCACTTTCTATTGTACCATGTGAAATTCTCACATTCTATTTATATTTTTCTAAATATTTTATAAAAGGTGGACTGCTAATTTGCGAAAAAATCTTGACACGATGATTCATCATTATTCCCCATACGGATAATAATGCTCTGCCTTCGATTGAAACTCCTTCAAATTATAAATCTTCATATCAGCATCGAACTCAGCAATGGTAACTCCATCAAAACCATCTATATTTCCATCATAGTCACACTGAAAATACCATTCCACAATCGCTGTGCTTTCAGAAACAATCACACGCTTTATATCCCACTGCAAAACAGTCCCTCTGCAGTTCCAATCCTCAAACCATCTTATTACCTGTTCAATACCGTTATATACCGGCCCATAACACTCACTATAAATAATATCGTCGCTAAAAATCTCTTTTATGATTTCAACATCTTTATCTAACCAGCATTGAAAATACTTTCTAATAATTTCTTCCATCCTGCATTTATCCCTTCATCCGTTCAATCGTTTCCTCCACAGAAATACATTCCGCATATCTGCCCTTCCACATAAATTCATTATAATATTTATAGCTCTGTTCTCCTGTCATAAAAGCATTATCGAATGTGGAATTTGCATTTCCCGGAACAATCATTTTAAAACCATGCTCAAAGCCGCTCTTGATTGTTGCATCAATACAGTAATCTGTCTGCAATCCAACAACCGCTACAATCCGGACATTCTTTTCCTTCAAATACTCTAATAAACCTGTCCCCTTAAAAGAACTGTTTACAGTCTTATCGAAAATCTTTTCACCCTGTAACGGAGTAAATCCTTCATATATTTCGAAACCCAGTGTTCCCTTTGTCAACTCTGCTCCGGCACCATCGTCATGTCTTACATAAATAACTTCAACACCGTTTTCTCTAGCAGCTGCAATTAATGCCTTAACCGCATTTTCAAATACATTAAAATTATACAATGACGAATTGGTTATTAACTTTTGTGTATCCACTACTAACAGTACCATTTCTTCTCCCGCCTTAATCATACCTCAAAACTCTCCGTCTTCAAATCACAATAATATCTGCCACTCTTCGCAATAAATTTCAGCACACAATAGTCCGGGTCTGTGACACCCTTTTTATAAAACATGGTGTCACCTCTTCTCCAAATCATATCCTTTGTATCTTGATCTGTTAATACTTCCATCTTGCCCACCAGCATAACGCCGGTATATTTAATCAACCCTTTATGATAAAAATAAATACTGGCATTCGGATTATCTAAAAACTGTTTTACCCTAAGTGATGATGTATTTGTTGAGAAATAGAACTCCCTTAAACCATTTATCTTTCTAGGTTTCAACATTGCTTTCACATTTGGACAACCATTCTCATCCACAGAACATATGAAACTTACCTTTTGTTTTTTTATGAATTTTTGTACTTTCATTAAATCCAAAGCAACCATTCTCCCTTACTTCCTCAAATTGTTTTCCTTATCAAAAAATGCTTTCTCCAGCATATCATACTCTGCATCCGAACAGACCTCTTTGCATCTTTCTTGATATTCCTTGGAACGCTCCAACATACGATTTATCTTCTCGCACGGAAATGCCCCGCACTGATTACACTTCTCTACATTGTGCTCCTTCGTACATTCTACCAATTGATATGTACACTGTTTATGCGAAGAACATCCTTCACATCTAATTTCTTCATTGGATACAATGCAGTCTCGCCAGCCTACCCGATACCATAACTCTGCCACGTTATGAAGTTCTTCTTCACTGTGTGCATTGTACCTGGGACATTCTATGCAATTATCTCCACATAAGGTAATTTTTTCTTCCATGTAATACCACCTCGTTAATCATAAAAACAGCTAAACTCAATCTCTGTATTAATAAAATTTATTGACTTAACGCAACAAGGTCAGACTGTTCATAACGATTATGTCCCTGCAAACTCTTTTTATATTTCCAACATGTAATAGCTTCTTCTAAACTTCTTCCTTGATTATCCACAAAGAAATCACGAATGTATGTATTATACTCAAATTGCTTATCTATCGTAGTTTTCCCTTTTTTCTTTTCTTCCAAAATCTGATAATATGCCTCAATAGCATCGCCATAGGTTTTTCCGGCATTACTTTTAAGCCATTTCTGAAACAAAACATTAAAAGAGAAACTTTTACCTATTTTTTCTATAAAAAATGCCCTATGCTTTTCCGAACATACAATATTAGACTCTATTTCTGTGTTTTCAGTGATTGTTCCAATATTCGCCGCTGTTTTTCTTTTAGCGGAAATTTCTAAAACTTTTCCCGTATCCAAGAAACAAGCAATCCTATCTGTAAGTTCTATCTTTCCACCTGAAACAGGTAAATTATTTTCTCTACAAAAGCTCACCAATTCTTCCTTCAAGTAATAAAAACTTCGAAAAGTTTTTCCATCTAATTCCTTATTCAAAACTGGTCTTTCACTCATCTATATTCCCTCCTGCAACTTCAATTTCGCATTCCTTATCTTGTAATAATCATATTACATCTTCCCCATAATTCATCCTTAAAACTAAAGGCGTTTTCTGTTAATGTTCTTTCTTTAAATCCCACTTTTTGATAACATTTCTTTGCACCGAGATTTTCTGAAAATACATTTAAGTGTACTGCATCTGCTTTCGCAATATCAAACGCATATTTCACAGCTAACTTTAGCATTTCACAGCCATATCCTTTATTTCGTATAGAATTATCAATCACTACAAATTTTAGCATCCCCTCATTTGTATTCAAATCAACTGAAAAGCAAAAAAATCCAACTACTTTTCCATCATCCGTAGTAGCAACAAATGGACTATCTCCAAACCGCTCTTCCACTTGTTGTAGCAAATCGTCAAAACCTTTCTTCTCAAGCGGATATGCTACTAAATTTGCACACCATAAAGCATGTGTTCGCTCATCTGTTATCCATTGAGATATCATGTCAAAATCTTTATTTAGATATGGTCTTATTCGCATTGTTCATCACCTCATAAACTATAATTTAATTCTCCGTAATACAATTTTTGCAAAAATCTAATTGAACTAATTCCTTTCCGTTCGGTAGTGGGTACTCTAAAGTCTGGGTTAATCTATATCCAATTGATTCCATACTATTTTGTAGTTCTCGCTCTGCCATGTGATGATGAATACGCTCCAATCCATCAAATACATGCAAGTATGGAGAATCTGACACAAAACTATCGTCTGTATTAATCTGTATAATGCATGATACATATTCCGGATTTGTCACCTTCACAACTTTTTGGAAACACTCATATCCAATATACTCAATAAGCAGATTTGTAATCAGCATATTTGCTTGCGGAAGCTTCTCCGCTTCACTGCTTAAATCTACGCAAAGACATTCCAGTATACCGGAAAGATTCTTATATCTCTCCTTGGTGGTCACCAAATATTCAGCATTTATATCTACGCCATAAACCTTGCTTATCTTTTTCATGTCAACATGCTCCAATCCGTTGCCACCTGCAATACCCAGTATCATAACGGACTGTATGTCATATTGATTCAATTGTCCCTTCATCATCTGATTCATAGCCTGTAACTGCTGTACAGATTCCAATGCCATATGGCTTTCATAATCAGATAAATTAATATCTTTCCATGGGTTGCTCATATTCTACTCTCCCAATTATGAAAATCATTCCAACACGATTTTCATATTATGATACTTGGCTCTGGCATCCTCAAAACCAACGGATTTATAAAGAGAATACCCCTCATCTGTTGATTTCAATTCAATAACGCTCACGTCCTGAGCTTTAGCATCCTCCAGCATCATTGTCATAAGCCTTTTTGAATAACCCCGACCACGATATTCCGGCTTTGTATAAACATTTAAAACAGTTCCCGTTTTCCCTGTAATAAATGATGGACTCATCGGTTTTTCTACAATTAGCAAAAAAGCACAGGAAACTATATCATCCTCGTTCCTTGCAACATATACCATCAAATCTTTGTTAAGGTGTTTTTCATAATAGAATGGCAATGATGTTTTTATCAACTCCAAATCTGCATCTGTAATATCCCCTAAATCCTCCTGCAAATATGCAATTCGCAAATCAGTCAATGTACTTATATCTTGTATAGTTGCTTTTTCAAATGTCATTGTTACCCTCTCTGTTTTTATCTATATTTCTGAAAGCATTTTCTGTTTTTATCATAAAACAAGCTCAAAATAAAGTTCCGCATGCTCATTATCATTATATTTATCAGTTTCATGAAAACCAACACTTCAATATAAATGTTGTGCCACTGAAAACTGTTTTCTGGTATCCAAACATATTTTTTGATACTGTTGCGTCTGTGCATATTTTACAGCATGCTCTAATAATAATCTGCCATAGCCTTTCCCTTGAAATTCCGGCAACACAAACATTCTTTTTAGTTCAACGATCTTATTTGCATCATCAATCTTTCGAATTGCAATGGTTCCTATCACTTTACCATCATCAAGTAAGCACCAAAAACAACCATTATCCATATAATACCGCTCTATATTTGCCACATCAGCGTGTCTATCCTTGGGAGAATACGGTATGCCAACAGCCGAAAAACATTTTTCAAAAAAGCAATTTACCTGCTCCTGCATATCAACATTGAATATAACAATATCCATTCTACTTCCTCCCTAGTACTCAAATTCTGTTTTTAATTGGTCAATATGGTATGTCCTATGAGAAATATTATATCATCTGCAAAACGTGCCTACAACTAACAAAAAGAAGCCCGATGCAGTATTTCCCTGCGTCGGACTCCTTATCTGAGACTTCATAATTTCTCATAAAATCCCCTATATCAATTTTGCACAAAACTCCGCTATCTTTTCATCATCTTCCTCTTTTACCTTTTCTTTTGGGTCTATCAAAATAAGTTCTGCTTCAAACTGTTCAATCCCAATATGCGTTCTTAGCTTACGAAGTGCCTTATCCGCACCACCTCCACTAAAACATACAAAAGCTGCTATCTTCTTTTCCTTAACATTCTGATTTTCATTGATAAAGGTTCTAAGCGGAGGTACAAATGTACTTGCCCATACGGGAGTTCCAAATATAATTCTATCATACTTTTCTACATCAAACTCATAAGGTTTCAATGCCGGTTTCTCACCCATAACAGCACTTTTTCCACTCCATAAAAACTTCTTAGCACCCTTATCCGGATATGCTTTCTCCGGCTCGATTCTGATGATGTCTACTTCTCCTGAAGCTTTTAACTCGCCTGCAATTTTATCTGCTACATATTTTGTATTCCCTGACATTGAATAATATATGATTGCGGTTCTCATTTCCCTTCCCACTCCTTTATTTGCTCTTTTGCCTCTTTACACCACTCTAAATACGACTCATAAGTTTTAATACCAAATTTAACTGTCAGATAATAATGCTTATGCGTATCATCCTCCAAATACTGTGCCAGATTCTCTGCAAACATATTTAAAACAACCAATTCCCCCTTGCACTTTTCCTCAAAACGCTCAATATGCTCCTTCGCACCTTCCATACCGGTCTCATTTCCAAAAAATAATTTTAAAAGTGTTTCGTATCGAAGCTCATCTTTTTCCACCGGTTTTCGCAGCCAATCTCTTAATGACTCCCTGCCATATTCTGTAATGGAATAAGAAATCTTTTCGCGCCCATTAGAGCTGGTATCTTCCTTCGTAACTTTTCCTTCCTTTTCAAGCTGGTTTAAAGTCGGATAGATGCTTCCATAACTGCCTCCCCAAAAAAAGCGAAGCGTTGTATCAAGACGCTTTTTCATTTCATACCCAGTCATAGACTCATGACTTAGCAAGCCTAATAAAACATAATCCATTTTCTTTGTATTTGCCATTCCTTTACTTGCTCCTTCTAAATCCATAGGATAATGCCTTCTTCGGGCAGTTATCCACACAGGCACCACATTGAATACACTCCGTGCCAAAGTCACTATCCTTCTTTACTAATTCTAACACATTTAATCCCATTGGACACTTCTGATTACATTTCTTACAGGAAATACATTTCTCTTTCTCAGAAACAACGTGGATTCCCAGTAAATGTAGCAAATTTCTAATCTTTGTTCCTATAACCATAAAAGGAGCCATCCAACAGAAATAATGGCAAAATACTCTTTTCCCGAAAAGTACCGCTGGAATTAGTACCAAAAATATCACGCCATAGTAAATCACATAATTGTATATCTCCGTGATAGAAATTCCGTGGTCTGTCATATAAAAGAAATCTATTGTGATTTTCTTTTTTCTAAATATGAAACATGCAATTACAGCAAGAATCCACACTGCCCAAATAACATATTTAATATTGTTTCGCCAACCTTGCTTTGAAGGTCTATCATTCACAGAAAATAGACATTCCTGCATACCTCCCATAGGGCAAATCCAACTGCAAAACAATCTTCCAAAAAAGACCGACCCAAGCAGCATCAATACAAAAACAATAAAGCTTCCTGTTACAATACCTTCCATAGCTCCCTGGATAATCAAATACGGGGACATATACCAAATGGTAACCGGAAATAAAAGCATCGAAATAATCAATATTAATTTTCTAATATTTTGCCTTTTCATAATATCCTCCATATATCAAACTGATACATCGAATAATATATCAGTTTGATATATTTGTCAAGTATAAAAAAAGCACTGATTAGAATACCTTAAATACGATACAACTATACTGATTTACTCTTAACAGGCATCCAGATAGCGCTTTGGTAATCCCGGTTGCGCATGCTTCCCGGAAGCAAATAGCATTCTATATTAATATTGCCATCCTGTTCAAATTCATTATTTCCCGAAAGCCATTCATTCCAGATTTGCAAATTTACAGACTGCAATCTTTTTCACATATTATATCCTCTACAAAATATCACCAAAACCAACAAACACACCGGGTTTTTGAAAAAAAGGATTGACAAAGCATCCTCTAGGTTGTATGGTTAGTTACATAAGTAATGAACCACATAACCGGTAATGTGGTATGTTACTTTGAAAGGAATGGTAAAGATATGAATGAATTTCTGACACAGGAGAAGTCAATCTATCTGCAAATCAGCGAAATGCTGGAAAATGATATCCTGAGGGACATTCTTCTTGAGGAAGAACGTGTCCCAAGCACAAATGAACTGGCAAAGCTTTATTCCATCAATCCTGCAACTGCAGCCAAAGGAATAAACATCCTTGTGGACAGTGGAATTTTATACAAGAAACGGGGAATCGGCATGTTTGTTACATCAGGTGCTAAGGATATGATAAAGGCAAAACGTAAAGCAGATTTCTATGACAATTATATTGTGACACTTCTGCGCGAAGCGGATGCCTTGGGTATTTCCAAAAAAGAACTGGCAGATATGATTGTGAAGGAGAACCCGAAAAATGAATACAAATAGGAGTACAAATATGGTTTTAGAATGTAAACATATAACGAAAAAATATAAGAATGAGAGTGTTTTGAAGGATATCAACCTCACCCTGGAATCAGGGAAAATATATGGACTGATAGGACGAAATGGCGCAGGAAAGACAACACTTCTTTCCATATTATCTGCACAGAATCCTGCCACAGAAGGGACAGTCACTTTAGACGGCAAAGAGGTATGGGAAAATCAGGACGTTCTTGATAACATCTGCTTTTCCAGAGAATTAAATCCCTCGCAGGGAACAGGCAGTATTGCCGGCTTGCGCGTGAAAGAATATTTGCGTATTGCATCTATCTATTATCCAAACTGGGATCAGGCCATGGCAGACCATCTTGTAAAGGAATTTGACCTGGATATCAAAAAAAGAATGTCCAAGCTGTCAAAGGGTATGCTTTCCATGGTAACCATCATTGTTGCACTCGCCAGCAAATCCCAATACACGTTTCTTGATGAACCTGTTGCAGGGCTCGACGTATTTATGAGAGACAAATTCTATAAGCTCCTCATCGAAGAATATAGCGAAACAGGACGAACCTTCATAGTATCCACACATATTATCGACGAGGCCTCCATGGTACTTGAAGATATTATTATTATCAGCAAAGGGGAACTGCTCATGAGAGCAAACACCGAAGACCTGCTTGCACGAACCTTTCATGTAAGCGGTAAATCAGAGGATGTGGAAGGTGCCGTAGCAGGACTTTCTGTATATAGAGAAGAAACCATTGGCAGAAGCAAAGGGGTCACTGTAATTCTAAAGGAAAATCAGCAGATTAACAGGAACTATGATATAGATATCCAGCCTGTAAGCCTGCAAAATGTATTCCTTGCGCTCTGCGACGACAGCAAAGAAAAATAGAAGGAAGGGAGAAATCAACATGGCAAACGGATTCACGAGAAACGTAAGATATTTAAGCAGATACCAGTTCAAAAATATGTTGTGTGCCTATGGATTCGTCGTAATCTTCGGCATACTGACCAGTTTTGGTACAAACATTAACACGACTACCTTATTAGAAGAAATAATTTCCTTTGCGCCCTTTATGTTTATTGCAATGTCCTTTACAATTCATACACATATTATCATGAAAGAATTTAATGTCATATTCAGTATGAGCTCTTCCAGAAAGAATCTACTGGCAGCGCTCCCTGTGGCTACCATAGAGATACTGATTTTGTCAATTGCACCTTCCCTGTTGTTATACCTTTTCCCTGACATATTTACTGTCAAGCCAATGAGTCTGCTATTTTTTACAATTGCATTGATAACAGCCGCCACAATTGGAATCCTTTTTGGCATTATCGGCTGCCACTTTGGTCTTGCAGGGCAGATGGTTGTCAGCGGTCTGAGTGGTGGTATCCTGGCAATATTTTTCATTAAGCTTCTGGATACGGGGCTTTCGAACATTTTAACAACATTAAACAACATCAAAATCACAACAGCCCTGTTAATACTTGCCAGCGCCATAGGTGTCTACCTGTCTGTATCTGTTCTGGCTTATATTGTGCTAAGAAGAAAAGAGGTGCAATTTTAATGTCTCAAAAAATTATATATTTAACAAAAAGAAAATTTCTATACAACAATTTAATGGTCTGGGCCGGGGGGCTGTTCGGGATGTTACTGTGCTTTATTGTTACATCCCTTGACAAAAAAGCGGAATCTGCCATGATGGGTATTTTCTTTGCGATTACCGCTGCCTGCATCTGCATGCTTTTCAATGCCATCTCCTTGAAAAGAAACTTTACCCTCGCTCTGTTTATGAGCCGCACACGTCGTGAGATTATTGTTGCGGAATTAATCTCCAACGTAATCACGGCAATCAATGTTCTACTTGATTTTCTGCTGATTGCCCTTTTGGAGATTAAACTTACCAATCTGCTCTATACAGGAAAAAGAACCTGTCAGATAGACTTTACCAATATCATACACACGCTCTTAAGCGCCCCGCTTAATTTTGTATTCATTGTGCTTTGTATGGTATCCCTCACCATCATCATGGGAGCACTCTATGTGAAATATAGCAATAATATCTTTTGGGTAATCTATATCATTTATATGCTGGCAATATTTTTGTCCGGCAAAATTGCAGATTTTATCATGAGCAGACCGAACCTGATGGATACCATAAACCATTTGATAAATATGAGCAAAATGTGGGGGGGATATTTTTATCAGACAATCCTGACGTTCATCCTTGTGCTGCTTGCCGGAATCGGCTGCCTGTCGCTGAGGAAACAGGCTGTACTCCAGCAATAAGGCAATCAATGTCAACACCACTGCCTATAATTGCACGAGCCTGACACTTCTGTGTACTCCAGCAATAAGGCAAGCAACACCACTGCCACTGCCGGTTCCTTGTATGGTATGCGCTGTTCTATTTTACATATTCTGATTTGAAAAATAGACATCATACCATACAAACATCCTCGTATCATTCTTCAATACTCCTAATTGTGCCTTTCACTTTTTCAGAATATAAAAGCCCCAGTGTTTTTGTTTCATCGTTATAACATTCAATGGAGGATATTCATAATTCTTCTTTCCCGGTCCATATCCCTCTGTATTTTTACATATTCTGTATGCGATTCAAAACCGACTTTATAATCGTAATTCAGAATTCGATTCTCGGTATGAATTGCCACACAAACCACCTTGTTCTTAATGCAGATTATCGGACGCAGCGGTGCAAGTTCCAAAAGCAGATTAATCGTATCAACATCCAAAAGCTCCGCAAGCACCTGTGAATTGGTAGCTGACAGATTATAACAACTGTCTAACTCCGGATGATTGAAGGAATATGAAAGTCGATGTGGATTTTCCGGTACATATCGATTCCGCTTGTAGGTAATATAGGTCTCTCCAACGAAATTCTTTTTGGTTACAAGCATAAGAACACGTCCCCAATAGACTTCCCTGCGCCTTTGCTTATTCATTTCATAACTGTGATATACCAATTCAAAATGTACATTCATACTGCTAAGCGAACCTTCCGGATATTGAACCTGCAACATTTCACTAACACTCACGTGATTAAAATTGCTTAACAAACCATATTGGTAAAAACAATTCACGTCCGGGTTTTCCATTTTTTCGATATAGTCATATCGCGGCAAAATACCGGCAAGTGCATTTTTCAGAAACCCATTCTGATACGTTGCCTTTGCCTGCTTTTGAATCCGCTGACCTCGGAATGCAAGAATTGTCATGATAATAAAACCGACAAAAATAACCAGCATACCAATAACGGCATTTTTCAACATCGCCCAAATAACAAATCCCCCTGCAAAGGCGAACACAGCTATAATCCGCATTGCAAGCTGTATTGCTTTTTCTTTTTTCAGTAAAACACTTATTTCATCCATATTTCCACATTCTCTCCCTACATTCTTTTATTTATAGACAATTATCGGTTGTGTTGAAGTTGAACGATACACCATTCTGGGTGGGTCATACAGGAATATCTGTTCAATCTACTTTATCACTATCTTTAATCTTTAAAATGCTCCATCTGCCCGAGTCATACTGGTGGAGTGTACAGTCATAATACACAAAAGGACCTGCATCATCTTCTGTCGCCGGAATCGCTACGCAATTAATTGTATTACCATCTGTAAATACATATATGTAAGCAGACAAGTCACCTTCTCCTCCTCCACCATAAAAATCAAAATCATATTGAAAGTCCTCATCGAAATATTCTTCTGCGATTTTCTCTGCCCTCATCTTATTATCAGCATCAATCTTTGCCTGTTCTTCAGGTGTCGTACATCCGTTAAGAAGCACGAGTACCATCACACTAAAAAACATACATATTATTTTTCTGAAATTCTTTGCTGACATAATTACCCCCATAAAATTCAAGTTTTCTTTTTATTTTATCATATCCATTTTAGATATCCTATCGCCAATTTATAAAACGAACCATACAACGAACAGTTATTATCAAAATCACCAAACCTCCAGACTATCAATCGCATCTACCCATGCAAAATACAGACAAGTATAAAAACACCGCCTATATTTGATACCTGCATTGTACCAAACATAGACGGTATTAGCTATTTTTCAAGATATAAATGCCCGTTGCAATTATGTTAAATCCTTATTTTCTCCAACCCATGTTTCCAGACACTTCATCAACTGCTCAATATCCAATGGTTTTGTAAGGTGCTCATTCATACCGGCATTTTTACTCCGCTGTATGTCTTCCGTAAAAGCATTCGCAGTCATGGCAATAATCGGAATTTCGGCAGCGTCCTTACGCGGAAGCTTTCTGATTGCCTCAGTAGCTTCATACCCGTTCATAATTGGCATCTGAATATCCATCAAGATCATATCGTAGTAGTTTTCGTCCGATTTTTCAAATATTTCCAATGCCTCTCGTCCGTCTTCAGCACTTTCTACCGTCACTCCGGTCTCACCGATAATTTCTTCAGCTATTTCCCGGTTCAGCTCATTATCCTCTACTAATAGAATTCTCTTTCCATTCAGTTTCACCTTAGTAAACGATTCGTCCTCAGACAGTTCCTTGCTCTTATCCTGTTCTGCAATCTGATTAAAAAGATATACCAGACGTGACTTAAACAGTGGTTTGGATATAAAACCGTTCACACCTGCACGGCGTGCTTCTTCTTCCACAGTGCTCCAATCATATGCCGACAAAATAATAATCGGTACATCAGGACCAACCTTTTCACGAATCGCCCGTGCTGTCTCAATACCGTCCATTTCAGGCATCTTCCAGTCTAAAATCACGGCAAAATAATCCTGATTACTCTGGTGGTGCTCCCATACCCTCTGCACGGCTTCTCTTCCGCTCAGAACATATTCGCCCTTCATTCCGATGTTCTCAAGAATCAGGCATGTCATCTCACTGGCATTTTTATCATCATCTACCACCAGCACCGGCAAATCCATAAGCTTCTCCGTATTCGGTGTCTCCGTGTCCACAAGCTTCAGAATCAGCGTGACAACAAATTTCGTTCCTTTGCCTATCTCACTCTCTACTACAATATCACCATTCATCCTGCGGGCAATATTCCTTGCAATGGTCATTCCAAGTCCTGTCCCCTCAATCTTGCTTACCCTTGAATCCTCTGCGCGGGCGAACGGCTCAAACAGCTTTTCCAGAAACTCTTTACTCATACCGATTCCGTTATCACGGAAAACAAATTCATAACAGCCATAGCCATGCATCATGGATGCCTTCTCGTTAATTTCCATCTCAATATTTCCGCCCGGATTCGTGTATTTTGCTGAATTTCCCAATATATTCATAAAAATCTGCTGCATTCTCATGGTGTCACCGATTACACACTCATGCTCTACGTTCGTAATATGCACATCAAGATTATGCTTTCTTTCCTGCATGGCAGGTCGAATCATGGTTACCAGATTTCCAATCAGGTCGGATAAATTAACTTCCTCCTCCGTCAAATCTATTTTTCCTGATTCAATCTTGCTCATATCAAGAACTTCATTGATAAGTGACAGAAGATGTCTGCTGGAGACAGTAATCTTTTTCAAGCAATCTTCAACACGCTCTTTATCCTCCAAATATTTTCCTGCAATTGCCGTCATTCCGATAATCGCATTCATCGGAGTTCTGATGTCATGACTCATTCTTGACATAAAATCACTTTTGGCTGCATTGGCGTAATTGGCCGCTTCACACGCTTCTCTTAATGCCTGCTGCTCCTGTTCTTCTTTCAGCTTACTTTCTGTCACATCCTGTGCCACATATAATGCCCGTTTTGGTCTGCCGTCGCTTGTTGTCTCAGCCAATACGATACTGGCGCGAATCCATGCTCTCCGATTATTCTCATCCGGCACCATACGATATTCAAAAGCAACCACCGGCTGTTCTATACTCAGGGTATTCAGTAGTCTCTGATAATTCACATGCTCCAAATAATCCTCCCTGTCATCAGTAGAAATAAAGTTTTGAGCATACATATGAATCCCCTGGGTGTAATTTCTTTCAGCTCCCAAAACACTGCCAACTTCCGCCTTCTGCATTACAGACCTGAATGTCTCATTCTCAAAGTCAATATAATATGTTGCAAAAAACATACTGCTTAAGCTGTTGATAATAGATGCTTTTTCTATCGATTCCCTGTGTGCATGCTCCTCCTCCAGCTTTTCTGACGTAATATCACGTCCCAGTATATTAACAACGGTTTTCTCTCCCTGTCGCAAATAAAGCACATGCTCCTCTGTCCATAGCAAAGGTGTGCCCCTGTGTCTGTACTGGCATATATCTTCCCGAAAATCCTGCACCGTTTCAGCATTTTTGCGAAGATTTTCAAGAAATAATACTTTTTTAAACTCTTTCTTGTCCGCTTCTACAACCGTTTCCTCGAATGCTTTTCTAACATAATAATCATAGTCGCCTTCCTCACGTCTGCCTATAATACCTTCCCTCAGATAGACTCTCTCGCATATTCCGGTTTCCAAATCTATGGTATTTAATATACTATACCTTGATTTGATAATTGCTGCCATTCTCTGGTCATTCTGCATCCGCTCCATGTCGCTTTTTGTCTGTTCATCCACATCCTGAAAAGTCAGAATCGCATAACCGCCCTGGGTCTTTTTCTCCTTAAAATAGGCTGATATACAAACATACCGCCACGCACCATACAGAAACAACCGACACCGAACTGTCTTTTTCTTTGCTCCGTTCTCCCAGGCTGTTCTCATCGACTCCAGTGAAAGCTGATTGTATACATTCTCCTGATCCTCAGGTGATATGTAACCGGCGCCGATGCCTTTAAAAGCATTATTCCACAAATGTTTTTCTGTGTTCACATTCTTTTTTATCTTTTCTGTAGCCTGCACTACATTTACATGGCCACTTTGCAGGTCTACAACATAAATAGCAAAATTTGCCTCTCCCAGCGAGTTAATAATCTCCTGATTTCGAATATTAACCTCTTCTCTTGCAAGCCCCTCCTTGAAGGTATCATGGATGTCCTTAAGGCAAATCATAACCTTCTGATTATCATCCGTATAATCAAAATCCGGAACAATTTCCAGATGGTTCCATCTATATGTATTACCGGTTCTACGGCGATAAATACAACTCAGCTTTTTTGCCCCTTTTTTCAATTCGGCTTTCACATTGTCAAACTGGGCAAAATTCTCATATCGTTCTATATCCTCCTCATAGATATAGCCGGATTTGGCAATGCCAAAAAACCAATCGGTAAGAGAAGTCATATATTCACGCATTTCCTGAACTTCTTCCTCATCCACTTTTACGATAGAGAAACTATCCGTACTTAAATTTCCCCGCAAAACCTTATGGTATACATGATTTGCCACCTCTGCATAAGGCGTAACCGTAATCATAAATGCCGGAACCTCTTCCTCCCACAGAATACGAGTGGCCGCAATCTCCACTGCCTTACCAAAGGGATCGTCATAATTAACGGAGCGTGCTTCCTTTTTATCTCCGATATACAACAACGGACAATTCTCACAGGTACCTTCCCATAATTCATGGCAAACCATGCCTTTCTCAATACTCGGTGCAACCTCTCTTACCCGTTTGTTGTAGTATAAAATTTTATGATTATCTTCCCGTATGACATAAACCGCTGTCATCTGAAGAGAATCCAGTATCAGTTCATATTCTCTCGATTTCACTTTTATCACCCGTACCTATAATATTTTTAGGAATTTGAAGCTTCATTTGCAAAACTTTATATTATATAATTGTATCACTATCCAAATATCAATACAAGATATATTATCACAATCCTTTTGGTCTATTATCACAATCTTTTTGGTTTATTATTACAATCCTTTTGAGCTTCTATCCACCTATATCAAGACATAAAAAGGGCTTCCCGATTTCTCGGAAAGCCCCATAAATGATATGCTCCCCATATGGTAGACAATGCAAGGGATAATCTTGGGTGGCAAACAAATTGATATAAATTCTTTATAAAGAAAACTAAGATTAATCTCGCACATTATTTTGCATACTCATAAAAATATTTCCGGAATCAATTTGTATTCATATACCACTTCTTCCTCTAAGTCGTCTGCATTATCAAAGATTCGTTTTAATCTTTCTTCCTTATCATTATCCTTTTCCGTGTTCCCCATTACATCGCGATAATATTTCATAAATGTTTTAAAAGTACTTCCCGTAACCCTTAACAGTATGACGCCGATTTTTTCAAAAACAAATTTACTGTGCAGATTTCTTGAAGATATTCTCATCAGAAAATAGTCTACCTTTTTATATGAGAACCACCACAACTGCCGTGATTACAATGAAAATCATTCCAATCATGACTCCGCTGATTTTCCTCGCCTTTCCGGCTATGGGATCGTATATACACCTCGGATCCTCGGGATCAATCATAAGCTCTCTTACTTCACCCACCTTGGCACATCCTTGTCTTGCAAAGACATCCTCATGTCTCCGATAAACCTTCCCCCTGTATGTGTATTCGAATATCGATCTCTTCGAGAATGAATTTCCCTTGGCATATTGATGAGAGATACATTTTCCCTGAACACGTTCCGTCAAATATTTCTTGGCAACATTTCCAAAGTGGAAGCCACTCAGACAGTTCCCGAAGCCTATCACAAAAAACAGGGACAAGAAAATGACATCCTTATATGTTACCGAGATATCAGGAACCTGTTTACAGATGATTATACCGGCAGTGATTAACACAATGAATACAACACCCAAAGCTATAATAAAGCCTGCGATTCCTCGTTTGCGCAGCGATGGACCGGACTCCTCATTTTCATTCACTCTCATCCTGACCCTACGAGTTCCCGACAAATCCGACTGACTCGCATCACCGACTGACATATGTCCGTCTTTCACTTCTATACCAAGAGAATTGAGGTCATCAGGACTAAGACTCTCAATTCCGTTTTCACGGATCTTCTGAATCATCTCAGGGTCCGCTATCGTCATCCTTAAAGGATTGCTTTTTCTATTATCTTCTAATCCCATTTTTTGTTCCTCCTTTAATAATTTTTGTAAAACAAATTTTAATCTCTAATGGGGCGATATCTCCCTATTTTACCCGATTAATCCATTCACAACAATTTCGCCCTCTGGTGTAATTTCTACATTCATAGCATGCTCAGCAAACATCTCGTCCAGACCAATTTCAATATCCACACTACCATCCTGAAATATATATATGAGTGATACACTTAGCTTTTTAAAAAATTCTTCTTTCGTAATATAAGGAAGTTCTTTCTGCCAGGTCTCAATCAATCCGTCATTTCCGGCTAGATTCTCTGCACATTTATGAAAAACTTCTTGCGTCAGTTCGTGTTGCATCGGATAAATCCTATGTAAAACTGCAATGGCTCTATTTGCAGTTTTAGTGCCCGGACCATCTGATTCCAATTCCACATCTACCATTTGCCCACACCAGCTTATTTTCCCATCAAAGGACGAACATGTCCGATATCTTTTCCATTCAAAATCACCGATTCCGTCCACATGCAATATAACAGGCAACAGTGCTTTCATAGCTGCTTCTTCCAGTGCAGTATCTTTTACTTTCTTCTTTAATAGTTTCACAAGCAGGTATTGGTTTTCTTTTTGGAATCCTATTTCATCTGATATACATTTTCTGACACACACATGATAGATAGTATGCTTTTTTAACTTGCACTTCTTATTATGCTTAAATTCTTTTTTATCTATCGGAACTACCAGAACACCATCCATCGCAACAACTTCACCTGACGGAAGTTCCTTATAAGCAATATAATTATTAAAATGCTGTTCTATCGTTTGCTTGTACAAATTAAAACTATTATTAAAGTCATTTTCATTATATATCAAAAGTTCTGTGCATTCCTCGAAAAAATGTGACATATAACTCTGATATATTTCCTTATAATTATCCATGCACTCTCCTTTGCGACGCTATATCCAATTCAAATTTCAACTATTCTGCTTTCCACACTAAATTGTACCTTGTTACCCCATTACTAGCTGTTTTATGGTTATAAAGCTCACATCCATAATGCTGATATATCTGTGCATACTGCTTCATATCTGTATCAAACAATAATGGTACTTTCTCCTTATCTGCATAGCTCTTCGCAAATTCTACCAACTGCCTTGCATATCCTTTTCCCTGATATTGCTTATCTACGCAGACAAACAATATATCAATATGTGGCTTTGATGCGTACTGCTTATTTGAGTCAGTTATTTGTTTTATGTGCGACATATACCTTTTTAATGTCTTATATGGAACCGCCTTTAATAGTCGAACCAGCATCTTCAATTGCGGAACTACTGGTGCTTTTTTATTATGAATAAATCCTATTACTGCCCTATTATCCTCCGTTACATAAAGTGCCTTAGATTCATACACATAATCAGTATATATATCCATATATTTGATTACTAATTCTTTTCTTTCCTCAATTGCACCAAATTCATGAAATAGCTCATTGGTAACAAATGCTTCTCCAACCATTTTCTTTATTTCATTTAATTTAGTTTTTGATATTTTATCAAGACAATTTATCTGCATTTTATCGCTCCACCAAATTTAAAATTTATCTTTGCACTTTATTATACTCATCCCGAAGTTTGCTCAAATGCTCAATAATATTTGCATTCCATGAAATAATCTGTGGTAACTGTTCACACGGAAACTCTTTGCATAAACCACAGAACTGTACCCCATGTTCTCTTGCACACGCATGAATTTTACATCTTCCAGACTGCGACCATTCAGGAACATACCCATCTGACTCAATACAACCTGGGCATAATCCCTTATCTTTTTTCTCACATCCAACGCAGCATTCACCACATGCTGTTATAACAGAAAAATCTATCATATGTAATTATCCTCTCAAATTTTCGATTTGATTAATTCTGAAAATCAAAATCTACCTATGTTGTAGAAGCAACATAAGCAAAATGCGCAAAACAATATAAACCAAACAATGCTAATACTATTAGTAATATAATTATAATATTTTTTATGCTAGGTTTTTTCACAAAAATCACCTCAGTTATTTTATAAAATCAAAAGTATATCGAACTAATCAGTTTCACAAATTCGAGTTTTTCTTTTATTTTACCATGCCAAGTCTAGATATTCTACCAACATTTATCAAAAATCACCAGACTTCCAAACTATCAATAGCATCCACCCAAGCCTGCATTTCTCCATCTAAGGCAAGCCGAGCATATTCCAATGGCTCATCTATTGCTAATGCATTAAGTGAATTCTGCGAGCAAGGTGTTGTTTTTAATCCATCCTCTGCCTTATTACAATCAATTCGCAATATGTAATTCTCAAATGTGGTTACATCAATACTGTTTGTCTGTGGGTTATACTCTGCGTATATTAATCTCATCTTATCTGTCCTTTCCTGTAATTGTATTAAATGCATCTCATCCAGTTCCAACTGCCATTTTTATAATTTGTTATAAGTTGTTACCAGATTTCCTTTCCCTTATTTTTTCCCTTATCAGAGTGAACTGACCCCCAAACTTCTGAGCTATCTGTATTAGTTTATCATCTATTTCATCTAAGTTTTCTTCCTCGCAACGAGTAATATCCTCTTCTTTATGAAGCATATATTCAGCAATACCATAATACTTATTGCTGTGTGACCAATACCTTTGTAACGAAATTTGCTTAACAATTCAATTGCCATTTTCCAATTCTCACAAGACAGGTTGTTGATTCCGCAATACCCGGCGTATTCACTATCTACTTCAATAGCAAACATTATAGATTTATCTTGAACATGCTAATTCCACATCATATTTAATCCGAAAAAAATCAAGGTAAGCTTTATACTTATCCTGTGCTGCTAAACAGGTGTCGGTCAAATAGCCCTTTTCATGATTCCATTCCTTTAATCCGCGATAATAATACAGCTTCAAATTGTCCTCAATGATGAATGGTACAATATTGTATTTCAGACATTCTTTGAACATAATCAATCTTCCCACACGACCATTGCCATCTTGAAAAGGATGGATTCTTTCAAATTTTACATGGAACTCTAAAATATCGTTCAAAGTTTTGTCTTCTATCGCGTTATACTCTGCCAGCAGCGCTTTCATTTTACCTGCCACATCTTCCGGAAGAGTAGTTTCCATACCACCAACTTCATTAGGCAGTTTCTTATAATTGCCAACAGCGAACCACTCTTTTCTAGAATTAGCAGTACCATTCTTTAAAATCAAATGGAGTTCCTTGATAAACTTCTCGGTTAGTGCTACTTTAGCGCTCTCAATAATCAAGTCAATACAGCGAAAATGATTCGCAGTTTCAATCACATCATCTACATTAATGACTTCACTTTCTATTCCTATCGTATTGGTTTCAAAGATATATCTGGTCTGATCATGGGTCAAACGGCTCCCTTCCATGTGATTGGAATTATAGGTTAATTCGATCTGCGTTTTGTGATAGATGCCACCCGGATATTTACTCAACTTTTGTTCCTTTAATATACTCAAAAGCGTTTGAGGCTGTTCTTTTTTCTGATTGGCACGCTCCGGTTTCACAGCATCTTCCGGAATATTCCACGTTTTTCCGGTAAGAAATGCTCCAACCACACGACCACTCGCGCAGTAGTTTCTTACACTACGCTCCGATATATTCCATTTTTTTGCAATTTCTGCAACCGATAGATATCGCATTCGTTTCCCTCCATCTGCATTTTGTTTCTTTACTCCTGAATATAGTATACCACATTATCGGCAATAAATCTATTTGTTCCAAGCTTGATTCTTGTTTTTTTGCCGATACAGGAAATAAAAATGACCCAACGTGGTCCGCATCGTTGAGAGGCGTGTTGGGTTCTGTTAGTTTTATTATATTCCACTTGATAAGAAAAGCAACTGTTTTTGTTCTACACAGTGAGACCATATTATCACAATCCTTTTGGTCTTCTATCCACCTATATCAAGACATAAAAAGGGCTTCCCGATTTCTCGGAAAGCCCCATAAAATCTAATTTTTTGTAGACACTATCAAAGATTACTCAATGCTACTAGCCACACGACCTGAACCTACTGTTCTACCACCCTCACGGTCGGATTCGGCTTTATTTAGAAACTTATTTGTTACGGTTTTTGCCATTTTTTCACTCATTTTATGGGTATTTTACCTATTATTTTGAGGTATTCAGGAAAAAATGTAGCAGATTTGTATCACGGATTTTGGGGGAAATCTGGGTTATTTTTGTCGTTTTGTCCATGTGAGAAACACACTACCCTCGTTCACCATGGAAATATTGTAGCACGGGTGGCTGAAAATGTAAAATGATTCTTTTGAAAATTTGTTCGACCTTCGTTGATTAGTGGCAGGATGGACGAACTGTGATACACTTTGGGGTGGGAAATATTCCTCAAAAACGAACAGATTTTGTCCAATATTTTGAGTAAAGGTACACACGATATGCGGTTGTGTGTATCTTTACTTGAATATCTCGCCAATAAAAAAGGAAGCCAGACGCATCCAACTCCCTTAGGCATAGTCCGCAGACGTCCGCCGCAATTCTATAATATATTATGCCATACCGAATTCTTTTATGCAATAGTTCTGCCAAAATTTATATATATTTCTTCAGCAAAGTTAATTTACTTCTTGTATCCGTATATACAATTGTATTGAAAATAGATGTTGATACTTTTCCTCGCAACTCTTCACAACTTTTCTCAAACATACGAACAAATGCCGTTATTTTCTTTTTCGGGCACTCTAACAATTTCATCATAAAACCTATTACAATTACATAATCTACAATAGATTCAAATGTTATATTACTGATCCCTGTTTCAGCACTAATATATTTTGCTATTCTTGTATTTACTTTGCCAGTCTTAAAACGAGCATCAAAAACAGTGTTATTATGCGCAACTGCATTCCTTAAATCCTTTAATGCATACACAATTATCGGTAGTAATTTCCCATCTCTATCATATGCAGCCTTTATTCCAATGCTTTTAGATACTTTTTTCCCTACATTCTCTTCAAGACAATCAACGAATGTACCAAATTCGCCAAGACTAATCAACTCAAATATCGCCCAAATTGGAAGTGGCTGATCTTTGTCATAATAATGATTTACAATAAACCTTTTACCATAATCCCTAGAAATTAGACTATAGACCTTATTTCTAAGGTTCATTCTTTTGTTAATTGCTTTCTTATAATCATTACTTCCTATTGGATATGATTTATAATCCGTCAACAATTTCGCATAAATATCTGCAAAACGTTTGCTTTTAGCTTCATCCAAAATCACTTCCAATACATAATTCTTAAATGTTGTTTCTAAAAACATTATTTCCGGATAAAACATTGTTTTTATTTCCATATCAAAATCATATATTGCCTGCACTTCATCAAAAAACCTAAAGGAATATGTATTGGCCGGGTTATTATGATAACGATATCCTTTATATCCGTGAAAATAGCCCATATATCTGAGTTTTTTCTTATCGTTACTTCCCTTAATATTTACTCCTTTTACATCTCGCATATAGCCCATCAAGGCATTTATACTTTTAGGCTTCTTCTGCATTTGTCCCATACTCCTTTAGCAATACATTAAGTTCTTCAAAATAATTCTATAGGCAACAATGAAATGTCAACACCATATTTCACAGATATCAATCATCTCCTCCGATACACCCCCTCTCCAATCTTTTCATACAAATGCCCTTCTTCCTTTTCGAAGAATTCGACATGCCTTTCTCCAATTGCTTTCTTTGCTAATTCCACCTGCTTTAACAAGCTTTTCACTTTCACATCCTCCGACATTGATAACAAATACCGCTCAATCCCCATAAGCTGATGGTGCATATGTAAACAATCCTTTTGTGTATGCAGAGAATCCAAATCCAACAACTCATTCAGTAGTTTTTTCAATTCGCTCTTATTTCCGGCTTTTTCCTGTGCCTTATAAAACATCTGCCTGGTCAAAAGCTCTGCTTCCAAATCCTCCTGCATATAAATCCAATTATCACTGTCTATCTTGTCAAAAGCACTTTCATCCTCCGGAATATTTGCATTTCTCTTCTTCAAATAATTCACAATATCCTCTAATGCCTCATCAGACATAAACTCCATATTAGCTTTTACAAAACTTCTGCATGTGGATGGCATATAAGTATGGCGCCCGTACGAATAATAAATCATATAATTACAAACCTTGTAAAACAAAGGCACATACTTCTTTTTTAAAGGTAGTGTATCATCCTTCCTTATTTCTTTGGTTTCAACTGCTTCCAGCAATCCATTATCCACAACCCACTGATAAAAAGTTTCCCGTGTAAAATTCTTTTCCTTTCCCCAATAAGAATTGACAACACCTATATTTGACACCAGTTCGTCTACAATACAGGCTTCTTGTGAGTAATTGGATTCCAGCTTTTCTCTACAGATTGCCTGTCTGACCAAAGCCATAATAAGCGATTCATGCCTCTCTGACTGTTCCGCCGGAACCTTGGACTCGTTCCAACTATAAGGGTACTCCCTAATCAAATCACGCAAGGCACAGGTAATCGTCCTATAGCTAAACCACTTCAGATACTCTTCTGAAATCTTAATCATATCTATCAAAATTTCTTCATCGAAATGATCCATATATAATCGGCTCATACAATTAAATCCCAGACCAAAATCCTCAGCACACTTTATCTGCAACATTATTCACACCCCCTTGATTTCTGTTCCTTATCTACAGTTTGCTTCAAGTATCCCTTCACAAGATAATCGTACAGCTTCTCCGGTGTACTGAAATCAATATTGCCGTTTTCGTCCGATATACAGCCTTCATGATAATCTTTTCCATAATCCAGTTCATAAATAAAGTAAGATATATCACTACCCTTATCACGCATCAGCTTTTCCAGTAAATTAACCACAATACCCTCATGGGATATCTGCAAACTGGCTCCGTTGCAAAAATCACATTCTAAATTATCCCTACTGTTACGAAACAATTCCTCCACCTTATCCACCAGTTCTGATGCTTCGTGAAGTCTGTTGATAATATCCACAAACTCCCGCTTCGTTAATGGAGCTTCATAAACACACTCTTTTTTCTCCATAAAAAAAGCCTCCTATCGTCGCCTGCTCCTCAGGCTTAATAAGAGGATAATTTATAATATTCATTTTGTCATTGGACAGATAGTCCAATGAATTTATGCCACCTTCTGAAGATATTTTGTATAAATCAACAATCGTTTTATGGTCGGATCATCCGATAATTCAATCACACTGTAGATAACAGACTCTCCCTGCAACACCAGCAAGTCTTCCATATGTACATTTAGAAGTTTGCTCAATGCACACAAATGCTCCACCGAAGGAAGCACCTTGCCTTTAAACCATCTGTATATGGACTGCGGGCAGGATAGATGAAGATATTCCTGAATATACTTCACATCATAACCTGCTGCCTTAAGTAGCATTTTCAGTTTTATACCAGTTTTGACTTGGTCGATTGGTTGGTACATTGGGCGTGCTCCTTTCTCAAAAGTGGCGACATGTCACCATTTTTTACACCAAATATAGCTTATATGATGAACTGTATAATAATGTTTCCCATCCAGATAAACATAGTATGCGCCAATACAGTAATTGTTCATTTGGCTCATCAACCAGTATGCCGGCAAATCAAACAACGCTACTAATTCATTTTCACGATATCCGTTTTCAATATCTTCTGCAGTTGGTGTCTTATGTAATTTAACTTTGGATTGGAAACTAATCTCCCAATCATCAAGATTAAAACCCTTGTCCCATAATTCCTGCTCTGTCAGCCCTGTTAATTCGCAGAGTTCTTCTTCCGTTTCAAAAACTACTAGATTAAGCATTTTATTCCTCCCAAAAATTGAGCATGACTTACAGAATTTTATTCTTCATCAACTCTATGACTAACAATATCCTGCCACTTTGCGCTAAGTTTCGAATTTATATTATTGAATATTTTTTGTTCCAAACGAATCTTATAATGCGCCTTTATTGCCTCATACTCTACAATATACGATATAAGCCACGCCTGATGACAACGCATCCGATTTCCTAAAATAAGTACATTATATGCCTCACTATAAAGAGTTTCCATCCGAATTTTATAAAAGACCAACATTGTAAAATTAACTAATACATACGAAGAAAATGCTGTTTGTGCAATAATAAGCAGTATATTCTCATTACTGACAAATCTACACGCTATAATCAATGCAACAACTGCCCCAAGCGCATATCCCACCATTTTAAACAACATTTTTCCGGCAATTATTTTGCTAAAATAATTGCTTTCCAAAATGTTCATTCCGTACTTTTCTAATGAAGGAGGAAGGTTATTATTATAATACTCTTCTGTGTCGTACTCTGATAGTCTCATTCCCAATCCATTTTGTATACCATTTTTTCTGCGTTGCTTTTCAGCTTCATACCAAAAGCACCCATCATCAATTGTATTGCTTACAAAATATAGTAACGCTACAACTATCTGAACAGTAATTGCAATAGAACTTATAACTTGACTAGATACCAATGAAACCAATGCCGCAATAATGTCAATACAAAAAAGTATTTTTTCAATTTTCTCTAAAATTCCTGATGGTTTATATAATTCCATCACATCGTCCCGTCTACTCATATCAAATCTCCGGAAATACTTTTTTAATTTCTATTTCGGCCGAATAAGGCATGCCCTGTTCTTCATAAGACAAAGTTTGCCTAATATGCTCAAGTGCATTATTCACTTTATTATAATCTGTTTTATATTTTATTTTCTCCAATCCAGCATTAAGATAATCCGCATATGAGGTACATGAATAATATGAGTATTTCAACTCCTCTGCAATGGTTTTCTCTAATATAAATGACGTCAAATCTCTTCCATTTTTCTGTATATTCCAATGCTTTAGTAATCTTACCACTGGTTTGATTTTATATCCGTTATTCTTATTACACTCAATTAATGTAGCACTAAAGCCATCAGGATCTGTACTTCTCCAATTGGATGGTCCATCGGGTATATAGTATATACCATAACTTTTGTAAGCTGGTGTCAATTCAAATCTAATATGATTTAAATTCAATACTAATGATGGACTTGACTGGTGTATCTCCGAACTACTGTAATAATATTCTGCAAAGTTTTTTAACCTATCCAAAAAACTTTGTGGCTTATACCCATTCGGATTACTAAATACTACCATAATATCAACATCAGATTTCTCATCAACTTTTCTAGGTAAAATTGTCTCCCTCAAATATGATCCAAACACCTTCTTTTCTACAACATCGAAAAAATAACCATCCAATCTACTCTTAATTGTATTAACCGATGTCGTAACACTTTCCTTTTCCGATGCTGATAAAACCAAAGAACTTGCTAAACTCTGCAAATATGTATTAACAGACATTGTATTTTCCCCCTTTCGCAAACATACATTTGCTTATCTTGTACTTAAACTGTTATTCTTTCATTAAACAAAAGAACTTAATTATCTGCCTTGATATTAAATGCTTTCTTAAACATATGATTGTCTTGCAATTCAATTAAGCCCTTCTCTCTCATCTTTGTTAATGCATCCTTCATAACTTTCTCTGAATCTTCGATTTCCGGGTGCAAACTACTGAACTGGCCACTAAACTGAAGCAAATCATCTAACGCAAATTTGTCTTTTCTAATAGCTGTAATAAAATTAAATACCCATTTTTCAACTTCCGAAAGTGTTTCTATTTGATTCATCATCAATTCTCTTCTAACAGGAACATTTGCTTTAATTAAGTAATCGTTAGCCAACTTCCAGCAAGCTATTCCTTCAATAACAACCTTATAAAAAATAGGTTTCCCCGAATATTTTCTCACATCCGGGCAATTTGCCTGAAGTTGGCTATCTATATACATACGAATGGCTGTTGAATTTCTAGTTTGAGTTACAGCCTCATATGCACTAAAAATATCTACCTTCTTGCCGTGACCACCAATATGATTGATAGCCTTAATTAAATTATCAAACTTTTCAATTCCCATAGTACGAACATTATTCAATTTATTATCCGCAAGTTCTTTGACCATCTCATCATATCGTTGAACTAAATAACTTTTGATTTGCTCTACAACAAAAGTATCATCACAAGCATCTAATACATATATCCCACAAAGACAATTCGTATATTGCATCGCTTCATTAAATAATGTCCTATCAACTTTACGTTCAAATTCTTCAGTATATTTAAATATTGCCTTGAAAAATAAATCCAAAGATCTGCTACTATTCGACCAATTGGAGCCAAATAGAGTAAAACTATATCCGTTAATATCATGAATGAAATAATCAAAAATTTCCCATGGCTTATCATTATCTGCTCTGTAAGTTTTCCTCCCCAACCACCACAATCTCGATAATGTATTCATCATATAACTACGTGGTCCACCCGTTCCAGCAAAAAAGAAATGATTAATAATCGACTTTGAATCAAAACTATTAGGCCATCTTTTTAACATATATTCATAATACACAGTATGTGCCAATCCAGCCCAAAGCCTCTCATCCGTTGCAAACGAATCATTTAACTGCATAAAATTCAGATAAAACAACTTAACATTCGCACCTTCATTTGCAGACGGAGCATCTGTAGAAATTAGCAACTCACATTCCTCAAATTCAAGCGATGGAACCTCTATAAAAGCATCCTTACCAATTTTCTGCTTAATCCACACCGTTGGATCTTCTTTATTCTCATAATACCCCGCAAGTGAATTAATATTATTCTTAACATAAGCTACTGCATCTGCTGTCATTATTTTTATCTTCATCTTCTCACCTACTTATCTCGATTTAATCTATCAAACTCATCAAATGCATCTTTCACAAGATTACCCAACAAACTTTGTGCCACCTCAACTGCCGGACGTGTTGTGAAATCTTTTCCTAATGATGTGTATCCTTGTTTCTGTAGAGCATGATCGATAACATCAAACCATGCAAAACCAGCATAATCGTTGTTTCCCTCATTTATACTACATAATATCTCTGCAAGCACAGGCAAATTTAACATCATCGTTTTCAATCTCTTACTCACGCCCTTGTAATCCATATATATTTTATATTGTTCCGGTGGTAAATAGATATTAATATATACATCACTTGCATCATATGATATCTCTTTACTATCATCTGCTCCTCTAGTAATCTTAAATATAGATGGAATTTCTCCTGAACTATCTATATGTTTATTTAGTTCTAATTCTTCAGTTTCAGTATAACCAATGGTCGCATACTGCGGATAAGAAACTACCGCATCTGCATACAATCCTGCAAAATTACCATTCTTCACATCTTCGATTTTTTCATTCGCAACAAGCAAACATGTAATTTCTATAAGACCATTTAAATGTTCTACCGGTATGACTATCTCTGCATGTAAATGTTCATCCAGTTCTATCTCAAATACTTCTCTATACTTTGTTCGTGAACAATCTACCATGCAGTTTACAGATATCTTTTTTTGCCTAATTAATTCCTGTATTATTTCATCTTCAATGACAAGATTTAATAATACAGTAGCATTTACCATGTCATACTCGATATCAACAAATGATTCAAAACGCTTATTTTCATAATCTTTTGAATCACAACAAAAAATAGGATACGGATATATACGATTTGTCCTAATTTTCATATATCATCACCTCCAGGGCCCAATTCCCTTTATTTTTTAAAGTAAATTTAATGTTATGAACTTCATCCGCAGACATGCTTTTAAATGCAATCTTATTCTTCTTAAAATTTGCCTGTTTCCCATCAATACTTGCGGCTAATATGTTAGAAACAAGAACTTGTTGTTCTCCAGATATCACTACCTCGACAAATCCGGAATTAACTTTTTTACTACTCATTAACCGAAGCAAATATTCACCTTCTTTTTGCTCCAAAGCAAATGAAAAATTATTACTCGCAACTTGTCTACGCGCTATAAACTCTCCATCTTCTTTTACACTAAATGTTCTTTCCTCTGAACCTTCCCCATCTATTTTGTGTGCATTGGTTCCATCCTCATCGCCTTCTCCACCACGTCCATCTCTGTTTCCATGTCCACTTCCATTGTTATGTCCATCTCCACTACCACCAGCAGAACCATTTTCATCTACAATCTCAATGGTATTCTCATCAATATTTCCGAATTCATCTTCTGTGTATCTTATTTCTTCTGTATCTAATTTCGGTGATTGACGTCTCTTCTTTGCTTTCTTTTTCTTTTCTTTAACTTCATTCGACAAACTTTCAACACGATTCTTCTTTGCCGGAGCGACATATGTATAAGGCAAATATTCGTTTAATCCATCTGCATCTGTTGATTCATCAAAATCATCCTGATGCATTTCTTTTACCTTTTCACGAAGCGTACTAAACAATAAATCCATTTTACTCTTAGCTTCAGCCTTGTTTTTTGCTCGCTCCGCACTCCAGTCACTATGTTCTGGATTTTCTAAACTTTTGAAAAACGCATTTATTTTAGGATTATTTAATACAATTACCGCAGAGAAGCCAATCCGCCCCGTTCTATAGGATCTATCAAATACCTTCATCCCACTTCTTCTTACAACCGCTGCTTTTTTAGTAGCCTCTGGATCCATACGAATAAAATATGTAACATCATTCTCTTCAAATATTGAAAAATTCTCCACTTTATCAGGTTCTGTCAGTGTCTTATATTGTTCCTTTGTTATATCCTCCAATTCCTGTCCATACTCTTCAATAAAATCAGCCAAATTTTCCTGATTAATAATTAAATTTCCATATCTAACTTCAAGGGTATTTTGATAAAAAGCATATAAGAAATTTTCAATCGCAGACTTAATTACTGCCATTTTTAATTCCTCTGCCGTTTTCTCTTCATCAAAACCAAATATGTATTTATCTAATCCGGTCTCACTTCTTTCGTATCCTTCATCTATAGAAACGCTTTTTAACAATGGATTAATATTAATATCTTCACTAGGAATACATATAAAGCCAGAACCATCAAATCTTTCAATCCCTTTTTGATATGACGGCAACAATAATGTTCCTTGTGTTGCCTCTTCGCCTTCAATATTCTTTGTACTGTACATTACAAGACGCAATTGTGAACATGCAAATGCTGCATTTTTTCCAATTCCGAAACTTCCTCCCGCACCACCTGGCTTATCAGAAACCTCAGTATTTACAACAAGATTTTTCCATGGTGTCGAAACACCGTGAATTCCTGTTAACCCAGTTGTTTTATAATCACTTATTCTTAATATCCTTATCTTATCTTTTCCTAATAACTTAATACAATTTTTAAAAAAATCCAAAGGACGCTTATCATTCTGTAAAAAGTCGGTCCAAAAAGCCAATTCATCCTCATAAACCGTTTTTAAATGTTCTACATCTGGAATATTAGAAACGGGCAAATCAAACGCATTAAATTCAACTTCTACACGTGCCACTTTCCCATCTGGTGTATCTATTGCTGCATCCGTAGCATTTTGTATTTCTTCTTTCGTCAAGGATTTCATCGGTACATTCTTATATGTTTCAATTCCAGCGTCATTTAATCCTCTAACTTTAGGAGATTCAGTTCTTGGCATTTTTAACATCATATTATTCATTTGCAGATATCCCTTTCTATCAATCATAATATTTCATCAATGCAGAAAAACTAATATATATTTCTTCCGCATTCAGCATATCAATAACATCCTCGTATAATACCCTAAGTATTTTTTCCTTTTCTTCCCTAGAACCATGATGGAGAATATCATGGCACGTCGGACACAAACATATCATATTAGAAGGGCGATCAAGGTTTCTAGGGAAAAAATCACACGACGCTTTTAGGGGAATAAAATGATGAACTTCCATATATGGCTTATTCTTATCTGTTAAAAAACTGGTATGCATTTCACCAATCAATTTAGCATATCTGCATTTATATTCTGATAATATCAAAATTGATTCTTTGATTCCCGCCTCTGTTCTCCTCGCATATGGTTTTCCTACATCTAAAGCATCTAATTTCTTCTGATCTAAGGGAGATATTATAGGTAAATTAACATCCGTCTCTACAATCATATTATCCACCCCATCTGTTACTATATAATCAAGCGATGTAAGATACTCGTATCCTTTTTGATTAAGTTTCCAAATGTGTTCTACTGCTCTGCCACTCATATCACGTAACACTTCAACAATATCTATGTATTGCAACAGTTCTCTTTTTTGATGGCTAATCAAATTCCCTACAGTTTGCCTGTACCTTGGTTCCGATTTTCTTCTGCTCTCATAAGGTCTCCTATCTTCTTCAGACAACTCAATAAACAAATGAACTTCATCTTTAATCGTCTTTGTTCCACATTGTCCATCATGGCTTAATATCACTCTCAATGCTGGAACAATGAAATCATTCTGTTTATGTTGCATTTTCTTCCTCCTGTTCGTCAATATCATAATTGGTTATCAGTAAGTGTGTTACCATTCTGTTGTTTCGATTTTGAAAATTAACATCATATGTCTTTCTATAATCTCGAATTCTAAATACATCGTATTGTGAGTACAGATTATATATATACTCTGTATGCTTTATCACAATCATAACACGGGCCCGAGTTTGTGACAAAATCTCTGCCAAGCGTTCTTGATCATTCAAATCAAAAGAATTTTGACTATATTCATTAAATTCAGAATCGTACGGCGGATCAATAAACCAAAAATCCTCAGGTTCTGTTATCCCCTCAATTTGTTCCAAGAAAGCTGCGAAATCTGAATTATAAAAATGAGTTCTGTCTAATCTATTTATCAATTCCGGTCTTTTTAAGCTCTCCACTTTCCTTAATAAATCATGCTTATTATAACTTACTCCACCATACGGTACATTAAAATCTCCATTAGCATTTGTTCTATGCATTGCAGAAAAACAATTCTCCCTAATAAATAAATACATTGCAGATGTTTGCGCTTCCAAATAATCAAGCTCATTTCGTTCATTATATAATTTCCTTATATATACGTAGAATGTCGACTTTAATACACATTCTAACAAGTCTATTAATTCATCATCTGAATATAACTTTCTTTCCACATCTAGTTGCTTCATTCTACGCAATCTTTTTAACAAAGCAGTCTCAAAAGTAGCAACATAGCTATCCATATCTTCTACAACTAAATTTTCATTCAATTGCAGATCATTTCTTATTCTTTGAACAAATGCCGTAACCTCTTGCAACCATTGCTCTTCTTGTACGTTTCGGACATACCTACACAACAAAAGGAAATGGGCTCTTTCTCTGTCTGCCAAAACTTTCATTCTCTTAAATTCTGCATCTATCACTTCTAGCTGGTGAAAAAAAAGAACATCCTCATCTTTTACACATTCATATATATCAATCAATTCACGAGAAAGATCGTTTACAATATACTCACCATTTATATTTTCCTCTTGCATAGCAAGATAAACTGCGCCACCTCCCAAAAAGGGTTCTACATAATTATTTATATTTTGTGGCAAGTTAGCTAATATGTATTGTAACTCTCTTTCTTTTCCACCAGGCCATTTAATAAATGGTCTCATAACTTATCCATCCTTATAATTTAAACTTTTTGCTCTCTTCGGTTCCATTAAATCGAGCTCGTGCAATTTTAATCTCTTTTTCCAAATGAGCGAAAATCTTATTCACATCTTCTTCTGTAAATTCATATGTGCTCTTATCACTCAGATTACCAATTAACTTAATCTGTGCAAGTGCTTTATTGGTTCTTGCCTCTGCCAATCTGACAAATTTCTCTTTTTTTGTTTCTTTCACTTCACTAGCCATAGTGTCTCCTTTTCCTCTTTAATATCTATTCTCTATTAAATGGTACTCATTACTATAATATTAGCGCCTGTTGCGATATTTGTCAAATATTTTTTCGATATTTTTAAAATATCGTAATAATAAACATATCTTTGGACATTTTTCTTATATTTTCAACGTACATCAAAAAAGAAGGAGCGCTCTCGCGCTCCCTCCACTCCCCCTCTACCTACTCAATCCTGCCACATTCTGCTGTACCCATTCACCGATACTCCTCAAGAACTGCTCCAGCATATTCATTCCATTGATGGTAAACTGTCTCATGAAATCATATGCCTTTTCCAGCTTCGCGTTTAGCGTCCTGTTCTCGGTTTTCAGTTCCTCATTCTGTCGCTTCAAACCTTCATTCTCATAAACCAGTTCCAGCATCTTTTCAAAGTACGCATACTCTCTTTCACTTGCCTGCATATTCTTAAAGTAATCTACGAGTTCTTCTGCAATCTGTGCTTCCCTTGTGAAAGCCGCCGCATCAACCTTTAAGAATTCCAGTCTCTTTTCCTGCTACTCCACCTCATTCTTTTTATCCGTCAAATCCTGCGTCACTTCATCCAGTTCTGCTCTCTTGCCCGTAATCCTCGCATTCAGCTGTTGCTCCGCTTCTACGCCTTTCTCCAAGTTTTCCTGCGTTGCCTCCATCTGCTCTGCCTGTACATGAATAGTGGTCTGTGCACTTGCAATCCTATCCATAACAGCATCCAATTTCAGCTCCGCTTCCTTTGCCGTCTCTGCCGCTTTCTCTCTGCGGTAGTCTGACAGTTCCAGATTCCCCCTTGGATTAGAGCCTTTATAAAATCGATTACAGCCAAGACGCATCATCATCTTCTTCTGTAAAACAAGCTTCTGAGTTTCTATCCAATCCACACCGCCATGTCTGTTACGTTTCATCTGCGGCACCTGGTTTCCGTCCTTGTCCGTCTGCCACACCAGTTCACCACTTTCCGTGGTTGCCTGTTTCATGGTGGTTGGATATCCGATATCCTCAAACATCTGGGAAAATACATTCTGAATGGGTGCTCCACTTTTAGAATGTGTGGTGTAGGGAATATACGTCATATGAATGTGTGGAGAGTTTTCATCCTCGTGGTACGTCATATGGTGTACAATTAGTCCTGCCTCAAAGGGTGGTTTCCAGTTCGGAGCATCCAGTTCCTTCTGCGTAACCACACACACCTCCGAAAGCTCCAGTAGATACATTATAAAATCATCCAGCAGCGTCTGTGCCTTGTCTGCATCCTCCAGATTTAAGTTGAATCCGATATCCCGCATATCTCCAATCTGCCAGATTATCTCATAAGTCAGATGCTTCTGCTTGTTCGGGTAAAGGTGTCCGTAGATGTTTATGGTAGTGTTTACGGAATCGCATCCAACCCTCTGTGCGATTACCAATGGCTGCATCCCCTTCTCGATTAACAAATCGATGTGTGTTTCACGTTCTAAAGGATAATTCTAGGACACATAATAATTTATCAATACAGCCAGCTTATCTGTAATAAAGATGAAAGGACGAAAATATTATGAAATTCATATACGCTACATACAACCAATACTGTAACAGTATTGATATAACCACCTTTGATGACATACTTCTTCGTATAAATTGTAATAAGGCGGAGGATGGATTGAAGACCACACCAAATTCACAGTGTGCATTGAATGCTCTTGCAATTGATGAATCTATGGAGTATGCACGATTAGTGTTGGATGGAGAAATGCAGGTTTGGATTGATGCAGAAGATAAGTTGGAAGTGTGGTAATTTTTCTGGCGGATTGCAATGATTAGCAGTCCGCCTTTTATAGAATTTAGAAAAATATAAGTGGATATAAGGAGTTTGCATAGTATAATAAAGGATGAGAATTTTGAACTTGTAAAAGGGAGTTTGTGTGATGATAACAACCAAAGTTACCGAAAAACAACTTACTGAATGGCAGAAAATATATGAACAGAAAAAATCGACGTTGGGTACTAATAGAATAAGTGCTTATCAACTGGATGAATACTTCAGAAAAAAATATACGCCAATTAGTTATGATAATAATGTTTTTAGAGAGGTTGTTTATCAGAATGCCAAACAAAAAAGTCCTGAGACAGCTATTACAGATATAGCGATATATGTTGTTAGAGATAACGTTTTTGTGGGAATTGATTTGCATTCGGGTTATTTTCATGTTGAAAGTAAAGATATTAAAGAATGCATACCAGTTTGGGATGATATGTTTGTAAAAAGAGGATTGAATGAACCGGATTTGACAAACTATGTCACAACAGCGCAGTATGTAATATTATCTGAGAAGTAAATTATACTGAGAGATGAATTTAAATTTAATGTATTCAATTCAATTTCGCTGTATGAGGGATTTGCAATTATTTGCAAAAGAGTATACTCATCGATGAAAGGAGGGCAATAACAATGAACCAACAAAATATAGGTCTATTAATTGCGACAAAACGAAGAGAACAAAACCTTACACAAGAGCAACTTGCAGAAAAAATCAGAGTGTCAAATAAGACTGTCTCTAAGTGGGAAACAGGAAAGGTTATGCCGTTGTTGAATTGTTATGTGAGGTACTAAACATTTCTGTTAGCGAATTGATTGCAGGCAGAGAAAAAGCACCCGATGCTAATAATTCATCCTACGAAGAAGACATGGCATTATTGTCGTATAAAATAGAACAGTTAGAAAACTACAAAACTCTCAATTGGAATCAAGTAAAACAGTTAAAATAGGAATATCATTCGGCAGTGTTCTTGCAATAGTTATCAGTTATACACAATGGCACTCGATTGGGCGGGCAATAATTCAACAGAGGGACTGTGCCCCTCTGATTACATAGAAATCCCCAGCTTGTCTGTCGGAAATCTTGCTAAAGGAGAGGATGCCAATGCTGACTATTGAAGGTCTGATTGCAGTTATCAGCTTATGCTTGACTGCTTTTGGGCTTGGATATGCCATCGGAAGCAATAAGACACAAAAATAGCCGCCCTGTCTGGTAAACTAAGCGGCATTTTTGTTAAACTAATTTACTTGGGCTGACCGTCTATCGGTAGCACCTTTTCTATCATTAGATTAACACTATGTATCTCATATGTCAAAGAATTTTCTCCAACGAATAGCCAAATTTGCTGGAGTTTTTGTTTTTGGCACTGTTTTGGCACCGCTAACCCTAATCACATTGTTGCAAAGATGTAATAAGACTCTCGAGAAAACTCTCGAAAATGCCTAAGCGCACCTCCATTCCGCTCCGCTACATGTCGGTCACGGCATTCGCTAAATGCCTATAAATACAAATAAAAACAGCCCCTTTCGTGCAAGCACGAGGGGCTGTTATATTTGTATTTATGCGCTTAGCTCAAAGCTAACGTGTAGATTACTCAATAATGCTAGCAACACGACCTGAACCTACTGTTCTACCACCCTCACGGATAGCGAATGTAAGACCCTGATCCATAGCGATTGGGTGAATCAGCTCGATTGTCATTTCTACATTATCACCAGGCATGCACATCTCTGTACCAGCTGGAAGGTTACATACACCTGTTACGTCTGTTGTTCTGAAGTAGAACTGTGGACGGTAGTTGTTGAAGAATGGAGTATGACGACCACCTTCATCCTTAGTAAGAACGTAAACCTGAGCTGTGAACTTTGTATGGCAGTGAATTGTACCTGGCTTACAAAGAACCTGACCTCTTACGATATCCTCTCTCTTAATACCACGAAGAAGAGCACCGATGTTATCACCAGCCTGAGCCTCATCAAGAAGCTTTCTGAACATCTCGATACCGGTAACTGTTGTCTTCTGAACATCTTCCTTAATACCAACAATTTCAACTTCCTCGTTAAGATGAAGTGTACCAGCTTCTACTCTACCTGTAGCAACTGTACCACGACCTGTAATTGTAAATACATCCTCAACAGGCATGATAAATGGCTTATCTGTATCTCTCTGTGGGTCTGGAATATATGAATCAACAGTATCCATAAGTTCCATAATCTTATCTCCCCACTCACCGTTTGGATCCTCAAGAGCCTTAAGAGCTGAACCCTTAATGATTGGGCAATCTGTGAACTCATACTCTTCAAGCTGCTCTGTGATCTCCATCTCTACTAACTCAAGAAGCTCCTCATCGTCAACCATATCACACTTATTCATGAATACAACGATGTAAGGAACACCTACCTGACGTGAAAGAAGGATATGCTCCTTTGTCTGAGCCATAACACCATCAGTAGCAGCAACAACAAGGATAGCACCATCCATCTGAGCTGCACCGGTAATCATGTTCTTAACGTAGTCAGCATGTCCCGGACAGTCAACGTGTGCATAATGTCTCTTCTCTGTCTCGTACTCTACATGAGCTGTTGAGATTGTGATACCTCTTTCTCTCTCTTCTGGAGCCTTATCAATGTTAGCGAAATCTACAGCTGCGTTACCGGCTACTCTCTCTGAAAGAACCTTTGTGATAGCTGCTGTAAGAGTTGTCTTACCGTGGTCAACGTGTCCGATTGTACCAATGTTACAATGTGGCTTGCTTCTATTAAACTTTTCCTTTGCCATTTTTTATAATCCTCCTTAAATTTCGTACCCCTTAGGGCTATGTTGGCTAAAATCCATTATATAGAAAATATAATATATTTTCAACCTTTTTTTATCTCTTTATACCGACAGACCAGAGGATTTTAACCCCTGCTCTCCCGGTTTTATCTATTCTATTAGATGAAAAAACAAATCTACTGTCTTTTCGTATCAAAACAAGTTATTATTTTGACTTATCAGCGATAACTTTCTCCTGAACGCTCTTTGGACACTGTGCATATCTCTCAAAGAACATTGAATAGTTACCACGACCCTGTGTTGATGAACGGAGCTCTGTTGAGTAACCGAACATCTCTGAAAGTGGAACAAATGCTCTGACAATCTTGCCACCGCCGATATCATCCATTCCTTCAATCTGTCCTCTCTTGGCATTGATGCTTCCGATTACATCACCTAAGTATTCCTCAGGCATTGTAACCTCAACCTTCATGATAGGCTCAAGAAGAACCGGATTTGCCTTAGCCATAGCATCCTTAAATGCCATAGAACCGGCAATGTGGAATGCCATTTCTGAAGAATCGACTTCATGGTATGAACCATCGTATACATTTGCATGTACACCAAGAACAGGATATCCGCCAAGAATACCGGCCTTAGCAGCCTCTTCAATACCCTCACCAACAGCCGGAATGTATTCCTTCGGAATAGCTCCACCAACGACTGTTGACTCGAACTTGAATGTCTCTTCGCCGTTTGGATCCATTGGCTCAAACTTAACCTTACAATGACCGTACTGACCACGACCACCTGACTGCTTCGCATACTTGCTGTCAACGTCAACTGCCTTTGTGATTGTCTCTTTGTAAGCAACCTGAGGAGCACCTACGTTCGCCTCAACCTTAAACTCACGAAGGAGACGGTCAACAATAACCTCAAGATGAAGCTCACCCATACCGGCAATAATTGTCTGTCCTGTTTCTTTATCTGTATGAGCTCTGAAAGTAGGATCTTCTTCAGCAAGCTTAGCAAGTGCCTCGCCCATCTTGCCCTGATCATTCTTTGTCTTAGGCTCAATTGCAAGCTCAATAACCGGCTCAGGGAATTCCATAGACTCCAGAATAACCGGATGCTGTTCATCACAAATTGTATCACCTGTTGTTGTAAGCTTGAAACCTACGGCAGCTGCGATATCACCTGAATAAACCTTATCAATTTCATTACGTGAATTTGCATGCATCTGTACGATACGTCCTACACGCTCTTTCTTATCCTTTGTCGCATTGAGTACATATGAACCTGAGTTCAAGGTACCTGAATAAACTCTGAAGAATGCTAACTTACCTACAAATGGGTCAGTCATAATCTTAAATGCCAATGCTGAGAACGGCTCATCATCTGAAGAATGACGAACAACCTCATTACCATCAGGATCAACACCTGTAATATCAGGAATGTCTGTTGGAGCAGGCATATACTCGATAACACCATCAAGCATCTTCTGAACACCCTTGTTCTTATAAGCAGAACCAAGGAATACAGGAACAGCCTCACAAGCTATCGTACCCTTACGAAGAGCAGCCTTCATATCTGCTACGGAAGGTTCTTCCCCTTCAAGATACTGCATCATTAAATCATCATCTAACTCGCAAATCTTCTCAACAAGGTTCTCATGCCACTTGTCAGCAAGCTCTTTTAAATCATCAGGGATTGCCGTAATTTCAATGTCTTCGCCCTTGTCATCTTTATAATAGTAAGCTTCCATCTCGAATAAGTCGATAAGACCAATGAAATCAGCCTCTTTACCGATTGGAATCTGTACCGGAATTGCATTTTTGCCCAAACGATCAATAATTGTCTGAACTGAGTAGAAAAAGTCTGCACCCATTTTATCCATCTTGTTGATGAATGCCATACGAGGTACATTGTATGTGTCAGCCTGACGCCATACATTTTCTGACTGAGGCTCTACACCAGCCTTTGCGTCAAATACACCAACAGCACCGTCAAGTACACGAAGTGAACGCTCTACCTCAACAGTAAAGTCAACGTGTCCCGGAGTATCAATGATGTTGATTCTGTGCTCTAAAGCACCAGCCTTTGGTTTGTGATGATCCTCTAATGTCCAGTGGCAGGTTGTTGCAGCGGAAGTAATTGTAATACCTCTCTCCTGCTCCTGTACCATCCAGTCCATGGTAGCTGTACCATCATGAGTATCACCAATTTTATAGTTAACACCGGTATAGTATAAGATTCTCTCTGTAAGAGTTGTCTTACCAGCATCGATATGAGCCATAATACCAATGTTTCTTGTTCTATCCAATGGATATTCTCTCTGAGCCAACGGATTTTCCTCCTTTTATTATTACTATGGCAGCACAGATTAGAATCTGTAATGAGCAAACGCCTTGTTTGCCTCTGCCATCTTGTGCATATCTTCTTTTCTCTTTACAGATGCGCCTGTATTGTTCGCTGCATCCATAATCTCTTTTGCGAGCCTCTCTTCCATGGTCTTCTCGCTTCTGGCACGTGAAAATGTTGTCAGCCAACGAAGTCCGAGAGCCTGTCTTCTATCTGGTCTTACATCGATAGGTACCTGATATGTTGCACCACCGATACGTCTTGCTTTAACCTCAAGTAAAGGCATGATATTGTTCATAGCCTCTTCAAATACCTCTAAAGCATCCTTACCAGTCTCATTTGCGATACGCTCAAATGCACCGTAAACGATTTTCTGGGCTACACCCTTCTTACCATCTAACATAATGTTATTGATAAGCTTAGTAACCACTTTATTGTTATAAATCGGATCCGCTAATACGTCTCTTTTTGCGATATGTCCTTTACGTGGCACGGTTCTTCCCTCCTTAATATATTTTTATTAATTCTTCGGTACTCACATTTTATTTCAAATGTGTTCGTGCTGTTATCTGTCTTAATGTCTATCTATCATGAAAACATTACCTGACCTGACCAGCACATTTTGGAATGATTGTTCCCGTATGATTTATTTTGCATCCTTTGGACGCTTAGCACCATACTTAGAACGAGCCTGACGTCTCTTTGCTACACCTGCTGTATCAAGAGTACCTCTGATAATGTGGTATCTTGTACCAGGTAAGTCCTTTACTCTACCACCACGGATAAGAACAACGCTATGCTCCTGAAGGTTGTGACCTTCACCCGGAATATAACTTGTAACCTCGATACCGTTTGAAAGACGTACTCTGGCAATCTTTCTAAGAGCTGAGTTAGGCTTCTTAGGAGTAGCTGTCTTAACTGCTGTACAAACACCACGCTTCTGTGGTGAGCTTGATTCGATAGGCTTCTTCTTAAGTGAGTTAAAGCTTCTCTGAAGAGCTGGTGCAGTTGACTTCTTTTCTACTGTCTGTCTTCCCTTTCTAACTAACTGGTTAAATGTAGGCATGTTTTCACCTCCTATTTCAAAATTTTAATACGAAAAGCATGCATTAAGCAGATTAACGTATGCTTTGTTATTATATTCTTTAGATTTTTATATGTCAACACCCTATTTTTATAAATTTCTTTATCTATTCAAAGTTTTTACATCTGTCTGTTAATAAACTCCATAATAGAAGCCTTCGGCTGGAAGCCAACCGTTCTGTCAGCCACCTTTCCATCCTTCATGATAATAAGCGCCGGAACACTCTGAACATCATACTGCATTGCAAGCTTCATGTTCTCATCCACATCGGCATTATAAAATTCCGCTTTTCCGGCCAAATCTTCAGAAATCTCCTCCAATACAGGCTCCAGCATCCTGCACGGACCACACCATGTAGCGGAAAAATCCACCACCGCAAGCTTTGCCTTCGTTGCTTCATCCATATTATTATTTACAATCTTTTTAATCATTTCTACATCTCCTTTTCTTTATCATGTCTATTTATCTTGTCCAAATAATTTACCGCCGAAAGGGCTGCAACATTGCCTTGCCCGGCTGCCTTTATATATTGATAAGGCTTTCCCGTGATATCTCCACATGCAAAGCATCCCGGAATATTGGTCTCCATCTGCATATTTACCAAAATATGATTCCTATCTGTTGTTACCCCCGGCACCAATCGGTCAGGTGCAATGCTGTCTCTCAAAACAAATACACCATCCGTTTCATAGCTTTTGCCAGTCGTCTTAAGCCCTGTCACCTTATTATCCCCTACGATTTCAATAACGGCTTCTTTTCTGACAATAACCTTTTCTGACACCCTTATATCCGCATGATACATAGGAAAATAATATACCTTCTCTGCTATTTCGGCGAGAAAATCCGCCTCGGCTTCATATTCTGGCTGATATCCAATGACTGCTACGGTCTTATTCTTATATAATGAAGCATCACATGTAGCACAATAGCTTACACCCCTGCCAAGAAATTCTTTCTCTCCGGAAATGGCTTTCCCGTGTAAGATGCCTGTTGCAAGTATGACAGCATGCGCTTCATACATATCTTTGTCGGTTTGTATGCCAAAATAATTTCCCATAGCATAGACAGCAACAGCTCTTTCTTCATTGATGGAAATATTCATACATTCAAGATGTTCCAATAATTTTTCCGCCAATTCAACCCCTGTTATATCAGGAATTCCGGGATAATTCTGTATCTGATGCGCTTTGTTGATCTTATCACTAAGCTTTCTGCTTCCGATGAATAAAATACTTTTATTTCGTATTTTAGACGTTATTGCCGCAGAAATTCCTGCTGGTCCTGTTCCTAAAATGGCAATATCGTACACGATTTATCCCTCCTATCAATACAAACTCTTTGATTTTATTATACCCAATTCTGTATCAGAATACAACAAAAGAGGTTATTGTATCAATACAATAACCTCTCTTTAAATGTTACTAAAACAGTAATCGTATGATATTGTTATTATTCAACGGCTATTCGGTTACCGTCTCAACAGCTTCATCATTCTCCACAGCCTCTACAGTATCATCTGCATATTCTGCATCATCCGAAACAGTCTCTGTATCTTCGAAACCGGTTTCTTCATCATCGAAGAAGTTAATTTCTTCCATCTCTGTATCAAGCTTTACGGAACGATATCTCTTCATACCTGTACCTGCCGGTATCAGCTTACCGATAATAACATTCTCTTTCAGACCGATAAGCGGATCAACCTTGCTCTTAATCGCAGCATCTGTCAGTACCTTTGTTGTCTCCTGGAATGAAGCTGCCGACATAAATGAATCAGTAGCTAGTGAAGCCTTTGTGATACCCAGCATAACCTGAGCACCTTCAGCAGGCTTCTTTCCTTCCGCAACAAGTCTCTCATTTGTATCCTCAAAATCAAGAATATCAACAAGTGTACCAGGCAGATAGTTGGAATCACCGTTATCTTCTATTCTTATCTTCTTCAGCATCTGTCTGACGATAATCTCAATATGCTTATCATTGATATCAACACCCTGAAGTCTGTATACTCTCTGAACCTCACGAAGCATATAATCCTGTACGGCACGCACACCCTTAATCTTCAGGATATCATGTGGATTTACAGAACCCTCCGTAAGCTCATCACCTGCTTCAAGCACCTGATCATCGAGTACCTTAATACGGGAACCATAAGGAATCAAATATGCCTTTGATTCGCCTGTTTCATCATTTGTTATAACGACTTCTCTCTTCTTCTTATTGTCTCTAAGCTGAACCTTACCGCCAAATTCAGCGATAATTGCAAGGCCCTTCGGCTTTCTTGCCTCGAACAGCTCCTCAACTCTAGGAAGACCCTGTGTAATATCATCACCGGCAACACCTCCGGTATGGAAGGTTCTCATGGTAAGCTGTGTACCAGGCTCACCAATTGACTGAGCCGCAATAATGCCGGCAGCCTCACCTACCTGAACAGGAAGTCCTGTTGCCATGTTTGCACCATAACACTTGGCACATACACCGATGTGTGACTTACATGTAAGAATCGTTCTGATTTTCAGTTTTGCGTCACGTCTTGTCGAACCGGTTTCCGGGTCAAGGAATGGCACACCATTTTCATCTACGCCCTTCTTAACGATAAGCTCCGCTCTCTTAGGTGTAACCATATGATTAACCTTAACCAGCATATTGCCGTCCTTGTCAAATACGGACTCTGCAACGTAACGGCCTGTTATTCTTTCCTGGAAGTCCTCAATAACTTCCTTACCCTCCATGAATGCTTCTACATACATTCCCGGGATAGGCTTTCCGATACTACAATCAGGTTCTCTGATTATCAAATCCTGTGATACATCTACAAGTCTTCTTGTAAGGTATCCTGAATCGGCTGTACGAAGAGCTGTATCTGACAGACCCTTACGTGCACCATGTGCTGAAATAAAGTATTCCAGAACGTCAAGACCTTCACGGAAGTTCGACTTGATAGGCAATTCGATTGTACGACCGGTTGTATCCGCCATCAGTCCTCGCATACCTGCAAGCTGTTTAATCTGCTGGTTAGAACCACGGGCACCGGAATCAGCCATCATATAAATATTGTTATACTTGTCAAGTCCGTCAAGAAGTGCCTTGGTAAGAACCTTATCGGCTTCCTCCCATACCTTAACAACGGAAAGATATCTCTCCTCGTCTGTAAGAAGACCTCTTCTGAACTTCTTTGTAATACCGTCAACCTTGTTCTGAGCATCTGAAAGAATCTGCTTCTTTTCATCAGGAACCTTCATATCTGATATTGATACCGAAATGGCTCCTCTTGTTGAATATTTGTAGCCGATTGCCTTAACATCATCAAGAACCTCAGCAGTCTTTGTCGCACCATGCGTATTGATGCACTTGTCAAGGATTGGCTTTAACTGCTTCTTACCAACATGGAAATCAATTTCCAGCTTAAGAGCATTTTCAGGATTCTCTCTGTCTACAAAGCCCAAATCCTGTGGAATAATCTCATTAAAGAGCAATCTTCCAAGTGTTGTATCTATAATTCCTGAAACTTCTTCTCCTGTAGCTGTCGTTACGACTCTTCTGACCTTTATCTTGGAATGAAGCGTAATCTCCTTATTCTCGTATGCAAGCAATGCTTCATTCTTTGACTTGAAGAACTTACCTTCACCGAGTGCGCCTTCTTTTTCCATCGTCAGATAGTAAATACCAAGTACCATATCCTGTGAAGGAACGGCAACAGGTGCACCATCAGAAGGCTTCAAAAGGTTATTTGGTGAGAGCAGAAGGAATCTGCACTCAGCCTGAGCCTCAACCGTCAGCGGCAGATGGACAGCCATCTGGTCTCCATCGAAATCGGCATTGTAAGCTGTACATACAAGCGGATGAAGCTTAATCGCCTTTCCTTCTACAAGGATAGGCTCAAATGCCTGAATACCAAGTCTGTGAAGTGTCGGGGCACGGTTCAGCATAACAGGATGCTCCTTAATAACGTTTTCAAGAACGTCCCATACCTCCGGTTCTAACTTCTCTACCATCTTTTTCGCTGCTTTTATATTATTTGCCTTTCCGCTGGCTGTAAGCTCCTTCATAACAAACGGTTTAAAGAGCTCGATAGCCATTTCCTTCGGAAGACCACACTGATATATCTTAAGCTCAGGGCCTACAACGATAACCGAACGGCCTGAGTAGTCAACTCGCTTACCCAAAAGGTTCTGACGGAAACGTCCCTGCTTACCCTTTAACATATCAGAAAGTGACTTCAGTGCTCTGTTACCAGGGCCTGTTACTGCACGTCCTCTTCTGCCGTTGTCTATCAGGGCATCTACTGCCTCCTGAAGCATTCTCTTCTCATTTCTTACAATGATATCAGGTGCTCCAAGGTCAAGAAGCCTCTTTAAACGATTGTTTCTGTTTATAATTCTTCTATAGAGGTCATTCAGGTCTGATGTTGCAAATCTGCCGCCATCAAGCTGTACCATCGGTCTGATATCCGGCGGAATAACAGGAATAACATCCATAATCATCCATTCCGGTCTGTTTTCCGAATTTCGAAATGCTTCTACAACCTCTAATCTCTTGATAATTCTGGCACGCTTCTGTCCGCTTGAATTTGCAAGCTCTGCCTTCAGCTCTTCCCCTTCCTTATCAAGGTCTATATTTCTGAGAAGCTCCTGAATAGACTCGGCACCCATTCCTGCACGGAAAGAGCCATAACCGAAGTCTTCTTCTGCCTTTCGATACTCCTGCTCTGTAAGCACCTGCTTCAGAGTAAGATTTGTATTTCCAGGGTCAAGCACTATATAAGAAGCAAAGTATAATACTTTCTCAAGTACCCTTGGCGATATATCAAGAATAAGACCCATACGGGAAGGTATCCCCTTAAAATACCATATGTGTGACACAGGTGCCGCAAGCTCAATATGTCCCATACGTTCACGACGAACATTGGACTTTGTAACCTCAACTCCACATCTGTCACAAATGATACCCTTATATCTTATCTTCTTATACTTACCACAATGACATTCCCAGTCTTTGCTAGGTCCAAATATTTTCTCACAAAACAAACCATCCTTCTCCGGCTTCAACGTTCTGTAGTTAATAGTCTCCGGCTTCTTAACCTCACCGTGTGACCATTCTCTGATTTTATCAGGAGATGCAAGTCCGATTCGAATAGCATCAAAGCTTAATGTCTGTTCCTGCTCCGGATTATCAATTTTATATTCTGGCATCTTACACTATCTCCCTTCCTAATATTCATCTGAGTCATCTGAATCATAGTAATCATCTTCATAATAACCATCATCAGCATCGACTAAAGATGTAAGCTCGTCATTCTCGTCCGTTCCTGAGAAGCCTGCATTTTCAAGCTCTGTCTCATTAGCACTTCCTTTTTCGTCATAAAGTATCGTCTTTACATTTTCATCATATGACTCAATGGTCTCACCAAGGTCAACCTCTGTCATATCTTCCTTTACAACTCTTACATCAAGACCGAGTGACTGAAATTCTTTCAGAAGAACCTTAAAGGACTCAGGAATACCCGGTGTAGGAATATTCTCGCCCTTGATAATTGCTTCATATGTCTTAACACGGCCAATTACATCATCAGATTTAACCGTAAGAATCTCCTGCAATGTATAGGATGCGCCATAAGCCTCAAGAGCCCAAACCTCCATCTCACCGAAACGCTGTCCACCGAACTGTGCTTTACCACCAAGTGGCTGCTGGGTTACCAGTGAGTATGGACCGGTTGAACGTGCGTGAATCTTATCATCAACCAAATGATGAAGCTTCAGGTAATGCATGTAACCGATTGTTACAGGACTGTCAAACTCTTCACCTGTTCTACCGTCACGAAGCTGAACCTTACCGGTTCTATTAATAGGAACACCTTTCCACTCTTCTCTGTGGTCTCTGTTTTCATAGAGATAATCCATAACCTCTTTTACTACAACATCCTTGTATTTCTCATAGAATTCTTCCCACTCGGTATTGGCATAATCATTTGCCATCTCAAGTGTATCCATGATATCAAACTCATCAGCCCCATCAAATACAGGCGTCGATACCTTGAAACCAAGAACCTGAGATGCAAGTCCAAGGTGAATTTCAAGCACCTGTCCAATATTCATACGTGAAGGAACACCAAGAGGATTCAACACGATATCAAGAGGGCGTCCGTTTGGAAGGAATGGCATATCTTCTACAGGAAGAACACGGGAAATAACACCCTTGTTACCATGACGACCTGCCATCTTATCTCCTACCTGAATCTTTCTCTTCTGTGCAATATAAACTCTTACCGATTTATTAACTCCAGGTGGAAGCTCATCTCCATTTTCTCTTGTAAATATCTTTGTATCCATAACAACACCAAATGCTCCATGTGGAACCTTCAGTGAAGTATCTCTAACCTCTCTGGCCTTCTCACCAAAGATAGCTCTAAGAAGTCTCTCTTCGGCAGTAAGCTCTGTCTCTCCCTTCGGAGTAACCTTACCAACAAGAATGTCACCTGCACGAACCTCTGCTCCAATTCTGATAATACCATTCTCATCCAGGTCTTTTAAGGCATCATTTGACAGACCTGCAAGGTCTCTTGTAATCTCTTCCTGACCAAGCTTTGTATCTCTTGCCTCACACTCATATTCTTCTATATGAATAGACGTATATACATCATCCTGTACAAGTCTTTCACTTAACAGTACGGCATCCTCGTAGTTATAACCTTCCCATGTCATAAATCCGATAAGCGGATTCTTACCAAGTGCGATTTCTCCACCTGATGTTGAAGGTCCGTCTGCTATCACTGTGCCTGCCTTTACTTTATCGCCTTTAAATACAATCGGTCTCTGGTTCATACAGTTACCCTGATTGCTTCTTGCAAACTTAATGATATGATAAACATCCTTTGTGCCATCCTCATCTGCCTTGATACAGATTTCCTGACTATTTGAATATTCAACAACGCCATCACGCTTTGCTACAACACAAACGCCTGAATCAACAGCAGCCTTTGCTTCCATACCTGTACCGACTACAGCTGACTCCGTAATCATAAGAGGAACTGCCTGACGCTGCATGTTGGAACCCATCAGTGCACGGTTCGCATCATCGTTCTCAAGGAAAGGAATCATTGATGTCGCTACCGAAAATACCATCTTTGGTGATACGTCCATAAGGTCAACTCTTGACTTAGGGAATTCCGTTGTATCTTCTCTATATCTTCCTGATACATTGTTGTTTACAAAATGTCCATTCTCATCAAGCGGCTCATTCGCCTGCGCAACTCTATAATTATCCTCTTCATCCGCCGTAAGGTAAATAACCTCATCTGTTACGATAGGATTTGAAGGGTCCGACTTGTCCAGTTTTCTATATGGTGCCTCGACAAATCCATACTCATTAATACGTGCATACGTTGCAAGTGAGTTGATAAGACCGATGTTCGGACCTTCAGGCGTCTCGATAGGACACATTCTTCCATAATGGGTATAGTGTACATCTCGAACCTCAAATCCGGCTCTGTCTCTTGACAAACCGCCAGGACCAAGGGCTGATAATCTTCTCTTGTGTGTCAACTCTGAAAGCGGATTATTCTGATCCATAAACTGTGACAGCTGTGAACTTCCGAAGAATTCCTTTACTGCTGCTGTCACCGGCTTAATATTGATAAGTGACTGCGGCGTAATGGTTTCGATATCCTGCGTTGTCATTCTTTCTCTTACGACTCTCTCAAGTCTTGATAAACCTATTCTATACTGATTCTGAAGAAGCTCGCCTACCGCTCTGATTCTTCTGTTTCCAAGGTGGTCAATATCGTCCTTCGTTCCAATACCATACTCAAGGTGAATGTTGTAATTTATAGAAGCGATAATATCTTCTTTGGTAATATGCTTTGGAACAAGGTCATTTACATCTCTTTCGATTGCCGCCTTCAGCTCTGCCTCATCATCATATTCATTCAAAAGTCCCTCAAGAACAGGGTAATATACATTCTCATAGATACCAACCTCGGCAGGGTCAAATCCTACATATTTTGCAAGATTAACTACCATATTTGAAAGAACCTTAACATTTCTTTCCTCGGTCTGAATCATTACATACGGTATGGCCGCATCCTGAATTTCAACTGCCAGTTCTCTTGTTACGGTTGTTCCGGCTGTTGCAAGTACCTCACCTGTAGCAGGATCAACGGCATCCTCAGCAAGTACATGGCCTGCTATTCTGTTCCTAAATGCAAGCTTCTTATTGAACTTATAACGTCCTACCTTTGCAAGGTCATAACGTCTTGGGTCAAAGAACATGGCATTAATCAGGCTCTCTGCACTCTCTACGGCAAGAGGCTCGCCCGGACGAATCTTTTTATATAACTCTAATAAACCATCCTGATAATTATCAGATGGATCTTTCTCTATACTTGCCAGAATCTTTGGTTCATCACCGAAAAGCTCTAATATTTCCGCATTTGAACCGATACCAAGAGAACGAATGAGTACTGTTATAGGTACTTTTCTGGTTCTGTCAACGCGCACATAGAAAACATCATTGGAATCTGTTTCGTATTCCAACCATGCTCCACGATTCGGGATAACTGTACATGAATATAAGGTCTTACCAATCTTATCATGTGCAATATCATAATATATACCAGGTGAACGTACTAATTGGCTAACGATTACTCGCTCGGCACCATTAATCACAAATGTACCTGTATCTGTCATAAGAGGAAGGTCGCCCATGAAAATCTCATGCTCCGGCATCTCTTTTGCATCACCGGTTCTAAGTCTTACTTTAACCTTAAGCGGTGCAGCATAAGTTGCATCTCTCTCTTTACACTCTTCAATAGTGTATTTAACATCATCTCTACATAACTGGAAATCCACGAAATCCAAACTAAGCTGTCCGGTATAGTCCGATATAGGCGAAATATCCTTAAACGCTTCTTTGAGACCGTCAGTCAAAAACCACTGATACGAGTTCTTCTGAACCTCAATGAAGTTAGGCATTTCCAATACATCTTTCTGCCTGGAATAGCTCATTCTGATTCCTTTTCCGGATTCAACAGGAATAATTCTGTTTTTTTCCATTGACACATTCACCCCTTGGAATTTATTTTTTAAGCTATTGCTCACTAAAAAGGTGATTTTTGGCAAACCAACCCATAATAGTGACATTTTATCATGCTATCACGAAGTTTTTGAATTGTCAAGAATTATTCTGGGATTTTTTTGAAATACTTTTTTGAAATTAATTAATTGCTTATATAGATAAAAACGGTTTGACCGATGATGTATCGGTCAAACCGGATTGTTCATTAGATATAATCTGAATTACTTTAATGTAACCTTAGCACCTTCAGCCTCTAACTTAGCCTTAGCATCCTCAGCATCATCCTTAGAAGCGCCTTCCTTGATAACCTTAGGAGCACCGTCAACAGCGTCCTTAGCTTCCTTAAGACCTAAGCCTGTAAGCTCTCTAACAACCTTAATAACCTTAACCTTGTTAGGACCTACTTCTGTAAGTTCAACATCAAATGAATCCTTCTCCTCTGCTGCTGCACCTGCATCTGCGCCTGCTGCTGCAACTACAACACCAGCTGCTGCTGATACACCAAATTCTTCTTCACATGCTTTCACTAATTCGTTTAACTCTAAAACTGATAAACCTTTGATTACTTCAATAATTTCCTGAGTTGTCATTACTATTTTCCTCCATTAATATAATTTTTGTTTCTTACTGATTATTCTAAATAAATACAAGCACCTTAAAATTATGCTTCCTGCTGCTCTGCAATCTGCTTGATAACACGAGCAAAATTTGCGATAGGTGACTGCATGCTTCCAAGCAACTTGGAAATGAGCACTTCTCTTGATGGAATCTTTGAAATAGCTGTTATACCAGCTGCATCATAGAATGTTCCTTCAACGACACCACCCTTAAGCTCAAGAGCCGGTGCGTTCTTAGCAAATTCAGCTAAAACTCTCGCTGCTGCTGTAGCATCATCCTTACAGATAGCAAGTCCTGTAGGACCTTCAAGGCATGCCTTCAGTCCGTCGAACTCTGTTCCCTCAATAGCGAAGTTAATCATGGTGTTCTTATATACCTTGTATATAACACCAGCTTCTCTTAATGACTTACGAAGCTGTGTATCCTGCTCAACTGTAAGTCCACGGTAATCAACAACAACCGCTGTTGCAGCACCTTCTAAGTTAGTCTTAATCTCTTCAACTATCGGCTTCTTAATTTCTACCTTTGCCATAATGCGCCTCCTTATTTTACTAATGACTGCACATAATACATAAGAAAAGCTCTCAAATCCAAAGACTTGAGAGCATATAGTTAAATTAGAATTAACAATATTTTTACTCTTGTATAGTGTTTAGCTAAACGGCTTACCTGAACCCGCTTAAATAAACATCTATCCTCGGTAGGCGTTTATCTTCTTATACCTTTCGGCACCTACTGTCTTCGGCAGTTCATCAGCGATTACTCTATCATTATTTGTTTTATCTGTCAAGCTTTTTCATCATTTTTTTATCAGTATCTTTCATCACCTGTCTATTGGTATTTCTCTAATGACCTGCTTCATATTTAGTCTATCGTATTATCAACGGCATTTGCAATTCCTTCTGCTATCTTTTCAAAATTATAATCAAACAGATAATTGTCATAATCGTTGTTTATAAAGCCTGTTTCTATCAGGATTGCCGGCATGCGGCTCCTTCTAAGTACAGCCAAATCCTTTCTTTCATCCACATTGATATTCCGAAAGCCCAGCTTTTCAAGCTCGGAATTCACCGCCCTTGCCAATTCTCCCTGAACGCCACTGTCCGTATAGACAAGTGTCTGAACACCACCATACTGGTTTGGTGTCGGTGAGGAATTTCGGTGCAGCGATATCAAATAGTCCGCACCTGCTTCATTTGCTATCTGCGCCTTTCTTGTTGGAGAATCATAGACATCCGTCGTTCTTGTATACTCAACGTCAAAGCCTCTCTCCGCAAGTGCATCCCCCAGTGCCAACGCCAGATTCAGATTGTCTGCCTTTTCTGTACGTCCGTTATGCACGGCACCATTATCATAACCCCCGTGTCCTGCATCAATCATTATTTTTGTTGCCATATCTGCCTCTCTATTTCTATATTATATTATGTATTTTATGTTGATTCATTAAAAAATGTTATTTCTTATTAATTTACTTGAAAGCTTTTATCACATGAATTATTATAAATATACATGTATGAATGGTAATTAATACATTCTTACGGCAACGGTCAACACACAGCTCCGTCAAGCTGACGCAGAAGCTGAACGAATCAAAAAAGGGGAGGAATTTTAATGAATTTGAAAAGAATCAAAAAAATGTTTATGGTTATGTGTCTTCTTGCATTTACCGCCTTATGCACAGGTTGTGGTGCAAAGGTAAAAACAGACGTCAAAATCCGTTCATCATCCACTGCTGATTACACTATCTCCTTTGGTATCGATGACGAAATGCTACAGGCTATCGCTACCATGAGTGAAGTATCTGAAAAAGAACTGATTGATGAAATGACGAAAGACGGGTTGAAATACTCTACGGAGATTTCCGGTGGAATTACCTATCACGTATTTACCATGAGTGAAAAAAAGGTAAAGCTCAGCAAAATTGAAGATATGCTCGAAGAAATGGGATATACAAATGTATGTTTGAAAAAGGATTACTTCTTTGCCTCATACAAACCACAGAACAGCCCTGCAACAACGGAGGATATTGACGAACTGATGAAGGAATTTGCCAAGGAAACAGGGTTGGACGCTTCCGATTTCCATTGTTATCAAACCATTTCCATACAGCTTAAGGGTACTATTAAAAACACCAACGGAAAAGTAAGCAAAAGCAATAAGAAATGTGTAACATGGACACAAAAGAACTTTAATAAGGCAAGGAATTTCTATGCATCAACCTCATCTACCAAAAAGACTGCCACGGTTAAAAATATTAAAAACGGCAGAACCTATAAAATAGGAAAAAAGGGTAAGGCCATCAAAATTGCAAATGCTTCAAGTGCTGCACGTATCCGCTTAAACGGAAAGACAATCAAGAACGGCAAAATCATCAAAAAAGCAGGCAAGTACCGCCTTACTATATGGAGCAAAACAGGAAAATGCAAAACAACGACCTTCAAAATAACGAAATAGAATCATATTTCTTAAGTTGAAGAAATGATACAATAAAAACAAAGGAGACTAATTATGTGGGCATACGAGAGTAACTTTTATCAGATTTATCCATTGGGCTTCACAGGAGCACCATTTGAAAATGACGGGGTTCTTACCTCAAGAATATTGAAGGTAAATGATTGGATTCCTCATATTCAAAAGCTTCATTGCAATGCTGTCTATTTTTCACCTGTTTTTGAGTCGGACACACATGGTTATAACACCAGAGATTACACTAAAATTGACTGCCGCTTAGGCACAAATGAAGATTTTGCAGAGGTTGCCAAAAATCTGCATGATGCCGGAATCAAAGTTGTTCTGGACGGCGTATTTAATCATGTAGGCCGCGGTTTCTGGGCATTTCAGGATGTTTTGGAGAAACGCTGGGATTCACCATACAAGGATTGGTTCCATATCAGCTTTGACGGAAACTCAAATTATAATGACGGACTTTGGTATGAGGGCTGGGAAGGAAACTATGACCTTGTAAAGCTTAATCTTCGTAATGAAGAAGTGATACAGCACATTTTTTCAGCAATTAAAGGATGGATAGAAGAATTTGATATCGACGGTCTGCGTCTCGATGTAGCATATTGTCTTGACCATGATTTCTTAAGAAGACTTCGTCAGTACTGCGACAGCATAAAGCCGGACTTCCTGTTACTGGGCGAGCTGCTTCATGGCGATTACAACGTATTTGTAAACGACGCCATGCTGCATAGCTGTACAAATTACAACTGCTACAAGGGACTTTATTCCAGCTTTAATTGCATGAATATGTTTGAAATCATACATTCCCTGCTCCGTCAGTTCGGACCTGAGCAGTGGACACTTTATAAAGGAAAGCATTTTCTAAATTTTGTCGATAACCACGATGTAACAAGAGTGGCAAGCATATTAAATAACGAGAAACACCTTCCACTCATTTATGCACTCTGCTATGGTATGCCGGGTATGCCATGCGTATACTATGGAAGCGAATGGGGTGCAAAAGCAGAAAAAAGTCAGGGTGACCCTGCACTTCGTGCCTGCTTTGACGAGCCTGAATACAACGAGCTTAGCGAATGGATAAGCAAGCTGGGTGCTGCACACATGAACAGCAATGCTCTTTGCTATGGTGATTTTCGTTCCGTTGTATTGACAAACAAGCAGTGCATTTTTGAAAGAAAAACGGATAGTGAACGTGTCCTTGTCGCCATCAATGCAGATGAAAATGAGTATACCGCACACTTTGATGCAGGTTGTGGCACAGCCGTTGATTTAATTACCGGAGCGCCGCACGACTTCGGTGGCGGAAGCACATTGCCGCCATACTCAGCATACTTCTGGAAAATGGAGCGGTAATATTTGAAAGGGACTGTCGCTTTAACGAATAAAAATTCGTGAAGCGACAGTCCCTTTTATTTTGAGACCATCATTCATCTTCCACACTACTGTTGACATCAGCTTTTTGATAATCAGCGATATCCTACTCCTTAAACCACAGGTTTATATCGACGTCGCCTTCAATTCCCGAAACTGTACCTTCACTGGTATATTGCCAACCCGTAAATTTATATGGAAAATCAGGCACATTTGCATATTGAGCAAGCCACAGCTCATATTCCCCAAGCCTGTCCATATCAAGACTTGTGGCAAACCAGTTTCTGTTTGCATATATCATCGGTGTATAACCTGCTTCTTTTATAGTTTCACAAAAACCTACGATTCCGTCTGTTCTTTCCTCTACCGTTATATTGTTTCCGCGTGCATCCTCTGCTTCTACCTGTTCTGTATCTATAACAATCGGATAAGTTATATTCATGTCTTTAATCTGCTTTAACACAAATTCCGCTTCTTCGACACCCTCTTCATAGCTTATGGCCTGTGAAAAGAAATATACACCTGTATCAACAGCATATTCGGTTACATCCTGTTTATTTGCCTCAAAAGCAGAATCCAGTTCAATCGCACCCGAGCCATAGCCCCTATAGCCTACCCGCAGCATGGCAAAATCAACATCGTGTGATAACGAAAGGGTCTCCCAGTCTATATCTCCTTGGAAAGAAGATACATCGATACCCACAAGTGTATCGTCTACGGTATCATCTGAATAATGCATATATCCGTCATCGGCTAACAGAAAACGCTCCAAGTCATAATTGTGACGTTCCACCTTATCGCTTATCTTATAAAGAGCCGCTTCTTCCCTGTCTCCACCAACCATGATGTAACTGGCATGTATGAAATTCCAATAATTCTCATAGGCAAGATTTGTAAGCTCCCCATCCTCCAGCTCATAGCCTGATACATACTCCGTAACAGGTGAAGGTTTTGAATGTGTTACATTCATCCTCTGTCCTACAAAAATTCCTATTAATAAACCGACTACCAGTCCGGTGACACCAAATATTGCACACCAAACTCTGGTATAAAGCTGTATTCTTCTTTTATCCATAATTTTTATCCTGTATGCTAAGCACCAAAACACCCGGTCTGTATCGTTAAAGGTTCACATTACACTTTATCTATGAAATGTTCTGTTCCCAGCCGCAAATGTATTATCTTGTCATATTTTTTTCTGATTGCACGCTTATACTTATCAGCAGTTTTCTTAGAGAACATATACTCCAAATCACTATACTTCAGAATTGGTCCATCATACAGTATTTTATATTTAATATTCCAGTCATACATCAGGCTTGTGCAGTTATCAATACTTACCTTCATATGTGTACCTTTAATTTTCCCTGTATGTACCATCCTGTTCCAAAGCCTTTTCCCTTTAGAATTTTTGATATCAAACACCACCTCAGCTCCGGGAAATTTCATCCAGATTTCATTCAGAAATTCCTTCAGCCTGCTCTTATCAAAGTATTTCATGATATCAAGACAGACAAATAAAATTGCCTGATTTTGTGATTTCCTTATTTGAGACAGCCAGGTATAATCAAATATGGCTTTGTCAATATTCTGCTCTCTGTCACGCGACTCCAGATATTTTCTGCGAAGCTCTATTCTCTCCGGCAGGTCTACATTATACCACTTTATTCTGCCATTATCTACTCTGGAAAACATGGTATCAAGTCCGTCTCCGACATTTACCACGATACCGTTTGCATATCGCATAATAAATTGCCTGACACGCTCGTCCATTGCAACAATACGTTCCATCATAACCGCTTTTCCATATGTATTATATTGTGCATTGATAGCCTTGTGCTGCACACCAATCTTCTCTGCCAATCTGATTGTTTCATTGTCGGAAAACAGTTTTGAATATCTCTGGGCAAGAACGGTTCTTATCCATATCGAATGAACGACATCTTCGCCAACGGTCTGGTTTTCATCCATAACACATTCTTCTATCTTTTGAATAATCGTACGACATTCAGGAATATGAGGATGTTCTATAAAATCATGTACAACCGAATAGAATTCATAATATTGTATCTTTATCTGAATTTTTTTAACCTTATTATATAACTTTCTGGCATAGGCATTCATTAAATCATTTGTTATGGTAAAGATAGCCATTTCATCACATATATCAGTCAAATCTGCATAAATCGGACTGCTATACTCTACCTTTCCTGCCATGTCCCTAACCCAATATAGCCTGAGAAATGTCTTTATCTCAGGTGTAAAGTAGTAATGATAGGATTCCAGCTTTCGATTCAAAAGAGACTGTTCCAGTTCTTTATCAAGAAATTCCGTATCCAGAACAGGTGAAACAAGTACCAGTTTATTCGGCCTTCTATATCCTCCATTCCATGCAATCAGTGCCATGGAAAGTGCAAGTCCGGCGCCGGCTTCTTCTCCCATCAATACTATTCTCTCAACGGACTCGTCGTGGCATATCTTGTAATATGCTCCCATAAGCATCTTAAAGACATCTGCTGCCGAATGTTCAGGTGCAAGCGGATATATCGGAACTGCTGCACCATAACCTGTCTTCTCCACCATATCAAACACAAATTTCCACTGCTTCTCATTGATCTGATTGCAATATCCTCCGCCATGAAGATAAAAGAAATATCTGTTTACAGGTTTATTTTTAGGCTTTATATAAAAGCAGACGCCGCCGTTTTCAAATACTGACTTAATATCCAGATTATCTTTCGTCAGGGAAGGGGGATTATAATCCTCTCTCCGCCTTCTTTTAAGCATCTTTTTCTGTATATCACCTGCTCGCATATGCTTATCATCCAGCATAATGCCTTTTATTCTTTCAGCTTTTAAAGTTAAATTATTCTGACTACTCATAAGCGGTTCCCATCCTGTCTTCTATACGGCAAATATCCATACAAAGTATTTTCCACTAATACTATATTTATTTTCACATAACTTTGCATTATTATCAAGACATATGATAAATATATTTTTTTGTTGCAATAAATTCATTTTATGGTATCATGTGACGTGAATTGTTGTTTAATTGTTGTTTTTTGTGAGGTGACGATATGAACATTACGATGCTGAAAAGCAAGATACACAGAGCTGTTGTAACCCAGGCCGAGCTTAATTATGTCGGCAGTATTACAGTTGACTCCGAGTTATTAAAGAAAGCCGGAATACTGGAATATGAAATGGTACAAATCGTTGATATCGAAAACGGCAACCGGTTTGAAACCTATACCATAGCCGGTGAGGCAGGCTCAGGTGTAATGTGTTTAAACGGAGCTGCCGCCAGACAGGTACAGGTAGGTGACCATATCATCATCATGTGTTATGCATCCATGACACCTGATGAAGCGAAGGCGCATCTTCCAAAGGTTCTATTTGTAAACGAAGACAACAGTATCTCCCGTATTACAACATATGAAAAGCATGGAGAGATATGTGGCTAGTTCTCCCACGGACGTATACGGTATCTGGCACCGATACTGTCACATATCCTCTTACATTCTTCCTCTTCTTCTTTTGAGATTGTCGTTTCAACGGTTGTCATTACTACCGTCGGCACATATGCTGCACAGGACTTTGCAAATTCCAGCATAGCGCTAAAAGATTGATCTCCGAACTTACTTCTGACCAGTTCATGGTATCTTTCTGCATTCGGTGTATTAAGACTAATCGATACCGTATCAATCATTCCCTGAAACAATGGTGCTATATCCTTCCCGTTTATGAGATTTCCAAGACCATTTGTATTGATTCTTATTTTCTTGTTATATTTCTCCTTAACAAATGCAGCCGCCTCCAGCAATACATCAAGTGCTTCTGTCGGTTCTCCAAATCCGCAAAATACTACCTCGTCATAATCATCAAGATGAAACTTTGAAAATTCTGCTTTTATCTCCTTGGCTGACGGTTCTCTCTCAAGCCAAAGACTGCCTGACTCACCCACATGGTCTTTTGTCTGTCTTAAACAAAAGGTACATGCACATGGACACTTATTTGTCAGATTAACATACAAATTATTATGAACCTTATATAAAATTTCCATCTCGCTATTTATCGGTAACTACCGATTTCCTCCTTTTTATCTGTAATACCTTTACATCCAAAACGATATCAAATGCTGAACCGTATAATATAATATTGGATTCGCATCCCTGATGGAATCCTCACTAAATGCAAAAATACATAAAAATACCATTATCAGTGTTATACATGACAGACTTACTGTCAGCCTGGTAATTCTATTGCTCTTTGTTCTATCCCTTTCCTCCAATGCACATTGATATGCTGCAAAAATGCATATGGCAGTTCCAAACATAGCTACCCATACAAAATCCAAAAAATAGCGTCTAAGCAGACCCGCCATCTGTATATCGCAGGCGGCAATAACAACCATAACGATTGCAGAACAGACCACCAATTTGTACACATTCCTGTCTTTAAACCAATTTTTATGAAAGAGTCCATATAATCCCACAAGCAATATCGGGAACAGCCAATATATACCACCCGTCATCAGCTCTGTAAGTGTCAGCCCTTGATATGTTGTCTGAACACCAAAATCATGCAAAAACGGAAATACTGCATTCACATTAACAGGCTGAAACAAAAAGGAAAATATACCCAGACCTGTTCTTCCCCATACGAAGCCTCTTTTCGTCATATCATTTGTAGTCAGATTATAATTTGCTCCAAAATCAAACGGCGAACCAAATCTTGCAGAATTATACCACATAATAAGAGCTGCAACCACCACAAACGGAATACAAATCGCAACCGTCTGCTTTATACTCCTTTTGGAAAATAAAAGACGTTCCTGAAAACAGTTGCTCCAGAATAAAATAATTCCGAGCGAAACTATGAAAAGCAGTTGTGGGCGGCAGCCTGCAATGAGTGCAATACACAAAGAGCCCATTACCAAACGCCATGTTATCAGTTTTTTCCTGTTCTCCGCAGTCTTCCTTTCTGCCGAAATCCAAAATCCCAATCCAAACAAACCAAACATAATCGCCGTCATAATCGGAACAATATAAAAATCGGGTTTATAAACTGCATATCCAAGACAGCTTGCTGCCCCAAACACGCCTGAAACTGTCAAATATAAAACAAAGGGCGTATTTTGAAACCATCTTCGTACTATTTGCCACAACAAAAATAAAATCCCCAACATAATCATAACGCCAAGAAAATAGACAGCATGATAATTCGGCAATTCATTTCCCGTAAGCAACTGATATGGCCAGTATAGGAGCACCGCCGGTACAACCCCAAAATAGACATAATATTTTCCTTGAAAATATGCATGGTCCCATCTCGACTGAAAAAACAGTCCCGCTCTATCCCTAGCACCGCTATCATAAGGATTTTCCAGTTCCGCAAGTTCATCTGCTGCATCCCCTACATCCAGTCTTCCGTTCTCAAATGCATCAATCAAATCATAATATTGCCTGTGATGGTCCCATGTTTTATACCAATCTATTGCAGAAGTGTTCCAATTTAGCATGCCCCAAAAACATATCGCCTGAACAACTACCATTATCAAAACGACTGTCTTCTGGGAATACTTTGTCAAATCCGTTTTGTATCTCCATACAAAAGAATGTGCTCTCAGCAAATAGAGCAGGCATATTACACAGCCTAGTACCAGAAACCGGAACCACGAAAACAGAATCGGAACATTCTCGTTTAGGACAATATCCAAAGACTGTATCGTTTTACCTTCCAAACCGGAAACGGAAATCATAAGGCTGCTTACTTCTCCGGAATAATGAAGCCGTATATATTGTGAGCGTTTTACATCGGCAAGTACCCGTCTTGACGGAGCAGTCAAATAGCCACTGTTCGCTTCATCCTTCGCACAAATCTGAATCTCTGTCGAAACAATTTCATCCCCGTCCAAATAAAAATACAGATATTTTATTTCCCGGTTGATATCTGTCATCTCTAACATCGCCCAATTTGAATCAACATAATAGCCTTCTTCCGTCTTTGTTATGCCGGAAAATTGGATATTGCTTTCAGCAACATCAACAGGCTTATCCATCAAAGAATTCCAATATTTATAGTTAAACAGAAAAATCTCGCACATCAATACCAATACCCAGATTAACAAAACAGCAAAAATGTCTTTGTCTTTCGATATTCTTTGTATCAACTTTGCCCTAATATCACTTTGTGCTTTCAAATCTTTCATTTCTCCTTGCATACCTTAACTATGATACGTTCCGAATACTATTTCTCTGACTCTTCAGGAAAAAGCTTCTTATACTCATTTGACACCTGATGCAAATGAAACTCAAAATCCTGCTTATGCTGCTGAACAAGTGTTGTAAGAATGATTCCCGAAAACAAGCAGATAATTGCCGTCAAAATGACAAAGCAAATAACAATTAAGCTTGGTATTTTCTCCACAAGTCCCGTTCGTATAAAATCTATCAGAATAGGAATAAAAAATGAAATTCCCAATACAAATAATACCGCAGCAATTCCTGCAAAAAAGCGAAGCGGTCTGTAATCCTTAAACAACGTAATAATCGTCTTAATTACCTTCATTCCATCGGAATATGTATTCAGCTTAGACTCACTTCCTGCCCCTCTGTCACGATAGTCCACGACGACATGTGTAATCTGCATATTTTTATCTATTGCATGGATTGTCATTTCTGTTTCAAGCTCAAAATTCTGCGAGAGGACCGGATACGTCTTCACAAACTGATAACTCATAGCACGATATCCCGTCATAATATCCTTAATATCACTATGAAACAGCCAATTAATACATGCCCTCACAAGGTTGTTGCCAAAATTGTGAAATGGTCTTTTATTTTCTTTGTAATATGTGGAAGAAAGGCGGTCACCAACTACCATATCCATTTTCTCATTTAATACCTTGTCGCACATTTCCCTCGCATATTCTGCCGGATATGTATCATCTCCGTCCACCATCAGGTAACATCTCGCATCGATCTCCCGAAACATCATTCGGATTACATTGCCCTTTCCCTGTTGCCGTGCATAACGCACAACTGCGCCAGCCTCTCTCGCAAGCTTGTCTGTTCCATCCGTGGAATTATTGTCATATACATAAATCACTGCATCCGGCAGTACCGCTTTCATGTCTTTAACTACCTTGGTAATCGATTTGCTTTCGTTATAACAAGGAATTAATACCGCTATTTTATCCGCCATCAGAACAACCTCCCTATGTTTTCCTATTTCGGCACAACAGCACTAAATGTTCCATATGAAATCACTTCATACATATTCGTATCAAAATAACCGGCTTCCTCACTCCTTATCACATAAGAAGCAGCCTCATTTATCGTACTGTACGCAAGCTCCTCCGTAATGTCAGCATAAACAAACCTTTGGTTGTATGGCAATCGTTCCATGCCATTATTACTATTTGTAATACCTTGGAAGTAATTTGCATCCGTAGCATCATAAAACAATGTCAGGATTTCACTCACATTGTAGCTGCCTTCATATTGCGTGTCTGCCGTGACATAAATAATCTGTGTTCCTGAGGCTTCCGCCCTAAGCAAAGCATCTCCAAACCCGTAATAAAACTGTCCCTTTATGATATCGGCATAATCTCCGAAATAAGTCATCAGCAGCATTGCCGCCAGTACCGCATACATAGCCATATTGGTACAAAGGAACACCCATATCTCACGTATGGTAAATGCAATACCAAGCACCGCAAATATCATAATACCATAATATATCAAATTGATACGGTTTACATTCACATTGTTTGTAAGCAGACCTAACCCTATTCCGGTTAGTAATGCAAAAACAGCCAGGCTCTTTACCCCTTCCGATTTTCGTCTCACAAATTCTACAAAGCCTGCCAAAACAAACGGCATGGTACACAGGTACATCGTGCCAAATCCTTCTACACCATTCCAAGGCAAATCATTTTTCTGAAACACGGTCACATTTAACAATGATTTTATGTTATTCCCAAGCTGCCGTAAAGGTTCATCCGAAAAGAAAAGGATATCGCCGGCACGTATACTATCCGGAAAATACTGAATCGTTACAAATGGCAGCTCTATCGTATCCAAGCAAAAGTAATTTACTGCCATAGTAAGCAGAAACGGCCATGCGATAAACAGGTATGCGGCTGCGCAGATTAACACATCTGATATTTGAAGGTATTTTTTTACCGTATAATAAACAGCCATCACTAAAAGGAGCAGCGGAATGGTATAGATTGTCACTCCATAGCAATACATACACAAGCCAAACAGAAGCATGGAAATGCATAAATATATTCGTCTGAATAATTTTCCATTCTTAAAGCCGTCCTGATCTGCTGCCACAGTATCATTTGACCGCTTAACAGACGGGCCGGCACAAATACCCTTATGGAAAAAATACATTGCTGCAATAAAAAAATGTGGAAGCAGATTACAGTCAAGCGACCATCTGCTTTGTAGGAAATGCCACGGATTGATGGCAACAAACAACGCCGCCGCCAAACCGACATTTTTACCAAAAAGGTCTTTTACAAACAGGTAAAAAAATATTCCTCCCATGATACTTACCATCAACATCGGTAATCTTGCAGTAATAATGCTAAAGCCCTTAATTTTCACAAATATTGCAATCAGATAGGACAATAATGAGCTCATCTGACCATAGCCCCAGGCATATAAATGTGCCGGCATAAAGGTTCCAAAACGGTCTGTTGCATAATCTGCGAGAGCCTTTCCGTCTACAGCCGCCATAGCCTCATCCTGATTCACCCCGCCGGGAACCAGCCCGAACTGATATATTCTTATTGCAAATCCAAGAACAAACGCCGCTGCCAGTAAGATAGACCTGCTTTTTTCTCCCAATGCAGATTTCCCATAAGCAACTGATTTTAGCGGTACAGCCTTCTCCTCATTATGCTCCTGTGTTTTACTTTTCCATTTCCCTGCAAAATATTTTGAAATCGCCAAAGCTACAGAAATGGCTGCCACCGTAAAAAATATTTTATTCATATTATCCAATGCTTGCGACATCCTGTTTCCCTCTTCTTTTCTCCTTTATAAAATGCTTCTATAGTACCCAGCTTTCCATCCACCGCAAAAATGCGTCTACATAATGGTTGCTGACGGTCTGTCCCGAAAGTACCGGATAAAATAATACAAACAGACATACCACCGCTGCCGCATAGGTGATTGTAAACACATACCATGTTTTCTCAGACATATGTTCTTTCAGCTTCTTTGCCGAATAAATCAGCATCAGCACCACAAACGGAACACTTGGAAAATAATGATATATAAATGTAATACGTGGTACAAGGCACCATGGGAAATACTCTGCCAGATAACCTACGCAGAGGAACATCGCCATTTTATCCTTTTTACAAAGTGCAAGGTATACCATATATATAAAAGCCGGTATTCCTATCCACCAGATAAGAGGATTTCCAAATGCACTAATCGTCTGTCTTGCCGAATCTCCAATCCCCTGCCAATAATACAATATCGGTCGTGCCATCGTCGGCCACTCATACCATGCCGATGCATATGGATGTGTATCTGTCAGTCCCGAATGATAGGAGAACATATTGATCTGATTCTGCCATGCCTTATGAATCAATCCTTCATCCCAGCTCTTAAACGGAATATAGGAAAGAACATAAATTACGATAGGAACTACAATAAAAACGATCAGACAGAATTCAATCGTTTTCACGGTATACAACCAATACTTTTCTACGATATCCTTATTTTGTATTCCATTGACGGTTTTGGACGGATTTATCTTTGCATATCGATATTCCTGATACCGACGGTATAATGATGCAAAGAATATGACCGCCAGTCCCACTGCCGCATAAACACCTGTCCATTTACTTGCGATTGCCAAACCCATAGTCACTCCACAGGCTCCCAGTGGAATAAACGTTTTATATAGCGGTGTATCATAAAAGCTCAGCTTCGAATACCTATACATAAAGTAATACATCAGAATGATAAAGAAGGTTACAAATACATCGATTGTAGCAATCCTCGTCTGTGTAAAATGCATAAAATCAAATGCCAGCAGAACACTTGCAAGTCCACCCAGGAATCGGCTCTTACCGATATCCCGTGCAAACAGGTAAATCACAGGAAGCATCAAAATGCCAAATACCGTTCCTGCAAACCGCCATCCGAAAGGTGTCATTCCAAACATGGCGATTCCAAGAGAAATAAACACCTTTCCAAGCGGCGGATGTGTTGTTTCATATGTGTACAGTCCATGTAGAAATTCATACCCTGTTCTTGCATGATAGATTTCATCAAAATAAGTTCCGTTTCGGAAACTGATTCCCTCTGACGGAAACATTCCATTTTCATCAAAAAGCACCAAATACTCCTGTGCATTTTGTGGCACAAATGCATTTTCAGAAGCGTCAGCAAACGCCATCTCCATAATAGAAGCCTGGTCTGACTGACAGGTAATTCTTATATACCGGCAATTCTCCGGTAATTGCAGTTTTGCCCATCTAAACACATCATTCATTGTGAAAATGCCGTTATTTTGCCATTCCTCTTCTACAGATAATTTGTATTCCAGTAAAAATTCCCTGTTTTCGAAACAGCCCAAATAATAGTAAAGCCATGAAGCCTGCCTTTCCTCCGGAATTTCCAGTATCACCGACTCTCCCATCTGCATATGATACTCTGTCTGCGGTGCTTCCGTATCTCCCAAATCATAAAAGGCAAATGCACTATAGACAATCATAACCAAAAAAATGATGACGGCATCCTTCCACGTAAACGGCAGACTCTTCTTAGAGGTCATCGGTACATATTTTTTCTCAACCGTTTTTCCGACAGCATCCTTTGGGGAAACAGCACCGGTGAGAGCCATGTCTTTGTCTGCTTCATCACCTTTTACATCATAATGGTAGAGCTTATAATAGAAAAAGATTCCAATAAACAGCGTACCAAGCGAAATGAGCCTTATAAACCCTTCGTTTCCTGTATAACCTTCTTTACTATATATAAACAATACATCTGCCGTATTATACAGTTGTACCAGGGTTACTCCGACATATGAAATCAGAAAACCCTTTAACGGTCTGACTGCATAGGCAAGAAGAAGCAATGCCATTGCCGGAAACAGATATCTTTCATGCATCCTTACAGAGAACAGGAACATGGAAATCATCAACACTGCCGCTGTAGTAAAATATTTGCTCTCTTTCTTTCTCGCTTTATAGAAAAATACCGTAGCAGCCGCCACAACCAGCAGAATTACAATGGTTCCCCAATTCTGATAGCTCATAAACAGCAGCTTATCCTCCTGCAAAGTCCAGTTTTTCCCCAGTAATGCCCAGAAATTATACGCATTTACAGACACATATGGATAAGAGCCAAGCGTTTCCGTATAAAGCTTTATAATATTCTGCACACCAAACGGATAACAGACAATGACCATTCCGAGAATTACGCTGATTCCGCCAAGAAGGTTGTAGCCTAATTTCTTTTTATCAAATTTATCAAAAATAACATTTTCCAAAAATCCATAAATAATCAACGGTGTAAAAATAAGCATCTGCGGCTTTATCAAGACACCGACACCATATGCGATATACGATAATATCATTCTCTTTTGCATTAGCAAATAGCACATCAGGAACAGCAGAAAGCCCATGACGGCGTCCACCTGACCCCAGACACAGGAATTCAGTATCACTGTCGGATTCAGGAAATAAAGAGCAGAAATAAATAATGCCCTGCTTTTTGTCGTATTTTTCTCTGCCACTTTATAAATCAGTATTCCTGTTGCTATATCACTCAATATTGCAGGAAGCTTCAAAATAAGCAGACTTGTTACCGACATGTAATCCGCTTTAAAAACGGAATGAAAGAAACCAAGCACATATAAAATATAGATATATCCCGGCGGATAATCCGCAAATGCACCTGATGTATAAAAATTCTCCAGACCACCTTCGTATGCCATATTGGACCAACTGTAAAAACATGCAATATCCGAAGGAAATCCCTGATTTACCGCTGCAATAATGAGTCTTAATATAAGGGCAGCCACTGCCAGCTTATATACAGACCATTTATTAATGAGTGAAATATTTACATTTCCCTTTTTATAAAACAAAATGGCAATGACTAAAAATAAGACTGCCACCAAATGAACCATACTCATTTACTCTTCCCTTATCCTTTCTGTTCCCCACAAATATCTTTATGCCCTCTGTTTCTTACGTTTTTTCCCACTTACATGCTCCACGACAAGCTTAAAAACCGTTGTTTGGGGCATTACAGCCTGATTGAAAGGGAAATCCTCTTTATGATAATGCTTCATTAATACACATAATGCATTATATTTTTCATCTTCAGGGATACTTTTTATTCTGCCATATCCTATTACGCTTTCATATTCCATTGTACAGCTTCCATGATCAATATCGGTAACCAGTTTATGGGCACAATCCATTTCAAAACCAACCCGGTTATCTTTCGTAATCAGCTCATATTTTTTGCCTTCGTTTGCACCATGAAAATATAAAACGATTTGTTCATTATCTGCCTCCATCCCAAAATTGAGGGGCAAAATATAAGGATATTCTTCGTCATGAATTGCCAGACGGCACACGTCACATTTCTCCATTACTTGAATAATCTCGTTGATATCTGTAATCTCCCTGTCACTTCGTCTCATATGCCTGTCCTTTCATAAATATATTACATTTCCCTTATTATGACATCTGAGATAGGAAAACACAAGAAAAAGTAGCTATTTAATGTGCATCTTAAGCGGTAAATAGTGCCACTTAAGGTCAGGAGAATTGTTATTTAAACGGATGCCTGATAAAATAAATATATCTTTGATGATGAATGAATCGTTATGATACAAGGAAGGATGCTAATGAAATATACAATCAGGCAAATTACCGAGGGTGAGGACGAAATGATATTACAATATCGGGAAATGACACCGGAAATAGAACACATCTTAAAGCTTTTGAATAAGACGCAGACAAAGCTTACAGGATGGGTTGGAAAAAACCTTACGGTATTGGAATTAAACAGAATACTATACATAGAAAGCGTAGACGGAAAAACCTTTGCATATACAAAGGAGGAGGTCTTCCGATTAGATTATTTATTAAGCAGCCTGGAGCAGATTCTAAGCGGAATCAATTTTTTCAGATGCAGCAAATCCATGATTGTCAATATCGACAAAGTGGAAAGTCTGAAAAGCCTGCCGTCAAATCGTATTGATGCGACCATGTGCAACGGAGAACACATTATCATATCAAGAACATATGCATCTGCGTTTAGAAAAAGATTAAAAGGGGGCGTATATCTTGGGTAAACACAGCAAACTCTTATCCATTTGGGAACACTACCTGACCAAAGAAATCGGTATTGAATTTAAAGCATGTCTGTATTTCTTTTGTATTCTGTTCTTCTATTCTGTATACAGGGTGATTGGCGGAAGTCTCGAAGCAAATATTATACACATGGCAGAAATGATTTGTCTGACTTATATCATGGGATATGTGCAGGTATATCTGTTATCCAATTTTGATGAAGGTGAGCAATTAAAAGGAAAAAATTTTTTCTATACAATCCTATGCTCCGTTATCTATACAGGGATTTCCTATATTTGCAAATGGTTTGACAGAAATTTGTGGGTATACATTGGTTTTGCTCTTTATATAGTGGTTGTGTATATATGTGCATTCCTTGTCTACAAATATAAGCGGAGACTCGATGAAAAACATCTGAATGCCGATTTAAAGGCTTTTCAGGAAAGGCGGAAACAGAATGAATAACGTAATAGAAATAAATCATTTAACAAAAAATTACGGAAAACACCGCGGTGTCCGTGATGTGAGCTTTCATGTGGAAGCGGGTGACATTTTTGGTTTTCTGGGCCCGAATGGAGCAGGTAAATCCACCACAATCCGCTCTATGCTGGGTTTTATACAATTTCAAAACGGCAGCATACGGATTTTGGGAAAGGATATCCGAAACGAAAGGGAAGCCATTTTAAGGGAAACAGGCTATATGCCATCGGAAGCAATGTTTTATCCCACAATGAAGGTATCGGAAATTATTAAAATGGCTGCCGATATCCGAAAAGAGGATTGCAGCAGGGAAGCACAAAAGCTGTGTGAGCGTTTACAGGTTGACACGACCAAAAGAATAAGCGATTTGTCCTTAGGCAATCGGAAAAAGGTCAGTATTGTATGTGCCATGCAGCATAAACCTAAGCTGTTTGTTTTTGATGAGCCTACGAGTGGCCTCGACCCTCTGATGCAGACAGAATTCTTCAAATTAGTTCAGGAATATGTTTCAAAAGGTGCAACCTGCATGTTATCAACGCATGTTCTGTCAGAAATAAAACGCTACTGCAAAAATGTGGCAATTATGAAGGAAGGTACTTTACAATGCGTAGACACCGTTGCCAACCTTACCAAAACAAATGCAAAAAGAGTTCAAATGATTCGAGACGGAAAGCACGAGGATTTTATCTTTAAAGGGAATTTGAATGATTTATCAAAGGAACTTGTAGGACACGATATTGCAGATATTCTGATAGAAGAACCCCCTCTTGACGAAATATTCATGCATTTTTATAAAGAATAAAGGAGAGTTATGATGATTACACTCTATCAACATGAAATGAAATCCTATATGAAAAGCCTTCTTATCTGGTTTATCTGCGTGGGCGGTATGGGCTTTGCCTGTATCCTGTTATTCTCAGGCATGCAGGAAAGCATGGAAAATATGGCTGAAAACTTTGCTTCCATGGGTGCATTTTCAGATGCCTTTGGAATGAGCCGTTTAAGTATTGCAACCTTGACCGGCTTTTACGCAACGGAAGTAGGTACGATTCACAGCTTAGGCGGCGCCATGTTTGCCGCCATTATCAGTACAAATATGTTATCGAAAGAAGAGGACAGTCATACAAGTGAGTTTCTCTTTTCCCTGCCCCTTTCAAAAGGTAAGGCAGTCATTGCCAAATGGTACGCCGTACTGACCCATATTTTACTGTTTAATTTACTTTGTGTTGCCATCTATCTGTCAGGTATTGCAATTTCAGGGGAAGAAATACCTATGAAGGAATTTTTTATCTATCACGTTATGCAGACTTTCATGCAGTTTGAAATTGCCGCCATATGCTATGCATTATCAGCATGGATGAAGAAAAACAAATTAGGCTTGGGTCTGGGAATTGTGCTGTTACTTTACGCCTTTGACTTAATTGCAAGAGTCATCCCTGATATATCCGATTATAAAATGATAAGTCCGTTTTCTTATGCAAATGCTGCGGAAATCCTAAGCTCGGCAGAGCTGTCATTTACCGCACTTCTCATAGGAAGCATTGTTTTGCTTGTCAGCATATGTATGGCTTATACGGTATACACAAGAAGAGATTTATCAACATAAAACAAACTTATCCCCCAAGTCCTCATCACTTGGGGGATTTTTAAAATGGTGTGCCTACCTCTATCAAATTTCCGTCAGGGTCATAAAAGCGAATTACCTTTTGTCCCCATGAATGCTCCATAAGGCGGTTCACATATTGTATCGGCTCATGATATGCCTCTAGTTTCTTTGCAAATTCTTCAATGTCCTTTTCTTCAAAATAAAGCTCTGCCGCATTATTTTGCTTAACAATATCCTTTTCTATAAATTTCCTCCAGATGGATGCATCCTGCAAAACAAGCCCTTCTGACAAGATAACATTGCCATCATTATCCAAAATAACATCCAGTCCGAATAAATCCTTATAAAATCGCTTTGACCTTTCAATATCATCTACTACGATTAAAACATTTTTTAACTTCATGGCAATTCCCTCTCCTTTACGTCTGACAGCATCGTCGAAAAGTCCACCTTTATTTTGATAAATTCCTCTATATCCCTCAACAATGTATACAATTCTGCCCTGTCCTCAAACTCCGCTCTTGTGACAGGCAATGGTCTGGATTTCATCTCTCCATCCATTCTATAGAATGCTTCCAACAGCTCTTCCCCTGTGTTTTCCCTATGAAATTCCCTTGACAGATGTTCAAGGAACTCCGATATTACCTGTGCCGTAAGCGGTTTTGTACGAATACGCCTTGCTCTCTTATACATATCGTATAGCACATGTGTCTGCCTTTCCCGCATACGGATATACTCCCTGTCAAAGGTATCTTTGTTTCCAAACTGATTATTAAAATTCTCCTCGGCAATATTCTTGGCATGTCGTATAGAAGCACTTAAGTTTCCAAAACACTCCCCATTATAATCCGATATGTCCCTGTCCACAATTCTGACAGACATACGTTGCAGAATATTTTGAATCTGCCCGTCTGTCTGCTCCTTCAACTGCTCTATATCATTCGTTCTTTTTCGCAAATGAAGATTTGCTATAATCCCAATTCCTACGCCGATAAGAAATATTAGAACTTCATTCAGTATCGCATGCATTTCCATATGTGTAAACGTAAGGAAATGAGAGATCAGCACGGAATTCATTGTTATTGCACTATACCATTTAAAACATTGACATACTAGGATAAACACTATCAAATACACCAAATATGCTTCCAGCCGATAGCCTATCCCCTCAAAACACAGCAACGCAATAAACAGTGCAATGACAAACGCACAGAGCCGCCCAACAGCGGTTTTTATCGTTTCCTTCTTTGTAGGCTGAATCGTCAGAATTGCCACAATCCCCGCAGACACGGCAAATTCCAACTGAAGCGCCCTGGCAATCAGGATTGCAGCAACTGCTGCCCCGCCTATTTTTATCGTATTAAAAATAACATTTTTATGGATAGCATACTTCACCCTGTGACATTTCTCCCTTTACAAACAAACTTTCAGACTTCTCTTCCATATATATTCTCCACATTTTTAAAAAAATAATATTATTTCTCCCACTTCTCTCTTGGCAGACAGGTAATATGCTCCGTTCTGATATCTCCCATAAGCGGCCACGGTTTATTCTCTTCCGTATGGTGATATACAAAACCGCACTTCTCCTGCACCCGCTTTGATTTTATATTTCCGTCAAAATATCCACACCATAGTTTTTGAAGCTTCAAATCCTCAAAGCTACGGCGTATCAGTTCTCTTACAGCTTCCGGAATGAAACCCTGTCCCCAAAATGGCACACCTATCCAATAGCCAATCTCTCCTTCAGCCTTCGGCAAGTCCATATTGCTGTCTTTACCAATCATAAGACCGATACTGCCGACCACCTCTCTCGTGTCCTTCAGCACAACAGCATAAGTTTCAGGCTTCGACAAAACATCTTTAATAATCTCTTTGCTGTTTTCCACGCTTGTATGAACCGGCCATCCCGCAATAGGCCCCACCTCAGGATTGCTGGCATATTTGTATAAATCCGCAGCATCCGCTTCTTGCCAAGGTCTTAAAATTAATCTTTTTGTTTCAAGTATCATAATATCCTCCTATATGTTACAAGAAATAAAGCTGTTATAATCACAATATTACACAACAGTATCATTATATTTTCTACATTAATATGAATTCTGTCAAGACTGTTTATGAGAACAAAGAGCTGTTCGGAGTAAATGTACTTTGCTATATTTCTAATTGTCTGATTAAACATGGAAAGCATCGGCAAAAAGGAAAATATCATCATAACAGGTACGCTGACAGAAGTTGCTGCCATTTGATTTCTACTGATCAAACCTATCATCGCCCCTAAAAGCACGGAGATATTGTGTCCCAGAAAACTGATAACCATAAAATATAATAATTCAATCCCTGTATAGCCCCCTGCCAATCCTATTACCAACGAACCTATCATACAAACAGATACAATATATATTGCATTTCCAAGTAAATACTCGAAAGCCTTTACATTGCACATCTGTAACACGCGTAATGTATTTTTTTCTTTTTCCTCCGAAATGAGTGCCGCAATACTCGTAAGCGGAGCCATTCCTATATACATTACTGCAAATAAATTTGCAAAAAAATGTTCCGTCATCCCTTGAATATGAACTGCTTTCTCCATTATTACCGTCATGCAGGGAAACATGATAAATTGAATCAAAATAGTTTTATTTTTTACTGTATCTTTTAACTGCTTCCATAATATAGCCCGAATATGATTTATCATCTGTCAAACATCCTTCCTGTTAACTCCATGAATATCGTTTCCAAATTGGGTTCTGATGAATGTATGGAATCTATTTCATCATTTTCCAAATACGTCTTTATCCATGCTCCGCCTTCGCTATTATGCTTTAATACAATATCCTGCCCACTTTTTAGGTGTATGTTGATTTTCTTCTGGTGATTATACCTTCTGCAAATGTCTGACGATTTTCCATATTCCACTATCCTTCCGGCATTTAAGAGTGCAATTTTGTCGCAGAGCTTTTCTGCCTCATACATATTGCATCGGTTGCCGAAGAAGAATACAATTCTTCAAAAGTGTCTAATGAAGAAGAACACAATTCTTCGGCACCCAATTCCTCACAAAAATTCTGTCTGTCATCATCTAATTTCATCTCATCACTAACATTCAACAATTCAGTCTGATTAGCCATAATCAAGCCCTCCTTATGAATGTTTTTATATCAGGGCACCTGCCACTTATAAAAGCAACAGATGCCTTGCTACCTTTAATAGTATACCACAACCTACGCTGTCTGTATTGTACTTTTTTCAGCTTTAAACCAATCCTTCGCATTCGGAATAACACTATTTCCATTTCCTTTCATCACAAAGGTCAGCTTGAACGGGTCCACGGTGCCATCGTCGTTTGTCTCACCAACGATAACCTTCTCCACAATGCTTTCAAATACCACTCTGTCAAACTCTTCCAGAATATTACCATCGGAAAGTGCTTTTTTAAGGGATGCCATACGCTTACCCACATCCTTCTGATTAGAAACATTCTCCTGCAAAATCTCAATGTTCTCCTTGGACTTCTGGATTTTCACGGAAAGGTCCTCATACTTTTCATCGTATGCTTCCTTAGAAATCCCTTCGTCCAAGTACAAATCAGTAAGCTTCTTACGACGCTGTTCCAGATTCTCCAAAGCTTTCTGTTCTTTTTTGAGTTTGCCGATATCCTCATTATTGGTGCTAATATCCTCAATCACATCAACAACAGAATCTATCACATCATCAAAGCTTCCAGCCAGTAGCTTGTAGGCTTCCAGAAAAGCATTTTCCAAAATGGACTCATGTACGGACTTACTGTTAGGGCAGTTATGCTTACCCTTATTGGCGGCATTTCTGCAATACCACACCGGTGTTTCATACTTGGAACTGCTGTGAAGAGTACGCCTTGTAAGCTTCGTACCGCAGAAACCACACTCGCACATACTGGAAAGTGCATATTTCTTGGTGTACTTTTCTCTCTTGCCGTCTGCCTTTTGATTTGACTGGCGGTTACGGGACAGACGAATTTCTTTTGCCTGCTCCCACACTTCCCTGCTTACAATAGGCTCATGGTGATCACGAACATAATACTGCTCCTCTTCTCCAAAATTCTCAATACGTCTCTTGGAGATAGGGTCTGTGGTAATGGTTTTCTGCAACAGCAAATCACCCTTGTACTTCTCATTCTTGATAATGCCACGGACGCCGCTGTCAGTCCACTTCACCACGCCCTTTTTGTTTACCTTCCCAAGAGCCTCCAGCTTATTTGCAATGGTATAAGTACCATAGCCCTGCAAATACAGTTCAAAAATCAGTCGCACGGTCTCAGCCTCCGCTTCATTTACAGTAATGGTCTTGTCCTCCGGATGATAGTCATAGCCAAGACATCCATTAAAGCCCATAAGCTCTCCACGCTTCATCTTCATCTTAATGCCCATCTTTACATTCTTGGATGTGGATTCCACTTCGTTCTGAGCCAGTGTACCCATAAGGGTAAGCATCATTTCTCCCTGCTCTGTCATGGTGTTGATATTTTCCTTTTCAAAAATCACTGCGATGCCTCTTTCCTTTAAAAGACGCACATACTGAAGAATATCCACCGTATTTCTGGAAAATCGGGATACAGACTTTGTCATAATCACATCAATCTTTCCATCCATACAATCCTGAATCATACGCTGAAACTGCTCACGCTTATCCACCTTTGTTCCGGTAATGGCTTCATCCGCATAAATGCCAACCATAACCCAGTCCCGGTTCTCTGATATCTTGTCCTGATAATACTTCTTCTGTGACTGGAAACTCTCAAGCTGCTCCTCGTCATCTGTACTTACACGAACATACGCCGCAACTCTCTGTCTTGTGATAACAAGTGGCTTGCCCTCATAATCTCTCTTACGAAGAATGGGACCCTCCACCGCTTTAATTACTTCTACTTCTGCCATAATAAAAATCCTCCTTAAATTGAAATCTTTTGCCTTGTGCTACCCTTCGCACCAAGCATACTAAAAAATGAAAATGTGAACGAATGTGTGAAAATATTTTCCCCACATCCGCAAAGAAAAAGAGCCTGCATACACATTTTCATGCATACGCAGACTCTTCTTAACCCGCCCAATACAGCTTATGATTGCTAGGCAACCTTGTTTACTGCACCGGTTTTGAAATATTCAGACTCCAGAATATGATACGAACTCATAATCTTATTCTTTGCCAGAATATATTCATTCTCTGAAATCAAACCAAGCTGAATCAGTCTTCTAAGCACTGCCATCTTCTTGCTAAATTCCAGACATTTTTTTGCATCCATCTGATACCACTCCATAGCAAATCCTCCTCTCAAATTTCTCCTTCCACAGAAATACCGAACATATTTTCGAAATTTCCACAGAAATATGTAGAACATAGGTTTGTTTTGTGTTATACTGATTAAAAAATCAGACCGCATTCCAAGTAATACTTTTTTATTCAAAAAGATTACTCCCTCACTTAAAGGAGATTTCGAGGTGGTTTTGCGGAAGTGTTTTCAAAAAAAGTTGCAAAAAATTATAAATATGTATATACAAGGCAGGTTTTACGGATAAATGAACATTAGAAAACATCAGGAATTGCTGGACTTCTGGGAATATTCCCACGGCTTCGACAGCGAAGACGGAGCTGTTCCAATAGATGAGGATATTACCTTTGATGAAGCACAGCAGGAATTACAAATAGAATTAGAGCATTTCAATGAAATGGATTTAGAGCAGGAGCTGCATCCCATAAAGGATGATGACATCCAGCCGGAGGACGAGCATCCGAATAAGACAATGCTCAAAAGAGAGCTTCGTGCCATAGCATTAAAGCGACTGGAGGACGGTGCCCGTACTGTTTCGGATTTTGAGGAAGTGGTAAAGGAATGGGATCATCTGGATGCCAATAGAGAACGCAAGGAGCGTTACCACGAAATCGGCAGGGAAAACATAGACAGCAAGAAGGATGTGGCTCCACTTGCCATTGTTATTCCGGCTCCCATCAATCACGCTTACTGGCGACAGCTTATGAAGGGAGACTACATCGATATCATCTCTAACTGCCCCTATGAAATGCACAATTCTCTTTCCGACGAGGACTATTCCAAGATTATTTATGAATTAAAAGAAGACCACAAGGAGCTAATATACTTCCTATATCTTAGGGATTTCACAACCAGTCAGCTGGCTGCTTTGCGTAATCAAAGTGACCGCAACATTCGTGGTGTCCGCTCTACCATCCTTGGTCAGATTGAGAAGAAGGTTCTTATGATACTGGTAGACAGGCAGTGCGAAGATTTTCCTTTTAGCAATGGTAACCCTACCAATGACAGCCTTACAAATGGCAACTTTACCAATGACAGCTTTACAAATGGTAACTTTACCAATGGTAATCTTACCATGGAAGAGCTGGCTTTCCTTGCAAGACATGAAGAAGAAATCCCGGCTACCATGGAAAAGCTGGATAAAGAGAAGCTGGCTCTCCTAAAGGAAATCGGTGTTGTGGTAAGAAGGATTGCAAGAGAACAGGAAAAGCTTGCAAAGAAAAAAGCCAAACAACGCAAGAAAAATAATCGGGAGAATCGCAAAAAAGAAGTTTAAAAATGCATACAGACATGCTATGATAGTAATAGTTTTTATACAGAAAGGAATTACTATGAAGAATATTTTTCAGAAATCCAGTTCCAACTGTGTGAAATATGATAAATACGAATGGCGGACAGTCACAAACGGAAAGTGTTATATTACACCTTCTGCGGACGCCAAACCATCCATCTACAATCCTATCAAGGATTATGAAAAGCTGGTGCTGACCGCAATTAACATAGGTACTACTGCCATGAACAAGGCAAGTGAAGCAGAATTAAAGGATGCCATTATGGGCTTTGTATCCGAATACGGTATGCTGGGGCTCATGACTGCCCTGCCTACCACACCGGATTTTATTACATACGAGGCAGTCTATCTGCCCAGGAACCATTTTATCAAGGAAGAAAGCATCTCTACAGAGAAGTATCTGTCCTACTTCTTCCCTTTTGACAACATTGATTTCCGCAAAATGGGTGTGGAATCCAGTTGGAGTACGGATTGCGTGGAAATGATTGCCTTGATTATGACCATGAAGAATAA
>JAGBHU010000009.1 GCA_017935345.1 Coprococcus sp.
ACTAAAATAACAGCAAAGAGAACTTGTTCGTAAAAGAATAGGTTCTCTTTTTTATTGGAGGGTAGAGAAATGCACGTAACAAAAGAAATGCAGGAAAAGAGCAGGAATGTAGATCTTGTATCATATCTGGAAGCAAGAGGACTGGAAGTGAAACATTGTGGAGCTTCATATAAGTTGCGGATAGACAGAAAATATCCGGGAGATCTTTCAAGCTTGTCTATATTTGCTGATCGCAAAGGGTGGAAACGATGGAGCAACATGACAAGCGGAGCTGATGCGGTGTCTTTTCTAATGAAAGTTGAAAATATGACATATGCCGAAGCAGTTGTTGAACTTAACGAAGTACGATTACATGGCAGAATAAATGCCGGAAGCAATAGTATGTTTGTTTCCGAATATCATGATGATGTTCAGCCATGTTTACCTGAGAAGTTTGAAGGAATGTACAGACGTGCATTTGCATATCTGACACAAACGAGATGTGTAGACAGCAAAATAGTAGCAGCACTTATAGCTGATAACAGAATATATCAAGATAAAGATAATAATGTAGTATTTGTTGGGTATGATGAGCAAAATGATATAAGATATGCCTCTGTTCGAGGAACATTGACAGATGTACAGTATCGAAGAGACTGTTCCGGCAGTGATAAGCGATACTGTTTTTCTATGCCGGGAAAACTTACTGATAAAATTTATGTTTTTGAATCTCCGATAGATGCAATGAGTCATGCGACTCTGATTAATAAGATAGTTGGGAGAGATGATGCTTGGAAAGTGCATACTCGTATAACGCTTGGCGGAACATCTGATGTTGCTCTGAAGCATTACTTATCAATGCATCCGGAAGTAAAAGAAATCAATGTTTGTCTTGATAATGATTTTGCAGGACGTTTTGAATCTGACAGAATAAAAGTTGCATATGAAGCTATAGGCTATAAAGTAATCCAGCGCTTTTCAAAGCTGAAAGATTTTAATGAAGATTTATGTGAGAACATGAGGCTTGAGAATAATGAAAAAAAAACAATAGTTAAGATGAGAGGTTGAGTTTAAGTGGATAATGCAGGCAGGCTAAGTGTTCCGGTGAAAATGTTTAATTACAGATTGACGGCTACCGGATATAAGGTGTTTATGAAATTATGCGATATGTATGGTTTCGAGAATGAATTTATCACTGTGTATAAGGATATTGCAAAGGAAGCAGGAGTCACAACAGAACGTGTGAAGAAAGTAATGCCAAGGCTTATGAAAGAAGGGATTGTAGAAAAGATAAATGAGGAACTATGGCAACATACAAGATATAAGCTTAATAGAATTGATGGTGATTACTTTACGATTGACAGAAAGATGTTATACGAAATGGAAAATCCGTATCATTTACAATTCTATTGTACGATATGTTCTTTTGCCAAAGATAATATAACGCCGTATATAACTCTCAAGGATCTGAGCGAACGTAGTGGATTGCATGCTGTTACATTAGAAAAGTATTGCAAGATGTTTAATGGCATCTGGGTCAAAATAAAGATTATAG
>JAGBHU010000010.1 GCA_017935345.1 Coprococcus sp.
ATACTGCATAGGTGTTGTGCCGGTATATTCTTTAAAGTTTCTAATGAACCAGCTTATACTCATACCTCGTGAAAGCGCATATTCTTCAATGTTTATTTCAGTATTGTAATTATCGTTAAAGTATTGTGTAGCCAATTCCATTTAAAGCATATATTACAAGCGATGTATTAATTGGAGCAGGACTTTCGTCATCAGCTGCCTACGAAACATTAATTGGAAACATTGTATCTGGTCTATACAATAATATGAGTGTTTCGGCAGAAGAGATAATCTATTTGGGATATGTAGAAGGATATTACAAGAAACTGCAAAGGTAATATTTTTGCCACAACAGAAACTTCCAGTTGTAGAGCTACATAGAAAATGCAGTGTTTGTAACCATACGTAAAAAACTAATAAAAATAGTGGTCAAAAACCATCGGCATCCGATTTCATGCACGATATAATATATGTAATCTAATAAGAAAATAGTGTTACCATTTTGACAGAGAAAAAAGACAAAGGACGAGACACGTAAAACCAGAGAAAAGAACCGGAAAGCTGTCCAATAAATTTCCATGAATTAAAAGTTAAAATAATTACCTATGTTGATTTCGCCATTCTCTTGGTGATACTCCGTAAATTGTCTTAAATGCACGTGAAAAATGAAGCTGATTTTCATATCCAACAGCAGAACCGATTTCTGCAATGGATAGGGAGGTCAGCTTTAATAATTCGGTTGCCTTGACCATACGGTAGTTCATTAGAAATTCCTGTGGGGAACGTCCGATTGAATTACGGAAAATCTTTCCGAAATAACTACGGTTGATTCCGCAGACAGCAGCAATATCTTCGATGGTAATATTGTTTTGAAAATTCTGTTCAATGTAGTTGATTGCTTCTTTAATATAATAATCACTCATTTTGCTACTTTGTACCAGTTTTGCTGACTTCGCAGACTGGGTAAGGTAATCCAAAAAGAGATAAAGATGTCCGATGAGATGAAAAGGAGATTCCTTTGCATGATGGACAATATATAGCATTTCATTCATCAACTGTTCACGTAAATCTTTGGAGTGAGAGTGATACACAGGCGTGTTGACAGAAAGCTCTGTCAAGTCAATCGCCTCCTTCACGCGCAGTCCGTCAAATTCAATCCATACATATTCCCAGGGCAGATTCTGATCGGCAATATATGTCGTGATCTGTCCGGGAAAGATTAAAAACCCCTGTCCGCTTTTAATAGAATAGGTCTGTGTTTCCCCTTTTGCAGTGTCTGCCATGAGGGTACCTGTACCTGAAATAATATAGTGAAATAAATAGTGATTTCGTGTAGCAGGACCAAAAGAATGTCCGGGTTCACACTGCTCATAACCGTATTGATACATACCTAAATCAATGAAATTCTCGTTTGGAAAAATATTAAAGAATATGTTACTCATTTTGAACTCCTTATAGTAATTTATACCAAAATGCGTCATTATGTGATATTATATCACGAAATAAAGCATTTGGGTATAAAAAATGAAAAATACCGCTATTTATAGGTGGCATATTGGTATGTTATAATTGATTTATCAAAAAGCTAAAAAGAAAATTTTCCCGAAAGGAGAGAGAATATGTCAAAAATCAAGATTAAGATTAAGAAAGGAATCTCTGTGGCTGTAGGAATCATGATGGTAATGGCAAGTCTTACAGGATGTGCACAGAGCTCGTCAAGTGAAAAAGTGGAAGTAGAACTGGTTTCCTACAAACCAGAAGCGGTAGCGGCTTTTGAGAAGATTGCAGAACGATTCAATGAAACACATGATGATATTCACCTGACGATTGATTCGCCAAATGAAGCTATGACAATCTTGAAGACAAGGTTTGTCAGAGAGGATTACCCCGATATTGTAGGGATTGGAGGAGACATTAATTACTCCAATTTCCTCGATGCGGATTTGTTTATGGACATTTCTGATCTTGAGGAAATCGGAATGGTAAAGCAATCGTATCTGGATATTGATAAAGAATTGGAGTTTGTGCCACAGGAGGGAACCTATGCGTTACCATATGTAGCGAATGCTGCAGGAATTCTGTACAACAAAGATATGTTTGAAGAGCACGGATGGACAATTCCGGAAACATGGGATGAATTTCTTGCCTTATGTGACAAAATCGAGGCTGCTGGCATACAACCATTGTATTTAGGATATAAAGATACATGGACATGTCTGGCACCGTGGAATGCACTGGCAGTCGGACTGACCGACTCGGATACCTGTAATCAGGTCAATATGGGAAATACGACTTTTACGGAAGAATATCGTGAGACGGCTGAAAAAATCAGGGTATTGCTCGATTATGCAGAACCAAATCCCTATGCATATGGATATAATGATGCATGTACTGCGTTTGCAAGGGGACAGTCTGCAATGTATCCAATCGGCAGTTATGCAATTCCACAGATTAGGTCAGTGAATCCGACAATAAATATTGATTCCTTCACTTTTCCGGCAAATGAATCAGAGGAAGAGAATGTCTTAAATTCTGGAATTGATTTGCAATTCTGCGTCATGAAGAACTGTGAGAACAAAGAAGCAGTGTATGAGGTTCTTCGTTTTCTGTATGAAGATGAAACAGTTCAGATTTATCTTGACGAACAGGGCGGTATTGCATGCAAGGAAGGAGATTTCGATATTCCTTCGGAATTAGAGGGAATGCGGACCTATATTGAGAATGACAGAATGGCAGATTTTCAGGATCATCATTATCCAAGTGAAATGAGTGTTGATGCCATGATACAGACATATCTGCTGGATAGTAGCGAAACAGCAACAGATACATTCTTGAAAAGGTTCGACACAGACTGGAAACGGTATAACAGGGATTTGATCCGAAAGGTGCAGCAATACCAGAAGGAAAAGGAGGGTGCACAATGAAAAAGAAAATGACAAATCGGGATAAGACATTCTGGGCAGTGATCATACCGGTACTAATATTGTTCTTTGCCTTTAATACGTTGCCTATGATTAAGGGCGTCATATATAGTTTCACAAATTACAGGGGATATGGTTCCTATGATTATGTTGGATTTCGCAATTATATGGATCTCTTTACCGATGCCAGAGTAGTCAGGTATTTAGGAATGTTATCCACCGTCAAAATGACGAAGCTAACAGTATACGAAAATGGCATATATGCGCCATTTCTGCTATAATGATCTTTAGGAAGTGAGGTTCATTATGGCAATCAAGTATACAGAAGAACAATTAAATACAGTTGATAAGTCGTTTCTTATCCATCTTCTTCTCCAGCAACAGGAGCAGCTTGAAGCTTTAACAAAGGAACTTCATGCTACAAATGAAAAAATGCAGCAGATGATGGAACAGATCATTCTTGCAAAGCAGGAGCGTTTCGGCAGATCATCCGAAAAGATGGATGATTTTAGTCAGATTAGTTTTCGCGAAGAAGATGGAAGCATCGTATTTTTCAACGAAGCAGAAGCTATATGCGATCTTGATGCCGACGAACCGGAAGCTCTGGAAATTCAGAAGCAGCCAAAACGTAAAGGCAAAAAAGACTCTGATTTGACAGGTATTCCGGTAAAACGTGTTGACCACTACATGTCAGATTCTGAACTGGAAGCCGAGTTTGGAGCTAATGGCTGGAAACAGCTGCCTGATGCAATCTCCAAAAGATACAACTTCGTACCTGCAAAAGTTGAAGTTGAAGAACATCACATCGGTGTATATGCAAGCAAATCAGACGGACATATGGTCAAAGCTGATCATCCCAAAAGTCTTTTGCACGGAAGCTTGGTTTCACCTTCATTGGCCGCAGCAATCATCAACGGAAAATATGTCAATGCGGTACCTTTATATCGATTAGAACAGGAATTTCAACGTTATGGTCTGTGTATTACCAGACAAAACATGGCAAACTGGTGTATCCGTCTCGGAGAGGAGTATCTGTCAGTTCTGTATGATTATCTTCATAAAGAACTCTATAAATATCATGTGATACAAGCAGATGAGACTCCTGTGCTCGTAAATCATGACGGACGCAAAGCTGGTTCCAAGAGCTATATGTGGGTTTACCGTTCCGGGCATTTGTATAAAGATAAGCAGATCGTCCTTTATGAGTATCAGCTTACAAGGAATACATCTCATCCAAGAGAATTTCTGCGAGGATACAATGGCATCTGTGTAACGGATGGATATCCGGTATATCACACTCTTGAAAAAGAGCTGGAAGAACTGACTATTGCTGGTTGCTGGGTTCATTGCCGTCGCAGGTTTAATGATGCACTGAACACAATCAAGGAGCCTTTCAGGAAGGAATCCGAATCATTCCTGCTCATGAAACAGATACAGGCAATCTACCGGGAAGAAAACAAACTAAATGATTTTTCTTCCGAAGAACGACTTAAGCAGCGACAGGTGGTTGTGAAACCACTTGTGGATGCGTTTTTTGCGTACATTAAAACTTTAAAAGTATCTAAAAAAGATACTTTTGGAGATGCAGTAAGTTACGCATTGAACCAGGAACGTTATCTGAGAGTATTCCTCGAAGACGGTGATGTTCCGATTGATAATAACGCATCCGAAAGAGCAATCCGAGGATTCTGTGTTGGAAAGAAGAACTGGCAGATGATCGATACGATCAACGGAGCCAAAACATCAGCGATTATTTACAGCATTGTAGAAACCGCAAAAGCCAATAATCTAAAACCATACAATTATGTACAGTATCTTTTGGAAGAGATTCCAAAACACATGAACGATACGAATTGTTCTTTCATAGAAAATCTCTTGCCATGGTCAGAAAACCTGCCGGCAGAGATTCATAAACCATAAATTTCGGTGGCTGCGAGAGCAGCTGCCTTAAAATGTCAAGGTACTTGCTATCTTGCGATTACACTCCATGACACAGTAACCACACTGATGGAGAATTAAAAAACAAGAAAATTTGATAAATTTCGGAAAAGGATGTCCGATTTTGCATCTGCCAGTATAGAGTATATGAAGAGATAAATATTCAAAACGAGAAAGCTCTGGAAGAAAAGAGACGGATGGAACAAATGCTGAAGGGAAGTTGATAATTAAACAAGGGCTCAATTGTAAACATGAACCAGTAACGCTATAATTATAGTGAGAACAGGAGGATGCATATTATGGAAGATTCTTACGTATTACAACTGTTAAAACCAAAGTTTAAAGATTTTCATTTATGTTTCTGTGGATTTGCAGAATGTGAACCATTACATAGCTACGGACCGGCCGCAAGACCCAATTATATTTTGCATTATGTAATGAAGGGCAAAGGAATCTATCAGGTCGGCGAAACGAAGTATCAGCTGAAAGAAGGGCAGGCCTTTCTGATCGAACCGGAGAGTCTGACCTTTTATCAGGCAGATAAAAAGGATCCATGGTCTTACATTTGGGTAGGATTTGGTGGTACGGAAGCACAGAGATTTGTCAGAGATCTTGGACTGAACAGTCGTCAGCTTACGTGCGAATGTGAATATGGAAAAGAGCTGGAAGAAATTGTATTTGAAATGCTTCGGCATACGTACTCAACTGCGGAAAATATATACTATCTTCAAGGAAAATTGTATCAGTTTTTCTCCGTGCTGGCTCGCGGGATCGAAATTCAGCAATATGCGGATGATACGAAGGAAAGTATACATGTACAGGAAGCAATTGTCTATATAAAGAATTACTATTCACAGAAAATCACAGTAGAAGATATAGCAAATCATCTTGCACTTAATCGAAGTTATTTATATACAATATTTAAGAACAGTCTTGGAATCTCGCCGAAGGATTTTTTGACGGAATTTCGAATTTCCAGAGGAAAGGAGCAGCTCACACTTACAGATCTGTCTGTGGAGGAAATCGCAGTTTCCTGTGGTTATCGCAATTCACTTGCTTTCGGAAAAGTATTTAAACAGAAAATGGGAATGACGCCGACCAAATATCGAAATGATAACAGAAAGGCTGCCCGAGAACGATTGATCCGTGTACAAAATGAACTGAAAGAATACAAGAAACATAAAACAATTTATGCAGGAGACATCGAAAAAGAATAGACGAAATGTTGAAAAAGGCATCCGATACCTAACATTTAGGATATAACTCTTAACAAAAAGGTATAACGGATGTCTTTTTTTCTACGCTATACTTGTATCAACGAACATAAGGAACAAGTGCACAAGTTTCTTCGCTCAGCTAACAAATAATCAAAGGAGTATTAGAGGAGGAGACTCATGGGAAATCAAAAAGAAACTCAGAAAAATCCGCAATATAAATATGCTTCTACAAGAGAAAAATTGTGCTTTGGAATTGGGGCGATCGGTAAAGATGCGATTTGTAATTTAGTAGGAGCATTTTTAATGCTTTATTTTACAGATACTTTGTATCTGGCACCGGCATTTGTCGGCGTACTGTTTTTTGTAGCAAGAATATGGGATGCGATTAATGACCCGATGATGGGAATGATCGTTGACAATACACATACACGTTTTGGTAAATTCAGAATCTGGCTTGTAATCGGAACATTAGTAAACTCAGTTGTATTTGTTTTGTTATTCCACAGCTTTAACCTGTCAGGAACAGCATTGTACGTATATGTATCTGTTATGTACATCTTATATGGAATGACTTATACGATCATGGATGTCCCTTATTGGTCATGGCTTCCGAACTTGACAAATGACCCGCACGAACGTGAGAAAGTATCCGTAATTCCAAGATTTTTCGCAAGTCTTGCAGGATTTTCAGTAGCAACATTTGGGCTTTATATTATCAACTACCTGAACAAAGTTGCAGGCGAGAGCAATCTCTACGCAGAAAAAGGATATACACTTTTCGCAATCATTATCGCAGTTATTTTCATCGTTACAATCGGCATTACTGTATTTAATGTAAAAGAGGAATCAACATTAGGTACATCAGCAGAAAAGACAAGTCTGAAACAGGCATTTCAGGTAATTGTAAAAAATGATCAGTTGCTTGCATTTATCGGATTACTTTTGACATTTAACCTTTGTACACAGATTGCAAAAAGCTTTGCTGTATATTATTTCAAATGTGTATGCCATGATGAATATCTGTATTCTATTTTTGGACTTGCGATTATTGCTGAGATGGCAGGACTTTTATTCTTCCCGAAAATCGCAGAAAAAATTAGCCGTGAAAAAGTATACGCATTTGCATGCGGACTTCCGATTGTTGGATTTGTACTGCTCGGTGCAGCAGGATATGTAGCACCACAGAGCAAGGTGTTAGTTATTGTATGTTGTGCATTACTTTTCTTCGGCTCAGGTCTTTCACTTGGAGTAACAACATGCTGTATGGCAGATGTTATCGACTATGGAGAAGTGAAATTTGGTGTACGAAATGAAAGTGTAACATGCTCTGCACAGACATTCCTTATGAAGGCAGCTACGGCAGCAGCAGGTGGATTAACAGGAATTGGTCTTCAGATTGTAGGATACAACGCAAAAGCGGTAACGCAGAGCGCAGCAACAGTAATGGGTATTCGCGTGTTAATGATTGTAATTCCAATCATTCTTGCATTTGCTAGCTTTGGTATTTACAAAAAATACTACACTTTAAAAGGTGAGAAGATGGAAGAAATCACAAGAAAAGTAAATGAAATGCATGCGAAAAAGCAGACAGCTTAAGAGTCAACAATTCAATTATAAAAGGGGTAGTATATGAGACAGATTATTTTTCACGAGGAAACGAAAACTTTCCATTTATACAATGAAAAAATCAGTTATATCTTATGTGTATTAGAAAATGGACATCTGGGACAATTATATTTTGGAAAACGACTTCATGATAAAGCAAATTTTTCTTATCTGGTTGAAAAATGTGAACGCCCAATGACATCGTATATATATGAGTGGGATCGTACTTTTTCATTGGAACATATTCGACAGGAATATCCGGTTTACGGTACGACAGATTACAGACATCCGGCAATTGAATTGTTGCAGGAAAATGGCAGCAGAATCAGTGAGTTCCAATTTGAAAGCTATGAGATTATTGCCGGAAAACCGAAACTCTCCGGATTGCCGGCAACTTACACAGAGTCCGAGGAGGAAGCGCAGACATTGCGCATCTTTCTGAAAGACGCTTTGACTGGTGCAAAACTGGCGCTTTTATATACGATTTTTGATGAATATAGTGCAATTGCAAGAAGTGCTTATATTGAAAATGCCGGTGAGAAAAATCTGCATGCATTAAATATGATGAGCTTAAGCCTGGATCTTCCGGATAAGGATTATGAATGGATGCAGTTGTCCGGTGCGTGGTCCAGAGAGCGCTATATAAAGAATCGAACATTGGAGCATGGCATAACAGCTATCGACAGCATGCGCGGAAATTCTTCTCACGAACATAATCCGTTCCTTGCTTTAAAACGTCACAACACAGATGAAAATGCAGGAGAAGCAATTGGAATAAGCCTTGTATACAGTGGAAATTTCCGTATGCAGGCAGAAGTAGATACACATGATGTGACACGAATTACAGCCGGGATCAATCCGGAAGGATTCGATTGGAAATTAGAACCGGGAGAAAGCTTTCAGACACCGGAAGCAGTTCTGGTTTACAGTGAAAATGGATTAAATGGCATGAGTCAGACGTTCCAGAAGTTGTATGCTAAGAGACTCGCAAGAGGGTACTGGCGTGATAAGGCAAGACCGATTTTAAATAACAACTGGGAAGCAACTTATTTTGACTTTACAGAAGATCGCCTTGTAGAGATTGCAAGGAAAGCAAAAGAATGTGGAGTAGAACTGTTTGTCTTAGATGACGGATGGTTTGGTGCAAGAAGAAATGACAGAGCTGGTCTTGGCGATTGGGTGGCAAATGAAGAGCTTCTGCCAAATGGCATCAAAGGCCTGTCAGAAAGAATTGAAGCACTTGGATTAAAATTCGGTCTTTGGTTTGAGCCGGAGATGGTAAATAAAGACTCTGATCTTTATCGAGCACATCCGGACTGGATCTTACAGACACCGGGAAGAAATACATCACACGGCAGATACCAGTATGTACTCGATTTTGCAAGAAAAGAAGTAGTAGATCATATTTACGGAATGATGGCAAAGTTATTATCGGAGTCGAAAATCTCATATATTAAATGGGATATGAACCGAAGCATTACAGAATGCTACAGCAGCAAACTTCCTTCAGACAGACAGGGAGAAGTGTTCCATAGATATATTCTAGGTGTATATGATTTGTATGAACGTTTGACAAATGAGTTTCCAGAAGTATTATTCGAATCCTGCGCCAGCGGTGGCGGAAGATTTGACCCGGGAATGCTGTATTATGCACCACAGGGATGGACAAGTGATGATTCGGATGCAATTGAGCGTCTGAAGATTCAGTATGGAACTTCTATGTGTTATCCGCTCAGCAGTATGGGAAGCCATGTGTCTGTTGTCCCGAATCACCAGGTATTTCGCAATACCCCATTACATACAAGAGCGAATGTAGCATACTTTGGAACTTTTGGATATGAACTGGATCTCAACAAATTGACAGAAGAAGAAATCAAAGAAGTAAAAGAACAGATCACATTTATGAAAGAATACCGAGAAGTGTTACAGTTTGGAACATTTTATCGTCTGAAAAGTCCATTCGAAGGAAATGAGACGGTATGGATGGTGACAAATGAAGACCGCACGCTTGCAATCGTAGGCTATTATCGTGTTTTAAATGGAGTGAATCAGCCGTATAGCCGTGTCAGATTACAGGGCTTGAACCCGGATATGGTTTATGAAAATGTATGGAATCATACAGAAAATTATGGAGATGAATTGATGAATTATGGATTGATTACATCCGATGTGACAGCTGGTGAAGTGCCAGGAAATGTGACTCCTTGTACTGATTTTGAATCCAGAATATATATGCTGAAAGGCAAAAAAGTTCAGGAGGGAAGATAGAGCATGACGAAGACAAAAAGAACCGGCGGAATGATACTGGGAATATTATTCATTGGGTTATGTGTATCTTTCTTACGACTTTCACAATTTGGCGTGGATCCATTCAGCGCAATGAATCTTGGAATCAGCGGATTTATTGGATGGAGCTTTGGAACGTGGCAGATGCTTGTCAATGCAATCATTCTTGTAGTTGTATTCTTTCAGGCAAGATCCTGCATTGGTGCGGGGACCATTATCAATATGGTATTTGTCGGATACATTGCAGACTTTATTTGTTATGTAGCGAATGATGTAGTGCAGATTCAGATGAATCTGCCACTGCGTATCCTTGCACTGCTGCTTGCTCAGCTGATGGCATCTATGGGAGTGGCATTATATATGGTCGCAGATATGGGAATCGCTCCATATGACAGTGTCGCAATTATAATCGAGAAACTGACACATCAGAAGATTCCATTCCATAAAGCAAGGATTCTTTCAGATGTTGTTGTCGTGATTATCGGAATCATATTTGCCACTGCATCTGGGGAGGGGATCTGGTCGGTAGTAGGGATTGGTACAATTATAAATGCCTGCTTCAACGGTCCATTAATTCAATTTTTTAAAACAAAACTGGAAATGTTTTACCTGTAAAATCTACGGATTACAATTCTCGCAAGGCAAACAAAGAACTTCAGAAAGAAGCATAATAATGTCTAAATAAAAAGGGCATTGTCTTATAGGGAATCCCTTGAAGACAATGCCTTTTCTGTAAAAGCTGATAGGAGGTCAGAGCTTTGGAAACAAGAAGAATAATTTCAGAAATTGAAAATGGTAATTACGACAATCTGTTTTTAGATATTTATGTTGATGAGGATAAGATTTCCTATCAGAAACAGAGATATATAAAAGCGATTGAAAGTTATATAGAAGAATTTGGAGAAGATGATGTAGAGATATATAGTGCGCCGGGAAGAAGTGAAGTAGGTGGTAATCATACGGATCATCAGCATGGAGAGATTTTGGCAGCGTCTATTAACCTCGATGCAATAGGAATTGTTAAGAAAACAGATGATATGAAGGTTTCTATTCTTTCAAAGGGTTATACATTAACAACTATATCACTTGAAAATCTTGATATGCAGGAAGAAGAAAAAGAAACAACGATAGCTTTGATAAAAGGTGTGGTTGCAGGTTTAGCCAATAGAGGATATAAGATTGGTGGATTTAAAGCATATATTACAAGCGATGTATTAATTGGAGCAGGACTTTCGTCATCAGCTGCCTACGAAACATTAATTGGAAACATTGTATCTGGTCTATACAATAATATGAGTGTTTCGGCAGAAGAGATAGCGATTATAGGACAGTTTGCAGAAAACGTGTATTTTGGTAAGCCTTGTGGACTTATGGATCAGATGGCTTGCTCTGTCGGAAATATGGTTCATGTTGATTTTGCAGACATAAATAATCCGAAGGTTGAAAAAGTAACATTTGATCTCAATAAATATGGATACAGTCTTTGCATTACGGATACCAAGGGGTCTCATGCTGATCTTACAGCAGATTATGCGGCAGTGCCAGAAGAAATGAAGAAAGTGGCTGCGTTTTTTGGTAAGGAAGTGCTTCTTGGTCTTGCTGTAGATGATATTCTTGAAAATATTGTAAAAGTCAGAGAACAGGTTGGAGATAGAGGCGTTCTTAGAGCAATTCATTTTATCCGTGAAAATGAAAGAGTTCAGAAAGAAGTATCATACCTTTCAGATGAAGATATTGTAGGTTTCCTAAAAACGGTAGCGGCATCAGGAAACTCGTCATATAAATACCTTCAGAATGTATATTCTAATGCTGATGTACAACATCAGAATGTATCACTTGCCCTTGCAATTAGTGAGGATTTTCTTGGAGATAACGGAGTGAGCAGAGTTCACGGTGGTGGATTTGCAGGAACTATTCAAGCGTTTGTAAAAAACGATATTGTTACCGAGTATCAGAAAATTATGGATAAGGTATTTGGGCAGGGCGCGTGTAGCGTATTAAAGATTAGAAAATATGGTGGAATGAAAGTTTTATAGATTGGAGGAATAGGTAATGGGTAGCATATTAGTTTTAGGTGGAGCTGGTTATATCGGTTCTCATACAGTATATGAATTGATTGATGCTGGAGAAAGCGTTGTTATCGTAGATAATTTGTTGACAGGTTTCAAGGAAGCGATTCATCCAAAGGCTAAATTTTATGAGGGTGATATTAGAGATAGAGCGTTCATGGATTCTGTTTTTGAAAAGGAAGATATTGATGGTGTAATTCATTTCGCCGCTAGCTCCCAGGTGGGAGAAAGCATGAAGGACCCATTAAAGTATTACAGCAACAACTTGTGTGGAACGGAAGTTCTTTTAGAGAGTATGGTTGCACATGGAATTGATAAGATAGTGTTCTCATCAACTGCCGCAACATATGGTGAACCAGAGAGCATTCCTATTTTAGAAACGGATAGAACTCTTCCAACGAACTGTTATGGAGAAACAAAGCTTTCTATGGAAAAAATGTTCAAATGGACTTCAAAAGCTCATAACCTTCGATTTGTGTCATTGAGATATTTTAATGCTTGTGGCGCACATCCAAACGGACAGATTGGAGAGGCACATAATCCGGAAACACATTTAATTCCACTTATTTTACAGGTGCCAAACAACCAGAGAGAATACATTTCTGTATTTGGCAACGACTATGATACAAAAGATGGTACATGCGTTAGAGACTACATTCATGTTAATGATTTAGCACAGGCGCACATTCTTGCAATGAAGTATTTGAGAAATGGTGGAGAAAGTGACATCTTTAATCTTGGAAACGGAGTTGGATTTACTGTAAAAGAAGTTGTTGATACAGCAAGAAAAGTTACAGGACATCCAATCCCAGCAAAGGAAGAAGAGAGAAGAGCAGGAGACCCTTCAACACTTATAGCTTCAAGTGATAAAGCCAAAACAATTCTTGGGTGGAATCCACAGTTTGCAGATCTTGAAACTATTATTGATACAGCATGGAAATGGCATCAGTCACATCCACACGGTTATGAAACTGTATAGGAGGCGATGATTATGATTAATAAGTTAATCAATGAATTGATGGAGTATGGAATAGAAAGCCATCTAGTTGACCCGGCAGACAAGGTTTATGTTACAAATTCTCTTCTTGAACTATTTGGACTTATGGAGTTTACAGAGGAGACAGTTGAAACAAAAAGAGCACTTTGTGAAATCCTTGAGGATATGATGGCATATGC
>JAGBHU010000011.1 GCA_017935345.1 Coprococcus sp.
ACTGCGTATGCCGGAATAAATGTGTTCCATTTCTTCCATGTGTTCCTGCATACTGCCTATCTGCTTTTCCAAAATAATCCGGCTGTTCTTCTCTCGGTTCAATACAATCATATTTTGAAATGTCTTTACCACATAGAGAATAGACAACAGGGACAAAATCAGAATTGCCGGAACAATAATGCTTAAAATCGGGTATCTGTCACATAATAGCTTCGGCATATCATTTTCTATTGTTATCATAATCGTTCTAAGAAGCAAACAAACCAGTAACCCAACCGTTCCCGGTACTAATAGAAAATACAACTCTGTTCTTTGTATCCTATAATCCTTATCACTAAAACTCCTGATAATCTTCCTTAAAGCGAAATACAATAATACAAGAAATATGCCATAAAAAATTATTTGTAGAAAAGTGGCAGCTATCTGCACAATCCATTCAAAAGTATCAACAGCAATATAGCCTTTTTCTAGAAGCCATACCCAGAGGTCAAACAGATTGCCACCAATCTGCATCAGCATATAGGACAGGAAAAAAGTAATCTCACTTACTGCCATAAAAGTTATTGCAAGGAAAGCAGTTATTGCTTGAACTCCTTTATAAAACAGAAGTGCCAGCAGGACGATAATTACAAACATCAATGTAATTTTTCCAACCGTTCTGATGCTCTCATTATCAGCTGGCAGGATAAAGTTGATACCCAATCTTAACACTCCATATACAACCATAACCAGCAGTCCGTTTATGCGTCTGTCCTTCTCCCTGCCTTCCAGAAAACTTCCCAAAAAGTATTGCAGACAATACCCCTGCCCCAAAGCAACGATTACATCCAAACATACATTTATCACATCATACACAGGCTGTACCTCCATTCCGCAGATACCGCATATACTCCTTCACAAATTCGTTATAACGCTCCTTCGCCATGAATATGTTCTCTCCATTACTCAGGCTTATGCTGTCATTTTCATATTCTGCGATATGTGCCATATTTACTAGATACCCCCTGTGACAGCGATAGAAGTTTCCACCTAACTGCTTTTCCAGATCGTTCATGGAAGCATAGGTGTCTATTATTTCATTACTGGTATGTATTTCCACTTTTTTTCCTCGGTTTTCAATATACAGGATATTGTCATGGTTAATGGTAAAGCTCCGATTTCTGGTCTTGATAAAAATGTTTTTTTGTCCCTGCGTGGTTCTCTTTTCCACTTCCTTTTTTGCCCGTTCAAAAACTTCCGAAAACTTCTTTTCTTCTACAGGCTTTAACAGGTAATGAAACGCCGATACATCAAAGGCTTCAAACACATATTCCTTTACCCCGGTAATAAAAATAACCACCATATCTTCCTGTTTTTCCCTTAAGGCTCTGGCAGTATCAATGCCATTCATTCCCTCCATCTGAATATCAAGGAATACCACATCAAACTTCTTTCCCTCTGCCAACAGCTCCTCTCCTGTTTCATAGGCATTAACATTGCAGTCCGGCTCATATTTTACAGCCAGCTTTTTTATCTGCTCCCTGATAACTTTTTCGTCATCGACGATTGCTACCTCCATAAATTTCACACCTCTAATCCTGACAAGTCTTATATATAATCTGTCATTTATTTTATCGGCAAAAAAATATATTTTTTCTCTTAAATGGAACGAAACCCTTTTGAAATGGAACGAAACCGAAAAAATTATCAAAA
>JAGBHU010000012.1 GCA_017935345.1 Coprococcus sp.
AATTTGCAGGGCTTTTATTGAGTTGGTTATGAAAAGCAAAGCAAATGTTTGTATTATTCCTATGCAGGATTATCTGGGCTATGATGATACAACACGAATGAATCAGCCTTCTACAGTGGGTAAAAACTGGAGATGGCGCATGGTAGATAAGGATTTGAGTGACACACTTAAAGAAGAAATTATCTGTTATACCAGAAAATATTTAAGATAAAAATATAGAAATATAAAACTATAATGTAAGAGGAAAGGAAATAAAATTATGAAAACATTTGATTACACAATTAAGGATGAACTTGGAATTCATGCAAGACCTGCAGGTTTACTTGTAAAGGCGGCTAAGGCTTATGCCAGTGAAGTGAATTTAACAAAAGGTGAAAAGACGGTTAACTGTACTAAGCTTATGGCGCTTATGGGTTTGGGTGTGAAATGCGGTGATGTAGTTACAATATCCGTAAATGGAGATGACGAAATAGTGGCAGCAGAAGGTATGAAAACATTTTTTGAAGCAAATCTGTAATGGGGTGATTTTATGAAGAAATATACTGGAAAAGGTGTTTATGGAGCCATTGCAATTGGTAAAGTTTCTCTTTTTCAGCGTCAGGATATCCAGGTGAAACGTCTTCATATTGAGAATGAGGAAGCGGAGATTGAACGATTTGAAGAGGCAAAGGAGATGGCTGTTTCACAGTTGAAAGAAATCTACGAAAAGGCTTTGGTGGAAGTAGGAGAAACCAATGCCCAGATTTTTGAAGTACATATGATGATGCTGGAAGATGATGATTATAATGATGCTATTCGAGAAATAATCAGCAATCAGAATATGAATGCAGAGTATGCTGTGGCTACGACGGCGGATAATTTTGCAACAATGTTTGCCGCGATGGATGATTCGTATATGCAGGCAAGAGCAGCTGATGTCAAAGATATATCCAACCGTGTAATTGCCTGTTTAAATAAAGAGGAAGAACGACTGACTCAATCTGATGAGAAGATGATTGTATGTGCAGATGATTTGGCACCCAGCGAGACTGTTTCTTTGGATAAGGATATGGTGCTTGCTTTTGTGACTGCCCATGGCTCTTCCAATTCTCATACTGCTATTCTTGCAAGGAATATGAATATTCCGGCAGTAATCGGTTTGGGTGATGGGTTTTTAAAAGAAATAGAAGCTGGTTCTTGGGCTATTGTCGATGGTTTTACCGGAGATGTTATTATTGACCCTGAAGAGGAAATTTTAAAAGAATATGAAAAGAAGCAGAAGGAAGATATGGAGAAGAAAGAACTGCTTCTAAAATTAAAAGGAAAAGAAAATGTTACGCTGGATGGCACTAAAATAAATGTATATGCCAATATTGGAAGCGCTGATAATATTGGAGCAGTTTTATTAAATGATGCCGGAGGAATCGGTTTGTTTCGAAGCGAATTCCTATATTTGGAGAATATGGACTATCCTACGGAAGAGCAACAGTTTCTTGTTTATAAAAAGGTGCTGGAGAGTATGGCAACCAAGAAGGTTGTAATCCGTACGTTGGATATCGGTGCAGATAAGCAGGTGGATTATTTTAAACTGGACAAGGAAGAAAATCCGGCGCTTGGATTAAGAGCTATTCGAATTTGTCTTACAAGACCGGAAGTATTTAAGACTCAGTTAAGAGCTTTGTATCGAGCATCCATTTACGGCAATTTGGCTATTATGTTTCCAATGATTACTTCGGT
>JAGBHU010000013.1 GCA_017935345.1 Coprococcus sp.
ACTTAGGAAGGGAAGCACTGGACTGGATGTGCAGGTCAATCAGGAAGCACCTGAAAGGATTTGAAAACTTCCACTTCCACTCATTACGACACACTTACACAAGCAATCTGTTGGCAAATGGAGCACCACCGAAGGATGTGCAGGAGCTCTTGGGACATTCCGCAGTAAGTACCACAATGAATATCTACGCCCACGCTACAAGGGAAGCCAAGAAAAATTCAGCAAGGCTTCTTGATAAGGTAGTAGGGAACGATTAAAACGAAAACAACACTTTTTCCCTTATAGATTCCCAGCAAGGGAAAAAATAAGGGAAAAGTGCAAATTACATAGATGTTGATGGGCGGGAAAGCCCGTAAATACTGGAAAGTTGAGAAAATACACGAGCAATTTTGAATTTGGAGGTGCCTGGGATGAAAAAAAAGAGATGTATTGTTATAGCAATTATACTTGTATTGATGGTTTTGTTAACTCCTATTCGTATCAATTTAAAGGATGGGGGAAGTGTTAGGTATAAAGCATTGGTTTATGAAGTTACAAAAATTCATCAGCTTACAATGGAAGAACACGATGTAAAGCCATATATTGATGGGTTAGAGGTAAAAATACTTGGAATAACCGTGTATAGAAAAACAAACAAATAGAATCAGAAAACTTTCAGTTTGCCGGGAAGAAGTATTTACCACAATAATAAAATAAGCAACACAGCGTCAGTGTACATAGGACATGAAAAATAACTTACTGAAAAAATATAAAACGAAAATGATAAAAGCTATATCCAACCAATCAAATATATGATAGAATGAGGTGATTTTTCAACATTCGGGTAATACTTTACCTGAAAGGAAAATCACCTTTTATGATTTGTGGGAAAAATATGAAATCTGTTAGCTATTTTACCCTGTGAAAATGTGGAGAAACGGAATACCTCGATACCGAATCGGCACAAAGTACAGAGGGCTACTAACCACACATCATACCATCACCCGGCATCATTAAAGGGGTTTTTGCTCAAATTGTTTTTTGATTCCCCGACAGTATGAGGGCAAAATAAAATTGCCTTCATGCGAGGAGAGTCTCCAGATAAGACTCTTCGTTATTTGCTCCCCGGGATGGTGAGAACTACAGCAGTGATACGTGGGATATGATGCGAAGTATGCCGGCAGTACAAAGTGATACTGTCCGATTGGAATGGCATAGGAAGCGCATGTCTTTATGGGGCACTGTAAGTAAGCAATCAGATAAAACTGGTTACGATACTTGAGGAGGAAATAAATGGAAAAAAACAATACTAATTCCAACAATATCATTGAGCTGAAAAATATCACCAAAATATTTGATGATAGCTTTGCAGCAGTCGAAGAATTCAACCTCGAAGTAAAACGAGGTGAATTTGTAACATTCTTAGGCCCTTCAGGCTGCGGAAAAACCACCACCCTTAGGATGATAGCAGGATTCGAGATTCCTACTTCCGGAGAAATATTATTAAATGGCAAAGATATCAGTCAGATGCCGCCGAACAAAAGACCAATTAATACGGTCTTTCAAAGGTATGCACTTTTTCCCCATTTAAATATTTTTGACAACATAGCTTTTGGACTGAAATTAAAGAAGCTTCCAAAGGCGGATATCGTGAAAAAGGTGAAAAAGGTTCTTGAGATGGTAGACCTTGAAGGCTTTGAAGACAGAAAGGTACAGACCTTATCCGGTGGACAGCAGCAGCGAATAGCGATTGCCAGAGCATTGGTCAATGAGCCGGAGATTCTTTTGCTTGATGAACCGCTTGGCGCACTTGACCTCAAGATGCGGAAGGAAATGCAGCTTGAGCTGAAGAACATGCACGAAAGATTGGGAATTACGTTTATCTATGTAACACATGACCAAGAGGAAGCGCTTACCATGTCTGACAAGATTGTGGTTATGAGCGAAGGTAAAATCCAGCAAATCGGAACACCGGAGGATATCTATAACGAGCCGAAAAATGCATTTGTGGCTGACTTTATCGGTGAAAGTAATATTTTCAATGGTATTATGACGGGTAAAATGAAGGTTCGTTTTTGCGGAGCGGAATTTGAGTGTCTGGATGATGTGGAACATGGCATGAAGATCGATGCGGTAGTTCGTCCGGAGGACGTAATTATAACGATTCCCGAACAGGGGGCAATAAAAGGTGAGGTTATTTCCGTCGTATTTAAAGGGGTACATTATGAAATAACCGTAGTGTCGGGAAAAAATGAAATTGTGATTCAGTCAACCAAAGCTGCCAAAGTGGGTGATATGGTAGGACTGCTGATAGAGCCGGATGGAATTCACATTATGATTTCCGAGACTGCCCAGAATAATATAGAGACAGGTGTAGACAAGAACTATAAATTGGAAATACTTGAGGGAGCGTTAAACTGTGATTTGACGAGTATTATTCCAAATTCAAAGTTCAACGAAGATGAAGTTCTCGTGGATATGCATGGTGACGAGATCGATACAGGCAAGCTAAAGGTTATCGTATCCATACTTCCTGAAGATATTGAAATGAGCGATGATGAGGATGCAGGCATTGTATGTGGTCACATCATGAATCTTATTTACAAGGGCGACCACTACAGCTATGTAGTCAGAACCGATGAAGAGGAAGACTTTATTGTGGATGACGAGGATTTATGGAACATGGATGATAGAGTCAGTTTGATTATTCCGGAGGATAAAATCAAATATTCACTTAAGAAATAGAGAAAGGGATGCGCTATGAATGGAATTCGTTTTACCAGAAAGCAGTTGTGCATACCTTACGCATTGTTTCTTATTTGTTTTGTGGTTGCACCACTTCTGGTTATTGTATATTATGCATTTACAAATGGAGAAGGGCAGTTTACGCTGGCAAATCTGTCAGGCTTTTTCTCCAGTCCAAATACGATAGGAACATTGGCATACAGCTTCGCCATTGCGGTAGTTACCACTTGCGTCTGCCTGCTTATTGCATATCCTGTCGCCTATATATTGGCAAGAAGCAATCTGAAAAGAAAGTACGCTATCGTTATGGTATTTGTACTTCCTATGTGGATTAATTTTACACTCAGGATTACGGCATTAAAGGAAGTCCTGACTGTGCTTGAAGGAAATCTTGCATACCATCCGTTCCTGAACTCGGTTATAGGAATGACATATGATTTTCTTCCGTTTATGATTTTGCCGCTTTATACGACACTGATGAAACTGGATAACAGCCTGCTTGAGGCGGCAAATGATTTAGGTGCAAATCGTGCACAGACCTTTTTTAAGGTTACATTGCCGCTTTCCGTACCGGGAATTATAAGCGGAATTGTTATGGTATTTCTGCCATCGATGACGAATTATGTTGTACTTGATATGCTGTATAACAGCACTTATATCATGGGAAGTCTGATAGGCAGTTATTTTGCCGCATACGATTGGCATAACGGCTCCATGATAGCCCTGATCCTTCTCTTCATCATACTTATTTTTACCTTATTTACAAATAAGTATGAAGCTGAGGATGCAGGCGGCAGAGGAGGTGCATTGTTATAATGAAGAAATTTTTAAGAATCGCTTTTATTTGTATCATGTTACTTGCACTATATCTGCCAATTTTGATACTTGCAGTATACAGCTTTACGACGTCTGCAAATATAGGAACCATACATGGATTTTCATTTCAAAATTATATAACACTTTTTACGAAGCCGGAGCTTGCCGATATGATATGGGGAACGGTTATTCTTGCAATAGCGGCAGCGGCGATTTCAACAATCCTTGGAACAACAGGTGCGATTGGTGCGTTTTATTCCAAGAAGATACCTTCCGGTATTGTGGGAGCCATGAACAGAATACCGGTTGTAAATGCGGAGGTGGTTACAGGTTTTGCGATTTGTATATTGCTGATTGTCGTTTTGGGTGTTGGCAAGGACACATTTGTACCGCTTGTGGTAGGTCATGTGGTGCTTTGTTCACCATTTGTTTATCTGTCCGTAGTTCCGAAATTGAAGCAGATGGACAGCAGTCTTTATGAGGCAGCTATGGACCTTGGAGCATCTCCGGTACAGGCACTTATGAAGGTGGTACTGCCACAGATTATGCCGGGAATCGTGTCAGGCTTTGCCCTTGCACTCACATTGTCACTGGATGACTATTTCATAACGACGTATACAAAGCCTGCCACATTTGACACGATCAGTACCTATGTGGTAAATGCGACAAAGGGTTCACAGACGGAGATTAAGACTGCACTCTGGGCACTTTCTACCGTAATATTCCTTATTGTGATTCTGCTTGTGGTTCTCATGAACGTAACGGGAAGAAATAAGGAAAATGACAGAAAGGGGGAGGCAAGAGGATGAAAAAATCTGTAAGCAGGATTCTAAGAATGATGATTGCCGTACTTCTTTGTGTGGTATGTGTGGTTTCGGCTTTGGGAGATACTGTGACGGCTGGGGTATACGATACGGATATGTCCGATTCTTCTGACGAAGTAATTACACTCCGCGTATGTAATTGGGAGGAATATATTGACCTTGGCGATTGGGATGAAGAAGAGCTGATTGATTTAGATAATGGAACAGAAATTCTCGGCATAAACAGTATGGTTGAGGATTTTGAGAAATGGTATTACGAAACCTATGGTGTAAAAGTTAAGGTGGAATATTCCTGTTTCGGTACAAATGAGGATTTGTATAATATGCTGACGCTCGGAGATGTATACGATTTGGTCTGTCCGTCGGAGTATCTCATTATGAAGCTTATGGCAGAGGAAAAACTGGTGCCGTATTCGGAAGAATTTTTCAATGAAGAAAATGAGCTTAATTATTATACAAGAGGCGTATCTCCGTTTATTCAGGAAAGCTTCGAAAACAATGAGATAAATGGCGAGGCATGGAGCAAATATGCAGCCGGATATATGTGGGGAGTTACAGGAATCGTATACAACCCTGAGGAAATAACGGAAGAAGAAGCTTCCACATGGGCGATATTAAATAATAGAAAATATAACAGACGTGTCACGATTAAGGATAACGTAAGAGATTCTTATTTTGCGGCACTCGGTATTATGAAGGCTGATGAACTGACAGCTCCTGATTTTATAAATGCTGAAAATTATTATGACAGACTGGCTGAGGAAATGAATGACGTTTCTCCTGAAACCATAGAAGCGGTACAGGACATTCTTCAGGATATGCAGCAGAATGTATATTCATTTGAAACAGACAGCGGTAAGGCGGATATGGTATCCGGTAAGGTACTGGCAAATTATCAGTGGTCAGGTGATGCTGTATACACAATGGACCAGGCAGAAGAGGATGATTTTATCTTGAAATTTGCCGTACCGGAGGAATGTACAAATCTTTATTTTGACGGTTGGGTTATGCTGAAATCGGGAATTGGAGAAGATACCGCAAAACAGCACGCTGCGGAGGCATTTGTCAATTTCCTTTCAAGACCGGATAATGCAGTAAGAAACATGTACTATATCGGTTATACTTCCGTTATAGCAGGCGCTGCGGGGGATGATACGATATTTGAATATGTCAACTGGTGTTATGGTGCGGAAGATGACGAAGAGAACGTCGAGGATTATCGTCTCGGATACTTCTTTTCAGGCGATGCAGAAGATGAAGACTATATCATAACAGTTCCTTCTGAACAGATAAGCAGACAGCTATATGCCCAATATCCGACAGAGGATGTCATCAATCGGAGTGCTATCATGCAGTATTTTGATGATGCGTCCAATCAGGCAATCAACCAGATGTGGATTAATGTCAGATGCTATAATATGAAAGACGTGCCGGTTGGCGTTTGGATTTTTTGTATGATTGTAATAGTGGCAATGATACTTCTGGTTGTACTTCGTGTTATGGCGAAAAGAGCATATAAAAAGTGGTAGCCGGTTATATGAGGTAACAGGATGAATTATTTACAAAAGTATCATTCTCCACTTGGAGAAATGTTAATGCTTAGTGACGGCATAGCCCTTACGGGGTTGGTATTTGACGGGCAAAAATATTTTGAAAATAGAAAAGTATCAGATTATACGGAAAAAGATTTGCAGGTATTTAAGGAAGTAAGGAAATGGCTTGATATCTATTTTAGCGGCAGAAAACCTGATTTTATGCCGCCTGTTTCCTTAAATGGCAGTGTATTTCAAAAAGACGTATGGGATATTCTGATGACGATTCCTTACGGTCATGTGATTACCTATGGTGATATTGCAAAACAGATTGCAACGAAAAGAAACATTGCAAGGATGTCGGCACAGGCAGTAGGTGGTGCAGTAGGGCATAATCCGATTGCCATACTGGTACCATGTCATAGAGTGGTCGGTGCAAATGGAAGCCTGACGGGATATGCAGGCGGACTTGATAAAAAAGAAGCTTTATTAAAAATAGAAGGAATATCGTAAAGCGGAACAATAAGAACCGGTATATGGAAAGTCTGCATTGTAAGATTAAAAATCCTCTTAAGGATACAGCGTATGAATAAACTCTGTAGCTTAAGAGGATTTTTTATGATACAGCCGGGAAGTCTGTCGTGCTTGCGGCACATTTTAAAAATCATTTTACGATTCTTACGAGTCTGCTGCCAAGCCTTGAAAGAACTTCATTTGTAATGGTGTGTGTCTGTTCCGCAATATCTGCCACACCAATCATTTCATTTCCTGATGTTCCGATAATTGTAACGATATCACCGGAGGCCACATAAGGGATATCTGTTACATCTATGATAGTCTGGTCCATACAAATTCTCCCTGCAATTTTTGCTTTGTGTCCGTTTATGAGGACAGAGCCTACACCATTTGAGAGATTACGGGGAAGACCATCTGCATAGCCGATGGAGAGTGTGGCTATTTTTGTCTCTTTTACTGCCGTAAAAGCCATGCCATATCCCGCGGATTCGTCTTTCTGCAATGTGCGGACAGATGATACTCTTGCCTTCAAGGACAGGACAGGTAAAAGCAAATTTGCGTATTTATCTGTGTCCTCCTTTGCACTTAACACACCGTAGAGCGCAATTCCGACTCGTGCATAATCTCCACCAAGTTCAGGATAGTTCAGCAGACCGTAGCTGGCCTGCAGGTGAATTTTGGGAACTTTATAACCACTTGCCTTAAGCCTGTCTATTGTTTCGTAGAAGCAGTCAGCCTGCTTTCTTGTAAAAGCTTTTGCCCTTGGGAACAGGGAATCGGAGACGGATAAGTGTGTATACATTCCGTCTATTATCAGCCCCCGCATATGGAAGATGCTTATAATATCATCTATATTTTCACTACGTGTACCAAGACGATGCATACCGGTGTCAATTCCGATATGAACATGGAGCTTTCTTCCATAGTTGTTTAACTGACAGGCATACGCATAGTCTATAACGGTTTGTGTCAGCTTATATCGTTCCAGTATAGGAAATGCGTCAGGATGCGTATAACCGAGGATAAGGATTTCCCCTTTTACGCCGTTTCGGCGAAGCTCCACACCCTCATCTGCACAGGCAACACAAAAGTGATTGATGCCAAGTCGATTCAGCTCTCTTGAGATAAGCACTGCTCCGTGTCCATATGCATCTGCTTTGACGGCAGGCATAAGCACAGAACCCTCAGGAAGCTTTGACTGTAGGAAGTGAACATTTTTTTGAAGTGCCACCATATCAAGCTCTATCCATGCACGGTTTGTTGGGGTTGGGCTCTTACCAAATGTATGATCAAATGCTCTGTGAATTCTTCTATTCATTTTTGGTTTCATTAACTTCCTGCATATATAAGCAATTACATAGGCGGATATCAATGACAGCAGGGATACAGCGATATAATGAACAAGGCTGTTTGATACGAAAAGCTCAGTCTGATTCAATAATTTCCCGACTGCCCTTACGACGATAATCATTGCAGGATGAATTACATAAATCCAAGTCGTAACCTGTCGTATGTTTACAGACTGTCCTATATGGCTCTGCAAGCTTGACCTATACTCCATATTGCCTGTGCGTCTTTTCACATCGAGCAATAACCGATAAAGGAAATACATGGTAGGAATCAGCATGATATACATACTGTCATGCCTTTGCATATGGTGGATATGAAGCATAAAGCCTTCTATAGTCATTGCCATAAATGAAAGACAAAAGCCGATAGCCGATAGCCTGCTGTCCGTATGAACCTGTCTTCCGATTACAGCTCCAAGAACAAGAAAAACAGGAGCAAAAAATATTCCGTTTCGGGTATACGAAAATGCCATAAACATGTAGTCGTACATTTCCTTAACAGCAGGTATATCATATGTGAGTCCATAGTAGCTGTCGCCGAACAGTCCAAATATATAAAGGATAAAAGATATCGCTGCTATAACAGGCAAAGACAGAAATCGGCTCAACAGATAGACAATAAGTATACCGATGATGCATGCCGGAAAATACCACAAGTGATAAAATGTTCCGTCAAATATCAGCATACGGAAGCCGTCATAAGCTGTCTGAAAGTGATAAAGTCCTGAATATATACCGATAGGGAGATATATCAGTATGGCTGCCATATACAATAAGCATATCTTCGACAGATATTTTTTTAGCTTTAATTTTGTACTGCTATTTGCATTTTGTCCAAGCTTTTTGCTTGTATCCCTGCTAATTGTATGATCTGCATTATCAAAAAAATCGGCTACAATAAATTGTCCTGTAATCATCAGGAAAAACGGTACGGCAACTCTGGCAAGTATTCTTGTAAGGAAGAAATCCGCATTTCCATGAAAGCCTGCAAGAGGAGATGTATGTATTGCAATAACAAGAAACGCAGCTGCCAATCTGAATGCATCAAGCCCACATAAGCTCTGCTTTGTTTTCATGGGCATGCCTCCATTCCGTCATAATAAAACCGTCGATATTATTTCCTGAAATACTGTAGATGAGCGTGTCATCAATCATAAGCCTTGTACCGTTTGTATTTGTCATTGGAAGATAGGAAACGCTTATTTCGCGGCCATTTATGGATAGAATATATGGCTTGGAACCATATTCATAATCCTTGATAAAATCCATGTATTCTTCAAGTACCAGATTGTTTTCCGTCATAATTTTGGCATGTGGTACACCGACATAACGAAAATGCCATGGCTCGTGTCCGATACCCGTTACAGCTTCCCTGCCCTTTGGATAACGCTCGATATAGCCATAGTCAGGAGCCATTTCACGAAATTTTTGACAGATTCCTTCATATGGAAACTCAGGGCAGATAAAATCAATATGTTCCTGCCTGAGAGCAAGGTCTATGGCAAGTCCTGTCTGATGCTCACTATGTCCCGGAACAGCAACATAGGTCTGTGTAAATTCCAAACCGTTTTCCGCCAGAGAATCGTCCCAGATTTGCTGTTGTTCGTGGGTGGAACGCCAGCCGCTGACAGGAACGATATACTGCCAGCCGTCTATCTGTTCCATAAGATTTTCAAGCAGGGCGGCAGCCTGTCTTTGGAGAAGCGTATCAGATTGATAAGCTACAGGTACAAGTGTACCCGCAGATGGTTTTAAAATGCCATGTTCTTTATTTACCAGAATAAGATTGCCCAAATGAAGCTGTTTATTTGTAAGTGTTAATGTTTTCATATTGTCACCGCCTGTTCTATGATTTTTTCCAGTATCTCCGTAAAGGACAGACCTGCCGCTTTCATCATGCCCGGATAGCGGCTGTGCTCCGTAAATCCGGGAATTGTATTTACTTCGTTAAAGACAATTTCACCCTCAGGTGTCAGGAACATATCAACTCGTGCAAAGCCTGAACAGCCTAGAATTTTGTAAATACGTTTGGCAGCTTCCTTGATTTCCTTCTGTTTTTCGATATCGATTCTTGCAGGCACATGAATGGCAGATGATTTTAAGGTATATTTTTCAGTGTAATCAAAAAATCCGTCTGACAGTTCAATTTCATCGACCTCACCCGTTATCAGTTCGTCACTTCCAAGTATGGCACAACCGACCTCAAAGCCATCAATATTTTCTTCGAGGATAACCTCGTTATCATACTGGAAGGCATTTGAAATAGCCGGTGTAAGTTCTTTTTCGGTTTCTATCCTGCTGATTCCATAAGAAGAGCCTGCTTTTACGGGTTTTACATATAGGGGGAAGCCGACATTTGCTGCAAAGGTGTAAGCCTCATCGATGGCAGTATCAGAAAAAAGCACCAATGACCTTGGTACACGGACATTTGCCAGACCTGCCATTTTATGTGCTCTGTCCTTGTCCATACAAAGCGCTGAAGAAAGGACTCCGCAGCCTGCGATTGGGATGCCTGCAAGTTCAAGGATTCCCTGGACGGTTCCGTCCTCGCCATTTCTTCCGTGAAGAATTGGAAGTGCGGCATCAAGCCGGATGGTTTCAATTCCTGTTTCCTTGAAAATTAACAGGTTGCGTGAACGGTTCGGTGCGATAACGGCAGGCGTACAATATGTGCTGATTTGCCATGTGTCATTTTGAATATCATCTGCTGAACCGGTATAATAGAACCAGTCTCCGTACTTGGAGATTCCAATTAATATCGGATTGTATTTTTCATGATTCAGATTGCGGATTACGGTGGAGGCAGAGCTGAGTGATACGCCGTACTCAGAAGAATATCCTCCGAATAAAATTGCAATATTGGGTTTATTTGTATGCTTCATTTGTAAACACTCCTTTGTATGTTTTTGTGTCTGAATGATCTGAAATAAAAAAGCACCTTGCTTTGATACGGAAAGTGTATCAAAACAAAGTGCTTTATTTTTGCGTATTTCATTTATAAATACTTGCAATTTTATATTCAATTTCTTACGATTTTATGACAAGCCTGCTCATGGAATCATATTTGTGATAATCCCAAAGGAAGGATTACTGTAAAAGCAATACTTTCATTTTCGCTTTCTGCCGAAATCTGACCTCCATGCAGTTCTACAATTTCCTTTGAGATGGCAAGTCCCAGTCCTGAACCTCCTGTAGATGAGGAACGAGAGGAATCAAGCCTGAAAAATTGTTCAAATATGCGTTTTAAGTTTTCCGGAGATATCGTTTTTCCGTGGTTGCTGACGACAACCTTTACATGCTCTCCGCAAGGCACCATTTTCAGGGTTATTTCCGTTGCAGGATAACTGTAATTTACGGCGTTTCGAATCAGGTTATCAAATACACGCTCCAGCTTGTCCCTGTCACATAATATATCTATGTTAGGACATATTTCAGTATGCCAGCTAAGCTCCTTTTCTGCCAGAATAGGGTAGAATTCACTTGTTATCTGCTCCAGCATACGGCTTAAGCTTGTCCGTTGTGAATTTAAAGTAAGAGCCGTAAGACTAAAACGCGTAATGTCAAAGAACTCATTGATAAGCTCTTCAAGACGCTCTGCTTTGTCAAGAGCAATGCCTGTGTATTTGGCACGAAGTTCAGGAGATATCTGGGGTTCATCCTGAAGCAGCGTAAGATATCCGATGACACTTGTAAGCGGTGTTTTTAAGTCATGCGCCAGATAAACAACCAAATCATTTTTCCGTTGTTCGGCTTCCTTAGCAAGGTTCATATTTCTAAGGGACTCTTCTCTTGCAAGGTTTAGCTCATTTTCTACATCTCTCAGTTCCAAAGGAAGTCTTATCGGTGTTTCGTTCGGACTTGAAAGGCTTTTTGCGGCATCGATCAGGTCATCCAGATATCGAAGCGGCTTTTTTATTGATTTTGTCGTAAAAAATATCACGAATATAGTGATAATGACTAGCATGATAAATGGAGCTGACGCCTGAAGTGCCTTAAGCCGCAAATATAACGGGTCGGTATCATACCATGTAAATTGAGAGCATATAAACCATCCAAGAAAGAATATTGCAAGCAGGACAAACAGTACACCTGCAATAGACAGGATATATTGTGTATATATACGGCGTGATATCTGCGTATACGCTCTGTTTAATTTTTGTTTATTCAATGGTGTATCCAACTCCCCATACGGTTTTTATAAACTTTGGCTTCCGTGCCGGTTCGTGCATTTTTTCACGAAGACGGGCAATATGCGCCATAACGGTATTGTTATTGTCAAGATATTTTTCGCCCCATACGGATTCAAACAGCTCTTCTGAGGAAACTACATTTCCCCGATGCTCACACAGATACCAGAGAATCGAAAATTCTATCGGGGTCAGTGAAAGCTCTTTGCCGTTGATTGTACATTTGTGGCTGTTTTTGGATATATAGAGCCCTCTGATATCATACTCATCCGATTCATGATTTGGAGCAGCCAAATCCGCATTGTTATACCGCATATATCTGCGTAATTGTGTTTTTACGCGGGCGAGCAGTTCGAGAGGATTAAAGGGCTTCGTGATATAATCATCGGCACCCAGTGTCAGACCGGTAATCTTGTCCATGTCCTCCACTCTGGCAGTCAGCATGATGATAGGATAAAAGTGTTCCTCGCGGATACGTTGGCATAAGGAAAAACCATCCATATCAGGCAGCATCACATCTAATATGGCAAGGCTTAATGCTTCATGCTCCACGCACTTGATGGCATCTGTGGCATTGTAGTATTTATAAACCTCATAACCGTCATTTTGAAGATAAACCTCAACCAAATCTGCAATTTCCTTCTCGTCATCAACAATCATGATTTTTTCCCTCATGATGCCTGTATCCTCCCTATTGGCATTTTACAGCACAGAATATCCGTAGCTGTTGACAATCGCCTCTATTTTGTTACCTGCTTTACACATAGGACATTCCTCATGCGGATATGTCTGATAATCAGGTAAATCCTTGATATCAAACAGCGTATGAATGGTATGACCGTCTACTGTCGGAGTAGCAGAGAAAATAGCTGAAATACCTGAGATGATTCCGCCATAATATTCAATACATTCAAGACTCTTCTTGATAGTCTTGCCCGTTGTTGCAGATGCAAGGAGCAGAAGTACATTCTTGCCCTTGATGGTAGGCTGAAGATTGTCCCTGAATATAAGCTGACCTGATGAATGAACCTCCGGTGTTACGATATAAATGGTCTGATGCTGGTTCATGGATACAATTCCGTTTTCGGTGAGAGCATCTGCAAGATATGCACCAATGACCTCGGTTCCATCCATACATACAATTGTATCAACAATTGTAGATGCCATATATTCAGTTGCCATGGAACGGGCAGCGGCAAGAGCCATTCTGCGTCTTACCTTAAGGGTGGTCATATCGATATACTGGTTGATATGGGAATGGTTTGTCGCAAAGTGGCCATTTACAACCTTAATACTAAGTGAGTTATTGTATGACGAAGTAAGCTTGATTGTTTCGTTATTCATTTTCGTATTCTCTCCTTTTGTCTTTTTATACATGAACAGCAAATGCTGTAGATGCTGTTACAGGTTCATTATACAATTTCAAGCAGTGTATTTACAAGCAAATCATTTTGTTTTGGATTCATAAAGCAGAATCGGATATATTTATTGCTTAATCCATGGATATCCGAGCAATTTCGTATATATAAGCCTTTATGTACCAGATAGTCTGCGACATCCTGAGCAGTTATATCATCCTTAAGCAGTCTGACAAGGATAAAATTTGCCGCAGGCTTATAAAGCTTGATGGTTTTATGTCCTGCAAGGGCGGCATATACAAGATTACGTTCTGTGGTTATTACGGAATCGGATTCGCTGATATAAGAAGCGTCCTTAAACATATCAATTCCGGCAACCTCCGCCATTTTATTGATAGAATATGGAAATCCCGCAATTTCAAGTGTTTTCTGAAATACCGTATTTGATGTAATCAAATAGGAAAGTCTGAGTCCCGGTACTGCAAAGAATTTTGTAGTATTACGCAATATGGCAATATTGTCATATTCCTCGGACAGCAAAATGGAAGTGCAGTCCTCCTTATCCTTGACAAATTCCATATATTCTTCGTCAATGACAAGGAATATGTCGTTGCCCTTACATACCTTTACAATAAACTCCATGGATTCCCTGTCGATTACAGAGGATGTGGTACCGTTCGGATTTGAAATAAACAACATATCCAAGTCCTCATTTAAATTTGAAATAAAATCTGCAATGTCAAGAACAAAGTCCTCTTCCTCTTTTGTATTGTAGTAAAGGATTTCACAGCCGTTTAGCTTCAGCATATTTTCATAGCCTTGTGAGCCGGGCGTAATAAGCAGTGCTTTCTTCGGTGTATTGAATTCGATAAGCAGTTTTATAAGTTCATAGGAACTGCTGCCTACAATGATGTTGTCGGTCTTTGCTCCGGTATAGTCGGATATGCTTTCCTTCAGTCGTTTGTATGTGGGGTCAGGGTAATTGATTAACTGTACCGTATTATTGGCAACGGCCTTGGTAACGGAATCCGGAATCCCCAACGGATTCATGTTCAAATCGAATCTGACAGTCTCAATCTGAGTAATGAGATTGTCGGTTGACAGGTTTACTTTTGCTTTTCCCATAAAAAAATCCCTCTTTTTCTTTATATAATGTTTCAAAAAAAGTAATATTTTGGTATAATCAGAATATATGTCTTTTAATTATGATTATACCGATTGTAAGGTTTAAATACAAGACTAATACTTGTTTTTTGGGAGAAATTAGCTATGAGGGGAATAGTAGAACAGTATGCCAAGGGAGAATTTAATGTAGACCGTCCGGAAGTAAGCATATCAATCAGTAAGCTGGAGCTTAGTATTGAGGCGGGAACGATGTATCAGGGGTCTTTTCAGGTGAAGTCTGCAAATGACAGGCCTATCAAGCTTATGGTATATGACAGCAGATATCTCATCGATTTTGACAGCCACACGTTTGTCGGAAAGAGAAATACCATTCATTACTCTTTTGATGCCAGAGGACTTGAAAGGGGAAAATCCTTTAAGGGAAATATCAATATTATTACAGATGGCGGCGAATTTAGAATTCCATATCATATATCGATAGCCTCTCCATATATAGAAGCAGAAGGTAAAAAGCTGGAGGATTTATTTCAGTTTGCGGCCTTTGCAGAAGAAAACTGGGAGCCTGCAATAAGGATATTTGATAGTGAGGACTTTGTCAGGACTTTTATTGGAAATGATGAAAATCTTAAGCGTGTTTACGATACACTTAATTTATCACTTTCAATCAATCAGGCAATGGAGGAATTCCTTGTATATACGCACAAGAAAAGGGTTCTTACCCTTACGGCAGCGCAGAAGGAAATACTGATAGAGATGCCTGCCGAGCTTGTCAGGGCAACGATTTCCATTAACAAGAATACATGGGGGTATACGCATACAAAGATTACTTCTGACTGTGATTTCCTCATTCCGGAGAAAAGCAGGATAAGTGGACAGGATTTTCAGGGAAACACCTTTGATTTGGATTTCCTGATTGACCCTCAGAAGATTCCGGAAGGTGTCAATACCGGTTATATATGTTTCTGGAATTCTTATCAGACGATTAAGGTTAAGATAACGATATTAAGACCGGAAACCGTAAAAGTAACCCCAAAAAGCAGACATAACAATTTTATGATAAAGAAGAGCAACGATGAGCTTCTTAGAGCATATATCGATTTCAGAACGGATAAAATCAGTCTGGCTGAGTATACAGAGAAGACGCGGGCTGCTCTTGAAGTTCTGATTAAATATAAGCCGGAGGATAACATGTACAGGCTTGGTATGCTGCATATGTATATATTGGACGGCAGAACGGAATATGTAAAGCAGGAGTTCGTGCGTATAGATGCAGATACGGATTTTGAAGAGATGGAGGATATGGCACAGTGCTATTACAGCTATCTGAAATCCCTGCTGGGTAAGGAAAAACACATGATAGAAGATACAGCCGGACTTGTCAGACAGAAGTTTAACAAGGGCAGGAATAAGCTGTTTTATTTCTGGCTGCTGTTGTTTGTGGACTATAGTTATACAGAGGATAAATGGATTCTCTATGATGATATTCAGAAGTTGTATAATGAAGGCGTAAACAGTCCCGTTATCTATTTTGAAATATGCGATATGTTTAACAAGCAGCCACTGATGATGAAGAAAATAGCACCGCTTGAGATATCCGCAATCAGATGGGGTATGCGGAATGAGTTTGTATCAGAGGATGTAATCGTTGAATTTGTAAAGACCGTATCACGGCTTAAGGAATTTGATGTACATGCATTTAAAATGTTAGAGAGTATCTATGACGCAAGGAAGGACGTGAATACGCTTCATACATTATGTGATATTCTGATTAAAAACAAAATGTACGACAATATATATCACAAATATTATAAAGCTGCGGCTGAGGCAGATTTGAAGTTTGTCGGACTCAATGAATGTTACATAAAGAGTGTGGATAAGAAGAAATATGAGGTCATTCCACAGCCTATTCTCAGGTATTTTAATTACAAAAATATTCTGACGGATGAGGAATTGTCATACCTGTATGCAAATGTTATCTATAACAAGGAACAGCATATGAGTGTATATCATGACTACATTCCTTCCATTGAGAACTTCATGGAGAAGATGATTGTGAAAGGGATGGTAAATGATGACCTGACCGTTATATATGATGAGTTCCTGGATCCGGAAAATGTGAAGCCTGAATTTGCATCCAAGCTGATTAATATTATATTTAAGAGAAAATTTGTATGTGACAATAAGAATATTGAATATATTATCGTGGCACATGAGGAGCTTGAAAAGGAAGAGAAAATACCTGTTGTAAACGGGGAGGCCTATGTAGAGATTATATCAAGCTCTGCAATCATAACACTTCTTGACAACAGAGGCGGAAGATATATTCATACCATTCCGTACAGATTGGAAAGAATTGTGGACGAGAGAAGCTATCTTGATATATGCGGGGAATATACACCAAGAGATTACAGGCTGCTTCTTTATCAATATAACGACATCGATATCTTCAGTTATAAGGATGCGGCAGAAATAAATCTGGCAAGAGATATCGCTTCCTGCAGGGAGGTAAGCTATGGTGTGAAGCAAAAAGCGCTGCTTCATATGGTGGAGTATTACCATGAAAATTATGATGCGGATGTCCTTCGCAAATATATATCAAAGATCGATTTGGACTATATCAATCCTGCCGATTCTGCAAATATAATCATGTATTACATATCGCTTAGAATGTATGAACAGGCATTTGAAGGCATGCGCAGATTTGGTTATATGGATGTCGATATCGATGAGCTTATAAAGATTGCTGAGTATGGAATCAGCGACAATAAGCATCATGAAGACAGATTACTGATATCCATATGTGTGTATATATATCGCCGTGGATATGCAGGTCAAAAGATACTTGCATTTCTTATTAATAATTATAACGGTTCCCTTGATGAGATGGCAAATCTCTTCAAGTCGGTAAATTCAAATTATAGAAATATCGATATGTTGTCAGAAAACATACTGGCTCAAATGATGTTTGCAGATGGATATATAGAGTCCATATACGATATATTTGAGGTTTATTACAAAGGCAGAAGCAGGGGAATGGTGGTAAAGGCATTTTTGAAGTATTGCGCCCACCAGTATCTGATTAAGGATTTGAAGATTCCTGCCAATGTCATGGAAAGCCTTTATAAGGAGATTGTAAAGGGAAATATCACTGACGAGATATCACGGATGGCGCTGCTTTATTATTTCAGTAACTGCGGCGGCAGATATAGTGCAGAGCAGAAGGAATGGATACGGGAAAATGTGAAGATATTTATAGATTCCTGTAAGATACTGCCATTCTTTTGGGAATTTGCAAACTTTGCAGCAATACCGCTTGATATGAAGTTTAAGACATATATCATATTCAAGGGCGAAAGCGGCAAACAGGTATGGGTAAGCTATAGCTTTGGACAGGAAAGCCATAACATGGCGAAATACAGGTCTGAGCGGATGGAAGAAATAATCCCCGGTATCTATGTAAAGGAAGTCATTGTATTCCATGGAGAGTCACTGATTTATTCTGTGGATGGTGTCTGCGGAACTTCGTCGATAGTGGAAAGTGATATTTTAAAGAATACAACCTTTAACAAGGAGATAAGCGATAGGTTCGAGCTGATAAACAGTATGCTTATCAGTCAGGAAACGCGAAATGATCAGGAGCTTATTCAGGCTATGGATACGTATCTGAACAATACCCATTTCTTTGAAGAGAACCTGATTATATTATAATGGAGGAGATTCACATGGGGGAAAATCAGTTGTATCTGGGTCTTGACCTTGGCCCGGAATATACACAGCTTAGTTATTATAATATGGACACAGGTGAGCCTGAGTCGGTATATCATAGTGAAGCCAAAGATACATATCTGCTTCCGAATATATTGTTTTACAGTCACACCCACAGAAAAAGCGAGGAATCAGGAGAAAAAACAAGCCTGTTTGATTATCCGGGCTGGTGTTCCGGTGCAAAGGCATCTGCATGCAGATTTGAAGAGGATGGAATTCTGATTGACCGCATTTATCAGAAGGTGCTTATGAATGAGAGCATTGATGTGGAAGGCAGACAGTATAAGGCAAAGGAGCTTCTGGTAAGACTTTTGGTGCTGCATATCAGGCAGTTTACAAGAGAACTTGAGAACTGTGTTATTAAGAAACTGGTTGTGACGATAGCAGATACGGATATACTGCTGATTAAGGCGGTCAGAGAGCTTGCTACGGTACTCCGCCTTTCACAGGAGCAGTTTGATATCGTAAGTCACTTGGACAGCGGACTGTATTACATATTTAACCAGCCTGAACCGCTTAGGAATAACAGTGTATCTTTATTTGATTTTGGAAATGAAGGGCTTGATTATTACAGGATAGATATAACAAGAAATAAAACCCCTGAGGTGATAAATGTAACGCATAAGGATTACAGGGATGTGTTTTATTTTGCTAAATTTGGGAAGAATAAAGAGGAAATGGATGAAGCATTTGACGAGATCGTTAAGAAGCTTATGTCAGAGACCTATATATCCTCTGTTTTTCTGACAGGTATGGGATTTGTCGAAAACTGGATGAAACAGTCAGCCGCAACATTGTGTCAGGGCAGGCGTGTATTTGTAGGACAGAATATTTATACAAAGGGCGCATGCTACAGAGCGGTAGGTGGTGTATATAAAGCACCATTGGAAAGGTATTTTATTGATACGGAATATACGGTTAAATCTCATATAGGAATCAGCCTGCTTGATGGCAGAGACACATTTTGTCCGATTGTTACAGGTGGTGAAGAATGGTTTAACACCAAGGGAAGGCTGAACATATTTTTAAACGAAACAAACAGGCTGAAGCTTGTTTATAAGAATATACTGACAGATAAGACCAGAAATGAGACAATAGAGATACACGGCCTTCCGCTCAGACCGCCGAAGACTACGAAGATATCGCTTGAGGTTGAATTTATGGATGCTGAGAAAGGTGCAGTTATCATAAGAGATGTAGGATTTGGCGAACTGTTTCCTACGACAAATAAAATATATCGTAAGGAATTTGAACTGGCAGGAGCTGTAGAGGAAGCACAGAGGTAGGATATATGAATAATATTATAGTTTGTAAATCAAAAACCGCAGATAATCCATATACCTTTTTGAATACGAGAATAAGCGTGTATTCATATGAGGAGCTTTGTTATTACATATTTAATAATATGGTGCTTATCAGTGAGGATGATATGGCAGAACGTCTTGTCACTTGGATTAGTGATGAGATAGAAATGCCGGAGCTTTCTGACAGGGTGGATGTGCTTATAGAAAAGAAGGCATTTGCACAGGATATCATGGTGGAGATACTTACCTATGGCAATTATTACAGCAGCGAAGAAGTAAAAAATTTCATGGAAGAGTGCCAGAAGTTAAGGAACATGAATCCTCAGGAAATAAGCAAGAAAAAGGCTGACGGATACCTTAAATACAAACATTATATAAAAGCAGGTGCAATATATGATGATATAATCGCTTACAAGGAGTCCCGTGGAGAAAACGATGAATTCCTTGGCAACATCTATCATAATAAGGCGGTTGCCTTAGCAGGCAATCTTCAGCTTAAAGAGGCAAAGGACTGTTTTATCAGAGCGTTTAGCCTGAATAATAATAATGAATCCTTGATAGAATACTTTTGTGTGCTTGCTGTATCGGTGGACACAGCCACTCTCCAAAAGGAAATTAAGAAGCGTGGTATGCCTGCAGGATTTTTTGATGATTTGATGATGGAGCTTGGTGACTCAAAAGAGGATGTCAGGGAAATGTCCATTTACAATAAAGTCCAGAAGGCTGTATTTAACAGAATGAATGGTAATTTAGAGGATTATGACAGGAGAATGGATGGGGTTCTCGGACAGTTGAAGGACGAATTCAGAAGTCAGATCGTATAAGGTAACGGGTGTGGAAATAGCATTAGAGCATGGGATTGTTCGTCTCATTGGAACAAGTGAAGCAGGACAAATGAATAAGAAGGGCAATATATTTGGAGATATGGAAGATACGATATTAAATCATACCATCCATTTTACCAAGGCGGAGTTGATGCCGGATGGAGTCATTGGCTCCATATTAGTTCCAAACGGAGAGGTATTCCACAAAGAAAGAATATCGTTAGGTTATCTGCTTAGGAAGCATGAACTTATCCTGATAGATGACGATACCCATTTAGATATCAGTAAAAAAATGCTGGAGAATATCAATCAGGTTGGACATAGTACACCGGAAATGTTTTTGTATCATATGCTGCAATATCTTTTAAATGATGAACTGGAAGATATGCAGCAGATAGAAGAAGGTTTCTATGAAATGGAAGAGAAGATTCTGAATGATACGATTGAAAATAACCCGACGAAAGCAATTCTTCATTATAGAAAGCTCATCATGGAACGGGTTTATTATTACCAGCAAGTGAACGATATGGCAAATAATTTTGTTGATAATGAAAACCATATTTTGTCGGAGCAGGAGATACTGTGTTTTTCCAATCTGGCTGACAGGTCGGAACGACTTTATGACCACGCTCAGATGCTGCGGGAATATTTAAATCAGATTCGTGAGGTATATCAGCAGCAGCTTGATATCAGACAGAATAAATCCATGTCAGTACTGACTGTTATTACAGCCGTTTTTCTGCCACTTACGCTGGTGGCAGGATGGTATGGAATGAATTTTGCAAATATGCCCGAGCTGGGCTTTCGGTATTCATATCTGATTGTAATATGTATTTGTATAGTAATTATCATTGGTGAGATCATATTATTTAAAAAGAAGAAATGGTTTTGAAATTACCTTGACACCAGAAACCATTATGTTGTACTATCTCATTGAGAATTACAATATTTACATTCTAAGACAGATATGTATATATTACGAATCATATTATAAAAGCATTGACAAAGAGGAGTAATATTAACACCCCTTTACAGAGAGAAAATTCCATCGGCTGGGAGAATTTTCAAGAGAGGATAATATGAAGGTAGCTTTGTAGCTGTGTAGTTGAACATGTGATATGAAAATGTGATTTTAAATGATAAAAAGCACATAAGCATAGACGATGTTGATATTATTTCACATAACTAGATTACGCCGGTTCGTTCCCGTTATAGAATAAGATAAGCAACAAACCAAGGTGGTAACGCGATTCATCGCCCTTCGAAATATATTGTATATATCGAAGGGCTTTTTTATTACATTAGAACATATAATGCTGCCACAATACATAAAGTGAAGAAAGGGAAAGAAGATGAAGGAATTAGAAAAGACATACGACCCTTCCCAGATTGAAGAGAGATTATATAGGAAATGGGAAGAAAAGAAATATTTTCATGCAGAGGTAGACAGAAGCAAGAAGCCGTTTACGATTGTTATGCCGCCTCCAAATGTAACAGGACAGCTCCACATGGGACATGCCCTTGATAATACCATGCAGGATATCCTGATTCGTTTTAAGAGAATGCAGGGATATAGTGCACTGTGGCAGCCGGGCACAGACCATGCGGCGATTGCTACGGAGGTAAAGGTTACAGAGAAGCTAAAGGAACAGGGAATAGATAAAAAAGAAATAGGCCGTGAGGAATTTTTAAAGCATGCATGGGCATGGAAGGAGGAATACGGTAACCGGATTGTAAGCCAGCTCAAGAAGATGGGTTCCTCTGCCGACTGGGACAGAGAACGGTTTACCATGGATGAAGGCTGTTCCAATGCGGTTAAGGAAGTATTTGTAAATCTTTACGAGAAGGGATATATCTATAAAGGTTCAAGAATCATAAACTGGTGTCCTGTTTGTAAAACATCAATATCGGATGCAGAGGTTATACACGAGGAGCAGGACGGACATTTTTGGCATATCAATTATCCTGTAGTTGGCGAGCCGGGAAGATTTGTTGAAATCGCAACCACAAGACCGGAGACGCTCCTTGGCGATACGGCAGTAGCTGTCAATCCTGAGGATGAGCGATATACGGATATTGTAGGCAAGATGCTGGAGCTTCCGCTTACGGGAAGACAGATACCTGTTATTGCAGATGAATATGTAGATAAGGAGTTCGGAACAGGCTGTGTTAAGATTACACCGGCACATGACCCGAACGACTTTGAGGTAGGAAAGCGTCACAACCTTGAAGAAATTAATATTATGAATGATGATGCCACCATCAATGAGTTGGGGGGCAAATATGCAGGAATGGACCGTTACGAAGCCAGAAAGCAGATGGTAGCAGACCTTGACGCATTGGGACTTCTTGTTAAAGTCGTTCCACACAGTCATAATGTAGGAACACATGACAGATGTAAGACAACGGTAGAGCCGATGATAAAGCCACAGTGGTTCGTACGCATGAAGGAAATGGGTCAGGCTGCACTTGATATGGTAAAGACAGATGATTTGTCATTTGTGCCGGAGCAGTTTGACAAGACATATATTCACTGGCTGGAGAATATTCGTGACTGGTGTATATCAAGACAGTTATGGTGGGGACACAGAATACCTGCATGGTATTGTGACGAATGTCATGAGGAAATCGTAAGCAGAGAAGTACCGACTGTTTGTCCGAAGTGTGGCTGTACACATCTGACACAGGATGAAGATACACTTGATACATGGTTTTCATCAGCGCTTTGGCCATTTTCCACACTGGGCTGGCCGGAGAAAACACCGGAGCTGGATTATTTCTATCCAACAAGCGTACTGGTAACAGGATATGATATCATTTTCTTCTGGGTAGTAAGAATGGTATTTTCAGCGATTGAGCAGACCGGAGTCAGTCCGTTTAAGCATGTTCTGATTCATGGACTGGTTCGTGATGACAAGGGACGTAAAATGAGTAAATCCCTCGGAAACGGAATTGATCCACTTGAGGTAATTGACAAATACGGAGCAGACGCCCTTCGTCTTACCCTGATTACGGGGAATGCACCCGGAAATGATATGCGTTTCTATTGGGAGCGGGTTGAAAATTCAAGAAATTTTGCAAATAAAATCTGGAATGCTGCGCGTTTTATTATGATGAACGTAGAAAAAGCTGATATATCAGGGGTAAGTCCGGCTGATTTGACGATTGCCGACAGATGGATTCTCTCTAAGGTAAATGATTTGGCAGAAGAAATGACAGAGAATATGGAGAAATATGAGCTTGGTATTGCTGTGTCAAAGGTATATGACTTCATTTGGGAGGAGTTCTGTGACTGGTATATTGAGATGGTTAAACCGAGACTTTATCATGATGCTGATGAGACAAAGGCGGCAGCTCTTTGGACATTGAAGACCGTTTTAATTCAGGCGCTGAAGCTTCTTCATCCATATATGCCATTTATTACAGAGGAAATATTCTGTAATATTCAGGATGAAGAGGAATCCATTATGATTTCCAACTGGCCTGTTAAGAAAACAGAGTGGAGCTTTAAAGAGGATGAGGCAGCTGTTGATACAATAAAGGCAGCAGTTCGGGCAATTCGGAATCTCCGTACAGAGATGAATGTGCCGCCAAGCAAGAAGGCTACCGTATATGTGGTATCGGCAAAGCCTGAGATAAGAGATATATTTGAAGCATCAAAGAGCTTTTTTGCGACACTTGGTTATGCAAGTGAGGTATTTGTATGTAAAGATAAGGCAGGAATAGATGAAAATGCCGTTTCAACACTGATACATGATGCTTCGGTTTATATTCCGCTTGTAGAATTGGTGGATATTGATAAGGAAATAGAACGTCTTGAGAAGGAAAAGACAAAGCTTTCTGCCGAAATAAAGAGAGCTTCCGGTATGCTTGCAAATCCGAAATTTGTAGATAAAGCACCGGCATCAAAGGTAGAAGAGGAAAAAGCAAAGCTTGCAAAATATACAGAAATGGCAGAGCAGGTAGCAGAGAGACTTGCACAGCTTAAGAAATAGTTAAAAAAGAACTATTTGCCATCAGATGTAATAAATGTTATACGGCTGAAGGAAGTATATTGTTCACTCATTTGCACAAAATATTATTGTCAGCAAAAGCTGATAAAAATGAGTGGGGGTATATGAATATGTCAAAGAATAAGTATGCTTCAGACAGCTATAGTAATGATTCCGTGTCTGATAATTCACAGAATAAGGCTACAAATAAGGCGTCTAACCAGACATCAAACAAGTCATCCAATAAGGCGTCAAACAAAGCCACAGACAAGGCGTCAAACAACACCTATAATGGTGCAGCAGATACTACAAATTATTCAAATTCTACAAATTCTTCAAATTGCAGATAGTAGAAGCTAGTATCTAAACATTAAAGGGTCACAATCTGGTGTCAGGATATGAAAAATATCAGGACGAGACTGTGACCCTTTTTTTAGGAGAATACAAATGACAAAAAAACAAACCAAACGACAGGCAAAGCGCATTTTAGGAATCATAATCGCATTGACAGTAATTCTTGGCATTTTATTGATGATGACGCTTCTATTGATGAAAGAAATGAAAGCGGATAGAGAAAATGATAAAAATGAGACAACCGAAGCCATAGCTTGGGTTGAAACAACCGATGGAATAACCGACGTTATAACAACAGAGGCTGTAAGCACGACAGAGGAGCCTACGGAATCTCCGGAGGAAATCGTAAACAGAGAACTCGAAGAGTTGGTTGCACATATGACTCTTGAAGAAAAGGTCGGTCAGATGTTCTTTATTAGAGCAGATGCTTCATTTGACCAGACCACATTTGACACCTATCATCCGGGCGGCATTCTCCTGTTTGGACAGGATGTAGAAAATAAGACGGTTTCACAGCTTCGGGATTATATAGGTTCGTTTCAGCGCTATAGTACATATCCGCTTTTTATAGGGATTGATGAAGAGGGAGGAACCGTTACAAGGGTAAGCCATAACAGCAATCTTGTTGAAGAAGCCTTTGAGTCACCGAGGAACCTGTACGAGCAGGGGGGATTTGAAGCAGTCATAGAGGATTCTCACAAGAAATCATCGCTTCTAAAGTCATTTGGAATCAATGTGAATTTTGCACCGGTAGTTGATTATTCGGTTGATTATGGGGATTTTATGTATCAGAGAGCCTTCGGCAATAATATAGAAGAAACATGTGAATTTGCAGAAAAAATTGTTTTCGCCATGAAGGAGGATCAAATGGGATGTGTGCTGAAGCATTTTCCGGGATATGGAAATAACGGAGATACACATACAAATATCATTACAGATTACAGAGAATATGATATATTTGTAGAACAGGATTTCCTCCCGTTTCAATCAGGAATAGAAGCAGGAGCCGACTCGGTTCTGGTAAGTCATAATATAGTGGTCTCGATGGATGAGACATATCCTGCATCATTGTCTGAAAATGTGCACAGAATACTTAGGGAAGATTTGGGCTTTGAAGGGGTTATTATAACGGATGACCTTGCCATGAGCGGTGTCGCTGACTTTGTAAGTGTCGATGCAGCAGCAGTACAGGCGGTAAAAGCGGGAAATGATATGATGATTGTATCAGACTATGCGGTGCAGTATGACGCAGTTGTAGCGGCAGTACAAAATGGAGAGCTTGATATACAGAAGATTGATGAGTCGGTTATCAGAATTCTGAGGTGGAAATATAATCTCGGACTTTTGGAGGATTTAGGTACATATTAGAGAAATTGCTCATACCATATATCAGGGAAAAATTTTATTTGACTAAATTATATGGGGTGAGAATAGATGAGATTTGGTAGTATTCCCATAAGGAATATATTGCAGGAGGCTGTGCGATACGGCGGCATTATAGTCGATGTGAGAGAGCAGGAGGAGTTCCTTAAGGGACATATTCCGATGGCTGTAAATGTGCCGCTTGAAGATATAAAGGCAGGAAATTTTTCGCTACCAAAAAGCAGATTTCTTCTGTTATACTGTACTTATGGTGGCGGCAGTACAATGGCCTCCCGGATACTCAGCCAGGAGGGATATAAGGTAATTAACACAATAGGTGGTTTAGTCCAGTATACGGGGGCGTTAACCAAAGAGCGATAGAGGAAGACATATGAGTAGAGTAGAGCTTATAGCACCATGTCACTTTGGACTGGAGGCTGTATTAAAAAAGGAAATAACAGATTTAGGATATGAGATCGTTAAAGTAGAAGACGGCAGAATTACGTTTGCCGGAGAAGAAGAGGCTATAGCCAGGGCAAATATGTTTATTCGTACAGCCGAGAGAATTATGCTGAAGTGCGGAAGCTTTAAAGCAACTACATTTGATGAATTGTTTGAAGGTACAAAGGATATTCCCTGGGAAAGATATCTGACAAGAGATGCAAAGTTCTGGGTGTCCAAGGCGACATCAAATAAGAGTGCGTTATTCAGTCCGTCTGATATACAATCCATCGTGAAAAAAGCAATGGTAGAAAGATTGAAACAGACATATCATGTGTCATGGTTTTCAGAGGATGGGGAAGATTATCCTGTCAGAGTATTTATATTGAAAGATATCGTTACGATTGCACTTGATACATCAGGAGTATCACTTCATAAGCGGGGATATAGAAAGCTTGTAGGCAAGGCCCCGATTTCAGAAACACTTGCGGCAGCACTGATTATGCTCACACCTTGGAACAGGGACAGAATACTGGTAGATCCGTTTTGCGGTAGTGGTACATTTCCGATTGAAGCTGCCATGATTGGAGCGAATATCGCACCCGGTATCAACCGGGATTTCCTTGCGGAGAAATGGGTAAAGCTGGGAAATAAAAGGATATGGTATAGTGCTGTTGATGAAGCAAATGACGTAATCCTGCATGATATCAAAATGAATATTCAAGGCTATGATTTAGATGGAGACATGGTGAAATGTGCCATGGAAAATGCGAAGCTGGCGGAGGTTGACAAGTATATCCATTTTCAACAGAGGGATGTAAAAGATTTGCGTAATCCAAAAAAATATGGCTTTGTCATTACAAATCCGCCATATGGTGAAAGGCTTGAAGAAAAGGCAGCACTTCCGGAATTGTATAAAACCATAGGAGCCAGTTTTGAAATGCTTTCGGATTGGTCGATGTTTTTGATTACCTCCTATGAGGATGCGGAAAAATATATTGGAAGAAGCGCAGATAAAAACAGAAAGATTTATAATGGTATGATAAAATCATACTTCTATCAGTTTATGGGGCCGAAGCCTCCAAAGAGAAAGAGAGAGCTGGATTGAGAAAAGTATTAATCGGAAGCATATTCGTGTTTGCAGCGGTATTATTTTATATTGGTGTAATCAGACAGCCTGAGGTGCATATCGAAAGGAAAAACGAGGCAGCTCATGCAAGTGCGGATATATTGGAAGAGATTGCAAGAGAATATAACGAAAAGGGAGTTTCACTTACGGTCAATCACGAAGAGATTGAAGATAATATCTATCAGGTATATATCAGTAATAAGCTGGAAATTATGGTGCCGGTAGAAACATTTGTAGATAAGATGAATTGCTCCGTAAATGTATATGCCAATGGCACCGTCACGCTGGAAAAGGGTGATAATAAGGTAAAGGTATATATGGGTTCTGTTTTGGCAAATATAAACGGATTGTCTACACAGATTGCCGAAAAACCTGAAGACAAAGATGGTCAGTTATTTATTCCTGTAAATGATATTTGTGAGGAGCTTAATTATACCTGTGCATTTGATTATGAGACGAATCATGTTACATTAAACCGTATAGCAGCGGAGGATAAGCTTCCTGAGAAGTATGACATGAGAGAATATGACAGGGTAACCGCTGTCAGAGACCAGGGGCAATACGGAACCTGTTGGGCATTTGCTTCACTGGCGGCTCTTGAGACAACACTGACACCGGGGGAAAGATTACAATTTTCCGTAGACCATATGACACTGAATAACAGCTTCAGCAGCGACCAGATGGGTGGTGGCCAGTACAGAATGAGTATAGCATATCTTGCTGCATGGCAGGGTCCGGTGCTGGAGAAGGATGACCCGTACGGAGATGGGGAAACGGTAGACGGACTTAAGGCGGTAAAGCATCTTGAGGAAGCACAGATAATTGATAATAAGGATTATGAAGCAGTAAAATCTGCTATATACAAATATGGCGGCGTGGAAACCGTAATATACTGCGACATGACAAGTGCTTACAGCAGTTCATATTATTACAATAAGGACAGAGCTTCTTATTATTATAACGGGGGAAAGGCGACAAACCATGATATCGTAATCGTCGGCTGGGATGACAACTATCCGAAGGAGTTTTTTAACATAGAACCTGAGGGAGACGGCGCATTTATCTGCAAGAACAGTTGGGGAACGGAATTTGGAGATAAGGGATATTTTTATGTTTCCTATTGTGACGTCAATATTTGTAATACAAGCGTTGTATATACAAAGCTGGGGGACAGTGATAACTATGATAAGATATATCAGTCTGACCTGTTAGGCTGGGACGGTGTTCTGGGTTATAATGATGAAGAGGCTTATTTTGCAAATGTATATAGAGCAGGAAAAAATGAGAATCTTGAGGCAGTATCATTTTATGCCACAGGAAACAGAACAAGCTATGCCGTTTATGTTGTAACCGATTTTAACAGCAAAGAAGATTTGACAAACAGGACACTTGTCGCAAGTGGTGAGATGGAGTATTCAGGTTATTATACAATCAATTTAAACGAGCCGGTAAAGCTGCCCGACAATAAAAAATTTGCAGTTATCGTGCATATCAATACACCTGATTCGGAACTGCCTATTGCCATAGAATACAATGCGGATTCCATGACAGAAAGTTTTGACATAACGGATGGTGAGGGATATATCAGTCTTTATGGAAATACATGGTATTCCGCAGAGGAAGACAGGGATTGTAATGTGTGCCTTAAGGCTTTTACAAGCAAAAGATAAAGGTAGGACGCCTGCTTGTCTTATATATTGTTTTTCGGATCGCTTTCGCTTTGTGAAATACGTAATGGTACTAAGCTCGTTCCTCGCTAAGTGCCAACGTATTTCAATATCCTTCAAACAATATATAAGACAAGCAGGCTGGAAATTGGCATTAAATGAAGCATTTGGCAGGTTGTTTTAATTTGCGTAGTAGTACATTAGATTGAGAAAGGATTTAAACATGGAGAGATTAATATTTGCAACGGGAAATGAAAATAAAATGAAGGAAATCAGAATGATTCTGGCTGATTGTGGTTATGAGATTATGTCCATGAAGGAAGCAGGAATTGATGTAGATATCGTTGAGGACGGGAAAACTTTTGAAGAAAATGCCATCATAAAGGCAGAGGCTATCAGCAAAATCGCGGGCTGTCTGGTTCTGGCAGACGATTCCGGTCTGGAGGTGGATTATCTGGACAAGGCACCCGGTATCTATAGCGCCAGATTTATGGGGGAGGACACTTCATACAAAATCAAGAATCAGGCAATCATAGACAAGCTTGCAGGGGTTCCTGATGAGAAAAGAACCGCAAGGTTTGTGTGTGCCATAGCGGCGGCATTTCCTGACGGAAGAACCTTTACAAGACGTGGAACAATAGAAGGAATCATAGGATATGAGGAGCGGGGAGAAAATGGCTTTGGCTATGACCCAATCTTCTTTTTGCCTGAGCGAGGTAAAACGACAGCGGAATTGTCTCCTGAGGAGAAAAATGAGATAAGTCACAGAGGTAATGCTTTAAGACTTATCAGGGAGGTTATCAATGAAGGTTCTAATCATTAGTGATACACACGGCAAGACAAGCTGTATCAGACAGATTAAGGATATCGTAGGCGATATTGATATGCTGGTGCATCTGGGAGATGTGTGTGGCGATGAGGACTTTATCCGTGAAAATTTTGACTGTGAGCTTCATATGGTCGCAGGCAATAATGACTGGCATTCGGATTTGCCGGGTGATGAGGAATTTATGATCGGAAGTCTTCATGCTTATATTACACACGGACACCGACAGTATGTTCATTATGGTACAGAAAAACTGGAAGAGCTGATTAAAGAAAGAGGATATGATATTGTCATGTTTGGGCATACCCATGTAAGAACGCTCAAGCATTATGGCGGTTCTTATATTGTGAATCCTGGTAGTCTTGCATTACCCAGAGATAACAGAACGGGAACCTATATGCTGCTTGATTTTGATAAAAAAGGGAAGCCGTTTTTTGCCGAAAACGAATTGCCAAGGCGTAAGCCTGCCGGTGAAAGAAATGGATGGGGACTGTTTTAAGAGCGGAAGTGTATGTGAAAGCAGCAGGTTGTATCATTTGGTGTGATGTGACAGGCAAGTGACAGGAAAATGTGAATGAGAGGTATGGCTATGAAGAAGCATGATATAATTGAAGGAATCATTGCTGAATATGACTTCCCTAACAAGGGAAGTTTTGTTATAGATGACAGAAAAGTAACTGTTAAAGGTGCTTTTAAGGGACAGAAGGTATCCTGTCTGATTACAAAGCTGAAAAAAGGTAAGGCAGAGGGCAGACTGCTCGAGGTTCTTGAGCCGTCCGTGCTTGAGGACATCAAACCGTGCTGCTCACATTTTGGAGCCTGTGGCGGCTGTACATATCAGACACTGAGCTATGAAAATCAGCTGAAGGTAAAGGAAGAACTGGTGAAGCAGCTTCTTGACGGTGTTATAGACAGTAAGGAGCATCCGTATGAGTGGGAAGGGATTATTGGTTCTCCGATAACCTCTGGTTACAGAAATAAAATGGAGTTTTCATTTGGAGATGAATATAAGGACGGCCCTCTTGCCCTCGGACTTCATAAGAAAAACAGCACCTATGATATTGTAAATATCAAAGACTGTGACATTGTAAGTGAGGATTATAATAAAATCGTTGCATATACTTTGGATTTCTGTCAGAAAGCAGGTCTTTCTTACTATAAGAAAATGCAGCATGTGGGATTACTGCGCCATTTGGTAGTCAGACAGTCTTACACAACGAAAGGTATTTTAGTCAATCTTGTCACAACTACACAGAATATAGAAAGTCTGGATTTGCAGGCTTATGTGGAAGGCGTCATTCATTTGCCGTTGGAAGGACAGATAGCGGGAATTCTTCATACGGAAAATGACAGTCTGGCAGATGCAGTAATCAGTGATAAAACGACGCTGCTTTATGGAACAGAATATATATATGAAGAAATTCTTGGACTTAAGTTCAAAATATCGCCATTTTCATTCTTCCAGACAAATACCAAGAGTGCAGAAAGATTATATGACAAAGCAAGGTCTTATGTTGGTGATACGAAGGATAAGGTTATATTTGATTTATATAGTGGAACAGGAACGATAGCACAGATGCTGTCACCTGTGGCAAAAAAGGTTATCGGTGTGGAGATTGTTGAAGAGGCAGTCGAAGCAGCAAAAGAGAATGCAAAATTAAACGGACTTTCAAATTGTGAGTTTATAGCGGGCGATGTACTTAAAGTGATTGATGATATTGAGGAGAAACCGGACATCATCGTTCTTGACCCGCCGCGTGACGGTATCAATCCGAAAGCGCTTACAAAGATTATCAATTATGGGGTGGACGAGCTGGTATATATAAGCTGTAAGCCGACCTCTCTGGCAAGAGATATTGTTACATTACAGGAGCATGGGTATTACGTGAAGAAGGCTTGTGCCGTTGACCAGTTTGTCGGAACAGTACATTGTGAGACTATATGTTTATTGTCCAAACTTCATGCAGACTAACATATCGAGGTGAGATGAAGATGAATGAGCTTGATTTGACGGCTGCGGAGAGCAAAGTGGCTTATGCGGAGATAGCTAGACAACCTCAGTGTTCAGAGGAGAAGGAAAAGGCTGTTATGGATGTTACAGTGAATTGATGCTTAACAAAGACTAAATGTAATGCTTGAACGATACTCCCAAAATGGTGTATCGTTCAACTTACCATACATAAAGAGAATAAGAACAGAAAAGCAGAGTACAGTATAGCGGTTCTTATGGTTTAAGCGGTAATATGCACATCTGACATATACGGAAGGTTATGTGAGATCGGTTCTGGAAAAAATATGAATAAAGCCATCAGGGCAATGCATAACATTTTAACGACTTTATTTGTGCAATATAACGAAAAAAATTTATCTAAAATATTAGAATTGCACGAATTATTACAATAAGGTAAAATTAGGTATTATACATTTTATGAAAAAATAAAAAAGGAGGAGAGATGTATGAAACGACTGAAACATATGATAGCGCTTTTATCCATGGCACTTTTATTATGTGCAGGGACAAGTCAGGCAGTAGTAATGGCGGCATCATCGGAGCAGAGCTCAGAAGATGAAACGACCACATCATCTGAACAGGACGCAGAAGATGAAGCTGTCCCGGAGCTTGCACTTGTGGATAAGTCTAAAGGCGTTACGTTTGTTACTACGGTATCAGATGAGGGTGAAGTGCCCTATCAGGGAATTAACCTGAATGGAAATTCGGTTATTATTAAAGAATCAGCTAATTCAACAGATACGGTGTCATATATCAATATTTATATTGACAAGAATGGCGATGGAATTGCTGATGCAGAAGAAATCGTAAGTCACAGGGACAATACCGGTTATTTCAAAAACCCTGCTGATACGGACTTTATCACCGAGATACCGATATATGGCGTATATGAGGCAAAGACGGAGGAACGGGTTAAGATTACTGTTCAGTCAGGAACACTGGATTTATTATATGGTGTATATAATGGAATGGTTGACAGTAAGAATACTACTGAGGCAGGAGTTTGTCTTGATATAAAAGATGCAGTAGTGAATACTATCTTTGCAGGATATGCAAGCCATATCTCAGCGGCATCAGGAACAGCTGTTGATATACATGTAAATGATGCTGTAAAAGCCCAGACTATCATGGGTGTATTTGGAACGGAAAAAAGGAAAGCCGTTGTTTCAGGCGGGATTTCCATCACTGCAACAGGGAAAGAAACGCCGACCAGTATGAATATCGCATCATGTTATGTCACAAATTCATATACGAATGTTACCGGAGATGTGAAACTTGATTTTGATAAAATCGGAATCGGTAATTTTTATGGCATCTATGGAGGTACAACGATTACAGGAAATGTAACTGTTGATTTGGATAATGCAATTTTCGGCAATTGTTCTGCTGTTTCAGGAGCTTCTTCCGTAACAGGTGGGGTAACTGTGACAGTGCAGTCCTCCACAGTACAGGGAATGTTGAATGGTGTTACAGAAGGATCTTCAGCATCAGGAGATGTGGCAGTAACGACAGCTTCTTCGACTATCAGTTCAATGTATGCTGTAAACAATGGTTCTACAACAGAAGGAAATGTCAGCCTTACTTCCAAAGATGATACAACAAATGGTATATATGTTTTAAACTATGGATGCAAGGCAGCAAAGGATGTTGTTTTATCTGTTACAGGGGGAACTCACAACAGTATATACGGATGCAATGATAGGGTTACGGTTAAAGGAAAGCTGACAGTTACCATAGATGAAACAGCTGTTGTAAAATCCTGTATATATGGTGTATATAACTCCGGAATTGACGGAAACATACTGTTTGATGTATATGGCAATTCGGATAATTCCTCATATCTGAGTGTCTATGGAGCATATGGAACAGGAAGTGTAGGTGGGAGCTTTGATTTCAATTACCATGGAGGATATGCAAATTATGTCTATGTATTTTCTGGTTCTTCTCAAAGCTCCGGGTCTGATTACATATATCCTTCCATCGGGGGATATGCAAAAGCAGTCTTTGACAAAACATCTGTGATTGCCTACAACTTGTATGGTTTTCAGAATGTAGATATTAAAGGTGATTGTACTGTCAGTCTGACAGGAGCTGCCATAGGTTATATGACGGCGACTCAGGGTGCTTCATACACTAATTGTATGATAATTGGAGGTGACCTTACAGTTACAATGGATGAAACCTGCCAAATCACATCATCATCTACTATATATGGAAGCAATCAGGTAGAGATTCTTGGTGGTTTTGTCTGTGATATCAAGGCAACTGTTCCGGAGGAATCCACATATTATCCGAGCCTGTATGCCGCCAATTATACAAAGGTTGGCAAGGATACGAACATTCAGGTGTTAAACGGAAAGTATAATACTATATATGGCTGGTATGGACAATATGATGAAAAAGATTATTCATTAAAGGGAGCATATACCTTCCTGGCAAAAGACTGTATGGTGAATAATTCTTTATATGGTACATATAACTTGAAGGCAAAGGGAGCTGTTGATATTGATATTCTGAGTATTAGCAAAGATGGCAGCAATAATTATTCAGGATATATATACGGAATGAGTGATTCTGCAGCAGACGGCATCACCGATATCAATATAGATGGGGCATCAAACATTTATGGTGTGTATGGCTTATATGGTTATTCAGAGAGAAGTGTATATAGCAGTGATGTAACAATTACAATGAAAAATTTTAATGCCCAGAACTATGTATATGGGACTTCGGGCGGTATCTTTAGAAAGAACCTTGTAATAGCGCTGGAAGCGGTTAAGAGCGGAAGCGCCCTTTATGATACGTCGAATTCCACGACAGTAGAGGGCAATCTTACGGTATCAAATACGGATATCGGAGAGCTGGAAGGAAAAACATGCTATTTTAATGGCGTGAATTACAGCATGATAAAAGGTAAAACGGATATTTCCCTGACAAATGTTTCCGTAAGTGCCAGCTACTTCAGTGCAACAAGCAGCTTAAATGCTTCGGATGATGTCACTATAAAATGGGAAGGCGGTACCATCGGTGCCAATAACATAGTGCCATATAATACCTCGAATGATGGTACCGGTAATACGCATAAGGTAACCATAGACATCAAAGGAGTTACGTTTACATCCGAGCAGGATAATACAATAATGCAGAATTACATCAGTGATAATGCGAAGCTTGTCATGAACATTGATGATACAACAGTCATACCGGATGTGATGAAAATTTATCCTGGGTATTATTCCAATTTGCAAAAGGTGATTGAAAATGATTTAACCGCTGTGGCAACCTACAAGAACAGATATTATTGTTCCGGAATGTATATTCCACCACAGGCGGAAAACTATGAGCTTGTATGCTTTTCTGTTTCATGTGCAAAGCTTCCTTATGATATAAAGGCAAAGAAAATCCAAATTGAAAACTCACAGCTTTATATCCCTGAGGGAATAACCCTTGAAGCAACAGAGGAAATGTTTGAAATTAAATATTCACAGCTTCTTCTTGAGGGTAAGCTAAAGGGTAATTTCTACACGAATCCGGATACCGGAAAAGTAGATACCGTAAATATATATATGAATGGAGGCACTATTGATACAAACACAGAGGGCTTGGAGAGCTGTTATTATTATCCTGTTTCTCTGCAATATATGGAAAAGGGCGGTGCAATTGCGCCAAAGACATTATATTCACACGTCCATGCTCCAGGGAAACAGTTTGGGCTTCTTGGAAATGCCCTGAATGTTGAGTGTACACCAAAGAGAGGGTATACTCTGGCAGGAGCCAAGTACAAGTATGAGGGAGATGTTTCTTATTCTCAGAATACTACAACAGGGGCTTCCGGAGTTAAGACGACGGTTTCCTTTGACATAAAGGATATGCCGCTTGACATAGAAGTATTATTTAAGGGAATACAGATTGTTGTAGGTAAAACAGCTTCTGACCCTGTTGCAAAGCTTGGAAATACATATACAGAGGAACAGCCTCTTTATGACATGGCATCCCTTGTTATTTCAAACGACGGTGACGAGGGCGAGGTTACATATGAGCTGCAGTCCTCCAATAATCTTCCGGAGGGACTTACCTTTGAAAATGGAAAAATTATCGGAAAGCCGACAGTTGCATATGAAGACGGAAAGAAAGTTACCTTTAAGGTAACAGGTAAGAACGGTACAGTTGCAAATGTTGTTCTCAATATCATTGTATCAGCAGAAGATAAGACCCAGACAAGTCAGGAAGGTCGTATATTGATTGATGATGCAGATGAGAATAACAAGAGCATCAACCTTCTTGGAAATTCCGTTGTTATCGAAGCTGTTTCCGATACAGAGACAGCAATTTATCTCGATGAGAATCGTGATGGTATCAAGGATTGTGATACACCGATTGCAAGCGGAGATTTTTCCGGATATAACCTGTATGGTCTTTCTTATGCGAAAGCAACAAAGCCGATGAAGGTTACCATAACAGGTGGAAAGTTTAACAACATTTATGGTGCATTTAATTCATCAGTAACAGGTGAGTTTGCTGAGGATGCTGTATCATTTACCATGACAGGCGGTACTGCAAGGTATATCTATACATTGTATAACAGCCAGATATCCGGCGAAGTATTCAGCAAAATCACAAATGATGTTAATAAGACATATTATTACTGCAGTATAGATTCAACATATCAAGGTATGTATAATGAATCAGGAGATGTTGCGGAGATACTGAAAGGATACACCGTAAAGAACGATATAACGGTAAGACAGATTGGTCTGTATTCATCAGGTGTCTGTTTAACGATACCAAAAGATATGACGGTAACCGTATCAACCCTGGGAGCAAGTTACTATAACAATTCTATTTACCTAAAGGGAAAGCTTGTATGTGATAACGGCTTTTCCGGCAGCTACGGACGTATTCTTGTACAAGGTGGAGAAGTTACAAAAACGGATGGAACAGATGTTACATACAATAATGTATTCTATCCACTTTCTATGAGCACGGATATGGAAGGAAAGAACCTTTCAATTGGCTCCGGTGTGATAACACTTACAGAAGATGGAGAAAGTGTAAGTTACGGAATGGGCGGCTCAGATATTATTTTGTATGCGGATTACGTTGCAGGATACAGCTACTATTACAGTGTGAATGGTGGAGAAGAAAAAGAGTCTGTGACAAATGCAATCACAGTGCCGATGCCAAGGAAGGTGGCAGAAGTATATGTACAGTATGTTCCGACAAATATTTCTTTGAAGGAGACGTTTGAGGCACCAGTAGGATATGTAGGTACTGAATATACAGATGCAATGCCACTGTATGATTATGGCACATTGGATATCAGTGATGACACATCGAAGGAATATGGAACAGATGTGGTATATGAGTTAAAGAAGGGGTGTGTACTTCCGGAAGGCCTGTCTCTCGTAGAAGGCAAGGTTATCGGTATCCCGACAAAGGCAGTGGAAGAAGGAACTCCGATTACCATTACTGTTACAGGCCGTAACGGAACAACAGCAGATATAACAATGGATTATGTTATCAAAGCAAATCCGGAGACAGTGTCATCCTTGGAGAAGGTGGAATATAAATCGGGTAAAATCTACTTAAATGGAACCTCCGTAGTTGTGTATGCAGACCCGGCAGATGGCTCAAAGTCTAAGATTTATCTGGATGCAAACCATGACGGAATTGCAGATAATAATAAGGCATATACAACAGAAGATGGCGCAAGCTCCTTCTATTCTCCAACGATATATGGATATGCAGATGCCAAGAATCCATTTGATGGAGATATCAGTATTAGTATTAAGAATGCCCGTGTAGGAACGGTTTATGGTATATACGGAACCAAAGACGGTAAAGTAACTGTAAACGGAAAGGTTGATGTCCGTGTACGCGGAGGCTCACTAACCGGAGTTGCTGCAGGATATTATGGAATTGCGAATAATTTGTCATTGTATATCACAGGCGGTGAAGTTCGTGGAACGGTAGTGACAGCATATGGCTCAGAGGCCTCCACTGTAAACTTTGAATTTACAGGAACTGCACAATATTCAGGAAGCAGCAGCAGTGTGTTAAGTGCTGTTGACTCCTCTACAATAGAGGGAAATGTGAATTGTAACGTAGGCAGCAAGTCCGGATATGGTCTTGGCTCTAACAGGTATACCAAATATTATGGAATTTACAATTCTGTTGTTGGAGGCGATGTCATATATGATATCAATGGAGTATGGGGACCAACCGATACAAGATCCACGGGAAATATATTTGCATACAAATCAACCATTGCCGGAGACATGAATGTTAACTGGCATGAAGGAAGAATTTCATGTGGAAATTCTTCAGTAGCAATGAGAACCTTCCTGTGTGAAGCCTCAGTTAAGGATTTGAATATCATAGCAGATGAAAATGCTGATATAGGAAACAGTACCTTTAATGGTTTGTGTCAGGGCTCCATAGAAAATGTTTATGTAAAGATACCTGACAGTGTGAAAGGTACATTTACATTAAATGTCGAACCGACAAATTTTGAAGATCTGTCAGATATTAATGGTGATATTTTCATTGCGAATAAGCGTTCTATGGTGGTGAAAGGAAACCATACCATCACAGAGGATTGCACGTTAGATACCTTGGAGGTATATCCAAGTTCTGTTGTAACAATAGCAGAAGGTGTAACAGTTACCCAGATGAAGGTTGCTACAAATAACGGCACGATTATAAACAATGGCACATGGAACCTGACAGACTCATACGCAGGTCTGGTAAATAACGAGGGAGCTTCCTTTGTAAACAACGGCAAACTTAATACACAAGCGTATGTTCCTTTAAGGACAAGTGGTGTGATAGAAAATTATGGAGAGTTAACGAATGAATACACATCCGGTACTTCTGCTTATGTAACAATCTATGATACAGGTGTTTTTGTAAACCATAGGGATGCTACATGGAATGTGGGTGCCAGAGTAAATAATTTAGGTATCATCTACAATTATGGTAATCTCAGGCAGACATATCATTACTCCTCCAGCTATGCATCACTTGGAAAGTTGATAGCGGGAACGACACCGGATTACTACTATGCTGACAGATATTATGCTAATACCTATTATCCGGTGACACTTGACTATACAGATTATTGTGCAAGCAATGTGACACTTACTGATTCCACAGGCGCCGAGCTTTTGAAAGGGTACGGAGAGGATACCAATGTGTACCTTCGGGCAACTACTGGCTTTAAGCTTGTGGTGGATGGTGTGATGGATAACATCAACTTAAAGAATGTCACATATAACTATAATGGTACACAAAAGAATGCCTCAACCTCCGACTCCGTAACATGGACAGGAACAATCTACTATGAGCCTGTTACCATTAAGATAGAGTTCAGTGAGATAGAAGGCGCAAAGATTATAACAATCACTCCGGATAATGATGTGATTGAGAGCATAAAGGTAGGCGAGTATAACAGCTCCTTCTATAATGTCGGAAGCAGTATAACAGTAGAAAATGATACGGACATTGCAAATGCATATATCACATTTGAGGCTGACCCGAATCATCCGCTTCCAGATGGATTATTTGTAAATCAAAAGACAGGAAGGATATACGGCACACCGACCCATGCAAGTGATGAGCCGATAGTATCGGTTATTAAAGTAAAAGGTAAAAATCAGTCCGTCACCAACTTTACGTTGACCTTTAACAAGGTTGAGAAGGGAACACCAAAGATACCGGAAACTACAATTTCAGCAGTTGCAGGTACAGAACTCAGTACCATTGCAATGCCATCCGGATATAGTGTGGGTGTATTTGAAGCATGGGTTGATGATACCCTGACAGCACCTTCCGTAGCAGGAGAGGTTGCAGCATATGATGTATACTTTAAACCATCAGATACAGTTAATTATGACTGGAGTACCGTTGCAAATGGAACATGGGATGCTGAAAAGGGAGTGGCAACAGGTAAGATAAATATTAAAGCTAATAAAATATATCCTGAATATACTGTCCCTGAACAGATAGATGCAACATACGGATTACAGTATAAGGATGTGGAGCTTCCATCAGATGAAAATGGTAAGTATATATGGCAGAATTGCTCAGAAGAGTATGTAGGAACAGTTGGAACATACTATCAGTATATTCAATATGTGCCTGCAAATGAAGAAATGTACTACACCGTATCCTATATCCGTGTGAAGGTAGTTGTTGGCAAGGCGAAAGCCGAAGGCTGCAAAACCTTTGATTATCTGGAAGGTGAGACAGGAGATAAGATAGGAGATATTGCTTTACCTGAAGCCGAAGGTGGAACATATCAGTGGAAGACACTTCAGTCAACCGTGGTTGTATCCGGAAATGAATATGAAGTGGTATTCAAGCCTGCTGACATGACGAATTATGACTGGTCTGATGTTCCGGGATACAGCAACGCATATAAGGGTGTTGTATTTAAGGTTGTTGTAGAATTGTTTGCTCCTGAAAACAAAGATGAGATAAACATATCAGCACTTCCGGTAGAGTTAAGTGCTGACTATGGAAAGAAGCTTTCTGAGATACCACTTCCAAAGCGTTCTGTTGGAAACTGGTATGTGAACGGAGTTCGGGTTGAAAAGCCGCTTATACCGGCAGAAGCTATACCAAATGGTTCTTTTGTATGGACAGACGAAAGTCTTGTAGTGAATACCACAGGAGAATTTAGTACAACAGTAAGCTACGTTCCTGATAATTCGGAACGATATACTGCAAAGGAAAATATACCTGTTACAATCACAGTTGTTCATGCACATACCATTGTGATTGATAAGGCAGTAGCTCCAACCTGTACGGAACAGGGAATTTCAGAAGGAAAACACTGCTCCGTATGTAATGAAGTTATTCTGGCACAGAAGCCGGTACCTGCACTTGGCCATGCATATGACAAGGGCGTTGTAACAAAGGAACCGACTGCAACAGAAAAGGGCGAGAAGACATATACCTGTACAAGATGTAAGCAAACCAAAAAAGAAGCGATTCCGGCAACAGGAAACACCAATGTGCCGGCAGAAAAGGGTAAGGTAATACAGGCAAAGGGTGTCAATGGTAACTTCAAGGTTACATCCTCTGACGCCAAGGCTCCAAAGGTAAGCTATTCCGGACCGAGCAATAAAGCTGCAACAGCTGTAAATGTACCTGCCTATATCACAGTAAATGGTGTGAAATACGAAGTAACAGAGATTGCCGACAATGCGTTTAAGAAGAACAAGGCACTTACAAAGATAACAATCCCTAAAACAGTAGTAAGGATTGGTAAAAATGCATTTTACGCATGTACGAAGCTTAAGACAGTCAGCTTTGCAAAGGGTTCAGGACTTAAGAAGATAGACAGCAAGGCATTTTATAAGTGTACTGCTCTTACAAGCTTTACCGTTCAATCAAAGGTTACAACCATAGGAACCAGTGCATTTGCCGGATGTAAAAAGCTGAAAAAGCTGAAGCTTGGCAGCAGGGTTACAAAGATAGGAACCAGTGCATTTAGTAAATGTACAGCACTCACGACAGTTACGATTCCGAAGACAGTAACCTCCATTGGAAAAAATGCATTCTATGGATGTACAAGGTTAAAGACAGTGAAGTTTGCCAAGGGCTCAAAGCTCAAGAAGATAGACAGCAAGGCATTTTATAAGTGTAAGTCACTTAAGAGCTTTGTCGTTCAGGCGAAGGTTACAACCATAGGAGCAAGTACATTCTATGGATGTAGTAAGCTGAAAACCATAACCATTAAGTCAAAGGTTCTGAAAAAAGTAGGTAAGAATGCAATTAAGGGAATTTACAAGAAAGCAGTTATTAAGGTGCCTAAGGCAAAACGAAGCAAGTATAAGAAATTGTTTAATGCAGCTTCGGGCTTCAAGAAGCCAATGGCAATAAAATAGTGAAACAGTTTAGTCATTAAAGATATGATTTAAGCTGGTTGAGGAGCTTTTGTCCAAACAGGCAATTCTGTCTGCCGGGGCAAAGGCTCCTTTTTTCAAAAGGCAAGGAGCTTTTTCCAAAAAGCGATTTTGTTCCAACAGCATGTGTGTTAGAATAGTATCCAGACACATATGTAAAAAATGCTGCACATGCAGGAAAAGGCAGTGCACATGCAGGAGAAGGCGCTGTCTGATGAGAGACCCAAAATCCATTTTACCCCACAAAAGGGATGGATGAATGATTCCAATGGTTTAATATATATGGATGGAGAATATCATTTGTTTTATCAGCATTATCCTGATGATACAAAATGGGGACCAATGCACTGGGGACATGCTGTCAGAGGGTCAGGAGATGTCAGAGGGTCAGGAGGTATCGGAGAGCCTGACTTCGACAGATGGTCTGCCACTATTGGCGAGGCCATATAGGCTTGATTATGGGAAATGTAACTATGCCGCAGTAACCTTTTCCAACTGTCCGCAGAGAATTATGTTAGGCTGGGGAGAAGACTGGAATGAAGCGAGACGGAACAACGCGAGGGATTATTTTGGAAAAATGACAATTCCAAGACAACTGAGCCTTTGTAAAATAAAGGGCAGATATCTGGTTTCCCAGAAGCCGGTGGTATGTGGAAAGGTAGCAGCTTCCCGGCAAAGAAAAGATATATTGCAAAAGGGTGATATCATAAACTATGGAAATCAGGTCACAGTTGAAAATACTGGGGCATATTTGAAAATAAATGACTGCAGTATTGCAAGAAGTATCACGGAAGCATGTGAGAAGATGAGAAAATGCTAAAAAAGAAGAACAAGAAGCTTGCGTTTGACAGGGAAAATAGAAAGCCTGTGGTAAGGTGCAGCATATGTACCGGAGAACAGGTGGCAGGATTTAAGGATATTCATACCGGTAAGTTTCAGGATGTCATGTTGATTAAAAATCAAAAAGACTTACATTGCTTCATGGAGATGTATGGCATTGATAAAGTGGAAAAGGATTACTGGAGAAGATGTTACCAATGGAAAAGATGAAAAAGGAAGTGTATTAAAAATGTGGATGTTGTTTGCGGTTTTGTCGGCTGTGTTTGCCGCTCTTACTTCCATCCTTGCAAAAATAGGGATTGATGGAGTGAATTCCAATCTGGCTACTGCTATCAGAACAGTGGTGGTAGTAGTAATGGCATGGGTTATTGTATTTATGACGAAGGGGCAGACAGGACTTTCGGATATCAGCAGGAAAAGCTGGATTTTTTTAATATTGTCTGGACTTGCAACCGGAGCTTCTTGGCTTTGTTATTATAAGGCGTTGCAGATGGGAGAAGCCTCGAAAGTAGTTCCTATCGATAAATGCAGTGTTATTATCACGCTGATATTGGCATTTATTTTTCTCCATGAGAGCTTTACCTGGAAATCAGCCGCAGGATGCCTTCTGATAGGAGCAGGTACCCTGCTGATGGTGTTGTAAGCAACCATTTCAGGCATCATTTCCGCAGCATGTTATGGATTTACATGACTATTGTTTTTCGCGGGATTTTTTTGCTCGTATGCCCTGTGAAGCTTCAGTTCAAGATCCGCTTTGTCCTTTTGCCGCATGATCTGCAGTATCATTCCGGCAAACAGGGACTGTATCGCCACCATAACAACAAATCTACAGACAATCAGCGTTGGGAAATTTGGCACGTCTCCAAAATGAATATAATGTAAAAATACCGGAAGGAAAAATACAAATGCCAGTTAAAGCAGTTAAAACAAAACCAGTTAATGAAAAGCCATGATTAAAAGAAAGAAGCTGTAAAAGACAGAAAACTGTAAAAGTTAACAAGCTGTTAGAAGTAAAAAACTGTTAAATAATATAAAAAATTAAAAAAGGATACATAAAGGATATATCCCTTCGTTATGCTTTCGATATCAGAAAGAAACGGAGGGATTTTTTTGGATATAGAAAAACAGGGAGAACAGGAATCTGAGCAGCCTGCCGGACGGCAGGTGGCCATAGATGTTTGCAATCTGCAAAAATTTTACCGGCTTGGCGATGAAACGGTACGCGCGCTGGATGGAGTGACCTTCCAGATTTATGAGGGCGAATTTGTTGCCATTGTAGGGACATCGGGCTCAGGAAAATCAACGTTATTAAATATGCTGGCAGGACTGGAAAAGCCTACGAAGGGGGAGATTACAATCGCAGGGCAGCGAATTGACAGGTTAAAGGAAAATCAGCTTGTCAGATTTCGTCGGAGAAAGATAGGATTTATTTTTCAGTCTTTTAATCTGATTGCAACCATGAATGCATTGGAAAATGTGGCATTTCCACTGGCATTTAGGGGAATAACTAAGACTGCCCGGGAAAAGAAGGCGGACGCAATGCTGGAGCGGGTAGGACTTTCCAGACACAAGAGTCACAAGCCGAACCAGATGTCGGGAGGTCAACAGCAGCGGGTAGGTGTGGCAAGGGCGCTTGTAGTAAACCCTTCCATTGTGTTTGCTGATGAACCCACCGGGAATCTTGACAGCAATACCTCAAAGGAAATTCTTGAACTGATGCGGAATGTGGTAAGCGAACAGAAAAAGACGCTTGTTATGGTAACACACGATAATAATCTGGCGCACGTTGCAGACAGGATTATACATATCAGGGACGGTAAGATTAAGAAAATAGAGAATAATCAGACAACAGGAATAATAGAGGAAGTGTATTAAAGTCAGGAAATATAAAGAAAAAAGTACGTAGAAAAAGATATGCAGAAAAAACAAGGAGGGTCAATAGATGATGAAAAAAACAGTGAAGAAAAGAAGGGGATTAAAAACAGGTAAATTCAGGAATACAAAGAAACTGACAATATTTGCAGGCGTGATGCTGGCAGTTGTTTTGTTGGTTTCGGCAGCCTTGATACAAAAAAATATCGCATCGGCGGAGGCTGTGCCAAGATTGATTATTACGGGCTATGACGTAACCTCAGGGGAAATCAAGGCGGGATGCCAGTTTGAAATTACATTACATCTGAAAAATGAGTCCACAAAAACAGCATTGTCAAACATTCTCTTAAAAGTAAGCTCGGAGGGAAATGAGTTTGTCACCACATCCGGTTCCTCCAGCATTTATATTGAAAAAATCGGTTCAGAAGAAACCATGGATGTCAGTATATCGTTAAAAGCCAGAAATGATTTGGAACAGAAACCATATCTTCTAAACGTGACAGGGGAGTATGAGGACAGATACAATATGGTTTATACCATGAATGAGAATCTCTCCCTTTCCGTTATCCAGACAAGCAAGTTTATTTTGACAGAGACAAGCATTTCACCGGATAATATTTATGTGGGAGAAAAGACAAATATCACTTTTGCTATCAGCAATGTTGGAAAGGCGACGCTTTATAATGTCAATGTAAAAATAGAAGGGGATACCATAACCGGAACCGATGCATATATCGGAAATATTCTTCCCGGCGAAAGCAGTTATTTTGATTCCATGGTTAAGGCAGTTAAGGAGTCAGGGAATGAAGGAAGCGTAAATGCGGTGATTACATATGAGGATGTAGACGGAAATGTCAAATCGGCAACAGAAAGTCTTGAACTTACGGTGGAAAAAGAGGTTCCGGAAAAGAGTGATGAAGAAAAGAAAACTGTTGTTGTACAGAAACCTCCTGTGCCTGTGCCTTTGGTAGCAACGGCAGCAGTTATAGTGATAATCATAATAGTAATTGCGGTGTTGATAAAAAGAGGGAAAAAGCGCAGGGACGAAATGATTGATTAGAATGGGGGGAGTTTATGAGATTTTTTGATATCATAGGACTGAGTTTCGGCAGTCTGTTCAGAAGAAGAGCGAGAACCATTCTCACTGTGTTGGGGGTTTTTATCGGAACGGCTTCTGTTGTTCTCATGCTTTCTCTGGGAATCGGACTGAAGCAGTCATTTCTTGAAATGTATAATGAGGGAAATTCGCAGGCGAACAAGCTTACAATTTCGTTGTCAGAGAACAACCCTGCAGCCTATCTGACGGATGATACGATAGAGGAATTGGAAAAACAGCCTTTCGTTGAACAGATAAGGCCGAAGCTTATCGGCCGGGCAAGAATTACACAGGGAAAGTGGGCAGTTGATGTCAATATTCTTGGACTTACAAAGGATGAGCTTGGCAGCTTAAAGTTGACAAAGGGAGCGCTCTCTGAGGAGGACACAGGGGATCTGAAGCTTATTGTGGGCAGTCGGGTTATTGAAGATGTGTACAATTACAAAACCGGGGAATACCCATACTATGACAAGAAAGAATATGCGGATATGGATTTCTTTGGAGATTCAGTACGTATCCAGTTTGAGACCGAAGATTTCAATGTTGATTACCTTGGACATAGAGAGTTTACATCAAAAAAAAGAAAACCGTATATAGTAGCTGAGACGGCAGATATGGGTGCAGAAGGTTATTGCTATTGCATATGTGCAGATATAGATGCGCTGAAGGAATTTATGGATAAAGAATATCGGGGGAAGAGTATTCCGGGACAGCCTGTAAGAAAAAATGGACGACCATATGGTGAATACATTTATCCACTTGCAACGGTTACCGTAAACAGCCGGGAGAATATAGATGCTGCAAAGGAATATTTTACGGAAAATGGTTATCAGGTAATGGCAAATGATGAGATTACAGAGGAGATTGATAAAAGCTTTAATCTTGTTCAGGCTGTTTTAGGCAGCATAGGAGCAGTTTCTCTGCTTGTTGCTGCAATTGGAATTGCAAATACCATGACGATGTCAATTTATGAGAGAACAAAGGAAATTGGAATTATGAAGGTTCTCGGCTGTGATATCAAAAATATCAGATGGATGTTTCTTGCAGAAGCCGGGCTGATTGGTCTTATGGGCGGTATCGTGGGAGTGACCTTAAGCTATGGATTGTCAAGTATTATCAATACGATTGTAGGTCCGCTTATTGAACCGGGAATGATATTAACTGTTTCAAGAATTCCAATAGCTCTGGCAGTGCTTGCACTGATTTTTTCTACATTGATAGGAATGTTTGCAGGGCTCCTGCCGGCAAACAAAGCCATGAGATTAAGCCCTCTTGCGGCAATCCGAAATGAATAGCGTATGAAGAATTTAATAGAATGAAAATGTAAATTCAATAGAATAAATATATAAATTCAATAGAATAATATGTAAATTCAATAGAATGGATATATTCATTCCGTAAAATATATATGTAAAATCCAATAAAAGAAGTATACAAATGAAATGAAGTATGGTTAAATGTGAGAAAAGGCATTGAATACTTACAGCTTGATGGAGAAAAAATGATGTACAGAATTTTGTTGGTGGAAGACAATCCTCATATCAGTGAGAGCATTTGTGATTTTTTTACCGGAAAAGAAGAAAATACATTTCAGTTCGACATAGCCTCTGATGGAATTCAGGGGCTTACGCTGGCTTATGAGAATACCTATGATTTAATCATGCTGGACATTATGCTTCCGAAAATGGATGGGTTTACCATATGTAAAAATATCAGAAAGAAAAGTATCATTCCGATTATTTTCCTGACAGCAAAAGGCCAGGAGGAGGATGTGTTGTTTGGGTATGAGCTAGGCTGTGACGATTATATTGTGAAGCCATTTTCAAACAGCGAGCTTTTGGCGAAGACAAAGGCAATTATTAAGCGTTCGAAAGGAATGATACAGGGGGAGGAGCTGACCTGTGGGAGCATTTCCCTGAATCCATATACCTATACGGTAACGGTAGAGGGAAGGGAGATTGACCTTCCGCCGAAACAGTTTGCACTCTTAAAATACTTAATGGAAAACAAAAATCTGGTTATCAGCAGGGAAACGCTGCTTGTAACCATATGGGGATATGACTATGAAGGAAATGACAGGGTGGTGGACAATCATATCAAGAAACTCAGGAAAGCACTTGGTAATTCAGGGAAGCAGATTAAAACAGTTATTTCACAGGGGTATAAGCTTTTATCAGGAGAATAGAAGGATATGGGGAATAGAACAGAGAAAACAGCAACAGAGAGAAAAACAACAGAAAGAAAAGCAAAGCATACAACAGGCCATAAAACAAAGCCCCTTAAATTGCGCACAATTCTGGGCAGAAGGATTGTGCCTGTTTTTGCTATATGTACAATTCTTCTTGCGGTGATATCGGTATGTCTGTATGAATATATGTATGTAATAATTGAAAATAGTATATATTGGGAAGCCACCAGTAAAAGGAATTATGTCGAGAAAATGTACAACGACTTTGAGGACACCGTTGAAGCCATGGAAGCGGAAGACGGTGCAGCGGAAAATGACGCTTTAGCTGAAGCTGCAGGTGATGAAATAGTCACTAAGCTGAAGGAGGGAGAGTTGTTATCCAATGATGAGCTGGAGACTGTCAAAGCAGAGAAATACAGGGATAATCCCTATGTCAAGGTATATCTGGATTTTATGAACCGCGTACGTCTGTTTTTAAATTTATCAGCAGGGAGCGATTGGTTTGGACGGATGGAGTCCGGAACGATTATTTACAGAGTTGAAGATCAGTCAGTTTTTTTAGAGAATGAAGACATGTGCATATTTTTTTATCGAGAAGGAGAGTCACGCTTTTTTTACAAATGTGGCATGGATATTATCCGGAATGCACTGGAGAAGTGGGAGGAATTCAATGGCAGGAAAAGGAACAATGTACAGTATGAAATCAATATAAAAGATGCCTTTTTATATGGCGACAGTTTCCTCCCCGGAGTGTTGGAAATCCGGGAGTATTATGAGAGGGACATGGAATCGGATGCTTTTGCACCAGAACCCCGAAAGACGGTTTTTTCCTTTGATTACACCGAGCGCTCCAAAGAACTGTTGGCGGAAAAAGGAGAAAGCAGCTATCAGCATATTCTAATGGACAGTAAAGATGGTTCGGGATTTTTTTTCTCAAATTCTATGGATGCCCAACGAAGGAACAGGATTTTTTCAGAATATACGGAAGATGTGGATGTGTGGCAGTGGGATGGATATAGTTACGTAGAAAGGAACATACTGGATTTGCAAGGTGTTGATACACAAAAAATGAACCTTGGAAATCAGGAATTCCTTTTTGTCAACATTTCAGAGGCTGCTTTTGGAGAGAAGGCCATAAAAATTTTTGTGGTGGCGGTGATTGCCATTTATGCTATATGCTTTGCTATCGTATTTGTCTGGTCGAAGATATCATTTGTAAAATATCAGGCAGGGTATAAAAATGAGGAATTCCGCAGGCGTATCACAGATGCCATGGCACATGATTTAAAAAGCCCTCTGGCAGCCATTTTGGGATATGTAGAAAATCTTCAGTGCAACACCCATCCGGAGAAAAATGAATATTACATCCAGTCTGTTCTTGATCATGTAAATTATATGAGGCAGATTATAGATGATACGCTTACGCTTTCCAGAGTGGAGGATATCTATGGAGAAGTAAATATGACGGATGTGGATACGCATGAGCTGGTATACGAGATATTGGAGCTGTATCAGGAAACCATGGACGAGAAAAACCTGAAGATTTGTATTGATGGAAACGCCATTATCCGTGGGAACAGGCAGATGTTCGTCCGGGGGATGGATAATCTGATTGGAAATGCTGTCAAGTATACACCTGCGGATGGAATTATCCGGCTTGACCTGAAATCAGATAAAATAGTAATCAAAAATACCTGTCAGGAGGAATTTGATGTCAGTGTAAGTGAGCTCTGGAAACCGTTCCAGAAAGGAAATGCTAACAGATATGCCGACGATAAGAGCAAGGGAACGGGAGTAGGACTGTCCATTGCAAGACAGATTTTTCTCCTGCACGGATATGAAATGATACTGTCTCTTGAGGCAGACGAGTTTGTTGTGACGCTAAAAAGAGACAAAAAAACAGGAAAATTTCCTAATCAAAAAGCTGGTAAGAAAAAACCAAATTGAAAAACAGCGGAGAAGAATCGCAGGATAACATTGGAGGGTTAAAAGTATGAAGAAAGCAAAGATTGTAACAGGCGGGGTGTTCTTGGTCGTAGGCATTATTATGCTGATTGTGGCCTTTGTGGTAAAAGGCAACAACAAAAAGTTCTTTAAGACGGCAGTAAAGACGGAGGCTACCATTGAGCATATTGATTCGTATCGGGATTATAACCGAACCACAGGTAAGTACAGGACAAAACACGATGTGTATATTAGCTACCAGACTGCGGATGGAGCATTTTATGAGGATGTCAAGCTGGGTTATTATAAGAACAGTATGAGAGAGGGGCAGACCCTGACTGTTTACTATGATCCACAGGCTCCAACGGACGTGCAGGCAAAAGAGGGGTCGAAGCTTGTCGTATGGATTACAGGCGGCATAGGGGCTTTGTTTAGTGTTATAGGCGGCGTGTTACTGATAAGTGGAGCCGTCGGTCGCAGAGAATATATATAGAAAAAGCATATATCACAGGCACTATAATCAAAACAGACTTGCAAGGGAAGAGCCTGCAAGTTATGTGAGTATTGCTATACGTTCGGGAGAATTGCAGGATTATGTGGATGTGTGGAATGAGTTGAATTAGAAGCATAAAAGGGAGTGTATCATTTGGGTGATATGCTCTTCTGCCTTATAGAGTAATTTATAGTAGTGGAGGGTAATAGAAAATGTGTGTATTTTGCGAGATAGTTAAAAGAAAATCACCAGCGCATATTGTATATGAGAACAGTCAATTGATTTCATTTCTAGATATAGAGCCGATTAATGAAGGGCATGTGCTTGTTGTACCTAAACAGCATGTAGATACAATAGAGGAATTATCCGATGACACATTAGCTGCTATAATGAGTGTTGCAAAAAAGATTGTGATTACTTTAAATGAAATCTATGGAAATGAAGGCTATAGCATTATGCAGAATGGCGGAAAGTTTTGTGACTTTGGACATGCTCATTTTCATGTATTTCCACGTTATGATAATGATGGTTTTGGGTGGACATATGGAAGTGAAGAAAAGGCTGCTAATGCAGAGATAGCAGAGCAGATAAGAATGCAATTAGATAACATCTTGTAATACGGAGGATAAGCATGGAACCGAGAAAATTACTAGAAGCATTAAGTGTAGCAGAGAGATTGAAAGATACTACAAGGCATTGTTATACAAAAGAAAAATAAATTGCAATGAGCATAAGGTACTGGACGACTTTTTGTATAAGGCAATTTTTATTCGGAAGGAGTGGAAGCACCGACAAGGGACATTATTAATACACCGGAATTGCATGTTATAAATATGTGGTTGACAAAAACGTAACAAGTTACTAAACTTAAAGGTAACTTGTTACGTTTTTTGATTGGAGGAGAGTTATATGGATTACGAAAAAAGAGGAACCAGCTTGCAATGGAAAAAGAATTTGATTTTTTCAGGAATTTTTATACAAGAGAATTTACTGCATACCATATTTGATAGATACAATGAGATGTCTTGTAAGCAATGGTTGTTAATGGTGGTCTGTAAAGGCTTTGATACAGAACCGGATTTGTCAACACTGGCGAAAGCAATGGGATGTTCCAGACAAAATGTAAAGAAGCTTGCTTTGCATTTGGAAAAAGATGGGTATGTAGAACTTAAAAAATCTAAACAGGATGCCAGAAGTTTGTGTGTAAAAATCACGGACAAAGGGAAAAGATTGAATGAAAAGAATACAGAATTGGGTCAGTATGTGCATGAAGCAGTATTCAGGGATTTTACGGAACAAGAAATAGAGCAATATTATGAGCTTTCTATAAAGATGATGCATGGAATCGGTTATTTAGAAAAGTTTTTTAAAGAACATGGGGCAAATAAGAATGAGGATTAAAAGGATTATAGAGTATTTGGTCGTTATCCTGTTGATGGTAGTAAGCATTGCAGGAATGTTATCCTGGAATACGGGAAATAGTTTTTACGCATGGAATCAGTATGGAGAAGAAATTTTAATGTGGGGGTCTGGTGTATATGCAAGAGATTCCTATATGAAGGCCCCCATTTTTATTGGAACAGATATATGCGTATTAGTTGTTTTAGTCCCGATGTTGCTTTATGCAATGATAAAGGGTAAAAAGGATGAAAGCGATATACACAAATTGAAAATGATGTCTATATTCGGAATATTGACTTATTATGCAATGAGTCTGGTGTTTGGAGTAAGCTATAATAGGCTGATATTGTTATATATTATTCTGTTTGGTGCATGTTTGTTTATGACATTTTATTATGCGGTACAGATAAAAACAAAGTGTGTAGAATTAACATCGGGGATGAAATGGTTTTTAAATTTATCTGGTATAGCGCTATTTGTAGCATGGTTGCCGGATATGATACCAACAATCATAAAGGGTACATCCTTATCCTTGATCGAAGTATATACAACAGAAATTACCTATGCATTAGATATAGGAATTATTTGTCCAATGTGTTTTTTGACTATATATCTATTGAATAGGAAAAATGCAATTGGAACATTGTTATTATCGTTTCTGTTTCAAATATGTTTTGTAGTGGGAATTATGATGATATCGCAGACAGCATGTCATATACTGGCAGGTGTCGAACTTACAATACCGATTATTCTTACGAAGTCCGGAACCTTTTTATTATTAGGTGGATTTGCATTCTATTTTCAGAGAAAGATATTTAAGGAGTTAAAGTATGAATAATATAATTATTTACGGAAGTAATTATGGTACGTCAAAAAGATATGCAGAGGAATTAGGACGCAGAATGCAGGTGGAAGTTGTGTCATATAAGGAGCTTGGGGATATCAATGAATATACGGATGTTATATATATTGGTGGGCTATATGCCGGTGGAGTATGCGGAATGTCAAAAACATTGAAAAAGTGGAAGAAGGAAAAAAAGAGTCTGTGCATTATATCGGTTGGCGTATCGAACCATAGAGGGCAAAAAAATATAGATGCAATCAGGGAAAACATAAAATTGCAATTGCCGGATGAATTGTATCGTATGGCAAGGATTTATCACTTGAGAGGCGGTATAGATTATTCCAAATTAAGTGGTACGCATAAAGTTATGATGGGACTATTATACAAAAAGTGTAAAAGCATACCGGAAGAGCAAAGAGATGAGGAAACAAAGGCTCTGATAGAAACATATAATCAAAAAGTTGATTTTGTGAATTTTGATGATTTGGATGCAATTGTAGATGATTTGAATTTTTAATGATAGGTGAGTCAAAAAGTGATGCACCTATATAAATATCAGGGGTTTTAAGGGATTTTGCCCCTAACGGGATGCATTTTGTGATGGATATCCCAAATGCGTATCTAGCAGAAGATCAGGAGAACTTTTTAATGAGCGATTATTGTTACAGCAGGTTTATGAAACCATAAACGAAGGAAAATTCGATAACTGACAGGCATCTTTTGAAACCTTGTTATTTTATCCGTGAAGATGTATATTAGGGATAGGAATAACATATCACCCGATGCGGATGTATTTGATACAGTTGGTGGTATTGCAGTATGTGAAGGGAAGGAGGAAAGCTTTGAATAAGGAATTTGAACGCTGCTGCACATTCCTGGCTGAGATGATGGAGAAGGAAAACGACTACGGTGCGAAGCTTATGCAAGACGATTTGCGAATCGGTATATAAAGGCAGCATAAGAAACACCGGCATCCTGCGAGAGTGGGATGTGATACATCGGAAAGAGCGTTCAAGGTAATTAAATTAATGTAGTATCGTTATACGATATGGTTATGATAAACAATGAAATAAGATATTTGATGAGAATGAAAACTAATTGGTGAGCTTCGGTAAAAACAGTTATTGGAGCTCATTTTTTTGTTGACCTTTAGTGTTAAGGAATATATAATATATTTATGCAATGCATAAAGAGGTGGATTATGGAAGCAAGAGAAGAATTAAAGAAATTAAGAGAAAGCACAGGTATGAACAGAAAGGAATTCTGCGAATATTTTGAGATTCCGTATATGACAGAAACGGATTGGGAATTGGGAAATAGGAGGGTTCCGCCGTACCTTTTGCGTTTAATGGAGTATAAGATTCGGATAGAGCAACTGGCAGATAAAAAGAAACAAGAGAAGACTGATGAGTAATCAATTGTGCAACGCGTTGTTGCATAATTAGGAGGAGGCTTTTGGTGGATAGAAAAAAACATAAAATAATTACAGTGCAGGATATACCAATCACAATTTCAGAAGCGGATATAGATGATTATATTTGTATTACTGATATGGCAGCTGCAAAAGGTGTAATTCCAGGGCGGCTGATGTAGTGAAAAATTGGATTAGAAATAGAATGACATTTGAATTTCTGGGCACATGGGAGCAAATATATAATCCGGATTTTAAAGTGGTCGAATTCGACCACTTTAAGAATCAAGCAGGATTACATACATTTGTATTGAGTGTTTCAGAGTGGATTGAAAGCACAAATGCAAAAGGCTTGTATGTAAAGAAAGGTAGATATGGCGAAACCTATGCGCATAAAGATATTGCTTTTGAGTTTGCCTCAGCAATAAGCCCTGTATTTAAGTTGTATTTAATTAAAGAATTATATAATTCCAAAAGGGGATTATGTGACAAGTCTTGAGTGGCTTGCTTATGCAGAGGAAGCGGATATTCTCAATGTCGTAATATTTGGTTTTACTGCTAAAGCATGGAGGGATGCCAACCCAGAATTGGCTAAGAAGTATAATGTAAGGGATTTTGCGGCCATTAATGAATTAACAGTATTGTCAAATTTAGAGACTCACAATGCACAAATGATACGAGAGGGAAAAAGTAAGGTTGAAAGATTTGGTACCTTAAAAGAGATTGCAAAATATCAGCTGGATATATTGGAGTCTGCGGAAAGATTGCGATTGGAGATTAGTGAATAATTAGTTTTGAGAAAAAGGAAGTGCCTCATGGAACAGAAAGTAATAACAAGCATATTTGATTCTTGGAACGAAACTATAATATGGTCCTGTTTACAAGGCGTAATGGGAGAAATACATACTAATTCCGAAGAAGATGCTGCAATGGCGATATTGGGAGATTTTGCATTCTTTGCAGGGAAGCCAAGTGAAAAATTGATTCGTTTGAAACCTGAAAGCTGCAAGCAGGACTTTATTATCATGGTTCCACAGAATGACGAATGGGCAAAACTGATTAAGATGTGTTATGGTGAGAAGGCGAGGAAGGTCACAAGATATGCAATCAAAAAGGAGCCCGATATATTTGATGTTGAGAAGCTGGAACAGGCAGTATTGAACTTGCCGAATGATTATGAATTAAAGCTGTTAGAAGAGCAGGAATATAATATGTGTCGGAATAATGACTGGGCGAATGATTTGGTATCACAATACAAGGATTATGATATGTATAAAGAGTTAGGCTTAGGTGTGGTCGCTTTGAAGGATGGAGAACTGGTAGCCGGAGCTTCATCTTACAGTACATACAAGGAAGGTATTGAAATAGAAATTGACACCAGAGAAGACCATAGAAGAAAAGGATTGGCATATGCGTGTGGTGCAAAACTTATTATAGAGTGCTTGAAGAGAGGCTTATATCCAAGCTGGGATGCGCAGAATAAATGGTCAGTGGCTTTGGCTGAAAAGCTGGGATATCATTTTAGTCATGAATATACTGCCTATGAGATAATGGGATACTGAGTGTTGGAAGATGAAAGGAAATGTTATGTGCGAGTGTGCATTTTGCCAGATAATAAATAGAAAATCGCCAGCTCATATTATTTATGAGAATGGTCAATTGATTTCGTTTTTGGATATAGAGCCGATTAATGAAGGACATGCACATTTTCATGTATTTCCTCGTTACGATAGTGACGGATTTGGTTGGACTTATGGTAGAAAAGTAAAGGATGTAAATGAAGAGATAGCAGAGAGAATAAGAAAGAAGTTAGAAAACAGCTTGTGATATGGATAAAGTTATCAAAATGTGTATTATCCATGATTTGGAAGAAGCTCTTTTATAAAAAGGGTGGTTATACAGAATTTTATGGGAGGTACCTCTATGTGTGGAATGACATCTAATCAGTAAAATAAATTGATTGGAGGAAGAACATGAATATAAACATTCGAAAAATAAATAGCAATGAGCATAAGTTACTGGATGACTTTCTATATGAGGCAATTTTTATTCCGGAAGGAGTGGAAGCCCCACCAAGAGACATCATCAGTGCGCCAGAGTTACAGGTTTATGTGCAGGATTTTGGAATCCGGGAAGGTGACATTTGTTTTGTGGCAGAAGTGGAAGGAAAAATTGTTGGAGCAGTCTGGGTGCGTATTATGGATGATTACGGGCACGTTGAAGAGGGTGTTCCATCGTTTGCAATTTCTCTGTATAAAGAATATCGCGGTTTTGGTATCGGAACAGCTATGATGAAAAAAATGCTTAAGGAGTTAAAAAGAAGAGGATACCAGAAAACTTCTTTGGCGGTACAGAAAGCAAACTATGCTGTGAAGATGTATAAAAATGTTGGGTTCGAAATTATTGATGAAAACGATGAAGAGTATATCATGGTGTGTGTATTATAATTATGCAACGAGCTGTTGCGCAATTTGTGAGAATGATATGTTCGAAATACTATCAGACAGAAGTTGAGGTGTAGGATGATGAAATTGAATATTAAGGATACCATAGATGAATATTTATCGGTGTCAAAATACATAAATTGGAACGATGATAGCATCTTAGCAAAAGCAGATGAATTCAAGAAGAACCATGCAGATGACATTGCTTTGATTAAGGCAGTTTATGAGTTTGTGCGTGATGAAATAAAGCACTCATGGGATGCACAGGACAAGCGGGTAACCAAGTCTGCCACAGAAGTGTTGAAAAAAGGCGTGGGTATTTGTTGGGCGAAGGCAAATCTTCTTGCAGCGTTGCTGCGTGCATGTGGGATACCGTCAGGTATTTGTTATCAGCGTCTTACATTAGGAGATGTACCGGAAACCGGATTTTGCATTCATGCATTAAATGCTGTTTATATCAAGTCATTGGATAGATGGATTCGTTTGGATGCAAGAGGAAATAAGGTGGGTGTGGATGCTCAGTTTGATTTGGAGCAGGAAAGATTAGCTTTTCCGGTGCGTGAGGATCTGGGAGAGGTTGATTATGGGATTGTTTATGCAAACTCGTCTGATCAGTTAATGAAAGTATTGGAAGAAAGCACAGATGCACTTTATATGTATCGGAATTGTCTGCCGGATAGTATTTTTGAATATAAAAGAGCAACCATAGAAGATGTTGAAGAACTGGTAAGAACAAGGATTATTGTTCTTCGTGCAGCCAATAAATTGTCTGATGGTGCGGACATGTCAAAGGTGGAGCAAGAATCTTATGCATATTATAAGCGGGCATTGAAAGATGGTGAACATATCGCATACCTGGTGTACGATAATGATAAGTTTATCGGTGCAGGTGGAGTTAGTTTTTATCAGGTCATGCCAACTTATCATAATCCGACAGGGAAAAAGGCGTATATTATGAATATGTATACGGCACCGGAATATCGGAGGCAGGGAATTGCATTTCATACATTGGACTTACTGGTAAAGGATGCGAAGGATATGGGCGTGTCACAGATTGCGTTAGAGGCAACGGATATGGGACGGTCATTGTATGAGAAATATGGATTTGTAAAGATGGAAGATGAAATGGAGATTAAGTAGTATGAAAACAGACAGATATTTATGAGGAAATATAAGCTATATCTAAAGACGGTAATACAGGAATGATTTTGGACTTATATCTTTTACTATAAAATCTGGATAGTAATTGACAAATATGCTAAAATATAACAGATAGTAAAAATTATATTGTAAAACAAAGGTGGGAAAGATTTGAAACAATTTCATTTTGCATATCATAATAACAAAGCATTGCTTACAGAATTAGCAAGAATAAAAAGATTTTGCGATCGATTTGAGGGGAATCAGGCAGTTTTTGAGATATATACCAAGGAACTTGACGAAAAGCGTGTTCGTGAAATAACGGATGTAATTGAGGAAGAAATGCCGGATGCATATTATTATGGCTGCCTGTCTTGTGGAAATATTCTAGATGGAGAACTCACGGGTGCAGATACAATTATAGTATGCCTGATATTCGAGTATGACACAACCAGCTTTCGGATAACCCAGCTTTCGTGTTCCGATCCTGATTATAACCGTAAGCTGCAGGATTTGATTGATTATTGTAATTCCAGCAAGTGGATAAAAAGTATTGAAATTCTGACTACTGCGAAGATGCTGGATTCCGGCTTTCTGAATGTATGGAGTGAGAAGTTGAATCCGCAGTTGCATTGCGTCGGTGGTTGTTCCTCGAATCCAATCAATGAACAAAGTGATGATACATATGTATTTTCTAAGGGGGTAGGTTTTTCAGACGATGCCGCAACTTTCGTTATGGTTGGTGGAGAGGACTTGTATGTATGCAGCACTTACGTATTGGGATATGAACCTATGGGCAGAGTTTACGAGCCTACAAGCATGGATGGTGCAGTGATTCATGCACTCAACGGACAACCCGCATTTGAAGTGTACAAGAGATATTTGAAGATTGAGAATAATGAGCATTTCTTCTATAATGCATTGGGTTTTCCTATGATTATGCGGAAGGATGGAGTGGATTACTTGCGAGTACCTATAGCGGTATTGAAGGATAATTCGCTGGTTATGTCCGGTGAAATTGAAGAAGGCAGTTCTATACGTTTGTCCTATGGAAATCCGTCTATCATCCTTAGAAATATAGATAAAGTGGGAGGCAAGCTTGCCACTATAGGACCGGAGGCGATTCGAATTTATTCCTGCTTTACAAGAAAGCTGTATTGGGGTGATGACAATATCAGTAAAGAAACCGAGAATTTTGCAGCCCTTGCACCGGCGACAGGATTTTTTACACGCGGTGAGATATTGCGAATAGGCAGGCGGGTTTCTAATCTGAATGCTACTCTTGTGGTAATCGGTCTTAGAGAGGGAGCGCTGGTTCCGATTGATTATCATTCAATGTTTGAAGCAAGTGAGAATTCCGGTATGCTTTCTTATGAAGACAGATTGATTAATTTTATCGGTGAAGCCACAAGAGAGTTAGAGGCTGCGAATCGTGAACTTGCCCGCACATCTATAATGGATGGATTTACGAAGCTGTATAATCGTACCGAGATACAGAGACGCATCACCCAGGCCCTTGAAAACTCTAAAAAGCTTAAGGATAATATGGCTCTGATAATGCTGGATATAGATAATTTTAAGAGGGTAAACGATACATATGGTCATAGTGAGGGCGATGCGGTAATCAAAGGTTTATCTGCAATTTTGTCAGAAATTGATAATAATAACGAATATTATTTTGCCGGACGTTGGGGCGGAGAAGAGTTTATGCTTCTTGTCGAGAAAGAATCGGAGCAGAAGATATGGGATTTGGCGGAGGAGATTCGCAAGGACTTCGCATCCCTTGAGTTTCCAAAGGCAGGAAGACAGAGTGTCAGTGTTGGTATTACGACGTTGCAGCCGGATGACACAATAGACAGCATTTGTGTGAGAATTGACAAAGCGCTTTATCAGGCTAAGAGCAATGGAAAGAACAGGGTTGAAAAGTTATAGCTTTTCTGAGCAGGGTAAAACACAGTAGAAAAATTCTCATAAAAAATAGCAAAGAGGCGTGAAAAAAACAAATCCAGAAATCAGGTTCAATCAATGTTTCCTGTTTTCATAGCATTTACACTCGATATTTAAAGCTGTTTCTTGTTTATAACCGGAATACTAACAGCAACGCATACGATACACAAGGCAGTAGTAATAACGATAGCTTTTATATATGCGTTTGTTTTCTCTGTACCAATCAAAAGCGAATTGGTATCCATCAACATCATGGGTAAATACACCTTTACTTTTGGTATGATACTCAATAAATATGCCAACAGCACTGTCCCACCGATACATAGGGTAACTCCCGTGTTATTCTGCAGCAGCGACGAGAACAGGACAATAAGGCATATTACCCATATGCCGAACAGCCACCATATAGCCACCGAGAAGAATAAGTTATTAGCAATACCATTGTCCCAAAAATAAGCGTTGTAACTATAGGTAATAGTAAAACAAAGCCAGTAGCCAAATGTCCAAAGCGACAGTAACAGCAAAGCTTTTGCCAGCACAACCTTGTATCTCGACAAGCCTTTTGTCAGTACAAGCAGCAATGTTCCGGATTTGTATTCTTTGGTAAATATATCGCTGAAGATCAGTACAAAGGCGATAAGAGCCATAGGAATGTTCTTGAAAAACTGTGTCCATGAGGTCATTGCGTCCACCTGAACAGTTGTGACAAGCAATCCGCTTTCTGTCATTACATCAGAAAGCATTTCCATCATCCACGGTGTCAGTTTTGCAATCGCAGGATTCATAATGCCAAACAGGACAAACAGCAGTATCAGGATAGTGATTTTACCTGTCCGCGCAGCTTCAGAATATTCTTTTTTCATAAAAGCAAGCAAAGGCTTCATTTTGTCACCTCCAAAAACAACGATTCAAGCGTTGGTTCTATTTGCTCAATTCTCTGTACGGGTATTCTGTTTTCAGCGACATATTGCATAATGGCAAAGAAACGCTCCTCGCTGCCGTGAAAAACAATCGCATTTTGTTCCGTGCGTTGAAGCTCGCCAAATGCTTTTATAAGCGTATCGGCAGCCTCTTTTTGTACTGTTTCAATGATAAATCCGTCTGATGACCGCTTGTTTCGCAGTTCTGCAATGGTTCCTTGCATGGCAATTTTTCCATCGCTCAAAAAAGCGGCTTCGGTACAGATACGTTCCACATCAGAAAGAATGTGCGTGGAAAAAAGCACTGTGGTTTGTTCCTTTACGGCAAGAAGTATATCCAAAATTTCCTTACGTCCTGCGGGATCAAGTGCCGATGTCGGCTCGTCACAAATCAAAAGTTTTGGACAATTCAGAAGTGTCTGCGCTATTCCCAAGCGTTGTTTCATACCCCTTGAAAATCCTTTGATACGGTGGTGTTCGTGACCAAGACCGACCAGATCTAGCAGCTCGTTGCTTTTCATCGCAATATCGGATTTGTTCATCCCGCTTACTTCTCCACAAAGATTCAGATATTCAAGCGGCGTCATATAGGAATAAAATTCCGGCACGTCGGGCAGATAGCCGATATAACGATTGGTACTGGTCTGTCCAAAATATACCTTTTCACCCATGACATAGATTTCGCCACTGTCTGATTTTAGAAATCCAAGGATTGCTTTCATTGTCGTTGTTTTTCCTGCACCGTTTTTACCGATAAAACCAAAAATGCTGTGTTCAGGTACAGACAAATCAAGCCCACAAAGCACTTCTTTACTGCCAAAGTTCTTTTTTAGGTTTTGTATCGCCAGCACATTCATGTCATTCAGCCTCCTTTCCAAGCAAGAAGTACAGGATTGGACCAATAAATTCCATGCCAATAATCACAACAACGAGCCACAAAGTGCGATTGCCTCTTTTATAATTCTTATGGGTCAGAATATGATAAATCGTATAACCCAACAGAGCAAACTCTGCGATTGCCAGCGGAAGCAAAAACGGAAGAAATTCCATAATCTTATCCATTCTTATTTATCTCCTTTCGAGCTCATTTTACTTCATTACGCAGCGTCACGAGCAATACGTTACGCAAGGTGCTTTTTGCGTATTTTGGAATTTTATTTGATTTTACCTGTTCCGATTGATTCTCTATTATTGCTTATCAGCTTCAATATGTGGATTGATTGAATACAGTTCTGTTTAGTATGACTGCGGAATTTGGCGTTTCAGGCAAAAGCTGATTGATTTTTTATATTTTATGGGTTATATTTTCTATGAATACTATTTGAGAAACAGGCGCTTGGTTGTCTGTAATCTGGTGAATCAGGAGGAAACATTGATATGTTGGTAAAGACGTCAATCGTATGTCTTTTGTTAATCGTATACATGATGGTGTTTTATTATCGTAAGCCTCATATTCCAATTAAGTCCACGAGGTTATTTCAGATGCTTACAGGTGTGGCATTTTGGGTAACACTATTTGATTTGATTACGATTTATACGGTCAATAACAGGGATACGGTTCCTAATGCGGTGAATCTCATTGCCCACATCATATATTTATTGTCCCTATTGGGATTTATATATCTTTTATTTTTATATATGAGAAGTTATTTGGAGGCAGACAGGAAGTTTAGTAAGGCAGTAAAGCTATTACAGGGACTGCCATTTTTTGTGTCTGCTGTTGGAATTATGGTATTGCCAATCACTTATGTACATGGGAAAACAACGGATTATTCCCTGGGACCTAAGGCTTATGCACTGTATGGAAGTGTTGTACTGTATCTGTTTTTAATTGCATACTACTGCATTCGTTATTGGGAGAAGATGAATGAAGAGAAAAGAATGGCAATCATACTTGCTGTTCCGCTCTATGTTATTGCCGCAGCCATTCAGCTTGCTGTACCGGAATCCTTAGTGGTTGTTGTCTGTGTAACCCTCATTATGATGGGACTGATACTGAGTAATGAAAATATGGAAAAATATATGGATGAAAAGACAACCATGTTCAATCAATATTCTTTTGAGACCGTGTTGAAGGAATTTGATTTTGAAAAGCAGAAGATGATAATCGGGATTATCTGTTTTTGTAAGATAGAAAGTAATTTTGATTGGAATCAAAATGTAGAAGTCTTACAGGATATCCGTAAGGAAATTAAATTGCAGCATTTGGCGGGTTATAGAATCGGTGAAAATGGCGTAGTATTTATTGCCGGGTCGCAGGATAAGGCACAAATGGGCCTGAACAGGGTAAAGGAAAGTATTGAGAGCAAATACAAAAATGAGGGAATCAGCGTCGAGACAAAAATTCTTTCCGAAGAAAGTAGCGCCTCAAAGCACGATTGTATGCAAAATGTTATTGCGTTTTGTACGGAGATCGGCCGACGCTTTGCCTATATTGATTATTTGACACATATTTATAATCGGAATGCACTGGAACGGGATCTCTCTAAACTAAAGAACGATAATGGTTACTATCTGATTGCCGATTTGAACGATTTAAAAATAGTAAATGATACCATTGGACACTCAGCAGGTGATGGATTGCTGCAGGGCTTTGCCGCTTTGCTTGTTGCTACAGTCAGGGATAACGGAAGAGTATATCGCCAAGGTGGGGATGAATTCGCAATTTTGTATTATGAGGATATTAAACAGCTTCTTCATAATTTGGAGGAGGCATGCAGAATATATAATCAATCCAGCAATATTCCAATCAGCTATGCCATCGGATATTGTGAGCTTACGGATAGTGATTTTGTTAATCATGCAGATAAGATGATGTATGCAGACAAAAAAAGGAAAAAAGAGCATACCTAGAGAGACTGTTCATTTCAAAATGGAGGAGTGTTATGAAATTTGCAATTTTGGCACCGGGAAAAATCGCCCAAAGCATGGCGAAGGCAGTGATGGAGATACAGGGAATGGGCGGAACACAGTTAGAGCTTTATGCAGTTGCATCCCGGAGCCTTGACCGTGCAAAGGCGTTTGCCACACAATGGGGATTTGAAAAAGCCTATGGCTCCTATGAGGAAATGTTAGAGGATGAGGCGGTGGAGCTTGTATATGTCGCTTCTCCTCATTCTCTCCATTATCGGCATGCGAAAATGTGCTTGGAACATGATAAAAATGTTTTGATGGAAAAACCATTTACGGTAAATGCTATGCAGGCGGAGGAATTAATCAGCCTTGCAAGGGAAAAGGGTCTTTTGCTGGCGGAGGCAATCTGGACAAGATATATGCCAAGCCGGAGGATGATTGATGATATGATAGCGGGTGGAATCATTGGTGAACCGATATCTTTAACTGCCAATCTGGGTTACGCAATGAAGCACAAGGAGCGTCTGCAAAATCCGGAGCTGGCTGGTGGAGCTCTGTTGGATGTTGGTGTGTATCCGATTCATTTTGCCATGATGGTATTTCATAAGGAAATAGAGAAGGTAGATACTTCGGTGGTAATGTCCCCTATGGGGGTGGACTGGATAAATAGTGTAACATTGACCTTTGAGGATGGAAAAATGGCGGTTCTTCACAGCAGTATGCTGTCTCCAACTGACCGTTTAGGCGTCATTTATGGCGAAAAGGGATATATGGAGATACAAAATATCAATAACTGTGAGGAAATTCGGGTGTTTGACACAGAACATCACATGGTTGCATGTCATAAGGTGCCGAAACAGATTAACGGATACGAATATGAAGTCCTTTCCTGCATGAAGGCAATGAAGGAAGGAAAGGTGGAATGTGAAGAGATGCCCCATAGTGAGACGCTTCGGGTCATGCGTCTGTTAGATGCAATCCGTGGGAAATGGGGTATGCGATATCCATGTGAGTAACGTATGGGTGCATTGAAGCATTTTGGAATGCCGTCGTAATGCTCTGCAAAGCGGTTTCAAACCAGGATGGGTTGAAGTGACAGCAAAGAAAAATGGTATTTTAAGTTTTTCCTTTCGTATATTCTGATAATAGAAAGAGCCTTTCATGATACGAGATTTGTCTGATATGAAAGGCTGTAATTCATTAGAAAACAAAAATGGAGATAAACAAGATGAAACAAATGGATGGATTTATGCATGGTATTAATTTGGGGGGCTGGCTGTCCCAATGTATTCATACGAAGGAGCATTATGACAGCTTCATTACAGAAGCGGATATCCGGCGTATTGCTTCCTGGGGACTTGATCATGTACGTGTACCGGTAGATTATGAATTAGTAGAAACGGAAGACGGGACACCAATAGAATCGGGTTATGCGTATATTGAAAATTGTATTGCATGGTGTAAAAAGTATGGATTGAATATGATATTGGATTTGCATAAAACAGCCGGATATGTATTTGATAATCAGGAAGCATCAAAAGACTTTTTTGAAAGACCGGAGTTTGCAGAACGGTTTATCAATTTGTGGATTACGCTTGCAAAACGATTTGTCAAGGATAAAGAAATGCTGGTCTTTGAATTACTGAATGAAATTGTGAATCCGAATATATACGAGCAATGGAATCGTCTGGTGGAAAGGACGATAGATGCCATCAGAGCAATTGATTCGGAAGTGCGCATTATGTATGGAGGTGTTTGCTTTAACAGTATTACAAGTGTGAAGCTGCTTGAACCGCCGAAATATGAGAATATTATTTTTACCTTCCATTGCTACGAGCCAATTATTTTCACCCATCAGGGGGCACATTGGATAAAAGGAATGCCACTGGATTATCATATACGGTATCCGGAAAAAGTCCGAACCTATATAGACGAAACGAAAACTCATTTGGAGCAGATGATGGTTCAAAATTTGGGTAATATGATTGAGTTGGATGCAGAGTGTGATAAAAAATTCTTCCTTGCGCTGTTTCAAGAGGCAGTAGATATTGCAGAACGGTATCAGATTCCATTATACTGTGGAGAGTATGGGGTGATTGACAAGGCAGAACCACTAAGCACTTTACGTTGGTACAAGGATATTCGGGAAGCATTTAAGGATTATGGAATCGGAAGTGCAGCCTGGGCTTATAAGCAGATGGATTTTGGAATCATTGATGACCATTATGCTTCCGTCAGAGACGAGCTTGTGTCGTTGCTGTAAGCGAACTCCGGTTCCGTCGGAAAAAGCGGTTGCGGTATTCTTTTGGTGTGTAGCCGGTATGCTCTTTAAATACCTTTATAAAATGACTGTGTGAACTGAAACACAGATCATTACTGATGTCTATGGCAGAGAAATCGGAATATTTGAGAAGATTCTCTGCCATTTTGATGTGTTCCTTTACCTGACAACAATTAGTTGCTTCACAGCAGCCTCTTGGTAAAATTGGAATTAAAGCTTACGACAATGTGCTTCCATATTATAGTTCCTTGTATATCCGTCATCTTCATACAGGATATATGAACTGTCTTTGTAGCCAATAAGCTGCATATGCTCGGTCTGAAGTTTGGCAACACATTCTGCCACATCGGCAATCGGAATGCATTTGCCGGAGCGGATAAACATTGGGACAACATTTACCGGTACGGTAATGTAATGGTGCCCCTTCTCCAGTATTTCCTTGGAAATGCCGCCATCAGGCAGGAATTTTATCAACATCATTTCTTCAGGGAGATAGACATAACGTCCTTTGGCATTCTGCGTATATACGGGAGCAATCATAATTTCATTTCCAAGCATAAGCTGGTCTTCTACATTTGCAGCCATAGTGTCATCAGGATATTCAAATGCCAATGGTTTAAAAAGCATATCATCATTTAAAGCAGCCTTCATATATTCACTGTAAAGATATGGAAGCAGACGATAACGGACACCGATGATATGGCGGAAGTCATCTATTTGCTCAAAACGGTAACATTCCTGTTCTCTTGTTCCAATGGCGGCATGATTACGCATTAAAGGAGTGAATACACCGAGTGCCAGCCATCTGAGCAACAGTTCTCTTGAGGTGTCTGCGCCGAACCCGCCCAAATCAGCCCCGGTATAGAGAAAGCCACACATATTAAGAGACGGCATCATTTTCAGGTTTAACAGAAGATGAGACCACCAGGATTTGTTATCACCTGTCCAAATACCGCCATAACGATGCATGCCGATATAGGAGGAACGGGAAAATAACAGGCATCGTTTTTCAGGGGAAAGCTTCTGTAATGCTTCTCCGGCGGCTCTTGTCATATTAAAACCATATAAATTGTGAACTTTGTCATGACGTATCATTTGACCGTTTATGTTATGATAAAATGACGTATAATCATCAGGGTTATTTGCCAGATGAATGAGTCTGTCACGCAGTTCCCATACGCTGTCCACAGTTTCCTGCAGGCTGATAAATTCCTTCATGGCTTCCTTTGTCCTGCTGATACCTTCAGGGGTATAAAAGAGAGCAGGTTCATTCATATCATTCCAAAAGCCTTCGATTCCACTATCAGTTAACAGCTTGTATTTTGCACCAAACCAACTGCGGACTTCCGGATTCAGTACATCAGGAAAGTGGGTATAGCCCGGCCATACTGCTGCCACAAAGTCCGTTCCGTCTTCCCGTTTACAGAAATAGTTATTTGCAACACCCTCCTCGTAAACGTCATAGTTTTCCTCTATCTTAACACCTGCATCAATAATCGGAATGAGTCTGAGATTGTTGTCTTTCATTTCCTTGACAAATGCAGGAAAGTCCGAAAATTCATCGCTGATTGTAAAATCTTTGAATCCGTCCATATAATCAATGTCCATGTAAATCATATCGATTGGAATATGGTTTTCGCGGTAACCTTTTGCTACTTCCAGGAAATCTTCCTTTGTCTTGTAACCCCAGCGGCTTTGTCCAAAACCAAAGGCAAATTTCGGCGGAATATAGCTTCTGCCGATTATTTTCCGAAATTGCTTTACAATATCATAAGCATTGTCTCCGTCAATGATATAGAAATCCAAGTTGGCATCATCACATGTAATCGTAAGCTCATCAATCCTTGTATACCCGATATCAAATGTCAGGGCAGAAGGATAATCAACATAAATACCATAGGTGGATTTTCCTGAAATAATAATAAAATTGTGGGCTCCATATAAAGATACGGTATCTTCTACGTGGTTTGGATCATCACTACAATTGCTGGTATAGATAAATCCCCGTTTATTGATTCCGCGGTTGGCTTCGCCTAAACCATATACAATGTCATCAGGAGACATCTTATATAGAAATGTAAATCCTTCCGTAAGACTTATTTTGCCATATTCAGGCATTCCCTCTGCCTTTTTCACAGGTGTTATAACGGACTCCGTCGGGAGCGGATTACCAAAAGTGTATTTTTGAATCATATTAATTACCTCCTTTATAATGAAATTATATTAACTTTTTGTTGCCGTTTCTTGCATTATTTTTTATAATTTATAACACAATATTGACTTAGGAGAACGTCGAAAAATGAAACAGGATATTTCTTTGAGGGAAAAAGTGCAATATGGTACAAAAAAGAATCCGATAACCGGATTACATTTTGAGACCGGAGAGGGAACGGCATATCCGGATTACTTTTTTGTAGAACGCCATTGGCATCATTATATTGAAATATTGTATATTGTACGGGGAAGCTATCGGTTTGAGATTAATTTGCAGAATTATACATTAAATGCAGGGGATATCTGTATATTAAATTCCGGTGATTTGCATCAGATTACCGGAGAGGATTCAAATACAATCCATGATGCAGTGTTGTTTGACCCGTGTATACTTGCTTTCTCATATGGAGATGAGTATCAGGAAGAGTGTATACAGCCTCTTGTGGAGCAGATGCTTATGCTGCCTGCCATTTATCACAGCAAAAGCCGGAGTAACGAGTTCATTCTTGCGGATGTGCAGAGGCTTATGCAAGTGGCAGTAGGGAGAAATGACGGTTGGTATATCCACAGCAAACTGTTGATTTTAGAGATTATTTCAAAAATCTATCAGGCAGGACTGATGCTTCCGACGGAGAGCGTTCAGTCTGAGGAGGAGAGACAAAAAATACAACATTATAAATCGGTGGTTTCCTATATGGAAGAGAATTATAATAAGCAGATTACATTGCAGAATCTTGCAGATACAATTCCCTGTAACAGCCAGTATCTTTGTCGGTTTTTTAAGGATATATCAGGGTATTCACCAATTCAATACCTGATTAATCTGCGCCTGAACAGAGCATGTTATTTGCTGGAGCATACTTCAAAATCCGTATTGGAGGTGGCACTTGACTGTGGGTTTGAAAATGTCAGTTATTTTATCCGAAAGTTCAAGGAAACAAAAGGCTGTACGCCGAAAGAATATAGAAACTCCGGTAATCATTAAGTTTGCAGATTTTAAGGAGATATGTTAAGATTTTGATTGAAATGAAATATTTTAGAGAACGTCCAAAACTGAAAATATAATTTGGAGGAATTCGATATGATAACAATTAAAGAAATTGCAGCTATTTTAGGGGTAAGTTCTACAACGGTATCGAATGTAGTCAATGGACATACGAAGAAAATGTCTGACGAGACAAGGAGACGGGTAGAAGAAGCATTGGTAACATATGGTTTTCGCAAAACGGCTTATCCGGGGGCAAAGAGTAATGAATTGAAATTGATATCGATTGATTTCAATATTCGGTTTCGTGATAAAATATTTATGGATCCGTTTTGTGCGGAGCTTTTGGATTCCATATCTGTCAATCTGCGGGAATATGACAGGTATCCGGTATGTGGGAGCTTGCGTACTACAGAGGAAACATACGCAAAACTGACGGCATCCAATATCGAGGGCGGAATTATTGTGGGATTTGACCCTCGGGAATGTCTGGCATTTACGGAAAAAGTGGGAAAACCGGTGGTTTTTATAGATTGTGGAGAAGGTGCGTATGATAATGTCGGAATTGAAGACTATGAAGGCGGAAAGCTGATTACCGAGTTTGTATTGAAACAGGGACATCGGAAGATTGCGTTTCTCTGTGACAGAAAAAGTCCGGTTTCCAGTACCCTTGACAGATTTCAGGGATATTGTGATGCTTTAAAAAGTTACGGAATTGAATATCAGAATAAAGATTATTATTATTTGCCGGATGATAAAAATATGCGGAGAGAGATGCTGCGGGAGTTTGCGGGACGAATCAGGAAAGAGGGGTATACGGCAGCCTTTGTCGTTTCGGATTATCTGGCGAACGAGGTCATAACCGTGTTGTCTGCCGAAGGACTGCACGTTCCTGATGATATTTCGGTTACGGGATTTGATGATAATATGTATGCAAGGCTTAGCGTACCGCCTCTTACAACCGTAAGACAATCCGTTTATGAGAAGGGTGAGCAGGCTGTTAAGCTCCTGATGCAGAGAATTATGGGGGAGGAAGTTTTGGTAAATTCTTTCAGGCTTCCGGTAGAGCTGATTGTACGTGACAGTGTAAAAAATATTAATTAATTGGTTTTGTACATAACGAAAAAAACAGAGTGGCGAGGAAATTTGTGGTAAAAAACAGATAGTCCTTGCCTTTTTCATTTTTGTCTTTTTTTATCTTTGAAGTCAATTGTGCAAAATGGACAAATTTTGTGATAATTCATATATAATTCTAAAAATACTATGTTGAAATTGTTAGTTTTGCACATAATATATTGGAAAACAAAACATAACAAGATAAAATTAATTTGCATGAATGTTCAATCTACAACATGAATTAATAAGAGAAGGAGGTAAAAAAATGACAAAGAAAAGAAGATGCACAGCTATTTTTTTAGTTGTTGCCACAACGATGAGCTTATTATTCAGTGGGTGTAGTAATAAGAAGAATAAGGACGGGAAAGTTGTAATTGAGCTGGTTCAATACAAACCTGAGGCAGTAGATGTATTTGAAGCACTTGAAGAGAAATTCAATGCTACACACGACGATATTGAGCTGGTTATTGATTCTCCGAATGATGCGATGACAATTCTTAAGACAAGATTTATCAGAGAAGACAATCCTGATATTATCGGAATCGGAGGCGATATTAATTATTCCAATTTCCTGGATGCGGAAATGTTGATGGATGTTTCGGATTTTGACGGACTTTCAGACATTAAAGAGAATTATTTGTCAACAAATAAGGATTTGGAGTATGTACCAATGGACGGCGTATATGCTGTTCCTTACATGGCAAATGCAGCCGGTATCCTTTATAACAGGGATATGTTTGAGGAGCATAACTGGTCTATTCCTACAACATGGGATGAATTTTTACAGCTTTGCGAGGATATTGAAGCAGAGGGAATTCAGCCTTTGTATTTCGGATTTAAGGATACATGGACGTGTCTTGCACCGTGGAATGCAATCGCTGTTAATTTATGCCCGTCGGATATTGCTTATCAGGTAAACAGTGGAAATGCAAAATTTTCCGATGTCTACGAGGAAGTTGCAGTAAAAGAAAGGGTGCTTCTTGACTATGCGCAGCCGAATCCGGTTGCTTACGGATATAATGATGCATGTACTGCATTTGCCAGAGGGGAATCAGCCATGTATGTAATCGGCAGCTATGCGATTTCACAGATTAAATCAGTCAATCCTGATATGAACATTGATTCATTTGTTTTCCCTGCAAGTAACAATGCAGACGAGAATATTCTGAACTCAGGAAATGACCTTATGTTCTGTATTATGGAGGATTGTGAGTATAAGGAGGAGGCTTATGAAGTATTGAGATTCCTTCTTGAAGATGAAAATGTACAGTTTTATCTTGATGATCAGAGTGCCGTACCATGTAAAAAGGGTGATTTCACTCTCGCAAGTGAACTGGATGGCATGAATGACTATATCGTAAACGGAATTGTGGCAGATTATCAGGACCATCACTATCCAAGTGAAATGTCAGTAGATGCGATGATTCAGACTTATTTGCTTGACAACAGCAGTAATGCACTTGATACATTCCTTGCAAGATTTGACAAGGAATGGGAGCGATATAACAGAGACATTATTGCGAAGGTTCAAGAATATCAGGAAAAGGAGGAATAGGACATGGAAAAAAGTAAAAAGAAAGCCAGGGAGCCGTGGAGCCAGAATGACAAAATCTTTCTTGGAATATTAATACCTGTACTTCTTCTGTTTTTCTGTTTCAATACGCTTCCGCTGATTAAAGGCTTTTATTATGGCCTTACAAACTTTAGAGGATATGGAAGCTATGATTTTGTCGGACTTAGAAACTTTATAGATTTATTTTCGGATGTGCGTGTAGGTAAGTCCTATTTATTTACATTCAAATATGCCATTGTAATGACGATTCTCGTCAATCTGATAAGTCTTATTTTGGCACTTGGCTTAAATAGAAATATTAAAGGAAAGAATGCTTTACGTGGAATTTATTTTGTACCGAATATTTTAGGCGGACTGGTAGTAGGTTATATTTTCAGCTTTGTGTTCACCTATATTCTTCCGGCAGTTGGTGATATGACAGGAATCGGTTTCCTTCAGAACAGTATGCTGGCAAGTACAAAAACGGCATGGATTGCCATTGTAATCGTTGGTGCTTGGCAGGGTATTGCCATGAATACCATTATTTATATATCAGGTCTGCAGACGGTTCCTGAGGAAGTATATGAAGCATGTATGCTTGACGGTGCATCAGGCTGGAAGAAATTTAGTAAGATTACATTCCCACTGATTATGCCGTTCTTCACAATCAATCTTGTACTTTGTATGAAGAATGCACTGATGGTATTTGACCAGATTATGTCATTGACAAAGGGTGGTCCTTCCCAGAGTACGGAGTCTATCTCCTACTTGATTTATAAAAATGGTATGGACGGTGGACAGTTCGGATTCCAGAGTGCAAACGCATTTGTATTCTTTATTGTAATTGTAGTCATTTCATTCTTGCAGATGAAATTCTTAGGTGGTAAGGAGGAACAGTTATAATGGAAAATAAAGAAAAAGAAATCAAAGAAAAAAATGTAGCTGCCGCCGCTGCCGAAAATGATAATGCGGCTGAAAATGATAAGGCTACCGAAAATAATAATGTAAATGAACCGGTAGAGCTTACAGAAGTTGCTGAAGGGGCAAATACTGTAGCTGTGGTTTTAAACAAGAATCCTGAGACGATACCATATCGTAAAACAAAGAAAAGCCAGGGTGTTGTAGGAAGCAAGACAGTCAATCGTATTATTAATATACTATTGGTGATTGGATGCTTGACTATATTCTTCCCATTGTATATGACAATTATTATTGCTTTTAAAAAGCCTTCAGAAATGACAAATGATGTGGCAGGCGCATTGGCTTTTCCTGAAAAATGGAATTTTGATAACTTTGCAGAGGCAATGAGAGTTACGGATTTCTGGCATTCACTTGGAAACAGCATACTGCTGACAGGTGTGACGGTAATTATCTGTATCCTGTTACATTCTCTTGCCGGTTATCTGATTGGCAGAAAGATGAGTAAGCATAAAGTTTTTAAGGCATCCTATTTTTATATTGTAAGCGGTATGTTTGTACCATTTGCCGTATTGATGATGCCACTTGTAAAGCAGACCGCTCAGCTTGGAATCGCAAACCGTATCGGTGTTATTGTTCTTTATGTTGTATTCTTTATGCCGATGAATATCATGCTTTATACAGGATATTTAAAGAATATCCCAATGGCACTTGAAGAGGCGGCATGTGTTGACGGAGCAACGGCATGGCAGACCTATTGGAAAATTATTTTCCCTAATATGAAGCCTATGCATGCTACCGTAGCGGTACTGACAGCTATGAGTACATGGAATGATGTTATGACACCGCTTGTTATTATGTCAGGTACGGACCAGAATACACTTCCGCTTGCACAGTTGAACTTCCAGTCACAGTTTGGTACTAATTATAACTTAGCATTTGCCTCCTATTTGTTGGCATTATTACCAATCTTAATCTTCTACATTATATGTCAGAAGCAGATTATCAATGGTGTTGTAAACGGAGCAGTAAAATAAGTAGCGTGAAACTGGATTTTGCAGTTTCACCCATATAAATAAAAATCCCCGGCTGATTGCCGGGGAAACATATAAAGGGATATACAGCATGGATTTAAAAAATAGTTATTACGAACTTTATGGAGATAATGATATAACCAGGTATCGGTTTGAACAGCTTATGTCAATGATGGATAAAGCGAAGAAAACACGTTCTGCTTCTTTGAAGAAGCTGGATGCAGCGGGTAATGACTGGTACAAGTCAGAAAAAATGATTGGTATGATGCTGTATGTAGACCGATTTAGCAATAATTTGGTTGAATTTGAGAAGAGAATTGATTATCTTGCGGAGCTGGGTATAACATATGTACATTTTATGCCTTTGCTCAAATCCCGTGAGGGAAACAATGATGGTGGATATGCAGTATCTGATTACCTGATGGTAGATGATAAATTCGGTACGATGGAGCAGCTTGAGCGGGTCATCAGCCTGCTTAAGAAAAAGGGAATCAGAACATGTATTGATTTCGTATTAAATCATACGGCGAAAGAGCATATATGGGCACAGAAATGCCTTGCAGGCGACCCTGATTACAACGATATGTATATCATGTATGATGATGATACGATTCCGAAGGAATATGAGAAAACGCTGACACAGATTTTTCCGGGGGTGGCACCGGGTAATTTTACATATTATCCGGATATACAGAAATATGTTATGACCCGGTTTTATGAGTTTCAATGGGATTTGAATTACCGAAATCCTCAGGTATTTAATAAAATTGTAGAGGTATTGCTTACATTGGCAAATAAAGGTGTAGATATATTCCGTCTGGATGCAATCCCATATATGTGGAAGGAGCTTGGGACATCTTCGATGAACCTTCCTAACGTGCATAAGCTTATTGCAATGATGTATGAGATTGTCCAACAGATATGTCCAAGCGTAATCTTTCTTGGGGAAGCAATCGTGGAGCCGTTTGAAATCGTAAAGTATTTTGGAACATGGGACAGGAAGGAATGTAACGTGATGTATAATGCATCCCTTATGGTCCTGCTGTGGAATTCACTTGCAAGCAGAGATGTAAGACTGATGTCGCGTTCCCTGTCCAAGGATTACGGTATACCGTCAGATGGACTATGGATTAATTATGTCAGATGTCATGATGATATAGGCTGGGGCTTTGAAACGGATATCCTTTGGGATATGGGCTGTAATCCGGAGATGCATAAGCAGTTTATGATTCAATTCATGGAAGGCAAATTTCCGGGAAGCTTCTCAATCGGTGAATTATACGAGTTTAATCCGGTGACGGGAGATGCCAGAAACAGTGGAACATTGGCTTCCATGTGTGGTCTGGAGCAGGCACTGAATGAGAAGCATATGTATAAGCTGGAATTGGCAGTAAAGCGAATTTTGCTATTACATTCGGTTATTATTTCATATACGGGAATTCCGCTTCTTTATAGTGGCGATGAAATCGGACAGTTAAATGATTGGAGCTATAAAGAGAATCCTGAGAATGCCTCTGACTCGAGATGGCTTCACAGAGGTAAAATGAACTGGGAAGCAGCAAAGAAGCGCAATGACTTGGGGACTACAGAGGGACAGATATTTGGCAGACTGAAAGATATGATACGGATTCGAAAATCCAATGAATATTTCAGCTCAAAATATAAAGCCATTCCTGTTGATACAGGAAATGATGCTGTATTTTGTTTTCACAAAGAAGATAAGATGCTGGTGCTTGCAAACTTTTCAGAACATGAACAATGGGTGGATGCAAAGGCATTTGACTGGTTTGGTTTGCCGGGCGAAATGCATGATTTAATTACAGGCAGACCAATACGTTCTTATCATAATCAAATCCAATTAGGACCATACGAGTATCTTTGGTTGGTTTAACAGAAACATGGCGGGATTAAAAATGGAAAGGGAATATAAGATATGGGAATTATAGTTGAAAATAACATATTTACACTTCATACGAATAACAGCTCCTATCAGATGAAGGTTGATGATAAGGGTTCTTTGATTCATACCTATTACGGAAAAAGGACGGATGAGACGGACTATTCGTATCTGATTGCTTTAGCAGACAGAGGATTTTCAGGAAATGTTCCGCAGGCTCAAGATGAGCGGACATATTCTCTTGACTTCATGCCGCAGGAATTCCCGGTATGGGGAAGCGGTGATTACAGGGTAAATTGTCTTCAGACTGATTTAGGAAGCGGTGTGAATGATTGCCTGCTTGTATTTGACAGTTATAAAACCTATACCGGTAAATATGCCCTTCAGGCTCTTCCTGCAATGTTTGCATCAGAACATGATAAGGTTGAAACGCTGGAAATAACGTTAAAGGATTATCATGAAGCATTTTACGTTCATTTATTATATGGCGTTTTTGAAGATTATGATGTTATAACAAGAGCGGTTGTTCTGGAGAATAAGACAGATCAGAATATTATTCTTTCAAGAATCATGTCTGCATGCCTTGAGCTGAATACATCCGATTGGGATATGATACATTTCTATGGCAGACATGCCGAGGAACGCGAGACAGAACGGGTACCATTGTTCCACGGTATTACGGAATTGAAGAGTACCAGAGGTACGTCCAGTCATCAGCATAATCCGTTTGTTATACTTGCGGAAAAAAATGCAAATGAGGACATGGGAGAATGTTATGGTTTTTCACTATTATATAGCGGCGGTTTTCATATGCAGGCGGAGGTAGACCAGACCTGTCAGGCAAGACTTGTAATGGGGATTGATGATTCTGATTTTTCGTGGGAACTGCCTTCAGGAGCGTGCTTTACGGCACCTGAGGTATGTATGAGTTATTCTGCTTTGGGGCTTAGTAAGCTGTCTCATAATTATCATAATGCTTTTTTAAATCATTTGATTAGAAGTAAGTGGAAAGATAAGCAGCGTCCGGTACTGGTCAATAACTGGGAGGCAACCTACTTTGATTTTAATGCAGGGAAGCTTCTGAAGATTGCAGAAGAAGCCTCCGCACTCGGACTTGATATGCTTGTTCTGGATGACGGCTGGTTCGGGAAAAGAGACAGTGATTATTCCGGTTTGGGAGACTGGGTTGTGAATGAAGAAAAATTGGGTTGTTCGTTGAAGCAACTGGTGGACGAAGTGAACGGTATGGGCCTTATGTTCGGTATCTGGTTTGAACCGGAGATGATATCGGAGGACAGTGATTTATATCGTGCACATCCTGACTGGGCGATGATTGTACCGGGCAGGGAGCCGATTAGAGGAAGGTCGCAGCTTGTACTCGATATGACCCGTGAAGATGTGCAGGAGTATGTAAAGGAAAGGCTGTTTGCAATTATGGATTCTGCCAATATCCAATATATGAAATGGGATATGAACCGTTCAATCGCAGCAGCATATAGTGCAAAGCTTTCGGGCAAACGTCAGGGTGAGGTGCGTCACAGATATATCCTCGGCTTATATCATGTGTTAGAAGCATTATTGCAGCGGTATCCTGATTTGCTGCTTGAAGGCTGCAGCGGAGGCGGCGGAAGATTTGATGCTGGAATGTTGTATTATTCACCACAGATTTGGTGCAGTGATAACACCGATGCGGTAGAGCGATTACGCATCCAGTATGGAACATCATTTGCATATCCGATGTCAACGGTATCGGCACATGTATCCGTTTGCCCAAATCATCAAAACGGAAGGGTGACACCGTTTAAGACAAGAGGAATCTGTGCGATGCAGGGTACATTTGGTTATGAGCTGGATTTAAGTAAAATGACAGATGAAGAGAAAGACATGGTAAGAAAGCAGGTTCAGACATTTAAGCAGCATTACAGACTGTTTCAGTTCGGTGATTACTACAGACTCACATCCCCTGTAGATAATCACGACTATACGGCTTGGGAATATGCAAATAAAAATGGCGAAGAAGCCTGCCTTTCCGTAGTATTTACGGATCTTCACGGAAATCCTGTACCGCAGATTGTAAAATGGAAAGGGCTTCTTGCGAATCGGGAATATAAGGTGCTTAGAGATATGGAGCCTGTCGGCAAATATACCGGTACTGCCTTGATGCAGGGCGGCATCCTGTTGCCGATTCCGAAGGAAAATTACGATTCATGTCAGTTCTATGCCTGTGTGGAGGAATAGGCTGAAAGAAAAGAGCAATATGATGACTGTTTGTGCCGCAATGTAAAAGCGGCGGAATGGAGATAATATGGAGAAGAAATATGATGTTGTCGCACTCGGTGAGCTGTTGATAGATTTTACGGAAAATGGAATGAGTGAACAGGGAAATCCGATATTGGAGGCAAATCCGGGCGGAGCTCCGTGTAATGTTTTGGCAATGCTTACAAAGCTTTCACATCATGCAGGCTTTATAGGGAAGGTAGGTGCCGACCAGTTTGGAAATCAGCTTGAAGGGGCATTGCTTGAAGTCGGAATTGATACCGCGGGACTGTTAAAAGACAGTGAGGTTCATACAACATTGGCATTTGTTCATACGGCACCGGATGGTGACAGGGATTTCTCTTTCTACAGAAATCCGGGTGCGGATATGATGCTGAGTGAAGAAGATGTACTTTCATGCAAAGAACTTATTTCGGATGCAAGAATCTTCCATTTTGGTACACTTTCCATGACAAGTGAGATTTGCCGCAGTGCTACCAAGAGGGCAGTTGCAATGGCAAAAGATGCAGGTTCTGTCATATCCTTTGACCCCAATCTTCGGGAACCGTTGTGGGATTCGCTGGATACGGCAAAAGAGCAGGTGTTATACGGATTGTCAAATTGTGATGTGCTAAAGATTTCCGACAATGAAATTCAGTGGCTTACCGGAAAAACGGATTACGATGCAGGTGTATCTTATATCAGAGACAGATATCAGATACCGCTAATTCTTGTATCACTGGGTAAAGACGGAAGCATAGCGTACAGCGAAAGCAATCAGGTAAGGGTTTCACCATTTCTTCAGAAGAATACAATAGAAACAACGGGAGCAGGTGATACCTTCTGTGCATGTATCCTTCATTATGTGCTAGAGCATGGACTGAAGGATTATACGGAGGATGAACTTGTTGAGATGCTTACTTTTGCAAATGCAGGAGCGTCTATTATTACGACAAGAAAAGGGGCATTGAGAGTCATGCCTGAGAAAACCGAAATAGAGGCATTAATCAATAACAGAAGAAATGGAAATGAATTAAAAAAGTAAATTCGTATAAAATGATTTGTAAAGGACATTACCGATGGAAATTTGGGGTAATGTCCTTTTATTGTTGCCATATATCCGAAAGAAGTTGTCATGGGAAGGTTTTGTGAGTGTAAAATTTTTTTGATTCCATATTTTTGACCGTTCAGCGGTGATTTTCGACCGTTTAAATTTATTTTCTAAATGATTGAAATTTATGCGTTACTATAAGCTTAATTATTGTATTCGACATTAATTGTTTTAATTATTTATATCTGCAAAATGATATTAACATCAGTACAAAAGACAAAATCGTAATTTCAGGAGGCTTTTTTATGAGATGGATAACCAAAACGAAAAAAACATGTGCAATCATATTGGCATCGGTGATGTGTTTTGGCATGTTGATAACCGTACCGCCAAGGGCAGAAGCAGAAGAGGAAAAATATCCCTATACGATATTCGCTTCCTCCGATGCAGAAGGAGCCATTATGGTAAATGCCGATAACTTCTGCCTAAACGGCAGCATTGCCACCAACGGAACAATCGTATTCTCAGGTGAAATGAACATCAACGGAACAAAAACAGAGCAGGCAGACAGAAGCAGAATGTACATCTTTCAGAAAATAGAAGATACCTATTTTCATCAGTCAGAATACGATGCCTATGAAGAGGACTATACCTTAAAAGAGCAGAACATCAATATCACCACCCCAATGCAGGTATCAGGAGCAGTCAGCCTTGAGGGAAATATAAACTTAAGTACGGCAATGAAAGCATTAGAGCGTATCACGATAAGCGGTGAGGTAAAAAACACCGGCGATTCCATTATCTTTTCAAAATACGGAGATATCACAATTAACACCACCAACGTAAACCTAA
>JAGBHU010000014.1 GCA_017935345.1 Coprococcus sp.
CCTATATAAAACCATTCTAAAAATTTAACGTCCCTCCACAAACCACATATTATTGTCCTCATAGTACAGATGACTTTCCTTACCATCAATAATACATGTGTATCGTATACCGGCTCCCCCGGCTTTTAGACTGGCAGCTCTACAGATATGCTTGATTCTCTGAATATCATATCTGTGCCCATCGGTCCAAATAAAGCTTCTCGGTAATAACCTGCCATCCTTTGTAAATGTGGCGTTTACATCCACATAAATCTTACATGCTTCCATTTTACCTCCTTCTATCAAAAGTATCCGTGCGGATGAACCGTGTGCGTTGCCTCACAATCCAACTGTGAAAGCATCTTGTCGAAATACATAAGTCCCCTCTGCACACTGAAATATCCAAAGCGTTTTCTAAGCTCATCCACTGCAGCATCCGCTTTCATCTGCTTTTCTCTAAATTCCATATTGGAGAATAAATCAATCTGTTCCCAAAAATAATCTGTTACAAGGTCTGCACCTCTCACGCCCACACTTCGTATCGGTTTCTTCCAGTCATAGGATTCCTTGAAAATCCGGTAAGCCTCCTCTGCAATCTCCTTCGTGATGTTGGTTGCATGGTCAATCTTGTGCTGTCTTGTAAATGAAAATAACTCATTATCTCTTACACTGATTTCAACCACCCTACACCTAAACCCATGCTTTCTGAGTCTAGATGAGACACTTTCCGCCAACATATAAATGATAATTTTTACATCCTCATCCGTCTGCAAATCCCTTGGTGTTGTAGTGCTGTTGCCTACTGATTTAATAGGAGCATGTGTATTCTCTTTCTTTACCGGCGAATCATCATAGCCATTAGCAAAGTTCCATAACACGCTTCCCATCTTGCCAAATTGCGATATCAATATCTGCTCGTCCTTCCTTGCCAAATCTCCTATGGTACGAATACCAATTTTTCTGAGTTTCGCATCCGTGGACCTTCCCACATATAATAAATCTGCTGCAGGTAAACACCATGCTTTCTGCTGAATCTCATCCCGGTACATAGTTGTAATAGCATCCGGCTTCTTATAATCCGAACCAAGCTTCGCATAAATCTTGTCAAATGACACACCGATGCTGACCGTGATTCCAAGCTCCGACTTAATTCGATTACTTATTTCCGTGGCTATCTTGTACCCATCCCCTTTGATAGAAGTCATTGCTGAAACATCAATCCAGTTCTCATCAATTCCAAAAGGCTCTACCAAATCTGAATACTCGTTGTAGATTTCATTTGCCATGCGTGAAAATCGCAGGTACAGGTCCATTCGTGGTGAAAGGAAGATTATTTCCGGACACACCTGCCTTGCCTGCCAAAGAGCCATACCGGTTTTCACACCACACCGTTTTGCAGTGTAATCTGCAGTAAGTACAATTCCATGTCTTGCCTCCGGATCACCACCAACTGCTACCGGCTTACCTCTTAACTCTGGGTGGTGCAACAGCTCCACCGATGCATAAAAGCAATTTGCGTCACAATGTAATATTGTCCTATCCAATCTTCATTCTCATCTCCTATCTGACCTGTATGTATCGCTGTGAGGCTGTATGGATTGTCGCCTCGCAAGGATAAATATAATTCAATTCGTTCTTAAAAACAACGGTAAAATTTTTACCATTTCAATTTTGGTTTGATTTCTTCTTGAAATTTTTCCTTTTTTCCATTATAGTTTGTATATAGGTTTGTATATAGAACCTATGAAACAAGCACTTGGAGGACACTCTTATGGTCAAAAAATTAGGAAGCATCCTTGCTTCCCATAGAAAAGAAAAGAAGATTTCACAGATAGAGCTTGCAGAGCAACTTGAGCATTACGGCATCTCCGTATCAAACGCTGCTATCAGTGCCTGGGAAAAAGACTCTAGTGTTCCAAACGCTATCCAGTTCCTTGCTCTCTGTAAAATCTTGGATATTACAGATATTTATAACGAATTTATTGGATTTAATCCGGAGGATGCACTTGCAAAGCTGAATGAAGAAGGTAAAGCAAAGGCTCTGGAATATATCGGCTTACTCCTGCTCTCTGAACAGTTCCAGAAAAAAGAAGCTACTATTATTCCATTCCGCAGAACCATCCGCTGGTCCTTATTGGCATCCTCTGCCGGTATTGGAGAATTTCTTGATGATGAGAATTTTGAAATGATTGAAGTTGGAGATGAGGTTCCTGCTGAAGCTGACTTTGGACTTGCCCTTAATGGTGACAGTATGGAACCTAGGTATCATGACAAGCAGGCTGTCTGGGTTCAGCAAACTAATACTTTGAATAATGGTGAAATCGGTATCTTCTACCTTGATGGTATGACTTACTGTAAGCAGCTTATAGATGATGCAGATGGAGTATTCCTCGTATCTCTTAACAGCAAATACGAACCAATTAAGGTAACTGCAGACAGTTCATTTAAAATTTTCGGACGGGTACTTAATTAAAGTCCGTATTTTTGGACAGTACCTTTCGTAAAATTCTATTGTAGGCTGGCATCCGTCCGGCAACTAATTTGTGTGAATGGAGTGATTTAATTGAATTTAAAAGACAATGGATATTGTAAGACCAAGAAGCAATCTCAGTCCATGCCTAACAACTTATTCCTCTATCGCCAGCGGGCGAACATTTCACAGGATAAGTTGGCTGAGGCTGTTGATTGCAGCCGAAGAACAATCGGCAACATTGAAAACGGTACACATGATCCGTCTGTTCAGATGGCATACCGTATAGCAAATTACTTTAAAGTAGCCCTTCCGATTCTCTTCCCAGACTTGAACGAAAATAAGGAGGCATAGAAATTTTATTGGAATAAACAAAGGCAATGATTGCCGCGCCTTTGTTTATTCTCCATTTCTATTATGCTTGTTCCCCAAGCTCACTTATTTTTTTTGAGATTAGTTATAAGGTTTATTATACTAAATTACAAATACTTTGCAGCTCAAATCTAATATATATTCAATCCAACTATCCATAGACTCTATATTCCACTCCTCATATTCTTCAAACTTTTGGTTAATATCATATTCAGAATCTATATACACTGTTCTCTTCATCGCATAAGGTTTATTTTTTACTTTTTCAGCATTCTCCTTTAGTGTAAGAAGGGTCAGATTGCGCAATTCATTAACATCTTCTAATCCATCCGGCTTATCATCTCCTGCCTGAGGTGACTGTGAAAAAATATGTTCAATAGAAACATCTTCAAAA
>JAGBHU010000015.1 GCA_017935345.1 Coprococcus sp.
ACTTGAGGAGGGAGTGGTTACGGTAAATGACCAGTTTCACTGTCCCGGATATATCATGGTGGAGGACAGAAGAATCAGGTGTCATAAAATAGCCGGGCATGGATCCGAGAATTTTGTGCAGGCAACCATGAACAGCTGTAAGCATGTGCTTAAGATAATGAGGTTAAAGCGAAAGTCAGTGAATGATGGAAAACAGATAGGCAGAAGGAACGGCTTGCTTACGGCAATGTTTTTTTATATAATGTTTAAAGAATATGAATTGTTTTGGGAAGTGAGAAAGGATGCGGAAAAGAACGCTCAAATTTTTGCTATTGTTTATAATAATGTCATGGTTCATAGCAGGTTGTGGGAATGCAACTGCCAAACAGGAAGAAACACAGCGTATAAACAGTGAAGAAGCAGTGACCGAAACTAAGGATATGGAAAGAAATGCAGAAGCAGTGATTCCGGAGTATGTTTCAAACATTAAAGGAATTGAAAAGTATGATGAAAAGGTTGATTATTCCGACCCGGAGAACTGGATGGAGCTACCGGAAAATCTTGATAAACCGGTGGATGTTGTTTACCTTTATCCCACAGTTTACGGGACTGTTGAAACAGCAGTGGATGATATTGCGGACATTGATGATGTAAGTATGCGGATGTTAGCCATCTATGCTGCAGTATCTCAGGCAGGAGTGTTTGAAGAAAGCTGTAATGTGTATATACCGTATTACAGACAGTTTACGGTGGACAGGCTGCTTGATATGATTGAAAACAGCCCGGAGTCATTGTATTATTGTGCATCGCAGGATATTTATCAGATGTTGGATTATTATTTTAAGAATCTGAATGAGGGAAGGCCGTTTATTCTTGCAGGGCATTCTCAGGGGTCTGTGTGGCTGACTGTGATTTTGGAAGATTATATGAAGGAACATCCTGAATACCTGGAAAATATGGTGGCGGCATATGCCATTGGATATTCGGTTACCGAAGAGTATCTTGCCGAAAATCCGCATTTGAAGTTTGCGGAAGAAAAGGATGATACAGGTGTTATTGTTTCTTATAATACAGAGGGACCGGGGAATAAAAACCAGTATAATTGTGTGGTAAAAGAGGGCGCACTGGCAATTAATCCGATTAATTGGAAACGGGATGATACCTATGCACCGACGGCAGAAAATACGGGTTCTCTGGATTTGAAGGGAGAAATCATTACTCATTATGCAGATGCAAGAGTGGACACCGAAAGAGGTGTTGTGATTTGTGACAGTGTGGAATTGTCACAGGAAACCAAAGAAGCATTAAAAGGTTATTTTGGAACGGAAAGCTTTCATTTACAGGATTACAGCCTGTATTTCATGAATCTGCAGCAGAATGTGGCAGACAGGATAAATAGCTTTATGGAGCAATAAAAGGAAAGAAAAAATTCCCGGTTTGGGGATAAATAATGAGGAGAACATCATGGAAAAGAAAAGAATTGAATTATTACTGGAAAGAACCTTTATCTTTGATCCGAATGTTTATATGACGATTGTGGTAACGATAGAAGGTGATGTGGGTGAAGAAGAAATATGTGAAGCGGTAAGGAAAGCTTATACACAGAATCAGACAACCATGTCAAAAATTGTGTTGGATGAACAAGGAAAGCTTTATCAGGAAATGATGCAGGAAAGCGGCTGCAAGGTGTTTGTGGATTCAAGAGACTGGCAGGAAATCATGCATGAGAACGAGAGAAAACCCTTCAGAATCAAAGAAGGGGAGTTGGTAAGAACCTTTGTTATTCCAAGAGGAACACAAAAAGATATTTATCTTATGGCACATCACGTTGCATGCGACGGAGGCGGTCTGTTAATCTTGGCAGAGGACATTCTGGATAATCTGCAGGGAAAGGAAGTAGCATATAAACCAACCAAAGTAATAGCAGAGAAATCAGTTATTAAAAGAGGTAATCTGAAGTTTATCGAGAAACTTGCATTAAAAAATCTCAATAAAAAGTGGGGAAAAGAGAAACGCGTCTTTGGATGGGATGTTTATGATAAAGTACATGAAGAATTCTGGAAAAACAAGCAATCAGAGATAAGCTTTACATGGATTGAAGGCACTGAACTGGAAAAGTTGAAAGAAGAATGCAAGAAAGCAGGGGTCACGGTAAACAGCTATTTGACAGCTAAATTAATGCAGAAATATCCGGAATGCAAAAAATTGGGAATACCGGTAAGCGTAAGAGGAGAAGAACGCAGTATTTCCTGTTTGATTAGCAGTGCACCTGTGTACAGTAAGTATGATACAAGTAAAGACTTTTCAGAAAATCTTGCAACTATTAATGAAACCATTAAAAAAGAACTGACAAGTGAGGGAGCGATATACCGCATTCCTCAATTTGTGGCATATACAGATCCCACATTGCTGGAAGCCGGTTACATTCAAAACGTGATAAAATTTGAGAGTAGTCCGGTAGACAGTATGGCACGTGTTCTTGGCTTATATGGAGATGAAAGATACGAGCTTGGTATCACTAATTTAAAAGAGATAACATTTCCGTCTGATTATGACAGATTTAAAGTCACGGGAGTTATTCCGGTGGCACCGTTGATTGCGACAACAGAAAAAGTATTTACAATCAGTACTTATAACGGCAAAATGTTGATTGCCGAGAATAAAGTTAAGCAAAGATAGGAAGTTGTAAGGCTCGGAAATTTAAAAGGTTTCCGAGCCTGTTCTAAAACCGGTATAAAGAGGGAGCAAGGATGAATAATAAAGTGAATTACACACAGGTAGTCTGGGAAATTACCCGATTGCTGCAGGAAGCAGAATCACTGGAAGAAGCCTTAAGAATCAGTTTGGGAATGGTTGTCAAATCTGTAGGTGCAGAAGCAGGAACCATCTGGTTCTATAATAAAGAAGGAGATGGGAGAATTCATCCGTCTTTCTGGATTGGCGGAGCAGATTTGACAGGTCTTAGTCTGTCTGCCGGTGAAGGAATTGCAGGTGCAGTTGTAGAGGAAGGGAAAACGACAGTAGTAAAGGATTGCCAGAAAGATGCAAGATGGGCGGACCGTTTTGATAAAAAAACAGGCTTTGTGACCAAAAGTATGATTTGTGTTCCTTTGATTAACAAATACGAGGTTATTGGCTGTATTCAGATTATCAACAAAAAAGACGGTTCCCTGTATGATGATGCTGATGTAGAATTGGCGGAAAATCTGGCTATGCTGACCGCAATTGCAGTGGATGCCAATGGGCTGAATCTGGGATTTGCGGAAGAAAAGCAGATAGTGCTCTCTTTGCGTGATATTACCAAGACTTTTGGAAAAGATGAAACAAAGGTACAGGTACTAAGGGGCGTTAATCTGGATATCAGAGAAGGCGAATTTCTTGTTATTTTAGGAGAATCAGGCTGTGGAAAATCTACTTTGCTGAATATAATAGGAGGAATGGACCGGCCAACATCAGGTTCGGTAATCTTTGAAGGTAAAGATTACGCAAATGCAAGTGAAGAAGCGTTGACAGCATTCCGAAGAAATGCAGTCGGATTTATTTTTCAGGCATATAATTTGATGCCAACATTAACAGCGGAAGAAAATCTGGATTTTATTGGGGAATTAAGTGATAATTCCATGACTGCCGAGGAGGCGTTAGAGAGTGTCGGATTACTGGAAAAGAGAAAAAATTATCCTGCACAGATGTCCGGCGGACAGCAACAGAGAGTGTCCATTGCAAGGGCATTGGTAAAAAGACCTCGCCTTATTTTGGCGGATGAGCCCACAGCAGCGTTGGATTATGAAACCAGTATAGAAGTACTTACTGTTTTGGAAGAGGTCATCAAAGCCGGAACCACTCTTTTAATGGTAACACATAATGAGGAAATCGCTAAAATGGCAAACAGAGTAATTCGTATGCAGGGTGGTGTGGTAGCGGAAGTTACGATGAACAATCATCCCGCAAGTGCGAAGGAGTTGGTATGGTAATGAAAAGAACACAGAAAACTTATTTGTTCAGAACCATTAAAAAAAATATTGTTTCTTTTCTGGCTGTGTCGCTCATGATGGCAACCGGTATTGCAATTTATTTGGGAGATCAGTCTTCTGCACAGGCAATTTTAAAGAAAGCAAATACTTATTTTGTAGAGAATAAGTTACAGTCATTGGAAGTCAGCAGTGTTTACGGAATTACTGAAGAAGACATAGAAGCCATTGCAGGGCTAAGCGACGTGGATGCCGTAGAGGGCGGATATTCTTCCGTACTTCTTTTGGATACAAATAATGGAACCGGGAAAGTGCTGGTTCAGGCACTTTCTTTGCTTGATGACATGAATACACCGGTAGTGCTGGAAGGGGTTCTGCCTATTTCGGAAAAAGAGGTTGCCATAGAACAGAATATGGCTGAAAAAGAAAATATCCGTGTAGGGGACAGGATTACGGTAGAGCATGACGGAGAACTGAAGGCTGATACCTTTGTAGTAACTGCGATTATTAACACACCTGCTTATTGCTGTGCAAAAGCACAGGATACCAGAGGAATCAGTGATAAAGGAATTGGCTCTGCGTATTATTATATCGGCTTGCCTAAAGAGGCTTTTGATGCTTCTTATTATGGCAATGTTTATACCACAGCTTATATTAAAGATTATGATTTAGATCGTAGCTTTTATTTTTCTGATGAGTATAAAGAGAAAGAAGCTGCTTTAAAAGAGCAGATTGAGAACTTGGGAAAAGAACGGGCTGTCCTTAGATTTGAGGATGTCCGTATTACCGTACAGGAAGAATTGACAGAAGCAGAAGAACTTCTGGAGCAGTATACGAAGGGAATGGATGATGCGAAAGGATTGCTGGAATCAATGCTGGAGCAAGCAGGCTTGCCGGCGGATATAGAGGAAGCAAAGCAGCAGGCAGATTCCCTTGGCAGATATGGGAATGCTTTTTTGAAAATTGTAAAAGAACTGGAAAAAGCAGAGGGAAGATTGGCAGAGGCGAAAGAAGAGCTGGAGCAGGCAAAAGAAGATGCTACGGCAATGAAAGCGGAAAAATGGGTAGTGTCTATCCGCAATGATATCGGGGATGTCAGAAGTGTTGATGTCATAGTAGAAGGACTTTACGGACTGAGCTATTCCATGGCGCTTATTTTCATCATTGTCAGTGTGACAGTTTGTTATTCGGCAATTTCCCGTATGGTAAGTGAACAGCGTACTTTAATCGGAATGCAGAAAGCACTGGGGTTTGAGGATGGTGAGATTTTGCGTCATTATATGGGCTACAGTATCAGCTGTGGTTTGTTTGGCGTGTTGGAAGGCTGGATAACCTCTTTGCTTACTGTGCAGACATTGAGTCTGAATATCTATGAAGATGTATTTTTACTTGGAAATATCCCGCATTCTTTTGCATGGGGGCATGCTGTCTTGATTTCCGTGTTTTTTATGGCAGTTTTTATGATAGCATCCTATGTGGCATGTAAAAAAGAAATTGCACTGCAGGCAACAGAACTTTTGCGGGGAGAGATACCGGAGCGAAACAAGCCGTTTTTATTTGAAAAGCTGGGATTTTATCGGAAGCTTAGGCTTTATACCCGTACTATGATAAAAAATGCATTTGGAGATAAACCCCGTATGATGACGACGATTATGGGCGTTGCGGGATGTATGATTCTTCTGGTAATTTCCTTTACCATGCTGATTGCCATGGAGGATTCTTTGGCGATACAGTTTGATGACTATTTTCTGTATGAGAATCGTCTCGTGGTAGATGGTGCTATTGCAGATTTTGAAAAATTTGAAGCTGTTTTGGATGGAGAAAAAATTGAATATATCAAAATCCAGGACAAATTGAAATTGTATCGTGAGGAAGGCGGAAACTGGTCGGGAGCCCATGTGGTTGCAGTCTCAGATACAGAAAAACTGAAAGATTTTATGGTGCTGGAGGACCCTGATACAAGAAAACTGCTGGAAGTACCAGAAGAAGGAATGCTTGTTTCTCTAAGATGTGCAGAAAACCATGATTTGAAAAAAGGCTCTGTGCTTGAAATTATGGGTGCAGAAGGAAATCCCAGGATTGCAACGGTGTCAGGAGTTATTGAGCATTATCTGGGATATAACCTTTTTGTAGTTTCTGACAGCTATTATGAGGACTTCATGGGAGAAGCGGCAGATCAGAGTGTATTTTTGCTGAAAGGAAATGTGGACGGGTTATATGACAAAGTGAAAGAAATCAAAGGATTTTTTTCGCTCAGAGATAACAGTGACTATGTGGGAATGGGCGATGCACTATCTATGATAGTGATGATATGCTTTGTGTTTGCAGCGATTATGGCAGTATTGGTGATGCTGAATCAGAACGTGATGTACATCGACCGGAAAGCAAAAGAATTATCTGTGATGCGTATTAACGGATTTACTTTAAAGGAAACGGAAAACTTTGTTTCCAGAGATAACTTTGTTCTGACCTTCATGGGTATCCTTTTTGGATGCATTATGGGAGCTATATTGGGATGTGTAGTAATTCATGTTCTGGAGGTGGCAGCTACCCATTACATCAGAACACCGAGTATGAAGGCCTGCCTGATTGCGGCAGTTATAGGCGGTATTTTTGCATATGTGATGAATAAAATTGCTTTGCGGAGAATTAAGAGACTGAATTTGACAGATGTGAATTCAAATTAAACAGGATAGGAGAAAATAGGGTGCAATATAGTATCAATAAATCTCAGCTGCAGGGAACCCTGCACTGCTTTTTGTTTGACCCCAGCGTCTATATTTCTTTGCTTGCTTCTATAGAAGGAGATATTACGATAGAAGAAATGAAAGAGGCGGTTGAGAAGGGATATAGCGGAAATGAAACAACCATGTCAAAGGTTCTATTGGAAAACGGTAATATTTATTTTCAAAATCTTGAAAAAACAGGATGCAGAGTGTTTGTGGATGAGCGTAACTGGCAGGAAATTATGAATGAAAGTGAACAATCTGTTTTTCGGATTGACGAAGGGGAATTGGTCAGAAGCTATATAATTCCAACTAAGAAAGGGCTTTCTCTTTTTATCATGGCTCATCATATCATGGGAGACGGAAAAGCATTAATTATGCTGTTGGAAGATATCTTGTGTAATCTTTCGGGAAGAGAGGCAGGATACAGACCGCTTAACAGAGAAGGAACAGAAAAATTTCCTTCCAATTTGAAACTGCCGATTCCTGTCCGTATGGGGATAAAGGCTTTGAATGCCATGTGGAAAAGAAAAGGGGAAATTTTCGCATGGGAGGATTATTACCATGTTCATGAAAAATTCTGGAAAGACAGACAGTCGGATATACAATTTGAAACGATTGAGAAAGAACAGCTTGACTTAATAAAAGCAGAATGTAAGGACTGGGGAATTACAGTAAACAGTTATGTTGTCACAAAATTATTACGGAAACATCCTGAGTATGAAAATGTTTGTTGTCCCATATCCCGCAGAGGTGAAAACCGTTCCATTTCAAATCAAGTCATTTTGGTCAGAATGCTTTGCCAATATGATGCAAAAAAAACATTTGAAGCAAATGCAAAGGAAGTACATAGAATAATCAGGCATCGTTTGGAAAATAACGGTAATAAATACTTTATAGCCTTAAGCTTGGGAAAAATGGAACCCACACTGATAGACTCGTCATTAGTGTATGCACATGGTGGGTATCAAAACAGTATTTCAAAGAAAACTGCACAATTGATCGGGTATGCAGGAGATAATAAGACACATCTAAGTGTTACAAATCTGCAAAATGTTAACTTTGAAACTGATTATGGCAGATTTCGTCTTAAAAATATCGGCTTTACGGCGGCGTGTATGTCGGCAACCGAAAATGTAGCGTGTGTCAGTACATTTCGGGATACAATGACAATTTCCTATAGCAGTATAAAAACAAGAAAGCCTTTATAATACGTTTATAAAATCTGATATGCTTTCACAAACTTGCCGGTTTTTAAATCAATCTGTGGTTTTTGGTCGGATAAGTAAATTTGAACGTTATCAATATTGTTTTGCTCGAAGCAACGGGCAAAAATGTTCTTGACCTTTTCAAAGGTGCTTGTTTCGTCAGCACCTTCCATGAAATCGATACGGCATTCGAAACGGTCATATCCGTGAAGAACAACTTGTATCCTTCTTACGGCGTCAATTGCTTCCACTGTAAAAAGTAAAGCCAATAAAAATATGGATACTTCGCCGGTTTTAGTTTTGAAAATAAAGGGAGCGATGGCAGAGCGTCCTTCTACTTCAAGCCAGGGGGATTTGTTCCCGCATGGACAGGGAGTGTTATGAACAGTAACTCTGTCATGAAGCTCATAGCGGATAAGAGGTACGGTTTTTTGATAAAGAACCGTTACTAAAAGCTTATATGCAGTTTGACCTACAGGTACAGGATTGTTATATTCGTCTACGGGCTCTAAGATTAATCCGGTATTGTGCAGATGCAAATGATTGCATTTGCATTCTACGGCAATTCCGCTGGCTTCCGTGCAGGCATAAATGGAGCGGACTTTGCATTGGAATGCATCCTGAATATAATCACGGGTCTTGGCAGATATAGTTTCGCCACCTACTGAGATAGCCTTCAAATTGAGATGGAGCGTTCCTTTTATTTGCTCACCGGCAAGCAGTTCTGCAGAACTTGTGTAGGTTACCAGGATAGCAGGCTGTATTTCGTTCAGGCGGTCGATAATTTCCTGTGTGGATACCGTACTTTCCTGAAGAATGAGAGAATTCTTAATCAAAGGATATTTTCTCTGACTCTTTTTGATGGAACAGATGGAAATCATATGCTGACTGATGGGAAACAGAAAAACACTTGGTCCGTACAAAAGAGCAGTACTATTCATACAGGCGTTCATATGTTTTGCCATAAATTCGCTTTCTATGGGATTATATGCCATAAAAAAAGGATTCCCGGTACTTCCCGAAGTTTTACATACAGAATATTTGCGTTTGAATTTTTCGCCGGCATTATTGGGATTTGATGTAAAAGCCTTTAATTCATTTAAGGTAAAGTCTGATGCAGTCGTCCAGTTATCGAAATCCTGCATAATAAGCTGTTTGTTTGTAACGGGTAAATCCTGTAAGGTGAATTCATCGCCAATGGTTTCATATAGCTTTGCGATTCTCGGGCTGTGTGTTTTGGCGTATTTTACCAGTTTTTTTAGTTTACGGTTCTGCTTTTTTGTAGGGATAACGGTTGTATTTGTAAATTCCTGGAAACGTTTTGAAGACATCATCGTTTTCTCCGTTTTTTTATTTTTTTTAATAGTTATATCATATATGTGACAGAGGACTTTGTCAACAAAAGGGGGACATTGCTTTGATTGTATTGAAAAATTGGTTGTGATATAATTATTTCATCTGAAGTGGTAAATCAAAAGTTTGGTTATAAACAGGGGAACAGATATGTTAAAACGGAATAAAATCATAAATATAACAGTAATTGTAATGGTAGCTTTTTTGGTAATGGTACTCAGTCTGACGGACGGACTTTATTCTTTTGACAAAATGATTGCAGACAGTATCTGTCAGGTTCCGACTACGTCCAATTCCCGTATCAAAATAATAGGCATTGATGAAAAGACTTTGCAGGAATATGGTGATATGAAAACCTGGAACAGGGAGATTCCGGCAAAGCTGGTTGAAAAATTATTTGAGCAGGAAGAATATAGTCCCAGTGTATTGGCATTTGATGTGATGTACATCAGCGATGTGGATGAAGAGAATGATAAGAGATTTGCAGATGCATGTGAAAAAGCAGGAAATGTAATCACTGCCGTAAATATGGTTTATGAAACAAAGGTGACAAAGCAAGGGGATATTCTGGTGGTAAATGATAATCATATAGCCATGGTGGAATATCCTTATGGAGCATTAAAGGCAGTTTCCGGTTATGGCTTTGCCAATACCATACAGGATAAAGACGGATATATCCGATATGCCAAGGCAAAGGCAGATTTTGAAGGAGAAATAATTGACTCATTTGCAATGGCAATCTATAAAAAAGACTGTGAAAATCAGGGGATTGTGCCTGTTATGCCAAAGCTTTTTGACGGAAGCAAATTCGGATTTACCTATACAGGAAAAAGTGGTGCTTACGAGGTATTATCGCTATCAGATGTTCTGGAAGGGAAAATCCCCATGCAGGCATTTAAAAACAGCATTGTACTTGTAGGCGCTTATGCACCCGGAATGCAGGATGCTTATAATGTTGCTGTTCAAAAGGGTGCCCAGATGTACGGTGTGGAAATTCATGCCAATATTTTGGAAGCTTTAATGGAAGGAAAAACAAATGTTCCGGCGCCAAAAGGAATATATACGATTGCGGCGGTAGCAGCAGTAATTCTGTTTGGCATTCTTTGCATTCGTTGTAAAGTAATTGGCAAAACGGTTTTATTGGTCATATTTGGGGCAGCAGATATCGTGGCCGGGAAAATACTGTATGAAAACGGAATTGTGATAAATCTGACCTTATTGCCGATTGCATTTATTACGCTATATGCATACGGCTTGGTGCAAGGGTATTTAGGAGAAATGTTGCGCAGAAGAGAAGTGGTTTCTGCCTTCAAAAAGTATGTAGCCCCCCAGGTTGTGGAGGAAATTTCCAAAAAGGGAGATTTTCAAATGGTGCTTGGCGGAGAAAACAGAGAAGTTGCTGTTTTGTTTGTGGACATTCGTGGTTTTACTCCTATGTCGGAAAGCCTTGAGCCGGAGCAGGTGGTAGAAATTTTGAATGAATATTTAAAATTAACCACAGAGGCTATCTTTAAAAACGGCGGAACTTTGGATAAGTTTATCGGAGATGCCGCCATGGCAGTTTTTAATGCTCCCTTTGATTTGGATGATTACGTTTATAAAGCAGTATGTACGGCAAGAGACATTGCAGCAGGAAGTGAAGACTTGAAAGAAAAATTGTTGCAGAGATTTGGAAAAACAGTCAGTTTCGGAATTGGCGTTAATTGCGGAAATGCTGTAGTGGGAAACATCGGCTGTGATTTCAGAATGGATTATACGGCAATCGGAGATACCGTCAATACTGCAGCCAGACTGGAAAGTAATGCGAAGCCGGGGCAGATACTCATCAGTGAATTCGTTTATAAAGCGATAAAGGACAGAGTAGATGTGACGGAAGTCGGGGAAATTCCTTTAAAAGGAAAGAGTAACGGTATATTTGTGTATCAACTTAATGATGTAAAATAGGTTTGGGTGAGAAAAGATGAGAAACTTATATATAATACCGGATAAAAATAAAATTGAAGAAAGTCTTACAATAAGTCGGAAATATGGAGCTTATTTTGAATACAATGATTTTTTTGAGCCATCGGTTTTAGATGATAAAAAGAAAAAAGAAGAGTTGATAAGATTCTATAAGCAATTAGACAGAGACAGAAGTATGGATACACTCCATGGCGCTTTTTATGATGTTACGATACATAGCAGTGACTCCAAAATCAGAAAAGTTTCTGAACTGCGAGTCAGACAGTCCATGGAAATAGCACAAAAGCTGGGGATTCGGGGAGTGATTTTTCATACAAACATTATACCGAATTTTAAAGTCAAGTGCTATATGGACGGATGGGTAGAGCAAAATACCCGTTTTTATAAAGAACTTCTTCATGAATATCCGGGAATCTTTGTGTTTATGGAGAATATGTTTGATAATGAACCGGATGTATTAATGCAGTTGGCGGATAATATGAAGGATGAAAAATACTTTGGAGTATGCTTTGACTATGCACATGCTGCAATATCACCTACACCGGTAAGTGAGTGGATTCGAAAATTGGCACCATACATAAAGCATATGCATATCAACGATAATGACTTGAAAGTAGATTTACATCAGGCTGTAGGAAGTGGTAAAATTGATTATGGGGAGTATGCCCGGCTACTGAAAGAATATGGAGTGGAAACATCGGTATTGGTAGAGATACGTGGCGTGCAAGAACAACAAGTATCATTGGAATATATGAAGGAAAAAGTAATCTACCCATTTGTAGGGGAGGGAAACGGATGAATCGGCAAAAAACAAAGTATGAAAAAATATCAATTTTTACAGCAATATGCATGCTGGCTTATGTTTTCATTTTTGTAGGTTGCGGTCAATCCAAGGAAGAAGAGTATCGTCTAATCAAGGTGCTTGAAATAAGCGGAACTGCCGGTGTAGAGCGGCATGGAGATGTTATGGAAGCATATCCTGATATGCAGTTGCAATCAGGAGATATCGTTACTACCGGCGAGGATAGTTATGCACAGCTTAGGCTGGATGAGGATAAATATATCTTATTGGAAGAAGATACTAAAATTATTTTGGAAGCTTCCGGGAACGGACAGGACAGTAAAACAACTATCCGGTTGGAGCAGGGAGCGATTGTAAACCGGCTGGATAATGAACTTAATGATAGTTCCAGCTATCAGGTAACTGTTCCTAATTCTACCATGGCAGTCAGGGGAACTATCTTTCGTGTAGAAGTTACCTATGATGACGTAAACGGATGTAATGCAGTGTTATCTGTTTATGACGGAACGGTACAGTGCAATCTGAAGTTACCTGACAGGAGTCTTGATACGAACGATGTTATGGTAGTAAAAGGTACACAGGTTCTGGTATGGGGAGATGAAACAGATGCACGGTATGCAGATACCAAGGATGTTGAATACCGGGAGTTAGAAAAAGAAGTATTACAGTTTCTGTATTCTGCAATTGAAAATGCGCATGAACTTTCAATTGCAGAAGAAGAACTTATGCTTATCATAGAAGCAGCAGAACAATTAGAAAAGCAACAGGAAATGCCGGTTGAAACTCCGGATAAGTCAATCACTGCGACTCCCTCAGAAGAGCCAAAGGCCACAGCAACATTAATACCAAGTCCGGTGCCTACAGAGACGCCAAAGGCAACGGAAAGTAAAACCGCGACACCGGCACCGACGCCTGTAGCAACACCGACCGTAGCACCGACACCTGTAGCAACACCTACAATGAAACCTGTGGTAACACCGGCACCGATAGAGCCGGAGCCGTCATATACGGAAGATGATGACGATGAGGATAATGAAGAAGAAGATGATGAAGAAGGTGATGATGAAGATGAGGATAATGGCGCTGGTGAAAGCGTAGAGAGTATTCCTTCCGACTCATCCGGTTTGGGAAGCTCCGGTGATGATTCCGTGGAATCACAATCACCTGAGAGTTCCGAGGTTCCGTCCTATTCACCGGCAACTTCGGAAGCACCATCCGCAACACCGGAAGCAACACCGGAAGCAACACCGGAAGCAACACCGGAAGCAACACCGGAAACAACACCGACAGAAACACCTCCGACAACATCTGAATAAACAAGTGCAGCGTAAAGAATACATCAGAGCGTTACCTAAGACATGTACAGTCATAGGTAACGCTCTTTTCATATCAGAAAGCAGGAAAACATACATTTAGATAAAACCGGTAGGAGGGGGCTCTTTTATTGGGCGAACAATGGAAAGGAAAAAGTAACATACGAAAGCATCTGTTGATGCATATCGGAGATATACTGGCAGAGCAGGGACTGATTGACGATAAGGAAAATGAACAATTAAAAGTACTGATTGACCGTAAATATGAACAATGCGGAGGTGAGGATGATACGAGCCGGTATTTATAACAGATGCTCCACTGAAGAAGAAGCACAGATAAACGCTTTGGCTATTCAGGCAGAAGAGAGTAGGGAAATTGTATTAGCAAAAGGATGGCAGATAGCGGCACAATACATTGAATCAGAGTCAGGTACTACTTCTTATAAGCGATGTGAATATCAACAATTAATGGATGATATGGAAACAGACTTGTTCGATGTTGTAGTAATCAAATCAATTGACCGATTAATGCGCTCCGCAAAGGACTGGTACATATTTATCGATAAGCTGACGCAGAATAATAAGAAATTATACATATACATAGATAATAAATTCTATACACCAGAAGATAGTCTGATTACAGGGATTAAGGCAATTCTGGCTGAGGATTTCAGTAGGGAACTTTCAAAGAAAATTAAAAATGCACATAAAAGAAGACAAGAAAAGAAGACAGGCTTAAATATTACGGTTCCTATATTTGGCTGGGATAAGGTTGAGAAAGATGTGTATGTAATCAATGAAGAGGAGGCAGAAGCATATAGATATGCATTTCGTTTAGCAGAAGAAGGGAATGGATTTTATACCATATGCAGAATTATGTATGAAAGAGGCGTGAGAAGCAAAAGGGGAAACCGCATTTCAGAAGTTCAGTGGAGAAAAATGCTTTATTCACCAAGAGCATACGGAACTGTTGTGATGCATCAAGAAGAATATGATTTTGAAGCTAAGAAGATGGTTAAATTGCCGGAAAGCGAATGGATTTATATTGAAAATGCATTGCCATCAATCGTTAGTAGGGAATATCAATCAAAGGTATTAAGTAAACTAAAGACAAGAGCAATACCTGTAAAAACATATCACAAAAACAGAGATATGAAAAATGTGGGTCATTATGAATTGTCAGGTAAGTTATGTTGTGGAGAATGCGGAGCTAATTTCTACAGAGTGAATTCAAAATCAAAAAATACACATTTAATTGAGTGGAAGTGTTCAAAATCATTAAAATTCGGCAGAAACAGTAATGGATATCAAGGAGGCTGTAATAATATCCCCATTATTGAAGACGCAATTATTGAACAAATAGAAGAAAATTGTAAAAATTATTATGAATCAATATTCAGACATGAAGAAAACCTGATTGATGAAGTGATGCAAACAATAAGAAAAGCATTAACCGGTGATAGTTGCAAAAAAGAGGAAGAGAAGCTAAAAAAGGAATTAGAAAAATGTAAAAAAAAGAAAGGCATCTTACTAAATAAATTAATGAATGAAGTGATTTCGGATGAGGACTTCAAAACAATAAATGATGAGTTGAGTGTACAAATTGAGAAACTATCAAATAAAGTTGCCGACATAATGGTAAAAAATGAAGAATACAATAATATAGAGGAACGAATGATTAAAATAAAACAGTCATTGGATAGCGGAACAATGGACAAAGCTAAAACCAAAGAGCTGATATATAGGATAAGTAAAATAACAGTTTATCCCAATGGTGTACTTGAAATTGAGTTTGACAGGTTAAAATTATTAAGTTTATTGAAAATATATAATATGAGCTTAGTAGAAGAAGGATTGGACGAGAAATACTTTAAAATAACAATTGATTATAAGCACAAAACAAATATTGTTAGGAGAAAGGAAGAAATAAGCAATGAAATATTAGAGTATTTAAAAAATAATCCTAACAGCTTCTTAAAGGATTTATATGGCGTATTGGGAGTAGGAAAATCATATATAAATGAATGTGTACAGGATTTAAAACAACAGGGATTATTAAAGTACCTAAGATATGGAAGTGGTAAAGGAGAATGGATTGTTTTTGAAGATATTAATAAGTAAAATTTAAAGTTCCGATCTAACCTCTTTTTCATAAACATCTGTAATCCTGTTTTTATCACCGTGGGACTGAGGCTGGGAGTGGATAACTATTATAAATATTTTACCCGGTTTGGACTGCTGAAGAAAACAGGGATCGATCTTCCCGGTGAGGCGGGAACAATTATGCATAAGAAAGAGGA
>JAGBHU010000016.1 GCA_017935345.1 Coprococcus sp.
AAAAACCCCTTCAAGGGGTGGCAAAAGCGGCAAAGGCAAGATGGCTTGAACAAAGTGAAAGCCAGCGTCTTTAGGCGCTGGCCGGTAACGAGCCCTTATAGGGCTAGAGCAAACCACCCGTTGGACGGGTGGTTATGATTTATTTCGTTTTTTAGTTATTTGATTTAGCAACTTCAACAAGTGAAGATGCAAGTCCGGCAACACTCTGAATTTCAGATGGGATAATAATTTTTGTTGCCTTTCCGTCAGCGGCCTTTGCAAATGCTTCAAGACTCTTAATTGTAAGAACCTGATTGGAAGGAGCTGCTTCGTTTAATGCTCTGATACCGTCGGCATTTGCCTGCTGTACAGCAAGGATAGCCTGTGCCTGACCTTCGGCTTCCTTAATGGTTGCTTCCTTCTTTGCTTCGGCACGAAGTATCTGTGACTGCTTTTCTGCCTCTGCTTCAAGGATAACGGATTCTTTATGACCTTCGGCACGAAGAATGGCTGATTTCTTTTCTCCTTCTGCAATCAGAATCTGCTCACGTCTTTCACGCTCTGCTTTCATCTGTTTCTCCATCGCATCCTGAATGGCAGCAGGAGGAATGATGTTCTTAAGCTCAACTCTGTTTACCTTGATACCCCAAGGGTCTGTAGCCTCATCAAGTGTAGCTCTCATCTTGGTGTTGATTGTTTCTCTTGATGTAAGCGTCTGGTCAAGTTCAAGGTCACCAATGATGTTACGAAGCGTAGTGGCGGTAAGATTTTCTATAGCCATGATTGGATTTTCCACACCATAGCAGAAGAGCTTTGGATCTGTAATTTGGAAGAATACAACCGTATCGATTCTCATTGTTACATTATCTTTTGTAATAACCGGCTGTGGAGCAAAGTCAACAACCTGTTCCTTAAGCGTCACTCTGCGTGCTATTTTATCGATTACAGGTGCCTTCATATGAAAACCTACCGACCATGTACCGTTGTAGGTACCAAGTCTTTCAATAACGTATGCGTGTGCCTGTGGTACAATTTTGATTGTACTTAAAATGATGATTATAACAATAATCAGTAAAATAATAACGAGCCATGTAATTGGTTCTGTCATGTTAAAATACCTCCCTTAAATTTACTCACATTTTTTAACAATTAGTTTTACACCGGAAACTTCGACGATTTCGACCTCCGTGCCTGCCTTAATAATCTCATCTGTTGTTGAGCGGGCTGACCATTCAATGCCGTTTACCTTGGCCTGCCCTGTTGCTTTGAGATTATTTATGTCACTTGATACAATAATATGTTTACCGATAATGCTTTCAACATTTGTCTTTTCCATTTGTTTGCTAAAAAATTTCTTCGCAACAGGTCTTGTTGTAAACAAAAGTAGTAATGATACTATTGAGAACACAAATATCTGTAATGTAAAGGAATCGGTACACATGGCGAGTATTGTAGAAACAAGTGCACCTCCGGCAAACCATATGGTTGTAAGCCCCAGGGTTGCTATTTCGGCAATCAGGAAAACTGCAAATAATACCAACCAGAAAATAACCTGCCAGAGCATATAAACACCTCTCTTTCATACGGGATACTTCCCATTTTGTACTTACAACCAAAATTGAGTATGCGTTTATGATTGTTTGGATATAAGTATAAATGTATTTTACTATGAAAATCGTTTTACTACAATCTGTTTTTTGAACGATATATCCTCATAAAGTGCAAAATTTGAATATTAAAAAAATATTTAGATGATATACAGATATATTATGGAAATCTTAAGGAAAATAAAGCTGATTGATATTGCCACATATTGAAAAAAAGGCTATAATTACACATGATTAGATTGAAAAGATAGGGGTTCTATATGGCAAACGAAAAGAAAAACAGAATATTAAGAGTGAGTTTTACAATTATAGCAATTATCATTGTTTCACTTATCTTTAGCAAAATTTTAGATGAGTGGAAGGAGTTTAGGGGGATTATCAGTACGATAACAAATGCAGCCGCACCGGTAGTCTTTGGTTGCATTATAGCATTTCTGATGAATCCTATTCTTGTATTTTTTGACAGATTGTTCCATACCATTTTTCAGGACAGGCTGATAAAGGATAAAAAGAAGCTGTTTAAGGTGTCCAGAACACTTTCCGTTATTCTTACTGTTCTTGCATTTCTTGGAATTATAACAGGGCTTTTGTGGTTGGTTATTCCACAGCTTTATGACAGTATCAGGCAGCTTTTTGACAATCTGGATGTATATTATGATAATGTTTTGAATTCCATTGATAAAATATATGATAAGTTTGAGAAATTTAATCTGCCGGAAGAAAAGGTAAAGAGCATTGTTGATGCAACTTTTGAAAAGGTTGAGGAATGGGCCAATAAAGAAGTGCTGCCAAACCTTGATAAGATTGTTACCAATATTGGCTCAGGTGTTATTGGCGGATTAAGATTTATTTACAATTTCCTGATAGGAATTGTGGCATCCGTATATATCATGGTAAATAAAGAGTATCTGATGTCCAGAGGAAAGAAGATTATATATGCGGTATTTAAAACAAGAAATGCGAATCTTTTTATGGATGGACTCGACGTAATAAACAAAGTGTTCAGCCAGTTTATAAACGGTAAGATTCTGGATTCCTTTATCATTGGTATTATTACTTTTATTGTTATGACAATCATTCGTATGCCGTATGCGATATTGATAAGTGTTATTATTGGTGTGACAAATGTAATACCATTTTTTGGACCGATAATAGGAGCGATCCCATGCTTTTTTATCGTTCTTATTGCAGACCCGATTATGAGTATCATACTGCTTGTGCTGATTCTTATTATTCAGCAGTTTGACGGAAACATACTTGGGCCGAAGATTCTTGGCGATGCAACAGGCTTGTCCAGTTTCTGGGTGCTTGTTGCCGTTATAGTCGGCGGCGGCATATTTGGTTTTTATGGAATGCTTCTTGGCGTACCTGTATTTACCTGTGCTTATATGTATATTAACAGAGTTTGTACCATTAAGTTAAAAGAAAAGACCAATGTATATAAGACTTCGGATTTCGAAAGATTAAAGAGAATCGATGAAGAAACGGGAGAGCCAATCTATAAGACTGAAGAAGAGATGGACATGCGTTTCAGAAAGAAAACGCCGGAAGAAAAACAGGCAGCGAAACGGGCAAGACTTGAACAAAAGCAGAGAAAGCATATGCTTCAGTATCCTGCATCTATCGCAGAAGCAGAGGAAACTGATGCTACTGCTACAGACGAGGAGGCAGCTGCAACGGTAGAAGAACAGCCGCAGGCTCATAAAAAGAATGACAGATAACATAAAAAAATTAAACAGATTCTAAATGAATCTGTTTAATTTTTTGTCATAAGAATAGTTAATGGCTGCCAATGCATCGATTATTCGGGACTGCTCCACATTCAGATCATCACATAAAAGTTCAAGAGAAGAATAGTTGTCTCTCAGCTTCGTGTTTACGAAGCTTAGCAGCATGATAGGCTCTTTGGGAAGTGATTGATATTCCATTGTAAACTCCTTTTATTTTTCATTATTGTATTGTAATATTTTTCAAAAATTGGTATATATATAATGTTGATGAGGTATGCACTTTGATACAAGCCTCATCGATTACCTTATTTGTAACTTATATGATAATAAAAAAATAAGCAGATTTCAATATCGAAAAGTATATAGAACAGGCAGCAGTTGGGAGATATATAATGAGTAAAGAAAATGGGACAGGAAAGATAAAAAAACCATCCGGAAGGGGAAGTGACTTTGCCTTTCAGGCAGCGGTTCTTGCCGGCGCAGGGATTTTGTCGCGTGTTATAGGTTTACTATACCGGTCACCTTTGTTTCAGATTCTTGGTGATGAGGGAAATGGATATTATGGAACGGCATATAATATATATGCTATGATTTTGATGATTGCTACCTATAGTATTCCTACCGCTGTATCTAAAATCATATCAGGCAAACTGGCGCTTGGAGAATATAAGAGTGCAAAGAGGGTATTCAGATGTGCGTTTGTATATGTTGTAATAGCCGGCGGTATAGCCGCCATTATTACATATATAGGTGCGCCTTGGTTTGTCGGAGAACATCCGAATGCAATTATCAGTTTGCGGATACTTGCACCAACCATATTCCTGTCAGGATTTTTGGCTATATTCAGAGGATATTTGCAGGCATATAATACGATGGTGCCAACATCCATATCCCAGATACTTGAACAGATTGCAAATGCGGTAGTCAGTATTATGGCTGCTTATTTCCTGTCCAGACCTTTTGCACCGGGAACATCGGAGCATGCCAAATATGGTGCCGCCGGAAGTGCCATGGGTACAGGAGCAGGAGTGTTATGTGGAATTATATTTATTCTTCTTGCGTATACAAGTAAGCGTAAAGAGATAGATGCGGCTATTGCACAGGATAAAACCGTAGATGTTGAATCATACGGCAAGCTGTTTAAGCAAATTATCATTATTATGACACCGATTATTGTGGCCGCATTTGTTTACAATATTGTAGCGACTGTCGATATGAAGGTATTTTATATGATACTTGGTGACAAGGGCGTAGACAAATTAACGCAGGTAAACCTGTATGGAGTATATTCGGGACAGTTTACCGTTCTGATGAACGTGCCTGTTGCGATAGCGGCTTCTGTTGGTATTGCACTGATACCGAATATATCAGGAGCATATACAAAGGGAGATATGAAAGCTTCCAATCATTTTCTGAATGAGGCGTTGAGTATCACGATGCTGGTAACGATACCATGTGCTGTCGGTATGGGCGTTCTGGCGAAACCGATTATGGATTTGCTGTTTAAAGGCGCTGACCCGCTTGCGGCAAAATCTCTTACGGTTGGATGTATCGCAATTGTGTTTTATTCATTATCGACAGTTACGACAAGCGTTCTTCAGGGTATCGGAAAGGTTATGGAACCGGTAAAGAATGCTACGATAGCTTTGCTTCTTCATTTAATCTTCCTGGCGGCATTGCTGAAATATACAAAACTGGATTTATATGCATTGATACTCGGAACGATATTTTATTCACTGCTGATGTGTATCTTTAATGCGGCTTCGGTAAGGAGATATCAAAATGCGGGAACAGATTTCAAGAGAATATATCTGGCACCGACGATAGCGTCACTGTTTATGGGTGTTGTGGCATATGGTTCATACAAACTGATTTATATGATTCTTCCAAGTAATACGGTAAGCTTGTTTGCTGCAATTATACTGGCAATTATATTTTATGCGGTTGCGATTATAAAGGCAGGCGGTTATTCAGAAGCAGAGCTTGAAGCCTTGCCAAAGGGAGCATCAATCGTAAGACTTGCAAAAAAACTGCACTTGTTCAAGTCATTATAACTTTTGTCAGGTAAACGGAAAATGAAAAACTCTATGTGCTTGAGAAATCATTTACATAGAGTTTTTTTGTATTATGTAGATTTGCACAGTAATGTGAACTCCTTTGAAATACACAATCTATATTTCTATCAATTCCTTCATTTTATCCATAAATTTTTTCGAAGCTTTAGAAAACGTCTTATATTTCTTCCAGACAATACGCATGCCTTCTTCCCGTTTTGGGGAAAGAGGACGGAAACAGAGAGTGCTGTTACCGGATGTATTGATGATTTTGTCAAATCCGATGGCGTAGCCTAAACCTTCTTCCACCATCAGCGAGGCATTGAAAAGCAGGTTATAGGTTGCGACGATTTCCAATTCAGATAAATCTCGTTTTAACCACGATTCGGTTGAATATTGCCTTGAGATAATCAATGGTTTATTCCATAAATCCTCTGGGAGAATGTTCTTTTTTTCTGCCAGAGGAGAATCCTTCCGCATCAGTACACCCCAGGTATCTTTATAGGGTAAAGGGATTGAATTGTATCTTGTATGCTCCACAGAACCAAACACAATTCCAAAATCAATCAACCCTTTCTCTAATTGCTCCAGTACGAATTCGGAATTCCCGCTGGCGATATGATAATGGATGCCGGGGTAAGTTTTATAAAGCTCCCTTGCGGTTTTTGCAATAAAACGGACTGCATCCGTTTCACCTGTGCCAATATAGACATCGCCGACAATGACCTGATCGGAGAGGTAAATTTCTCTCTCTGTTTTTTGTACCAGATTCAAAATTTCTTCTGCCCGTTTTCTCAAGATCATCCCTTCTTCTGTGAGCGTAACTTTTCTGGAACCTTTTGTTCCACGAATTAAAAGCTGTTTTCCCAATTCTTCTTCCATCGCTTTGATCTGCGTGGAAAGTGTGGGTTGAGACAAGTGCAGTGATTTGGCCGCTCTTACAATACTTTGTTCTCTTGCTACTGCAAGAAAATATTGGAGTACACGCAATTCCATAGATGGTATCCTTTCGTTCCTTAATGTTTTAGATACAGTATAGCATGCGAATGAATAGGTTTCAATTATCGAAGTGGATTGAACATAAGTATTTGTTATTGTATGTGACAGGAATTATAATAGAGACAGAAAAAAGTGAAAAGCACTATCTGATTCGGAACAGATTAGTGATGGTGAATGAAAATGGATACGAAGGGAATTGAGCTGGAGAGGCTGATTGAATATGGTTCAAGGGAAGCAGTCATTCAGAACCTGAAAGATGCGGGATGCGCTCAGGACATCATTGAATGCTGTGTTGTCTGTATGGAACAGGGAAAGAAGAATGAACTGCTGAAAAGGCTGGAAGAACACAGAAAAGGTCTTTTGCACAAGGTGCATGAAGAAGAAAAACATATAGACTGTCTGGATTATCTGGTTTATCAGATTAAGCGTTGTGAAAGTAAAAACGACTGAATATGGAGGAAGATAGCATGAAAGTGATTGAAAATCAGATTTTTGATATGGAACGTGCGCTTTATGGAAGTAATGGGATACGGGTAAAAAACTGTTCCTTTGATGGACCGGCAGACGGCGAAAGTGCATTTAAGGAAGGGCAGGATATTGAGGCGGAGCATTGTTTTTTTAACCTGCGTTATCCCTTCTGGCATGACCACGGACTGAAAATTAAAGATTCAGAGATGACGGAAAAGTGTAGGGCAGCCCTGTGGTATTCCGATTCTGTAGAGATTACGGACAGCAGGCTGCATGGAATCAAGGCACTGCGGGAATGCAGTAATGTTCTGATTCAGAACTGTGATATTATTTCGCCGGAATTTGGCTGGTCGGTGCGTGGAATCTGTATGGAAGCTACTACAGCAGTCAGCGAGTATTTCATGATGCGTTCGGAGAATCTGACCTTCAAAGGCGTAACCTTCAAGGGTAAATACTCCTTCCAGTATATTAAGAATGCGACCTTTGAAAATTGTGTATTTGATACGAAGGATGCGTTCTGGCATGGTGAAAATGTAACGATAAAGGACAGCATTGTGAGAGGCGAATATTTGGCATGGTATTCCGATGGTTTAACACTTGTGAACTGTAAGATTATTGGGACGCAGCCCCTTTGTTACTGCAAAAATCTGAAGCTGATTCACTGTGAGATGGTTGGTACAGACCTGGCTTTTGAAAAATCCGAAGTGGAAGCAGACGTCATCTCAAAGGTTGAGAGTATCAAAAATCCGCTGTCCGGTCAGATTCAGGTTCCGGAGCTTAATGAGTTGATTATGGACGATCCTGATGCGAAGGGGCAGGTTTTAATTGGCGGACAGAAAAAGCAGGATGGCGGCGGTGCTGATGCAGTCGGTACGATTGACGGGCATCCGGTATTGGAGCAGGCTTACGCAATGGGGAAAGCAATTTAGGAGGCAGTCAATGAAAAAAATGATTTGTATGACACTGATTTTTGCACTGTTATTTACAATAACAGCCTGTGGAAACAGTGGGGAGGAACAGAAAAATGAAGTAAAAACAGAGATACAGCCGACAGAAGCTGCCCAGGAAAGTACAGAGCAGGAGGGAACAGAGATGAAAATGAAAATTCAGGTTGGAGATACCACTTTTATGGCAACGCTGGCGGAGAATTCTTCCGTGGATGCACTCAAGGAACTGATGGCAGACGGCCCTCTCACATTGAACATGAGCGATTATGCCAATATGGAAAAAGGGGCGGATTTAGGTGTTACACTGCCACAGAATAATGAACAGATGAATACGCAGGCTGGTGATATCATTCTGTATCAGGGCAGGACGTTTGTGATTTATTATGATACCAATTCATGGAGCCTGACGCCGATTGGAAAAATTGACAATGTGGATGCAGAAAGCCTGAGAACGGCGCTTGGAGCTGGTGATGTTACAGTAACCTTGTCACTTGAATAAGGGATTCAGGAGAAAAGAGAAATGGCGGTAAAGCAGGAAGGTGCGGAGATACCGGTCTATCTTCCACCTTCCTCGTTTTTAGTTTCACTGGATTTATCCAATGATGATACCCTGCTTATTTCATCATAGAAGTAAGTACGCTGTTTACAAGCTTGCCATCGGCTTTTCCTTTGACTTTTGGCATAAGCTCTTTCATGATTTTTCCTTTGTCGGCAGCGGTAGGGGTGTCAATGCCAAGCCCTGACAGTACGGAGGAGATAACCTCTTTTATTTCGGTTTCATTCATCATTTTTGGGGCAAATTCTTCAAATACGGCTATTCTTGCTTTGCATTCGTTTATAATATCAGTGCGGCTTTCAGGAGTTGTTTCAATGGTTTCTTTGGCAAGCTTGATTTCTTTGAGCACGACCTCATTTTCTTCTTCCTCGGTAAGGTCGGCACGCTTGTCTATAAACTTATTCTTAAGTGCTGTAAGCAGAGCGGATAATGCATCCTTTCGCTCCTTGTCATGTGCCTTCATGGCTGCCATCATTTCACTTCTTACGTCATCAATTCTACTCATTGTAAAACCTCCATTCATAATAAAATCTGTAAATAACAGTATAATGGAATTGAGGAGATAAAACAATATAGGAAATTCAAATGAATATTGTCCGACAAAAGCAGAAAAATGTGATATACTGTATAGCGGATTTTAAAAATGTACTTAAAGGACAGATGTCAATGAAATGTAAGAGGAGATTGTAATATGCTGATAACAACAGGAATCGGATTCGATAATTATGAGATTGTTGAGTTCCATCAATATGGACAATATTTCATTTATTGTGTTATAATGCAGAATACCGTGTAACAAAGTAAATGATTGAAAAACAAAGATTTGTGATAAGGAGATATAAAAAATTATGAAGCTTGGAATCGTGGGACTTCCCAATGTAGGAAAAAGTACATTATTTAATTCACTTACCAAGGCTGGTGCAGAATCAGCAAATTATCCATTCTGTACGATTGACCCGAATGTGGGTATCGTTGCCGTACCGGATGAAAGACTTGACAGATTGACGGAAATGTATCATTCAGCAAAGACAACCCCGGCTGTTATAGAATTTGTTGATATAGCAGGACTTGTAAAAGGTGCTTCAAAAGGAGAAGGCTTGGGAAATCAATTCCTTGCAAATATCAGAGAGGTAGATGCAATCATTCATGTTGTAAGATGCTTTGAAGATACAAACGTCATTCACGTGGACGGAAGTGTAGACCCTGTCAGGGATATTGAGACAATTAATCTTGAGCTTATTTTTTCGGATATAGAGGTGCTTGACAGAAGAATTGCAAAGACGCAGAGAGGTGCAAGAAACGATAAGATGCTGGCAAAGGAGCTTGACCTTCAGCAGAGATTGAAGGAGCATCTGGAGTCGGGCAGCCCTGCGAAAACATTTGAGACAGATGACGAGGACGAACTGATATGGCTGGATGAATATAATCTGCTTACCTATAAGCCTGTTATCTTCGCGGCGAATGTAAGTGAAGCGGATATTGCAGATGATGGTGCATCCAATGAAAATGTTGCAAGAGTAAGAGCGTATGCAAAGGATTTTCATGCAGAGGTATTTGTTGTATGTGCACAGATAGAGCAGGAGCTTGCAGAGCTTGAGGATGACGAGAAGAAGATGTTTCTTGAAGATTTGGGTGTTTCAGAGTCCGGCCTTGATAAGCTGATAAAGGCAAGCTATTCACTGCTTGGACTTATCAGTTATCTTACGGCAGGCGAGACGGAGTCACGGGCATGGACAATAACAAAGGGTACAAAGGCACCGGGTGCCGCAGGAAAGATACATTCTGACTTTGAAAGAGGTTTCATCAAGGCAGAGGTTGTAAGCTATCATGATTTGATGGAATGTGGAAGTATGCTGGCGGCAAAGGAAAAAGGACTTGTAAGACAGGAAGGCAAGGAGTATGTCGTTGAAGACGGAGATGTGATTCTCTTTAAGTTTAATGTATAGGATTATGAAATATGGAAACGGTTGAAGCAATATCAGATTTTTTTAAATATATATTTTTCCCGAATCTGGGAATTACCTTAAAAAATATAGGAGACCATATAACGATATTTGGCATTGAGATAAAGTTCTATGGTATGGTAATTACATTAGGCTTCATAATTGCTTACCTCCTGGTTACAAGAGAGGCAAAAAGAACAAATCAGAATCCTGAAAATTATTTAGATTTTATGCTGGTACTTATCATACCTGCGATTTTAGGAGCCAGACTTTATTATATATTGTTCCGGCTTGATGAATATATCGTTGAAGGGAATCTGAAAGAAACCTTATTGGGTATGCTCAATATCAGAAACGGCGGACTTGCCATATATGGCGGCGTGATAGCCGGTGTTATAACAGGTGTTATATTTGCAAAGGTAAGGAAGCTGAATCTGTGGCAAATGGCAGATACGGCAACATTCGGATTATTAATTGGACAGATATTGGGACGATTCGGCAATTTCTTTAACAGGGAAGCCTTTGGCGGATATACGGACTCGTTATTTGCAATGGGAATACCGCTTGATTATTATAGAAATGACGGAACGTTAAAAGGCTTAATGGCAGATGGTGTTATATCAGATACAATGCTTGCAAATACGCAGCTCATAAAAGGCGTGGAGTGTATAACCGTTCATCCGACCTTTCTCTATGAGGCATTTTGGAATCTGATGTTGCTGATTTTCCTGTTCGCATATAGGAAACATCAGAAGTTTACAGGAGAGTTTGCACTGATTTATGTTGCGGGATATGGATTGGGAAGAAGTATTATAGAAGGCTTTAGAACAGACTCTCTTATGATAGGAAACACAGGTATCAGGGTATCACAGCTTTTAGGGGCTGCATGTTTTGTGATTGCAGGTGTGATATTAATCTGTCATTATATAAAATATTATAAGAGTAAAAACAAAGAAAAAGCCGCCTGATGAAAAAACATTTTAGAAAAAATGCAATACGGAAATATCATTCAGACGGAGAATAGAAACAAAAAATAAATAGGAATGAATGAAAAAAGGCATACAGTCATGGAGATGCATATTAATGTGTCCATGGCTGTATGCCTTTTTCATATCATAAAAGTGTAAAAATATTTCTATGATTTAAGAAATTAGTGGTTGCAATTTACAGACACATAGTATAAAATTGGCATATAAGTGGAGGAAAAGGGTAACTAAGTGGTAAGAAGTGGAGGAAAACCACTGGAGAGTAGGTGGACAAGGTGTCAAAGTGTTTAACAGGTGAATATGAACATAGATTAGATACCAAGGGCAGACTGATTATGCCTGCCAAGCTCAGGGAAGAACTGGGCTGCACCTTCATGGTTACAAAGGGACTTGATAACTGCTTATATGTATATCCAAATGAAGAATGGCAGATATTTGCAGAGAAGCTCAATCAGCTTCCGATGACAAATAAATCAGCCAGACAGTTCAAGCGTTTTTTTAACTCCGGAGCAACAAAGTGTGAGGTTGACGGACAAGGAAGAATACTGATACCGCAGACACTTAGGGATTTTGCCGAGATAGATAAGGAAGTTGTTATTATCGGAAACGGAGAGAAAGCCGAAATCTGGAACAAGGCTAAATGGGATGAAATCAACAATGAAGAATCCCTGAACATGGATGAGATAGCGGACAAGCTGGACGAACTGGACTTCAGAATTTAGGAATGGTAGTTGCAGATGGAATTTAAACATAAATCTGTTTTATTGGAAGAGACAATAGAAAATCTAAATATAAAACCAAACGGAATTTATGTTGACGGAACATTAGGAGGAGCCGGTCACTCACTGGAAATATGCAAAAGGCTTGATAAAGAGGGAAGGCTGATTGGCATAGACCAGGATGCGGATGCGATTCGTGCGGCATCGGACAAACTGAAGGAGTATGGTGACAGGGTTACAATCGTGAGAGACAACTACCGGAATTTTAAAAGCGTACTAGACGAGCTAAATTTATGTTTGGTGGACGGCATACTACTTGATTTAGGAGTGTCATCGTATCAACTCGACAATGCGGATAGAGGATTCACATATCGGGTTGATGCACCACTGGACATGAGAATGGACAATCGTCAGGAAAAAACTGCAAAAGATATTGTAAACGAATATTCAGAACAGGATTTGTTTCGTATCTTAAAAGATTATGGTGAAGAAAGATATGCGAAAAGCATAGCTTACCATATTGTAAAATACCGCAGTAATAGAGTGATTGAAACAACGGAGGAGCTGAATGATATTATAAGAAGCTCCATACCGGCAAAGGCAAGAAATGGACAAGGGCATCCTTCCAAGCAGACATTTCAGGCAATCCGAATCGAACTCAATGATGAACTTGGAGTTTTGACGGATTCTATAGACGGGATGATAGACAGTCTTGCGCCGGGAGGGAGGCTGTGTATTATAACCTTCCATTCTCTTGAGGACAGAATCGTAAAAAATGCTTTCAGGAGAAACGAAAATCCATGTATATGTCCACCGAATTTTCCGGTGTGTACATGTGGACGAGCATCCAAGGGAAAAGTAATAACAAGGAAGCCCATTACGCCGAAACCGGTTGAACTTGCAGAAAATTCCCGTTCAAAGAGTTCCAAATTAAGGGTGTTTGAAAAGATAGACGGATAGAGAGGTGCTGTTTGATTATGACAGACAATAGAAAATATTATATAGATGGCAGTACTGTCAGAAAGCTGGAACCATATGGAGCAGAACCGGCAAGAAGGCAGTACAGACCGGATAGAATACCGGATATGGAGCCGGAGGTTACACCACAGCAGCCGGCAAGAAAGAGAAAGCCTGAGGTAAGGAAACAACAGAGAAATAAAGACAGACGTTGGATAGATGAATTCAAACATGGTGTGTATATGACCTGTGCAGCAGCGGTTGTCGTGGGATTGTGCTTTTACATTTTGAAACTCAGTGCAGATGTTCGGGAGGAAAAAAATAATATAGCAAATCTGAAGTCACAGCTCACTGCGCAGCTTGATGAAAATGCGGAATACAGCTCAGGACTTGAGTCAATGACAAATCTGGAGGAGATATACAATATTGCGACAAATGAACTTGGTATGGTATACTCAGAGCCGGGACAAACAGTATATTACTCTCAGAGTAATGATGATTATGTAGTGCAGTACAAGAATGTTCCTGAGGCCAAATAGGTCTCAGGAAATTTTTGCGTCATAAAGGTTTATCAGATAACCAAAGTAGATTAGGATAAGGTGATTAAAATGGCAAAAAGAGCAAAAAAGTTTCTTAAAAAAATGAAAACAAAACTACTTTATGTATATATGCTTGCGGTTTGCATTTTTGTAATTCTGGCAGGACGTGTTATATATCTCAGCATTGCGAAAGGAGAAGAATATTCGGAAGAGGTTTTGTCTCAGAAGAAATATGACAGTCTTGATATACCATATGAAAGAGGCGAGATTGTAGACAGAAACGGAAATGTTTTGGCTACAAGTGAGAAAGTGTATAATCTTATTCTTGAACCGAAGAATATTCTCAGCACCGACAAGGGAAAAGAGGCAACCCAGAAGGCTGTAGAAACCTATTTTGGTGTTACAAAAGAAGATTTTGAAAAATATATGGAGGACACAGACTCTTTTTATAAGATTGCAACGAAAGGACTTTCATATACAAGTGTAAAAGAATTCAAAGAGTATTGCAGTTCGAAGGAAGGCAGGAATGTTATTGGCGTAAGATTTGAAGAGGAATATAAGAGAAGATATCCGAATGGAAATCTGGCCTGTCACATACTGGGATATACCTCAAGCGGTAATGTAGGACAGGGAGGCATAGAAGGCTATTACAACAGCTACTTAAATGGAACAAACGGAAAAACCTACGGTTATCTTACAAATGATAATACGGTTGAGTCAGTTACGGTTCCTGCCGTAAATGGTTATACGGTAGTTTCAACAATAGATGTTAATATTCAGAAAATACTTGAAGACAATATAGCTGAATATATGGAGACTACAGGTGCTAAGAATATCGGCATTATTGCCATGGACCCGTCTAACGGAGAGGTGCTTGGTATGAGCTGTTCCCACAGTTATAATCCCAATACACCTATGGACACGACAGCTCTTCGTAATATGACAGTGAAAGTAACCAAAGAGATTAAACCTGATGAAGACCAGGAGGGGACTACGGAGACTTCATCAGAAGGCGGAGAAGGAAATTCGGAGGAAGGTTCATCAGAAGAAAAAACGGAAGACAATACGACGGAAGAAGTAACAACCGAGGAAGTTTCCACAGAAATCGTAGAATATGATTTTTCTCAGATGAGCGACGGAGAATTTAACGCTACCATTGAGGAATTTACAAGTAATCAGTTATATGAGGCACTGAACTCTGTTTGGCGAAATTACTGTATCAGTGATTCCTATGAGCCGGGTTCAACCTTTAAAACAATAACGGTTGCAGGTGCACTTGAGGACGGAGTCGTTTCAGATGGAGATACCTTCTTTTGTGATGGCTATGAGATAGTGGTAGAAGGCGGAGAACCGATTTATTGTCATAATACTGCCGGCGAAGGCACACTTACGCTGAAGCAGTCTGTAGAAATGTCCTGCAATGATGCCATGATGGCTATTTCGAAGGCGGAAGGTGCAAAGATATTTGATAAATATCAGAAAATTTTTAATATAGGCGAAACAACGGGCATTGATTTATCCGGTGAAGCATCCGGTATCAAGTATGACGAAGATACATTAAATCCTACGGAGCTTGCAACATCCTCTTTTGGACAGGGTGTAAATGTTACAATGATTCAGATGGCGGCTGCGTTTTGCTCGATTGTCAACGGAGGAAATTATTATGTTCCGCATGTGGTAAAACAGGTGCTTGATAATGATGGAAGTATTATAGAAGATATGGAGCCTGTATTGGCGAGAAAAACCATATCGAAGGAAAATTCGGATTTGATGCGCTCCTATCTGCTGGGTGTCGTTGAAAACGGTACAGGAGGAAGAGCTGCTGTAGAGGGATATACGATAGGTGGTAAGACGGGAACTGCCGAGAAGCTTCCTAGAGGAAATGGAAAATATCTTTTGTCATTTGTCGGATGTTCACCTGTTGAGAATCCGCAGATAGTAGTATATGTAGTGGTTGATGAACCGAATGTGGATGACCAGTCGGCATCCGGTGCGGGTGCATTATTGTTCCATGCTGTCATGGAGGATTTGCTTCCGTATATGAACATATATCAGAGCAATGACAACAATGTAGTAAATACTGGACAGGATGAACCATTAGGTTCTGCATTTGAAGGCGGCGAGGGTGATACGAGTGAGCCTGATACAAGTGAGGGAGATACAGGCGAAGCGGATACAAGTGAGCCTGACACAAGTGAGGGAGATACAGGCGAAGCGGATACAAGTGAGCCTGATACAAGCGAAGAAAACACAGGTGAACAGGACACGAGCGAGCCTGATACAGGAGAGGCTGATACGACATCACCTGATACTCTGGAATAACATAAAATGCAGCAAGCTTTCTGAACAAAAACAGACAGTAAAAATTTATTGAATAAATAGATTTAGAATATATCAGAGATAATAATAATAAGATATATAGATATTATGAAAAGGCTGATATAATGAAACTGTATAGCTTTAACAGAAGAAGGATATTTATCGTTTTCTTATGTATGCTTGGAGCAGGTCTGTTCCTGACGGGGCGGCTTGCTTATCTGATGATATATCAATCGGAGCATTATACAATGCTGGCTGATTCCCTTCATGAGAGGGAAAGGAGCATTAAAGCTCCGAGAGGCAGAATCTATGACAGGAACGGAAATATACTTGCCGATAACAGAGCGGTATGTTCCATATCCGTTATTCACAGTCAGATAGAGGATGAAGAGGAAGTTATATCGGCATTGTTGACTTATCTTGATACAGATGAGGAAAAGGTGAGAACAAAGGTTACAAAGAACTCTTCGAGGGAAATCATTGCCGTAAATGTAGAGAAGAGCCTTGCCGATGAAATAAGAGAGTTGAATATATCGGGAATAAAAGTTGACGAAGATTACAAAAGGTATTATCCTTATGGGAGTCTTGCTTCCAAGGTACTGGGATTTACAGGAGCTGATAATCAGGGAATTGTCGGACTTGAAGTCAGCTATGACGATGTTCTGTCAGGAACCGACGGCAGTATCAATGCCGTTACGGATGCAAAGGGAATAGAGCTTGTGGAATTTTCGGAGTCCAGAGTGAATCCCATACCCGGTAAAGATTTGGTAACATCAATTGACCTTAATATACAAAGATATGCTACACAGGCGGCACTTAAGGTGATGGAGGAAAAAAATGCAAACAGGGTATGCATTATCATCATGAATCCGCAAAACGGTGAAGTATATGCGATGGTGGATGTGCCTGAATATGATTTGAATAATCCTTTTGAGCTGAATTATGAAGCAAATGTAACAGAAGATAATCAGATGGATTTGCTGAATAATATGTGGCGTAATTTTAATATCAGTGATACTTACGAACCCGGTTCTACCTGTAAGATTGTAACACTGACAAGTGCATTGGAAAGTGGGGCAGTAACGAAAGAAAATACATTTTATTGCCCCGGATATAAGATGATAGAGGACAGACGTATCAGATGTCATAAGACCACAGGTCATGGTTCTGAGACTTTGGTGGAAGCCCTTATGAATTCCTGCAATCCTGCTTTTATGGAAATAGGAGAGCGGACGGGGGCAGAAACATTATATGAATATTATGGCAAGCTGGGGCTTTTTGAAAAGACCGGAATAGACCTTCCGGGAGAAGGAAGCTCAATTATGCATAAGCTTGAGGATATAGGTCCGGTGGAGCTGGCGACGATGTCGTTTGGACAGTCATTTCAGATTACACCGATACAGTTTATAACGGCGATATCAACGGTTATCAACGGCGGAAATAAAATTACACCGCATATAGGTATTCGTTTTATAGACAGTGAAAGTCAGGAAAGCAATGTATTGGAATATCCCGTTATCAATAATGCTATTAAAGAAAGCACATCGAATACGGTACGGGAAATGCTTGAATCCGTTGTGTCGGAAGGTTCGGGAAGCAAAGCTGCTCTTCCCGGATACAGAATAGGCGGTAAAACGGCAACGAGTGAAAAGCTCCCAAGAGGAACAGGCTTATATATATCGTCGTTTATAGGCTTTGCACCTGCGGATAATCCACAGGTTATAGGAATTATATTGATAGATGAGCCGGAGGGCGTATATTATGGCGGAACGATTGCGGCACCTGTCATAAGGGATATCTTTTCAAATATATTGCCGTATCTCGGTATTGAAGCAGAGGAAATTCCTGAAACGGATACAGAGCAGTAATTGATATAGATACATTGCATGAATAGATGATAACCTCTAAAGAGGAAATATATATAGCAGCCGAAAAGGCTGCGGTTAAGGAGTACAATATGAATTTAGATTTTAAGATTATTCTTCCGATTATCATTGCTTTTGCAGCAAGTGTGATACTTTGTCCAATCGTAATTCCGTTTCTGAAGAAGTTGAAGTTTGGACAGTTTGTCAGAGATGACGGACCGGAATCCCATTTGAAGAAATCAGGAACACCTACAATGGGTGGACTGATTATACTGCTGGCATTTACAATTACAACATTATTTTATATGAAGGACTATCCTGATGTGCTTCCTGTGCTGTTTGTAACATTGGGATTCGGACTTATCGGTTTTCTTGATGATTACATCAAGGTGGTTATGAAACGTTCTATGGGACTTCGTGCATGGCAGAAGATGTTAGGACAGATTGTAGTGACCGGGGTATTTGCATATTACATCGAAAAATATTCCGATATTAATAATGAAATCATTATCCCGTTTATCGGAAAGACGGTAGAACTGAATAAGTGGTTCTATGTAGTGCTGCTGTTTTTTATCGTACTTGGAACCGTAAACGGTGCGAATTTTACAGATGGTTTAGACGGACTTGCTTCATCCGTAACCGTGCTGATAGCGACCTTCTTTGCAGTTGTGGCAATAGGAACCGGCTCCGGTGTAGCCCCTGTTACATGTGCGGCAATGGGAAGTCTGTTAGGATTTCTTGTTTATAATGTATATCCTGCAAAGGTATTTATGGGCGATACAGGTTCACTGGCACTTGGCGGCTTTGTGGCATCTACCGCATATATGCTGAAGATGCCTATCTTTATTATTATCATTGCATTTATATATTTTATAGAAGTGGTTTCAGTAATAATACAAGTTGTTGTATTTAAACTTACGGGAAAAAGAGTATTTAAGATGGCGCCTATTCACCATCATTTTGAACTGTCAGGCTGGCCGGAGACGAAGGTGGTAGCGATATTCTCTATTGTGACAGCCATACTTTGTGTGATAGGGCTGCTTGCCATATAGAAAGGAAGTATACGATGGATATAAAGAATGTAATCGTTGCAGGCACAGGTAAGAGTGGTATAAGTGCCGCAAAGCTTCTGCTTAAGCATGGAGCAAATGTATATCTGTTTGATGAAAATGAAACCAGAAACAAAGACGAGATTATGGCACAGACAGGGAATTTGCCTTGCTGCCGGCTTGTGCTTGGAAAACTGACAGACGAGGTTCTTGATGCAGCCGAGCTTATGGTTATCAGTCCGGGTATTCCTGTTGATTCACCTTTTACCGAGGCGGTAAGAGCTAAAAACATTCCGATTTGGAGCGAGATAGAGCTTGCGTACAATTACGGAAAAGGCAGAATCGCTGCCATAACGGGAACAAACGGAAAGACAACGACAACTTCTCTTGTAGGAGAAATCATGAAGGCATACAATCCAAAAACAATCGTTGTTGGAAATATCGGAATTCCATATACGGAGCTTTGTGATACAACGGATGAGGATAGTGTAACGGTAGCTGAAATAAGCAGTTTTCAACTTGAAACGGCTATCGGTTTCCATCCGGATGTAAGTGCCGTACTGAATCTTACACCTGACCATTTAAACAGACATTATACCTTTGAGAATTATGGAAATGTAAAACTGTCCATATCAAAGAACCAGACGGAAAATGATGTAATCGTTTTAAATTATGATGACAGACATACAAGGTCCATGGGAGAAAAGGTAAAGGCAAAGGTTGTATATTTCAGCAGACTGGAAAAACCTGCCGGGGGAGTATATGTTGAAAATAATTCCATATATATAGAGGATGGAGATGATAAACGGAAGGTACTGGAGCTTGCAGAGCTGAAGCTTCTTGGTGCCCACAATGTAGAAAATGTTTTAGCGGCAGTTGGTATTACATATTACATGAAAGTACCCGTACAGGTTATACATGATGTATCTGTCAGCTTTCAGGCGGTAGAGCATAGAATTGAATATGTAGAAACCATAAACGGTGTTTCGTACTATAATGATTCAAAGGGAACAAATCCTGATGCCGCCATAAAAGGAATTCAGGCTATGGTAGCCGATACTTATCTGATAGGCGGAGGCTATGACAAGAACTCTGAATACGATGAGTGGATTGAAGCCTTTGACGGCAAGGTAAAAGCACTTGTTCTGATAGGCCAGACTGCGGAAAAAATTGCTGCGTGTGCAAGAAAACATGGATTTACAGATATCATATTCAAAGATGATTTGAAAACGGCGGTAGAATATTGCCACGACCATGCAGCACCGGGTGAGGCTGTACTATTGTCACCTGCATGTGCAAGCTGGGGAATGTTTGACAATTACGAGCAAAGAGGAAGAATGTTTAAGGAGTATGTTCGCAGTTATAAGGAGTGATTCTGTTGGGGATTAAGAAGGATTACGATAATACGGGGATTACTTCAGAGAATAGAGCGGCTGACATGGCGGCAGACCGGGAAAGAGCTGTAAAAGCAGGTCGTTTGGATTATCCGTTTGTTGCATTTGTTCTGCTTATCGTATTCGTAGGACTGGTTATGGTATACAGTACCAGCGCATACAGAGGAATGGAATTGTTTGGAGACAGTGCTTATTTTGCCAAAAGACAGCTTGTATTTGCTGTCTCTGCAATCATAATTGCATATTTTGTTTCCAAAGCAGATTACAGGGTCATTGCAAAATATTCCAAACTGATACTGATTATATCCATGGTTTTGCTGATACTTGTTTATATCATAGGTACTGCAAGTCATGGTTCGGCAAGATGGCTGTATATAGGACCGTTTGGCTTCCAGCCTTCGGAATGTGCCAAGGTAGCGCTTATCATATATACCGCTGCGGCATGTACAGCGCATACGAAGAGTCTGAACAGCGTAAAAGGAATCGTGAAGATCATGCTTCTTCCGATTGTTGCGATTATACTGATTGCTATAGAAAATCTGAGTACGGCTATCATATGCTTTGCCATTGTTTTTATCATTTTATTTATATCCAGCCCGAAGACATGGTATTTTATTGTGCTTGCTTTAATCGGTGTAGCCGGATGCGGGCTGTTTATAGCATTTGCCGGATATCGGGCGGACAGAATCAGAATTTGGCTGGCGCCTGAGAAATATCCTGACGGATATCAGACCATGCAGTCACTTTATGCGATTGGTTCAGGCGGCATTTTTGGCAGAGGACTTGGAAACAGTATCCAGAAGATGGGTTTTATACCGGAATCACATAACGACATGATTTTCTCTGTGATATGTGAGGAGCTTGGAATTTTTGGCGCTGTTTGTATTATTGGCTTATTTGTTGCATTGATAAAGAGATGTACGGTAATTGCGATGAATGCCGGAGACAGACTGGGAGGACTTCTGGTGTCAGGCGTTATGGCACATATTGCTGTTCAGCTTATTATCAATATTAGTGTCGTTACAAACACGATTCCACCTACGGGAGTTACACTGCCTTTTATAAGTTATGGCGGAAGCTCTATTGTTTTTATACTGATTGAGATGGGGCTTGTACTGTCTGTTGCGAGACGTATGAAGCCTGCCGGGTGATTAAATGGAAAGAGAAGAAAAGGAAAAAACAATAAAACAGAAAAGGACGGTTCAGCCGGTACTGAAAATAATATCAATCATACTTGGCTGCCTTTTCGTTATCGCTCTTATTGCAATTATATACATAAAAAATGCATATAGACTGGATAAGATTCAGGTAACAGGAAGTGAACATTATACGGACGAAGAGATAATTGCTATTGTGACGAATAACAAGCCTGCGGATAATACGGTAATGTTTTATCTGGAGAATAAACTTCATCCGATTGAAAATGTAACGTTCATAGACAAATTTGATATAGAAATCATCGGGAAAAACACAATTACCATAACGGTATATGAGAAGTCCATGGCAGGCTGTGTCATGTATATGGACCAGTATGTATACTTTGACGATGAGGGTGTTGTGCTTGAGACCTCTGCTGAGAAGCTTCCCGATATTCCATGTATAAAAGGACTTTCGTTCAACAGTATTGTGGTAGGGGAAGCACTTCCGGTGGAAAATAAAAAGATGTTTCAGAATATTCTTACGATGACACAGCTGATAGAAAAGAATGATTTGATTATTGATGAAATCAGATTTAATAGTGACGAAGAGATTATTCTTCGTAAAGATAATATCAAGATTCAGCTTGGACAAGGTACAAATCTGGAGGACAAGCTCATGAATCTTGACAGCATATTAGGTGAGCTTCAGGGGAAAACGGGAACACTTGATATGTCAAATTATGACGCAAAAGATGGAAATGCTATATTTAAGGAAAATAAGTAAAAAAAATGTTGCGTTATTTATCAAAAAATCGTATTATGTAAATACGAGTGTGATAATATAGCTATACATGTAAATTAATATAAGGAGGACATGACCTTGCTTGAAATAAAATCAAACGATGAAAGAACACCGGCAAGAATACTTGTTATTGGAGTTGGAGGAGCCGGAAACAATGCAGTTAACAGAATGATTGATGAAAACGTTGAAGGAGTAGAGCTTATTGCTATCAATACGGATAAGCAGGCTCTTTCACTTAGCAGAGCTACTACTAAGATTCAGATAGGTGAAAAGCTTACAAAGGGTCTTGGCGCCGGGGCAAAGCCTGAAATCGGAGCCAGTGCGGTAGAAGAAAATAGAGAAGAAATTATTGATATCATTAAGGACGCCAACATGGTATTTGTAACATGTGGTATGGGCGGTGGTACCGGTACGGGTGCTGCTCCTGTTGTTGCAGAGATGGCAAGAAACCTTGGGATTCTTACGGTAGGTGTTGTTACAAAACCGTTTGGTTTTGAAGGAAAGCCTCGTATGCGAAATGCAACAGAGGGTATTGCAAAGCTGAAAGAGAATGTCGATACACTGATTGTAATACCAAATGATAAGTTGTTACAGATATGTGATAAGAGAACAAGTATTCCTGATGCATTAAAGAAGGCTGACCAGGTTCTTCAGCAGGGTGTACAGGGTGTTACAGACCTTATTAATAAGCCGGGTCTTATTAATCTGGACTTTGCGGATATTCAGACGGTTATGCGTGATAAGGGTATTGCTCATATCGGTATTGGTTCTGCAAGCGGTGAGAATAAAGCAGTTGATGCGATTAAGGAGGCTATGGATTCACCACTTCTTGAGACAACCGTTTCAGGTGCTACGGATATCATTGTTAACTTCTCCGGCAATATCGGTATCGTTGAGGCATACGATGCGGTAACATATCTGACAGAGCAGGCAGGAGACGGCGTGAATATTATCTTCGGTACTGTTGACAATGATAATCTTGGTGAGGAAATCAGCATTACAATTATTGCAACAGGTCTTGAGAAGGCAAACGGAAATGAAGCTGCAAACAGATTTGCAGGTACGGCTTCACCTTTATTTGAAAGCATGACAGCGTCAGTAGCAGCTACAACACCTGTTACAGAGACGAAGCCGGCTACATTTGCAGGACAGAACCTTGGAAACTCGGTTACAAGACCGGCATTTTTGTCCGAGACATCGGCACAGGGCAGTGTGAAGGCTCCGTCATTTACAAAGCCTGTTACACCGGCGACTCCGTCGGAACCAAAGCATACAAGACCGGTTTCCCAGAATGAGAGTATAAAGATTCCGGAGTTTTTAAAGAAGAGATAAAAAGTAAATACGGATTATAATAAAAAGGGATGATTTCAGCAAGAAATTGTCCTTTTTTTGTTGCAGGAACACTTAAAAATGAGTAAACTAGAGGATATATATGTTAGTTGATATGATGGGAGAAAATTGTGAATATAGATATAGCGGATATAACCAATCAGGGAAACAGAAATATAAATGAAGATTGTATCGGATATGACAGCCTTGGCGGAAGCTTTTGTTTTGTAGTGTGTGATGGATTAGGCGGAATGGGCCGTGGCGATGAAGCATCCAAATGTGTAGTGGAGTCTGTCCTTGGGTACTATAGGGAAGTTTCCGATTGTTTTGATATGGATGTGGCATTTGTCAGGGCGCAGGAAAGACTTTTAAGTTTGCAGCGTGATAACAATGCAACAAAACAAATGAAAACGACAGCCGTTATTTTATTTATAAAGGATGAAACGGCATGCTTTGGACATATCGGAGACTCGAGATTATATTACTTCCACGGAGACGGATATATCAGGACGTTAGACCACAGCATTCCACAGATGCTTGTTCAGTCCGGTGAACTAAATGAGGCGGATATCAGATTTCACAGAGATAGAAATAAACTGGTCAGAGTTATGGGAAATGCATGGGGCGATACAAATGCATATACCGTTATGAGGAATGTTATGATAGAAGAAAACGGGGCATTTCTTTTATGTACGGACGGATTCTGGGAGCTTATCGATGAAAATCATATGGTAAAGGCATTCAGGAAATCAAGAAGTTCGAAAAGGTGGATTTCGTTGATGAAAAAGCAGGTAATAAGAAACGGAAAGAATCGAAACATGGATAATTACTCTGCAATTGCCATAAGATTTTCTTGAAACGAATAAAGGAACAAAGGATGGGGAAAAGATGCAGATATGTTTGAACTGTTTAAATAAATATGATGCCGGCTTAAAAGTTTGCCCGCATTGTGAATTTGGCAACTGGAAATATAAACCGCATGAGTTTTGTCTTGAATTGGGAATTAAACTCAAGGACAGATATAAGCTGGGGACTGTTATCGGTGCAGGCGGATTTGGTATTACATATAGAGCTGTTGACCTCCAGACAGGAAATCCTGTAGCGGTAAAGGAATTTTATCCAAACGGTATGGTAAGCAGGGGAAAGGACCACAAATCAGTAAGTCTTTCCGTGATTGGGAAGGAGCAGGTATTTGCAAAAGGACTGAACAGCTTTCTTGAAGAAGCAAAGGGGTTGGCAAAGTTCAGAGGAGTAGAAAATATACTTCAGGTGTATGATTTCTTTGAGCAGAATGGAACCGCCTATATCGTTATGGAATACTTAAGAGGAAAATCTCTGTCACAATATGCAGCGGATAGTGGCGGAAGGCTGAGCTATGATATTGCCATCAATTATATGCTGAGTGTTCTTGATGCTCTCGAAATCGTACATGGAGCAGGAATGGTACACAGAGATATCAGCCCTGATAATATCTTTATACAGAATAACGGTCAGATCAAGCTCATCGATTTCGGTGCAGCAAGAGAAAGCTATGGCGATGAGGATAAAACGCTTTCCATTGTATTAAAGCCGAATTATGCGCCGCCTGAGCAATTTAAGAAAAAGAGCAGGCAGGGGCCATGGACGGATATCTATGCACTTGGAGCAACGATATATAAAGTGCTTACGGGCAAGATGCCGCCGGAATCCGTAGGCAGATATATGGAAGACGATTTGATAAGGCCGTCCACGCTGAATAATACGGTGCCGGCATATTTTGATGCAATTATTTATAAGGCTATGGCACTGCAGATTGAAAACAGATATCAATCGGCAGCCCAGCTCAGATATGACATATTAAATCGTTTAGGCACAAAACAAAGTGGTTCATATACGGGACAAAATAATTCAGCCTATATTGCACCTGCCGGCATGGAATATCAGAATTCGCAGCCGGGCACAGGCTTTCAAAATTCCCGGTCCGGAGGCGTGTACCGTGGGAATGTACAGGATACCAAACCAAAAGGAAAATTTTCCGGTACAGGCGGTATCATTCTGATTATGTCACTTGTCGCTGTCGGTATCATATTGATAGCCGTAATTATCATTGCCCTGGTGAAAAGTAAAGACGATGAAACAGGTTCGCAGGGAACGTCAAAAAATACGGAAACCGTTACGACGGAAGCTGTGACAGAGAAGATAACGACAGAGTCCGGCACAACGGAAGCAACAACGGAAGCTTCTGTTGAGGATGATTATGAGAATTATGGATTATATATATATGATTTTCCTCCGATTATCTATGTTGATGAAGCGATATTTGAAGCAGATGCCGACTCTGTGACAGATAGTGCGGCGGTAACCTACCTGAAATCTGAGGACGGCAGTCTTTATACGGCGGTTACCAATAAGGAACTCTATACAACAATAGAGATTGAAGCGGATGAGCAGGGGAAGATTGAGGCTGTTGCAGTAGCAGGGCCGAAGTATACAGACAGTGATATAGAAGAGTCCTTGGAAGAACTGGAGTTGTGGTTGGGAGAAGGCACAAAATACGATAGTATGTATTTGTGGGAAAATGAAAAAATGTGTACGGTTTTTCTGTATGATGATACAGGTATTTATATTTTGTATATGACTCCCGCGTATTGGGCTTTATACAATCAGTAACAGACAAACGCAGTAAAAGGACAAAGGAGAAAGTGTGGCACATTGTCTTAATTGTTTATATGAGTACAACGGAATAGGAAATACGTGTCCGTATTGTGGTTATAGCAGAGGACTTCCTCCTGCTGCCTGTCATCATATTTGGCCGGGAGCAGTTCTTCATGGAAGATATGAAATCGGAACCGTAATAGGCTCAGGCGGATTTGGCATTACCTATCATGCATGGGATTTATATCAGAATATGCCTGTGGCAATAAAAGAATATTATCCGCAGGGTATGGCAAACAGGGCAATCAATTCCATGGCAATCAGAACATGTGAGGTTGGTAAAATGTCGTCATATTCCAAAGGAATAGAACGCTTTTTGGAAGAAGGCAGAAGCCTTATGAAGTTCAATCACGTTCCAAGTATTGTACGTGTGTATGATTTTTTTGAGGAAAACAATACGGCGTATATTATTATGGAACTGCTACGGGGCGAGAACTTAAGTGATTATATGATAAGAACAGGAAATGTTGCATCGCTTGACATGGCAATGAATATTCTGTTTTCGGTTATTGAATCGCTGGAGGAAATCCATAAAATAGGAATGATACATAGAGATATCAGTCCGGATAACATCTTTATCTGCAGCGATATGACGGTAAAGCTTATCGATTTTGGAGCGGCACGCAATCAGCCTGATGAAAACGCATCGGTATCCATTGTGATAAAACCGAATTATGCCCCTCCGGAGCAGTTTAACAGAACCGGAAGACAGGGACCATGGTCAGATATCTATGCACTTGGTGCGACGATATATCGGATTCTTACAGGGTGTATTCCTCCTGAATCAGTAAGCCGTGTTTTGGAGGATGACATCAAGCCGGTATCAAGTGTAAATGCATTTGTCAGTATGGAGTTAGACAGCGTAATCATGAAATGTATGGCGCTAAGGATAGAGGACAGATATCAGGATGTGGCATCGCTGAGGAATGATATACTGGATGCCACGACAAGAGCCATCAATAGTTAAATAAGGAATGGACAAAGCTGTGAATTTGCAGATTGAAAATAAGGGGAAAAGGATATGGCGCAAATAGCAAAAAGAACAAAAAGAGGAAGTCTGATTATCCTGATACAGGGGAAGATATCGACGGAAAGGCTGGTAAAAGATAAGAATGTAATAGGAAGAACCTCCAATATGCCGGACGTGGATGTCATGATGGACAGTCCGGTCATGTCACGTATTCATGGAACAATTTTTAAAAACGGCGAACAATACTATTATGTAGACGCAGGCAGTACAAACGGTACATTTGTCGACGGACAATATTATCAGGGGAGCAGTGCGGCAGCACCGCTTTCGGAAGGCTCTGTCATAGAGATAAGAAGTCATAATGACCAGTTTGGTGTACTGATGATATTTTCCATGTTTGACTATTCCAGACAGAAATGGAATGTAAGATATCTGGAAGACGGCATGACAAATCAGGTATATGTAGGCCGTGCTGCCGGTCAGGGCGATATATGTGTGCCATCTGTACAAATATCAAGACAGCATGGTGTATTTAACCGTGTAGGCGGAAGATGGGTATATCAGGATTTAAACAGCAAGAACGGTACATTTATCAATCGGGCAGCGGTAAAAGGTCCTGTCACGTTAAATGAAAAAGATATCATACAGATTGTAAATATCAAAATCATATATACAAGAGGCATGCTGATATACAATCTTCCAAACTCAGGCTGTGAGCTGAGGATAGACAATATATCAAAGGTGGTAAAGTGTCCGAAAACAGACCCTTCCTACAAGCAGAACAATCATATGAAATGTATTTTGGACAGGGTCAGCGTTACGATAGAGCCTTCGGAATTTGTTGCGGTGCTTGGCGGTTCGGGAGCAGGCAAGACCACATTCCTGAATTGTATCAACGGTTATGAAGAGGCGACTTCAGGTGCGGTTTATATGGACGGAATTAATTTGTATACGCATAAAGACCAGCTAAAGAAACAGATAGGATATGTACCGCAGGAGGATTTGCTTCGGAACGGAATCAGTGTAAGACAGACATTACGATATATTGCAAAGATGCGCCTTCCGAAAGATATCGATAAGGCAGAGCGGGAACAGAGAATAGACCAGACCTTTCATATGCTGGGACTTGATGCAAAATGTCAGGCGAGTGATGTGAAGAAGGTCAGCGGCGGACAGAGAAAAAGAGTCAGTATTGCCTCTGAGCTTGTTTCTGACCCACCGATTCTGTTTCTTGACGAACCAACATCAGGACTTGATCCGGAGACAGAAACAAACCTAATCAGTTCTTTAAGAAATCTGGCTCATGTACATGAGAAGACCGTCATTGTCATTACGCATACGCTTAAGAATATAGATATGTTTGATAAGGTATTGTTTTTTGCACCGGGTGGCAAATTGTGCTTTGCCGGTTCTCCGGAAGAGGCTTATGAGTTGTTCCATGTAACGGATATGACAGATGTCTACAAGATCATCAGGGAACATACGGATGAGTATGATCAGTATTACAGGCAGACAAGGAGATAAAATAATGGGAAATAAAAAAGAAGTTGGTGCAGGACGCCAAATGGTAATCATGATGCAGCGAAATGCTGAAATAATAGTGAACAATAGAGCAAAGCTTGGAATGATTGTTTTATTTCCTGTTGTAATCGGTTTATTACTTTCCTATGTATCAAGAAAAAATACATTTGAGTGCTTTGAAAATGCATCTTCGGCATTATTTGCAATAACAAGTGCGGTAATCTATATAGGAATGTTCAATTCTCTGACAGAGATATGCAAGGAGAGGAGTATCGTAAAAAGGGAATATATGACAAATATGAAGATACCGTCATATATCATGTCGATACTTCTTGTACAGGCTGTTATCTGTCTTGTGCAAAGTGCCATTATGACGGCAATCTGCTATACCTTACTTGACTTTCCGTCATCAGATTTGATATTTAGCGGCGGTTCATTTTTAAAATACTATATAAGCATATTTTTGATTATGTATGCTGCCGATGCAATGGGTATGTTAATTTCATCGATTGTCAAGACAAATGAATTGGCAAATCTGATTGCACCGATTATCATTATCATACAGCTGGTGCTTTCGGGCGTGCTTTTTAAGCTGAGTGGCGGCGTGATAGAATTTATTTCAAAGCTTACAATAAGCCATTGGGGAATGTCGGCGCTGGGAAGAATCGCACATTTAAACGGTATGATATCAAGAGCCGTACTGGAGGATGAATCAGGTCAGCTTGCGGCAATTATGCCGACAGCAAGTGAAAGCTATTATGTGGCATCTTCAAAGGAGCTGCTTTTGGTATGGCTTGTATTATTGATATTTATAGCTGTATTTGCAATACTTAGTATGCTGTTTTTAAAAAGAATAGAAAAGGATGCGAGGTAATATATGAAATATCTGGCTTCTTCCGCCGAGATGCAGGAGATCGATAGAAGAACAATAGAAGAGATTGGAATACCGGGGCTTGTTCTTATGGAAAGAGCAGCGTATGCAGTATTTCTTGAGCTTGAGAAGATGGTGGCATGCCGTACATCTTTTGGACACGGGGAAACGTCGGGAGCTATGACGCACTTTTTGATTGTAGCGGAGGGCGGCAATAATGGTGGAGACGGTCTGGCTGTGGCAAGGATGCTTTATGAAAAGGGGTATCATGTAGATGTATATTATATCGGCGGGCTGAAAAAGGAAAGTGACAGCTTTAAAAAGCAGATGGATATCATCAGGCAGCTTGAGATACCGGTATACAGTGAGCTTCCGGATGGAACATACGACTTTATCATTGATGGAATATTCGGAGTGGGACTAAGCCGTGATATAACGGGTATACAGCTTGATGTCATCAACAGACTGAACAATATGAGCGGTATACGGGTTGCAATCGATATACCGTCAGGCGTAAACAGCACGACGGGAAGTATTATGGGAGCTGCATTTCGTGCAGACGTTACGGTGACCTTCGGACTGCTTAAGGCAGGAATGGTCTTTTATCCGGGAAGTGATTATTGCGGGAAAATTGCAGTGGCACAGATTGGCTTTCCGTCATCGGTAATGGAAGCTGTGAAGCCGTGTCTGTACACATATGATACGGAGGATTTGAAACAGTTACCGGCTCGCAGGAATGCCTCAAATAAAGGAAGCTATGGAAGAGTTGCCGTTATTGCAGGGAGCAGGGATATATCGGGTGCTGCTGTTTTTGCGGCAAAGGCGGCATACCGAACAGGAAGCGGACTGGTAAAAGTATATACACATGAGAGAAATAGAGATATCATATGTACGCTTGTTCCGGAGGCATTGATTATGACATATCATGATGAAGCTTCCGCTGTCAGTGCGGTTTCGGATGCCATGGCATATGGTGATGCCCTTTTAACAGGGCCCGGTTTGGGAAAAGATGCACTATCACATGCCATACTTGCCAAAGTCGTATCGGAGTATAAAAAAACATTGATTATAGATGCAGATGGGCTTAATATACTTGCAGAGAATATGGATTTGCTAAAGGACAGAGAAGGTGATACTATAGTAACACCTCATTTGAAGGAAATGGAAAGGCTGAGTGGAATCGCCGTTCATGATATAAAGGGGAAGCTGCCTGAATTTTGCAGAGAATTTGCAAACAGGTATCATGTTGTATGTGTATTAAAAGATGCCCGAACATGCGTGAGTGACGGAAGCTGCGGAGTATATGTCAATACAACCGGTAATAACGGAATGTCTACAGGTGGTACAGGAGATGTGCTTGCAGGAATGATAGCGGCACTTTCCGGAATGGGTGCCACTTCGTTTGAAGCGGCAAAGCTTGGGGTATATATACATGGACTTGCAGGCGATTATGCATTACAGGAAAAGGGAAGCTATGGAATGATAGCGGGCGATGTCGCAGATAGTATTCCATATGTGCTTGGAGGCAATAGAAATGGACAGAATATATAGGATTGAGGCAGATATTAATCTGGATAATATCAGATGGAATCTGCTTGAGATGAGAAGATTGATGAATCAGGAGCAGAAGCTTCTTGCCGTCGTTAAGGCGGATGCTTACGGACATGGCTCCGTTCCTGTATCAAAGGCGATATATGATATTGTAGATTTTTATGCGGTAGCATTTATTGATGAAGGAATAGAGCTTATACGGGGCGGTATTGACAAGCCTATTATCATTTTAGGAAATACGGATGAGTGTGATTTTGAACAGCTTATTTCGTATCATATAAGACCTGCCATGTATGATGTGGAGAGCTGTCTTAAATTATCCGATATGGCGGTTCAAAAAGGAACGAAGGCCAAAATACATGTCAAGGTTGATACGGGAATGAACCGTATCGGTTTTCCATGTGATGAAGAAGGGCTTGCGGCAATCAAGAGGATCAGTGATATGCCGGGAATCGAAATAGAGGGAATATTTACCCACTATGCCAAAGCGGATGAATATGATAAGCAGTCCGCAGAAAAACAGCTTGCGGATTTTACCTGGATCAATAACAGGTTAAAAGAAATGGGTATCGACATTGCCATTAAGCATATTGCCAACAGTGCGGCAATTATGGAGATGGATAATACAGGCTATGATATGGTAAGGTCCGGTATTGTTACATATGGTCTGTATCCGTCAACGGAGGTGGATACTTCCATAGCGGAGCTGAAGCCTGCGATGGAGCTTATTTCAAGGGTAATCCATGTAAAGGATATAAAGGCAGGAGCAGGCATCGGATATGGCTGGACTTATGTAGCAAAAAAGGATATGAGAATCGCTACTGTTTCAGCGGGATATGCAGACGGATACCCAAGGGCGCAGTCCAATATCGGAAGAGTTATTATAAACGGAGAATATGCGCCTATCGTCGGAAGGGTATGCATGGATCAGTTTATGGTTGACGTAACGGACATTCCTGATGTAAAGGTAAGGGATAAGGTGATACTGATAGGCTCATGCGGTGATAAATGTATTTCTGTAGAAGAAGTTGCAGAGCCTGCTGCCAGTTTTCATTATGAGCTGATATGTAATATCGGAAGACGTGTTCCAAGAATATATATGAGAGAAGGTAAAAAGATTGCGGTACTGAATTATCTGGATTTGTAGCAGGTTTGCGTGAATCGGATACTGATATGCAAAACCAAATAATTATACCTGACGCTGAATATTCATGTTATTTATTGGAAATACTTTTTGTAGTGATAGTCATAATATATATATGTGAGTCATTACATAGTATTGATAAATGGGGTGAAAAAGTTGATAATCAGGCGTGGGGATATATATTACGCTGATTTAAGACCGGTTGTCGGTTCTGAACAGGGCGGTGTAAGACCTGTACTTATTATCCAGAATGAGGCAGGAAATAAACACAGCTCGACTGTAATATGTGCAGCAATAACAAGTAAAATGAATAAGGCAAAGCTGCCGACACATGTTGAAATAGATGCAGGCAGATGTGCTCTTGCAAAGGATTCGGTTATTCTTTTGGAGCAGGTTCGAACGATAGATAAGCAAAGACTGAAAGAAAAGGTCTGTCATATCAGTGACGAGATTATAGAGAAAGTAAATAATGCGTTGATGATAAGTCTTGAATTATTTTAAAATAAGAGGTGATGAAGAGACCATAGTGTCTGAGGTATGAAAGTGTTTAACAAAAAAACAGAAGAAGAAAAAGTGGAAGAGGAAATTATATCCATGGTAAGTGAAGGGAATGAGCAGGGGCTTATTCACGATGAAGAAATGGAGATGATTACCAACATATTTGAGTTCAGTGATAAGGAAACACGAGATGCCATGACTGCCAGGTCAAATGTTGTGGGTATCGATATCAATATGTCATTGGATGAAACGATGCAGGTTATGCTGGATAACAATTATTCAAGATATCCTGTTTATGAAGATGATATCGATAATATAGTCGGCATACTTTATTTTAAAGATTTGGTAAATGCATATTTAAAGGATAAAAACCGGAAATTATCTGAAATCGTAGCCCAGCCGGTATTTGTTCATCCTACATTTAACATATCGAAGCTGTTTAAGAAAATGCAGACAGGAAAGATACATATGGTTATTGTAGTAGATGAATACGGACAGACCGAGGGTGTCATTACCATGGAGGATATTCTTGAAGAAATCGTAGGAAACATATTTGATGAATACGATGATGAAACTGAAGATATTGAGAAGAAGGGCGACACATACATAGTAAACGGAAGGGCAGAGCTGGATGAGGTTTGCGAGATACTTGATATAGAATTTCCTGATGAGGATTTTCAGACATTAAACGGCTTCCTTTTATTTGAACTTGGCAGGCTGCCATATCCTGATGAGGATGTGGAGATTGTCTATCAGGGATATTTGTTTAAGGTATGTGAGATAAAAAATAAGATGATAGATCAGGTACAGATTACCAAGGTTGAAAAATAATATCAAACGTGGTAACATGGATTGTTAGTGGCTGCCGGATGGCAGTATAGAACATAAGAATAAACAGAATATACAAGGAGTGGGAAAATGTCAGGACATTCAAAATTTGCGAATATTAAACATAAGAAAGAAAAGAATGATGCGGCAAAAGGAAAGGTATTTACCATTATCGGTAAGGAAATTGTTGTAGCGGTTAAAGAGGGAGGTCCAAATCCTGAAAACAACAGTAAGCTGCGTGATGTGATTGCGAAGGCAAAGGCAAATAACATGCCGAACGACACCATAAAGCGTGGTATAGACCGTGCTGCCGGTGATGCAAATTCAGTTAATTATGTTGTAAATACATATGAAGGTTATGGCCCAAACGGAACAGCCATTATAGTCGATACACTTACAGATAACAAGAACAGAACGGCAGCCAATGTCCGTAACTGTTTTACAAAGGGTGGCGGTAATGTCGGAACGACAGGATGTGTATCATACATGTTTGACAAGAAGGGACAAATCATTATCGATAAAGAAGAATGTGAGATTGAAGCTGATGATTTAATGCTGATGGCACTGGATGCAGGTGCAGAGGATTTTTCAGAGGAAGAAGACAGCTTCGAGATATTGACTGCACCCGAGGATTTCTCAACGGTAAGAGAAGCGCTTGAGAAGGACGGTATCAAGATGGCACAGGCAGAGCTTACAATGATTCCGCAGAATTATGTAGATTTGACAGACCCTGATGCAGTGAAGAAATTTACCAGAATTATTGATATGCTGGAAGAAGATGATGATGTTCAGGCAGTTTATCACAATGCAAACCTTCCGGAAGAGGAATAATTATATTGAAATGCCATAAACAGGGACGTCTTAATCCGGCGTCCCTAATTTTGCATATAAGATTGGAGATAAGATGAAGGGTATACTCAGATATTTAAAAGCTTATAAAAAAGAATCAATCCTCGCACCTCTTTTCAAAATGCTTGAGGCGTGCTTTGAATTGTTCATACCTATCGTTATGGCCAATATCATAGATGTAGGTATTGCAAACGATGATATGAATTATGTACTGAAAATGTGTCTTGTTATGGTAGCACTGGGCATTATTGGTCTTGTGTGTTCCCTTACGGCACAGTTTTTTTCCGCAAAGGCAGCTACAGGTTTTGGAACGGCTCTTAGAAATGATTTATTTAAGCATATATCAACGCTGTCATATACGGAAATAGACAATATCGGAACATCGACGCTGCTTACCAGAATGACAAGTGATACAAACCAAATCCAGACGGGTGTAAATCTTGTGCTGCGTTTGTTCCTCCGTTCACCATTCATCGTATTTGGTGCAATGATTATGTCATTTACCATAGATGTAAAATCCGCTATGACATTTGTAGTAACCATACCACTATTGTCTGTCGTTGTTTTTGGTATTATGCTGATTAGTATTCCGTTGTTTAAAAAGGTTCAGGAGCGGCTGGACAGGGTAACACTGCTTACAAGGGAAAATCTGTCAGGTGCAAGGGTCATAAGAGCTTTTAACAGACAGGAGAAGGAGATAGAGGAGTTTGATAAGGCAACGGACGATTTGATGGGTGTGCAGTTGTTTGTCGGACGCATTTCAGCATTTCTGAATCCGATAACATATGTAATCATTAATCTGGCTACAGCCCTTATTATATGGATAGCGGGAAAACAGACCGATATGGGGATTATAAAACAGGGACAGGTTGTTGCGCTTGTAAACTATATGTCCCAAATCCTTGTCGAGCTTGTTAAGCTTGCAAATCTTATTATCAATATAACAAAATCAATTGCATGTGCAAAGCGGATTAATCTGGTATTTGAACAGCAGCCTTCCATAGAGGACGGACAGGGTGTGAATTCGGATATGGTTTCATCGGATGCACCGAAGCTGCAGTTTAAGAATGTTTCTTTGAAATATGACAGGGCAAAAGAGCCGTCGCTTTCAAATATCAATTTAACTGTTCCAAAGGGTCAGACAATTGGTATTATCGGGGGTACAGGCTCAGGAAAGTCCTCATTTGTCAATATGATTCCGAGATTTTACGATGCGACGGAGGGGGAGGTTCTGATAGACGGCATCAATGTGAAGAATTATCCGATTCAGGAGCTTCGTATGAAGGTAGGTGTTGTTCCGCAGAAATCAGTTCTGTTTCAGGGAACAATCGCGGAGAATATCAGATGGGGCAGGCAGGATGCCACAAAAGAGGAAATTGATGAAGCCTTAGCGGTAGCGCAGGCAAAGAATTTTGTGGATGAAAAGGAAGGCGGAATCGATTTTAAAATAACGCAGGGCGGAAAAAATCTGTCAGGAGGACAAAAACAGAGACTGACGATAGCAAGAGCAGTTGTAAGAAAGCCTGAAATTCTGATTCTTGATGACAGTGCATCTGCACTGGACTTTGCTACAGATGCAGCATTAAGGAAGGCAATTCGGGGATATTCTGAGGATATGACCGTATTCATTGTATCTCAGAGAGCTTCAACCATCATGAACGCGGACCAGATTGTTGTTATGGATGATGGCGAAATAGCAGGTATAGGAACACATGACGAGCTGCTTCAGAGCTGTGAAGTATATCAGGAGATATGTCAGTCACAGCTTTCTGCCAATGAGGCGGGCAGTAAAAATACAGATGACGGCGCGCATAATATTGTGAACAAAGATGCTGTCACGGGTATGGCGTGAGGAGGTAGTATCAATGCGTAATCAGAATCAATCAAAAAATAAAGCTACCATAGCCAGAATTTTAAAGTATATAAAGCAATATCGGTTTTTGGTATTGCTGTCTCTGATTTGTGCAGCCATATCAGTTGTTCTGACGCTGTATGCACCGATACTGATTGGTCATGGAGTGGATAAAATTGTCGGACCGGGAGAAGTGGATTTTGACGGTCTTAAAGAAATCCTCATAAAGCTGTGTGTCGTAATTGCCATAACGGCTGTAGCACAGTGGATTATGAATATTTTAAATAACAGAGTTACCTATAAGGTTGTGAATGATGTGAGAACAACGGCATATAAGAAGCTGGAGAGACTTCCGCTTTCTTATATAGATGCTCATACTCACGGAGATATCGTCAGCAGAATCATAGCGGATGTGGATCAGTTCTCTGACGGCCTTCTGATGGGCTTTACCCAGCTTTTTACGGGTGTTATGACGATTATTGGCACACTATGCTTTATGATATCCATTAATAAGCTGATAGCACTTATCGTAGTTTGTATTACACCGGTGTCGTTATTTGTTGCTTCATTTATAGCAAAGAAAACATATCATATGTTTCGGAAGCAGTCCGAGATCAAGGGTGAAATGACTTCTCTTGTGAATGAAATGGTGGAAAATCAGAAGGTTGTTACGGCATTTTCCATGGAAGAAAGCGTAAATGAGCGTTTTCAGGAGATAAACGGAAGATTGAATAAGGCGGCGCTGAATGCTACATTCTTCTCCTCAACAACCAATCCATGTACAAGATTTGTAAACAGTCTTGTTTATACAGGTGTTGGCATCGTAGGTGCAATCATGGCTATCAAAAGATTGATTACCGTAGGTCAGTTAACAAGCTTTCTTAGCTATGCAAACCAGTATACAAAGCCGTTTAACGAAATTTCAGGTGTCGTTACGGAGCTGCAAAATGCACTTGCGTCAGCAGCAAGGGTATTTGAGCTGATTGATGAAAAAACTGAAATATCCGAGGCTGAAAATCCTTGTGAGCTTAAAGACGTTAAGGGGAATGTTAAGCTTGCCAACGTAGATTTCTCATATAACAAAGACGTGGAGCTGATCAAGAATCTGAATCTTGATGTAAAGCCGGGACAGAGAGTCGCCATAGTAGGACCTACGGGTTGTGGAAAGAGTACGGTGATTAACCTGCTTATGAGATTCTATGACGTGGATGCAGGAAGTATCAGTGTGGACGGTCATGATATCAGAGCGGTAACGAGAAAGAGCCTGAGAAGAAATTATGGTATGGTGCTTCAGGAAACTTGGCTGAAGACAGGTACGATAAGAGATAATATAGCATACGGAAGACCGGATGCGACGGATGAAGAGATTATAGCCGCTGCAAAGCAGTCTCATGCACATAGCTTTATCAAAAGGCTTCCTGACGGATATAACACGGTTATTACAGAGGACGGCGGGAATCTTTCACAGGGACAGAAACAGCTTCTTTGTATTACAAGAGTGATGCTGGATTTGCCGCCGATGCTGATATTGGACGAGGCTACTTCATCGATAGATACAAGAACTGAGATTAGGATACAGAGGGCATTTGCCAAGATGATGAAAGGCAGAACCAGCTTTGTGGTAGCACACAGATTGTCAACCATAAAGGAATCGGATGTTATCCTCGTAATGAAGGACGGACATATTATCGAACAGGGCAGTCATACAGAGCTTTTGGCAATGAACGGATTTTATACAAATCTTTATAATTCCCAGTGGGCGTAAGGAATGTGCCGGACTATCCCTTCGAGGAAGAAGGCGGTGTGACGGTAATACGATATACAATAATATAAGGAGAATATAGACATGAAGGTAAAGGAAACAGGATATACAAAAGAGGATTTACTGAATATGGCAGACACATATCTGGCAGAGTCTGCAAGACGATGGAATTTCATAGAGGAACAGGGTGACGGAATGTATGTCTATGATGAAGAAGGCAATCCATACCTTGACTTTTTCGCCGGTATAGCAGTAAGCAGTGCAGGAAATTGTAACCCAAGGGTTGCCGAAGCTATCGCAAAGCAGTGTAAGCAGGTTATTCATGCATCCAACTATGCCTATACACTGCCGATGCTTTTGCTTGCAAAGAAGGTATGTGATACAATCGGAATGGAAAAAATTGTATTCCAGAATTCCGGTACGGAAGCCAATGAAGCAATGATAAAGATGGCAAGGAAATATGGTACGGATCATTTCGGACCTGAAAGATATCATATTGTAACGGCAAAAAACAGTTTTCATGGAAGAACGTATGGTGCACTTTCTGCCACGGGCCAGCCTGATAATGCATGTCAGACAGGCTTTAAACCGATGCTTCCGGGATTTTCATATGCAGAGTATAATAACCTTGAAGATTTCAAGAGCAAATGTACGGAAAGTACCATAGCAATCATGGTTGAGCCTGTTCAGGGAGAGGGCGGTGTGTATCCGGCTGCAAAGGAGTTCCTGCAGGGGCTTCGTGATTATTGTGATGAAAAGAATATGCTGCTGCTCTATGACGAGGTTCAGACAGGATGGGGCAGAACAGGTGATATTATGGCATATATGGAATATGGCGTGAAACCGGATATGGTTTCCATGGCAAAGGCGATAGGCGGTGGTATGCCGATAGGTGCTATGTGTACCTCGGCAAAGCTGGCAAAGACATTTGGTGCCGGTGCTCACGGTTCTACATATGCGGCAAATCCTGTATGCTGTGCGGCAGCACTTGCAGAGATAGAAGAGATACTTGACAGAAATCTTGCAGCCAATGCGAAAGAAGTAGGGGCGTATTTTATGGAACAGCTTACAAAGCTGCCGTATGTAAAGGAAATTCGCGGCAAGGGACTCTTGGTGGGCGTAGAATTTACAAAGCCGATAGCCTTTGAAGTAAAGCATCGGGCAGTAGAGAACAGGCTTCTGATTACCGCGGTAAGACCGGAGATTATCCGTATGGCACCGCCGCTGATAGCGACAAAGGAAGATTGTGACAAAGCAATCGAATTACTGATAAAATCTGTAAATGAGGCGGCTGCCAAAGCATCGAATCAGGCATAGTGTCTGAAGTGCTGCTTGGAAGAAAAATAGAAATAGGAGAAGTGAAAATGGGAAGAAGCAAGGATGAAATGCAGGATATATCACTGCTTGGCAATAAAAATGTAACCTACAGTATGGATTATGCGCCGGAGATGCTTGAGACATTTATAAACAAGCATCCTGACAATGACTATTTTGTAAAATTTAACTGCCCTGAATTTACAAGCCTGTGTCCGATAACGGGACAGCCGGATTTTGCAACCATATATATATCATATGTTCCTGATGTGAAGATGGTGGAAAGTAAATCCTTAAAGCTTTATTTATTCAGTTTCAGAAATCATGGCGATTTCCATGAGGACTGTGTAAATATCATTATGAAGGATTTGATTCAGTTGATGGAGCCTAAGTATATAGAAGTATGGGGAAAATTTACACCGAGAGGTGGAATCTCAATAGACCCATACTGCAATTACGGAAGACCGGGTACAAAGTGGGAAGAGGTTGCATGGAACAGACTGGCCAATCATGACCTTTATCCTGAGAAGATAGATAACAGGTAGAGGAACTATGATGACAGCGTATGAGAAGACGGTAGAATATATATTGAATATTCCGATGTTTGCGAAGAAAATGGGGCATGAGAATCTGTCGGCATTGCTTGACAGGCTGGGACATCCTGAGGAAATGCCGCATATTATACATGTGGCGGGAACAAATGGTAAGGGCTCCACATGTAAGGCGCTTTCTTCCATACTGCAAAGGGCAGGCTATAGAGTAGGTCTGTTTACTTCTCCTCACCTTGTATCCATAAATGAGCGGATACAGATAAACGGAGTTCAGATATCGAATGAAGATTTTGTGGATTGTTTTGAAAAAGTAAAGAAAGCATTTGAGCTGCATCCCTCATTTTTTGAAGTGTTATTTGCCATGGCTGCCGTATATTTTAATGAGAAACAGGTCGATTATGTGATATATGAAACCGGTATGGGGGGGAGATTGGATGCTACCAATGTGGTGAAGCCGGAGCTTACAATCATTACCTCTGTTTCCTATGACCATATGGAATATCTGGGAAATACAATAGAAGAAATAGCGGCGGAAAAGGCAGGAATTATCAAGAAGGGTGTGCCGGTTCTTTATTTTAAACGGGATGAGGTATCGGCAGGAATAATAGAAGATGCGGCAAAATCGTTGGCTTCTAAAGTGGTATCAGTCGAAAAATCAGAATATATAATAAATCTTTTAGAGGATAAAAGCATTGATTTTTCACTGCATAATCGTTATTATAGTTATGACCATTTGAAAATAAGACGGACATCCCTATATCAGGTAGAAAATGCGTGTCTGGCAGCCGTAGCATATGGAATGCTTTTGGGCGATAAAGCGTGCGAAGCTGCTTTGCGATACGGATTACAGGATTTTTACTGGGAGGGGAGAATGGACGAGGTGCTTCCGGGCGTATATGTAGATGGTGCGCATAATGAAGAAGCCATTTGTTCATATGTCCTGACGCTTAAGAAGCTTCATGGCAATGCAGGGAAAATCCTTGTATTTGCTGCGGTAAAGGACAAGGATTATAAGACAATGATAAAGAGGCTGACATCAGAAATAGTCTTTGATAAAATAATTGTTACAAATGTTTCTGGCAGCAGAAAAGCATCTCTTGACAGAATTGCCGGACTGTTTGAGAAAATGACAGGAGTGGCTGTGGAGCGGTATGAAAGGATACCGGAAGCAATGAACAGAGCGATGCTGTTGAAGTCAGAATCAGAGAATAGAAATATCTATTGTGTTGGTTCCCTGTATCTTGTAGGGGAAATTAAAAAATGGATAGAACATGGGAGGCCGTTATGATAAATTTTGATGAAGAGGTAAAAAAATTTAAACCGACTCTTGAACTGGACCAGGCGGAAGAAGCTATATATAGCAATGACCTGAAGGATATCATGGATATTATGCAGGAGATGATGCGTGTAGCCAAGGAGACAGAGAGATAATATGGCAGATGTTTTAAATTGTAAGCACTGTGGCGGAACCATTCAGGTGACGGGTTATTGTGCGAATTGTGGGCTGAAAAGTGAATATGTAAATAAAGCCTTGAATTCATCCAAGTATTACTACAATATCGGTCTTGACAAGGCAAGAGTGCGGGATATGTCCGGTGCAAAGGAAGCTTTAAAGACGGCATTAAAATACGATAAGATGAATATTGATGCACGAAATTTGCTGGGGCTTGTATATTACGAGACAGGCGAGGTTGTTATGGCACTGAGCCACTGGGTAGTCAGTGTCAACCATTTCAGCGGAAGAAATGTAGCCAAGCGCTATATTAAGGATGTAAGGTCTAATCCTCATAAGCTTGAAGCGACAAATAATGTTGCAAGAAAATATAATCAGGCACTTGCATATGCAAGACAGGGAAGTAAGGATTTGGCATTTATACAGCTTCGTAAGGTATTGTCTGACAATAATAAATTTGTAAACGGATATCTGCTGCTGGCACTTCTGTTTATTGATGAGGAACGATTTGATAAAGCCAGAAAAGCATTAAAACGGGTTATTAAGATAGACAGAACAAATCCGCTTGCTGTCAGGTATTTATCCGAGATGGGGCATACCGACGAAGAAATTATGCGTTTCAGGGATTTCCCTGAAGAATCGTATGATGCAGATTTATTGTTTGTAGATGAAGAACGAAAGGCATATTCAGGAACGGGAAATGTTGATTTTGACGGAGAACCAATACCTGTAGGAAGATATAAAGATATTAATTTCTACAAATATTCGCTTGCTTATATTATCGCAGGACTGATTCTTGGAATTGCCGTAACCTGGTTTTTGATTGTTCCTCATCGGGACAAGACTGCGGATGACGAATCAAGAAATCTTAAGATTGCTTTTAGCCAGGAGATCGCCGATAAAAATGTGAAGATGGCTTCTTTGGAGAATGAAATAGAGTCGTTAAATACAGAGCTTGACGATGCCAATAAACAGGTTACTAATCTGAATAAAAAGATAAAGGCATATGAAACCTCGGCAGCTCAGATACTTTCCGATGAAGACAGAGTGCGAATGCAGTCCGGTATTAAGAAATACGAGGATATGTCATATGATGAAGCCATATCGGATTTTGACAAGGTGCTTGAGCATAATCCTGATAGTGATATAGCGCTTTATTATAAAGGCATGAGCTATATCAAGAAGTCTGACACCATAAATGCAAAACAGGCATTTAACAAGCTGGTAAGCAAATGCCCGGATTCGTTATATTATACGATTGCGGCATCTTATGCGGATGCGGATGTAGTTGATGCAGCGGATGCAAATACGCAGAATGATAACCGTACCGGAAATGATGGTACCGTACCGGAGGGAAATCAGACCGGAAACGACGGAACCATACCGGAAGGAAATCAGACCGGAAATGACGGAACCGTACCGGAGGGAAATCAGACCGGAAATGACGGAACCGTGCCGGAGGATAATTAATCCTGTAACAGGGAGGATTAAATGAATATGTTTATTACGAAAGACAAACATTTTGGTATGTTTGTCTTTTTTTATTCTATGGGAAACGATGTTTCCGTTTCATAAAAAAAGCTGCTTTAAAGGGGGAAACTATGAATATTTATGAAAAAATGGGGGATACTGTAATAATAAGTCTGCCTGAAGAGGTAGATGATTACAGAGCATCAATGATTATAGAAGGTACAAATGAAGTATTTGCTGATGACAGAATAAAAAATGTTGTATTTGATTTTGGCAATACAAAGTTTATGGATAGTTCAGGAATAGGCCTTATAACAAGACGGTTCAGGGATGTACACGACAGAGGCGGGGAGGTTTCCCTTATGAATGTTAACCAGAGAATGGATCGAATATTATTGATGTCCGGAATATATCGAATTGCAACAAAGCTGGGAAGATAGAAAATATACAAATAAAAAAGGAGTAAATCATGAATAAGAATGAAATGATGATTGAATTTGGAAGTGATGCTAAAAATGAAGGATTGGCAAGGATTGTAGTAGCATCTTTCCTGACAAGAACAAATCCTACCTTAAATGAGGTAGAGGATGTAAAAACCGCCGTATCAGAGGCAGTAACCAATTCCATCATACATGGATATGAAAACGGAGATGGGAAAATAATCATAAAAGCGTACATAGAAGACAGGACAATTCATATTGAGATTATTGATTACGGATGTGGAATACCGGATATCGATAAGGCAATGGAACCAATGTATACAAGTAAAGGAGATGAAAACAGGTCAGGTATGGGTTTTTCATTTATGGAGGCGTTTATGGATGAGCTTGTTGTTGAATCAAAGGTGGGCGAGGGAACCACGATAAAAATGAAAAAGAAGATTGGTGCAGAGCAGGAGACATATTAATGGAAGATAATCTGGAGCTGTTAATTCGTGCGAAAGAAGGAGACGATAACGCAAAGGAGAAGCTTGTTGAACAAAATCTGGGACTGGTCTGGAGCATTGCAAGGCGATTTACGGGAAGAGGTTATGACATAGAGGATTTGTATCAAATCGGATGTATAGGTCTGTTGAAATGTATAGACAGATTTGACGATTCGTATAACGTAAAATTTTCAACGTATGCCGTTCCGTTGATACAGGGAGAAATAAGACGTTTTTTAAGAGATGATGGCGCTATCAAGGTGAGCCGAAGTCTGAAAACGACGATGAATAAGGTGGAAGCATACAGACAAAAGGTCATAAAGGAGAAGGGTATCGAACCGGGTATTGAAGAAATTGCGGCAGAGATTTCAATTAGTCCCTGTGATATCGTTATGGCGATGGAGGCTGCATATAAGGTTGAATCGCTTGATTCACCGGGACTTGTTGAAAAGCCTTCTGAGAAGGAGAATGATATCATAGAGATGGTTATGCTTAGCCAGATGCTGGATGCACTTCCTGATGAGGAGCGAAAGCTGATTAACCTCAGATTTTTTCGGGATAAAACCCAAAGCCAGACAGGAAGAGAGCTTGGACTTAGTCAGGTTCAGGTCAGCAGGTTAGAAAAGAAAATTCTTGATAAGATGAAGAAGCAAATATTGGAATAATAAAAGCCATGTAATTGGACACTATATGTATAGAAAGAATATACAGTAATAGAGGTTGTTTGCATGGCTGATTTAATTTATTTAAAGCTTAGCGAAAGTGTACTTGCGGAGTCAAGAAAAATAACAATAAAAGATGTTTCAAAGGTAGTATGTGATAATCCGGAAATGAAATACGGAACGGAAAAAATTGAGCTGATGAATTTTTCGGGTACCAAACAGCAGCAGGTTATTTCTATTCTGGATATTATCGAAGAGATAAAAAAAGAATATCCGAAAGCTGAGATAACAAATCTGGGACAGCCGGAGGTTATTGTATACTATAAGGAATTTGATACGGCAGACAGAATGAAACAGACGGTTAAACTGATTTTTATATGTCTTGTGGCTTTTCTGGGGGCTGGATTTTCCATTATATCTTACAATTCGGATGTAAATCTGGTTGGACAGCTTGATTTGATGCAGGATTTATTTGTTGGTGAAAGCGAAACAGGCTCTACAATAGCAGGACTTGCTTACAGCATAGGCTTGTTTATAGGAATTGTTATATTCTTTAATCACGGGACAAATAAAAAGTTTAGTGATGACCCGACACCTCTTCAGGTTCAGATGAGACAATATGAGCAGGAGGTCAATCAGACAATCATTACCGATGCTGAGAGAAAGAAGGATATAAGAGATGCTGATTAGATATATTGGTTTGGCGATAGCATCTATGGCAGGAGGTGCTGTGATAGCAGGCGGATATTTTGCTTTTATATCCCTGATCGGCGTATTTCCAAAGCTGATAGAAAAAGTAAAAGGAAACAGACATTATATGCTGGTAGAAAGCTGTCTTACTTATGGGGCAGTCATTGCAAATGCGATATATATATTCAATATTGAAATTCCGGTAACATTGGTAGGATTAGCAATTCTTACATTGTTCGGAGGAATATTTGTAGGCTGTCTGATAGGTGCTTTGGCAGAAGTGCTTAATGTATTTCCGATTATTTCAAGGCGGTTTTATGTGCGAAGAGGATTTCCTTATGTCATAATGGCAGTTGGCATAGGAAAGGTCATTGGTTCTTTTATTGGACTTTTGGCTTATGGATTATAATAATTGAAAGGATGAACGATATGAAATACGAACCAAATGAAAAGGATTATAATATATATGTTCAAAATGTAACACCGACATCAAATACCTTTAAGAATTGTTTGTGGGCATTTCTGGTGGGCGGAGCAATATGCACATTAGGCGAAATCATTTTAAAGCTTATAAAGATGGCAGGCATTGATGAGGAGAACAGCTATGGTTATGTATCGATGCTGTTAGTTCTGTTAAGTGTCATTTTAACAAGCCTGAATCTCTATAAAAAAATTGCAAAATACGGTGGTGCAGGTGCACTTGTTCCGATAACAGGGTTTGCAAATGGTGTTTGTGCACCTATTGTGGAGTTTCAGACAGAGGGTGAAGTATTTGGTAAGGGTGTAAAAGCTTTTACGATAGCAGGTCCCGTTATACTTTACGGAATTTTTACAAGCTGGCTGCTGGGACTTATATATTGGATATTGAAGATTATGGAAATTGTCTAAGGATTGTAAAGGAGCAAAAAGTTTGATAAAATTCTCCTCAGGTATATGTTTGTGAAAGCTCAATTTTAGTATACAGGGAGAACAGATATGAATAAAAAAATTCTCATATTTCATGGCTCGGATGAGCTGAATCAAAAACTGAAAGCTATAAGCTGCAGCGTGGGAGCAGAGCTTATAGCTGTTCCTTTATGTATGTATAACCATACCGCTTCAGAATTGACAGGAATAAAAGACATGAATCACAGCGTTGCGGAATATAATGAAAAGGAACTGTCTATGGAGATGGTACTTTTTGCAGGACTTACCGATAAAGATTTGGATGTATTTCTGGATAGCTGCAAAAAGGAGAATGTACAGATAAGGCTGAAAGCGGTGCTGACAGATACAAATGGAAATTGGAAGATTATCGATTTATATAAGGAATTAATGAAAGAATATTTGTTTTATAAGATGAGAGGAAAATAGGATTTCCGATAAGAAAGAATGGACAGTATTCTTTTGTTGACAGATAAAAATGACTGTGATACCTTAATAAAGGTAATGGAAATAAGTTTACATAATTTGTTTTGAAGGTAAATATGAGAAGCGGAAATAATAAAAAAAAGAAGAAAAAAACAATAAAATCAAAAGTGATAAGCTGGATATTTACGATTTTCTTTTTATTTTTGTTTTACATCATATTCTGTGGCTTTATCGGCGGTAAGCGGTTTTATTTTAATACCAGTATCAATGGAATCGATGTAAGCAAGATGACTGCAAAAGAAGCAGCAGAAAAAGTAAGGAGCCAGTTTGAATCACAATATGGGGATGTTGCCATTACTGTATTGCTGAAGGATTGTAAGTATGATTTGGAAATTGCGGATGCATTAAATCTGGATGTCATGGATGCCGTTCATTCGGCACTCTCAGATAGTCATGGATTTCTGAGCAGAGGATTTATGTACATAAAATCTATGTTTACATCTTTAGAATATACCGCTACCCCTTCCATAGCGAATCGGAAGGCGATAACAGAAGCAATCAGGAACAGTGGGCTGAATGAGCTGGCAGATTCGGGTGAAAAGACATATAAGATAGAAAATGATTCCATCAAGGTAACCAAGGGAAGAGGTGGCTATGAGGTGGATTCCGAAAAGCTGACGAATCAGATTGAAGCACTCATATTAAGCAGGAATTTCACAGAACCGATAAACTGTCCGATTCAATATAGTGAAGTGAATCTTGAAAACATATATAATGATATATATGTTTCACCGCAGAATCCGACGTTAAATCCTGAAGACGGATATTCTCTTGTAGAGGCTGTAAGAGGCGTAAGCTTTGATATGGAGAAGGCAGAGAATATGTTAAAAGAGTCTGAGGATGGTATGGAGCTGTCAATACCTCTTATCTATACAGAGCCGGATATGTCTACGGAGGAATTTCAGGCGGCACTTTTCAGAGATGCACTTGGAAGCTTTCATACCAATGTGGGCGGTTCCGATGATAGAAAAACGAATGTCAGACTGGCTGCCGAGCATTGTAATGATACCATACTTCTGCCCGGAGAAACATTTTCCTTTAACAATGTTGTAGGACAGAGAACAACGGAGCGAGGCTTTATGCCTGCACCCTCATATGTAAACGGTGAGTCGGTAGATGAAGTAGGCGGAGGAATCTGTCAGGTTTCTTCGACACTTTACAACGCGTGCCTATACGCAAATCTTCAAATCAATGAACGGCATTGCCATCCACATGAATCAGGTTATGTGGGAGCGGGGTTTGATGCTACCGTTTCATGGGGCGGCCCCGACTATATGTTTTCAAATAATACAAATTATCCGATTAAGATTTCTTCCGTCTATGATGGAAGTTATGTATATTGTGCCATATATGGTACAAAGGAGAAGAGCTTTTATGTAGAGCTTACAAGCGAAACCTTATCGGTAGAAGAATATGAGACGGAATATGAAGATGACGACACGATGGAAGAAGGCGAAGAAGAGGTAGCCGTCAGAGGAATAAACGGATTTACCGTTCAGACCTATCGGAAGGTTTATGACGGAGACGGAAATCTCATTTTCAATGAACCAGAGTCAATCAGTACATATGCAAAGCAGGATGAAATCATAAAGGTTGGTACAAAAGAAAAGACAGAAGAGGAAACTACCGAAAATAAAAAGAATAAAAAGAAAAAGAAAACGAAGAAATCTACAGAAGAAGCTGCAGGCAATGAAACGATGAATGAGTAAAAGATATAGAGCAAAATAAAAAGGATATCGTTACAAATAAGCCTCCGTTCTTTATGTATTGTTTCAGCAGAAACGGTCTGATGCAACAATGCATAAAGAATGGAGGTATTTCTTTTTATTAAAATTCTATAAATATTGAAAAAACGCTAGGGAACGACAGCTTTTTTTGTTATAATAACAAAATAGCAGTCTTTTAAGTTGGTATGATAGAGGAAAAGAGATATGTATTTAGTATTTGATGTAGGCGGTACATTTATAAAATATGCACTTATGACAATTGACGGCAACATACTGGAAAAGCATAAAGTGTCTACAGATTCATGTGGAAACAATCTGAATGGATTTATAACCCTGCTTTCAGGAATATATCAATCCTACAAAGAAGGAAATATGATTGAAGGAATTGCACTTGCCATACCGGGTCTTGTGGATGTAGAGAATGGTATCGTCTATGAAGGCGGCGCTTTGCCATATCTGCATAAAATGAATATAGGAGCAATATTGTCAGAAGCATGTGACGGAATCACCGTTGCCTTGGAGAATGACGGGAAGTGTGCGGCACTTGCTGAAGTATGGCAGGGAAATGCAAAGGATTGTGATAATGCTTTCCTGATAGTCGTAGGAACCGGTATCGGTGGCGGTATAGTTATCAATCGTCATGTATATAGAGGAAATGCTCTTGTGGCAGGCGAACTGTCCTTTTTGCTTGAGAATATGACACGGGAAGAGGTAGAAGATTTTGACGATATCGATAACGCAGAGACATCGGAAGAACGATGGAAATGCGGCAAATACATTGCGGCAGGATGTTGCTCCACAAATGCTCTTAGAAAGCGTGTTGCCAATGAAAAGGGTATCAGTGAGCATGATATATCGGGTGAGGATATATTTCAGATGGCAGAGCAGGGTGATAAGGTCTGCATTGATGCGATAGAAGATATGTGTTTTATGCTTGCGAAGCATTGTATGGATATATATATGATTATGAACCCTGATATTATTCTGATAGGCGGCGGGATTAGTGCGCAGCCGAAATTTATACCATGTATTCAGAAATATGCAGACAAAATCAGAAAGATAACCCATATGTACGATAAATTAGTAATTAAGCCATGCAAATTTGGAAATGATTCCAATCTTATTGGCGCATTATATCATTATATTCAGAGGTACATTATCGGTTCGTAATCGTAACAATATAAATTGAAGGATATTAGGGGGAGGTAATATATGGCGTTAACCAATAAGATTTTCAAAGAATATGCAGACATATGCATCTCAAAGGAAAAGATACCGCAGGAGTTATTTGAACAGTACGGTGTAAAAAAGGGATTGCGGGACAAGAATGGCAAAGGTGTTCTGTCGGGAATAACGGATATCTCAAAGATCGTTTCGTCTGAGATGGTAGATGGTGTAAGTAAACCATGTGACGGAAGATTATATTATAGAGGCTATGATATTTTTGATTTGGTAGACGGTGTAAAAAACAGAGGCGGATATGGTTTTGAAGAAACTGCGTACCTGCTTTTGTTTGGAGAACTGCCGAATGAACAGAAATTAGCGGATTTTAATCAATTGATGGCGGCAAGCAGAACGCTTCCCAAAAATTTTGTGCGTGATGTCATTATGAAGGCACCGAGTAAAGATATCATGAATTGTATGACGAAGAGTATACTGACACTTGGCTCATATGACAAGAAAATGTCAGATGTATCAATTAGTAATGTGATAAGACAGAGTATCATGCTCATAAGTGTATTTCCGATGTTTGCGGTATATAGTTATCATGCATATAATCATGCGTTCAATGACGAAAGCTTTTATATACACAGACCTGATCCTGAACTTGGTATGGCAGAGAATATTCTGCGTATGTTAAGACCGGACAAAAGTTATACTGAGCTTGAAGCGAAGGTGCTGGATATTGCGCTTATGCTTCATATGGAGCATGGCGGCGGTAATAATTCGACATTCACGACAAGAGTTGTATCATCGGCAGGTTCTGATACATATTCTGTGATAGCCGCAGCTTTGTCATCTCTGAAAGGACCGAAGCATGGCGGTGCCAATATTATGGTGGTGAAAATGATAGAGGATTTGAAAGCAAACGTGGACAACTTCAATGATGAAGAGCAGTTATATGCATATCTTGAGAAGCTTGTAGATAAAAACGCTTTTGATAAAAAAGGTCTTATATATGGTATGGGACATGCCGTATATTCCATATCAGACCCGCGTGCCAGAGTATTTAAACAGTTTGTTGAAAAGCTTGCCATTGCCAAGGGCAGAGAAGAGGACTACAGACTCTATTCAAACATAGAAAGACTGGCGCCTGAGATAATAGGAAAGAAACGTAAGATATATAAGGGCGTAAGTGCCAATGTAGATTTTTACAGCGGATTTGTATACAGCATGCTGAATATTCCTGTTGAGCTTTATACACCGCTATTTGCCATGGCACGAATCGTCGGCTGGAGTGCTCACAGAATCGAAGAACTGATAAACGTAGATAAAATTATAAGACCGGCATACCAGAGTATCGTGAAAGAACAGGAGTATGTTCCTATTTCCGACAGATAGATAGGAAATAGACTCAGATTTATAGGAATCAATCATTTTGTATGCTCAGCTTCTTCAGGGAAATCGTCATGAAAGATTTTCGTTTCCTCGAAATGTCCATCCGTATGGTGTATGTGGAACAAATCATCCAGACGGCCCGGAGATGCTGTTTTTACTTCCTGATTCGTATACAAATTGACGTAATGAGGACGAAGCTTGGAGTATATTATTTTTTGCTCATTATATAAGCTGTAATAGCCGGACAGCATATAGCTGACGCTGCATCCAATGGTAAAGAATAATATGCCTTCTGCACCGAATAATTCAAGACTTAGAAAAAGAGATGTAAGAGGACAGTTTACGACACCGCAGAAAAAGCATATCAGTCCCATTGCGGCGCCAAATCCGGCATCAAGACCGAGCAGTCCTCCGGTGACACATCCAAAGGTCGCACCGATAAAGAAGGACGGTACAATCTCTCCCCCTCGGAATCCGCATCCTATCGTAATACATGTGAAAATCATTTTGCACAGGAATGCCTCCGGTCTGGCATCACCTGATATTGCTTTTTCGATAATACCCATACCGGCACCATTGTAATCGGTAGAGTGAAGAAGAAAAGTAAGTGCAACCAACATCAATCCGCCTATCAATACACGCAGATACTGGCTCTTAAAGAATTTTCTGAAGAGCTTTGATATCACATGCATAGCGATACAAAAAAGGCTGCTTAATATCGCACAAAGTATCGCCAGAATTATAATTCGTATACTGTTTCCAATATTAAAATCAGGGATTACCGATATTGTAAAATAGTCGTGGTGTATATTCAGTTGATGTGTGATGGCGAATGCAATAACAGAAGATAATACACATGGAACAAAAGCACAGTAGTAAAGAATACCGATGCTGATGACCTCCATACTGAACAGGGCAGCAGAAATAGGCGTACCAAACAGGGCGGAAAATACCGCACTCATGCCACACAGGGTAAGAATATGTTTGTCACTGTCATTCAATTTGAATATTTTTCCTATTGAAACACCGAGACTGCCGCCTATCTGAAGCGCCGCTCCCTCACGTCCTGATGAACCACCGAATAAGTGTGTTATGACCGTCGTAATAAAGATAAGGGGAGCCATGCGTGACGGAACAACGTCATCTGAGCTTCTCACGGAGCCGATAACAAGGTTTGTTCCCTTATCATGCTTGATACCACAGATACGATATATAAATACAATAAGAAGACCTGCTAATGGCAGAAAAACGATAATTCTGCTGTTTTCTTCGCGGAATCCCGTAACATATTCCACACATAGATGAAATGCCGAGCCTACGGCACCACAGGTGGTTCCCATAATCAGTGCAAAAATAATCCATTTTATAAATGTACGTCCATAACGTATGGAACGGTTTAAACAATTTATCCAATATTCCTTCGTGAATTCCATCATAAAATCCTCTTTTTATTTTTGGTAAAATACTACTGAAATAGATTAAATCAAATCGGAGAATTTGTCTATAATATTTTTAATAATATCCAAAAATTCAACTGTCATTGATGTTATCCCATTGATTTCCATTATAATATATCCCTTTTTGTACATGATAAAAACAGGAATAAAAAAACAAGTATGTAGAATTAAGTATTTGCGAAATGGAGAAGACTATGAATGTAAAAAAAGGAAAACAGAGTATTCAATTTGAAAAACCACCGTTTATTATCGGAGAAGCATCCATATGTGGTCCTAAAGAGGCAGAAGGTCCTTTGGCAAGATATTTTGACGTACTGTCTGAGGACCCTACATTCGGTAAGGCTTCATGGGAAGAGGGCGAAAGTGAAATGGTGCGTCAGGCCGTTTCAATGGCTATCAAAAAGGCGGGAAAGAAAAAAGAGGATATAAGATATATATTTGCGGGTGATTTGCTTGGACAGCTTATAGCATCTACCTTTGGTATCAAAGACATGGATATACCTACCTTTGGTTTATATGGCGCGTGTTCAACCTGTGGTGAAGGCTTGTCGCTTGCAGCTATGACTGTGGCAGCAGGATATGCCGATTATGTGGTTGCGGAGGCTTCCAGTCATTATGGAAGTGCAGAAAAGCAGTTCAGATTTCCGCTTGAATATGGAAATCAGCGGCCTCTTTCTGCAACATGGACTGTAACAGGAAGCGGAGCATTTGTTGTGTCAAATGAAAATGAAGGCAGAACAGAAGATATCTGTATAACAGGAATCACAACAGGCAAAATCGTTGATTATGGTGTTAAGGATTCTTTTAATATGGGGGCTTGTATGGCACCGGCAGCGGCGGATGTGATATACCAGAATCTAAATGATTTCGGTATTAAACCGACATATTACGATAGAATAATAACCGGTGATTTGGGTAAAGTAGGTAAGAGAATATTGATTGAATTATTATCTGCAAACGGAATGGATATTACGAAGCAGCATATGGATTGTGGTATTGAGATATTTGATAATGAAGAGCAGGATACACATTCGGGTGGTTCCGGTTGTGGCTGTTCGGCTATAACGCTTGCAGGGTATATCATGAGACAGCTCAAGGATAACGTATGGAAGAGAGTATTATTTGTTCCTACGGGTGCGTTACTTTCAACAGTAAGCTTTAATGAAGGTCAAAATATTCCGGGTATCGCACATGCAGTTATGATAGAAAGAAGGTAAAAATATGGATTATGTAAAAGCATTTTTAATAGGGGGAATTATTTGTGTGCTTGCACAGATTCTGATGGATAAGACAAAACTTTTGCCCGGAAGAATTATGGTAATTCTTGTTTGCACCGGTGCAGTGCTTGGTGCCGTTGGTGTATACGAACCGCTGTTAAAGTTTAGTGAGTGTGGTGCTTCAGTTCCGCTTACAGGTTTTGGATATAACCTGTGGAAAGGTATAAAAGAGGCTGTTGATAAGGATGGATTTTTAGGTTTATTTAAAGGTGGATTTCAAATGGCAGCTATCGGAAGCTCTGCCGCATTGATATTTTCATATCTTGCATCGCTTGTATTTAAACCTAAGATGACAAAGTAAAGTATATACTTTTTTATATATATTTTCCATGGAATATAAGAAGACCGTTGCAATGAGAAGTTTTTCTGCAACGGTCTTTTTATTGTTGTTTTAAATTTAATTCATTATTCTTTGACCGGAAATCCAATTATTCTGAACTTGGATTATCCGTAGACGGGTCCGTGGACGGCTCCGTAGACGGGTCTGTGGATGGCTCCGTAGACGGGTCTGTGGACGGCTCCGTACTTGGTTCCGTGGATGGTTCTGTCGGCGGTTCTGTGGACGGATCGGTGCTTGGTTCAGAATCCTTTATAAAGGTAACACTAATCGTATGATTCGATTTAACCTTCGAGAATTTGTAACTGGATGCAGGCCCGATTGAAGCACCATCAACAATAACATCCGCTATGGAGTAGCCTTTATTTGCAGTAATATAGAAGGTTACTGAACCGCCCTTTTTAACCTTGGTTGAAGGGGAGATGGAACCGCCTTCACCGTTTACCGAGGACGTAATGGTAAAGGTATTTTTATCATCGTCACCGGTGTCATCCTCTGATTCATCTTCCTCCGGATGCAGGTCACATTCTTCGTTTAGGATATTCTGGCTGTATGAGAACTTTGCACCGTCAAGGACTATCTGACCGTTATCACCTACAACATAGGTGTATGTCGTAGTGTGCGGACATTTTGAAGTAGCCTTCATATGGGATTCGTCACAAAGCTCTATTCTTGTTACGCCATGACAATATTCTGACGGAACGGTTCCCTTTGCAAAATATTCTGCATGTGTACCTTCACATCCTGACGTAGGAAGAAGTCCGCTGTCATTACATACAGTTGCAACGACGATACCGTCAGGCATTTCAAAGGTCTTTGAAGTATCAAGTCCCTTGGCTTCCGTAATACCATCCATAATCTGTCTCCAGAGATACATTTTAAGACTGCCCGGATCATAGCTTGTATTTAAGTCATATCCAATCCAGATAGAAGCAGTATAATATGGGTTGTATCCACAGAACCATGCATCGTAGTTGCTTGAGGTGGTACCCGTCTTGCCAACTGTGTACATACCAAGCTGTGAATTGGCAGGAGTACCCGTACCTGCCGTGGTAACATCACGCATCGCATCCGTCAGCAGCCATGCATTCTGTGGGGATATAACCTGTGTTTCCGTCGGTTTCCGGTTGTCTATAATAAGGTTTCCGTCATGGTCATATACCTCGGTATAAAATACAGGCTTAATATAATTACCTTCATTTGCAATCGTGGCATATGCTGCCGTTATTTCAAGATTCGTTACACCGTTTGTCAGTCCGCCAAGTGACATGGACTGGTTGATATCCGATTCAATCAGACCGTCTGCTGCTGTCTGTCTTTCAACAAGTGTAGTAAAGCCAAGCTTGAGCAGATATTCATATGCAAGCTGCGGCGTAACCTCGGTAATGGTTTTAACGGCAATAATATTCATGGAATCTCTGATAGCATCTCTGATGGTGCTTGGGCCACGGTAGCCGCCGTACCAGTTAAATACTTCGTTTCCGTTTTCATAGAAGTAAGGAGCGTCATCATATGTTTTTGCAAGGCTCATTCCGCAGCCGTCAAGACCCGGAAGGAATGCGGCAAGTACCTTGAAGGTTGATCCCGGCTGTCTTGTTGCCTCTGATGCTCTGTTGAAGGAACGGTTTTCCTTCTTTCCACCACGTCCGCCGACAAGCGCCTTTACCTGACCGGTTTCCTGGTCCATGACCGTAAATGAAATCTGAGGCTGGACAACCAGATTAAAGGATTCAAGCAGCTCAATATCACCGGTTTCTGCAATCATAGCCTCTTTGTAGGCATCGGCGGCAGCACGCGCATCTTCCTCACTGCTAAAGATTGGTTTCCAGTTGGATTCTCCCTGAACCTCTTTATACCATGTTTCCATCATGTTAATACTATAATTCGTTTCAACACCATCCTCATTTACAAGCGTAAGCGCATAATTAAGCTGAAATCTTGGTGTAGGATAATTGGATTCATCGTTTAATACAGTATCGCAAATCTCCTGTATTTCCTCGTCCTGACAGATTACAACCTTAAGACCGCCTGACCATATGAGGTTTTCAACTTCCGTATCAGAATATCCGAGTGCTGATAAATCATCCTGAAGCTGGTTAATAACCTCGTCTGTATAGTAGGAGTTTACATCCTTTGGACCATCGTCTCTTTTGGAAGAAAGAGAATCAATACGTCCGTATACGTCATCGGAAATCGCTTCATCATACTGTGCCTGAGTAATATATTCTTGCTCCAGCATATGTTCAAGAACATCAAGTCTACGCTGTGCATTATATTCAGGATATACAACCGGGTCGTATTTGGAAGGGTTCTGTGGTATGGCAGCAAGCACCGAACATTCGGAAATGGTAAGCTTGTCAAGTGTTTTGCCAAAATAATATTCGGCAGCAGTCTGTATTCCCGAACAACCCTGACCTAAATAGATTGTATTCAGATAATATTCAATAATGTCTTCTTTGCTGAGCTGTTTCTCCATTTCGATAGCAAGGAACTGCTCCTGAATCTTTCTTTCAAGCTTGTCTACAAAGTTTGTTTCATTCAGACCTACATTATAAATATTATTCTTGATAAGCTGCTGTGTCAGGGTACTTGCACCCTGGTCAAATTCACGATTTTTAATGCCTCGTATCAGGACTCTGGCAATACCCTTGACATCAATACCGTTATGCTCCCAGAAACGCTGATCCTCTATGGCAATAAACGCATTGATAAGGTCTGTCGGAATACTGTTGTAATAGACATATTCTCTGTTTGAGTCGAAGTTTGCCAGTGTGGTAACTTCTTTGCCATCCTGCGTGTAAAGCGTTGTTTTATATCCCGTAGGGATAAGCGAATCGGCATTTACATTAGGGGTTTCATCAAGAATACCTTTTAATGCACCAAAACCGGCGCCTGCAATCAAAACAACCAGTGCCAGTATCAATACCAGTATGGCTTTGAAAATTGATACAGATAACTTCCGTTTGTTACGGGGCAGCTTGGAAACCAGTTCTTTTTGGGTTTTTGCTACTCCTTTTTTACTAAAATCCATGGAAAATCCTCCTTAATTTATATGAAAGTGAATATTTTTTTGTTTGCATTCTTACAATTCAAATTATTATACCAAATATGCAGCCAATAATAAAGTAAAAAATAAGCTGTCCTTCGAAAATTCATATTTATTAAGCATTTTTTTGTATTGTGACAAAATGAAAAATATGTGATACTATCTGATTATAACCATATCATCAGCAGATAAAACACAGTGCCGGCAGGCTCTGTTATAAAATGGTGTAAATAGTGGTAAGGAGATTCAGTTATGTTTGAGTCAATAGAAGAAGCAATTAATTATTGGAAAGAGGAACTGTCCTATGTGGAGGATGCAAAGCTGGTGGACTATGTTGGTGGATATCCCGTGGTAGAATTTACGATTCAGGAAGCCTGCCATGACCTTGTTAAGGACAAAAAGAAGTTTCCGAGAATCGTCAGAAGCTCGGAAATGGAAGGGGGAATTGAAGTCGGTGTGTCAACCTGTTTTTATCAGACAGCCTCCCTCGAATGGAATCCGCCGATTATGAAAATTTGCGGCTATCCTGAAGTTATCAACCGTATCCTTAAGAAGGTTATGTAAAACGGAATATTTCTTCAAAAATATGTCATGGATGTCAATACAGCCATGGCATATTTTTTTAGTACGGAAAATGTAAAACGTCAAATTGACATCATAGATACATACTATATGAAGAGAATGGGAACTTTAATAGTAAATATCATTTATATATAGTATTTGGAGGAAGTTATGAACAGGAATATCAGAACAGACCTTGCCATAGAACTTAGAGAGAATTATGAGCAGGACAGCAAAATAGAAGGGGTAAAGATTAAGACTGTTTTAAATGAAGATAAGAGCATAAGGACAACGATTATTGATGTTGTAAATGATATGGGGGTTTCCAAACTGGGTAAAGATATAGGAACCTATATCACAATAGAGTGTGAAGAACTGAACGAGTATGATGATGGTATCCATCAACCGTTAATGCAGGAACTGGCTGCAAGAATTAAGGACCTTTTGGGAGATTCAAAATCAGTGCTGGTTGCAGGTCTTGGGAACAGAAGCGTAACACCGGATAGTCTTGGACCTCTGGTAATCGATAATCTGTATGTAACAAGACATCTTTCTGCTGCAAAAGAAAAGGAAGAACCTGATTCTGACGGACTTGTCATAAGCGCCATCTGCCCGGGTGTCATGGCACAGACGGGAATTGAAACAGTGGAAATATTAAAAGGCATCTGTCAGAATATTGAAGTGGATACACTGATTGTGATTGATGCACTTGCAGCTAGGAGCAGTAAAAGACTGAATAAGACAATCCAGCTTACGGATACAGGAATTAGTCCGGGTTCAGGTGTGGGAAATAACAGAAAATCAATAACAAGCAAAAATATGGGAATACGGGTTATTGCCATTGGGGTACCTACTGTTATATCGGTTCCGTCTTTGGTGGATGATTCCATGGATCTCATTGCAGATGCCTTCAATCAGAAGTATGGTAAAAGTATTATGAAGGAGTTTTCGGATGAACAGAGATATCATCTGGCGTGCAGTCTGGTTGAACCGGAACTTGTGGACATGTTTGTAACGCCTAAAAATATAGATGAGCTTGTCAAAAGAATAAGTTTCACAATATCTGAAGCAATAAATAGCATTATTTCAATATAATATTCATATATTACTATATGAATAAAGATATAAAAAATAATGATAAAAGTATGGCCAAAACAAAACTAAAAGGAAAATTATATTATCTCGTTGCATGGATTATTGTAATATTTGTACTATGGTTTGCAAAAAGTGAAAAAAATATATGGCACATATTTCGGGAGCTGTTTTGTAAACTGATATATGCAACACCTGATTATGAGTACGGTTTTGGAGAAACTGATGAATATACAGCTTATGCGGAGGCTGACTTATATGAAAATGCTGCTTTATGGGAGGAGCAGGTATACGCATATTGTGTTGATGCAGAAACAGGACAGAATCAAACAGCAAAAACAGACCGTTTGGATACTGCCCAAGAGAAAAATAAGGATGTCATTGAAGATGAAGTCCGTGCCGAAGAAGCGGAAGAAAAGGGAAAAGAAGAAAAGACGGATATCAGTAAGGAACAGGAAAAATATATAGCGGCAATGGCAAGCTTTACATCATACAAGCAGAATATACTCTCAGATTTCGATTTATTAAAATCGAGCTATTATGTTGTGGATGGTTCGACAAGTGTACTTCCGGAGGAACTGGACGGAGTAAATCTTGCAGGCATGGATTTGACGATAGATACGGAAAGTAAAGATTATAAAATTTTGATATATCATACACATAGTACCGAAAGCTTTGAAGATTCCAGACAGGGAGAACGTGCTGATACGGTAGTCGGCATGGGCGATTATCTGGCGGAGCTTCTTTCGGAGCAATATGGTGTCAAGGTTTACCATGATGATACGGCATACGATATTGTAAACGGAACATTGGATAGAAGCGCGGCATACGATTATGCACGTACCTCGGTTGCCGAGATACTCAAGGAACATCCGAGCATAGAGGTGGTAATAGACCTTCATAGAGACGGTGTAGCTGACGATACGCATCTTGTTACTGAAATTGACGGTAAACCGACGGCTCAGCTTATGTTTTTAAATGGCATGAGCAGACTTAGCCAAAACGGCGATATAGAATATCTCCCGAACTCCCATAAGATAGAAAATCTTGCGTTTTCTCTGCAATTATATCTTACGGCAGCGGCAAATTATGAAGGGCTTATGAGGCGTATTTATATAAGAGGGTACCGATATAACCTTGACCTTGCTGACCGATGCCTTCTTGTTGAAGTCGGGGGACAGACAAATACGGTAGAGGAAGCGAAAAATTCCATGGAGCCATTGGCGGCAATTCTTTATAAAGTCTTGAGTGGAAAATAATATTGTGATATACTTTTGTATTAATGGCGCTTTGCCAAAGATACAAATATAAGGATGTGAAACGATGGCTCATATAGACCAGTCTAAGATAAGAAACTTTTGTATAATAGCTCATATAGACCACGGTAAATCAACGCTGGCTGACAGAATCATAGAAAAAACAGGACTTTTAACCAGCAGAGAGATGCAGAATCAGGTGCTTGATAATATGGACCTTGAAAGAGAACGGGGAATTACGATTAAGGCACAGAGTGTACGTATTATATATACTGCAAATGACGGTGAGGAATATATATTCAATCTGATTGATACACCGGGACATGTGGATTTTAATTACGAGGTATCAAGAAGTCTTGCAGCCTGTGAGGGGGCTGTGCTTGTGGTGGATGCGGCACAGGGAATAGAAGCACAGACGTTGGCGAATGTGTATCTTGCCATAGACCATAATCTTGATGTAATGCCTGTTATTAACAAGATAGATTTGCCATCAGCCGACCCGGAACGTGTTGTAAATGAAATAGAAGATGTAATCGGAATAGAAGCGCAGGATGCACCGAGAATATCCGCAAAGAACGGTATTAATATTGAAGAGGTGTTGGAGCAGATTGTGACAAAGATACCGGCACCAAACGGGGATGTGGATGCACCGCTCAAGGCTTTGATTTTTGACAGCTTATATGATGCATATAAGGGAGTCATTATCTTTTGCAGATTGTTTGACGGCTGTGTGAAAAAGGGAACGACGATACAGATGGTTGCGACAGGCGCTACAGCCGATGTAGTCGAGGTAGGAATCTTTGGCGCAGGTCGTTTTGTTCCGTGTGATGAACTGTCTGCGGGCATGGTTGGTTATATTACAGCCAGTCTTAAAAATGTCAAGGATACTACAGTCGGTGATACGGTTACGGATTTTAATAATCCATGCAAAGAGGCACTTCCCGGTTATAAGAAGGCACAACCTATGGTTTTTTGCGGAATGTATCCGGCAGACGGTGCAAAATATCCGGACCTTCGTGATGCTTTGGAGAAGCTTCAGCTTAACGATGCGTCCTTAAGCTTTGAACCTGAAACATCGATTGCGCTTGGCTTTGGGTTCCGATGCGGATTTTTGGGACTGCTTCATTTGGAGATTATACAGGAAAGACTGGAGCGGGAATTTAATCTTGATTTGGTTACTACGGCACCGGGCGTTGTCTACAGAGTGCATACGACAGATGGCAGGATGATAGAGCTTACCAATCCGTCCAATCTTCCTGACCCATCCAATATTGATTATATGGAAGAACCGTTCGTATCGGCAGAGATTATGGTTACAACCGAGTATGTGGGTGCGATTATGCAGCTTTGTCAGGAAAGGCGTGGTGTGTATAAGAGCATGGAATATATGGAAGAAACGAGAGCATTATTGAAGTATGAGCTTCCTTTGAATGAGATTATTTACGATTTCTTTGATGCGTTAAAATCACGTTCCAGAGGCTATGCATCGTTTGACTATGAGATGAAGGGATATGTACGTTCCGAGCTTGTGAAATTAGATATCCTTATTAATAAAGAAGAGGTTGATGCACTTTCATTTATTCTTCATCAGGATACGGCTTATGAACGTGGAAGAAAGATGTGTGAGAAGTTAAAGGGTGAGATACCGAGACATTTGTTTGAAATTCCGATACAGGCGGCAATAGGCAATAAAGTGATTGCAAGAGAAACCGTTAAGGCGATGAGAAAGGATGTCCTTGCCAAGTGTTATGGCGGTGATATCACCAGAAAGCGAAAGCTTCTTGAGAAACAGAAGGAAGGTAAAAAGCGAATGAGACAGATCGGAAGTGTCGAGATTCCACAGAAGGCATTTATGTCTGTCCTAAAGCTGGATGAAGAATAAAATATACGGATAGCAGTATGATTTGCCTGCGAAAAGATAAAGGAGCATCACATGAAGAAGTTAAGTATATATATTCATATACCATTTTGCATCAGGAAATGTAACTACTGTGATTTTCTGTCGTTTGGCGTAGGAGACAAATGCATAGAGGGTATCGGTGTATATAGAAAACGGTATATAGATGCTTTGTGTGCAGAAATAAAGAGCTACAAGATCGTATCAGAGGAATATCGTATAGCAACCATATTTATAGGCGGAGGAACTCCGTCTATACTTATGTCAGGAGAACTGTCACGTATCATGGTTGCCGTCAGGGAAACCTTCAGGCTGGATAAAGACATAGAGGTAACGATAGAGACAAATCCGGGAACTATAACGGAGGAAAAGGCACGGGAATATATCGGCTGTGGTATCAACCGTATCAGCATAGGCCTCCAAAGTGCGAATGATGAAGAGCTTGCCATGCTTGGACGTGTACATAATTATGACCAGTTTCTTGCCGCATTTAATATTGCAAGAGAAGCGGGCTTTCGGAATATCAATATTGATATTATGGCGGCACTTCCGGGACAGAGTGTTCATTCCTATCTCGATACGTTAGAGAAGGTGTTAAAATGCAGACCTGAGCATATATCTTCCTATAGTCTTATTGTTGAAGAGGACACACCGCTTGCATCAAACGAGGCGTTGCTTGCGCTTTTACCGGACGAAGAGGAAGAACGGAAAATGTATGATGCGACGGATAAGGTATTGTCTTTGGCAGGATATCAAAGATATGAGATATCGAATTATGCCAAACCGGGATTCGAATGTGAACACAACAAGGTATATTGGACACTTGGTGAATACATCGGAATCGGAATCGGTGCTGCATCGTTTTTCAAAGGGAGAAGATTCAGTAATACAAAAGATATCAGGAAATATGTTCAGGTATTTGCAGAGCATGGAGAATATGAGCGTATAGAGGAAATCAGGAATATAGATGAAGAGCTTACTGCTGACAGATTGATGGAGGAATATATGTTTCTGGGCCTTCGCATGACAGAGGGGGTTAGTGCTGCGCAGTTCAATGAGCATTTTGGACATTCCATATATGATATATACGGACGTGTTATCGAGAAATATGTGAAAAGCGGTTATTTGATAAATGACGGCGGAATTATAAAGCTTAGCAAACGGGGAATCGATGTAAGTAACAGGATACTTGCGGATTTCCTTCTTGACTGAAGGAGGAGCGGATGGACAGGCTGGTCAGTTTGGAAAATGTATCCTTTGGATATGACAATCAAAAAATCATAAAGGATTTGTCATTTGAAATTGCCGAAGGCGAGATTGTCGGCGTATCCGGGAAAAATGGTTCCGGTAAAAGTACGCTTCTGAATATCATAGGCGGCTTGATAACAGATTTTCAGGGAATGATACAATATGGAGATAATCTTGGACAGATAGGCTGTATGATTGGAGGCGCTCCGATATATGAGGACTTGTCTGTGAAAAACAATATAGAGATGATAAAGCGTATGGATGGAACCCGCAATTTCCGGTTCGATGAAGCCCTTTATGACATAACAGACCTGAAACAATATGAAAAAAAGAGAGCAGGGAAACTGTCTCTTGGAAATAAACAGATGCTTGCCCTTTTGTTATCAATAGGAAGTAAGTCAAAACTGTTACTGCTTGATGAGCCGTTTAACGGAATTGACCCTATTCACAAGGCAGCACTTATGAAATATCTGAAGCAGCGTGCAAAAAGTGGCACGGCTGTTGTTATGACAAGTCATATAAAGGGTGACCTGAAGTTTATGTGTGACAGAATCATTGAGTTATCGTACGGAGTGGATAAATGAACGTAATCAGAGCAGAATTTTTCAGATATAGGAAAAGTATTTATAGCAGGATATCCATAATCGTTGTCATCTTATTGGCGGTATCGGTATGCCTGATACTTCGTTATGCAGGTCATGGAATCAGCGAGACGTTGCTTTCGTCTTTGGGATTTTCGGATAGTGCGATAGCAGCAATAAGCCGGAATACCCGAAAGATTACATACATTTATTCTGCAATGTCGGCAGTTGATGTTATCATGCTTGTTGCCGGATTTTCCGTAGTGATGCATATCTGCAGTGATTATGATATGAATACCATCCGGTATGAGCAGCAGCGCAGTAACAGCAGAATCGGATGTTATATGGCAAGGCTGGCTGCTGCGTGTCTTTATATGACATTGATATTTGTTGTATACGCATTCCTTTCTCTTGCTTTTTCACTTTTCCTTCCGGATCATGCGGATATAAAAGAAACAGGAACTTTCACATCAGGCATGGATATTACGCGCATAAGTTCTGCAATATTCATGATTCTTTTGGAAATAATGCTTGTGTGGGGCTTTACGGCTTTTATGTTTATGATTTGTGAGTTGATCAGAAATCAGACGGTAGCAGTAGCGGTATTTATCATTTTAATTATTTTTGTGACACCGGGTATTTCTGTTATATGCAATATTCTGGACATCGGTATCGTGGGTGAAAATATATGGATTGTATCAATGCTGACGGCTTATAGTGATGCAGTTATCACATTGGATAAAGCCATTATGCTATGCGTGGGCGGGGGACTTTATTTTGTAATATCCTCTGTTTTGGGCAGCATCATTTATGGGAAACGCAGACTGTGATTTCTATATTACAATGAAATCAGAAAGTTAACCAATTTTATGTTTTTTTATGAAAAAATCATATATTGTTGTTGACAAAAAACATGGGTAGTGTTAGATTATTTTTAGTAGTTAGCACTCGGAATATTTGAGTGCTAACAAAATGAAAGGAATGAGCATATGGAACTTGACGAGAGAAAAGTCAAAATCCTGAAAGCCATTGTTTCCAACTATCTTGAGACTGGTGAACCGGTAGGTTCAAGAACCATATCGAAATATACGGATTTGAATTTAAGCTCGGCAACGATAAGAAATGAGATGTCGGATTTAGAGGATATGGGGTATATATGCCAGCCTCATACATCAGCAGGTCGTATCCCTACGGATATGGGTTACAGATTTTATGTTGACAGCATTATGGAAGAGAAGATAGAGACAGAAGCTGAACGTGAGAACCTGTTAGAGCGTGTTGACAAGATGGAGAAGATGCTGAAGCAGGTAGCAAGGGTGTTGGCAGCAAATACAAATTATGCAACACTGGTTACCATGCCACAATATAATAATACAGTAAAGTTTATCCAACTGTCACAGGTAGATGAGAGTACACTTCTGGCAGTTATCATGGTAGAGGGTAATATCGTAAAAAACAAGATTATCAATACTACCTATTGCCTGAAGAATGATGAGATATTGAAATTCAATATCCTGTTAAATACTTTTCTTCAAGGTGCTTCACTGGAGGATATTAATATTGAGCTGATTCAAACCATGAAAAAGCAGGCGGGAGAATATTCTGAGATATTGGAAACCATTTTTCAGGGAATAATGGAAGCAATCCATGAGGCCGACAATCTTAAAGTGTATACGAGTGGTGTAATGAATATGCTGAAATATCCGGAACTTGCAAATTCGGATTCAGCGGAAAAGCTGCTTGGTACGTTTGAAGACATAGAGGATAGGGAAGAATTTGTAAAATATGTAGAAGAAGTAATCCAAAAGGAAAATTCTGATATCCAGATTGTGATAGGACAGGAGAATCAGAGTGAGGACTTAAAGGATTGCTCGCTTGTAACAGCAACCTACAAGATGCCGGAGGGCGCGAAAGGTACGATAGGGATTATCGGTCCGAAGAGAATGGACTACAAAAAGGTAGTTACCATGCTAAAGAATCTGACGGGTGAGCTGGATGATATATTTAACAATAACGAATAGGAGGATATATAATGGCTGAAACCAAGAAAAAGTCTTCATCTAAGAAGGTTAATACAGAGAAGAAGGCTGCGGAAACGATTGTTGGAGATGCTACAGCAGAAATAAAGCAGACATCAGAGGAAACAGTAGAGGTTACCGATACGGTAGATATTCCGGAGGAACAGGCAGAAGCAGCTAAGCCACAGCCTGTTGCAAAAGAGAACAGGAGAGGCAGCAAGGCGCTTCGGGAAGAAAATGAAATGCTGAAGGAACGTCTGAAGGATGCCGAGGAAAAATATAAACGGCTTTTGGCTGAATGTGAAAACATCAGACAGAGAAACGAAAAGGAATCCGCAAAGCTTTATGATATAGGAGCGAAAGAGGTTCTGGCAAATCTTCTGCCGGTTGTAGATAATTTTGAAAGAGCAATGGCGGCGATACCTGAAGAGGATAAAGACAGACCGTTTGAATCAGGTGTGGCAAATATTTATAAGCAGTTCCTCGTATCTCTTGAAGGCGTTGGCGTTACACCAATGAATTGTGTAGGCGAGCAGTTTGACCCGACTTTCCACAATGCGGTTATGCATGTTGAGGATGAGAGCATGGAAGAAAATGTAATCGTAGAAGAGATGCAGAAGGGTTATATGTATAAAGAACAGGTGCTGAGATTCAGCATGGTAAAGGTAGCAAACTAATAGCATAAAGCATTAGCAATATAGAAGTAAAAAAGAATTTATTATTTCAGGAGGAATAAAAAATGGGTAAGATTATAGGTATTGACTTAGGTACAACAAATTCATGTGTAGCAGTTATGGAAGGTGGTAAGCCTGTTGTTATTGCGAACACAGAGGGTATGAGAACAACACCATCCGTTGTCGGTTTTTTAAAGACAGGTGAAAGAGTAGTCGGTGAGCCTGCAAAGCGTCAGGCAGTTACAAATGCTGAGAAGACGATTTCGTCTATCAAGCGTCATATGGGTTCCGATTACAGAGTAGAAATTGATGGTAAGAAATATTCTCCGCAGGAGATTTCAGCAATGGTTCTTCAGAAGCTTAAGAGTGATGCAGAAGGATATCTCGGCGAGAAGGTAACAGAAGCAGTTATTACGGTTCCTGCTTACTTCTCAGATGGACAGAGACAGGCAACGAAGGATGCAGGTAAGATTGCAGGTCTTGACGTAAAGCGTATTATCAACGAGCCGACGGCAGCAGCTCTTTCCTATGGTCTTGATAATGAACAGGAGCAGAAGATTATGGTATACGATTTAGGTGGTGGTACATTCGATGTATCTATCATTGAAATCGGTGAAGGTGTCATTGAAGTTTTAGCGACAGCAGGTGATAACAAGCTCGGTGGTGATGACTTTGATAATGCTATTACACAGTATATGTTAGAGGAGTTCAAGAAGACAGAGGGTATTGACCTTTCAAACGATAAGATGGCTATGCAGAGACTGAAGGAAGCAGCAGAGAAGGCTAAGAAAGAGCTTTCATCAGCTACGACAACAAATATTAACCTTCCTTTCATTACAGCAAATCAGGATGGTCCAAAGCATTTTGACATGAACCTGACAAGAGCAAAGTTCGATGAGCTTACAGCAGACCTTGTTGACAGAACATCACAGCCTGTTAAGACCGCTCTTGAAGATGCCGGACTTACAGCAGCAGACCTTGATAAGGTACTTCTTGTTGGTGGTTCAACACGTATTATAGCCGTACAGGAAATGGTTAAGAGATTAACAGGTAAGGAGCCGTTCAAGGGAATTAATCCGGATGAGTGTGTTGCGATTGGTGCTTCTATACAGGGTGGTAAGCTTGCAGGTGATGCAGGTGCAGGCGAGATCCTTCTTCTTGATGTAACACCACTGACACTTTCTATTGAAACAATGGGTGGTATTGCTACACACCTTATCGAAAGAAATACAACAATTCCTACAAAGAAGAGCCAGATTTTCTCAACAGCTCAGGATAATCAGGATGCCGTTGATATCAATGTAGTACAGGGTGAGAGACAGTTTGCAAAGGATAACAAGAGCCTTGGCAGATTCAGACTTGACGGTATCGCTCCTGCAAGACGTGGTGTACCACAGATTGAAGTTACATTCGATATTGATGCAAACGGTATCGTTAACGTTTCAGCAAAGGACCTTGGAACAGGAAGAGAACAGCATATTACAATTACATCCGGTACATCACTTTCAGATGATGATATCGAGAGAGCAGTAAAAGAGGCTGCTGAGTACGAGGCACAGGATAAGAAACGTAAGGAAGGCATTGAAGCAAGAAATGATGCGGATGCACTTTGCTTCCAGACAGAGAAGGCTCTGAATGAAGTTGGCGATAAGCTTTCCGAGTCAGACAAGAACGGTGTTCAGGCAGACCTTGATGCACTGAAGGCAATCATCGAAAGCACAGATGCTGAAGCAATGAGTGATTTGGATGTTGAGAAGATTAAGGCAGGTAAGGATAAGCTTATGGACAGTGCGCAGAACTTATTTGCAAAGCTTTATGAGCAGAACGGTCCTGGAGCAAATGCCGGAACAGGAACAGGTACACCGGACTTTTCAGACGGTGATGTAGTAGATGGAGATTTCACAGAGGTTTAATCTGAATGATATGCAGGACTTATGTCCTGCATATCAAAAATGATAGTCTATAGTATATCGCAGATGAAAGGTTAAGAATATGGCAGAAACAAAAACGGATTATTATGAGGTCCTGGGTGTGACCAGGGGCGCCTCAGATGCAGAAATAAAAAAAGCATACCGAGTGGTAGCAAAGAAATATCATCCTGATATGAATCCGGGTGATGAAGAAGCTGAGAGAAAATTCAAAGAAGCAGCGGAAGCATATGCAGTACTTAGTGATCCTGAAAAACGTGCCAAGTATGATCAGTTCGGCCATGCAGCATTTGACCAGAATGGCGGCGGTGGCGGATTTGGCGGATTCGGATTTGACTTTGCTGATATGGGTGATATCTTTGGAGACATCTTCGGAGATATGTTCGGCGGCGGCAGCAGACACAGAAATACAAACGGTCCGATGAAGGGTGCAAATATTAAGACAACGATAAGAGTTGCATTTGAAGAAGCTATATTTGGAACCCAGAAGGAGCTGGATCTTCCGCTGAAGGATGAGTGTGATGTTTGTAAGGGTACAGGTTCCCAGCCGGGACATCAGCCGGAGGTATGTGGCAAATGTGGTGGTAAAGGCCAGATTGTTACGACACAGCAGTCGCTTTTCGGTGTAGTCAGAAATGTCCAAACCTGTCCTGATTGCGGCGGCTCAGGTAAGATTATAAAATATAAGTGCAGCAATTGTGCAGGTACCGGTTATGTAAAGAGCAGAAAGAAGATTCAGATAGCAGTACCGCCGGGAGTTGATAACGGAACCAATATCCGTATCAAGGGAAAAGGCGAGCCTGGTATCAATGGCGGTGAAAGAGGAGATTTGAATGTAACGATTCTTGTAGACCGTCATCCGACCTTCCAGAGACAGGAATATAATTTATATTCTTCAGAGCCGATATCATTTACACAGGCTGCTCTTGGCGGCACGATAAAGATTAATACCATTGAAGGTGAAATTGATTTCAGTATTCCGGCAGGTACACAGACAGATACAAAGATTAAGCTGAAAGGTAAGGGCGTTCCAAATCTTAAGAACCCGACTCAGAGAGGCGATCACTTTGTTACACTTGTTGTACAGGTTCCTGAGAATCTGACGGAAGAACAAAAAAATATACTGAATCAGTATGAACAGGCTACTCTTGTAGAGACAAGACCGGCTACGGATTCGGCAGGTACATTTACCTTTGGTGACCATAAAAGAAGAAAGAAAAAGTAGGTAGAATCAATGAAATGGACTAAGCTTACAGTAGAAACGACTTGTGAAGCTGTGGACCTCTTAAGCGCCTTCCTCGACGAGGAAGGCGTTTTAGGTGTTCAGGTGGAAGACAATATGCCGTTAAGTGATGAAGAACTGGCAGAGATGTATATTGATTTATTACCGGATAACATGCCGGAATATGATGGTACGGCAAAGGTATCCTGTTTTTTGGACGACAGCTATAACATAGAAGAAATGAAAAATCAAATTAGTCAGGAACTGAACAGACTGTCGGAATTTATAGAAGTGGGAAGCTGCCATATAGAATGTTCTGAAACAGAAGATGCGGACTGGCTCAATAATTGGAAAGCATATTTTAAACCTTTCAGAATATACGATAATATTGTAATAAAACCGACGTGGGAGGAGAGTCCCGCTGATGTGACGGAGAAGGATATTGTTATTGATATAGACCCCGGTACTGCATTTGGTACAGGCTCACATGAAACGACAAAGCTCTGTATTGGACAGCTAAAAAAATATATGAAGGCTGGGGATGCTGTACTTGATGCGGGCAGCGGAAGCGGTATATTGTCTTTCATTTGCAGCAGGCTTGGTGCAGGCAAAGTGCTTGGCGTCGATATAGACAATATCGCTGTCGATGTGGCAAATGAAAACAGAGCTGTCAACAATATATCCGAAGAACAGGTAAGCTTTGTCTGCGGAAATATACTGGAGGATAAAGAACTGGCTGGAACGATAGGCAGGCAATACGATATTGTCGTTGCCAATATTCTTGCAGATGTTATTATACCGTTGTCAGGAATCGTACAGGAATTTATGAAGAAAGACGGATTGTTTATATCCTCGGGTATCATTCATATGAAAGAGGATGAAGTGCGGAAAGCCCTTCTTGACAATGACTTTGACATAGTAGATACTGTCTATATGAAAGACTGGGTCAGCTTTGTGGCTAAAAAAAGAAATAGCGGACGGTATTGATGGGTAGAAGGAATAGGGAATGAACAGATTTTTTGCGGATGAAAACAGTATATTTACAGATGACTGTATAGAAATATATGGCGAGGATGTCAATCATATCAGAAATGTACTGAGATTGAAGAAAAATGAAGAAATAATCGTTTGTGACGGTGCAGGTAAGGATTATTATTGCCGTATTTCCGGTATGACATCTGAAAAAGTAGTTGCAGATATTTTGGATGTATGTGATAATTTGTCAGAGCTTGAAACTGCGATAACACTGTTTCAGGGATATCCGAAATCTGATAAGCTTGAGCTTATTATCCAGAAGAATGTAGAATTGGGCGTATCACGTATTGTTCCTGTTATGACAAAGAGAACCGTGGTAAAGCTGGATGATAAGAAAGCGGACAGGAAGACCGAACGGTATAAAAGCATTGCCCTGTCGGCAGCCAAGCAGTGTGGAAGAGGGCGGATTCCGGAGGTGACGAAGCCGGTGACTTTTGATGAAGCTCTTTCTATGGCGGCGAAGCTGGATATGTGTATGATTCCGTATGAAGAAGCAGAAGGGATAGAATTTTCCCGTAAGATGATATCTGAAATAAAAGGGAAATCGTCACTTGGTATATTCATAGGACCTGAGGGCGGATTTGACGAGACTGAAGTTGCTGCCGCCAAAGAGAAGGGAATTGTACCGATTACCCTCGGACATAGAATCCTTCGTACCGAAACGGCAGGTATGGCAGTTATGTCGGTGATTATGTTCTCGCTTGAAAAAGATAATCAGACATGAAATAAATCAATATGAGAGGCAGATGTTATGGAGGCATATTTTGATAATGCCGCAACGACGGTAGTATTTCCGGAGGTCAGAGAGCTTGTAACGAAGCTGATGGGGGAGGATTATGGCAATCCTTCTTCTCTTCATATGAAGGGCATGGATGCAGGTGCCTATGTGAAGACGGCAAGAGAAATCATTGCAAAGGAATTAAAGGCAGAGCCAAAAGAGATTATTTTTACCTCTGGTGGTACGGAGTCAAACAATATGGCACTAATCGGTGCTGCGCTGGCAAATAAGAGAGCAGGAAATAAAATAGTGACGACAACGGTGGAACATGCTTCTGTTTCGGCTTGTATGAAATTCCTTTCGGAACTGGGATTTGAGGTCGTTTCGATTGGAACGGATAAAAACGGTATTGTTGATACCCGCAAGCTGGTAGAGGCAGTTGATGAGAATACCATTCTTGTTTCCGTAATGTATGTCAACAATGAAATCGGTTCCGTTATGCCGATAGAAGAGATTGGCAGACTGATAAAGGAAAAGAACAGTAAGGTGCTGTTCCATGTGGATGCCATACAGGCATTTGGCAAGATGATTATTTATCCGAAAAGACTGAATATAGATATGATGTCAATCAGTGGTCATAAGCTTCACGGACCGAAAGGAACAGGCGTGTTATTTGTAAAAAACGGTACAAAATTGAAACCGATTCTATATGGCGGAGGTCAGCAGGACGGTATGCGTTCAGGAACGGAGAATGTGCCGGGGATAGCAGGTCTTGGACTGGCGGTGAAGATGGTATATGAGAATCTGGATGAACGGGTAAGTCATATGAAAAAGCTCAAGGACAGGCTTACGACAGGCTTGCAGGACATCGAAAATGTGTATTGCCATTCGGGTGAAGCGCCGCATATTGCAAGCTTTTCCTTTGTGGGAGTCAGAAGCCAGGTTCTGTTAAATAAGCTTGGGGAAAGAGGCATATATGTGTCAGCAGGCTCGGCATGCTCGTCAAACAAGCAGTTGGTAAGCAGTGTGCTTACGGCGATTGATTTGCCGAAGGAACAGCTCGAATCCACATTACGTTTCAGCTTTTCTGAGTACAATACGGAAGAACAGGTAGATGATGCCATAGAAGTGATGAAGGAAATCTTGCCGATATTAAGAAGATATGTGAGGAAAAAGTAAATGCAGTATAAGGCTTTTATGATAAAATATGCAGAGATAGGAACGAAGGGAAAAAACAGATATATATTTGAGGATATCCTTTGCAAGAATATCAACAGGAAACTAAAGAGCCTTGGCGATTTTTATATCAGAAAGGAACAGGGACGTATCTTTATTGAAGCCAAATCGGAATACGATTATGAGGATACGGTTTCTGCGCTTACGAAGGTATTTGGTATCGTTGGTATTTGCCCTGTTATTGTCGAAGAGGACACTTCCTTTGAAACAATACGGGACAGGGTGATTGAATATGTAGATAAGGCATATGACAGAAAGAATTTTACTTTTAAAGTAAATACAAGACGTAACGATAAGTCTTATCCTATGACTTCCATGGAGGTAAATGCCGAATTGGGACATTTTCTTCTGGAAGCCTATGAGGGGCTTGCGGTAGATGTGCATGCGCCGCAGGAGATTATCAATGTAGAGATACGAAAAGTTGTCTATATTTATTCAATCAATATTCCGGGACCGGGGGGACTTCCTGTAGGAACAAACGGGAAAGCGATGGCACTTCTTTCGGGCGGAATAGACAGCCCTGTTGCCACCTATATGATTGCAAAACGGGGTGTTGAAATGGAAGCGGTATATTTTCATGCCCCACCGTTTACAAGTGAGCAGGCAAAGCAGAAGGTAATTGATTTAGCAGGGATTGTTGCCGATTATTCAGGCGCCATCAGACTTCATGTGGTAAATTTTGCAGATATACAGATGGCGATATATGATAACTGTCCGCATGAGGAACTGACAATTATCATGAAGAGGTATATGATAAAAATAGCAGAGAAGCTGGCTGCAATCAATGATTGCCAGTGTACTGTCACAGGCGAAAGTATAGGTCAGGTATCCAGTCAGACGGTACACAGCCTCTATGTTATCAATGAGGTGAGTACCATGCCGGTATTCAGGCCATGTATTGGTATGGATAAGCAGGAGATTGTTGATATAGCGGAGAAGATTGGTACTTACGAAACGTCGATACAACCGTACGAGGACTGCTGTACCACATTTGTTGCAAAGCATCCTGTGACAAAGCCGATACTTTCTGCTATATATAAGTCGGAAAGCAAACTGGAAGGTTTCATTGATGAAATGCTGGAAAGGGCTGTTGAAACGGCAGAAACGGTCATGTGCAGGTGCAGATAAAAGCCGGAGAATATATCTCCGGCTTCAAGCGGGCTGTATGCATTTTACTCAGCGATATAAGGTTTCAGTGCTTCCATAATCTCATCAAGACCATTTTCAGCATGAATATTCAGCTCTATTGGCTTGGAAATATCAAGACTGAAGATACCCATGATGGATTTTGCATCGATAACATAACGACCTGAAACTAAATCAAACTCTGCATCAAACTTTGCAATGTCGTTGCAGAAGCTTTTAACCTTATCAATTGAGTTTAAAGAAATCATAATAGCGTTCATAATAATCCTCCTATTTACTATAAGTATTCCATATGTATGTCATATATAATAATATATTTAAGGCTTGTAAAAGTCAATATAGTGAAGAGGAAGTTGTTAAATTTTACAAAGTGTATAGTTGGATTTTACAAGATAGGAATTGGAAAATGTTAAATGGAAGAACAGTAGCGGCGCTTACGCTTGGCTGTAAGGTAAATCAATATGAAACAGACGGAATGCTGGAGCTTCTTGAAAAAGCAGGGGCACGGCAGGTTTCTCCCGATGAGCAGGCAGATATCTATATTATCAATACCTGTTCCGTAACGAATATGGCGGATAAAAAATCAAGACAGATGATTCATCGTGCCAGAAGGGCGAATCCCGATGCCGTAGTGGTAGCCTGTGGATGCTATGTTCAGGCACAGGCAGAGCAGTTAAAGGAAGATCAGACAATCGATATTATTGTAAGTAATAACAAAAAGAAGGATATTGCACATATCATTTCTGATTATATCAATCAGAAGATTCCTGATTCTTTTGTGGATATTTCTCTTGAAAAGGAATATGAGAAAATAAATATTTCGAAGTCTGACAGTCATACAAGAGCTTATGTGAAGATACAGGATGGATGCAACCAGTTTTGTTCCTATTGTATTATTCCTTATGTACGGGGAAGGATAAGAAGCAGGGATGAACAGGACGTTATCGCTGAAATAGAGGAACTTGCCCTTTCCGGCGTGAAAGAAGTGGTGCTTACGGGGATTCATATATCCTCATATGGCAAGGATAAGGAAAATGGGATATCTTTAGGCGACCTGATAGATGGTATCTCAAAAATCGAACCAATTAAAAGAATAAGGCTTGGCTCATTGGAGCCGGGTATCATAACGAAAGATTTTGTGGAACGTATTTCAAAGAATGAAAAGGTATGTCCTCATTTTCATCTGAGTTTGCAAAGCGGCTGCGATACAGTATTAAAAAGGATGAATAGAAAGTATACCTGCAAGGAATACTTTGAAAAATGTGAAATGCTTAGAAATGCATATGACAGACCGGCAATCACGACAGATGTTATTGTAGGTTTTCCGGGAGAAACAGAGGAGGAATTTCTGGAGACGGTAAATTATCTTACAAAGCTTCATTTGTATGAGATGCATATCTTCAAATATTCTCCGAGAAAGGGAACGGCAGCGGCGGCTATGCCGAATCAGATATCTCCTGAAATGAAAAACAGACGGAGCGATATCCTTCTTGAATTGTCGGAGAAAAACAAGGCTGAATATGAAAAAAGCTTTGAAGGCGAAGAATTGCAGGTGCTGGCAGAGGAAATATTGAAAAAAGATAATAAAATTTATCTCAGGGGACATACTGAAAGATATATGGATGTGTGTGTATCTTTAGGACAGAACAAGTCACCTGAGCCGTTTATAAACAGTATCATTTGTACAAGATATACAAGGGAAAGCGACTGCTTAATAATATAGGTTGAATTTTCTGCTGTTTTATATTAAAATGTTTTAGATAAGCTGTTGTTATATTAACATAGATAAGGGCGTGATTAGATGAATAATGAAAGCACACAGAACACACAGAATATTGTTCCTATCAAGGATAATGTTGTAGATGTTACGGGTATCATAAGACAGGTTTACGAAGCGCTTACGGAAAAAGGATATAATCCTGTAAGTCAGGTGGTAGGTTATATCATGAGTGGTGACCCGACGTACATAACAAGCTATAAGAATGCCAGAAGCCTGATTATGAAGGCGGAAAGAGATGAGATTATAGAAGTTCTTTTTGAGGATTATATCAATAATAACCTTAAGTAATTTGGTTTGAAGGATTTGTAAGGGATAACTGACATGAGAGTTTTGGGATTGGATTATGGAACAAAGACGGTTGGTGTAGCCATCAGTGATGAACTTTTGATTACGGCACAGCCGTTGCTTACCATTGAAAGAAAGTCTGAAAATAAGCTTAGGCAGACGTATGCAAAAATAGAGAGCATCATACAGGAATATGGCGGCGTTGATAAAATCGTTTTAGGATATCCCAAGAATATGAACAATACTTTGGGAGAAAGAGCAGAAGCTACGGAAGAATTTAAGGAAGCTCTTTTCCGGCGTACGGGCATAGAGGTTGTCCTTTGGGATGAGCGGCTTTCTACAGTTGAAGCTGAACGGGTGCTTATGGATAGTGGAGTCCGGAGAGAAAACCGTAAGCAATACATAGATAAAATGGCGGCAGCGGTTATTCTTCAGAATTATCTGGATGCTGTTTCGAAAGGTTAGATATGAAAGAAAATAAGATATTGTTTGAAACTGAAGATGGAGACAAGGCAGAGTTTTCCGTATTGGAACAGACTACACTCGGAGGAATCAATTATTTGCTGGTAGCAGATGATGCGGATGAAGAGGGAACTTTCCTTGTCCTTAAAGAAGATAACGATATAAATTCGAATGAAATGGTTACATTCAATATCGTTGAGGATGAAAGAGAATTAGAGGCAGTAGTAAAAATATTTGACGAACTGCTTGAGGACGTAGATTTGGAGGTATAAAATTGAATAAACAGAAAAAAAAGGCAGTTAAGATTATTCCACTTGGCGGATTGGAGCAGATAGGAATGAATATAACGGCAATAGAGTATGGTGACTCTATTATTGTTATTGACTGCGGATTGGCATTTCCTGAGGATGATATGCTGGGTATCGACCTTGTTATTCCTGATGTGACTTATCTGAAGGAAAATGCAGACAGAGTAAAAGGACTTGTAGTGACTCATGGACATGAAGATCATATAGGGGCGATTCCGTATATTGAAAAGGAACTCAATATGCCTATATATGCTACCAAGCTTACCATGGGCCTTATTGAGAATAAATTAAAGGAGCATAATCTTCTAAATAACACAAAACGTAAAGTTGTAAAATACGGACAAAATATTAATCTGGGACAGTTTAGAATCGAATTTATAAAAACGAATCATTCAATTGCCGATTCAGCAGCGCTTGCAATATATTCACCGGCAGGACTGCTGATTCATACCGGAGATTTTAAGATTGACTATACACCTGTATTTGGTGAGATGATAGATTTGCAGAGATTTGCAGAACTTGGCAAAAAGGGTGTTCTTGCACTTATGGCAGATTCTACAAATGCTGACAGAGAGGGATTTACCCAGTCGGAGAAAACGGTAGGAAGAACATTCGATAATTTGTTTAATGATAATAAAAATCACAGGATTATTATTGCAACATTCGCTTCCAATGTAGACAGGGTACAGCAGATTATCAATTCGGCATATAAGTATGGCAGAAAAGTTGTTATAGAGGGAAGAAGCATGGTAAATATTATTACTACTGCTTCAGAACTTGGATATTTAAATATACCTGAACGTACACTCATTGATATCAGCGAGATGAAGAATTATCCTGATGAAAAGATTGTGCTGATTACGACCGGAAGTCAGGGTGAAAATATGGCGGCTCTTTCCAGGATTGCGGCATCCATTCATAATAAAGTGGCTATTATGCCGGGAGATGTGGTTATATTCAGTTCACATCCGATACCGGGAAATGAAAAAGCGGTATTTAAAGTAATCAATGAGCTTGAGATGAAAGGCGCTCATGTTATATTTGAGGATACGCATGTGTCGGGACATGCATGCCGGGAGGAGCTTAAATTAATCTATGCACTTACGAAGCCGATGTATGCCATTCCTGTTCACGGCGAATATCGTCATCTTAAGAGACATGCAGAGCTTGCCGTAGAAATGGGTGTTCCGAAGGAATGTGTAAAGATTATGACTACGGGCGATGTTCTTGAAGTAGGAGAAGATACCTTTGAAGTGACGGGAAAAGTTCCTGCTCAGGGAATTTTTGTAGACGGACTGGGCGTAGGCGATGTTGGAAATATCGTGCTTCGCGACAGACAGCTTTTGTCACAGAACGGACTCCTGATTATTGTCGTTACGCTTGATAAATACAGCAATCAGCTGATTGCCGGCCCTGATATTGTTTCAAGAGGATTTGTATATGTCAGAGAGTCGGAAACACTTATGGAAGACTGCCGATTGGTGGTGCAGGAGGCTCTTATCAAGTGCCTTAGACGAAACGTAAATGACTGGGGCAGGATTAAGACGGTAATCAAGGATGAACTTGGCGAGTTCCTTTGGAAGAGGACAAAGAGAAGCCCTATGATACTGCCGATTATTACAGAGGTATAGCAGAATATGAATCATACAATCAACCTTAGCAGAGAATTAAATAAGCATATAAGAGAATCCGATATATATAAAGATTATTTAAGATGTAAACGGAAATTGCAGGAAAGGCCTGATTTATTAAAGAGTTTGCAGGATTTTAAATGTAAAAGTCTGTCTCTTCAGAATAATGAGGGACTTGACAATCCTTACAATGAAGTGAATAATCTGTTTATGGAATATGACGGGTTGCTTCATGATACCATTGTGAATGATTTTCTCAAAGCTGAACAAAAATTGTGCAGAATGATGAGAGGTGTGTATGAGGGGATTGCGGAGGATCTTGAAATAGACATGATATAATGCGAAAGGAGACGGATATGGCTATAGATGGCGCAAGAAGTATGAAAAAAGTTTTGAGATTTATGTTCGGACTTTTGATAAATGTATGTATATTGTTTGCACTTGTGAAGATATTTTCTTCATCATATGAATTTGCATATGAGGTGTTTGCCACGACGTGTAAGGATGCCGGAGATTCTAAGGTTGTTGCCGTAGAAATATTGCCTGATTCTACGACTATGGATATATGCAACGCACTTGATGAGGCAGGTGTAATAAAAAATAAATATGCTTTTATGCTGAGACTTCGTATTGGTGAATATGCGGCAAAGATAATGCCGGGTACATATGAGTTATCACCTTCGTATACCAATAAAAAAATTATTGAAGTGCTGACGGGGGAAACAGGCGCGGCGGATAAAAAGTGACATATAGGAGAAATTATGATAACAGATGAGAGAATTGCATCTTTCATCAACTCGTTTAACAGTGATTATGATGATACTGTTACAGCTATCAGAAAAGAGGCAGAAGACGGAGGCGTTCCTATTATTAGAAAAGAGGCGGGAGAGTTTATCAAATTACTTTTGATGATAAAAAAACCCAAACGCATACTTGAAATAGGAACAGCCGTAGGGTTTTCTGCCATTTTCATGAGTCGGTTTCTTGTTGATGGAGGACATATAACAACAATAGAAAATTACGAAAAAAGAATCGTGGCAGCCAGAAAAAATATAAAAATGGCAGGTGCTGAGGATGCCATAACCCTGCTTGAAGGTGATGCGAATGATATACTTGACGAACTTTCGGGCAGCTATGATATGATTTTTATGGATGCGGCAAAAGGACAATATGGAAGTTTCTTTGAAAAGTCGGTTAGACTGTTGGAGAAAGACGGGATATTGCTTTGCGACAATGTGCTTCAGGACGGGGACGTTTTGGAATCACGATATGCCGTAACCAGACGGAACAGAACAATTCATTCAAGAATGAGAGCATATTTGTATGATATTAAGCACCATCCGGAACTTGAAACAGCCATACTGAATATAGGCGATGGTATGAGCCTCAGTATACGAAAGTGATTTTGCAAATGTTGCTTTGCTTTGAGCAATTTTTTAGATGATACGGAAATGGAGATATGATATGTCTTTGAATAAAGAAGTAAAATGTGATAGAAAAAGAGCGGAGCTGCTTGTGCCTGCGGGAAGTCCGGAGGTTCTTAAGGTGGCGGTTGATTATGGGGCGGATGCTGTATATATAGGCGGACAGGCATATGGACTTCGGGCTAAAGCGGATAATTTTACAATCGATGAAATAACAGAAGGCGTCAGATATGCGCATGCACACAATGCTAAGGTTTATGTGACGGCAAATATATTTGCTCACAATTATGATATCAAAGGCATGAATGCGTATTTTGAACAGCTTAAGAAGACGGGCGTGGATGCTGTGCTGATTTCTGACCCCGGTATTTTCGCCATGGCAAGACGCGTTATGCCGGATATGGAACTTCATATCAGTACCCAGGCGAATAATACAAATTATCTTACTTTCAGATTTTGGCATGACATGGGGGCGAAAAGGGTTGTTACCGCCAGAGAGTTATCCCTTTCCGAAATAAAGGAAATCCGTGAAAATATACCGGAAGATATGGAAATCGAATCGTTTATGCACGGCGCCATGTGCATTTCTTATTCGGGAAGATGCCTTTTGAGTAACTATCTTACAGGACGTGATGCGAATAAGGGAGCATGTACACATCCCTGCAGATGGAAATATCATATCGTTGAAGAAACAAGACCGGGTGAATATATGCCTGTAAATGAGGATGACAGAGGTACATACATTTTTAATTCCAAGGATTTATGTATGATAGAATATATACCGGAGATGGTAGAAGCAGGAATTGACAGCTTTAAGATAGAGGGCAGAATGAAAACCGCACTTTATGTGGCTGCCGTTGCCAGAACCTATAGAAAAGCCTTGGATGATTTTTATGAATCAGAAGAAAAATACAGGGCAAATATGGAATATTATAAAACTGAAATTGCAAAATGTACCTACAGGCAGTTTACGACAGGCTTTTATTTTGGAAAGCCTGACAGCAATACGCAGATATATGATAATAATACATATATGAAAAACTATACCTATATAGGAACGGTGAGAAATATAGAGAACGGATATCTGTGTTTTGAACAGAAAAATAAATTCTCCGTGGGCGAAGAACTGGAGGTCATGGCGTTTGACGGTACGAATATCAACTGTAAGGTTTTGGAGATATATGATGAAGACGGCATTGCTATGGAATCCGCACCACATCCAAAGCAGAAGCTTAAAGTGAAGCTTGATGCAAACCCTTCCGTCGGAATGGTAATCAGGCGTAAAGAGTAGCCGGTATGGATGCCTGAATTTTATGAGTTCAGGCATCCTTTTAGCTTCTGAAGCGCTTTCTTTTCAATACGGGATACATAAGAACGGGAAATGCCTATCATATCGGATACCTGTTTTTGCGTGTGCGGCTTTTCTCCGTTCAGACCATATCTCAGGGTAAGTATTTTTTGTTCACGGCTTGAAAGAAATTTGTTAATATATCTTGGAAGTGAATCTAAGTCATGCCCTTTAATCAGCGCATCAAGAGTGTTGCCGCTTCCTTCACTTATAATATCCATCAATATGATTTCGTTTCCCTCTCTGTCGGTGCCTATGGGTTCATAGATAGATACCTCTCTTGCTCTCTTTTTTTCCTGACGAAGCATCATAAGAAGTTCATTTTCAATACATCTTGATGCATAACTTGCCAGTTTGCTTCCTTTATCGGCATCAAAGGTATCGATTGCTTTTATCAATCCAATTGTTCCTGTAGACAGGAGGTCGTCACATTCCCGACATGCTCCTGCATATTTCTTTGCTATATGGGCGACAAGCCGCAGGTTATATTCAATCAAAATATTTCTGGCAGTCTGATTACCGGCTTTGCATTGCTTTATATAAAAGGCTTCTTCGTTTGGTGTTAAAGGTTTTTTGAAAGTTTGCACATTTGTCAGGCTCCCTGGATTTGTAATATTTTATGAGTTTTGTGTGAAAATAGTGCATATCCAACTCGAAAAAATGGGAGAAATTTTGTAAAACGCAAAAAAATTATTTCAAAATATGTACAAAATGTTTAAATTTTTGAAAGCATGTGATATAATAACCCAATAGATATTTGTATATTTTTATATTTAGGAGGAGATTTGCCGATATGCGATTAGGAATGGGACGTAAAAAGATAAGGATAGGTGATGTCCTTATCGCGGCTGGAGCCATTACTGATGAACAGTTGCAGGAAGCTCTTGCACATCAGAAAGAAACCGGCGCAAAACTCGGAAATACGTTGGTTGAGCTTGGCTTTATCAGTCAGGAGATGCTTATTACGCTCCTGACAAAACAGTTAGATATTGAATACATAGAGCTTAAGGGTGCGAAGATTGAAGATAAGGTTCTTCATATGGTGCCGGAGTCTATGGTAACCAAATATAAAGTTGTTCCTGTTGAGATAGACCCTGACAATCCGAATATTTTGAAGGTTGCCATGGCTGACCCGATGGATATTAATGCGATTGATGATATAGGACTTGTTACGAATCTTCAGGTTGAGCCTATGCTTGCCACAGAGGATCAGATAAGCGAGGCGATAGGTAAATATTACGGAAGTGCACAGGCAATGGAGGCTGCCGAGTTGTATCGCCAGGAGCAGGCAAATGCACTTGGCGGAGATGAGGAGGATCAATCGAATGACGAAATCGACAATTCACCGATTGTTCTTCTTGTTAAGCAGATTATCGAAGGCGGTGTCAGACAGAGGGCATCAGATATACATATAGAAGCACTTGAGACGGGTGTTCGTGTCAGATACAGAATCGATGGTGCATTAAAACAGGTTATGTCATATGACCTCAGCATACTGGCAGGTATTACTGCCCGTATCAAGATTATCGGTGGTATGGATATAGCAGAAAAGAGAAAACCTCAGGACGGTCGTATTACCATAATGGTTGACAGAAGAGAGTTTGATGTCCGTGTATCTATCCTTCCTACGGTATTTGGAGAAAAGACGGTTATGCGACTTACTTCAAAGGACGGACTGACAAAGCCGAAAAGTGCACTCGGTTTTGATGCGGAACAGGAGAAGGTGTTTGACAGTATTCTCAGCAACCCGCATGGAATCATTTTGGTTACAGGCCCGACAGGTTCCGGTAAATCTACAACACTATATACCTCACTTAGTGAGCTGAACAAAGAAGATGTTAATATTATTACGGTTGAGGATCCTGTAGAGGCGAATATTCTCGGTATCAATCAGGTACAGGTTAACAATAAAGCGGATATGACATTTGCGGCTGCGCTTCGTTCCATTCTCCGTCAGGATCCTGACATTATCATGATAGGAGAGATTCGAGACGGTGAGACGGCAGGTATTGCTGTTCAGGCAGCTATAACAGGACATCTTGTTGTATCGACGCTGCATACGAACTCCGCTGCTTCAACAATTACCCGTCTGATAGATATGGGAATTGAGTCTTATATAGCAGGCGATGCGGTTGTCGGTGTTATTGCACAGAGACTTGTTCGAAGACTCTGCACTACCTGCAAACAGCCGAGACTGATAGAGGATGACGAAAGAGCGATGCTTGGCGTTCCGGCCGATGAGGAAGATGTCATTATCTATGAACCGGCAGGATGTCCGCTCTGTAATGACACAGGCTATTCAGGACGAATCGGTGTATACGAAATGATGCCGGTATCAAGGTCGCTTCAGGCGATTATTGCATCAGGCGCAACGGCGGACGTAATAGAAAAACAGGCTCTTAAGGAAGGCATGCTTACGCTGAAGATGGGTGCCGCAAAGCATGTATTAAGCGGTATTACTTCCATATCAGAGATGAAGAAAATTGTACACAGTACGGTAACGGTTGCCGAAGATGTGGATATGAACTAGTGACATAAAACAGTATCTTGCGGATTCTAATGAGAGTTAAAATCCGAAGAAATAAATTGAAATTATTAATGAAAGACGAAAGGATGGACGTAAGCTATGTTAGATATGAAAGAATTGCTTGCTTTCTCTGTTGAAGCAAAAGCTTCAGATGTACATATCGCTGTCGGCATACCGCCAAAGCTTAGAATTAATGGTAAGCTTACAGAGGTTGAAGTTCCGCCTCTTACTGCGGCTGATGCGGCAGAAGCGATTGGCTCTACGATGAAGGACAGACATGTAGCCATACTGAAGGACAGAGGTGAGGTGGATTTCTCGTTTGATTCACCTGAGACCGGACGTTTCCGTGTAAACGTATTTATGGACAGAGGCAATATGGCTGCCGCCTACAGACGAGTTGAAACCCAGATTCCAAGACCGGACCAGCTTGGTATTCCGCGAGAGGTTGTGGACCTTTACAAGAGAAAAAGAGGTCTGGTACTGGTAACAGGACCTACAGGTTCCGGTAAGTCAACCACACTTGCTTCTATAATAAATAAGGCAAATGAGAATTTGACAGACCACATTATAACCTTGGAGGACCCGATAGAGTATATCCATCATCACAATAAGGCGATTGTCAATCAGCGAGAGGTTGGTATGGATACACTCAGTTACGCAAATGCACTTAGAGCTGCTCTTCGAGAAGACCCGGATATTATTCTGGTAGGAGAGATGAGAGACCTTGAAACCATTTCAACCGCTATAACGGCTGCTGAAACAGGACATTTGGTTTTCTCGACACTTCATACAATCGGTGCAGCAAGTACAATCGACAGAATTATAGATATTTTCCCTACAAACCAGCAGCAGCAGGTCAGAGTACAGCTTGCCATGGTTCTTGAGGGTGTTATATCACAGTCTCTGCTTCCTACGTCAAACGGAAACGGACGAGTTGCGGCATTTGAAGTAATGCTTGCATCACCGGCTATCCGAAGCCTGATTCGTGAAGCGAAGACACATCAGATTCAGTCAACGATTCAGACCAGCCGTCAGCTTGGCATGATAACCATGGATGATGCGCTGTATGAGTTGTACTCGGCAGGAACCATAACAAGAGAAATGGCGATGACCTATTCTCAGGACCAGCAATATCTGAGAAAGAAGATAAACGGTCAGTAAAATGTAATGTGGAAGTTACAATATGGTTTGTGCAGATTACACAAAAAAAACATTAAAAATAATTAAATGTTGATTATAGAGGCGTATTATAGTATTATGAACTTATATAATTACATGTAGATTGTATATTTGCGCTGTTTTTTATGCAAATATACACAACATAAGAATATTGATTGGGTCGGAGGAAAAACAATGGCAGTATTTAATTACAAGGTTGTTGACAGAGATGGTAAGAACCAAAAAGGTACCATCGAGGCCCCAAACAGGGATGGTGCAGAGAAAAAATTGAAGTCGGAAGGCTATTCAATTATGAGTCTGACAGAACAAAACAATCCCTTGTCCGGGGTAGGATTTAAGAAAAAGGTCAAGTCGAGAGATTTGGCTGTATTCTGCAAACAGTTCTCTGCTGTTATCAAAGCGGGTGTTACCATTATAGCGGCACTTGAGTTGATGGGGGATCAGATTGAGAACAAAACATTAAAAAAGGCTATAATGGATGCCAGAACATATGTAGAAAAGGGTGGAACACTCGCAGATGCGTTGAGAGTGAATCCGGAGGTATTCCCTCCTATCATGATAAACATGGTAGCAGCAGGTGAAATGTCAGGTAACCTTGAGATATGTCTGGACAGATTGGTAGAACACTTTGAAAAGGATAACGCTCTTTCGTCCAAGATTAAGGGCGCGATGACTTATCCTATCGTTGTTCTTGTGGTAATGGTTATCGTTATCATAGTAGTGCTTGTAATGGTTATTCCTAACTTTTCAAGCATGTTTGAGGAGATGGGAACGGAACTTCCGCTCGCTACCCGTATGATGATGGCGGCAGCCGATTTCGTAAAATACAAATGGTGGTTGCTGATTATCATTGTTGCAGCGGTTGTGTTTGGTATCAAGGTGTTTAAGAAGACTCCTTTCGGAGAACAGCTTTTTGCAAATATAGGACTGAAGGCGCCTATATTTGGTAATCTCAATATCAAGACAGCCTGTGCAAGATTTGCAAGAACCATGAGTACACTGATGGCATCCGGTATTTCCATGATTGATTCCGTAGAACAGGTTGCCAAGATGATGGATAACAAGATAATAAGAGATGGTCTTATGGATGCAAAGACTCAGGTTGCAAAGGGTATTCCATTGTCAAAGCCTCTCAAGGATATGGAGATGCTCCCGAATATGCTTTCTGCCATGACAAAGATTGGTGAGGAAACGGGTGATATCGAAGAAATGCTCAGCAAGGTTGCTGACTACTATGATGAAGAGGTAGAGGCTGCAACTAATGCACTTACGGCAGCGATGGAGCCGATGATTATGGTTCTTCTTGCCTGCGTTGTAGGTATGATTGTAGCAGCCGTATACGGACCTATCATGAGTATGTACAGTGCTCTTGACCAGTACTAACAGATACATAGTACACAAAGAACGATTTGTTGTGCAAGACTCAGCATAACAATCATATATTAATAGTAATAATCAAGGATTAAAACCGACAGTACGAGGATGCCGGATTTAATAAATAAATGTGCTACGGCACAAATATAAACAACAATATTTATAGAAAGAAAAGGAGAGAATAATTATGAAGAACAACAAAGGTTTCTCATTAGTAGAGTTAATTATTGTAATTGCTATTATGGCAATTCTTGCAGGTGCTCTTGCACCAGCACTTATCAAGTACATCAACAAGTCAAGAAGAAGTGCTGATGTATCAAACGCTGATACAATTCGTACAGCATGTCAGACAGCTATGTCAGACGAAGATGCTATGGTAGCTATCGGTTCAGGCTGCACTGCTACATCTGTTTCAGACCTTAAGGCTAACTACGGTGCGTTCAGCTCAGAGTTCAAGTCAATTCTTGGTGATTCAACTGTTAAGTCAAAATACTTTGACAAGGGCAATGAGTTCACAGTTGACATTGATGTAGCTGCTAACACAGTTATTGTAAAGGCCGGCGGCAGCCAGGTTTCACCAGAGCCATAATAGAATTTGGTAATCTCTAAACTTCTGTTTGGAATTTAGAGTATGGCATTTTAGAATGCGGCATATCAGAATTGCATAATTCGAATGTGTCAGAGATTACAGATGCGGAGAGCGATGCTGCTCATGCTGATTTTCCTCGTATATGGTATGAAAACAGTCATCGCTCTACCCGGTCTGTACAATGAGCCTTAACAATGTATTCAAAACACAGGATTGGGATTTGGATACACATAGTTGGCTTTTTTTGCAGTCAGCGGTTTTTCTTGCTTGGCAAATGCGCATGGGACAGATGCGGTTTCGCAGATGGCAACAAACTTATGGCGGCAGCTGGCTTACTATTAGGCTGGTACTTTATTTAGCGGTAGCATTTCCATCATATGTATATGAGTCAGCATATTGATGAAAGATGCATACGATTAAAAAGGTGACAGAATGTTGACCTTTTGTCCAAAAGAAATATGGACAGATAATAATGACATAGGGTGAACAGCGGTAAGCTGGTACTCAGGCAATTAGAAGATGTTATCTTCAAAAAAACTACTGATTAGCGAGGGAGGCTATTTAAAATGGCGAGTAATAACAAAGTTTTAACAATCGACATTACAAATGAAAGTATTACAATTGTTGAAGCTACAGCTTCAAACAAGAAACAGTCTATCGTACATAATGCCATTATCTTCGAGACTCCGGAGGATTCATATGAAGATGGTATTATCAGAGACAAGGAAAGGATAGCAGAAGCTATCAAAGGACAGCTTAGTGCAAACGGAATATCAAATAAGAACGCTATATTTGTTCTTACCTCTACAAAAATTGTTAACAGAGAGGTCGTTGTGCCTTTCGTTAAGGAAAACAAAATTAAAGGAATTATTAATGCGAACTCATCAGAGTATTTCCCTGTTAATATAGAAGATTACGTAGTATCACATTCTGTATTAGAAACAGTTACTGATGAAGAAAACAATAAACAGTTAAGAGTGCTTGCTGTTGCAGCTCCGGAAAACATGGTACGTTCCTACTATGATGTGGCTGCTATGGCAGGTCTTAAGGTGGTTGCACTTGACTACATTGGTAACAGTATGCTTCAGCTGATCAAGACTCAGACCAGCGAGAATATGACTACTATGGTTATTCAGTTAGGTAGTGAATCAACAGTACTTAACATTGTGAAGGGAGACACGCTGCTCTTACAGAGAACAGTACCATATGGTACAAATGTTGTCGTTAATGAGGTTATGGATGCAAAGGGTGTAGATGCTACTACAGCTATGACTTTGCTCCAGAATGAGAGACTTCTTACAGTAGATTTTGATGACAATGCTATAACAGGAGCATTCAGATATCTTATAAACAACATTGGCCGTGTGATGGATTTCTTCACATCCAAGAATCCGGATAAGCCAATAGATGATGTATTCCTTACAGGCGACGGTGCCCTTATTAAAGGAATAGACGGCTTATTCAAGGTACAGCTGAACGTATCGACAAGAGTTATGGACAGTCTGTACAATATAAAATTTGACCCTAAGATTGACTTAAAGATTTATAATCCTGTATATCTCATGGTTCCTATCGGTGCAGCATTTGCACCTATGGGCTTTGTGCTTACAGAAACAGGTGCAAAGGGCGGAAGCAGAGGCAGCTTTGATACCACGCCGCTTGTTGTTGCCTTTCTGATACTGGCAATTATTGTAGCCGGCGGTGTTACAGCTTATTCCTATATTGCAAAGAATAAAGCTCAGGAAGACCTTGACAAAGTGAATAAAGACATCGAAGCGATAAGAGATATTGAGACTATTGTTCAGGATTATGAAGCAGCAGAAAGTGTTTATGTCGATGCGATGAGCATGTACAGCTACACAATGAATTTAAATGAATATGTAGGAACTCTTATAACAGAACTTGAGGATAAAATGCCGAAGGGTATCAGTATAACAGCATTTAATTCAAACTCTACAGGTATCAATATAACAGGTACAACAGCAGAGTATGAGGATATTGCAGCATTTGCAATTAACCTGAAAGACATTGAATGTATTGACAATACCTTTATCGGTACAATTACTGAGAATGTTGATGAAACAACAAAGAGTATTACATATGATTTCACAGTATCATGTATATATGTAGATCCAACAGCAGCGCTTATAGATGAGCTTTCATCTGAAGCAGATGCCGTAACAGTAGAGTAGAGGAGGGCGTAAACATGAGTGCAGTTACAAAGGGACAAAGAAATTTACTTTTATTTTTGTTGGGCGTAGCAATTATTTTCTTACCAATCAGATTCCTTGCAATGGGCAATTTTGATGAAAAGAAAGAAATTGACAAAGAGAAGAATGAGCGCCAGACATATTATAATGATTTGAAAGCAAAGGACAATAACAGACAGCAGTATATAGATGACACAGCCTTTTACAAAGAGGAATATGAAAAGGTATTAAGTGAGTTCCCATCTGAAATATATCAGGATAATACCATTATGTATCTTCAGGGAATTAAGGATGAATATAAGCTTGACTTCCCGACGGTAGCAATGGGAGAGGAAACTTTATTCTATACGCTTGGTTCAGGTGCAGTAGGAGATGTATCACTTGATACACCAACAGCTGAAGGTACTGAGGAGACTACGCCTGCTGAAGATGGAGAGCTTGTTGCTACAACAGATGGCTATAACTGCTATTCAGCTACATTCCCTGTAACATATACAGGTGATTACGATGATATCAAGTCTGTAATTGATTATATTAAGGAAGGCGATTTCAGAATGACTCTTGATGAAATCAGTATCGCTTTCAATGACGCTGAAGGATATTATGAAGGAAGTCTTACATTTACATCATATGCAGTAAACGGTGGAGACAGAACAACCGACCATGCTGACGTAAATGTTCAGACAGGTACAAATAATATATTTGGTAACCCAACAGTAAAACCAACTACAACAACCGGAGATACAACTACAGAGTAATCTTTGAACGGAGTGAAAAAAATGGCAAAAATAAATAATAAAGGCTTTAGCTTGGTAGAAGTAATAGTTGCCATTGCCATATTTGCTATCTTAATTATACCATTAACCACCCAGCTTATTTCGGCTGTCAACACGAATACGAAAACGACTAAAAAACAGTATGCAGTTGAAATGGCTGAGGAGTTAATGGAAAGCTTTAAGGTATGTGACCTGAAGGATGATATAACGATATCGGACGGTGACGCAACGTCATCAAGTGAGTATGTATTTTCAAAAACCGCAACGGAAAAAAAGAACATTACGCTTCCGGACACGAGTGCTGTGCAATATACGGTTGATACATATGAGTGCAATGATATTGCTATAGGCGGAAATTTTGAGACATACACATGTAAGGTTACGGTAAATAGTGCTGCCTATGCGGTATCCTCGAAAGGTTATGTATATGACAGAGAGACAAATGCCTGCAAGGTAGATGACAGCGGTAATTATATAAAAACGAATCCGGCTACAGGTACTATTAGAAATCTGGATAATAAGCAGGCTGCTATTATTACAGGTGCAACTTATACGGGCCAGGGTAGTAGTGTAAGTGAAAACAATCTGGATAATCAGGCGTTTGAACATTTCAGAGATGTTAAGCTTGATATTCTTAAGGAAAACAAGGTTTATTATAATCAGTATCTTTCCGGCTCAGATTATTTTTCACAAGATTATTTTAACAAATACACGACTATCAAGGTATCAAAAGTAGGCGCTAAATATATGATTGAGTGTATCGTAAGATATGAGGATCAGGCACAGTTGGCAGTTATTTCTGCAAAATATGCCACCGATGCAAAAAATGTATATTATCCGGATTCGGCATATGGCAATGGAGTAGTATACAGACAGGAGTTTGATGAACTTCCACCGATATATCTCTTATATGCACCGGCTATATATAATGGTGCATATTGTCCAAGGGATTATATTAGTATTGATAATTCTCTTGCACCGGATGTTACACCAAAGGTATATATCTTTGAGACAGCTTCTGACATCAAAGCGGATTATGAAGATATTATATGCCAGCAGTTTGGTGTTTCAGACCTGAGCCAGTTGGTATATCAGAGCAGTAAATATGCCACGAATCAGAAAAAGGTAAGCGTAAGAGTGAATCTGGAAGCAGGAGATGCGGATAAGCTGAAGGTATATGCAAATTTTAATACGGATAAGGCGAACTCAGACATCAACGTTTTGGATATGTCCGAGGATGAGAATGATTCCGTTTATCTGTATGATATCAGCGTCACACTGACAGATAGTGAAGGTCATAAAACAACAGTATCAGGAACAAGGGGGAAGGAATAAATGATTAAGAAGATAAAACACAAGCTTCGTAAAACGAATAATCATGGCTCCAGCTTTGTTCTTGTTATTGTGTCTACAACCTTTCTCAGCATATTGGTATCAGCATTGCTGCTTGGTGCCATGCTGGCATATAAGCTGAAGTTCTATAAGGTAAATTCATTAAATAACTTCTATAGTGTTGAGAAGGCAATGGATGAAATATATGCAGGTATCGGTTCTACTACGAATGAATACCTGTATTTGGCGTATACAACAACAGCAGAGCTGGTTGTCGTATATGATGACGTGAACAAAGAGTATAAGAATCTTAACAATGATGAAGCAAATAAGTTGTTTAAGAAACTGTTTATGAGAGGAATTACAAATGATAAAAATTACAAAGAAATCAAGAATTTAGCGAATACTCTCAAAACATATATATCTGATGACAGTATTGTTCTGGATACGGCAAACATGCAGGTTGTATTTCAGGACGAAAACGGAAAGCGCTTAAAACAGTATTTCAGACCTGACGGCAAGCCGATGTCAGATCTTCCTGAACCGGGATTTGACAAAGAGAAGATCGAGAAGGTGCTTTTTAAGAACATATGCGTAAAGAGAAATATTACGATGTCTGCTTCTGAGGTTGGTACAACTGCCGGAACATATGAGCAGTCTATTACAACGGATATTGTTCTTACGGAACCTGAGTATAATGTATCATTTGACATGGCCAGTGCATCATCAGACAGTTTATATAATTATGCAATACTTGCAGATATGGGTATTGAGATTGATGATGCCACAACAGGTACGGATGTTTTCATTAAAGGAAATATCTATGCAGCATCTGATTATTATAATAAGGATTATAATGCAAATGCCGGCAAGAAGGTTACGGAAGAGTATGACAAAGCGAAGACCACTACATGGGGTTCTACGAACAGCAGTGCATATTCAGGAATCTATGTAAATGGTGAAAACACAAGTCTTACAATGAATTCTGATGTTGTTGTCTGTTCCGGTGCGCTTGCAGCCTTTAATGGTTCCGATATCAGTCTGGCAGGTCGTTCATCACTTTTGTCAGAGCTTTGGGCAGACAATATTATTATAGCGGGTACGAAGGGCGGTAATATCACTGCGGCAGCAAACGCATATATATATGATGACACAGAGCTTAATGCCGAAGAGTCCAATCTTACCTTTACGAAGGGCAGATATTTCGGATACAGCTATGCGGCAGATGATATCAGAAGTGTGAACCTTCTTCGTACAGCCGGTTATCTGGCAACAGGCTATGAGCTTAGATCACATTTTAGTGACAGTGCCGTTATCGTAAATGGCAAAGGCTCAACGCTGAACTTTAAAAATTTGGACTCTCTTTATATCGCAGGTAAGTCCTATATTGAGTTTTCAAAGATTGCGGCATCAACCGTAAATCCTGCGGATACCAGCATAACAGTAGATAAGGATGCGGATTTTGCATATACATCATTGAAGGATTATTCAACAGGACAGTCGCTCGATGTAAAGTCCAATCAGTTAATTTTCCTTACACAGTGGGAGCCTGTTGTGAATACGGAAAAGGTAGATCCCGATACAGGAATTACAACAGTAAAACTGAGATTCCCTGCTACATTTGCTGCGGATACAACGATGAGAAGCCTATATCAGGATTTCCTCGATTCAGCGGATCAGATAACAGCTATCAAGCAGACGGTATCAGGTCATAATTATTATTATCTGTATATTGAGGCGGGTGACAGTGATGATGACGGTATCAGCAACGCTGAGGAATTTGCCGAGAAGTATTATGATATGTTTAACAGCGGCTATGGAGATGCAATTACAGGAAAGCTTTATAATGTAGCAAATTATGAAGAGTTTGAAGTAAAGCTTGTTCTGCCGTCTTCAGGAAATTCAGATATAGATACGGATCGTGTCAACGCAAATGGTGCGGTAACCTATCAGAAGGCAGATGATTCATTGTTCTATAAGTCTTCTGCTGAAACGACACTAAATGTTGATACGGCGCTTAAAAATGCTTCCGGTTCAAAGACATTTACAATGTTACTTGGAAATAAGGGTCAGGAAGCAAATAATCTTACATACGAAGCTTTGAGAAATGCATCTGCTGAATTGGCAACCAATGCAAACGTGAGCAGTACAAACATCAGAGCTGAATATACATCAGAGCAGCGCATCAGTAATTTCCTTACTTATATGTATATCAATATGAGGGATCATCTTGATGTAACAGATAAGGTTGATGAAGCGACAAAGCTGAATGTTTCTGCTTGGGATATTGCAGGATATAATGAGCTCGGCGGAAAGTATCATTATGAATATTATAAGAATACTGACAGTTATTCATATGATTACAGTATTACACCACTTCACAATTATGTAAATTATCCGTATATATTTACGCATAATGTCAGTGTGAATGAGACGGTTGGTGACAGTATCATAGTTGTGAATAAAGGAGATGTAACACTTAGTACAAGTGACCCGAACGGGGAGCTTCAGGGTATTGTAATAGCTACAGGAAATGTAACATTTGACAAAACGGTAAAATCCTTTAGAGGACTTATTATTACCGGTTCTAAGCTGAAGTGTCATTATAATGTATCACTTTCAGCTGATGCAATATATGTTGCAAATCTGTTGCAGTCATGCTCGGAAAGTGCGGATGATGACATCAATCTCATTACAAAAGAGATATTACTTAAGTATCAGGCAGTAGGAGATGATAACAGCTCAACGGTTACAGGCTCTTCTATTTCAGATATCTCTTATCAGGACATTCTTGTTTTCGAGAACTGGAAGAAGAATGTGGAATAGGGGGTATAATATGAAGAAACAATTAAAAAATAATAGTGGATACTCCCTGGTAGAGCTGATTATAGTCATTGCAATCATCGCAATCCTTTCAGGACTGGCAGCATTTACATTAAGTGCGATAAAGTCCGCGAAAGCTACAGCAGCATTACAAAACTTTGATACGGAGCTTTCGGCATTGGCAACAAGAACGAGGGCTCAAAGCGGAGATAATGCAATCATGCTGACAAGAGATGGTGATGATTATAAAGTTTATTACGGCACAAGTTCAGACGGAACAGAAGCCAAATGGAGTCAGACATCAACAAAGGCTGAGCTTACCATGGTTGATGTAGATATCTACTATAATGAGCCGGGACAAACGGCATCATTACTGACAGGCAACAAGATAATAAAGTTTAAAAAAGCGGATGGTACGGTAGTTACAGGGGCAGGCTTATATGAGTTCAAAAAAGGCGGAACTCAAGATGCCGTCGGAAGAGTAACGCTTAATGCTTCTACCGGCAGCCATTACTTTGGGAAATAGGAGGTGTGAATGTTGAAAAAATCTGATAACAGGGGTTTCACATTCATTGAGCTTATCCTGTATATGGCTATCCTAAGTATCTTTATGGTAGCCGTTATGACATTGATAGGTTCAACGGTGGCCTCCAACAAGAAAATAAGTTCAAGAAAGAAACTACAGACTCAGGCGACAGAGACATATGATACGATATCAGATATGCTGATGGGCGCAACGGATGTCAGAATACGTGGCAAGGCATATATAGGGACGGTTACGTCAGGTGTTTTATCATATAGTCAGAAGGAAGCGAATTTCGTTATTCCGAAAGCTGATGATGAGAAAGCTGCAGACGGTAAGCTGATTAAGACCGGAGGCGTTGCTAAACGTGCACAGTATGTTCACGGACCGGGTGGTGAAGGCGGAGGAACGGATTGTTATGATATTGCAGATATAAAGCCGTTTTTGGAGTCGACAACGCCGTCTTCTGATACAGAAACCTGTATCGATGTAAAGTATCTCTGGATTAAATATGCTTCGGATATTGATGAAACAACGAAGGATAATATTTATACATACTGTACATTGAAGTATGATCCGGCATCCAGAAATATATATGTATACAGGATATCATCAGATGATCCGTTATATGCTTCCTCTCCATACGCGTATGGCGAAGCCTTTAACGATTATAGTTCAGTAGATGGATATATCCTATGTAAGAATGTAGATAAATTCCAATTACAGGTAAATCCTGAGACAGGAACATTTGCAGTTATTTTGGACTTTAGTGACCCTAAGGTAGGCACATCATATGATATCAATGGAGTAGTGAGTCTTAGAAATTCATTCGTACTTAAGAGTCATGAATGGAATTAATGAAGGAGGGACAGACTGGTGTTTAAGAATAAAAAGGTTATTTTATCATCAATAGCTATTGTATTTACACTTGTGGTTTGCTCTATATTTGTAAATTTCACTTTGGCTAATTCGGGCTCTCCTACAGAAAGTGGTATTGCTGGTACCGGTATAAATTCCAGCATAACCGGATATTCGAATATAGACATTGCAGTTATTAATTCTAATGATGCAAGTCTTAAAGCGACAGGAGACGATAAGTTCCGAGTAGTTCAGATTCTTCCTGATGGATTGTCATCAGTAGCTGCAACAGATACAGCTCTTACTGCAAAGGTTACAGCAGCTAATTATAGTGGCAAGGTTACATCAGAAAGTGACTGGGGTAACACATCATATCTTTGGAGATATATATATGGTGATGAGTATTTCAGATTAGCGGTATTTAACGGATATAAGACGATAACAACTGACGAGATGGCAGAGGGTGCTGTACAGCTTACATCTGTTACAGTAAGTGCGCTTAATTCGATGAATACTTCGGCTCAGGAGATTTTGGGCAGAGCTGATATGATTTATATCTATTCATCAAATTCATCGGACTATGGTGCGTCAGGAGCAGACCTTAGTGAAGAATTGTATAGCTGGCTGGATGTTTATGCAACTACAGACAGACATCCAATCGCAATATGCAGAAAGGCATTATGTACAGATGACCCAACTACGATTTCAGGTAATAATGATACCTATAGAATGGGTGCTCTTGCATATAAGCTTATTACAAAAAATCTGATGGCAAGATATGACAATGTCTTGGTTACAGAAGAGGATTTCTTTAAAACTCTTTATGAAGAAGCAGAGGATGGAAAAGTGATTCCTGATATGCCAAGTACAACAAAGACCATATCAGACTTTATTCTTACTGCTGAACGCGGTGCAAATGAGGGTGGCAAAGATTATATAAGTTACAATACATACTATAAATGGTATGACGGAATGTCTATTCAGGATTTCCTGAATAGAAATATTACCAGCGAGACAGCAGACTCTGCATATGTTAAGGCTGGTGATAAAGCGGGTCTTACAGGAGATAAAAAAGAATGGAATTTTGATAATGCCAATGTACTGATTATTTCCGAAGAAACGACAAGCGCAATGTTTAATACAATGAGTGGCATGAATAGTAATGCAGCATTTGCAGCTTCCGATTACAAATATAATAAAAAGACAGGTAAATGGGAGGCTGTTGAGTCAGCGCCAAACAGTGAACTTACAAAGCTGATGTATAATACCGGTTCAACCGGTGATGCGAAGCATGTTCCGAGTGGTGCTAATATTTATTTGCTGGATTCTTCAAAATTGATGGATGCCATTTCATCGGGCTCTTCTTTTAGTAATATGAAATTATCTTCTTCATATTATAAGGATGTTGAGACAAAAAGTATTTCAGGAAGCATCAAAGTAGTACCTGAGATGGGTGCTGATAACGCAATCGATCTTGAGGGTTGGACTGTACAGCTTATTGCAAAGGATGAGAACGGTGTATATCATTATGTAAGCAAGGATGGCTCAACCGGATATAGTTTTACTTTAAGCGCTAGTGACGATAAATATTACGAGCATGATGATGAAACAGATACTTCTGTTTATAAGTATGAGTTTATCAGTTTAAATGCAAATTATGAATATTCAGCAGTTCTCGTATCCCCGGATGGAGCTTATGCTGATTACAGAATCGGCAGAATCGATAATGATTTTGTTATTGATAATGCTTCTGCTGCAGACGGTACAGATACACCGGAACAGCCGGGATATGACTATACAAGTGTTAATACGGCTGATGATTTTGACAACAAGATAGTGTCTGACCCGGATGCTTATTCAGATGATTTCTTATCTGAGTATATGATATTTAGTGTTGATGACCCAAGTGACGTATATAACTATGTTAAGAGTCTTCACGATAAATTTGCAAGTGAACAGATTACGTACAGTCAGGGCTTTGGACCGTTAGACTTTACACAGTACGATTTTATCTTTATTGATAAGGGTAAATATTCTACAGAGATCGGTCAGACTGCATATGATGCGTTATGTGCCGCAGTAGAAAAGGGCGTATATGTTATTGCAAGTTCAAAAGCCGGTGATGGCAAGGGTTCAGGTACCGGCGGCGGTGGTGGAAGCACAACAATCATTGTCAACAGTCCGTCTGCAAAGGCAATAGCAGATATCATTAACGCAGGTATCTATCGCGACGGTTCGGATAATAAGTTTAAGGTTCTTGAGATTCAGCCGGACTATCCGATTGACGAAGAGATTGCAAGTAAGCTGCCATCCGTTTCGACTGAATGGGAAACAAAGAGTGATGGAAAGACAAAGATAACCGGTAATTATTACACGGTTCCATCCGATGTTGAAAGCGGAAAAGCAAAAGAGGAGCTTCCGTCTTTATTGACAGAATATTATGCGTTTGATTTGACAAAGGCAAAAATTGCGTATGCAATCGACGGTCTTAATTATGGTGATATCGAGTTGACGCAGGTTTCTACAGAGGCACTTATCGGAATGAAGGAAGATATTGCTGCTACATATGATTTGGTTTATATTGGTGGTGATATCAGTGCGTTAGACAGAAATCCGGCTGATATGTATGGCGGACAGCTGCAAATCAGCAGCATATTTGGCTATACCTATTTAGGTTTACCTACGTTTTTGATGTACTATCATACAGGACTTATAAACAAGATGCAAAGTGCAGGCACCTATAAGATGGACCGTTCTGTGACAGGTAAGAGGTTGTTGGCATCGCCTTATATTGGCGGTACATATTATACGGATACCTATATTGCAGAAGCCGGAAATGACTTAACGAAGACCAAATATGATGAATTGGTAAATTATATTAGTTCAGGCAGACCGGTAATAGTAAGCAATGAGCTTTCTTCCGTATATGAGAATATGCAGGGAACAAATGCCAGTGGAAATAAATTGTCAAAGACGGAGCTGCTTCAGGGCTTCTGGTACAATAACGGTAAGCTTGAACGTGGCAACCTGTATCTTGACCCTTCATCAAGGATGTATACACTGATAGGAAATATCTATTCCAGATATACAGGAAAAAATGGTTCTAATGTCTGGTGGGGATTTGATCCGGCATCTACAAAGATGATTGATAATACATCTGAGGAGTATGGAAAAACAAACTACACATATTATCGAAAGGAAAACAAGAGTTATCTTGATGAGGATGCTCAGGGACATGATTGGTATAATTCAGGTTCGGATGTTGATGTAATTAAGAAGTATGCTGTCGTTCTGAGTAACGAATATAATGATACGCTTAATACGCTGGTTAATGAATCCAGGACGAGAACAAGACTGCTCATTACCAGTAAGCCTACGAAATATGTACAGGGAATAACAGGTACCTATATTAAAACAAATAATCTGGCATTTACATTTGTAGTAAATGGTCCGGATCCTACCTATAAGTATGAGCTTTATGTAGATAAAGATAAGAATACTGCATTTACTTCTGAGGATTACAATATCAGTGGTACCGTATCCTCGGGTGTTGAGAAATCAGCAAGTATTACTGTAGATCAGGATTTCTTTGGAGCTGCATCATGGTATCTTGTAATTAAGGATGCTGCAGGTAAAACAGTAGTAGCTGAAGAGACAGGTCTGAGTAAGATTATCAATAATAATATGTCTAAGAGTGAAATCAATGTTCTTCAGGTTCAGACGATGGCTGAGGGACAGGGTGCTACATCATGGACTGCTACGGATACCTTGTATTTCGATATAACATCGCAGACAGCTCATAAGATTGCAAAGTATAATACTTATGCAAATCAGACGAATCTTGATACGGTATCTGCTGCACAGTATAAGTGCCTTGGCAGACATGAAAACAGATTTGGTATTGTAGAGTATGATATCGGTATAGCGAACGATGATTATTTCTCAAATCTTGCGGATGAGATAGCAGAGGATTACGATATCAATTTGGATATGGTCGTAGCATCATCTGACAGAGCAAAATTCACAACAGGTGATAACGTAACGGATGTATACGATTGTCTTGATACATGGGTAGCAGAGGCAGAAATTTTGAAGGAAGGAAATGCTGTTGACGGATTTACACAGGCAGAGTACAAGGCATTGGTAGGAACGGCATTGTCAAGTTATTCAGCAAAATCAGCAGCCGTTCAGGGACCGAAAGAAGCGCTTGACAAATATTTGCAGGGCGCGATTGAGGCACTTCAGGGAACCTATACAGGTCCGAACAACTATGGTGCAAGGGGAACCTACAACACCTTCTTAGGCGGATTTAACGGTGGCGTTTCAAATAATACAATAATTGAATTACTTGAGTATATGATTGCTACGGGCGAGTATTATATGATATACTTCCCTGGCTACAGCAGTAATACAGAAATTCATTTTGCTGAAGGTAAAGTAGATAATACGATGTACGGTAAACAGTTTACCGATTTGTTTATTGCTTATCGTGATGCGAAGGATGCAGAGCTGATGGCAAAGGATAGGTATCAGGCTTGTCTTAGAAGGTCTTATGGTAAGGACTTTATGAAGAAGATGTATTCTATTCTGATTTTGGGACCATCCGATTCATTTGGAGGCTTTAAGGTAGACTTTAAGCAGAAAACATGTGAGTATATTCTCGATTATGTATCAGCCGGCGGTGATTTGTTCTTCTTCCATGATGCGATGACACCGTTTGCGGATGCAGGTAGTGTAAATCTTACAAAGTCACTCCTCGAAGTGGTTGGTATGAATAGATTCCATGTTAATTTGACCGATAATTCAAAGAGCTATAACGTGGCAATGCATGGATATACATCAAGCATAACCCAATCAGGACTTGTACAGGGTACACTGACAGAGGATGGATATATTTATAAGAAGCAAAATGCTGCCAGCACTCCGGCAGGATATGTAAAGGGAACCTTAACTGAGGACGGAGAAATTTATGAAGTTGAAAATTATGGTACTACACATGATTGGCAGGGTCCGTTAAATGGTTGGGTGGAATGTGTTGGAACATTCCCTGTGCTTGATGATTGGGGAAATGTTTCAAATAAGAGAATGTATAAGAAAGCTGCAACGGCAGGAACTTCCGGATATATTTGGCGGGACGCAACAACCTTTGACGAATATACAATCATTCATGGCAATTATACTGAAAAAGCATATTGCTCGAAGGAATGGGCAGCCGCAGGAACCTCCGGACTGATTTGGCAGGAAGGCGGTACGCCAAACTATAACGGTGCTTATACAGATGTAGAGTTTAAGTCATCAGATGAAAGCTTATATTATATGACACCATATGCATTTAATACGAAGGCGGGTAGCGGTATTATTAACAGCTTTAATACCAATGTAAATGCAACAAATCCAAGTGCTAATAAGTTGGGCAAGGACGTTACAGTATATGTCAGTGGTCTTGCGATGACGGCATTATATTATAATGGTAATCAGGGCGGTAAATCAACAGCACTTCCATATGTATATGCACAGGAGTCATTTACACAGGCTACAGCATGGTCGGGAGCTGCAAATGCAGACCAGTCAGCTTGTTCGGAGACCGTAAAGGCAGGCAGATTAAATGAAGGCCTGATTACGCTTTATCCGTATAGTATCGGTGAATCACTGAATATAGCCGGTACACATCAGCAGACATATGCACTTGATCTTGAAAGTGATAAGATTACCGTTTGGTATACACTTTCAGGTTCCAATAATTCATCCGGTGCAAAGACCAGATCCTCCAAGTATGCTGCTTCTCCATATGATGGAATGGAAGGTTACTTTATCTATACAACCTCATACGGAAGCGGAGCAGTTACATACTGTGGTGCCGGACATTCATCTGTTACGGGTAAGACGACAAGAAACAATGATGAAAGAAAGCTGTTTATCAATGTTATTGTCAATAGTGCTTTAGCAGTACCACCGAAGCCGTCTATTACCGTTTATGAGCCAACCGGCAGCTTTAAGCCTGAGGATGAGCTTGAGAAGGATGAGGAAGCAATGGCTGATGGTGCAACAGTATATATCAAGCCTGTTGACAACAAGACGGATACGCCTGAGTTCGATATGAAGGTATCTATCCCTGAGGATACAAAGCTTTCAAAGGTTAATATATACTTTGATTTGGATTATGATGATTCAAGCTATAAGAACAGACCATCCTACATTGAGAATGATGAACACGTTATGATTAAATCCTATACAAAGAAGGATGGAAAAGACATTGATGAAATCACAAAAGAGTTAAAGGATATGCTCAGAAGCGGAACAGACCCTAAGCTGAAGCTTCAGGATTCATACTTCCAGGCATATGGAGGTAATTACACATACATAGTAATAGAAGTTTACTATGAGGGTAAGACAACACCGGCATATGTCATGATTAAGATTAAGGCATCTGACCCATTGTTTGACTTAACACAGAATGAGGAGGTCATTCCGGCGCTTGATGCACTTGCCGAGAAGAAGCTGAATCTGGCATAAACGAATAATAAAACATTGTTTTTTGAGGCAGGTAGTGATACCTGCCTCTTTTGCAGAAAGGAATCATTTTTATGAATATAGACGGTAGGACAAGACTGATAGGTTTACTTGGTGACCCTGTGGAACATACGATGTCACCGATGATACATAATACATTAAGTGAGCTTTTGGGTATCAATGATGTGTATGTACCGTTTCACACGAGAAAGCAGGGGCTTGAACAGGCAGTAAAGGGTGCTTACGAACTGAATATATTAGGACTGAATGCAACCGTGCCACATAAAAATCATGTTATAAAATATCTGTGTGGACTGGATGATGGGAGCAGGGCAATCGGTGCAGTCAATACACTGGTTCGGACATCGGAAGGCTATAAAGGCTATAATACGGATATGTTAGGTCTGATGCGTGAAGTGAAGTCATATGGTATAGCACTTTCGGGACAGGATGTGATTATCCTTGGCGCAGGTGGTGCCGCAAAGGCTGTGGCTTATATGTGTATGAGTGAAAAGGCAGCTCATGTCTATATTTTTAATAGAACAAAATCAAAGGCTGAAGAAATCGCCAAGCATATGAATGAGCATTTTGGAAATGATATTATGATAGCAGGAGCGCTTTCAGACTATAAAAAGCTTAAGCAAAAGAAATATATTGTGTTTCAGTCTACATCCATAGGTCTTCATCCGAATGATGATGAGGCTGTTATAACGGATGAGGACTTTTATAAGCTGGTGGATACAGGTGTTGATTTGGTTTATAATCCATTTGAAACAGGTTTTATGAAAAGATGCAGAGCGGAAGGTGCAAAAGCCTATAACGGACTTAAAATGCTTTTGTATCAGGGTATCATAGCATATGAATTATGGAATCATATATCAGTAGATGAGAAGACGGCGGATATTGTTTATCAAAGGTTGCTGAAAGCGACAAGAAATAATATTGTTCTTACAGGTTTTATGGGTTGCGGAAAGTCAACAGTCGGTTTGGCGATATCAGAAAAATACGGATATAAGCTGGTAGATACAGATTCGGTTATTGAAGAAAAAGCCGGTATGCCTATCAGTAAAATATTTCAGACAAAAGGAGAAGCGTATTTCAGAAGCCTTGAGACAAAGGTTCTTATGGAATTGAATGAAACACTTTCCAATACGGTTATCTCCACGGGAGGCGGACTGCCTTTACGGGAGGAAAATCAGAAATTACTGACATCTCTTGGAAATGTTGTATATTTGAATGTGGAAGCAGAGGAAGTCCTGTGCAGACTGGCCGGCGATACGACAAGACCGCTTCTTCAGGGAAAAAATCCGAGGGAAAGAATAACAGAGCTGATGGATTACCGAAAACCAATCTATGAACAGGGGGCGGATGTAACGATATCTGTTACAGGAAAATCCGTTGCCGATATCGTTGAGGAGGTTATGAATGGATATTCAAAGACTTGAAAATATTAGAAAAGCAAAAGAACTGGATGCGATTTTGATAACGGATCAATATAATATGCGGTACATTACAGGGTATCGTGGCGAGGGAATGCTGTTTTATACAGCCTATAACAAATATATATTGACAGATTCAAGATATACGGAGCAGGTAGAAAAGGAATGCGAAGGCTATGAATGTGTTGATATAGAAAGTGTAGGATATGGTAAAACCTTATCCAAACTGATTTCAAGGGACATCAGGAAGCTTGGATTTGAAAATAACAGTATCAGCTATAAGGTATATGCAGGATTGAAAAATTGTCTGACGGATATCAGCTTTATGGAGCTGGATGAGGAAATAGATAAGCTTCGTATGATTAAAGATGATGAAGAAATAGAGAACCTGAGAACTGCGGAAGGTATCGGAGATGCGGCATTTTCCCATATATTGAAATATTTGAAACCGGGAATATCCGAAAAGGATATTGCATTGGAATTGGAATATTTTATGAAAAAGAATGGGGCGGAAGGGCTAAGCTTTGATACAATAGCTGCGTCAGGGAAGAATTCTTCTATGCCACATGCGATACCAACGGATAAAATGATTGAAAACGGAGATTTTATAACGATGGATTTCGGCTGCATCTATCAGGGATATTGTTCCGATATGACAAGAACAGTTGGAATCGGTAAGCTTAGCGGTATGCAGGAAAGTGTATATGATATCGTGTTAAAGGCGCAGCTTACGGCGATGGAAGCGATAAAGCCCGGAATGATGTGCAATGAGATAGACAAAATAGCAAGAAATATCATCAGGGATGCCGGGTACGGAAACTGCTTTGGACATGGGTTGGGGCATTCCGTTGGGTTGTTTATCCATGAAAATCCGAGATTTTCGCCAAAATGTAATACGGTGCTTGAACCGGGAATGGTTATCACTGTTGAGCCGGGAATCTATCTGCCCGGACAGTTTGGCGTCAGAATCGAGGATTTAATCGTTGTAACGGAAAGTGGATACATGAACCTTACGGCATCGGAAAAAAATCTGATAATTGTATAGACGGCAGACGATGTAAGGATATTGATATAACGATTCAGCCATCTTCGCTATTTGGTAAAAAATAGTTGAAATATTCTGATATATATTATAAAATGTGACAAGAAGTTTATATCTTAAGGAGGATTATATTGTTATGGCAGAGATGATCTCAGCAGGTGATTTTAGAAATGGTGTTACAATAGAGTTTGAGGGTAACATTTATCAAATTATAGAATTCCAGCATGTTAAGCCTGGTAAAGGTGCAGCATTTGTTAGGACAAAGCTTAAGAATATCAAGAGCGGCGGTGTAATAGAAAAGTCTTTCCGTCCGACAGAGAAGTGTGAGAAGGCGCATATCGAAAGAAAGGATATGCAGTATCTTTACAATGACGGTGAGTTATATTACTTTATGGACCCTGAAACATATGACCAGATTCCAATCAGCTCAGAGGCTATCGGTGATTCATTGAAGTTTGTTAAAGAGAATGACGAGTGTAAGATTTGTTCACATAACGGTTCCGTATTTGCAGTTGAACCACCTCTCTTTGTAGAGCTTCTGATTACAGAATGTGAACCGGGTGTTAAGGGAGACACGGCTACAGGTGCTACAAAGCCATGTACGGTTGAAACGGGTGCTGTAGTATATGTACCGCTTTTTGTGAATGAAGGCGATACAATCAAGATTGATACAAGAACAGGTGAGTATCTTTCAAGAGTTTAATCAAAGAATAAAATAAGAGAAATATAATATTACAGAAGAGAATCATAAAAAAGCAGGTGTGCATGATTGAACTGAACCTCAAATGTCGGACAGTTTAATGATGTGTACCTGTTTTTTTTATATTATTTTTCTTTTACTGAAACAGGTACATTACCGGATGACCTATAAGCTTCTGAGAAAATGATATCATGCATAATGGAGAGGATAGCTGAATATATATATTTATAGATAAATATCAATGTAATTGTGCAGAGCGTATGATACGCCCGGTATATAAGGAGTTGGAAAAATGGACAATCTGATGATGTTACCCAAAGAACGGAAAGAAAATGATGTACATGCTCATGAGATTTTGCGTATTCTTTCAGTCCGATTGAAGAATATATTAGGCCAAGCAGATATCAGGTGGAGTGAATTGCAGGAAATCCGATTACGTGTGAATGAGCCTGTCATTATCATATATTGCAACCGGGAGTATTTTATCGGCGAGGATGCCAGAATGAAACGAAACAGGCAGGGTGCCGTTATTGTTACATCGGCAGATGTAAATGATACGTTGGAGTACATCAGTAATTATTCCCTTTATGCCTATGAGGATGAGATAAGACAGGGATTTATAACGATACAGGGTGGCCATCGTATAGGACTTGCAGGTAAAGTTGTTTTAGAAAACGAAAATATAAAATGTGTTCGGCACATATCATTTATAAATATTAGAATGTCACATGAGATAAAGGGATGTAGCCGGAAGGTTATGCCCTTTATTTCATTACATAAGGAGGCTGCGCATACGCTTATTATATCACCTCCGAGATGTGGAAAGACTACACTGCTTAGAGATATTATTAGAAATCTGTCAAATGGCAGTGAACTGCTGCCCGGCATGACTGTGGGCGTGGTAGACGAGCGCAGCGAGATAGGTGCCTGCTACAAGGGAATCCCGCAAAATGACGTAGGGATAAGAACAGATATATTGGACGGATGCCCAAAAGCATATGGAATGCATATGCTGCTTCGTTCCATGTCACCACAGGTTATAGCTGTAGATGAGCTGGGAGGTTCTCAGGATATAGAAGCTGTATATAGTGTTATTAATTGCGGCTGCAAACTGATTGCAACGATACATGGAAACGGAGTAGAAGATATAAAAAACAGACCGGGAATCCGTAAGCTGATAGATGAGCGTATATTTGAAAGATATATCGTGTTACGTGGCGATAAAGAGATTGGGCGGGTACATGCAATATTTGACCAGAGGGGTTCCATTCTTTATGGAGGGGATATGTTATGCTGATGAAAATTGCCGGAGGAATGTTGGTGCTTATTGCATCTTCAGGAATCGGACAAACCATAGGCAAAAATCAGGAAATACTTGTTCGTGAGCTGGCAGAATTGCTTTCCATGCTGCGGCTTATCAAGAGTGAGCTTCGATATGCCATCAATGAGCTTCCGGAGGCATTTGCGGATATGGCACCAAGGCTGAAAGGGAGTATCGGAGAACTATGTTCCAATATGGCACAGTTATTAGCAAACGGATATGCGCTTTCGTTTCAGGAGGCATGGGATATCAGTATGCAAAAACTGAGAGAAGAAAGCCGCTTGGGAAAAGGGCATTTGTCGTATGTTGAAAAGCTGGGAGGAATTCTTGGGCATATGGATGTAGATGCCCAGATTGCTCAGCTTGAGTTGTTGGAAAATGCCATGATACATGAATATGAAAGTGAAAGAGAAAAGACGGGGCAGATAAAAAAGCTTGCCGGTTCAATCGGCATTTTAGGCGGTCTTTTTTTAATTATAATAATGCTATAGAAGATGGGACGGTTTAATGTATGACAATCCAGATTTTATTTAAGATAGGAGCAGTTGGAATATTGGTAGCCCTCCTGAATCAGGTGCTGAAACATTCAGGCAAAGAGGAGCATGCATATCTTTTGAATCTGGCAGGTCTGATTATCGTTCTCTCATGGATTATACCTTATATAAAGGATTTGTTTAATGAGATTATGGAGCTTGTAAATATAGGAATGTTGATGCTGTAGGCGGGAAAGGAATTTCATATGTCACTGATATCACTGGTACTTGCAGTTGTTGTTATTATTATGCTGGCAATAAAGCTGAATAAAATAAATCCTGAGTATAGCACGCTTTTAAGTATAGGAGCGTGCTTGTTCATTATATTTTTCGTGATTGACAAGCTGTCTGTTGTATTTGGTTATATAGACAGAATAACTGCATATATTGATATAGACGTTATGTATATAGAAATTATATTGAAAATGATAGGAATAGCCTATGTGTGTGAATTTGCCTCGAATATATGTAAGGATGCCGGCTATAGTGCGGTGGCATCCCAGATAGAGATGGCAGGAAAAATATCCATGATTGCTCTTGGCATTCCTGTTTTGATGAGCGTAATTGATTTGGTTGTTGCCTTGGTTGGGGGTGTATCATGATAGCCGGAGTCTGTGGCATGCTTCTCAAAACCGCACTTTCGGTTATGCTTTGCATGAATCATGTGCAGCCTGTTATTCAATATGGAGAATATATAAATTGTAATCACAATGCTGTTAATACAGAATATGCAAATTGTAACGGGAATGCTGTTAATGCAGAATATGGACAAGCAGAAATTCAGGAGAGTGATGATATTATCGATGATACCTATGAGGAAGAATTTGAAAAAATGGATTCGATTATTCAGGATAAAAATAAGGTCACTTATACAGAGATATATGAGGCTGTAAAGTCGGGAGATTTGAAAAAAATAGCGGAGCTTGTAGGGCAAATGATATATAACAGCTTATTATATGAGCTTGGAGAAAGTAAGAAGCTGTTTGTTCAGCTCTTGGCTGTTATTATGTTGGGGACAATATTTACGAATTTGTCAGGACGTATAGGCGGATATGCAGGAGGAAATGGATTTTTTGTTACATATATGATTTTAGCAGCGTTGCTGTTGTCGTGCTTTACACTTGCAAGTGAAATTGCAATAGAGGTTATATCGGGAATCAATGAATTTATGATAGCGTTTATACCTGCGTATTCTATGGCAGCAGCTTATTCCAACGGGCAGGAAACAGCCATGTTTTCAAGGGAGATTATATTGCTGGTGGTGTTTATATGTGAAAATGTCCTGTTAAAAATCGTATTTCCCATCGTGAAATGCAGTGGTGTGTGCGGTCTTGTAAATAAAATGAATACGGAAGACTATTTCTCCAAGCTTATAGAATTGTTAAAAAGCATAGCAGGCTGGATTATGAAAACGATATTTGCCACAATAACAGGTATTAATGTAATAAAAGGTATTATATCACCCTCAATGGACAAGCTGGGGAGAAACGGTGCCATAAAAGTGATAGGGAATATGGTTGGCGGTACAGCCGTTCAGACCGTGGCAAGTGTATTGGTAAGTTCAGGTATGTTTATCAAAAACTGTATCGGGATAGCGGGGGCGGTTGTTGTTATCGTTATTGCGGTGATACCTGCAGTAAAGATTTTTTTGATGTTTCTGGGACTGAAGGCTATTGCCGCACTTGTACAGCCTATGGGAGATAAAAGATTTTCAGAAGGTGTTGCATCAATGGCAGAAGCGATTGAATTGCTGTTTAAGACATCAGGTATTGCCGTGCTGATGTTTATCATAAGCATTACGGCATTAACGATGCTTACAGGATAGGAGAGACTATGGGTGAATGGATAAAAAGCATATTGGTGTTTACAATATTTTTTTCCGTTGTCTTATATATCATGCCAAGTGAAAAATACAAAAAATATATTCAGACAGCCATAGGATTTGTAATGATAATTGTTGTGATAAATCCCATTGTACGGGTGTTGGGGTTTTCTGATAATCTGTCATTCAATATCAGATACGAGATAGCGGATTTAGAATATATCAGTTCGGAGGATGCCTATTATCGTGATGTGGTTGCCGCCATTATACGTGATGAATTGGAAAAAGAGTACGATTTACATATGCAGGTTCAGGTATATATGGAGGAAAATAAGAGTATCCGTACCATAGAGCTTTCCGGAGAGTCAGTTGATTTGGAAACGGAAAATGATATCAGACAGAACCTGTCTTTAAAATATGGTATTAATGAGGACATGATCATCATATATTGATAGTGGAGGGAACATGGAGAAAGAGGATTCTGGATTAAAAAGTAAAATAATGAAGCTGTTTGATGCGAAAAACGGTAGGCTGCGAAATTTTGTTATGTTACTGCTGGCAGGAATCTGTCTGATGATAATCGTGTGGCCAACCTCAGGCACTTCATCAAAGGGGGATGACGGCGTAGTAGCAACATCGGAAAAGGAGGCGGAAAATAATACTGAAAGCTATATTTCACAGACGGATGCTTACACAAAACAGCTTGAGCAGCGGCTGAGTAAGCTTTTGTCCTCTATGAATGGGGTAGGTGATGTACAGGTTATGATAACACTCAAGGACAATGGGGAAAATATTGTTGAAAAGGATAAATCAGAAAGCAGTGTAACGGATGAAGGGAGTAAGCAGAATACTTATAATGAGGAAACGGTAAATGCAGTTTCAGATGATTATGATGGACCGTATGTGAAGCAGGTACTTGAGCCAAATGTGGAAGGCGTGCTGATTTGTTGTACCGGCGGAGGAGATGCGGACATTGTTCTTGCGATTACAGAAGCAGTACAGGCATTATTTGACGTGCCTGTGCATAAGATTGTGGTATTAGAATCAAATTAAGCGGAGGGCTAAATGAAAAAGGTATTTAAGAAAAACAGACTGGTTATACTGGCTTTATCAGTTATGATTGGGGTAGCGGGATACCTGAATTTCAACGAAAGCAATAAGAACAATCTTACCACAAAGGAGGACAGTAAAAAGGCCGATATGGAGGTTATCAGTTATGAGGAAAATACAAAGGCGGATGGTGAAGCGGATTTAGCCTCGTCTGATGATATCAGTAAACCGACAGAGGAAGTCGCTACTGACAAGAGCCTTGAACAGGCAGCAATAGAGGAAAACATCCAGTTAAACAGTGATGAGGAGAATATCGGTGAAGCGGTCCTGACAAATGCAGAAGTTGTTAATAACTCACTTGCAATGATTCAGTTAAACAGAGAGCAGAGCAGATCCAGAACAAAGGAGTACCTGCTCAGTATAATCAATGACGATGCCATTGAGGAATCGGCAAAGCAGGAGGCTACAGCGGCATATGTAAAATTAAGTGATAATATTGAAAAGGAAACGGATGCCGAAACACTGCTTGCGGCAAAGGGTTATAACGCAGCAATCGTAACAATCAGCGATGAATCCGTAGATGTGGCACTCAATGTAGAAACAATCAGTGATACGGAAAGAGCCCAGATAGAAGATATTGTTACCCGTAAAACCGGATATGATATCAGTCAGGTAGTCATTTCTGTTCTCTCTAATAAATAGTTATACATAGGCTGATAAGTCTTAAATGGTAAAAAGTGCGTCTTTCAGAACCATAAACTCTGAAAGACGCATTTTTATCTCAAATTAATAAAAAGAAAATAAATGATTATTCCAAAAATGTATACAATAAAATTATAACAAATATCCTGTTATGGCAAAATCAATAACTCCGGCTTGCTACCATTTGCTTGCAAAGTTTCGTATGACAGATTATAATAGAAAGCTAGAGTGGAATATTTTATATATTTTGGAGGTATTTAGTATGAGTGAAGAGAACGTATATAATATAAAAGAAGAAAATTCCCTTGGACAGGTGCAGATAGCAGATGATGTTGTGGCGATCATAGCAGGACTTGCAGCAAGTGAAGTAGAGGGTGTGTACAAACTGGCGGGCAATTTCAGTAATGAGCTGGCTTCCAAGCTGGGCAAGAAGAATCCTGCAAAAGGTGTTAAAGTGGAATTGTTACCCGGTAAGGTAAAGGTAGATGTGAGCATAGAAGTGCTTTATGAATATAGTATTCCTGCAGTATCTTCACAGGTACAGGATAAGGTAAAACAGGCGATTGAGACGATGACAGGTCTGGTAGTTGAGGAAGTCAATATCAGAATTACAGGTGTCAGAGTTGCTGATACAAACTAGAGAGGTTCATATGACCAGAAGAGATTTAAGAGAAACGGTTTTTAGAATATTGTTTCGTCTGGAATTCAATTCAGATGAAGATATGAAGGAACAGATAGAGCTGGCATTAAACGGGGAAATACCGGCAGAGGATGAAGAGCTGTTTGCGCAGCTTGAATATTCAGAAGAGAATAAGAAGTATATTTCAGACAGGGTACTGGATATCGTGGACAGGCATAGCGAGATAGATGCGGTTATTGAAGAGATATCCGAGGGATGGAAGCTTGCCCGTATAGGAAAGGCGGAGCTTGCCATACTGAGGCTTGCCATATATGAGATGAAATATGATGATGATATTCCGGTAAAGGTTGCCATCAATGAGGCGGTTGAGTTGGCAAAGATTTACTGCGATGTGGAGGCAAAGAGCTTTATCAATGCGTTGCTTGCAAAGCTTACAAAGTAGGTGTCAATATGGCTGTACAAAGCTATACGGTTTCTCAAATCAACGGATATATTAAAAATTTAATAGCAAGTGATTATCTCCTTGGGGATATCGCTATAAAGGGTGAGGTATCAAATTGTAAATATCACAGCTCAGGACATATCTATTTTACATTGAAGGATGCAACCGGCTCTATTGCTGCCGTTATGTTCAGAAGCAGTGTAAATAGCGGTTTGAGGTTTCAGCTTACAAACGGGCAGATGGTCGTTGCCCGTGGAAATGTAAATGTATATGAAAGAGACGGCAGATATCAGCTTTATGTAAATAGTATTAAGCTTGACGGAACCGGTAATTTGTATGAGGAGTATGAGCGTTTAAAACAAAAGCTGTATGAACAGGGATTGTTTGAATTTGATATTAAAAAGAAGATTCCGGCGTACCCGAAACGTGTGGGTATCGTTACGGCAAAAACAGGAGCTGCCATACAGGATATCATGAATATTGCAAAAAGACGAAATCCTTTTGTCCAGCTCATATTGTATCCTGCCAGGGTACAAGGCGAGGGGGCTGCCGAGGATATTGCACAGGGTATCAGGACGCTTGATGAAATGAATCTGGATACGATTATCATAGGCCGAGGCGGCGGTTCCATTGAGGATTTATGGGCGTTTAATGAAGAAGTTGTTGCGTGGGCGATATATCATGCAAAAACACCTATTATATCGGGAACAGGACATGAAATTGATAATACCATAGCTGATTATGCAGCAGATTTGCGTGCACCGACACCATCTGCCGCATGTGAGCTTGCAATACCGGATATCATGTCAACGATACGCCAGATAGACAGCCTGGCGGCACAGATGGGAAGGCTTCTTGAAAACCGCATAGACGGCATAAGAAGCAGAATTTTCACATATGAGAGACAGTTGCGGTTGCTGAATCCTAAGCAGAAGCTGATGGGACAGCAGCAGTATATTGATGAACAGTATGACAGATTAAAAAGATTGATGAGGCAGCAGTACGACAGTAAGCTGCACAGACTACAGCTTCTTTCAACACGTATCAATGGGATGTCGCCTACTGCAAAGCTGGTAAACGGCTTCGGGTATATGGAAAAAAACGGTGAAGCCGTACATTCAGTAAAGCAGTTGAAGGCAGGGGATGATATTAATATAACCATGCATGACGGTGTTATAAATGCCAGCGTAACAGGCTTTGGTACGGGCAAAGAAGAACAGGCGGCTGATAACGGATTGCAGACTGGAGGTACAGATGTCGGAAAATAAAGACAGGGAGTTTTCTATAGAGAAGTCTATGGATCGGCTTGAAGAAATAGCACAGATACTTGAAAATCCGGATACAACATTGAAGGATTCTCTTGCAGTATATTCTGAGGGCGTAAATCTGATTGATGCCTGTAAGAAAAATTTGTGTGATGTTGAAAAAGAGATGATTATTCTCACTGAAAAAGGAGAAAACGGTGATAGAGGATAAGATAAAGCTTCATGCGAAAGAGGCTGAAGAGATAGTATATCGATATCTTCCTTCCGAAGAGGGATTTCAGAAGAAGATATTTGAAGCGATGAATTATTCCATGACTGCGGGCGGAAAGAGACTTCGGCCCGTATTAATGATGGAGACATATCGGTTATTCGGCGGAGAAGGAGCGGTCATTGAACCTTTTATGGCGGCTATCGAGATGATTCATACATATTCGTTGATCCATGATGATTTACCGGCACTTGATAATGACGATTATAGAAGAGGCAGAAAGACCTCCCATGTGGTATATGGTGAGGCTATGGCTATTTTGGCGGGAGACGCTCTGCTGAATTACGCATATGAAACAGCATGTAAGGCATTTGATATGTGTGACGATATGAGTCGGGTTGCAAAGGCACTTAAGGTGTTGGCAGAAAAGCCGGGGATATATGGTATGATAGGTGGTCAGGTACTTGATGTTTTAATGACAGGACAGGCGATGGATAAAGACCAGCTTTATTTTGTTTATGAGAACAAAACCGGAGCATTGATAGAAGCGGCTATGATGATCGGTGCGATTTTGGCAGGTGCATCGGAGGAGGAAGTTGATGCAATATGCAGTATTGCTTCGGATGTAGGACATGCATTTCAGATACAGGACGATTTGCTGGATATACTGGGTGACAGTCATGTACTTGGAAAACCTACGTTAAGCGATGCGGACAATGGGAAGGTTACATATGTAACGGTTCACGGTATCGAAAAGGCACAGGAGGATGTGCGGATTCTCTCTGAACGTGCCGTGAGAGGGCTTACGGAGTTAAAATATGAAAATGAGTTTTTAAAAGAGCTTATTATCTCTCTGGTAACCCGCAAAAACTAGGAGTGACTTATGAGTATACTGGATAGGATAAATAAACCGAATGATATCAAGAATATAGACAGACAGGAGCTTCCTGTTCTGGCAGAGGAGATAAGGGAATTTCTTATCGAAAGTGTAAGTAAAACGGGAGGACATCTGGCATCCAATCTGGGATGTGTAGAGCTGACAATGGCACTTCACAGAGTCATGAATCTGCCAAAGGACAAGATCGTGTGGGATGTAGGTCATCAGTCCTATGTGCATAAGATACTCACAGGTCGTAAGGAAGAGATGAAAAATCTCAGACAGCTTGGCGGTATGAGCGGTTTTCCCAAAACCTCTGAAAGTCCGTGTGATGTATTTAATACAGGTCACAGCTCCACGTCTATATCGGCAGCTCTCGGTATGGCATGTGCCAGAAGTATGAAAGGGACAGACGAAAAAATCGCCGCCGTTATTGGCGACGGGGCATTTACGGGCGGAATGGTATATGAGGCTATCAATAATATGGCTGTCATAAAAACAGGCTGTCTTGTTATTTTAAATGACAACGAGATGTCGATTGACCAGAATGTCGGCGGAATGTCCAAGTATCTGAATAATCTCAGAGTCGGTCAGCAATATAATGATTTTAAAGGACATGTGGAAAAGACGCTTCTGCATATTCCGGTTGTAGGTGAAAAGCTTGCAAAGGGGATTAAACGTTCAAAGGATTCGATTAAACAGATGCTTGTTCCCGGAATGTTTTTTGAGGAGCTGGGCGTGACATATATCGGACCGATAGATGGACATGATACAGATGTCATGGAGGCTACATTCAGAAAAGCGCTGCAATTAGACAGACCGATACTTGTTCATGTCAAGACAATAAAGGGAAAAGGATATCGTTATTCAGAAAAGTATCCTAGTTATTTTCACGGAGTAGATGCATTTGATGTAGCGACAGGAAAGGTCCTTGCAAAAAAGAAGAATTTATCATATACAGGTGTTTTTGCCAGAAAGCTGGTAGAGCTGGGAAGGGAGAACCCGAATATTGTTGCAATAACGGCAGCCATGAGCAAGGGTACAGGTGTATCCGCATTTGCAAAGGAGTTCCCTGACAGGGCATATGATGTGGGTATTGCCGAAGAACATGCTGTTACATTTGCGGCAGGTCTTGCGGCAGCAGGCCTTACGCCGGTTGTTGCGATATATTCGTCATTTCTTCAGAGAGCCTATGACCAGATTTTGCATGATGTATGTCTGCAAAAGCTGCATGTGATATTTGCCATAGACAGGTCGGGGCTGGTCGGGGCTGACGGAGATACCCATCAGGGTATATTTGATACGGCATATTTGTCTCACATACCGAATCTGGTGATAATCGCACCTAAGAACAGATATGAGCTGACAAAGGCTATGGAATGGGCTGTAGGTTATGACGGACCTGTTGCCATTAAATATTCAAGAGGTGAAGCTTACTATGGCTTAAAGAGTATTCAGACACCTTTTGAATGTGGAAAGAGTGAAATCATATGTAAGGGCAGCGGGGCAGCAGTTATCGCGGTAGGTGACATGGTGATTGAGGCTGAGAAGCTGTATAACAGATGTCTGGTTGACCATAGAGAGATTACATTTGTAAATGCCAGATTCGTGAAGCCGATAGATACTGATTTGGTAGATGAACTGGCTCAGACGCATAAAGTATTCATTATCATGGAGGATGGAATCAAACATGGCGGATATGGTGCTATGGTAGAGGAGTACATAGCTGAAAAAGGCTATGATATCAACGTATATACAGCCGCCATTGATGATATGTATGTCCAGCATGGTAAAGTAAATGAGCTTCTGAAGCTTTTGAAGCTAGACGCCGATTCAGTATATGAGAAGCTTTGTGATATGCTGGGGCAGTAAGAAAATTGCAAGCAGAAGTTTTCAGATATGCGTAAATAAAAAGAAGTTTTCTGGTTGTTTGCAGATAGGATATAGAGATGAAAGAAAGATTAGATGTGCTTCTGGTAAATAAAGGACTTGCCGAATCACGGGAGAAGGCAAAAGCCATTATTATGTCAGGAATCGTTTATGTAGATAATAATAAAGAGGATAAAGCAGGTTCTACCTTTGATGTCAATGCAAATATAGAGGTCAGGGGTAATACACTGAGATATGTAAGCCGTGGTGGACTTAAGCTTGAAAAGGCAATGAATTGTTTTGGTGTAACACTTGCGGATAAGGTCGCTATGGATGTAGGCGCTTCTACAGGCGGGTTTACGGATTGTATGCTGCAAAACGGAGCAATCCGTGTATATGCGGTGGATGTAGGTCATGGACAGCTTGCATGGAAGCTGAGAAATGATGAGCGGGTAATCTGTATGGAGAAAACGAATATCAGATATGTGACACCCGATGATATAGCGGACAAAATCGAATTTGCATCCATTGATGTATCGTTTATTTCTCTGACAAAGGTGCTGCCGCCTGTGAAAGAACTGCTTACGGATGATGGAGAGATTGTATGTCTGATTAAGCCGCAGTTTGAAGCAGGCAGGGAAAAGGTCGGTAAGAAGGGTGTAGTTCGTGATAAGAAGGTCCATGAAGAGGTTGTAGATATGATTGTAAGCTATGCAAGGTCTATAGGCTTTCAAACACTTGCCCTATCATTTTCACCGATTAAGGGACCTGAAGGAAATATTGAATATCTGCTTTATTTAACGAAAGACAGTCGTAAAGAAAATGTTGAATTTGATATTAAGTCTTTGGTTGAGCAGTCACATGCAAGCTTAGACAGGGAGCAGTAACAGATGAAAAAATATCTCATTGTTGTCAATCCTGAAAAGGACATCAATTTAAATATTACCAATAGGGCGAGAGATTACATAATCAGCAGAGGCGGAAGCTGCCGTATTGTAGATGGCTTTGATTTTTGCAGCGAAACGTGCATAACCAGAGAGCTTACCGGAGATGCTGAATGTATACTTGTATTGGGAGGCGACGGTACGCTTCTTAAGGTAGCCGGTGAGATAGAGGATATAGATATTCCGCTTTATGGAATCAATCTTGGAACCGTAGGATTTCTTACGGAAGGTGAGGTATCCGGTCTAAACACCATACTGGACAGATTGCTGTCAGATGATTTTTCGATAGAAGAGAGAATGATGATTAAGGGTGTGGTGAAAAAAACAGACGGTACAGAATATAGAAAAAGGTCTTTAAATGATATCGTAATCAGTCGTGCAGGTTTTTCGCGGTTAATCGGTCTTAATGTATCTGTAGGCGGCAGTCTGCTTGATGCTTATGAGGCAGACGGTGTGGTAGTGGCTACACCTACAGGCTCTACGGGATATAATCTTTCGGCAGGCGGTCCTATTGTAAGTCCGACTGCAAGCCTGATGGTGATAACACCTGTATCACCGCATTCTCTGACATCGAAGAGTATCGTGCTGTCAGGTGATGAGAAGATTTCAATAGAAATTGGAAAGAAGAGAAAGACACAGGACACAGAGGCAATCGTTTCTTTTGACGGAGGAAATGATGTAGAGCTTTCTGCGGGTGATGTGGTCAATATATACCGCTCAAACAGAATTACAAAGCTGATTAAGGCAAATGATGTGAATTTTTATGAAATTCTGAGAAATAAGCTGGGAGGAAGTCAGAAATGAAGCAAAAAAGACAGGCAAAAATCATTGAGATAATTGAAAATAATGATATAGAGACTCAGGATGAATTGCTTGCCCTGTTGCTGAAAGAGGGAGTACAGACGACTCAGGCTACTATTTCGAGGGATATCAGAGAAATCAATCTTACGAAAATTGCAGCTCCTTCAGGAAAGCAAAAATATGTACTTGGAAAAGTGGCAAATCACGAATCCATGGAGTCATACAGACAGGTGCTTAGTGCAGGTATTATATCCATGGAAGCAGCAGAAAATATAATCGTAGTAAAAACAGTATCGGGAGTTGCCATGGCAGTAGCAGCAGCTCTTGATAATATGGAAATAAACGGACTTGTTGGAAGTATAGCAGGGGATGATACCATTTTTCTTGCCGTACGTTCAAAGGAACTTACAAAATCTGTTATCAATGCAATTGATAACAGATGCACTGCGAAGCGATAGGAGGAATAATGCTTTTAAATGTACATATAAAAAATCTGGCATTGATAGATGATGTAGGTGTCAGTTTCAGTGATAATCTGAATATACTTACAGGTGAAACCGGTGCAGGTAAATCGATTATTATCGAAGCACTTAAGATAGGCATGGGTGCCAAGCTGGCAAAAGATCTTCCAAGAGAGCCTGACAAAGAAGCTCTGTGTCAGCTTATGTTTTCCGTAGAAGATGAACAGCTATGGAATACATTTTCTGAAATGGGTATCGAAAAGTCTGAGGATGACACGCTCCTTATTACAAGACGAATATTAAACGGCAGGACAATCAATACTATCAATGATGAGGTGGTAACTGCATCCAAACTCAAAGATGTAGCTGCATTCCTTGTTGATATGCATGCCCAGCATGAACAACAGACGCTTTTAAAAAAAGCAGAACATTTGAAGATTTTGGACAAATTTGGCAGAGCTGAGATAGAGCCGGTCAAAGCCAAAGTAAAAGAAGCGTATCATGCGTATCATGAAATTCTTTTTGAATTAAATGAGCTGTCTATGGAGGATGGCGAAAGAGTAAGACGGGCAGAATTTATCAAATATGAAATCAATGAAATTGAAACAGCAAAATTAAAGCAGGGTGAAGACGAAGAACTGGAGAAGCAGTATCGCAGGATGGTTCATGCAAGAGATATTGTGGAAGCGGCTTCTGAGGTATACCATATTACGGGTTATGGCAACGGGAATTCTTCCGGAAATGAGATTGGACGCGCCCTGCTTCGTTTGAAGAGCGTTAAAGAGCTGGATGATGAGCTTGCCGATATTTATGCACAGCTTGAAAATATAGATGCACTGCTGAATGACTTTAATGTGGGATTAAAGGATTACATGCAAAGCATGGAATTTGATGAGGCACAGTTTAAAGAAGTCTCGAGCAGGCTGGATACCATTAATAATCTCAAGGGTAAATACGGAAAAACGATTGAGGATATTTTCATTTATTTGGAGGATATCAAGGCTGAGTATGAGAAGCTTGCCGAGTATGATGCTTATATTGAGGCGCTAAATGCAAAACTTTCGGCTGCTGAGGAAAAAATGCTTGGTTATGCCGGGCAGCTGACAGCCATTAGAAAGAAAATGGCTGTCAATCTGTGCAGTCAGATACGTGAGGCTTTAAAGGAATTGAGCTTCATGGAAGTAAAATTTGATATGGTATTTGACAAACTGGATAGTTGTACATCAAACGGAATCGATGACTGTTATTTTGTTATCTCTACAAATGTAGGTGAGAAAGTAAGACCTTTATATGAAGTGGCATCAGGTGGTGAATTGTCAAGAATTATGCTGGCAATAAAATCCTGCATGGCAAGTGAAGACAATATTGATACGCTTATCTTTGATGAAATTGATGTGGGAATCAGCGGAAGAGCTGCACAAAAGGTAGCAGAGAAGCTTGCAGTTATTGCCAGGGTACATCAGGTAATCAGTATCACGCATTTGCCGCAGATAGCAGCGATGGCTGACAATCATTATCTGATTGAAAAAAATGCAGTCAATCATAAAACCGTAACAAGTATCACAAAGCTTGATAAAGAGGCATCGATTATGGAGATTGCAAGACTTCTTGGAGGTGCCGAAATTACAGAAACTGCCATCAATAATGCAAGGGAAATGAAAGATATGGCAGAGCAAACAAAAATCAACCATAATGAAATACTTTAATAGAACCATACTAAGAGTAGCGGAAAAAACGTTACTCTTTTTTCTTTGTAGGAAACTTTGTTTCCATAGGAAAAAACATATTTACAAGGAGGTATGGGATCATGGAGCGATATAGGAAATCTCTTGTTATTTTACTGTTGGTAGATATCGCATTTATTATATTTCTGTTTGCTTTTTATTTGTCATATAAGGAGGGGGACGGCAGGCTTCAATATGAGAATGCAAAATTTGTATTTGAAGATTTGTCGAATAAAAAAGTTATCCCTTCCGGTGAACCAATGGGAATATATATGAAAACCGACGGTGTTATGGTGGTTGATACAGGAGATATTGTGACTGATGAGGGACATGTTGTTTGTCCCTCACAGAATGCATTAAAGTCAGGAGATTATATTACGAAGGTAAATGATAAAGTCGTTGAAAATAAAAGTGAGCTTCTTGAATGTATAGAAGAATCAGAGGGAGAGGAATTAAAGATTACTTATGTAAGAGAAGAAAAAGAAAATATAGTGAACATAACACCGGAATGCTCGAATGAAGGTCGATATAAGCTGGGGTTATGGGTTAAAGACGATATTGCAGGTATCGGAACGGTAACCTTTATATATGGTAACAGCTTTATGGCACTTGGACATAGTGTATCAGACAATGATACGGGACTTATGATAAGGTGTGCTACCGGCGGAATGTATACAACCGATATTACAAATATCAATAAATCCTATACGGCTATGCCCGGGCAGTTACAGGGCAGTATCGTATATACCAGAGATTTAATCGGTATTATCAATCAGAATACTGAAAACGGGATAATGGGTTATCTTGACGAAGCGTATGTAAGTAAACATTATGATGAAAAGGATGCCATGTATATTGCAAAAGGGGAAGAGGTCGATACGGGAAAAGCATATATATATTCAAGGCTTACGGGAGAGCCTGTGCAATATGCGATAAACATAGATGAAGTTAATTATGGAACACATAATAAGAACATAGAATTTACCGTAACGGACCAGAGGCTTATTGATATGACAGGCGGTGTCGTACAGGGGATGAGTGGCTCTCCCATTATTCAAAACGGCAAGATCATAGGGGCGGTTACGCATGTATTTGTCGATGACCCGACAAAGGGGTATGGGGTATTTATCGAAGAAATGTTAAAAGAATAGAGATATAAAACATATGAAGCTGTCAGATTTTCAATGGCAGCTTTTGTTTTTTGCTGTCATATATTGGTACGCTGTTACGATGAATTGATAGAAAGGTCGAAAATAATATTTAGAGAGTATATGGAAGGTTGTTATTGTCGCAACTTGCGAAGTGAAGGGTATTCCAAATGAAGATGTGGAATTATATAATAATTATGGCAGTAAAAGGGGAAGGAGATATGACATGAATCATGTAAAGATATTGATAGTGAAGCGTGACAAAAGAGAAATAGAGCAGTTAGAAAATATCATTGAGAATACTCCCGCTTATGAATTACTTGGCGTTTGTGCTACCGGACAGGCTGGGATGGAGTCAATCATAAAAAAATCACCGGATGTTGTGATTATGGACGAAGTTCTGCCGGAAAAAGATGTACTGGAAATCGTTGATGAGGTTGTGAAATACAAAAGTCTTAAAAATGTGAGATTTATTATGTGTGGCTCCAAAAATCATGTGGAATATTTAAAGTTCTTGTATGACTGTATCGATAACAGAGTGATATTCCGTATTATGGACACGCCATATGAAGAGAAAAAGGTTAAGGATATTATAGATGAAACCTGCAGAGGCAGAAGAAATGATAATTATCTTGAATTTGCAGAAAATGACGGGGACAATACAGAGCTTGAGGGAACCGTAACAAGTATTATTCATGAAATAGGTGTGCCTGCACATATAAAAGGTTATCAGTACTTAAGAAGTGCTATTGTAATAGCGGTAAATGATATGGATATACTGAATTCTATTACAAAACAGTTATATCCGACGATAGCAGAGACATATAATACAACATCCTCGAGAGTAGAGAGAGCAATCAGACATGCTATAGAAGTTGCATGGGGCAGAGGAAGAATGGATACAATCAATGAATTGTTCGGGTATACAGTCAATGCCGGAAAGGGAAAGCCTACAAATTCTGAATTTATAGCCCTGATTGCTGACAAAATCAGATTGGATAATAAAATGAAAAGTGCCTGATAGATATCAAAATAGATATTAAAAACGATATCAAAAATACTTGACAAATGTAATTCTGTCGAATATTATTTAAATACATTATTCGAATGGTGCAAAAAAACATAGAAAGAAACGAAATGGGGAATAATCATGAGTAATAACGGGATGAACATAATAATTGCCGATAGTGAATGTGAGTTAATTGCCAGTCAGCTTATGGCAAATATGACAAAAGAAGAACTGAACATAATGGATAAGGTAAGCGATGGTGAAGCAGCCATAGAATCGATCAGAAAGTATAAGCCTGATATTGTATTGATAGATATCTGTCTGCCTGTCATAGATGGACTGGCTGTTATGGAGACGATAAGTGCAGACGAGGACTTGTCTGATACGACATTTGTTGTTGTAACCTCTGTAGGTTCCCAACGTCTGATAAGATGTGCATTTGAACTGGGTGCAACTTATTATATATTAAAGCCATACAATCCTATTCAGCTTGTTGCAAGAGTGAAACAGATTTTCAAGCGTAAAAAAGAGCTTTATATGGAGGCCTCTGAGGAGCTTGTCTGTATCCCGAATAAAGCAGGAATGGTAAGAACGACAGATAATATTGAAAGTGATGTAACGGATATTATCAGGGACATCGGAATACCGGCAAATATCAAAGGTTACCAGTATATCAGAGAAGGTATCATCATGGCAGTAAATGATGCAAATATGCTGAATTATATAACAAAGCTGCTGTATCCGACTATCGCAAAGAAATATAAAACGACTTCATCAAGTGTAGAACGTGCAATCAGACATGCCATTGAAGTGGCATGGAGCAGGGGACAGATTGATGTCATCAATGATATGTTTGGCTATACTGTCAACGCAGGTAAAGGAAAGCCTACGAATTCAGAATTTATTGCACTTATTTCAGACAAGCTGCGTATAGAGTACAGAAAGAGAGCATAAGCTTAAGATTTTTTTACATTTAATTGACGAAGAATTGGAAAAATGTGTATAATAATATCAGATACGGTGAAAGCAGGGCACGGAAAGTATCCTGCTTTTTCTGCTGTCATGCATTTGAAAGGAGCCGCCGAATATGATAGAAACGGTTGTATCAGCCAGTATGCTGATAGGAGAAGTAATGCGGGTGAAGAAGAACCATCTTTCACCTGATTTTCCAAGTGGAAAAGAAAAAAGACTTAGTATTGTGTCAGGACTTCACGGTGATGAGGTGTCAGGACAATATATTTGTTATGAGGTTATAAGGCGGATAAAAAAGGATTTTGACAAGCTGACAGGAATCGTGGATGTATATCCGTTTATCAATCCTATGGGACTTGAGGCGCAGAACCGATATGTGCCCGTATTTGACACGGATTTGAATACCCTGTTTCCCGGTTCTACGGAGGGAACCGTTGGTGAGTATACCGCGGCACTTGTGTTAAAGGATATCGTGGGTTCGGATATTTGTGTAGATATCCATGCAAGCAGTGTGTATATGAAGGAGCTGCCGCAGGTCAGGGTTAATTCGGATGTCGCAGAGGATATTACACCGTATGCTGTTAAAATGAATACAGATGTTATATGGGTACATCCGTCCTCCTCCGTTATGGCGGGAAGTCTGGCGTATTCACTCAATGAAGTAGGCGTAAAAACCATGATTGTAGAATCGGGTGTTGCACTAAAAATCGATTACGAATATGCAAATCAGATAGTGGAAGGTCTGTTTTCTTTAATGGAATTTATGGGGATATGGAAGGGTACGGTAAATGCCACACATATACCCAAAATAGCTGAGGATAAAAATGTAGCGTATATCAATGCCGAAAGCAGCGGAATATTTGTTCCTGCCGTAAAACATTCTGAGATGATAAAAAAAGGTGATATTTTAGGTTATATTGTCAATGTGCTTACCGGTTCTGTTGAGGAAACGATACTGGCTCCAAGGAGTGGGATGATTGTTTCATTAAGGGAATATCCGGTTATAGAAGAAGGCTCTCTTGTAGCCAGAATATTTGGAGGTGCAAATGAATAAAGAAATCATCTATTCAATGAACACCGCATATAGAGGAGAATATATAATACAGGGATACAGCTTTGGCAGCGGTGATAAGGCAGCCTGTATCGTGGGCGCCATGAGGGGAAATGAGTTTCAGCAGCTTTATATCTGTTCTTTAATTTCCAAAAAGCTCAATGAGCTGGAGAACAGGGGCGCTATCGTTTCGGGAAAGCAGATACTGCTGATACCGTCACTGAATTACAGCTCGTTTAATGTAGGCAAAAAATACTGGATTACGGATAATTCCGATATCAACAGGTCATTTCCGGGAAATCCGGAGGGACAGGCTACAAGCCGTATAGCGGCGGCGGTTATGGAGAAGGTATCAGGTTATTCCTATGGAATACAGTTTGCCAGCTTTTATATGGAGGGCATTTTTATACCACATATCAGAATGATAGAGACAGGTAAGCAGAGCAACAGCCTGGCAAACCAATTCGGACTTCCATATGTTTTAACTTCGAAACCACGTGCTTATGATACGTCAACACTGAATTATAATTGGCAGATGAGTGGTACGGAAGCTTTTTCGGTTTATTCGAAATATACCGACAGAATTGATGAAGAAAGTGCAAGCCAGGCTGTTTCCTCCGTCCTCAGATTTCTGACACGTATGGGAATCATCAGGTATAACTGTCATGCAGGATTTATTTCCACCATACTTGATGAGGAGGAGCTGCTCAATATCAAATCGGATAAATCAGGAGGCTTTTTCAGAAGGCTTGTCAATCCCGGAGATGAAGTGGTAAGAGGCGATGTGATAGCGCATATTGTCAATCCGATGACAGGTGAAAATGTATCCGAGATATATGCGCCGACAGACGGCATCATATTTTTCTGTCAGGATACACCGATGATATATCAGAATTCGGTGCTGTTTAAGATGATAAGGCGGTTACATAATTAGAAATATAAAAGAAAATGTAAAAAAAACTATTCAATAAAGAGCAATCATGTTAATATAACTTTGAATTGCAAATAAACAGGAGGTTTACCATGAGTAAGGTAAGAAGAGTATACGTAGAAAAAAGACCTGACTATGCTGTAAAGGCAAAGGAGCTCCACGAGGAGATTAAGAATTATCTGGGTATTCAGGCAGAGTATGTAAGAGTTCTTGTAAGATATGACATAGAAAACATATCGGACGAGACTTATGCAAAGGCTTTGGAGACTGTATTTTCAGAGCCGCCTGTAGATATGGTATATGAGGGGGATGCACTTCCACTTGAGAATACTGACAAAGTATTTTCGGTTGAGGCACTTCCGGGACAGTTTGACCAGAGAGCGGATTCGGCAGAGCAGTGTGTAAAGCTTCTAAACGAGGAGGAAGCTCCGATTATAAAGACGGCTACTACCTATGTTCTTTCAGGTGATGTAACAGATGAGCAGTTTAAGGCTGTTATGGACTACTGTATCAATCCGGTAGATTCCAGAGCATGTGGTATGGAGATTCCAAAGACTCTTGTTGCAGCGTATGATGAGCCTGCTGATGTTATGATATTTGACGGTTTTAAGGATATGGAAGAGGACAGACTGAAGGAGCTTTATGATTCTCTTGGACTTGCCATGACATTTAAGGATTTCCTTCATATCCAGAACTATTTTAACGGTGAAGAGAAGCGTGACCCATCCATGACGGAAATCAGGGTGCTTGACACATACTGGTCAGACCATTGCCGTCATACAACATTTTCAACGGAGCTTACGGATGTGGAATTTGATGATGGGGACTATAAGGAGCTTCTTGAGAATACATTTGAGACATATCGTAAAGAGATGAAAGAGATGTACAAGGACAGAGATGACAAATTTGTATGTCTTATGGATATCGCCCTTATGGGTATGAAGCAGCTTAAGGCGGCAGGCAAGCTTGACGATATGGAGGTTTCGGATGAGATCAATGCATGCAGTATTATTGTGCCTGTAGAGATAGATGGTGTTACGGAGGAGTGGCTTATATTCTTCAAGAATGAGACACACAACCACCCTACGGAGATAGAGCCTTTTGGTGGTGCGGCTACATGTCTTGGCGGTGCGATAAGAGATCCGCTTTCAGGAAGAGGCTATGTATATCAGGCTATGCGTGTAACAGGTGCGGCTGATCCTACAAAGTCACTGAAGGAGACAATGGAGGGCAAGCTTCCACAGAGAAAGATTGTTACAACGGCAGCTTCCGGCTATAGTTCATACGGTAACCAGATCGGTCTTGCCACAGGTCTTGTCAATGAGGTTTATCATCCTGATTATGTGGCAAAGAGAATGGAGATTGGTGCCGTTATGGGTGCAGCTCCAAGACGTGCAGTAAAACGTCTGAATTCTGACCCGGGAGATATGATTATATTACTTGGCGGACGTACAGGCCGTGACGGCTGTGGCGGTGCGACAGGCTCATCAAAGGCTCATACATCACAGTCGCTTGAGACGTGTGGTGCAGAGGTGCAGAAGGGTAATCCGCCTACGGAAAGAAAGATACAGAGATTATTCAGAAGAGAAGAAGTGGCTTCCATTATCAAGAAATGTAATGACTTCGGTGCAGGTGGTGTATCGGTTGCCATCGGCGAGCTGGCAGCAGGTCTTACGGTTGACCTCGATAAGGTTCCAAAGAAATATGCAGGTCTTGACGGTACGGAGCTTGCCATATCCGAATCTCAGGAGCGTATGGCTATCGTTGTAGACCCTAAGGATGTAGATACGATGCTTGGTTATGCCGAAGAGGAAAATCTTGAGGCAGTTGTAGTGGCAGTCGTAACCGAGGAGCCTAGACTTGTGCTGAAGTGGAGAGGCAAGGAGATTGTTAATATTTCCCGTGCGTTCCTTGATACAAACGGTGCACATCAGGAGACAACAGTTAAGGTAGAAGTACCTTCAAAGGCGGACAATTATTTTGATTCCGTAAAGGAGCCTGATGATGTGAAGAAGGCTTGGCTTGATACACTGGCAGACTTAAATGTATGTTCACAGAAAGGTCTTGTGGAGATGTTTGACAGCTCCATCGGTGCTGCATCCGTTACGATGCCATATGGCGGAAAATATCAGATGACACCGACCCAGACCATGATTGCAAAGCTTCCTGTCCTTACCGGAAAGACAGATACAATTACCATGATGAGCTATGGTTTTGACCCATATCTTTCCAGCTGGAGCCCATATCATGGTTCGGTTTATGCCGTTATAACATCAGCAGCCAAGATTGCGGCAGCAGGCGGTGATGTTTCAAAGATAAGACTTACATTCCAGGAATATTTCAAGAGACTTGGCACAGACCCGTACAGATGGGGACAGCCTCTTTCAGCACTTCTTGGTGCGTATGATGTCCAAATCGGAATGGGACTTCCATCCATTGGCGGTAAGGACAGTATGTCAGGTACGTTTAATGATATAGATGTACCACCTACACTGGTATCATTCGCAGTAGATGTTGCAAGCTACATGGATGTTGTAACTCCTGAGCTGAAAGCAGCAGGAAACATTCTTGTGAAGATGGATATAGAAAAGGATGAAAATGATATACCGGTATATTCAAATGTGCTTGAGATGTATGATTTGCTTAACAAGGCAATTAAGGCAGGTAAGGTAGAGTCAGCATATGCCGTAGGCTTTGGTGGTATTATCGAGGCTGTCAGCAAGATGGCATTTGGAAATAAGCTTGGTGTTTCTCTGCGGGAGAGCGTTTCCAAGAGAGATTTACTTGCCAAGGATTACGGTTCAATCATACTTGAGATTCAGCCTGAGAATTTGGAGACTCTTGGTATTCCTGTAAAGAAGATTGGTAAGGTAAACGATACGGCATGCTTCACATATGGGGATGTAACTGTTACGATGGAGGAAGCAGTAGCAGCATGGACAGGAACACTTGAGAAGGTATTTCCGACAGCGTCAAATGTTCCGCAGACGGAGATTAAGACAGGTGTATATGATGCTAAGACGGTATATACAGCAAAGAATAAGGTTGCAAAGCCGAGAGTATTTATACCTGTATTCCCTGGAACAAACTGTGAGTATGATTCTGCAAAGGCATTTGAAAGAGCGGGTGCAGAGGTAGAAACGATAGTGTTTAGAAATATGACGGCGCAGGGCATCCGGGATTCCGTAGATGCATTTGTGAAGGCGATCAGTCAGGCACAGATTATTATGTTTCCGGGTGGTTTCTCAGCCGGTGATGAGCCTGATGGTTCAGGTAAGTTTATCGCTACAGCCTTCAGAAACGCAAAGATTTCCGAGGAGGTTATGAAGCTTCTGCATGAGAGAGACGGACTGGCGCTTGGTATCTGTAACGGTTTCCAGGCTTTGATTAAGCTGGGACTTGTGCCATATGGTGAAATCAGACCACAGTCTGAGAACTCACCGACACTGACGATGAACAGTATCGGACGTCATCAGTCCAAGATGGTATATACAAAGGTGGTAACAAACAAGAGTCCATGGCTTATGGGTGCAGAGCTTGGTGGCGTATACACAATTCCGATTTCACATGGAGAAGGTCGTTTTGTAGCCAGCAGGGAGTGGTGTGAGAAGCTGTTTGCAAATGGTCAGGTTGCAACCCAGTATGTGGATATGAACGGAAATCCTACCATGGACGAGTATTACAACATAAACGGTTCCTACTATGCGATTGAGGGTATCACAAGTCCTGATGGCCGTGTACTTGGTAAGATGGGCCACTCAGAGCGTATCGGGGATGCCGTTGCCGTAAATGTATACGGAGACCAGAACCAGAAGATATTTGAGAGTGGCGTAGGTTACTTTCAGTAAGACATCATAGAAGATAAAATGACTGCTGTAGTTTTTTGGTGCAGTAATTAATTAAGGTCAGGTAATTGTGATTACCTGACCTTTGTGCTATTATAGGGATATGTGTAAAATTTATGATGCTATTTAGATATTATAAATAAATATGGAGGAAATCAGCGTGAATTTTAAGAAAAGCAGAGTAGAGAAGGCTTACAAATATTTGGTGGTATTTCTGATTCCTATTATTTGTATGGTTGTACATATGGCTATGAAGGATTGCTATCCGTTTGGGAATAATACGATACTTATTGGAGATGCAAATTGTCAATATTATGCCTTTTTTATGGAATTGGCAGATAAAATAAAAAATGGGAAATCAATATTCTTTAGTTGGAATGGCGGTATGGGATATGATTTTTATTCTAATTTTTTCTACTATCTTGCAAGCCCGTTTAATATCATTGCCATGCTCTTTGGCAGAAGTCATATGGAGCTTGGAATGATAGTATCGATGCTGGTTCAGGTGGGTTCGTGTGGTGTTACAATGCTATATTATTTTGCCCATACAAAACGGAATAAGATGCATCATGGAAAATTAAACGATGCTGTGTGTATTTTGTTTTCGCTGGCATATGCCATGTGCGATTATATAGTAGCTTATCAGTATAATATGATATGGCTTATTAGTTTCGTGTTATTACCGCTTGTAATGCTTGGAATTGAAAAGCTGGTCGAAGATAATGATGTAAGATTATATTTTGTAACATTGTTTTTGGTGCTTGTAACCAATTTCTATTTTGCGTGGTTTATATGTATTTTTGCAGTCATATGGTTTGCAGATCAGAAAAAAAGTGGAATAAAAGTGTTCTTTAAGAAATTTACCCGATTTGCCTTATCATCCATCGTTTCTGCCATGTGTGCTGCTGTGGTTTTGATACCGTGCTATTTGGCTGTTCTTAAAAGAGAAGACAAATGGGTATCGGTTAATGATTATGGGATAGGAACATTTGCAAATATAGGTAACTTCTTTCAGAGCTTTTTCTGGGGGCATGATATCGATACGCTTGGAAGCGGATTGTTTGCTGATAATAATTATTGTGGCTTGTTTACGATACTGTTGTGTCTGGTATTTGTTTTCAATAAGAAAATTAGTGCGGGATATAAGCTGAAACGTATTATAGAAATCATAATCCTTGCAGTATGTATGAATTGGATTGGAGCATCTTATGTGTTGCATGGCTTTACAATTCCGCATATGTTTTCAAATCGTTTTGCGTTTATGTTAATCGTATTATTCATTGTAACAGCATTTGAAGCCTTAACGTCTTATGAAGAAATAAGATTACGATATATTTCCATCATTGCGTTAGTATGTGTTTTGGGAATCACGTTAGTGTTTGTTATGAATAACGAGGTTCAGAACATTTTATGTTATATGGTAACGATATTGCTTATTGTTTATTTTATATTATTGCTTATATTTTCAAGAAAACAGAGTATCAAACGGATAAGTGTCATAATGAATGTTGTTATTATAGGGTTTATAGAATTAATTTCAAATTTTTATTTTGTAAATGGCGAAAGCTATGATATCAGCATGGACAGAATCAGCGCAACCGATGAGTGGGCGGGCGTTTATGAGCAAATAGAAACAAATAATATGGAGCGAAAAACCTCTTGGATAGACTCTATTAATAATATGGTATATTCAGATACAAATCTGTTTGCTTCATCGATTAACTCAGATTTGCTGTGGTTATTTGATTCTGTTGGACTTGCATACCAAAATAATGGAGGAAGTTATGTTTACAGAGGAACAACGCCTGCAACGGCACTGATGTTTAATGTACGAAATGTACTTACAAATAGTATTGCATGCTATGGTGGATATCAGGAAGTTGCTTCTTATCATTACTATAATAAACTGGTTGGCACACGAGGTAAGTATGGAATATATGAGACCGATTATATTGCCGGTATAGGATATTTGGTACCGGATGATATCACTCACTGGAATACAAGTAGCAAAAATCCTTTTACTGTGCAAAATGATTTTATAAACAGAATTTCAGGAATCAGTGATGTGTTTACGAAAGTGAGCATAGATGAGTTGGATGATTTTACTGTTATGAATCAGTTTTGTAAATTGTTTACGGATTCTGCACATATGTACATGAAAATAAAAGGAAACAGTGACAACGTATACATGTATCAGAATCTTGGCCTGGATGAGTCCAAAAAGTCAGCAATTGCATACGGTTTTGAAGTGCCGTATGATATGCATTTGTATGTATATATTCAGGATGCACGACAGACACAGTCTCTAGTATATATAGATGGGAAGGCACTGTTGGGTGAAAATTATTATCCGGCTCCAACAGAAATGATTGATTTGGGAAATTTAAGTAAAGGACAGACTGTATTAATAAGTGTTTATAATAATAGTAAAATATTGGATTACGGTACTACGGTTATAGACTTTTATGAGTATCATGATGACAGGATGCAGGCATGTATGAAATCACTTGATAATAAATCTTTGACGGTAGATAAAGTGAAAGATACTTATATAAAAGGAGAAATATATGCCGAAGAGTCAGGTGTGCTGTTCACATCAATTCCATATTATAGAGGATTTAAGGCTTATGTAGATGGAAAAGAAACCGATATCATACGTCTTGGAAATAATGCTTTGTGTGGTTTGGAGCTAACGGCAGGAGAGCACATCATAGAATTCAAATATTTACCATATGGCTTTCTGTTTGGGGCTGTGATATCAGCTGTAGGAGTGCTTATAGTGGTAACATATATAATTATAAAGGTAAAGCGGACAAAGGGATATGAAGGAAAAAAGTAAGATTACAATAGTGACGATTCTATTAATGATGATTGTCAGTGTTATATGTATGATGCCTTGTATGGGAAGGGATATTCCGCAGGGCGATGATATGACATTTCATATTTTGCGGGTAGAAAGTATTTATCAGGCTTTCAAGACAGGACAAGGCTGGCCGGTGTATATCTATTCCCGGATATTAGAGGGATATGGTTACGGAACAGGGATATTTTATCCGGATATACTCTTGCTTCCGGCAGTTTTATTCCGATGGATGGGAGCTTCGCCGGAATTGGCAATGAAGCTGTATATTTTTGTGATATTATTTTTAACATGCTGTACTTCGTATATTGCGGGAAAGAATATCGGGAAAAGCAGATATATAGGTATTGTTACGATGATTTTGTATACCATGGGACATTATCATCTGGAGGATATATACAGACGTTCTGCGATTGGCGAAGTGCTGGCAATGATGTTTATTCCGTTGGTGTTTTTGAGTTTATATGATTTTACGGAGAAACAGCATCGTAAAAAAGGTTTGATGTGTTTTACCTTTTCTGCGTTACTGTTGTCTCATACCATAAGCTTTGTTTTATGTGCCATGGCAGCCTTCGTATGGGTACTGATTCGTATCAAAAAGGTGTGGAATAAGAAGCTGATATTGGGGCTTGCGGCAGAGGCGCTTGCCTGCATAGCCATAACCTGTTTTTATTGGCTGCCTGTTGTGGAGCAGTTTTTATCAGGAACGTTTTATGTCAGTACACATCCTGCTTTTTATACGCAGGATGATACAATGACACTTCTTGGTATTTTATGTGGTAAATTATCTGTTTCCTTTGCTGAATTGGGAATATTCATTTTGTTGATTGCATTTGGCGTGAAAGAAAAGGTATGCAATAGAAAGGCTTGCTATTGTCTTTGTTTATGCATATTTCTTTTAGTGATAGAAACAAAGCTGTTCCCATGGAAGCTGATTGACAAAACGCCGTTTGTCAGTATTCAATTTCCATGGCGGTTAAATATGTTTACCGAATTTTTTGCCGCATTTGGAATAGGGGTGCAGGTTAAGGAATTTTTTGATAAACGCCTGATACAGAAAAAGCGTTTGGTGCAAAGTATTGTATTGTGTATGCTGCTGGGGATATTCCATCTAAATATTGTATGGCAGGTTGAAATATTGCGTTATGAAAATTATCCTGAGAATTATATAGAAATATTGTCAAATACAAATGAAGTAGGCTTTTGTGAGTGGCTTCCATCTGAAGCAAATCTCAATCAAACCGTACGTAGTGACAATAAACATGTTGTATATAGTGATAACAATACATTTGAAGGGATCTATCATGATGACGGCAGCTTTGAATTTGAAGCAATGGGAATTCGCGGCAGGTGTACAATCCCTAAATATTACTATTTGGGATATGCGGCTACTTATAAAAATGAAGATGGAAGTGTCTTGTCATTGCCTGTTTGGAAGAATGAAGATAATGGACTTGTCATGACGGAATTAAGCGGTAATGAGGGTACAGTTCGTGTATATTATAAGGGAACTTTATTACAGAGGGTATCAAAATGGACGAGCCTGATTTCGGTTATAGGAGTTATTATTTTATTTTTTGTATATAGAAGAATCACAGGTCTTTCGGACACGAAAAAGACAGTGCCATTGCATATGGCTTGATACAGATTTTGTATATTCAGTATGGGATTAGGGGGATTTAGGATGACAGAAACCTTATACATTGTTATTCCGTGTTATAATGAGGAATTGGTTATTTCTGAAACTGTCAGAAGACTGACTGAGAAATTGGATTCCATGGTTGAACATGGACTTATCAAAGAGAATAGTCGGATGATGCTGGTGAATGACGGTTCAAAGGATAACACATGGAATATCATCGAAGAGCTTTATTCATCAAATAAATATGTTACAGGTATTTCTTTGTCGAGAAACAGGGGGCATCAGAATGCACTTCTTGCAGGACTGTTTGAGGCGGCAAAGTATTCGGATATGGTAGTATCCATGGACGCAGATTTGCAGGATGATATAGAGGTGCTGGATGATTTTGTAAAGAAATATTATGAAGGTTGTCAGATTGTATACGGAGTAAGAAAAAACAGAAAGAAGGACAGCTTTTTTAAGAGAACTACGGCACTGGCATTTTATAAGATGATGAATATGTTAGGGGTAGAGCTGGTCTATAACCATGCGGATTATCGACTGATGAGCAGACGTGCGATTCATGAACTTGAAAATTATAAAGAGGTAAACCTTTTCCTGCGCGGTATCGTACCAATGATAGGATTTCAGACGGGGACTGTTGCGTATGACAGAGGAGAGCGTTTTGCCGGAGAGAGTAAATACCCTTTGGGAAAGATGATTTATTTTGCACTTGACGGCATTACTTCCACAACCGTAAAGCCTATCCGAATGATAACTGCCATGGGATTTATTACGGCACTTATCAGTTTGGTTTTTCTGATATACTTTATCGTTATTCATTTTTTAGGTAAAACGGTTGCCGGTTGGACAACAACAGTTGTACTTGTCTGTCTATTTGGCGGATTACAGATTATGTGTATCGGGGTTGTCGGAGAGTATGTAGGCAAGATATATTTGGAGACCAAAAAAAGACCCAGATATATCGTTCAGGATATTCTGCATAAATGATGGAGAAGTGGTTTAGATGAAAAAAAATACGAAGTGGTTATTATACATAGGAATATTTTTTGCTTCTATAATGGTGTATGTCATGATCTTAATGATTGAGAACGCATATCCGTTCGGTGAAAGGTCTTTTTTGGTATATGATGCAAATGTACAATATAACAATATGTTACATTTACTGATTGAGTGGGTGCATAGCAGTGATAAGAGTATGATGATGTGGGATAAAGGCCTTGGTGTAGGAATATATCAGAATATGATTTATTACTGCATGAGTCCGTTTAACCTGATTGCCATTATATTGGGAGAACATCATGTCGAGCTTTCTCTTGTCATCATTATTATTGTAAAGGCCGCTTGTTTAAGTGTGTCCGCACTGTATTTCTTTGAACATACAAATAAAAGAAACAGTGACTGTACACTCGGAAAATGCCAATTAACACTGATATCTGTTGTATGTAGTCTGGCATATGGGTTCTGTGGTTATGTTTTGGCGTATGGACATAATATTATCTGGCTTGACGGAATGATCATTCTTCCAATGATCGCATTGGGAATCGAACGGCTTGTAGAGAAATGTGACTGGAAATTGTATCTCATCTGTCTTGCTGTTTCGTTGATTGTTAACTTTTATTATGCTTTTTACATTTGCCTGTTTGCCGTTATTTATTTTCTGTTAGAAAACAGAAACAGCTTCAGGGATTTTGGTAAAAAATCAGTATTGTTTGCCGGTGTTTCTTTACTGGCGGCGATGATGGCAGGGGTTACCCTGATACCGGCACTATGTACCATCATGAATTCTGTTCCTTCAATCAATGGATTAGACCAGCCGGGAATCGCACAATGGGGAAGCATCGGTGAATACATATCATCGTTTTATCCACTGAAGACAATAACCTGTGGATATTTGTTTAATCATAACAGCTTTTGCGGAACGATAGTGATTTTTCTCGTTGCGCTATTTCTTGCATCAGAAATTCCGACAGCCAAACAAAAAATGAAATATTTAATCACAACTATTTTACTTGTGCTGGGACTTAATTGGTTAAAGCTTAATTATGTACTTCATGGATTTGCAGTACCACATGGTTTGGGCAACCGTTTTGCCATTATCCTTACATTTATATTGCTTGTTATGGGATATATGGTATTGATCAATATGGACAAATTGAAATTAAAGAACATTGTTGCTGCCGCTTCCGTTTCAGTTATGATATTTGTAATTAGTCTGATTGATAACAGAAATATGATTGTTCCATGGGCATATCTGATATTTGTTACTTTAATTATTTCTTATACGATATTGTTTGTTTTGTATAAGAGAAAAAGTATAAAAAGAGGTACTTTGGTTGGCTGGATATTTGGCCTTTGGATATGTGAGATTTTGGGAAATGCATTTTATACAATGCCTGATAAAACAAATGATATACGGATGACAGATGAGATTAAGCTCTCGGAATGGTCGGATGTCTATGATAATCTTGATTTGCAAAATGGTGAGCGTAAAACAGCATTGCTATATGAGAATTATATTCCGAAAACAGAGGTGAGCTGGTATTCATCCATGGTAAATGGTAATGCAATCAAGGCATTTGGAAGTATGGGAATGGGTCATTTCGACAATGTAGAATATGTATATAATGGAACCACTCCGCTTACTGCACTGATGTATCATGTCAGATATGTGTTATCAAATGAAGCGGGTGTTTGGGGCGGCTATCATACTTTGGAAGAAAATGGCGTTTATCATGTATATGAAGCTGATGATTTGGCAGGAATGGGCTTTATGTTAAATCGTGATATTGTAAATTGGTCCGGTGATAAGAAGGCTGCTGAAAATCAGAATGATTTTGTGTCTCTGGGCTGCGGAATCGATGAACCGCTTTTTACAGAGGTAAATGTAGATATTGCAAAAGAGAATCTTTATGGCATGGAAATAGTGGATAGGGCAGAAGGATATTATCTGTATAGATGTCAAACAGATATGTTCACACCCAATGTACATATTGATTTTGTCGCGGATAAGGATATGGAATTATATCTGTACAGTTCAGATAACAGAGAGCAGTATGTATCGGTACAGGTAGATGGGGAAGAGGTGGTATCCGGCAAGTATTTTTTGACGGAATATTTATCAGCGATAGGAAATGTGAAATCGGGACAGCATATTACCATAATCTTATATAGCGGTGCAGCCCTAGATGAATGTGGTGAAAAGTATTTTAAACTGTATTCCTTTAATAGAGCAGCGTTTGAGCAGGCAAGAACACAGATACTTGATGAAACAATGAAATTTACAGAATATGATGGTAATTCTTTTACAGGCAGGATTTCTGTTAAAAATGATGGAATACTTTATCTTGCATTTCCATACAACAATGGATTTACGATTAAAGCAGATGGTGTCATTACGGATAAAATAGAGCTTGGAAGTGGATTTTTAGGGATCAATTTAGATGCCGGTGAGCATGAGATTGTTATAGCGTATAAAACACCGGGATTGCTGGTAGGAGCAATATTGTCATTATTGGGTATCTGTATTTTTGTCTTGCTGTCTATTTTCAGACAGAAACATCACAAAAATACATATACTGAATAATGATTTGTTTTATGCTCCCACATAATCCAGAAACCGCTTGATGGCAGTTGACTGCTTCTTGTTTTCAGAATAGGCAAAGCCTACCGTGCGTTCGTCAATTTCCGTTTCAAGCGGCAGCTCCATGATCTGACCGGATTTGAGCTGTGACAGGGCAAATTCCCTCACCACACTGGCAACGCCCATGCCGATTGCTGCAAAGTCTATCAGCAAATCCATATTATTGATTTCAATGAGCTGGCTGCAATGAATATTGTGAGCTCTTAAATAGTTATCTACATGGGTTCTGGTGACATTTGACTCTTCCAGAACCATAAGATTTGACTTTTCAAGCAGTTCTTTTGTCACAGATGAAGGAGTGTCCCCTTGTTTAACAAATGCATTATCTTTAAAAAGCGGAACGACATTTCCCAGAATGTTTCCTGAGATATTCTCAGGGATGTCAAAGCTTTCTTCCTCATTTTCTCTCAAATTAAAGTTTTCTATGTAATCACGGCTTGCCACGAAAATGTCATGTATGTTCCTGACAGGAGTGTATGTGATACCTTTTGGCAGTTCTGTATCGCATATCAGTCCAATATCAATTTCGTCATTTTTCAGCAGTTTGATCGTATTGATTGTGGAATGGCAGTCTATGCTGAACTTGATATGTGGATTTTCCCTGATGAATTCTTTTAGATAATCCAGTAATATATGTTTGCACAGGGATGTACTAACGCCGATTCTTATATGTCCCAGACCTAATTCGGTATATTTTTTCAGGTTTTCTTCGCCTTTATTCAAATTGTCAAATGCCCGTTCCACATATTCATATAAAACCTGTCCCTCTTCGGTAAGGGAAACACCTCTTGAACTGCGACTGAACAAATCTGTTCCAAGCTCATGCTCCAGCTTTGAAATTGCCTTACTGATAGCAGGCTGGCTGATAAACAGCTGATTTGCCGCCTTGCTGATATTTCCTGCCTTTGCCACGGTATAAAAAACGTAGTAATTATTTAAACTTTCAACCATACTCCATTCCTCTTTTCTAAATTTTTTCTAAAAATGTTGATTTAAAAATAATATAGTATATACTATGTATAAGAGCAAAAACTCTTCTTCATCAATAATGAGTCCTGTGACGGTTCTGACAGGACGGTAAAATAAAAATTGACCGAGTGATGAGTCCTGTGACGGTTCCGACAGGACGGTAAAATAAAAGTGACCGGGTGATGAAGCGATAATTTGCGGGAGGTCTTTGACCTTCCGTTTTTATTTCATAGGAGGGATGTAGAATACTATCAGAAAACGACTATCAAATATTAACACTGACAGATGCATTTTATGATGCATATCCTAATCCGCCCAATATAGAAATATTGAAGAAGAATAAAAGAGCATATAATTGCCTTTTGTTCCAAACCCATTACGATTATTTCATATGTATTCCTTTCAGAACTGAAATTACTCATAAATATTCATATCATTTTAAAAAATCAATACGTTCTATAACACATAATTCAGGACTTGATTATTCCAAAATAGTTATTATAAGTAAAACAATATTTTTAGATGATAAGGATGCAATAATAGATAAGGATGAATACAAGGAAACGATTGCTAACCTTGAAAAAATAAAACGGGAAGCATTTAGTTTCGTTGAGGATTATGTTTCACATATAAATGGTAAGAAACGCCTTCATCCATCCGAATTCAAACGAAGATACAGATACTCTCCTCTAAAATATTTCCATAAAGAGTTAAAACTACAGTAAGTGTAAGTATCTATAAAACCAAATAAAATAGTTTGAACCATATTAATTTGCGATTGTATTATCTTATTATTTTACCTAAATCAATATCCCAAAGTCGTATGATATAGTCTGATGTAGGATTTTGTTATTGATATATAACTTTGAGTTATAACAAACATTCCTATTATGTATTGTAATTATAACATTCTTTGTGGTATTATCAATAAAAAATTATTATTAAGATTGGAGGAAAATATTTATGGGTATGACGATGACACAGAAGATATTGGCTGCACATGCCGGACTTGAGTCTGTAGAAGCAGGACAGTTAATAGAAGCTGATTTGGATTTAGTCTTAGGAAATGACGTTACTACTCCGGTAGCAATCCATGAGATGGAGAAATTTAATAAAAAGGAAGTATTTGATAAGAAGAAGATTGCTCTTGTTATGGACCATTTTACACCGAACAAGGATATCAAGAGTGCGGAGCATTGTAAATGCGTAAGACAGTTCTCGGCGGAAAATGAAATCGAGAATTTTTTTGATGTAGGTTCTATGGGTATAGAGCATGCACTTCTTCCTGAAAAAGGACTTATCGTTGCAGGTGAAACCTGTATCGGAGCTGATTCCCATACGTGTACATACGGTGCACTTGGAGCATTTTCAACAGGTGTAGGAAGTACGGATATGGCAGCCGGTATGGCTACAGGTAAGGCATGGTTTAAGGTGCCATCCGCTATCAAATTCAATATCGTTGGCGAAAAAGCAAAGTGGATTAGCGGAAAAGATGTTATCCTTCACATAATCGGTATGATTGGTGTTGACGGAGCACTTTACAAATCGATGGAGTTTACAGGCTCAGGTATCAGGAACCTGACGATGGACGATAGATTTACCATTGCAAACATGGCTATTGAGGCCGGTGCAAAGAATGGTATTTTCCCTGTAGATGAACTGACAGAGGAATATATGAAGGAACATTCCACAAAGGCATATACAAAGTATGAAGCCGATGCGGATGCCGTATATGATGAGGAATATACGATTGATTTAAGTACCCTGAAACCAACGGTAGCATTTCCACATCTTCCTGAGAATACAAAGACGATTGATGAAGTCGGCGATATCAAGATTGACCAGGTCGTAATCGGTTCCTGTACAAACGGACGTATCTCAGATATGAGAATTGCGGCTGATATTATGAAGGACAGAAAGATTGCTGAAGGTGTAAGAGTAATTGTAATTCCGGGTACACAGGATGTATATTTAAAGTGTATAGAGGAAGGTCTTATGACAATATTTGTCAAGGCCGGTGCAGTTGTTTCGACGCCTACATGCGGTCCATGTCTTGGCGGTCATATGGGTGTTATGGCGGCAGGAGAGAGAGCCGTTTCCACAACAAATCGTAACTTTGTAGGCCGTATGGGTCATGTCGATTCAGAGGTTTATCTTGCAAGTCCTGCTGTTGCAGCAGCTTCAGCCATCACAGGTAAGATAAGCTGTCCATGCGAGTTAGGTTTATAGGAAGGAGGTTGTTTTATGAAGGCATACGGAACAGTACACAAATATGGTGACAATGTAGATACAGATGTAATTATTCCTGCAAGATATTTAAATTCCTCTGACCCTGCCGAACTGGCAAAAAGCTGTATGGAGGATATTGATAAGGATTTTGTAAAAAGAGTAAAGCCGGGTGACATTATGGTTGCCAGAAAAAACTTTGGCTGCGGTTCATCAAGGGAACATGCACCGATAGCGATTAAGGCATCAGGAATAAGCTGTGTAATTGCAGAGACATTTGCAAGAATATTCTATAGAAATGCGATCAATATAGGTCTGCCGATTATAGAGTGTCCTGAAGCCGCAAACGGCATTGATGCAGGCGATATGGTTGAAATTGATTTTGACAGCGGAATGATATACAACAAAACAAAAGGCACGGAGTTCAAGGGTCAGGCTTTCCCGCCATTTATGCAGGAAATCATCAAAAGCGAAGGCCTGATTAACTACATTAACAACAAGTAATGCACATATAAACAAATTTGTATCTGTGTAAGCTTGCTTGCAAACAGAAACAAATTTGTTTATATGTATAGTGCGCAGCACGAACCGAGCCGACAGGCGAGGTTACATTATGGAAAAAGTGATAAGAAAGAAGGAAATCGGAAAATGGATTGTAAATTGGCAGTCATTAAGGGTGACGGAATAGGACCTGAAGTTGTTACGGAGGCTATGAAGGTTTTAGATAAGATTGGAGAAATTTTCGGTCATACTTTTGATTATGAACAGATATTGATGGGTGGATGTTCTATCGATGCAACAGGCGTACCATTGACTGATGAAGCAGTAGCGGTTGCAAAGTCAAAGGATGCAGTGCTTCTTGGCTCAATAGGTGGCAATACTTCTACATCACCATGGTATCAGCTTCCGCCAAATTTAAGACCGGAAGCAGGACTTCTTAAGATTCGAAAGGAACTGGGATTGTTTGCAAATCTGCGTCCTGCAAATCTTTATGAAGAGCTGAAGGGAGCATGTCCGCTGAAAGAGGAGATTGCAGACCGAGGTTTTGACATGATGATTATGCGTGAGCTTACAGGCGGTCTCTATTTTGGTGAAAGAAGTACAGAGGAAATCAATGGCGTATTAACAGCGCATGACAACCTGATATATAATGAGAACGAAATCAGAAGAATTGCAATAAAAGGCTTTGATATTGCCATGAAAAGAAGAAAGAAGGTTACGTCTGTAGATAAGGCAAATGTACTGGATTCCTCAAGACTTTGGAGAAAGGTCGTAGAAGAGGTTGCCAAGGATTATCCTGAGGTTACATATGAGCATATGCTTGTTGATAACTGTGCGATGCAGCTTGTAAAAGACCCTGCACAGTTTGATGTCGTATTAACAGAGAATATGTTTGGTGATATTCTGTCAGATGAAGCTTCCATGATAACAGGCTCCATCGGTATGCTGGCATCAGCATCCCTGAATGAGACAAAGTTTGGTATGTATGAGCCAAGCGGCGGTTCGGCACCGGATATCGCAGGACAGAACAAGGCAAATCCTATCGCAACAATACTTTCAGCAGCAATGATGCTTCGGTATACATTTGACCTTGATAAGGAGGCTGATGCCGTTGAAGCAGCAGTAAAACAGGTATTGAAAGACGGCTATCGTACCTGTGACATCGTTTCTGAAGGTACAACTCTTGTATCATGTTCAGAGATGGGAGATTTAATCGCAGAGCGTATTCAGTAGTTGACATACAGTTAAAAATGAGAAAGGAAGAAAAAATATGAAGAGTGATAATGTAAAAGTAGGAATGCAGCAGGCACCACATCGTTCGCTGTTTAATGCACTTGGCATGACGGAAGAAGAATTGGCAAAGCCTTTGGTTGGTATTGTCTGCTCATATAATGAAATCGTACCGGGTCATATGAATCTGGATAAGATAGCACAGGCTGTCAAGATGGGTGTTGCCATGGCTGGAGGTACACCTGTCATGTTCCCTGCAATCGCAGTATGCGACGGAATTGCAATGGGACATATCGGAATGAAATATTCGCTTGTAACAAGGGATTTAATTGCTGATTCAACAGAAGCTATGGCGATAGCGCATCAGTTTGATGCCCTTGTTATGATACCGAACTGTGATAAGAATGTACCGGGACTGATGATGGCGGCTGCAAGAGTCAATGTGCCTACCGTATTTGTGTCAGGCGGCCCGATGCTTGCAGGTCATGTAAAAGGTCATAAGACAAGTCTTTCCAGTATGTTTGAGGCTGTTGGTTCTTATGCGGCAGGTACGATGAGTGAAGAGGATGTCAATGAGTTTGAATGTAAGGCATGTCCTACATGTGGTTCATGCTCAGGCATGTACACGGCAAATTCCATGAACTGCTTAACAGAGGCACTGGGTATGGGACTTCCGGGAAATGGAACGATACCTGCTGTATATTCAGAGAGACTGAAGCTTGCAAAGCATGCAGGTATGGCAGTAATGGAAATGTACAGGAAGAACATCAGACCAAGAGATATCATAACAAAAGAGGCTATTATAAATGCACTTACGGTAGATATGGCACTTGGATGTTCAACAAATTCCATGCTTCATATTCCTGCTATTGCACATGAAATCGGATTTGACTTTGATATATCATTTGCAAATGAAATCAGTGCAAAAACCCCGAATCTGTGTCATCTTGCTCCTGCAGGTCCTACCTATATGGAAGACCTCAATGAGGCAGGCGGTGTTTATGCGGTTATGAATCAGCTCAAGTCACTGGGACTTCTCAATGAGGATTGTATGACTGTTACAGGTAAGACAATCGGTGAGGCTGTTTCGGGAGTTATCAATAAGAATCCTGAGGTTATAAGACCTCTTGACAATCCATACAGCAAGACCGGCGGACTTGCGGTTCTCAAGGGAAATCTTGCACCTGACGGTTCGGTTGTTAAGCGTTCTGCCGTTGCACCGGAGATGCTTGTTCACGAAGGCCCTGCAAGAGTATTTGAATGTGAAGAGGATGCCATTGCCGCTATCAAGGGCGGAAAAATTGTAGCAGGAGACGTTGTAGTAATCAGATATGAGGGTCCGAAGGGCGGTCCTGGTATGAGAGAAATGCTCAATCCGACATCTGCCATAGCAGGTATGGGACTTGGCTCTACGGTAGCGCTTATAACAGATGGCCGTTTTTCAGGAGCAAGCCGTGGCGCATCGATCGGTCATGTATCACCGGAAGCTGCTGTTGGCGGACCAATAGCCCTCGTAGAAGAAGGCGATATCATCAAGATAGATATCAACAACTGTACACTTGACCTTGATGTTCCGGAGGATGTACTTGAAGTGAGACGTGCGGCATGGAAACCGAGAGAGCCAAAGGTAACGACAGGATATCTGGCAAGATATGCATCCATGGTTACATCAGGAAATCGTGGTGCGATACTTGAAATTCCAAAGGCATAGTAGTATAGTGTACCCACAGGGCAGACCTACCCACGGGGCAGACCTACCCGCAGGGCAAAATTGAACAATTAGATATACAAAACATAAATAAGGAGAATATAGGAAAATGGCAAAGATATCAGGTTCTGAAATAGTAATTGAATGTTTAAAAGAACAGGGTGTTGATACCGTATTTGGTTATCCGGGTGGAACAATACTGAATGTGTATGATGCACTTTATAAGCATCAGGATGAAATCAACCATGTATTAACTTCTCATGAGCAGGGAGCTGCACATGCAGCAGACGGATATGCAAGAGCAACCGGTAAGGTTGGTGTCTGTATGGCAACTTCGGGTCCCGGAGCAACAAATCTTGTTACAGGAATTGCGACGGCATATATGGACTCTGTTCCTGTTGTAGCGATTACGGCAAATGTAGGTGTTAATATGCTGGGTAAGGACAGCTTCCAGGAAGTGGATATTGCCGGAGTTGTTATGCCGATAACAAAGCATAGCTTTATTGTAAAGCATATTGAGGAGCTTGCACCGACTATCAGAAGAGCATTCAAGATAGCAAAGACCGGCAGACCGGGTCCTGTACTTGTAGATATAACGAAGGATGTAACAGCCGCTGAAACAGAATTTACCCCTGTTATTCCTGATGAGATTCCAAGAAAAACAGACAGTATCAGTGAGGAGGCAGTAAACAAGGTTGTTGAGATGATAAAGGTGTCACGCAGACCATACATACTTGTTGGTGGAGGTGCAATTATTTCAGGTGCTTCTGCCGAACTTGCTGAATTTGTTTCTAAGGTTGATGCACCTGTATGTGATACCTTGATGGGCAAGGGCGCATTTGACGGAAACAATGAAAGATATACCGGTATGATTGGAATGCATGGTACAAAGACTTCAAACCTCGGTTTGTCAAGAGCGGATCTTGTAATCGTAATAGGAGCAAGGTTCTCTGACAGAGTTATCGGAAATGCGGCAAAGTTTGCACCAAATGCAAAGATTATACATATTGATATCGATGCAGCCGAGATTGATAAAAATATTAGAACAAATGCAAGTATCGTAGGTGATGCCAAGGAAGTTCTTGCAATATTGAACGATAAATTGGCAACGCAGTCCAACAGGGCATGGATTTCAGAGATAGAAGAGCTGAAGGCGCAGAATCCTGATGTTTATACGGTTGATAAACTGAACGGTCCGGCAGCTATCAGAAAGATTTATGAGCTGACAGAAGGCAATGCAATTATTACAACGGATGTAGGACAGCATCAGATGTGGGCTGCTCAGAATTACATATTCAAGGAGCCTAGAACGCTGTTATCATCAGGCGGCCTTGGAACGATGGGATATGGCGTAGGAGCTGCAATCGGAGCAAAATACGGCAGACCTGAGAAGATTGTTATAAACATAGCAGGAGATGGCTGCTTCCGTATGAATATGAATGAAATTGCAACAGCAGCAAGATATAATGTCCCGATTATTCAGGTTGTACTGAACAATCACGTACTTGGTATGGTAAGACAATGGCAGACATTGTTCTATGACCATCGATATTCCAATACAGTTCTCGATGATTCTGTTGACTTTGTTAAGGTTGCGGAAGGACTTGGAGCAATGGGTATCAGAGCAACAAATCTTCAGGAATTTGAAGACGCAATGAAGACGGCAATATCAGCAGGCAGACCGGTAGTCATTGATGCAATGATAGACCTTGATGATAAGGTTTGGCCTATGGTTGCACCGGGTGCTGCAATTGATACATGCTTTGCATCAGAAGATATTGAAGCCTGATGATAAAAGGATGAAGAAGCGTATCAGGGTTTAAACCGAAATGTGAAATGATGAACAAAATATAATAACAAGAATTTAAAAGGAGAAAATGAAAATGGCAAGAGTTTATAACTTTTCAGCAGGACCTTCCGTATTACCTGAGGTGGTTTTAAAGGAAGCGGCAGAGGAAATGATGGACTACAGAGGCACCGGTATGAGCGTTATGGAGATGAGTCATCGTTCAAAGGCATATGATACAATTATCAAAGAAGCAGAGCAGGATCTTCGTGATTTAATGGATATTCCTGACAATTATAAGGTATTATTCCTTCAGGGCGGTGCATCACAGCAGTTTGCTGCCATTCCTATGAACCTTATGAAAAATGGCGTAGCGGATTATATCATTACAGGTCAGTGGGCAAAAAAAGCATATGAAGAGGCTAAGAAGTACGGTAAGGTAAATGCAATCGCTTCATCAGCAGATAAGACATTTTCATACATTCCGGATTGTTCAGACCTTCCGGTTAGTGAAGATGCGGATTATGTGTATATTTGTCATAATAATACAATTTACGGAACAGCTTATCATACATTACCAAATACAAAGGGTAAGATTCTTGTAGCAGATATGTCATCCGACATTTTGTCACAGCCTGTAAATGTATCAGATTACGGACTTATCTATTTTGGTGTTCAGAAGAACGTAGGTCCTGCCGGTGTAGTTGTTGTTATTATAAGAGAAGATTTAATCAGAGATGATGTAATGCCATTTACACCGACAATGCTGAAATATAAGACACAGGCGGATAATGATTCCCTTTATAATACACCTCCATGCTACGGTATTTATATCTGTGGCAAGGTATTTAAGTGGGTTAAGGAAATGGGTGGTCTTACGGCCATGAAGGCTCATAATGAGAAGAAGGCGGCCATTCTTTATGATTTCCTTGACAGTTCTAAGCTTTTTAAGGGTACTGTTGTAAAGGAAGACCGTTCACTTATGAATGTTCCGTTTGTAACAGGTAATGAGGAGCTTGATGCCAAGTTTGTAAAAGAAGCTACAGCAGCAGGTTTTGTAAATCTGAAGGGCCACAGAACTGTCGGTGGTATGAGAGCTTCCATCTACAACGCTATGCCGATTGAAGGTGTTGAAAAGCTTGTAGAGTTTATGAAGGCATTTGAAGAAGCGAATTCATAGTATATAATGTGAATACTTAGCGAGGTATTTTCGAGCTTGGTTGACATAATGTAAGGATAAAGGCATATCAGAGAATTGATATATCCGGTATGTAATATAAATAAGGAGACAGAAAAAAATGGCAGTGAAAATAAATTGTTTAAACCCAATCGCAGCATGTGGTATGGATTTACTTCCATCTGAATATGAGGTAACAGATAATTACGCAGATGCAGACGCAGTTCTTGTCAGAAGTGCATCCATGCATGACCTTGAGCTTTCCGATAAGCTGCTTGCAGTTGCAAGAGCAGGTGCAGGTGTCAATAATATTCCTCTTGATAAGTGTGCTGATAAGGGTATTGTTGTATTTAATACACCGGGTGCAAATGCAAACGGTGTTAAGGAGCTTGTTGTAGCAGCTCTTCTGATGGCATCAAGAGACCTCGTAGGCGGATATAACTGGGTATTGGAAAATGCGGCAGACCCTGATATTGCAAAGCAGGTTGAAAAGCAGAAGAAGAATTTTGCAGGATGTGAAATTCTTGGAAAGAAGCTGGGTGTTATCGGTCTTGGTGCAATCGGTGCAAAGGTAGCAAATATAGCTGTAAGACTTGGCATGGATGTATACGGATATGACCCATATGTATCAGTTGATGCCGCTTGGGGATTATCAAAGAATGTTAAGCATATCACAAATGTAGAGGAACTCTACAAAGAATGTGATTATATCACGGTTCATGTACCTGCGCTTGACAGCACAAAGGGTATGATAAATGCAGAAGCATTTGCAATGATGAAGGACGGCGTTAAGATTCTTAATTTTGCAAGAGATATTCTTGTAAATGAAGATGACATCAAGGCTGCTCTTGAGTCAGGCAAGGTAGGAAAATATATGACAGACTTCCCAAATCCGAAGATTGCAGGATTTAAGAATGTAGTTGCACTTCCGCATCTTGGTGCATCAACCGAGGAATCCGAGGATAACTGTGCGATTATGGCATGTAAGGAAATCACGGATTTCATTGAGAATGGTAACATTAAGAATTCCGTAAATTATCCAAATGTGAATATGGGTGTTTGTTCGGATGTGGCACGTATCACAATCTGTCATAAGAATATCCCAAATATGCTTACCCAGTTTACAGGCGTATTCGCAAAGAAGAGCGGAAATGTATCAGGCATGATCAGTCAGGCGAGAGGTAATTATGCATATTCAATTCTTGATGCCGATACTGTTCCTACAGAAGAAGACATTGCAGCACTTTCATCAATTGAAGGTGTCGTAAAGGTACGTGTAATAAAGTAAATATAGAGGAATAGAGGAGACAGAACAATGAGTGACAAATTAAAAGTTGGTATTCTTGGTGCGACGGGTATGGTTGGACAGAGATTTATTGCATTACTTGAAAATCATCCGTGGTTTGAGGTCGTTACGGTAGCGGCAAGTCCAAGAAGTGCAGGCAAGACATATGAAGAGGCAGTCGGTGACAGATGGAAGATGACAACACCTATGCCGGAAGCCGTAAAAAAGCTTGTCGTATACAATGTAAATGAAGTAGAGAAGGTTGCTGCTACAGTTGACTTTGTGTTCTCTGCCGTAGATATGACAAAAGAAGAGATTAAGGCGATAGAAGAGGCATATGCAAAGACAGAGACTCCTGTAGTTTCAAACAATTCAGCTCACAGGTGGACACCGGATGTTCCTATGGTGGTGCCGGAGATTAATCCTGAGCACATGAAGGTAATTGAATTCCAGAAGAAGAGACTTGGTACTACAAGAGGCTTTGTTGCAGTAAAGCCGAACTGCTCAATCCAGAGTTATGCTCCTGTACTGACAGCATGGAAAGAGTTTGAGCCATATGAAGTGGTTGCTACAACATATCAGGCTATTTCAGGTGCAGGTAAGACCTTTAAGGATTGGCCGGAGATGGAAGGAAACATTATCCCTTATATCGGTGGAGAAGAAGAGAAATCAGAGAAGGAGCCACTTCGTATCTGGGGTAAGATAGAGGACGGTGTCATTGTCCCTGCCACATCACCTGTTATTACATGCCAGTGTATCAGAGTTCCTGTTTTAAACGGACATACTGCTGCTGTATTTGTTAAGTTCAAGAAGCAGCCTACAAAGGAACAGCTTATTGAGAAGCTTGTTCATTTCAAGGGTGTTCCACAGGAGCTTGAGCTTCCAAGTGCTCCAAAGCAGTTCATTCAGTATCTTGAGGATGATAACCGACCACAGGTATCTCTTGATGTTGATTATGAAAACGGTATGGGTGTAAGTGTGGGACGTATCCGCGAGGATTCGGTTTATGACTGGAAATTTGTCGGTCTTTCACACAATACCGTAAGAGGTGCCGCAGGTGGTGCCGTTCTTTGTGCAGAGCTTCTTAAGGCACAGGGCTATATAACCAAAAAATAAAGATATGGTATATATTTGACGAACAAAAATTCTGCCATTGATATGGCAGAATTTTTGCTTGTTGTCATGTGTTCGGAAAGAATTGACGGCAGTAGATACAAATATATTGACGCAAAAAAGTGGATTTGTTAAAATATAACAGAATGTATACATAGTTTATATATTTTAGAAAAAGGAGGGGCTTTTATGAGAAAAAGTAAAAAAATTCTTGCGGCTGTTATCAGCATTGCAATGGTTGCGCAATCATTTGCAGCTTCCGGCATTGCTTTGGCGGCAGGAACAGATGGTATTAGCATAAATGATACATTTAGTGATTCGACATTTCGTGCATATATATCATCTAATTTTGATAGTGATAATAACGGCTTTTTATCTGATGAAGAAATTGCAGCAGTTACCGCTATCGATGTTTCGACAGAACAACCGGCAATAAAGAGTGTAGCAGGGGTAGGGGTGTTTACGGAATTAAAGAGTCTTGACTGTTCATCTCAGGCCATAAAGGCACTTGATGTTTCGGCTTTGACCAAGCTTACCTATTTGGATGCGTCAAGTAACCAGATTCCTTCACTGAATTTAAGCAGTAATACGGAGCTTACTTATCTTGATGTGAGTGAGAATCTTATGACGGAACTGGGATTATCACAGAATAGTAAACTTGTGACACTGAATGCTTCCGGAATCAGTATAACCGGTATTGATGTTACGGGTATGAGTGCATTGAGATATTTAAGTGTTAATAATACGGCAGTATCCGAACTGGATTTGTCAAAAAACAGTAATCTTGAAGCTTTATATTGTGCCGGAACAAAGGCATTAAATTTCCTGGATGTCAGTAATCATTCAAACTTAGTGTATTTGAATTGTAGTTTAAGTGCATTGACAACGCTGAATGCATCCGGAAATGCGGCACTGCTGTCTGTTGACTGTTCAGGTTCAGCAATAGCTACACTTGTTTTAAGTGGTGATACTGCATTATCCGAACTGAATTGTTCGGGAAATAAGCTGGCAGAAATCGATTTGTCTGCAAATACCAATTTGACCAAGCTGAATATCAGCGGCAATAAATTAGGGAAAAACGGTATTCATATCAGCAACAATACAAAACTGGAAGATCTGAATATCAGCGATAATGGGCTTGAGAGTATAGATATCGGTAACAACACTTCATTAAAAGTACTTGATTGTTCAATAAATAATTTAACTGCTATTGATACATCAGCCAATACAGCTCTGACAACATTAAATGTCAGTTCGAATAAACTGACGGCACTTGATGTATCAAAAAACAGTAATTTGAACAATCTTAATTGTGACAGCAATTCCCTGACGGCACTTGATCTTTCAAGCAATGAAGGATTTTTGGATGAAGAGGGAAATATGGTTGGTACAGTCAGCTGTGCAGAGAATTCAATAGACATCAATCTTGATGAAACAAATTATAATTATGATTTATCTCAGTTGCCAAACTTTATACGAGGTACGGGAATAGAGCCTCAAGAGACAGACAGAAGGGCAATGGTAGCCTTGGATAAAAAAGCAGGTTTGCCAAAGGGTGCAACCATAGATGCATACAATTTGCTTCCTGACCTGAATGCTACATCGGTTACCTATCAGTATTATTATGGTTTGGGCAAAAATTATGCGACGTTTAAGTTAAATATTAATAACCCGTTAAAGGTTAAAGTAATGGTAGAAGGCAGCAGTAATAATGCCGAGGTAGGAAAGAATATTGAAATCCAAAGAGGCAGTGAAGTAATGCTTACCGCTATACACAGCGTGACCGGACTGGAGTTAGAAAATGTAACATGGAGTTCAGGAAACGATAAGATTGCCACGATAGATGAAAATACAGGAAGATTGTCATGTGTCGGTGTCGGTGAAACGCCAATATATGTTACCTTTAACGGAAGAACGATAGGATATGTTACTTTAGAGTCCATGCAGCCGGTTGAAGGTATCGTGCTGGATAAAACAGAAATTAATTTGGAGCAGGGAACTTTTGTGGATGCGTCCAAAAAGACTGCGACAATCATTCCTACGGTTTTACCTGATAATGCAGGTCATACCGAGGTAACATGGACATCCTCCAATACAAAGGTTGCAACGGTTTCACAAACAGGTGTTGTCAGAGCAGCAGGTAATGGTACGGCAACCATAACATGTACATCAGAATATGGTGCAGAGGGAACAACGATTACCGCCGAATGTACTGTAAATGTAAAACAGAGAGTGAACAGTCTCAGCCTGTCTGAGTCATCATTGAATATGTTTGCCGGAGATAGTGCAACATTAACAGGAACGGTTGCACCGACAACTGCGGTAAATCAAGACCTTGAATGGACATCGGATAATGAAGCTGTAGCTACCGTTGACACCAATGGAAATGTAACTGCTGTTTCTCAGGGTACTGCGCATATTACATGTACATCAGCCGATTCACCTGAGGCTAAGGCAGTCTGTACGGTAACGGTAGTAGAGAATGTATCAGGTATTACATTGAATCATACAAGCTATGAGTTGATACTTGGTTCAACGGCAGATGTCAGAACCGTTACATTAGAGGCAGCTCTTGAGGGTGGTGATTCGGAGGTTACATATAATAAAACATGGACATCCAGTGATGCAAATGTAGCTTATGTAGACAAAAACGGAAAAGTTACAGCAAGAGCGCCGGGAGAAGCGGTTATTACATGTGAAGTAACATCTACCAGGAAAGCATCCTGTAAAATTAAAGTTACACAGAGAGCTACAGGCATAAGAATCGTAAAAGATAAGACCACAATGAATGTGGGCGAGACCATGACTGTTACAGCTGCACTGACCCCGGATACTGTAACAAATAAGGCTGTTCTGTGGGTGTCTTCTGATGAGAGTATTGCAACGGTTTCACAGGACGGTGTCATAAAAGCCGTTGGTAAAGGAACAACTCAAATTACATGTACAACAAAGGATGGCAGTGAAAAAACTTCTACATTTACACTTACGGTAAAGAAATTGGTTGAATCACTGGAAATTGATACCACGGATATTGATCTTTATGTAGGTAAAACACAGACCATTAAAGCAACGATAACACCTTCCGATGCAAATGCTCAGTCACTCATATGGACATCCAGTGATACAAATGTTGCTATCGTGTCTTCTTCGGGTGTAGTAAGAGGCTGTGGTGAAGGAACGGCAGTAATTACATGTACAACGAGGGATGAAAGTAATTTAAGCAAGTCATGTAATGTTACCGTACATCAGCAGATAACCAGTATATCATTAGATAATACGTATGCGATCTTAACAACGGGAGAAACAATGAAACTTACACCGACGATTGCACCTGAAAATGTAGAAAATGCGGGACTTGTATGGACATCAAGCAATGACAGTATTGCAAAGGTTAGTGATACAGGTGTCGTTACAGCGATGGCAAGAGGTACGGTAACAATAACATGTGCCGCAGAGGATGGGTTAGGTGCAAAAGCAACCTGTAGAATCACGGTTAATCAGTTGGTTACATCCATTAAGCTCAGCAGTCCGTCAGTAACGGTGTTAAAGGGAAAGACGGCCCGTGTTACGGCAACAATTGCGCCGTCCAATGCAAACAATAAATCTGTTGAATGGAAATCATCCAATACAAAGGTTGCAACCGTTTCAGGCGGTACAATCAATGCCATATCAAACGGAACAGCTGTTATAACATGTACGGCAACGGATGGCAGTGGTATTAAGGCAACATGCAAGGTTACGGTTATCAATCCTGTAACATCCATTAAGCTGAATGCTACAAAGAAGACATTAAATGTCGGCAGGACATTTACATTGAAAGCTACAGTTGCACCGACAAATGCAGGAAATAAGAATGTAACTTGGACATCATCTAATAAAAAGGTTGCAACCGTTTCTGCAACAGGTGTTGTTAAAGCGGTTGGCAGAGGTACGGCAACCATAACATGTACAGCAAGAGACGGCAGTGGCGTTAAGACCAGTTGTGTCGTAACCACCGTACAAAAGGTTACCAGGATTACTTTAAACAAGAAGAAGATTACAATTAAAAGAGGTAAGACTTATGCTTTGAAGGCAACAATAAAGCCAACAAATGCAAACAATAAAAATGTAACCTGGAAATCTTCAAATAAGAGATATGCAACAGTATCAGCAAATGGTGTTGTAACAGGAAAGAGGAAGGGAAAAGTAACCATTACATGCAGGGCAAAGGATGGCAGTAGAAAATATGCCAAGTGTACGGTTATCATAAAGTAAATCCTGAATCAGATATGTACGGATATGAAATGAGATATCGTTCCTAATAAGTTTGTACATATACGGGAAAAGAAGATGGGGATGTCATATCTATGGCACTTCATCTTCTTTTTGTATTATTATTAAACTTTAGTCAAATAATAGTAAATGTTACTAAAATTTAAACAATAATTGTTGTAAGAAAAAGCCAATTGTGCTAAAATATTTGTTAAATGTGATTATAATAACGGAGGAATATAGATTATGAAGAAGCTTATATTAGTTACATCGCCACCGGCATGTGGTAAGACTTTTATATCAAAGCAGGTTGCAAAGGCACTTCACAATTGTGTATATCTTGATAAGGATACGCTGATTGTCCTTTCAAAACAGATATTTGTCGTTGCAGGAGAAGAATATAATCGTTCATCGGATTTCTTCCAGAGAGAAATCAGGGATTATGAGTATTATTGCGTACTTGATTTGGCATTTGAGGCGCTTGAATATAATGATACGGTTCTTATCAATGCACCGTTTACAGATGAAATCAGAGATGATGAATATCTGGATAAACTTCGTGCAAAGCTTGCCGAGAAGGACGCGGAGCTGTTTGTTATCTGGGTCAATACCAGAAAAGAAGTATGCCATGAGCGAATGATTAAAAGAGCTTCAGACAGGGATACGTGGAAGCTGGAGCATTGGGACGAGTATATCAACAAGCAGAACTTTAACCCACCGACCAATATTAAAGAACTCTTTATATTTGAAAATTCGTCAGAAGAGGAATATAAGGATTCCATAGAAAAAGTCGTTAAAGCCGTAAGAGGTTAGATAAAATAAAATATTTTGACAGGAGTAGATAAAATATGGCAACAATCAGAAGCTTTAGAGCTTATAGACCAAGACCAGATGTTGCAGGCAGAGTTGCTGCCTTGCCATACGATGTATATAACCGTCAGGAAGCCGAGATTGAGGTGAAACGTGAACCAATGTCTTTCTTAAAGGTGGACAGGGCAGAAACCTCATTTGGACCGGAAGTTGATACATATGCTCCATGTGTATATGATAAGGCTGGTGAGCTGCTTACACAGATGATAGATGACGGAACATATATCAATGAGCAGAAACCAGTCTATTATATTTATGAGCTTATTATGGACGGAAGACATCAGACGGGACTTGTAGCCTGTGCTTCTATAGATGACTATATAAACGGTGTCATAAAGAAGCATGAGAATACAAGAGAAGATAAAGAAATAGACAGAATCAAGCATGTAGAGGCATGTAATGCTCAGACAGGACCTATATTTTTGGCGTACCGTTCAATGGATGTAGTAAATACGATAATAGACAGGGTAAAAACAGGGGAGAAACTATACGGATTTACATCTCCTGACGGAATCACGCATAATGTCTGGATCATAGATGATGACAATGATATAGAAACGATAAGAGCGGCATTTGACGGTATCAATGAAATCTATATCGCTGATGGTCATCACAGGTCTGCGTCAGCAGTGAAAGCAGGGCTTCATAAGAGGACGGCAAATCCTGACTATACAGGGCAGGAAGAGTTTAATTATTTCCTGTCCGTTCTGTTTCCACATGACCAGCTTATGATTATGCCATATAACAGAGTTGTAAAGGATTTAAATGGATATCATAAAGATGAATACATATCACTTGTTTCAGAAAAGTTTGAAGTTTCAGAAAGTGATATCCCTGTTTCTCCTGCCAATAAGGGAGAAATAGGAATGTATATGGATGGTACATGGTATAAGCTGAAGGTAAAAGCGGGTGTTGTCCCTACAGATGTTGTAGGTTGCCTTGATGTTTCCGTACTTCAGGACAATGTGCTTGCACCGATACTCGGTATAGGAGACCCACGAACAGATCAGCGTATACAGTTTGTGGGCGGTATCAGAGGACTTTCCGAGCTTGAAAGACTGGTGGATGATAAAATGGCAGTAGCATTTTCGATGTATCCGACTTCCATCACGGAGCTGTTCGACATCGCAGATGCAGGCAAGCTTATGCCGCCTAAATCAACATGGTTTGAACCAAAGCTCAGAAGCGGAATATTTATACATAAAATATAATTGCGCAAAGCCGAAATATAGGCTTTAAAAGATGATAAACAGTCAGAACCGTAGATAAAACAACAGGAGAGGAATTTATGAATTTATTTGTACTTAATCAGGAAGAAATTTCTGCACTAGTCGGAGCAAGACATAATAATCCACATCATATTCTTGGAATGCACGAATGTCTTGAGGATTTATATGTAAATGCATATATACCGGGGGCATCGTCCATATCGGTGGTGGATGTTGTGACCAAAAAAGAATATGTCATGGAGCAGATGTATGAAGAAGGGTTTTATACAGTAAAATTAATTGATACAAAGCCGTTTGCATATAAGCTTAGAGTAGCAAATAAGGTATGGGGAGATCATGGCTCTGAGAAAGAAACAGTAAAAGAGATGTATGACCCATATGCATTTCCGTATAGTGTAAATCTGTCAAAGGTTATGGATGTTATTAGCGGAAATGATGATATTGAGGATGGCTTTCAGGTAAAGGATTTATTTGGTGCCAGATATACAGAGATGGAGGGCATCAGCGGCGTTTCTTTCTGTATGAATATGCCGGGAGCTGTGAGAGTCAGTGTGGTAGGCGATTTTAATCATTGGGACGGCAGGGTCAATCCAATGAGAAAAATTGACTATACGGATATGTATGAGCTTTTTATTCCTGAGAAGCTCCATGAGATGCGATATAAGTTTGAAGCGCTTTATGCAGATGGCAGAATTGATATTTTCTCTGACCCGTATGCAGTCGCTTATGAGATGGTTCCGGGGAATGCTTCGCTTCTTACAGAGCTTTCCTATCAGTGGACCGATATGGCATACATGGAAGCCAGGAAGAAAATAAATATTTCAGATGTTCCCGTAAACATATATGAGGTCCATCTGCCTACGTGGAAACAGGAAAAAGCTGCTTATAAAGAATTTGGTAAGAAACTGGCTTCTTATATGAAGGATATGGGCTATAACTATGTATCACTTCTTCCGCTTATGGAATATAGCAATGAGGATACATGGGGATATGATACAACAGGCATATTTGCCCCAAGTTCACGGTTTGGTACACCGGATGATTTTATGGCAATGGTGGATTGCCTCCATGGCAATGGTATCGGTGTTATTATGGATATGGTTCCTGTTATGGACATAGATTGTCTGACATATTGGATAGACACATATCATTTAGACGGTATCAGACTGGACAATCCTGAGGTTATTCATCATTTCAATGAAGTAACAGCCGGTGCATATAATGATGTTATGATTGGCTGTAAATGGAATGTAGCAGGTGTTGCGGCATTGACGGAATTTATGAGTATGAGTCCTCAGTCAAGAGACAGTTTTAAGGCGGCGGTATCAGAGACTCCGGGTTATGCATGTGGGGCAGACGGAATTGTTGCGCTAAGTCATGATGAGGTGGCATGTGGTAAAGGCAGTTTTATTGAGAAGATGTCAGGCGGATATGAGGACAAGTATGCAGACCTTCGTGTACTCTATGGTCTTTATATGACCATGCCGGGACATAAGCTTATGTTTATGGGACAGGAAATCGGTTTATTTGGAGGCTTTACAGGAAAAACACCGATAGACTGGTCGATGCTTGAGTTTGATGCAAATAAGTACATTCAGAAATATGTAAAAGATTTGAATAAACTGTATATGACAGAGCCGTTATTATATTCATATGAATCGGAGCAGAAGAAAGTAGTATTTTCAGATGATGTAAAGAGCAAAATGGCGGTGTTTGAGAGAGGTACTGATGAAGCAGGAAACAGTCTTTATGTGGTATGTAACTTTGGTTTGAAGGATATAAAGGATTACAGGCTCAAGGTAAAAAAAGACGGAAAGTATAGAGAACTGATATCAAGTGACAATTTGAAATATGGTGGTAGCGGAAATCATAATAAGACCGCGAAATCCGCAGTAAAGGGTGAACTTGTTATGAATGTTCCTGCATTGTCCATATCGATTATAAAGAGGGATAAGTAAATGATTTTATGGGAAGCAGATGCCAAGGCGGCAGATAATGCGGCGTCCGAGGCAGCAGAACAGATTGGAATAATAAAAGAATATGTAAACAAAATATTGGACTGGTTTATGTCTAAGCTTGGAAGTCTGGCAATAGCCGTAATCTTTATGGTTATATGCTTTAAACTGGTAAAACTGCTGATTAAATTTTTGAGAAAAACATTTGACAAGACCAATCTTGATGTAAGTGTAGCGGGATTTTTCCTGTCAGCAATCCGAATATTGTTGAATTTCTTAATTGTGTTAACCGCAGCGTCTATAGTAGGTTTCCAGATAACGTCATTCATTACGTTGCTGGGTACAGCCGGTGTAACACTGGGACTTGCATTACAGGGAAGTCTGTCTAATCTGGCAGGCGGAGTGCTTATCCTGATATTAAAACCGTTCCATATAGGAGATTATATCATTGAGAATAACACCAATTGTGAAGGCACGGTAGTTTCTATAGATATATTTTATACAAAGCTTGTTACCGTCGATAATAAATCGATTGTGATACCAAATGGAAATATATCAAATACGTCACTGATTAATGTAACGGAGAGAGAAAAGCGAAGAGTCGATATCGCCTTCAGTGTAAGCTATGATTCCGATTTGGACAAAGTAAAGCAGGTGGTTCTGGATATCGTAAAGAAGCTGGATGGATTCAGGGAGAATGATGCTGTGGATTTCTTTATCGATAACTTTGGTCAAAGCGGTCTGGAGATGTGTGTCAGATTCTTTGTTGACATTGATAAATTTTTCCCTGCAAAATGGGAGACCATGTGGAATATCAAGAAAGCATTTGATGAAAACGGTATTGAGATTCCATACAGCAAGATGGATGTCAATATATTGGAACAAAAACAATAAAAAAGCAAAATGAGCCGGATGTCTGGATTTTAAGACATTCGGCTTAATTTTATTAAGTGTTCAGGAGAAAATCCCTTTGGAATGAAATTGACATGTGTTTTCTTTCAGGTGTATGATAAGATTGTTTATAGAGTTAAGCAGTACAAAGGCGTTACACACAGGTGCAGCGCCTTTTTATTTTGTACCAAAATGCGTTATTATGGCAAATAATGCGGCATAGAATAGTGGATGGAGATGATAGGATGGAAGAATTGAATAAACATGTCAATACTGTAAATAAGCTTTTAGCGAGATATGGTGTCAGGTTTGGCATTTATAAGGAGGGAAAATTCAAAGAGCAGTTGTTTCCTTTTGACCCGATACCCAGAATTATTGAAGCTGATGAATTTTCCTATTTGGAAAAAGGATTGAAGCAGAGGGTAACGGCACTGAATTTGTTTCTGGCAGATATATATGGCAAAAAGCAGATTATTAAGGATGGAATTGTTCCGGAAAGCTTTGTGTATTCTTCTTCGGGATATCTGGCACAGTGTGAGGGTATTACGCCTGCAAAGGGTGTCTATTCCCATATATCCGGAATCGATTTGGTAAAAGGCAAGGATGGGGAATGGTATATACTGGAGGACAACTTAAGAATTCCGTCAGGTGCGTCTTATCCGTTGATTGCCAGGGATTTGTGCAGGAAGGCATCGCCGTCTACTTTTATCAAAAATCATATTGAAGATAACAGGGATTATGCAACGCTGTTAAAGGAAACGATGGATTATGTAAATGTAGGCGGAATCAATGTAATTTTTACACCGGGACGATATAACGCAGCATTTTTTGAGCATTCCTATTTGGCGGAGCGGACAGGTTCGGTGCTTGCAACATCAAATGATTTAGTTGTAGATGGAGATTATCTTTACTATAAAGGCTACAGCGGACAGAGAATGAAGGTGGGAGCGGTTTACAGAAGAGTCTCAGACGAATATATGGACCCGATGACCTTCTGTGAAGAGTCTGTAATTGGAATTCCACATGTATTTCAGGTGTATAAAAAGGGAAATGTAGCACTTCTAAATGCACCCGGAAACGGAGTGGCAGATGATAAGGGCATTTATTATTTCGTTCCGAAGATGATTCGATATTATCTTGGTGAAGATGCGATTTTAAAAAATGCACCGACATATCTGCCGATTTATGAAGAGGATATGAAGTATGTTATGGAGAATTTCCATAAGCTGGTTATAAAGGATGTGGCTGAAGCGGGAGGCTATGGTGTCGTATTTGGAAATGCAATGACTTCTGACGAACTGGAAAGATTTAAGGAGACTGTGAGAAAGGAACCGCGACGTTTTATCTGTCAGGAGGTTATTGATTTTATGGATTTGCCTATCTTGGAGGGCGAAGAGGTGGTTTGCCGAAAGGCAGATTTGCGTGCCTTTGTACTGACGGGAAGTGAGGTACATGTCTGGAAGAGCGGACTTACAAGATTCTCCAGAAATCCTGATTCCTTTATTGTAAATTCATCTCAGGGAGGAGGTTTTAAAGATACATGGGTATTATCTCGATAGAAAAAGCAAATAATTTATTCTGGCTTGGAAGGTACAGCCAGAGGGTATACAGTACATTAAGAGGTTTTTATAACGGCTATGATGAGATGCTGGACAGGAATGATACGGCATATGCGGCTTATTGTGAGGCTATGAATATACCGGATGTATATGGAAGCAAGGAAGTATTTATTGAAAAGTATCCGTATGACACGGAAAATCCTGATTCGATTATCAGCAATCTGTATAGGGCATATGATAATGCGCTGGTAATGCGGGACTATATTTCCAGTGAGTCACTGGCATTTATACAGTTGGCACTGTTTGATATAAAAAGTTCAAAGGGTAGTGATGCACCATTAATTACGATGCAGTTCATAATAGACCATTTACTGGCATTCTGGGGATGCATCGATGAAAATGTGGATGATATTGAAACGAGAAATCTGATTAAGCTGGGCAAAACAGTGGAAGAATTGGATATAGAGCTTCGTATGAAACGGGAGAGTGCTGCTGTCAAGCGGTGTTTTGACAGGATGAACACATATATGAGACATACGGATATTGCATATAACGAATCGGAATATTATGCGTTGGCATATGAAATAACAAGACCGGATATTTCATATCAAAAAGCACTTGAGAATCTGATGAAAATATACGATTTGATATAAAAGGGGTGTGATAAAGTGCGACGATTGAAGTTTCATTATTCAACCGTCTATCACTTTGACGGGCCGGTAACAGAACATCATTTTGTAGTGAGGTGCCTGCCAACAACCGGAAGCAGACAGAAAATCACTCTTGAGAAACTGCATATCAGTTCGAATGATTTTTGTTCTGAGACAGAGGACGCATTTAAAAATAAGATATTATATGGAGATATCATAGAACCGCACAGTGAATTTGCCTTTGAGATAACAGGAGTTGCAGAGATTGATTCACTGTATTTGGATAGCTCAGAGAAATTTACAGGTATCTTTCGGATGCCTACATGTCTGACTGGGAATGGGACTGAGATAGCTTTTCATATAGACAGGCTTCAAAAACAGTGTATGGGTATGAAGCCGTTAGATACTTTTCAGAAAATAAATAGTTATGTAAACCATTTGCTGCAATATCAGCAGGGCGTAACCAATGTTGACACTACCGCAGAAGCGGCTTGCAGCCTGGGAGCAGGTGTATGTCAGGACTATTCACATATTATGCTGGCGATTCTTCGTGGTATGGGGTTTTCAGCCAGATACATTGTGGGTATGATGCTGGGAGAAGGTGCTTCCCATGCATGGGTAGAAGTATGGAATGATATGGATATCTCCGGTTGGTATGGCTTTGACCCTACAAATAACAGAGAAGTCGATGATTCCTATATTAAGATTTCTTGTGGCAGGGATTATAAGGATTGTACGGTCATAAGAGGAATGTTTAAGGGTACAGGAAGCCAGCAACAGATGGTTTGGGTAAATGTGGAGGAATTATGATAGAATATGTATCAAAGATGGCACTGCCTGTGGGTGAAGAGTTTCATATAATGAAAAACAGATTGACTCCGGATATGCTTACAGGTAAGGAAAAAAGAATCAGTATTGTAACGGGAACGCATGGAGATGAGCTGGAGGGGCAGTATGTGTGCTATGAGCTGCTTCGCCGTATCAAGGAAAATCAGAAACATTTGACGGGAATTGTGGACGTGTATCCGGCACTAAACCCGTTAGGCGTGGATACCATTAACCGGGGAATGCCCCTTTTTGATTTGGATATGAACAGGATTTTTCCGGGAGATGCAAACGGCACAATGGCAGAAACCGTAGCGGCGGATATTATTGATGATTTGAAGGGTTCTGATTTGTGTATTGATATTCATGCCAGTAATATTTTTTTAAAGGAAATTTCCCAGATACGAATCAATGAAATTTCAAAAGAGAAGCTGGTGCCGTTGGCAAAGAGACTGAATATTGATTATATATGGGTACATAGTACGGCTACGGTATTGGAATCCACTTTGGCGTATTCGCTGAATGATATCGGAACACCGACATTGGTAGTAGAAATGGGTGTCGGTATGCGTATTACAAAAGAATATGGAAATCAACTGGTAGACGGTATTTTTGTTGCGATGAAGGATTTGGGTATCTGGGATGGTGAGGTCATTGAGCCGAAGGAGCCGATTATATCCAAAGATGGAAATGTTCATTTCTTAAATGCCGCAGTTTCGGGCATATTTGTTACAAAAGCATCTCACTGTAAGGAGCTTCAAAAGGGAGAGCATATCGGCAATATTGTAAATCCTTTGACAGGTATGGTTTTACAGAAAATCTATTCTCCGTGTAATGGATTGTTATTTACCCTGCGGGAATATCCGGTGGTAAATGAAGGCGCTCTGGTGGGTAGAATTCTGGAAAGGAAGGTATAGCGGCATGAACAGAAGAATACTATTTGAAATGAATTCCGTCTATCGTGACAGCTTCCGTGTAGCAGGCTATGTGTTCGGACATGGAGAAAAATCGGCATGTATTATAGGGGCAATGCGGGGAAATGAAATTCAACAGCTGTATATTTGCTCTCAGCTTGTAAAAAGATTGTCTGAGATAGAGAATGCGGGCGGAATAAAAAAGGGGAAAAGTGTTATGGTCGTTCCCTGCTGCAATAATTATTCCATGAATGTAGGAAAACGGTTCTGGCCTTCTGACAATACGGATATCAATCGTATGTATCCGGGATATCATCTGGGGGAGACAACACAGAGAATAGCGGCAGGCATTTTTGAGGAAATCAAGGATTATCAGATTGGACTCCAATTTGCCAGCAATTATATATCAGGAAAGTTCCTGCCTCATGTGAAAATAATGGAGACAGGCTTTGAAGATTTGGAGATGGCTAAGACATTTGATTTCCCTTATGTGATTTTGCGGAAGCCAAAGCCATATGATACAACCACTCTGAATTATAACTGGCAGATTTGGGAGACAAAGGCATTTTCCCTATATACGGCTTCTACGGATGCTATTGATAAAGAAACTGCAATATTGGCGGAAAAAGCAACGTTAGCTTTTCTTGCAAAACAAAATATTATCGAGTATAATCATAAGGATATATATGATACCAAGGTTTTATGTGAAAACGATATGATTCCTGTTAAAAGTGATGTTTCAGGAATTTTTCTCCCGGAAAAGGGACATGATGATTTGGTAAGCAAAGGCGATATCCTGGCAAATATTGTTGACCCATATGAGGGTCATGTAATCCGTCAGATTACTGCTCCATGTAAAGGAAGAATCTTCTTTGTTCAGGACAAGACGTTGCTTTTGTCAAATGCCCTGGTATATAGAATTATAAAAGAAGATTAGGAGTGATAAAAATGACAAAGATTGATATTATTTCCGGATTTTTAGGAGCCGGAAAGACTACGCTGATTAAAAAGCTGATTGACGAAGCCTTCAAGGGTGAGAAATTGATGCTGATTGAAAATGAATTTGGTGAGATCGGTATCGATGGTGGTTTCCTTAAAGATGCAGGGGTAGAAATAACCGAGATGAATTCAGGCTGTATATGCTGTTCCCTCGTAGGAGACTTTGGCACGGCTTTAAAGAAGGCGATATCTGATTATACGCCGGACAGAATTATAATAGAGCCATCAGGTGTAGGAAAGCTGTCAGATGTAATTAAGGCAGTAAAAGATGTAGCAGCAGAACTTCCTGTTGAACTGGACAGCTATACAACGGTTGCTGACGTATCAAAATGCAAGATTTACATGAAAAACTTTGGAGAGTTTTTCAACAATCAGATAGAAAGTGCAAATACGATTGTTTTAAGCAGAACACAGACTGCTTCACAGGAAAAGATTGAAAAGGCTGTTGCCATGATTCGTGAGCATAATGAGCATGCGACAATCGTTACAACACCTTGGGACGATTTAAGCGGTGCGGCTATCAGAGAGGCTATGCAAAATCATAAGACACTTGAGGAAACGATGATAGAGGAACATGCGCATCACCACGAGCATGAGCATGGAGAGGACTGTACCTGCGGTTGCCATGACCATGACCACGAACATCACCATGAGCATGAACATGACCATGAGTGCGGACATGAACATCACCACGACCATGAGCATGGAGAGGAATGTACCTGTGGCTGTCACGACCACGAGCATCATCACCATCATGCAGATGAGGTATTTACAAGCTGGGGTGTAGAAACACCACACAAATATAACGAGTCTAAGCTGAATGAATTGCTTGATGAGCTGGCACATACAGAGGAATATGGTATGATCCTTAGAGCAAAGGGAATCGTTCCAAGTGATGAGGGAGAATGGTTATATTTTGACCTTGTTCCGGGTGAGTATGAGATTAGAAAGGGTAATCCTGATATTACAGGTAAGCTCTGTGTAATAGGAAGCAAGCTGGATGAAGAAAAGCTGGCTCATTTGTTTGAGGTTTAAAAGAAAGTAAAATGAAGCAGCCTGTGTGAATTTGCAGGCTGTTATTCATGGAAGAGGTATGGAATTATGGCACGTCAGGAAAAGGAAATACCTGTATATATTTTTATGGGATTTCTTGATAGCGGAAAGACAACATTTGTGAAAGAAACATTATTGGACAGGCAGTTCACGGATGGAGACAGAACCTTATTGCTTGTCTGTGAAGATGGCGAAGAGGAATATGATGCAAAGGAGCTTGCCGCCCAGAATATTTATTTGGAGTATTTAGAAGAGGAGCAGCTTAACACCGAGCATCTTCTTGATTTGCAGGATCAATATAAGCCTGAGAAGGTAATGATTGAATATAACGGAATGTGGAAGCTGGACAAGATATTTAATATACGTGTTCCAAAGGGATGGACTGTGGTTCAGGTATTGTCATTTGTCAATGCTGAAACATATGATGTATATTCCAACAATATGAAAGCAACCATGATTGAACAGGTAAATAGTGCCGACATGGTTATTTTTAACAGATGTGATGAAAATTCCAAGCGTTCGGAATGGAGACGTTCAATCAAGGCAGTCAACAGAAGGGCACAGATTATATTTGAAATGAAGGATGGCTCGGTAGCGCAGGATGAAAATACGGAGGAAGACTTACCGTATGATGTTAAGGCTGATATCATAGATATCCATGATGATGACTTTGGTATATGGTATGTGGATGCAGCGGAGGTTCCTGAGCGATATGCGGGCAAGAAGATTCATTTCAAAGCAATGGTATTTAAGCCAAAGCAATACGGAAAGAATGTATTTGTGCCTGGCAGATTTGCCATGACCTGTTGTGTGGAAGACATCACCTTCGTAGGCTATAAATGCTATTATGACGGAGCAAAGAATCTGGTAGACAGACAATGGGTAGATGTAACTGCCACCATCAAGACAGAATATTATCCTGATTTTCAGGGAGACGGACCTGTTCTTTATGCGGAAAAGGTGACACTTACAAATCCTGCCGAGGAAGAGGTTGTGTATTTCAGCTAAAGAGACGGACGCCCCTATGTTAGATATATTGTTTTGGGAGTTGATATCGGACAGTTGTTATGTGTATATATTGTTTTGCGGACCGCTTCCGCTTTGTAAAATACGTAGTGGTACTAAATTCGCATAAATGCTCATTAAGTACCAACGTATTTTAATATCCTTCAAACAATATATACACATAACAACTTGATGATGAAGGTATAAACAATATTTCTGACATAGGGGTTGTTTTGTTGGATGAATATTTGTAGGAAAATTTTATAAATTCTTAATTTGACACCTGACTTACATTTTACTATGTTTGTAATATGGGTATGCTCCGGGAGAGGTATCCGGTTTGCCGGATAGAAAGGAGCAGAATGTATAGTAAAATAATAAGCGGAGGCGTCATAGGAGTAGAGGGGATTCTGATACAGGTAGAAGCGGATATTAATGACGGTTTGCCTGTATTCAATATGGTAGGTTATTTGTCCTCCTGTGTCAGGGAGGCGGGAGAGCGTGTGAGAACCGCATTGAAGAATTCAGATTTTCACCTGCCGCCTAAGCGGATAACCATCAATCTTTCACCTGCTGCCATCCGGAAGGATGGTACAGCATTCGATTTGCCGATAGCAATCGGTATTCTGACCTCTATGGGGGTAATCACACAGGAAAAATTAAATCATACACTTGTAGTAGGGGAGTTGAGCCTTGACGGACATGTGAATGCCGTATCGGGTATTCTGCCTATTATTCAGTGTGCGCTAAAACAGGGAATAAAAAGATGTATCGTTCCAAAAGAAAACGGTGAAGAGGCTGCGCTTATAGAGGAAATGGAGGTTATCCCCGTAGACAGCCTTAGAAGTGTTGTAGATTATATGAGTGATATGATAGCTATAGAACCCTGCTATGTAGATGTGAAAGCGCTTATTCATTCATCAAATGTTTCTGAATACGGAGATTTTTCAGAGGTTATGGGACATGAAACACTGAAGCGTGGAATAGAGATTGCGGCAGCGGGTCTTCATAATGTACTGATGACAGGTGCGGCAGGAGCAGGAAAATCCATGATTGCAAGAAGAATTCCAACCATATTGCCTGAACTTACTTTTGAGGAATGTCTTGAGGTAACGAAGCTCTATAGTATAGCAGGACTTTTGAAGCCAGATAAACCCATAATAGGCAGCAGACCGTTTCGGGCGCCGCATCATACCATATCCGCTCATGCATTGGCAGGTGGGGGAAAAACACCAAAACCCGGGGAAATCAGTCTGGCACATAACGGTGTGCTGTTTCTGGATGAGCTTCCGGAATTTTCACGAAATGCCCTTGAGGTCATGCGGCAGCCCCTTGAAGACAGGGAGGTAACGATATCGAGATTAAACGGCATTTATCGTTTTCCTGCTGATTTTATGCTGGTGGCAGCCAGAAATCCATGCCCATGCGGGAATTATCCGGATATCAATAAATGCACATGTACCATCAATCAGATAAAACGATACAATGCGAGAATCAGTAAGCCCTTACTTGACAGAATCGATATCAATGTAGATGTAAGAAAGGTCGCGTATGATGAATTGTTTTTGAATGGAAAGGGGATGGATTCTAAGGAAATGAAGGAACATGTGCTTACTGCCCAGAATATGCAGAAAAGAAGGTATGAAAATGAAACCATACGCTTTAATTCACAGCTTGATACAAGGTTATGTAATAAGTATATAAAGCTGTCCAAAAATGAAAAGGATTTTATGAGATATGTATTTGAAAGTCAGGAGCTTTCTGCCAGAGGAAGCTACAGGATACTGAGAATTGCAAGAACCATAGCGGATATTGAAGAAAGTGACAGGGTGTGTGAAAGTCATCTGAAAGAGGCCGTATTTTTTAGAAATGCAGATGGGGAGGTACTTTAAATATGAAGGAAGAACTGCTTTATTTATGGATAGGAATGATTGAAGGTATCTCATCCGGGGTATTAAATAGAATGATTGATTATTTTGGCAATGTAGAAAACTTGTGGAAGGCAGATGAAGAACGACTTAGAGCGGTTGTAAAGGAAAAATATGCAGCTGCAATTATAAAAAGCAGAAATCCTGATAAAATAGAAAAATATAGTTATAAATTGAAGGAAAGAAATATATCATATATATATCCGGGACATGTTTATTATCCTGAGTCACTTTCTCATATTCCTGACCCACCTCGGATTTTGTATATCAGGGGAAATATGAGTCTGCTGGAGGAAAGAAAAAACAGGAAGGTTGCAGTGGTAGGTGCCAGAAAAGCATCTGCATATGGAATGGAAACGGCATATCAATTTTCACATGCAATGGCAGAAAAAGGGATAACAATCGTTAGCGGTCTTGCATCAGGGATCGATAGCACTGCACATAAAGCGGCACTTGATGCAGAAGGAAGAACGATAGGGGTGCTGGGCTGTGGAATCAATATCTGTTATCCGAGAGAAAATAAGAACCTATATGATAAGATATGTGATGAGGGACTGATGATATCTGAGTATGGACTTGATGTCTCACCTGATGCATATAGATTTCCCCTTAGAAACAGGATCATCAGTGGTCTGAGTAAAGCTGTTCTTGTTGTGGAGGCAAGAGAAAAAAGCGGTTCTCTGATAACGGCAGACCAGGCGCTTGAGCAGGGAAGGGATATATACGTTATTCCGGGAAGAATCAGTGACGTAAACAGCAGCGGATGTAATAATCTTTTAAAACAGGGAGCAACCTGTGTTACAGCTCCGGAGGATATCATTTATGATGTAATTTCCAAGGATGATTTTATGGATAGTGGATATGCTATTTTCCATGACAACAGAAGCAGTACGAAAAAAAATCTTGCACCTGATGAAAAAATGGTGTATAGTTGTGTGCGTTTGGAGCAGAAACATATTGATGATATCTGCGCGGAGCTTGATATGAAGGTATCTGATGTAGTAAAACTACTGTTTTCTTTGGAAACGAAGAAGCTGATACGTCAAGTTGTACGGAATTACTATGTAAGGTGTTGAGCAGGAAAGCCTGTCACTGGCAGCTTTTTTTGCACACTACGGCGAAATAGATAAATTATAAGGAAGGAAATATTCATGGCTAAGAATCTTGTAATAGTAGAGTCGCCTGCAAAGGCAAAAACTATAAAGAAATTTTTAGGAACCAATTATGAGGTTATAGCATCAAACGGTCATGTAAGGGATCTTCCTAAGAGTCAGATGGGGATAGACGTTGAGAACGATTTTGAACCGAAGTACATCACTATCAGGGGAAAAGGTGATATTCTGGCTGCACTTAGAAAGGAAGTTAAGAAGGCGGATAAAATATATCTTGCAACTGACCCGGACCGTGAAGGGGAAGCTATTTCATATCATTTGTCAAAAGCTTTAAAGTTGGAGGACAAGGCATATAAGAGAATAACGTTTAATGAGATAACCAAAAATGCTGTGAAGAATTCCATTAAGGAAGCAAGAGAAATAGATATGAATCTTGTCGATGCGCAGCAGGCAAGACGTGTCTTGGACAGACTTGTGGGATACAAAATAAGTCCTGTTCTCTGGGCAAAAATAAAAAGTGGTCTTAGTGCAGGGCGTGTTCAGTCTGTTGCACTGAAGCTTGTTTGTGACAGAGAAAAGGAAATCAATGAGTTTATTCCACAGGAATATTGGACTTTGGGAGTTCGGTTGACAAATTCCAAGCTCAAGAAGGATATCGAATTCAAATTTACAGGAAATGGTGTTGAGAAGGAAGAGATAAGCTCAAAAGAAGCGCTTGACAATATACTTACGCAAATGAAGGGGGCTGATTTTGAGGTAAAATCGGTAAAGACGAGTGAGCGGAACAAGAAGTCACCACTTCCGTTTACGACAAGTACATTGCAGCAGGATGCATCCTCAAAGCTGAATTTTGCAACCTCTAAGACGATGAGAATCGCCCAGCAGTTATATGAAGGTGTGGATATAAAGGGCAGAGGAACCATCGGTCTTATTACGTATCTTCGTACAGACTCTACACGTATATCAGATGAAGCTGTGGCAAATGCAGGAAGATATATTGCAGAAAATTACGGAGAACAATATATAGGGACAGAACATAAAACGGAAAAAGCCGGTAAAAAGATTCAGGATGCCCATGAGGCTATAAGACCTACGGATATTACACTTTCACCTGTGAAAGTAAAGGAACAACTTACAAGAGACCAGTTTCGATTGTATCAGTTGATTTATAATAGATTTCTTGCCAGTCAGATGGCAGGTGCCATCTATTCTGTAAAAACCGTAAAGGTGGAGGCAGGATCGTGTCATTTGCAGACATCAGCCTCAAAAATTGCTTTTGACGGCTTTATGGCAGTATACAATATTGATAATGAAAAGTCAGAGCATGTAGCAGGCATCAATGATTTAAACGAGGGTGATGTGTTAGAGCTTGTATCATTTGATGAAAAACAGCACTTTACCCAGCCGCCTGCGAGGTATACGGAGGCACTTCTTGTAAAGACTTTAGAGGAGCTTGGAATAGGACGTCCTAGTACTTATGCACCAACGATTTCAACGATTTTGGCAAGAAGATATATTACAAAGGAAAATAAGAAGCTGTATGTTACGGAGATTGGAGAAGCCGTAAACCAGAGTATGGAACAGGCATTTCCTGTCATTGTTGATGTAAACTTTACGGCAAATATGGAGTCACTTCTGGATAAGATCGGTGAGGGAGAAATCGACTGGAAGGTGGTTGTGCGTAATTTCTATCCGGACCTTGATGTCGCAGTCAAGAAGGCTGAGGCGGAACTGGAGTCTATCACGATAGAGGATGAGGTTTCAGAGGAAGTCTGTGATTCATGTGGAAGAAACATGGTTATCAAGTACGGACCGCATGGTAAGTTCCTTGCATGTCCGGGATTTCCTGAGTGTAAATCGACAAAACCGTTCTTTGAGAAAATCGGTGTTGCATGTCCTTTATGTGGAAATGATATCGTGATAAAGAAAACGCGTAAGGGCAGACGTTATTATGGCTGTCTTTCATCTCCTGATTGTGATTTTATGTCATGGACAAAGCCGTCTGATGTAAAGTGTCCTGATTGCGGCAGTTACATGGTTGAACGTGGTAATAAACTCCAGTGTTCAGACCCAAATTGCGGCTACACCTGTGATAAAAAGAAAGAAGAAAACGCCGAAAATTAAATAAAATATTAGAAAAGTTGCTTATGCATAGAAATGTTAATAGAAACTTACCGATTAGCTTTTGGTAAGCAGATTGCCTGTATGTAATGTATATTGTTTGAAGGATACTAAAATACGTTGGTACTTAATGAGCATTGCGAATTTAGTACCATTACGTATTTTACAAAGCGCAAGCGGTCCGTAAAATAATATACATTATATACAGGCTTTCTGGTCATTAAGAAGCGAATCGCAAAATTCGGATGACTTTTTGGGTTGTTATCTGACAGTTATTGTGATAGAATGACAAATAGTCAAGATTTTTTATGCAATAGCAACTTTTTTGCGTTTTAAATATGGAGGTAAAGAAATGAGTGTACAATTGTTAGATAAAACGAGAAAAATTAATAAATTATTGCACAATAATAATTCTCATAAAGTAGTATTTAACGATATTTGTGATGTATTAAGTGATATATTAGAATCGAACGTTATGGTAATCAGTAAGAAGGGTAAGATTCTGGGTATTAAAAATCGTGAGGATATTCCCGAAATACATGAATTGATAGAAGGAAATGTAGGTCTTTTAATTGACAATATGTTAAATGAAAGGCTTTTGCTTGTTTTGTCTACGAAAGAAAATGTAAATCTGACGACACTTGGATTTGATGCGGAGGATATCGACAAATATCAGGGACTTCTTCTTCCGATAGATATAGCGGGTGAAAGACTTGGTACATTGTTCCTGTACAAAATGAACAGTCAGTATGATATAGATGATATTATACTTGGTGAATATGGAACTACGGTTGTAGGTCTTGAGATGATGAGAGCTCTTAATGAGGAAAATGCGGAAGAGGATAGAAAGATTGCAATCGTTAAATCCGCGATTAATACCTTATCATTTTCGGAATTACAGGCAATCAAGCATATATTTTCAGAGCTGGATGGCAACGAGGGTATTCTTGTAGCCAGTAAGGTGGCAGACAGAGTGGGAATAACACGTTCGGTTATTGTAAATGCTTTGAGAAAATTTGAAAGTGCAGGTGTGATTGAAGCACGCTCCTCAGGAATGAAGGGGACATATATCAGAGTTGTCAATGATGTTGTATTTGATGAATTAGACAAGCTGTAAAAGAAGTTGAATTAGACATTTTGAATGGTCTGCAAATTTATGAGAAAGGAAAAAGTGTTATGATACCAGCAATAGTAACATTAGTTGTCGGAGTAATAATAGTATGTATCAGTTTTGTTATTACAGATAATAGAAAGACGCAGGAAGAGGAGCTTACCGAAGAAGGTATAGAGCGTGTAAAAAAACAGATTTTAGAGTATGGAGATGAGGTTGTTCAAAAATATAAAGATGAAATCAAGACTTATTCAGATGATGCATCAGAGAACTTCAAATCCGATTCGGATAAAGCGCTGGAGCAGATAAAAAAGGATATAGAAGCGTGTTCAAGGTCGCTTTCCGAGAAGGCAAAGAAGGAAATGATTGAATATATTAACAAATGCCTTGCTGAAGCTTATGCAGTATATGATTGCGACAGCGATGAAGAAGTAAAATCCGATGCACAGGCTGGAGAAGAAACATCTGAAAACACCACAGATGCACAGGATGGAGAAGAAACATCTGAAAACACAGCAGATGTGCAGGCTGGAGAAGAAACATCTGAAAACATAGCAGATGTGCAGGCTGGAGAAGAAACATCTGAAAACATAGCAGATGTGCAGGATGAAGAAGAAACATCTGAAAACATAGCAGATATACAGACTGAAGAAAAAACGCCTGAAAACACAGCAGATGTGCAGGATGAAGAAACATCTGAAAACACAGCAGATGCACAGGATGGAGAAGAAACATCTGAAAACATAACGGATGTACAGGATGAAGAAACATCTGAAAACACAGCAGATGCACAGGATGGAGAAGAAACATCTGAAAACACAGCAGATGTGCAGGATGAAGAAGTGAAGCAGTCTGATACAGATACAGCGGATGAAACAGCTGGTGCCGGAACAGAGGAGGAAATATCATCTGTTAACGAAACAGAGGGTGTTGCAGAGAAAAATGCAACCGCAGAGCGTTCTGATGAAGCATCGGCGGCAGAGAACGCTGTTGCAACGGACAAGCCTGTTACAAAGAATAAAAAATCAGGCAAGTCAAAGAAAAGAGGCAATAAGAATAAGAAAGACGAGAATGCCGGACAGGAGGAAGCAAAGCCGGTAATAGAAGATATTTGGGATGATGAAAATGATATTGAAAAGGAAGTAGCGGAGCTTTATCATAATGGTTTTGGTATTATGGAAATAGCAAATCAATTAGGTATCGGTGTTGGCGAAGCTAAGTTAATAATCAAGGATATTGAGAGGAAATAATCAGCTTCATTAAGGAGACAGGCTATGAATAAAAAGATATTTTTAAGAGGATTGGGAATAGGTCTTATTTTAGGTGGACTTGTAATGTTTGTGGCGCTTGGTACAGATAAGTCATCCGGGAATAATTCTGCGAAAAAAACCTTGACAGTATCTGCTACAAATGCAAGTACTGCAGATGAAGATGAACAGAAAGGACAGGAAGAAAAAAAATCCGAGGCGGAAAATAACAAAAAGGAAGGCAATAAAGAGGAAAAAACGGAAGAAGACAGTGAAGACGACTCCAAACAGAATCATACCAAGACGGATGATTCTGATAAAAAGGAATCCGGAAGTGAAGCTGCAACAAAAAATGATGTAACAGAAAATCCTACAACTGAAAAGGCTGAGGCAGAGAATGCCACGACAGAAAAATCTACAGAAGAGCCTTCGACAGAAAAGACTACAAAAGAGGCGACAACAGAGAAATCAACAGAAAAGGCTACAACGGAAGAACCTACAACAGAAGAGCCTACAACGGAAGAATTGAAGCCTGCGGCAGTAAAATATAAATCTGGCGGCGGATATATTGTGGTTACGAAGGACATGGACCCTGAGACAATATGTGACGAGCTTCTTGAAATCGGCGTTATCAGCGATAAATGGGATTATTATAACTGGTTACTGCAATCAGGTTATTCTAACAGCATCGAGCCGGGAACCTATTATTTCGGCGGATATGAAAGCTATGCCGGAATCGTATGGATTCTGTTGGGAAATTAGCAGGGGGTATCAATATGATTTACATTTGTATGTGGATAGCTATAATATTGTTTACCGCGATAAGGTTTTACAGAAAAAGAAAATACAACAAAATCAGTGATATTATTTCTTATATATTTTATTATTATATACTCTTTGGCATAATTCTATCCATAAAAATCAATGGACGATATATCATATTTGAAAATATATGGTATGGTTTATTGATATTAGTTTTGGCTTCGGCACTTTTGATGCTGGTGCCGTTTTTATATGGTCGGATAAGAAATCGATATCCGGATTGCAGAGCCTTGGTTTATCTGAGCGATATCCATGAAATGACAGTTGGACAGTTTACGTTATTTTTTCTGTTGGCAGAAGCATTTTATTATTTGTCAGATAGGGATATAAAGGGATATATCATAGTATTCGGTGTTTCGTATTTTATGAATACGATATTTCGGTTATGTTTATTCTTTAAGAAAGATTCTATAAGAGAATTTACTACATTGCTGAATATAACGGCTATGTATGTAATGCCGATTGCATTGGCAATATACGGTTACGCTGAATATAAGGAGCATATTTTTACGGTATTGGTATTTATGGCAGGCGTTTATCTGTTGAATTTGCTTTTATATGCATTCAATGCATTTGCCACAAAAGAGGGGAGCGTTTTCTGGATATTCTTTACTGATACGCGGCTTATATCCAGAGATAAAATATCTTTGAAGAAGATGGCGGCAAAGTTTTCTCTTGCACTTGTTGCATGGATACTGCTTGTATTTGAATTTTTGATGGAAAACACGATAGAATTCTATTATGTGAACATGGATTCATTGCCATTTTGTTTAGGGGATTTTTATGGGAAATGTATCCGGTTATTTTTTATCATTTCATTTATTTTGATTATATATGGTCTTACAATCAAAACAAAAGTTCTAAGATATGTATCAGGAATTATTTTTGGAATCGCATTTGCCGGCTATCTTCAGGTTATGATATTTAACAAGGACATCGGTATTACAGATCTTGCCAATATCAACTGGAAGGATTATCAGGCAAAAATGATTATAAACAGCCTGATATGGATCGCTGTCATTGTTGTTGTTTTAATTTTGATAAAAAAATATCAGAATAAAATGATGAGAGTTATTACCGGGATTTCTGCTGTTATTTTGATAGTACAGATATCAGCGGTCATTTCCATGTTTATAAAAATCGGTGGATTTCATAATGAACCGGGTATATCGCCTGTAGGATATTATCTGAGTGGAAACGATGAATATGAGCTGTCCTCGGAGAAAAATGTGGCGGTGTTCATTTTGGATACATATAGTAATGACTATCTGGACAGTATGCTGCAAAAGTATCCTGATGAACTTGATAATTTTAAGGACTTTACATATTTTAATAATTACGATTGCAAATATGATGGAACGGCCCTTGCCATGAATTACATTTTGTCGGGGGTGGATTTTGATAATACGATTCCGTGCAGAGAGTATGCAGAACAGGCATTTCAGTCAGATAAGACAAATGCTTTTTATAAGATTTTAAATGATGCAGGGTATACATGCAGGATATATACGGATATGACAACATTATCATTTATATCGGGAAATAATCTGTATGGAAAATATGAAAATGTAAAGCATGATGATACGGTTCTTGTTGAAAAGGATTATGCAGGAATTGTAAAAAATATCTGCAAAGGTTCGGCATACAGACTGCTTCCTTTATCGGTAAAACGGTACAGCATCGTATTTACCACCGATTTTTTACAGCTTGTTACATGTAATGCCTACGATGATGATATACAGCTTGATGATGATTTTAAAGCGGACAGGCTGCGGCTTGCTGATAATTCCGGATTATTCTGCATCTATCATTTTTTAGGGATGCATACTTTCAAAACCGGAGAGAAGGAAGATATGGCTAAAAGGAATCTTGATTATGTGTCATCCTATATAGACAAATTGGAGGAATTGGGGATATATGATGATACGGTAATCATTATTATGGCGGATCATGGGATACCTTGTACTACAGATGGAATGCAGCCTATATTCTTTATAAAGCGTGCAGGTGAGGAACATGATAAAATAGTGATAAATGATGCTCCCGTAAGCGTGGAAGAATTTATCCCGACGGTTGTATATGCAATCGGAGAAGATAACAGCGGCTTTGGAAAAACGGTATATGATTATGCGAGCGATGATGTCAGAGAGAGAACCGTCTATGTAAGAAGGTGGACAGATAGAATCAACGCACTTTCTGAAGATGTGAATTATTCTTTTCGATATCTTTACAAATATACCTATACCGGAAATAAAGAGGATTTGCGGCAGTTCGGCGAGGATGACTATATTGAGAAAATCGAGCTGACGGATTTTTGGCATTAAAAGATGTTATCAATAAAATTATTATATTTTTAGGAGATTAGGAACATGAATGAGATATTGAATGGGAATGATGTTATGAATTTAGTAGGAACAATGCGATTATATATTGATCCGGCCACTACAAGTTATCTGATTCAAATTATTGTCGGAGCCGGTATCGCTGTTGCGGCGGTAGCAGGAATTGCGTTTAGTAAGATAAAAAGAGCCTTAAAAAAGAATAAGGGAGAGGGGACAAAAGAAGTCATAAAACAGGATGACGGGAATGAAGAAAAAATAATTTCGGCAGATGATTTATTAGATGATGAGGAGTAAGGGAAAGTGAGCAATATTATATTTGCAATTTCAAACGTTCTGGGAATAGCGATGAAATGGTGTTTTGCGTTTGTGAAAGACTATGGCTTGGCTATTATATTGTTTACGTTGCTTACAAAAGTGATTTTATTTCCGATATCCATTATCACACAGAAGAACTCTATTAAGATGGCGAAGCTCAGACCGAAGCTTGATGACCTTAAAATTAAGTATGTTGATGACAAGGATAAATATGCGGATGCCCAGCTTGAACTGTATAAGAAGGAAAAATATCATCCGTTGTTGGATTTAATACCGCTTTTTGTCCAGATTATCATTGTTTTGGGTCTTGTTGGCGTTATGTACAGGCCATTGTCCTATATTTTGGAATTGAATGATTCTGTTATAGAGCAGCTTCGTAATTGGCTGACAAATGATTTAAACATTAAGAATCTGGATAGTTCCTATCAGTTGGAAATCATTAGACAGATTCAATCGGGCAAGGGTGCGTCTGTAGGGATAGAAGATAGTGCCCTGAACCACATCCTTGATTTCAATATGAATTTTTGCGGACTTAATTTATCAGCAAGACCATCATTTCATGAGCATTATGAATTGCTTTTTATACCGCTTTTTTCAGGTTTTAGTGCATGGATTATGTGTGTGGTTCAGAATAAAATCAATATATTGCAATTATATGCAGGGAAGATTAATAAATACGGCACAACGATATTTATGATTGCATTTTCTGTATATTTTTCCATGCTTGTTCCGGCAGGAGTGGGTATTTATTGGATTTTTGGAAATTTGTTTGCAATTCCTTCCATGTATTTATTGAATAAGGTGGTTCCTCCTGAAAAGTACATTGATGTGAAATATGTAAAAGAAATGCAGAAGATGCAGCAGGAGAAGGAAAAATATCTTGCAGGTTACAGTAAATTGGAAAAATCATGTTACAAGAGATTTTTTGAAGTCGAAGATATGAAGCTGATGTTTTATTCGGAGCAAAAAGGATTTTATAAATATTATGAACCGATTATCGACTATATTTGTGAAAAGTCTGATTATGTAATACACTATGTAACAAGTGATGCTGAAGACCCAATTTTGAAAAATGATAATAAACAGATACAAGCATATTATATCGCACGTGATAAATATTTAATTCCTCTTTTTATGAAGCTTGATTGTGATATGTGTGTTATGACGATGCCCGATATCGAAAAATATCATATCAAACGCTCAAGAGTAAGAAAAGATATTGAATATGTATATGTGCCACATGGAATGGGAAGTACTGCTCTTACCTTCAGAAAGGGTGCACTTGATCATTATGACACGATATTTTGCGTGGGGATTGATGCCGTAAACGAGATAAGAGAGACAGAGCATTTATATGGAACGAAAAAGAAGCTGATTGTTGAGACCGGTTATGTATTGCTGGATAATATGATTGCGCAGTATGAAGAGAACGGGCATGAAGAAAAAGGGAATCCTTATATTTTAATTGCACCGTCATGGCAGCCCGATAATATTATAGATACCTGCATAGAAACGATTTTAGACAAACTGGCGGACAGCACTTTTGACGTTATTTTGAGACCTCATCCGCAGCAGATAAGACACGAGGCGGAGCGTTTCGAGATATTAAAGGATCAATACAAAGGCTGTCATAATATTTTTATTGAGACGGATTTTTCTTCAAACACAACAGTCATGGACGCTGATGTGCTTATAACGGATTGGTCTGATATTTCATTTGAATATGCATTTACGACTTTAAAACCTGTTTTGTTTGTTGATACGCCTATGAAAATTATGAACAATGAATATGATAGGATTGATACCGTTCCGATTAATATTTCTCTTAGAAAGGTATTGGGAACAAGTGTTAAGCCGGAAGATGTGGAAGCTGTAAAAGATGTTGTAAATGAACTTGTTGCCAATAGAGAATTGTATAGGAATAAAATTCTTCAGGCCAGAGATGAACATATTTTTAATGTAGGTAAAAGTAAGATTTTAAGTGGAAAATATATTGTTAAATCACTTGATAATACAAGACGATAGGAGAAACGGATGAAAAACGATTGGGAAAAGATATGGCAGAATAGAAAAGCTGATGGCAACGAACTGCAATCGAACGATGAAAATCGGGTATTGCTGGAACTGAAACGGCTGAATGGTTTTGATCTCGTAAAAGACGGAATATCAGAGGAAGCTTATAAAAGCTTATGTAATGATATCATTGATATGTTGAGCAGCAATGATAATAATAACCGGATAACATCAATTTATGAAGTCGGGTGCGGAAGTGGTGCAAATCTGTTCTTAATGGAGAAAAATGGTCTTATCACAGGCGGTATTGATTATTCGGAAGCACTAATAGGCGTTGCAAGAAGGGTGTTAAAATCAAACGATATTGAGTCGGGAGAAGCGATTGCAGTACCTGCTTTGCCGCTATATGATTCCGTCTTTGCAGTAGATGTTTTTTCTTATTTTGAGGATCGTGTCTATGCGGTAAAGGTTATGGAGAAAATGTTGCTAAAGAGCAGATATTCCATAGGAATTGTATCTGTTCATGATAAAGAAAAAGAAGATGAAATGATGGAATTCAGAAGAAAAAGTATTCCGGAATACGATAAGCGATATAAGAATCTGCCTAAATTGTGTTATAGTAAAGACTTTTTTCGGGATTTCGCCCAAAAATATAATTTGAATATTGTATTTAAGGATAGCAATATTGGAGGATACTGGAATAACAAATATTTATTTGATTGCTATATGTATAAAGAATAAAATTGAATTTATTGCAATGTATTGTTATAGGGAGGAAAACTCGATATGCAGGCGGTCATTTTAGCGGCGGGTATGGGTAAAAGATTAAAGCAGTATACAAAGAATAATACGAAATGTATGGTTCATGTATGTGGCGAAACCCTGATATCAAGGATGCTTCATATTCTTGATAAAAAGAAATTAAATAAAATAGTGATTGTAGTGGGATATAAAAAAGAGACGTTAATCGGATATATCAATGATATTCCGCTTTGCACTCCTGTTGAATATATTGAAAATCCGGATTATGAAAAGACGAATAATATCTATTCTCTTTTGCTTGCAAAAGATTATCTGATGCTGGATGATTCTATTATATTAGAATCTGATTTAATATTTGAAGAAAGTGTTATTGACGTACTTCTTGAAGATGATAGGGATAATCTTGCGCTTGTGGACAAGTATGAGAACTGGATGGATGGAGCCTGTATGGTTTTAGATGATAATGACCATATTCAGGATTTTATTAAAGGAAGAAATATAGAATATACGAATATCAATACATATTATAAGACGGTGAATATTTATAAGTTTTCTGCTGCATTTTCGAAGCATATTTATGTACCTTTTTTGACGGCATATATGGATGCGATGGGTACAAATGAATACTATGAGTCTGTCATTAAATTAATTTCCATGCTGGAATGTAAAGGGATACAGGCGAAACGATTAGATAATCAATTATGGTATGAGATAGATGATATACAGGATTTGGATATTGCGGAATCATTATTTGAAAATGCGGAAAATAAAAGATATGAATTAATCTCAAAAAGGTATGGCGGATTTTGGAGATATCCCAAAATGATGGATTACTGTTATTTAGTCAATCCATATTATCCTACTGACAGAATGCGGTTCGAGATAAAGAATAATTTTGATATTTTATTGCAGTCCTATCCGTCAGGACAGGATATTCTAAAGCTTCTTGCCAATAAGCATTTCGGAGTAGGCAAAGAGTATTTAGCAATAGGAAATGGCGCTGCTGAACTGATTGATATTCTCATGAACAGCTTAGAGGGAAAATGCGGATTTATAATACCCACTTTTGAAGAGTACCGACACAGATATCCGGAAAATGAAAGTGTATTTATGAATGCAGAATATCCGGATTTTAAATATGGTGTGGAGGATATGATTGCTTTTTTCAAAGATAAGAATATATCGAATATCGTGTTGATTAATCCGGATAATCCCAGTGGAAATATGATATGTAAGGAGGATATCTATCGATTCATTGACTGGTGTGTGGATAATGGAATCAGGCTTATTCTTGATGAGAGCTTTGTGGATTTTTCCGATTATAAGGAACAATCTCTTTTTCATGATGACATTATAAAACAATACAGAGATAATCTGATATTGGTAAAGAGTATCTCAAAATCTTATGGAGTTCCGGGGGTTCGGTTAGGGATACTGGCATCAGGGGATACAAAATTAATTGAAAAAATAAATAAACAACTGCCTATATGGAATATTAACTCATTTGCAGAATATTTCCTACAGATAGTAGATAAATATAATGATGCGTATGAGAGAAGCCTTGTGCAGCTGTCAGACAGCAGAAAGAAAATGTTTGATGCACTGAGCCATATAAGTTATATGCGTCCGATTCCATCTCATGCGAATTATATCATGGTGGAGCTGCTGGATGGGGTAATGAGCAGAGATTTATCAGCCTATTTATTGCAGAAGAATATATTGATTAAAGATTTGACAGAAAAAATGGGTAATCACAGACAATATATTAGATTGGCAATAAGGACAGAAGATGAAAATGCGATATTATGTAAGATATTAAATGAGTATAAAAATAAGTTGAAATAAAAAAATGAGATGTTGGGAAAACAGAAAGAGATATCGTTGGAAATTTAGCAAAAAATGCTTGTAAACCCAATTTATATGTGTTACAATCGACTTTGCGTGAGTGCGCAGAAAATAAAATACATGTCAGCTGATGTTTGGCGTGGTGCCTATAGCTCGGGTGGTCCAAAGATGTGAGGCTGACAGAAGAATTGAACCATGGAGGTAGAAAAAATGAGCGTTATTTCAATGAAGCAGTTATTAGAAGCAGGTGTACATTTCGGACACCAGACAAGAAGATGGAATCCTAAGATGAAGCCATACATCTACACAGAGCGTAATGGTATTTATATCATTGACCTTCAGAAGTCAGTTGGTATGGTAGACGATGCTTACAATGCAATCAGTGAGTGTGTTGCAAACGGCGGTAAGATTCTTTTTGTTGGTACAAAGAAGCAGGCTCAGGATTCAATCAAGAGTGAAGCAGAGCGTTGTGGTATGTACTATGTAAATGAGAGATGGTTAGGTGGTATGTTAACAAACTTCAAGACTATCCAGACAAGAATCGCAACACTTAAGAAGTATGAGGCTATGGAAGCTGACGGTACATTTGATGTTCTTCCTAAGAAGGAAGTTATCCAGATTAAGAAGGAAATGGAGAAGCTTGAGAAGAACCTTGGCGGTATCAAGGAAATGAAAGAAATTCCTGATATGATTTTCGTAGTAGACCCTAAGAAGGAGAGAATCTGTATTCAGGAGGCTCACTCACTTGGTATTAAGCTTGTAGGTATCGCTGATACAAACTGTGATCCGGAAGAGCTTGATTATGTAATTCCTGGTAATGATGATGCCATCAGAGCCGTTAAGTTAATCGTTTCAAAGATGGCGGATGCTGTTATTGAGGCTCAGCAGGGCGTGGATGCCGTTGATGCAGAAGCTGACGTTGATGCAGAAGTAGAGGCAGAGGCAGAGGAAGCAGTAGAGGAGTAATGATTTCTTGGCGGCAGCGGCGTATGGACAAGTCCGCCTCGGTATTTAATTGTCAATCAATATATGCAGCTTGATACGGCATATATCAATATATAGTTGGAGGTAAATAAAGATGGCTATTACAGCAGCTCAGGTAAAAGAGTTAAGAGAGATGTCAGGTGCCGGCATGATGGACTGTAAGAAGGCTCTTACAGAGACAGACGGTGATTTTGATAAAGCAGTAGAGTGGTTAAGAGAGAAAGGTCTTGCAACAGCACAGAAGAAGGCAGGAAGAATTGCAGCAGAAGGTATCGTTGCAACTGTTATTTCAGAAGATGGCAAGACAGCTACAGTTCTGGAAGTAAATGCAGAGACAGACTTCGTTGCAAAGAATGAAGTATTCCAGACATACGTTAAAGAAGTTGCAGAGCAGATTAATACATCAGATGTTGCAGATGTTGAGGCGCTTAACGCAGCAAAGTGGGCGCTTGACCCATCAATCACAGTTGCAGAGAAGCATGCGGCAATGATTGCAAAGATTGGTGAGAACATGAATATCAGAAGATTTGAGAAAATCGTTACAGACGGTATGGTAGTTTCATACATCCATGCAGGCGGTAAGATTGGTGTTCTTGTAGAAGCTGATACAGATGGAACAGGTGCAGAGATTGAAGAGTGCTTAAAGAACGTAGCAATGCAGGTTGCAGCTATGAATCCTAAGTATGTTTCAACGGATGAAGTATCTGAGGAATATAAGGCGAAAGAGCTTGAGATTCTTGTTGCTCAGGCTAAGAATGACCCTAAGAATGCAAACAAGCCTGATAATATCATTGAGAAGATGGTACAGGGAAGACTGAACAAGGAGCTTAAGGAAGTATGTCTTCTTGAGCAGGAGTATGTTAAGGCTGAGAATAAAGAGAATGTTGCTCAGTACGTTGCAGGTGTAGCAAAGGCTGCAGGCTGCAAGCTTGCAATCAAGAAGATTGTTCGTTTTGAAACAGGCGAAGGTCTTGAGAAGAAGAATGAAGACTTTGCTGCCGAGGTTGCCGCACAGCTCGGCTAGTTGCGGGAACAGCTCGAAACGCAGAGACAAAATATAAAATTGCATATAAAATATATAAATGCCGGGAACGTATTGTTTCCGGTGTTTTATTTTTGAAAATCATTCTAAAAAATCAGAATACTTAGTATTTACGTTCTATTTAATATAGAGTATACTAAAACTGCAGGTGTTTTTTCACCATATGATAATAAAGGGGAGATGTTATGAATTTAAAATGTTCAAATTGTGGGGGTGCGGTTGTACTAAATCCGGAAACAGGAATGATGGAGTGTACACAATGTAAAGGGGTTATCAATACCGGATTTTCCATTAAAAAGGCAGATTTAGATGTATCTGACAGTCCGATTGATGAACGTACTGCTTTGGAATTTGCAAAGAAGGACAGGGCAGAACGATATCTGGCAGAAAGTAAAAAGAATATTACTGGAATGGATGATATGGGCATCGGTATTGATGACGATATCATACCACATCTGGTGGAAGAAGATACAGACGGCGGGACTGCAACGGATACCAATGGGAGTGCAGATAATATTCAGAGCAGAACTACATATATGAAAATGGATGTATACAGCTGTACCTCCTGTGGTGCAAAGCTGATGATGAATAGTAAAGAAGCTGCAAGCTTTTGTGCGTATTGCGGTCAGCCAACGATTATCTTTGAACGTGTTTCCGATGAGGTACAGCCTGACGTTGTGATTCCTTTTTCTATAACCAAGGAAAAAGCCGTAAGTCTGATAAAAGAAAAATTTATGAGCGGAAGATTTGTTCCGGATGAGATCAAAAATTTTGAAATTGATAAACTTCGCGGCATTTATATCCCGTTCTGGCTGTGTTCTACAAATAACAGATGTAAAATGAATCTTTCGGCTACCAGAACGGAGAGAAGAAATGGAAAGCAATATCAGAAGTCGATAAGCATGTACAGGGATTTGGAATGTGAATATGAACGAATCACCGTCGATGCATCAAGAAGGCTCAATGATTCCATATCAAAGAGACTGGAACCGTATGATTTGAGTAAGCTTGTACCGTTTGATATAGGATATTTATCGGGATTTTATGCCGACAGATATGATGTTCCGGCTGATGAGGCTGTCAATATAGCAAAACAGAGAAGTGAGGAGTTTATCGAAAAGCGGATATTTGATTCCTGTGAGGATGTGTCAGATATTCGAAAAAAATCCGATAGTAAAACAACGAATATTGCAGATATCGAATACGCGATGCTGCCGGCATGGTTTATAACCTTTCGGTATAAAGGAATCATTTATACCGTAGTCGTAAATGGTCAGACCGGCAAGGTAATTGGCAATGTACCGGTAAATAAAATTAAGGTTGGCATGGCGTTTGCGTTTTTTTTGATGCTTTTAACGATACTCACTACTTTTATAACAGTATTCGGTGGTAATATATGGTATGCTGATTGGATTAGTGAATATTCCAGAAAATCGGATGACGCTTGGATAGGCTTATATATAGTGATAGTTACTGCGGGATTTTCAATTTTCAAATTTATAGACGGGATACGTCGGGCAAGAGCATATAAACAGGACAGTTATCGGTTTGGCGGTAGCGTATTAACAAAATATGTAAAGAAAAGGCAGGACAAGACATGGGTTCGTTAGTTTTTTTATTTGTTGGAATTGGTATTATTTCAGGGATATTGCTTACGATAGGAATCGTATGTAAAATGTATGTAAAGTCAAACAGTATCGGTGACGATATCGGGGAGGACACAGACTTTTTAAAGCCGGGAAGCGAGGTATTTCATGGCATGATGGATGACAGAGTGATGGTATTTGATAATACATATAAAGTCAGATAGGCTTGATGGCACATGTGAGTATAAGGGGGTATGAGGGAAATCATGCATCAGCTTATTGCATCAATGAGCAAGGAATTTTAATATATATAAAAGGAGGAGCGTATGTTTCAGTTAAACAATTTTTATGACAACAAGAACATGAAGTGTGTAGGTCAGATGGGATGTTTTCAAATATTTGAACATGAAAAGGATTTGAGTGTATCCCCATCAAGTGCGGTAAATGCATATTTTTCATCAGAGATGAATGTCCGTAGAAGACAGGTGTTGATTAATCTGAATGGAAATAACGGAGTTGTCGTGCAGGCAGGAGCCATGCAATGGATGCTTGGAAATGTACAGATGAATACAGGTGTCAAGGGCGTCGGTAATTTTATAGGTAAAATGGCATCCGCAGCGGTGACAAAGGAGTCGGTTGTGAAACCGGAGTATGTAGGTCAGGGACTTGTGATGCTTGAGCCTACATATAGGCATATTATTTGTCTGAATGTTGCCCAGTGGGGCTCGGTGGTTTTGGATGACGGGTTGTTCCTTTGTGCAGACAATACCCTGCAGCATAAGGTGGTTTCAAGAAGCAATCTGTCCTCTGCGGTACTTGGCGGAGAAGGTCTGTTTAACCTGTCACTTTCAGGAAATGGTATAGCGGTACTTGAAAGTCCTGTTCCACAACAGGAACTTATCATGTTCCAAATGCAGAATGACGTAGTTAAAATAGATGGAAATATGGCGATTGCATGGTCTAGTTCACTGGAATTTACTGTTGAAAAGACAACAAAGAGTCTGCTCGGTTCTGCTGTTTCAAAAGAGGGCTTTGTCAATGTATACAGAGGCACAGGTACGATCCTGATGGCTCCGACAGCATAAGGAGGTCGTGTATGGTTAACTATAGCAATGTTTATGGAAACGGAAATGCTGTCCTCGTTAATGAATTAGGAAGCTTTAAGGTTATTGAGCATCAAAGGGATTTGAGTGTATCTCCATATAGTGCCGTATCGGAATATTTTGCCGCAAAGATGAACTTAAAAAGACGTCAGGTCATGGTAGAGCTGAATAATTCGGGATGCATCCTTCAGGCGGGAGCGATGCAGTGGATCAGTGGAAATGTAAATGTAAGCTCCGGTATATCAGGTGTCGGGAATTTTCTTAGTAAGGCAGTTCAGTCTAAGGTAACAGGAGAGACACTCTCAAAGCCTGAATATAAGGGCACGGGTGTAGTAATGCTTGAGCCTACCTATCAATATATTCTGTTGATAGATGTTTCAAAGTGGGGATGTATTGTACTTGATGACGGAATGTTTCTTGCATGTGAAGATACGCTTACACAGAAGGTTGTATCCAGAAAGAACCTGTCATCGGCGGTGCTTGGCGGCGAAGGCTTATTTAACCTTTCTCTGATGGGAAACGGAATTCTTGCTTGTGAGAGTCCTGTTCCTATGGATGAATTGATACAGGTTAATTTGCAGAATGATACAATGAAAATAGATGGAAATATGGCAGTTGCATGGTCCGGTTCCTTGGAATTTACCGTAGAAAAATCCACGAAGGGGCTGATAGGCTCTGCGGTGTCAGGTGAAGGCTTTGTAAATGTGTATAGAGGAACAGGCTCAATTCTGCTAGCTCCGACGATAAAGGCAGGTTCCGGTAAGCCATCGGATTCCAATAGTGATAAGGGACCGAGTCAGGCACATACGCAAGGCGCATCGGTATCCGGTGTATTGGGCGGTATTATGGATATTCTTCATTAAAATGAGACATATCAGAATATTATAAAATGATTCGTGACTGTAGGAGTGGCGATATGGATATTGAAATTAAAAATAAACTGGATAGAATGGCGGTATATAAGGATCAATTCAAGGATGTATTTCCATGGGATAATGGAGTTATCAAATATATTGCAGCAATTATTTATTCCGGAATGGACGAGGAGATAGACATAGACAGACTGAATGAGATGAAAAAACTGATTAATGACAATACCAGGCGTTTTTCGGCATTTAGAAATTCATTTCAACCGCTGCTTGCTATTTTGCTTTCTTTTGAGAAAGAACCGAAAGAGCTGTTCCTTAGGATGAAGGATATTGCACATCTATTTAAACAGGAAAAAATTGTCAATAATGCTTATACTGCTGCTGCGTGCTATTATATTGCGTCAAATGCCGATGAGGCTGATGATCAGAAGATCGTTACATGCTTTAAACAACTGTATAGAGGAATCAAAAAAGAATATCCGTTGATTACAGGTGTTGACGATTATATGTATTTTACTGTTATGGCAATTCAGGGACTTGAAGTACATGGGACAATAGAAAGAATCAATACGATTTCCGAGCAGCTTCAGGTTTGCGGGATGAAGAAAAATGAACTGCAGGCACTTGCACTTACGGTTTTGCTTATGGAACATGATGATGAAGATTTGCTTTCAAAAGTTGTTGCGATGAGTGATACTTTGAAAGAAAAGGGTGTCTCCCTGAACAGTTTTGGTATTTCTGCAAGTATTGCCGTGTTGGCAGAGCTTGATGAAGCGGATTGCAGCATTGTTGATGTATTTTTAGAGACGGTTGCATATATCAGGACACTGGATGGTTATAGTGACGAATACATTGATGACGTTATGAGAACAATTATTGCAATATTATTTTTAACATATAGAAGCAGTCGGAAGGATTTGGTAGAAACCCAGACCTTATGTTATCTGGTTCTTATGATGTCATGTTCTTCAACCACATTATTATTGTAAAGGAAAGAGCATATGCTCATGAAAATAAACGGGTTGGAACAAGCTTTGCGGGTTCTGACCCTGTAAATAAAATACAAAGGAGAGGGAAGATGGATAAATTCTTCAAAATTTCAGAACGTGGTTCAACTGTCCGTACAGAGATCATGGCAGGAATCACGACATTTTTTGCGATGGCTTACATCGTACTTGTCAATCCGAATCAGGTGGCAGCAGAAGGAAAGAATGGCTGGCTTGCCGGCATTATACCTGAACTTTCGGGTGACCTTGGAACTATGTGGAATGCTGTTTTTATAGCATCTGTATTAGTAGCAGTTATCGGTACCCTGCTCATGGCATTTCTTGCAAAGATGCCATATGCACAGGCGTGTGGAATGGGATTAAACTCATTCTTCTGTACAACCTTTGTATCGGGTGCTGCATTTGCAGGATGCAGTGTTATAGAAGGGTATCAGTCAGGTCTTGTCATTGTATTCTTATCAGGTATTGTGTTCCTTATTCTGTCAATAACGGGACTTCGTCAGTACATAGCAAAGGCAATGCCGGAATGTCTTAAGAAATCAATACCTGCCGGTATCGGATTATTTATTGCATTTATAGGACTGAAGGGTGCCGGAATCGTCGAATCAAACCAGTATACACTTGTACAGTTCTTCGATTTCCATGGAACGATACAGAATGCCGAAACAGCAAGAGATGCATGGAATGCAATTGTTCCTGTAGTTGTTGCCTTAATCGGAATTATTATTATTGGTATTCTTGCAAAGTTAAATGTTAAGGGAAATATCGTTATCGGAATTATCGCTTCAACGATTTTGTATTATGTATTTAAGCTTGAGACACCTACTTTTGATGTAAGTAATATCGGTCAGTCATTCAAGGATTTTGCTGATATTGGTTTAGGCGGTCTCTTTAAGGGGGATGCATGGTCAAATGCATTTAATGCAAGCTATATAGGTGGAATTTTCTCAGCAGTTATGCTGATTATTGTGTTCTGTCTTGTGGATATGTTTGATACGATCGGAACATTGTATGGTACTGCATCACAGGCAAATATGCTTGATGAAAATGGGGACCCTGTCAATCTTGATAAGAGTATGATGTGTGATTCCATCGGTACTGTTTCAGGTGCATTACTCGGTACATCAACATGTACGACTTTTGTCGAATCAGCTTCCGGTATAGCAGCAGGTGGTAGAACAGGTCTTACAAGCTTGGTTACAGCTTTATGTTTTGTTGTTTGTCTGTTCCTTAGCCCGATTGCAGGTGTAATTCCTACATGTGCTACGGCACCGGCACTTATATTTGTTGGTGTTCTTATGGCAAAGAACTTTGCAAAGGTAGATATGGATGATATGCGGTCAGCAGTACCTGCTTTCTTAACATTCCTTATGATGCCTCTTACATATTCGATTTCAAATGGTATTGGTATCGGTTCGATTGCATATGTTCTTATTACATTATTTACAGGTAATTATAAGAAGAGGGATATCGTAGTAACGATTATTGCCGCTCTTTTCGTAGTGAAATTTATATTTGTAACCATGTAGTGTATAGCATTATAAAAGAGTATATCTGTGTTGTATTGAAAGCATCGAAGCCGCAGCACAGATATACTCTTTTTTTAAATCGGTGCAAATGCAGCACGGATATACTCTTTTTTTAAATCGGTGCAAATGTAGCACGGATATACTTCTTTTTAAATCAGGGCAAATATTACAGGTATGGTTATCAGAGAGAGTATACTGGAAATCAGAGTCATGGATGCCCCCACAGAGGTGTCCTGTCCATATGCAGCCGGAATGATTATGGTATTTAAGCCGAGCGGCATTGCCAGTGTACATATGGCAAGCGGCATTGCAGACTGTCCAAGTCCCGTAACTTTAAACAGCAGCAGGAAGATTATTGGAATGACAACAAGACGGATGCCTGATATGATATATATTTTGGGATTATTTATCAGTGAGCCAAGCCGATAGTGACCGATAATCATTCCCGTAAGAAGCATGGCAATAGGGGACATGCAGCTTCCGAATGAAGAAACCGTGCTGATGAAAAATGTCGGCAGCGGAATCGTTACAAGTCCCAGTATCAATCCAAGTATCATGGATATGGATATTGGATTAATCAGTGATGATAGTTTTATTCCGGATTGTTCGTTTTTGAGCCAACTGATTCCGATGGTATATGTGAATATGGTCAGCGGGATATTATATATCATGTATTCAAATAAAAAGTCGATACCAAATATACCCAGAGCCAGAGCATTTCCCATAAAGTTATAGTTGGGTGTAATGAGTGAGTAACGAAACAGATTTTTTTGGTAATGATCCGTTGTCAGTGCGGATGATGCAAATAAAGAAATAGCAATGGTAATCATAAGGACTATCAGGGCGGCAGTCAGTGTGGATATATGATGTGAGAGATTATTGATAGAAGATTTTTCTATAAAAGTATTTAAGATCAGACATGGAATGAGGAGATAGTTCTCCAGTTTGGCAAGTATATTTGCAGAATTGTCAGGAAGCACTTTTGTTTTTGTTAAAATATATCCTGCGATAATGCATAAAAATAAAATAAGCATCTGATTAAATGTTGTAAAAAAAATCTGCATAACGAAATCTCCTTTTTATAACTGATTTGTGGTTTAACAGTCTCTTTTATGAGATTTAGTATATACAGATATCAAAAAAATACGCACCAGAGAGGAATCGAACCTCCGCACACGGCTCCGGAGGCCGTTGCTCTATCCACTGAGCTACTGGTGCACAAGTAATATAATACTATAAATGGATATGAATATCAAATAAAAAATTCGTTAAGTATACTGTTTTAAAATATATGATGGCGATTCTGTTTGCTGTGAACAGTTATAAATTGTTAATAAATACATAGGTTTGGTAGTCTTGCAATTTATATAGTATAATGTTAAAATTCATAGGAAATATACGTATTTTATTTGATATACAAATGAGGAGACTTTATGGCAAGACGTAGAAAATCCCAAAATAACATAGAAGAAGATATAATGGAATTTGCGGTTGAAGCTGATGCAGAGGCAGATGGTAAAGCATTAGCCGATGCCGGACATGCAGATGAATCGGAAGATGGCGATGATTTAGATTATGCAGATGAATCGGAAGATGGCGATGAATCAGATTATGCAGCGGAATCGGAAGATGGCGATGAATCAGGTGATGCAACCGAATCGGAAGATGACGATGATTTAGATTATGCAGTGGAATCGGAAGATGGCGATGAATCAGATTATGCAGCGGAATCGGACTATGATGATGATTTAGATTATGCTTCTGCGTATTATGACGACGATGAATCGGATGATTATGATGATGTAGAAGATTATTTTGATGATAAGCCGCAGAAAAAGAGGAAATCTTCTCAGCTTGATATTTTAGATGATGATTATATAAAAGAAAATATGATGCATAAATCGGGAGGAAAGACAGTAGTCCTTATCATTGCATGGATTATATTTGCGGTACTATGTGCATCCTATGTGTATGTTTTCTTTATCAGAAAGGATAAAGAAGAAAAAATACCGGGCAAGGACAATACAGTAGTGCTTGAGATTCCTGATGGGGCAAATTACAGCAGGTGTGAAATAGAGGAAATTAATCAGCTAATCAATCATTATTTATTGGCGAGAGTAAATTGTAATCAGGAGACATTGAAGACACTTGTTACAGACCCTTCCCAGTTTGATGATATGACTGTACTGGAACAGGCGGCGGAATATATCATTGGCTATGAGGAAACTACCTGTTATATTGCAAATGGCTATGATGAAAACGGATATATCGTGATTGAATTATCATATTTGAAAATATCAAATGTCCGGTCTGAGCCGCTTGATATTATGTCATTCTATGTAGTTAAAGATGCGGATGGAGGATATAAGATCGATAATTCAAAGCTTTCTGTGGAAGTAGCCAATTATGTGTCTGAGGTTAAAGCGACACAGAATATACAGGATATATATATTCATGTAAAGGAAAATAATGACTATCTTCTTGATACGGATACTACATTTGCAGACTTTTACAATCTGATTAATAAATAAAGAATGAAAGACAAAGAGGATATACATCTCTCAAGAGCAGAGTTTGTATATCCTCTTTATTGAAACGAAAAAGTATGTACCCATTTGTTTATATTGCATTTTCGTTGACGGATGAAGTTGAAATGCCGATATCTACCCCCCTTGTAGTGACAGGAGTAGAAAAGACAATTTGTGTTTCTGTGCTGCCGAATTTCTGAAGCTGTCCGATAAATGTGTCAAGCTCCATTGTATTTGGAAAGCAGACTTTAATCAGAATGGAATATGCGCCTGTTACGCAATTACATTCCAGTACATTTGGACATGCTTCTACAAATGGATAGAATATTGGCTTTTGCTTTGGGTCCAGTGCCAAATTGATAAATGCTGTTATGTGATATCCCAAAGCTTCCGGATTGATTACGGCATGATAGCCTGTAATAATTCCTGCTTTTTCCAGTCTGTCTATTCTCGCTGAAACTGCCGGCGATGATAGGAATACTTTGCCTGCCAGATATTTTAACGGGGTTCTGGCATTTCCCTGCAAAAGATGAAGTATCATTTTATCGATATTATCCATTCCAATCACATCCTAACTATAAAAATATGTTTGACGCAAAAAAAGGGGGTGTGCTTCAAATGAAACACACCCTTGCGTTTCGATTATTATAACACAGTAAAACAAAAATACAACCCTTAAAATAAAAAAACACGATGTTGAAATTTGAACATTAGAATGGTATCATTCCTTTAATAGTTTTTTTGTAAGACTTATAAAGCAGTATGGAAGAAAATGGCAGGAGCAGCAGTTATGTCAGAGGGAATAAGACTGAATAAATATTTAAGTGAGGCTGGCGTGTGTTCCAGACGGACAGCAGATGATTATATAGAAAAGGGACTTGTAAAGATCAATGGCGAGACTGCCATAACAGGGCAGAGGATTATGGAAGGTGATACGGTTACCTTCAAGGGAAAAACCATAAAGAATCATGATAAATCTGTGATACTTGCATATTATAAGCCGACAGGCCTTACCTGTACGGCGGCAAAGGAGGATCCTGACAATATCTTTGACCATATCCATTATCCTATTAGGCTGCAGTATGTGGGCAGACTGGACAAGGATTCCCAAGGATTATTACTGCTTACGAATGACGGGGATTTGTCAAATGCCGTTTCGAAATCCATCAATAACCATGAGAAGGAATACAGAGTCCGCGTCAATAAGCCTGTGACAGAGGAGTTCCTTCGGGGTATGGCAGAGGGTGTACCGATTCTTGATACGGTAACAAAGAAATGCCGATTAAAAAAAATAGACAATTATTCTTTTTATATCGTTTTAACGCAGGGCTTGAACAGACAAATCAGGCGGATGTGTGATTATTTTGGATATAAGGTTATAAACCTGAAAAGAATAAGAGTATGTAATATAAAGCTTGGGAATATGAAACCGGGAGAACTTAGAAAATTAACGCCTGCTGAGGAAGCAGAGCTTAGACAGATGGTTGGAGATTTTGGGGGCAGAAAGAGGAAAGCCGGAATTTAGAGATATGGCAATCCGAAAGAGAGAAGAGGTATCGTTTTGGACAAGATAAGCAGAATAAAAGAATTGGTTGAAAAACTGAATGAGGCTTCAAAGAAGTATTACATGGAAGATACGGAGGTTATGAGTAACCTTGAGTATGATGCGTTGTATGATGAATTAGTTGCGCTTGAAAACGAAACGGGTATGGTGATGAAGGGTAGTCCGACGGTCAAGGTAGGTTACGAGGTCGTAAGCGAGCTGCCAAAGGAAACTCATGAGCATCCGATGCTGTCTCTTGATAAGACAAAGGATGTGGAGGCGCTTACAGCATGGCTTGGCAGCCAGAAGGGTGTTATTTCATGGAAACTGGACGGACTTACGGTAGTTCTTACCTATGAGAATGGTGTTATGACAAAAGCCATTACCCGTGGAAACGGAGAGGTCGGTGAGCTGATTACAAATAATGCGAAAGTATTTGCAAATGTTCCACATAAAATTCCGTATCAAGGTAAGCTGACCATACGTGGTGAGGCGGTCATAAAGTATTCGGATTTCAATATTATAAATGAAAAAATCGCAGATACAGAGGCAAAATATAAAAATCCAAGAAATTTGTGCAGCGGTTCCGTAAGACAGTTAAATAACAAGATAACAGAAGAAAGGAACGTGCATTTTTTTGCATTTAACCTTGTGGATGGGAATGATGTGGATTTTAAGAATTCATTTTCCTACCAGCTTGACTGGCTTTCCGAGCAGGGCTTTGATGTAGTGGAGCATTATGTAACAGATGCAAAAGAGCTGCCTGAATATGTGGCATCCTTTGCCCTTAAGGTAACGGAAAATGATTTCCCTTCAGACGGTCTGGTGTTGGTGCTTGAGGATATAGCATATGGAAGAAGTCTTGGAAGAACCGCCAAGTTTCCGAGGGATTCTATGGCATTTAAATGGGCTGATGAAGAAGCAACCACGCATTTGCAGTATATAGAATGGAGTCCGTCCAGAACAGGGCTTATCAATCCGATTGCGGTATTTGACCCGGTAGAGCTGGAAGGAACGACGGTAAGCCGTGCAAGTATTCATAATGTAAGTATTCTGAAAGCACTTGCACTTGGTGTGGGCGATGAAATATCCGTATACAAAGCGAACATGATTATCCCGCAAATTGCAGCAAATCGTACAATGAGCGGAAATGCAGAGATACCGGCTTCCTGTCCGGCATGTGGCGGCGAGACAAAGATTGTAAAGGAAGAGGGGGCAAATAATTCCGGTGTGGAGACTCTTTACTGTACAAATGAGTATTGCCCTGCCAAGAAGATAAAGTCGTTTACCCATTATGTATCAAGAAATGCCATGAATATAGACGGGATGTCGGAGGCAACACTTGAACGGTTTATCGATGAGGGATTTCTGAATACGCTTGATGATTTGTACAAATTAGAGCAATATCAGGAGCAGATCGTCAATATGGATGGCTTTGGCGAGAAGTCATACAATAAGCTTATTACAGCGATCAATGAGTCAAGAAATACGACAATGAGCCGTTTGATTAACGCTCTTGGGATTCCGAATGTCGGAGAGACAACGGCAAAACTGATTGCAAAACATTTTAAAAATGATTTGAATGCGGTTATGCGTGCGTCCGTAGAGGATTATATCGAAATAGACGGAGTAGGTCAGGTAATTGCAGAGGCGATAGTCAGATACTTTGCGAATGAGGAGAATTGTGATATTATAAATAAATTACAGGCAGAGCTTACTTTTGAAGATGAAGCTGTTGACGGCGAACAGATATTTGAAGGAATGGTATTTGTTGTGACGGGTTCTGTCAACCATTTTGCAAACAGGGATGAGCTGAAGGATGTCATTGAAAGCAAGGGCGGCAAGGTAACCGGTTCGGTATCGGCAAAAACCACCTACCTGATCAATAATGATGTGACCTCCAATTCTTCAAAAAATAAAAAGGCGAAAAGCCTGAATATTCCGATTATTTCGGAGGAGGAATTTTTAGAGCTGTGTAACAAATAAGGTTATACACGAAACAGAAAGGACTTGATGGTATGCCAATCAGAATAGATGATGATTTACCTGTAAAGAAAATACTTGAGGATGAAAATATATTTGTCATGGGAACGAGGAGAGCCCATAGTCAGGATATAAGACCTCTTGACATTTTGATATTAAACCTCATGCCGCTGAAAGAGGATACAGAATTGCAGCTTATGAGAAGTCTGTCCAATACCCCGCTTCAGGTGAATATAACATTGCTTCGTACGGTGTCATATGAATCGAAGAATGTTACAAAAGGACATTTAGACAGATTTTATGAGAGTTTTGACAGTGTAAGAAGCAGAAAATGGGATGGTTTTATTATAACAGGTGCTCCTGTTGAAAAGATGGAATTTGAAGATGTGGAATATTGGGATGAGCTTCGTGAGATTATGGACTGGTCGGAGACAAATGTAACTTCGACGATACATATTTGCTGGGGGGCTCAGGCAGGCTTATATTACAGATACGGTGTAAGGAAGTTTGACCTTCCGAAGAAGCTGTCAGGAATATATGAGCATCACACATTCCATAAGAAGACGCCGCTTGTAAGAGGTTTTGATGATTCGTTCAATGTGCCGCATTCCAGATATACCGGTGTGTCAAAGGAAGATATCGTGTCAAATGAACATCTGGAAATCGTTGCAGAGTCCGATGTGGCGGGTCCATATCTTATTATAGGCGATGGCGGTAAAAACATATTTGTAACAGGTCATCCTGAGTATGATATATTGACACTGGATCAGGAATATCATCGTGATTTAAACAAGGGTCTCAATCCCGATATTCCTGTCAATTATTATCCTGATGATGACCCTGCCAAGAAACCGATTAAATCATGGCGCTGCCATGCCAATACGCTGTATGCGAACTGGCTGAATTATTACGTGTATCAGGCAACACCATACGACTGGAGGTGATGTTTGTGCTTGGAATTATAGGTGCAATGGATGAAGAAGTTGCCAGATTAAAAGATATGATAGAGGAACTGCAGGTTATCGATAGAGCCGGAATGTCTTTTTATCAGGGAAATATATATGGGAAGCAGGTCGTTGTAGTGAAGTGCGGCGTGGGTAAGGTCAATGCAGCCATGTGTGCACAGGCTATGATAGATACTTTTTCCGTTTCCGCTATTATCAATACAGGTATAGCAGGTTCTCTTGATGCGGAGATTGAAATAGGAGATATTGTGTTTGCAACCGATACGGTAGAGCATGACATGGATGTGGCGGCTCTCGGTTATGAGCCGGGGATGATACCGGATACAAAACAAAGTATATTTAAAGCAGACAGTAAGCTGACGGAATATGCAAAGACGGCTGTTGAAAAAGCGGGTATTGATGTCAATGTATTTATGGGAAGAGTTGTAAGCGGAGACCAGTTTATATCAAGTAAAGAAAAGAAGAACTGGCTTGTCGATACCTTTGGCGGACGCTGTGCTGAGATGGAGGGGGCAGCTATCGGTCATGTTGCTGCTTTAAACGATATTCCTTATTTAGTGGTAAGAGCGATTTCCGACAAGGCTGATGACAGTGCCGAGATGGATTATCCTACATTTGCAGCTAAGGCAATAGAAAACAGTATTAATATGATGCTGCAAATCATAAAAGAATACGAGGAGTAGAAGGAAAATGGAAAAGATAGAAAGCTTTAAAATCAATCATCTGTTACTGAATCCCGGCATCTATGTGTCAAGAAAGGATAAGGCGGGGGAAGAAGTATTAACGACTTTCGATATCCGTATGACAAAACCGAATTTCGAGCCTGTTATGAACACCGCTGAAATTCATTCCATAGAACATCTTGGAGCAACATACTTAAGGAATTGTGATGATTGTAAAGATAAAGTTATATATTTCGGCCCGATGGGATGCCGGACCGGATTTTATTTGATACTTGCCGGTGATTATGAGTCAAAGGATATTGTTGACCTGATGATTTCCATGTTTGAGTATATCAGGCATTATCATGACCCTATTCCGGGGGCGAATCCAAGAGAGTGTGGAAACTATCAGGATATGAATCTGAATATGGCAAATTATCTGGCAGAGAAATTCCTGAAGGAGGTTCTTTACAATATATCAGAGGAACGATTAAATTATCCAAAAGGTTAAAAAACTGAATGAAATTAACGAATATTCGCCAATTTAGCGAGTTATAGCGAATCTGTTGACTTAGGGCTTACGCAATTTTATGATATGCGTAAGCTTTTTTTATGCGCATTGAGAAGCTGATTACAAAGTGGAGGTAGAGCATGGACAAAAGATATATGTATGATGATCCTTTTTATGATGAAGAACCATTTTACAGGGTGGGAATGTCGGCAGATGAATTTAGAAGAGAAAAGAATTATCTGAATGAAAACATTGAGTCATTTGTCAAAGGCGATTATGTTCCTTTGTGGAAACAGAAATAGGGCATGATTCATATTATTGTATCGGCCGGCAATAATAAACATGTTCTTTGCAGATATATAAAGAAAGGGCATGAAGATACAATGAATTTTAATAAGAAATCACAGCAGCTTATGACTGCATTTTTATCAATTATTCTTTTATATGCCGCCATATGTGTCGGCGGCAGATTCAGTGCAAATGCTGACGGAAATGCAAAACAGAAATCTTATATTGCGACGATGACGGATGCAGACAGTATTTCCGATATGGATGCACCGGAGCTTATGTCAGAGGAAGAAGATGCCATATATAATAACGGGCAGGCTTCATATGGCGGTACAACAACCAACCGTTACACAGTCAGGTACAATGGGGCAGCCTATGACGCATGGTGTGGAGACCATGATATGGCATGTGTGTTAAATACATCGGATATAACCATTGGTACACTCAATCATCAGACAATCAGAAAAGTATTATATTACAGTTATGTATCGCCTTACGGCTGGCAGGGCTTTCGTACCATGTCAGAAAACGAAAAAGCTGTCGTGGTGGCTCTGACATTGAATTACGTGCGGCACGGCGGTATTTTAAGGAGCTGTTGTAAGGAGTTTTACAGCTATATAACAGGGCAGCCGGATATCGTTTTGGATAGTAATGAAACAGAGCTTTCACTTATCAATGTAGAAACAAAGGAGAACTATGGCAACAGTCAGACATTAAAAGGAAATAAAATATATGATGATGCCTCAAGCGGATGTATCAGAAAAAGAACAGAAAGAATAAAACTGGAAGGAAATCAAGATAATTATATCAGTATGATCATTCCTTCCGGAAGCTGGCTGCATTTGAAGAGAAATGGAGCTGACAGCTATTCAGTAAAAAAATCGGGAGAATATAAAGTATATGGTGGAGAAATATTTTACTTTAGTTCAGAACCGGAAAAACAGGGCAGTGATAAGCTGGGGAAATTAAAGGGACAGCCCGGTGTGACGGCATATACCGCCGATTCAAAAGCTGCCGGAGACCAGACGTTGATATTTGCGGGGGAAGCATCCGAATCATCGGTTAATATCAGTATCGATTGGAAGGAAACGGAAGGATATATATGGATGTCAAAAAATCTGGTATATTCTTCAAACAGTTTTCAATTTACGGATACATATCATATTTCATCAATCTATAACTATCATAAAAATAACAGCTATAATATGGCAGGGATAACATATGGCATATATGATGAAAACGGAAAAATAAAAGGCAGATTTATTTCTTCTTATAACGGAAGATTTTATCAGGATAAGGAGACGGGAAACAGATTGGTATTTCATTCTCCGGAGGAATATCGCGCATATGGTGATGACAAAATTATGCAGCAGTATATGTCGGTACCCTTTGGAAAATATAAAATAGCAGAGCTTCCGAATCTGTGGGATTGTAATGCCGAAACAAATATAGCGGTTAATACCGGAAAGGCTGTTCAGACATCAGGTTTTTACAAAAATGAAGCTGAAATGGAAGTAGAGGTGAGTGCCGAACATATAAAAATGACAAGAAGTGTGGCGGCATATGCAAACGGACTTGACAAGCCTGTGACAGGAAAATTAAAACTGAGAAAATCCGATGCGGTTACAGGTGTTCCTTTGAAACAGGCTGAATATACGCTATATTCGGAGTCCGGTGAGGCAGCAGGGGTTTTCCTGACCAATGAGGACGGAGTCGGAATCGTGAGCGACACAATATATGAGGGCAAGGGGACGGACACCATATCCGGTATTCCGATAGGAAGATATGACATTCGGGAAACGAAAGCACCGGAAGGCTATATGCCGGATGCCGTCTGTGCGGAGCTTATTGTTGATTGGGATAAGGTAACTTTGGTGACAGACGGAGAAGAAGCGGTATCCGATTCATCCATGGAGATTTTGTATGATGCTGTCGATACTGCATCCAGAGGAGATTTTTCGTTTGTCAAAAAGGATGCGGAGACAGGTGATGCCATAGCGAATGTAGCATTCAGACTTGAAGATGAAAAAGGACATATGTCCGTTGTCATATACACCGACGAAAACGGTTATTATTCATCCGATGCCGCATATATTGCGCATACGAAGGATACAAACAGCGGAAAACCGATGGCTGGTATTTGGTTCACATATCATGGGGAGAAGCCGGTTGACAGTAAGGGTGCACTTCCTGCCGGAAAATATTATCTCAAGGAGCTTCGATGTGATGCAAACAAAAATCGATATAAGCAGCTTGAAGCCATAGAGATAATCATTCCTGGAGACGATGTAAATAATATGATTGCACTTGGGGATATTTATAATGAATCATTACCTAAGCTCAATACGACAGCTAAGGACAGTGTGAGTGGAACGCACAAATCCTCAGCAAGTAATAGCAGTATAACAATAATAGATACTGTTTCCATGACAAATCTTGAGATAGGTCATCAATATACCATAGATGGAATCATTATGGACAAGACTGAGGGAACGCCTCTTATTATTTCGGATATGGAGGTTCAATCATCTGTTACCTTTGAAGCCACAGAAGAAAATATGTCCGTAGATATGAAATTTACATTTTCAAACGATAATCTGGAGGGAAAAAGTCTTGTAGTATTTGAGTATTTGTCGGATAAAGAGTATTATCCTGGTGAAACGATAGCAAGCCATGAGGATATCAACGATGAAGGACAAACGATTTATATAGATGATGAACCGGATACAGCAGAGGTACCACAAGATATGACAACAGAAGAGCTGACTACGTCCACAGGAACGGATGTGACAACGGAAGAAACGACTGTATCTGAACCGATAGAGCCGACAACGGATGCATCTGATACTTTTATACCGGATGCACCTTCAACAGGTGACGGGATACCGTTGTTTTGGATGATTGCTATATTTCTGACAGCTGTTACGGCTGCCATACTCCTTTTGATTTTTAGTTGACCTTTTGATTTATAAGTGCTACCATATGAAACGAATAAATTTATAAAAATACATGAGAGGTGCAAACAAATGAGTAAAGGTTTTGACGATTTATTGGCAAAGGTTTCACAATGTGACAGAAAGACAGTATCAGTCGCATGTGCACAGGATGAGCCTATATTGGAAGCTGTTAAAGCTGCTAAGGAAAAAGGCATTGCTGATGCTATATTAGTTGGTGATGAGGCGAAAATCAGAGAAATAGCCGCCGGTCTTAATATGGATCTTTCTGACTATGAGATTATTAATGAGCCTGATACGACGGCGGCAGCTCTTAAGGCAGTTGAACTTGTACATAATAAGAAGGCTGATATGTATATGAAGGGTCTGATAGATACAAAGGGCTTTTTAAAGAGTGTCCTGAACAAGGAAGTTGGTCTTAGAACAGGAAAGCCTTTATCACATGTAGGCGTATTTGAGGTTCCGGGTATTGACAGACTGTTATTCCTTACAGATGTTGCATTTATGACATATCCTACACTTGAGGAGAAGAAATCAATTGTTGAGAATACAGTAGAGGTAGCTCATGCATGTGGAATCTCCAATCCGAAGGTAGCACCGCTTGCAGCAGTAGAGGTGGTAAATCCTAAGATGCCTGCAACACTTGATGCTGCCGAGCTTACGAAGATGAATGAAGCAGGTGAGATTACAGGATGTATTATTGACGGACCTTTATCATTTGACCTTGCTATAGACCCTGAAGCTGCAAAGCATAAGGGAGCAACAGGAAGAAAGATCGTCGGTGATGCTGACGTGCTTTTATTCCCTGATATTCATGCAGGCAATCTGGTTTATAAGTGCCTTGTACATACAACAGCATGTAAAAACGGATGTATTATAACAGGTACGGATGCACCGGTTATTCTGACATCAAGGTCAGATACATTTGAAGTAAAGATGAATTCCATAGCACTTGCAGCAGTTGTTGCAGAGGCTATGAAGAATACAAAATAATAAAAAGGAGAAACAATATGTCATATAAGATTCTTGTAATTAATCCTGGCTCTACATCTACAAAGATAGGTGTATTTGAAGATGAAACATTATTATTTGAAGAAACCCTCAGGCATACAACAGAGGAATTAGCAGGATATAATTTGATTGTAGAGCAGAAGGATTTTCGTAAAAAGGTTATTCTCGATATACTTGCTGAGAAAAATTTTGATATCAAGACACTTGACGTATGTGTTGGAAGAGGCGGTATGCTTAAGCCGATTCCGGGTGGTACATATCCTGTAAGTGATGAACTGCTTGAAGATTTAAAGATCGGTGTTCAGGGACAGCATGCATCAAATCTTGGTGGAATATTGGCAAAAGAGATAGGTGATCAGGTAGGTGTTCCTTCTTTTATTGCAGATCCTACAGTTGTTGATGAGCTTATGCCATCTTCAAGATTATCAGGTATGCCTGATATACCAAGAAGAAGTGTGTTCCATGCGCTTAATCAGAAAGCTGTTGCCAGAAGATATGCCAAAGAAAATGGAAAGAAATATGAGGACCTTAATCTGATTGTTGTTCATATGGGCGGCGGTGTATCTGTAGGTGCACATTTAAAAGGAAAAGTAGTTGATGTGTATAATGCACTTGACGGTGACGGTGCCTTTTCACCGGAGAGAGCAGGCGGCGTTCCTACAGGAGATCTTGTAAAGATGTGCTTCTCAGGGGAATATACACAGCAGGAAGTGATGAAGAAGCTTTTAGGTAATGGTGGATTTAATGCATATATAGGAAGTAACGATGCAAGAGATCTTGAAAAGATGGTAAATGAAGGTGATGAACATGCTAAGCTTGTTCAGGATGCATTTTATCAGCAGGTTGCAAAGGATATCGGTGCTATGGCAACCGTACTTCGCGGCGAAGTTGATCAGATTATCTTAACAGGCGGTATTTCATATTCCAAACATACATGTGAGGAACTTGAAAAGAGAGCCGGTTTTATAGCTCCGTTTACAGTATATCCTGGTGAGGATGAATTGCTTGCTCTTGCTCAGGGTGCTATAAGAGTTATGAATGGCGAAGAAGAGCCAATGAAATATTAAAATATTTTTACATAAATTGGTATAATATGATTTTCCGAAATGAACATAATACTAACAAGACATAAGTCTTAATAAGTGAATGGAGGAAAATGATATGTCAAGTTCTAATTCAACAGGAACAAACAAGATGAGTGTTCCAGAGGCAAAGGATGCCATGAATAGATTTAAGATGGAAGTTGCCAAGGAAATCGGTGTTAACCTTAAGGAAGGTTACAATGGTGACTTAACATCAGCTCAGACTGGTTCTGTCGGTGGCGAGATGGTTCGTCAGATGATTAAGAGACAGGAAGAGCAGATGTCAGGTAGATAGAATATCTTGATTGTTCAAATAGAGGGTGCTGCATATTGCAGCACCTTCTTTTTGGTTGACATGTTGCAGCCCGGAAATAATACAAAGCGTATATTAGTCAGGGTATATCTGCGTGCCGGTGCTTCATTGTATATGTGTATGTTGCATTTGCAGATATTTTTAGTGCTTCTTATGATATAACAAATGTGCGTTATATTACTCAAAATCAACTGTTTGAGCATCAAATACTTACATATATCAATAAATTGAAATGCGAGTTTTGATTTTGAGTAATATGGATTTAGCATATTTGTTATATCATTAGAAACACTTAAATATCGAAACAGCAGTATACACATATACAATGAAGCACCGGTAGACAGATATACCCTGATTGATATACGGCATGTATTGTAGATGAACCGCAGCGTTGACAGGAAACGGACAGGTATTATACGAGATTTTTTACTAGACATATATAAGTCTGTTATGGTATAATCGATTGATTGATGCGGGTAGGTACCGCATATTTAAGAGCGATAAAGCATAATGTGCTGATTATAAGGAGGAAATAGGAAAATGAGTTTAACAGTAGAAAAGCTTGAGCATAGCATGGCAAAGCTTACTATTACAGTACCGGCAGAGGATTTTGAGAAGGCAATTACAGAGGCTTATAAGAAACAGAAGGGTAAATTCAGTGTGCCTGGTTTCCGTAAGGGAAAGGTTCCACAGGCATTTATAGAGAAGATGTATGGCCCTGAAGTATTTTATGAAGAAGCTGCAAATGCATTGATTAACATGAATTATCCTAAGGAAGTGGCAGATAGCGAGCTTGAAATCACATCAAGACCTGTTATTGATGTTGAACAGATTGAAAAGGGTAAGGATTTCATATTTACTGCTGAAGTGGCTGTTAAACCTGAGGTTACGTTAGGTGCGTATAAGGGCATTGAAGTAGAGAAGATTGATGTTGAAGTAACTGATGATGAAGTTATGGAAGAAATCTTAAAGGAGCAGAAGAAGAATTCAAGAATGACACCTGTAACAGACAGAGCTGCAAAGCTTGAAGATGAAGTGACTCTTGATTTTGAAGGATTTGTAGACGGAGTTCCTTTTGATGGTGGAAAGGGCGAGAACTACAAGCTCGTTCTTGGTTCACATTCATTTATTGATACATTTGAGGATCAGCTTGTTGGCAAAAATATCGGTGAAGATGTAGAGGTAAATGTTACATTCCCTGAGAATTATCAGGCAGAGGAGCTTGCAGGAAAACCGGCATTATTCAAGTGTGTTATTAAGGAAATCAAGGAAGCTGATTTACCTGAGCTGAATGATGAATTTGCTGCCGAGGTATCAGATTTTGAGACACTTGACGAGTATAAGGAAGATGTAAAACAGACAACGCTTGCAAAGAAGAAAAAAGCTGCCGAGAATGAGAAGGAAATTAAGGTTATTGATAAGATTATCGAAAATGCAACTATGGATATTGCAGATGCAATGATTAAGGATACACAGGAAAGAATGAGGGATGAATTTGCTCAGTCATTACAGTATCAGGGAATTAACTTTGAACAGTATCTTCAGATTTGCAATGTAACAGAGGAAGCATTTATGGAGAGAATTAAGCCTGATGCTGAATCAAGGATTAAGTCACGTCTTGTACTTGAAGCGATTGTTGACGCTGAAAATATTGAGGCTACAGACGAGGAGCTTGATAAAGAATTGGAGAATATGGCAAATCAGTATCAGATGAAGCTTGAGGATGTGAAAGAATTTATGGGTGATGCTGAAAAAAACAGCATAAAGAAAGATATAGCTGTAAAGAAAGCCGCTGCATTTGTAGTCGAGAATGCAAAGGAAGTTTAATTTTCTCTTTATCAGCTTAATATAATGGAGGTATAGTATATGAGTTTAGTACCTTATGTCATTGAGCAGACCAGCCGTGGTGAACGCTCGTATGATATTTATTCAAGATTACTTAAGGATAGAATTATATTTTTGGGTGAAGAAGTAAATGATACATCAGCAAGTATTATAATTGCGCAGTTACTGTTTCTTGAATCCGAGGACCCGTCAAAGGATATTTCACTTTATATTAACAGCCCGGGTGGTTCGGTTTCGGCAGGATTTGGTATTTATGATACAATGAATTATATTAAGTGCGATGTAGCTACAATATGTTGCGGAATGGCAGCCAGTATGGGCGCATTTTTACTTGCAGGCGGTGCGCCGGGTAAGCGTATGGCTCTTCCAAATGCAGAGATTATGATTCATCAGCCAATGGGCGGTATGCCTAGCGGAAGTCAGGCAAGCGATATGCAGATTACAACAGAGCATATATTAAAGACCAAAAGAAAAATCAACGAAATTTTAGCAAAAGAATGTGGTAAGCCGGTAGAGGTTCTCGAAAAGGATACAGACAGAGATAACTGGCTTAGTGCTCAGGAAGCATTGGAATACGGTCTCATTGATTCCGTAATTGCAAACCGCGAATAAATTAAGTAATAAAGAAAACGAGGTATAGCCATGGCAGGTCGTGCAGACGACAGAAAACAACTTAGATGTTCATTTTGCAATAAGACACAGGATCAGGTAAGGAAGCTTATAGCAGGTCCAAATGCTTACATTTGCGATGAGTGCATTCAGATTTGTGCAGAGATAATAGATGAAGAATTGGAGGATATGCAGATTGATGACGGCATTAATCTCCTGAAACCAAAGGAAATCAAAGATTTTATTGACCAGTATGTAATTGGTCAGGAGGATGCAAAAAAGGTTCTTTCAGTTGCTGTCTATAATCACTATAAGAGGATTCTTGCTGAAAAGGATTTTGATGTTGAACTTCAGAAAAGCAATATACTGATGGTAGGACCTACCGGTTCAGGTAAGACCTATCTGGCACAGACACTGGCGAAGCTGCTTAATGTGCCATTTGCCATAGCAGATGCTACAGCTCTTACAGAAGCGGGATATGTAGGTGAGGATGTTGAGAATATCCTTCTTAAGCTTATTCAGGCTGCCGATTATGATGTAGAGCGTGCGGAGCATGGTATTATTTATATTGATGAAATTGATAAGATAACCAAGAAGAGTGAGAATGTTTCGATAACAAGAGATGTTTCCGGAGAAGGCGTACAGCAGGCTCTTTTAAAGATTATTGAAGGAACTGTTGCATCCGTTCCGCCGCAGGGCGGCAGAAAGCATCCGCATCAGGAGTTTATCCAGATAGATACAACAAATATTTTGTTTATCTGTGGGGGTGCTTTTGAAGGACTTGAGAAGATCATAGAAGACAGAGTCGGTAAGAAGGGTATCGGATTTAATGCGGAAGTAGTTGACAAATCAGAGCAGGATTTAGGTAAAATGCTGAAACAGGTTCTTCCACAGGATTTTGTAAAATATGGTCTGATACCGGAATTCGTAGGAAGAGTTCCTGTGGCTGTTACGCTTGATTTCCTTGATGAAGATGCATTGGTTAAAATTCTTACAGAGCCGAAGAGTGCAATTTATAAGCAGTATAAACGATTGTTTGAATTAGACGGTGTCAGTCTGGAGTTTGAAGAGGATGCGTTAAGAGAGATAGCAAGAGAGGCTATGGAGAGAAAAACCGGTGCCAGAGGTCTGAGAGCTATTATTGAAAAGGCAATTCTTGATTTGATGTTTGAGATTCCTTCAGATGAGACTGTTGCAAAATGTATTGTAACAAAGGAAGTTATCAAAGAGGGAGCTGATCCCATTATTGAATACGCAGATGCACCCGTAGTAAAGAAGCAGATAAAGAAAAAACGCTCAAATACGAGTGATGGTGAGATTGCATAAATCAGAAAGTCGGGATGAATACATCCCGGCTTTTTAAAAAATAAATTGTTATACATTATAGAGGAGAAAATTATATGGAATATATAATCTGGAGTATGCCAATGATGGTTCTTAGAGGCATTACGATAATGCCGGGAGCATCCACACATCTGGATGTTGTAAATAAGGATTCTTGTGAGGCTGCAACAGCCGCTATGAAAAATGATGGAAAAATATTTTTGGTTACAAGCAAAAATATTTCTGTAGATGACAAAAATCCTGATTTATATAATATCGGAGTAACGGCAAAGATAAAGCAATTTATAAAATTGCCTAACAAATCCTTGCGAATACTTCTTGAAACAGAAAAAAGAGGACGCCTTGTAAGTTATTGCAAAGAGGATGGTTATTTTAACGGGGATATAGAAATCATAGAAGAAAGTAATGCATCCAATATGTCAAAGCAGGAGCATGAAACATATTTGAGAATGGTTATGGAGAAGCTTATGCAGGCATTTTCAAATGGACTCGGAACCAATAAGCTGATTTATAAAAATTTGCTTACAATAAAAGATTTAGGGGTACTTACTGACGGTGTGGCAGATTTTATTCCAATACCATTTGAAAAGAAACAGGAAATATTGGAAGCCGTTGATTTGAAGGAACGTGTTTTGAAGCTTCTTCAGCTTATAGAAGAGGAGCTGGATATCATTGCAATCAGAAATGATATAAAAGAGAAACTTCAGGATTGCGTCAATAAACACCAGAAGGAATATGTCCTTAGAGAACAGCTGAAGGTTATTAAGAAGGAGCTTGGCGAAGATGATATAGAAGAATCTGCGGATGAGCTTGCAGAGCGTCTTAATAATAGTGGTGCACCCAAAGAGGTTAAGGAAAAGCTGGCAAAAGAGATAAATCGTTATAAAGCCATTCCCCAGATGTCGGCAGAGAGCGGTATATTATTAAATTATATCGAAACATTGCTGGATTATCCGTGGGGAAAATCATCAGATGAAAACGAAAATCTTGAAAAAGCAATCAAAATACTTGAAAAAGACCATTATAAGCTTTCTGAGGTCAAGGAACGAATAATCGATTATCTGGCAGTACATATTATGAATAAAAAGGGGAACATGCCGATTATATGTCTGGTAGGACCTCCCGGAACAGGAAAGACCTCTATTGCGAAATCCATAGCTTCAGCCACGAATAAAGAGTATATTCGTATGTCATTGGGTGGCGTAAGGGATGAGGCTGAAATCAGAGGCCATAGAAAGACCTATATTGGGGCAATGCCGGGAAGAATCGCCCAGTCGATTGCCAAGACAAAAACGGATAATCCGCTTATTTTGCTGGATGAGGTGGACAAGGTAAGCAGTGATTATAAGGGTGATGTGTCGTCGGCACTTCTTGAGGTACTGGACGGTGAACAGAATAATAAGTTTTATGACCATTATTTTGAGGTGCCGATAGACCTTAGTAAGGTTTTGTTTGTTGCTACAGCAAATGATGCCTCCCTGATACCGGGACCCCTTCTTGACAGAATGGAAATAATAGAAATATCAGGATATACGGAAGACGAAAAGTATCATATTGCCAAGCTTTATCTTGTGGACAAAGCAAGAGAAAAGAACGGACTGAAGAAAAGCAGCTTTAAGATCAATAGTGGTGCAATCAGGTATATCATCAGACATTATACAAGAGAAGCAGGCGTAAGAAGTCTGGAACGAACGATTGATAAGCTGTGCAGAAAGGCCTGCCGTATGATTTTGACGGGAGAAACGGATTCCGTGAAGATTGATAAGAAAATGGTAGTAGAGCTGCTGGGACCTGAAAAATATAAAGATGATTCCCATGACTTCTCAAATAAAATCGGAGCGGTAAGAGGTCTGGCATGGACTGCAGTAGGCGGTGTAACACTTGATATTGAGGTCAATGTGATGCCGGGAAACGGACAACTGCAGCTTACCGGTAAAATGGGAGATGTGATGAAGGAGTCGGCAATCGCAGGCATGAGTTATATCAGGGCGCTCAAGGAATCGGAAGAGCTTGGAGAGGATTTCTACGAGAAACATGATATTCATATCCATATACCTGAGGGTGCAATTCCAAAGGATGGTCCATCGGCAGGTATCACAATGGCTACCGCTCTTTATTCCGCCATATTTAATAAACCGGTTAAGGGCAGACTTGCCATGACAGGAGAGATTACCTTGAGGGGAAACGTACTTGCCATCGGTGGTCTGAAAGAAAAGCTTTTGGCAGCAAAAAGTATCGGCATAAAGGATGTCATTATTCCTGAAAGCAATGTGAGTAACCTTGAGGAAGTAGGCGAAGAAGTTACGGAGGGAATGAATATTATTCCGGTATCGACAATGAAACAGGTACTTGAACATGCTTTGGCATAGTGTTTCATCTACCTTGAATTTTGCCCATAGAGAATAGGAGATTATTATGATAATAAAAAGTGCAGAGCTTGAAACCGTATGTGGAATTACAAGTAAGCTGCCGGAAAATGAATTGCCTGAAATCGCATTTGCCGGAAAGTCAAATGTCGGTAAATCGTCATTGATAAACGGACTGTTAAACAGAAAAGCACTTGCAAGAACCTCATCACAGCCGGGAAAAACACAGACTATAAATTTCTATAATGTAAATAAGAATTTGTATTTTGTAGATTTACCGGGGTATGGTTATGCACAGGTATCTATGGAAATACGTGCAAAATGGGGCAAAATGATAGAGCGCTATTTAAACAGCTCTAAGCAGCTGAAAAAAGTATTTCTCTTGATAGATATCAGACATGCGCCATCAGAGAATGACTGCGTTATGTATAACTGGATTATAGAGAACGGATATGAGCCGATCATTATCACTACAAAGCTTGATAAAATCAAACGAAGCCAGCTTCAAAAGAACATAAAAATCATAAAAGAGAAGCTGGAGCTGGTTCCGGGTACGAAAGTCATTCCGTTTTCAGCACAGACTAAACAGGGACGTGACGAAATATGGGATGTCATAAACGGAACACTTGGATAGAATATAGGAGATGATAAACAGAACTTTTGGATAGCCTATAACAAAGGGCGGTAACTCTTATGAGTTGCTGCCCTTTGTTATCCATAACTGGTTTATAAGATAATCGTATACTTCGGTACTTTTTTGACGCCAGTTGTCACAAATCGTGATTGCATTTGCTTTTGTAGGAACATTAAATTTTAAATCAACCAAAGTTTCTTTTCTATCCTTTATGATACATGTAACAGTATATTCATTTGAATCATTCAAGGAATAGTCTGAATATATTTCCGACTCATTTTTAAGATTTATCTTTTGATTCTCAAAGTAATCAAGAATATCCTGTTTAATGGCATAGGGAATTTTATTTTCAAAGAGACTTAAGGCCTCTTCCCCCTTGTCCGTAATTTTGTAATGGGATGAGCTTCTTATGGTTGAAACATATACAAATTCACTTTCTATCAGACCGTTTATTGCTTCCTGGAGGGTAAAATAGTTTGTATAGCCCTTCGTCAGTATAAATTCAGATATTTGCGAGTTGGTCAATGTGAAATCTACACGATCTAACATATATAAAATGATTAATTTGTATAAAACGATGGAATCATTACTCATAATACACACCTCATTTGTAAAAAAAATAGTAACGATATCATATCATTTGATGAGATTAAAAGCAATAACACTTTACAAACAAATAAAATGTGATATACTTATATTCGAGTAGCATGATATAATTTTCTATATTCTTAGTTTTCCCATGTAAAAATTTAAAATTAATATAGAGAAATTTAAAATCAAAAAACAAAAATAAAATATCAAAAAACAGATATGTAAGAAGGTAACGTAACAGGTAAAACCGGTACATAGTAGAAAAGGAGTAAATTATGGATTTTAGTAAGGCTTCGTTGGCAGAAATGAGACAATACGTGAAGGAAAACGGAATTAAAGGTGTTTCTGCGTTGAAGAAAAATGAACTGGCACAATTTTTGATGGAAAGGCAGAAAAAAACAGAAATCGCCCAGACGGATTCGATACGTGTCGAGACAATTAAAGTGGAAAACAGACCGATGGAGATGGAAAAAATGCCTATGCAGCAGACTGGCATGAGAAGAGATAATACCAGAAATATAGCAGGAAGACAATCGGTAAGAAATAATGGTCCTGTAAGGACTGAGTATAATTCAAGAAATAACTATGGTTCCAGAAATGACTATGGCTCCAGAAATGACTATGGTTCCAGAAATGACTATGGTTCCAGAAATGACTATGGCTCCAGAAATGATTACGCATCCAGAAACGACTATGGTTCCAGAAACGACTATGGTTCCAAAAATGACTATGGTTCACGGAATGACTATAGTGCAAGAAATGATTATGGTTCCAGAAACGACTATAGCTCCAGAAATGACTATGGCTCCAGAAATGATTATGGTTCCAGAAATGACTATAGCTCCAGAAATGACTATACGCCAAGAACGGATTATACTTCGAGAAATGAGTATGTTCCAAGAGAAGAAAAATCAGATACAAATTCATATACTGACAGGGATGACAGAATAGACAGACAGGATTCATATCAGGGTTCTGATTTAGACAGCGGTAAAACAGCAAACGGAATTTTGGAAGTTATGAGCGATGGCTATGGATTTATCAGAAGTGCAAATTATCTTCCGGGTAATCAGGATATATATGTATCTCCGGCACAGATACGACGCTTTGGACTGAAAACAGGCGATATTGTGTCAGGAAATATAAGAGTAAAAACGCAGGGTGAAAAATTCAGTGCATTGCTTTATGTTGGCTCTGTAAATGGGGAACATCCTTCTGCAATAGCAGGAAGAAAGAACTTTGAGGATTTGACTCCTGTATTCCCAAATGAGAGAATAAAAATGGATGGAGAGGATGCACCGGTACCGATAAGAATGATAGACCTTCTGGCACCTATCGGTAAGGGACAAAGAGGTATGATTGTATCTCCTCCGAAGACAGGAAAGACAACACTATTAAAGCAGATTGCAAAATGTATCAGTACACAGTATAGTGATATTCATTTACTGGTGCTTTTGATAGATGAAAGACCTGAGGAAGTAACGGATATCAGAGAGTCGATAGAAGGCCCGAATGTAGAGGTTATTTATTCTACATTTGATGAGCTTCCTGAGCATCATAAGAGAGTATCTGAGATGGTTATAGAAAGAGCCAAGAGACTTGTGGAACAAAGACAGGATGTGGTTATTCTTCTTGACAGTATCACAAGACTTGCCAGAGCGTATAATCTCACGGTTGCTCCTAGCGGCAGAACCTTGTCAGGTGGTCTTGATCCGGCAGCGCTTCATATGCCAAAGAAATTCTTTGGTGCGGCAAGAAATATGCGTGAGGGCGGAAGCTTGACAATACTTGCTACAGCGCTTGTAGAAACGGGAAGCAAGATGGATGATGTTGTATTTGAGGAATTCAAGGGAACAGGAAATATGGAGCTTGTACTTGACAGGAAGCTTTCGGAAAAGAGAATATTCCCTGCTATAGACATTGCAAAGTCCGGAACAAGAAGAGATGATTTGCTTCTTGATAAGAAAGAGCAGGAAGTTGTAACTGCTATCCATAAAGCTCTGTCGGGAAATAAGTCAGAAGATGTACTTGAGGATGTTTTAAGACTCTTCGTAAGAACAAAAAATAATGAAGAGTTTATGCACTATGTAGAAAAGTCTTTAATGAGAAAGCAGTAATTAGTAATTTGATTTATTAGCTACTATTCAACCATCTGTAAGCTGCCATGCTATATATATTGTTTTACAAAGCGCAAGCGGTTCGTAAAACAATATATATAGCATGGCAGCTTACAGATGGTTGAATAGTAACAATAATGAAAATTATTTTAAAAAAAACTTGCAAACATATATGTGCTTATGTTAAAATAACAAAGCTGTGTTTTATGAAGAAGTCAGGCGAAAGCCTATTCTCATATATCAATAATATATGTAAAGAGGTGAAAATCAAATGAGAGAAGGAATACATCCAGACTACTATCAGGCAAAGGTTGTTTGTAACTGTGGTAACGAGTTCGTTACAGGTTCAACAAAGGAAGAAATTCACGTAGAAATTTGCTCAAAGTGTCATTCATTCTATACAGGTCAGCAGAAGGCTGCAAAGGCTCGTGGTAGAATTGATATGTTTAACAAGAAGTACGGTGTACAGGCTTAATAAAAAGAGTGATAGGTTGAGGTTATCAATATAATCTCAACCTATTTTTACGATATGGGAAACTTTGTTTTTCGATATCCAATATTTTCGATTTGAAATGGGTGATATTTTGAAAAGAGTTAGAATAGGCGGGCAGGCAGTTATAGAAGGTGTCATGATGAAAAACGGTGACAAATATGCAGTAGCTGTCAGAAAGCCTGATAATGAAATAGAAGTAGATATACAGGATTATGTTTCTCTGGGTTCAAGATATAAGATTCTCAGACTTCCTATTATAAGGGGCGTTGTCAACTTTGTTGAGTCACTTGTGATAGGGGTAAAGACTCTTACATATTCAGCTTCTTTTTATGAAGAAGAGGAAGAGGAAAAAGAAAAAAATTCTAAAAACGAAAAAACGGACAAAAAACCTAAAAAGGAGAAAACACCTGAACAGCAAAAGAAGTCTGATGATTTGCTGATGGCTGGAACCGTGGCATTTTCACTGATATTTGCTGTCGCACTTTTTATGATGCTTCCTGCTTTTATCGTAGAGCTTTTGGGTAAGGTTATAAAGAGTCATGTACTAATAGCCATAATAGAAGGTGTAATCAGACTGGCTATTTTTATCGGATATGTGGTACTCATTTCACTGATGAAGGATATTCAGAGAGTATTCATGTATCATGGAGCGGAGCATAAGACAATCAATTGTTTTGAAGCAGGGGTATCGCTTACTCCTGAAAATGTAAAAAAATATTCCAGATATCACAAGAGATGTGGTACAAGCTTTTTGTTTATCGTTATGATTATCAGTATTTTTGTTTTTATGTTTATAAAAGCAGATACGGCATGGCTCAGGATATTGATAAGATTATTGCTTGTTCCTGTTATTGCGGGTATTTCATATGAATTTATTATGTTTGCAGGAAAGAGTGAATCAAAACTTGCACATATCTTAAGTGTACCCGGTATGTGGGTTCAGCGGCTTACAACAAGAGAGCCGGAGCTTGATATGATAGAGGTCGCAATAAAATCCGTTGAGGCTGTACTTGATTGGCAGGCTTATCAGGATGCAATGCGAAAGGGTGAAATAGAGGGCTAGTACGGTATCAATAAATTTATACGGAGATGGGTGCGTATATATGAAAATATATGAGCTTATTCGTTATGGAATGAACAGACTGAAAGATTGTAACATTGCCGAGGCGGAGACGGATGCGGAGCTTTTGTGGCTGCATGTATCCCAAATGGATAAAACGAAGTTGTTGCTTGAAAAGGGGCAGGAGGCGGAGAAAGCGTTAGAACAGGAATATCTGTCACTGATAGAAAAACGGTCACAAAGAATACCATTACAGTATATCACAGGGATAGCGGGCTTTATGGGAATGGATTTTCATACGGCAAAGGATGTTTTGATACCACGTATGGATACGGAAACACTTGTGATGAAGGCACTTGAGCTTATTAAGAACTGCAAAACGGATTTTCCAAAGGTACTTGATCTGTGTTGTGGGTCAGGTTGTATCGGAATTTCTGTCAAAAAGCTTTCGGATAAATGTCACGTGACCCTTGCGGATATATCTGATGCAGCACTTGCACTTACAAAGGAAAATGCGATGGTTCTTGGCGCTTCGTGTGATGTAATAAAAAGTGATTTATTTGAGAAGATAAATGACAGATATGATTTTATCATTTCTAATCCGCCGTATATCGAAAGTGATGTTATAGAGAGCCTTATGCCAGAGGTAAGGAATTATGAGCCGAGATTGGCACTTGACGGAAGCAGTGACGGCTTGGTATTTTATAGAAGAATTATTTGGGATGCGGCAAAATATTTGAAGGATGATGGATATGTTTTATTTGAGATTGGGAATAATCAGGCAGAAGATGTGCAGCACCTCCTTGTAGATGCGGGATATGACGATATTCATGTAATAAAAGATTTGTGCGGTAATGACAGAGTTGTATATGGACACTATCGTATTTAGAAATCGTAAGTCTGAATAAAGCTCAAGTATGTAAATTGCTGTACGGGAAAATTTGTTAAGCTTAGAGAAATAGCTGTCATAGGAGGATATTATGTTTGATAAATTAGAAGAATTAGTTGATAAGCTTGATACCATCAATAATCAGTTGTCAGACCCCGATGTAGTTGGTGACCAAAAGAAATTTAGAGCTTTAATGAAGGAACAGAGTGATTTGACTCCGATTGTAGATAAATACATGGAGTATAAGAAAGCAAAAGAAACCATCGAGGACAGCCTTATGATGCTGGAAGAGGAAAGTGATGAGGAAATTCGTGAGATGGCGAAGGAAGAATTAAATGATGCAAAAGCCAGACTTGAAACGTATGAGCAGGAGCTTAAAATACTTCTTCTTCCAAAAGACCCCAATGATGATAAGAACGTCATTGTGGAGATAAGAGCAGGCGCCGGCGGGGATGAAGCGGCATTGTTTGCAGCGGAATTATACCGTATGTATGTGCATTATGCAGAGAGCAGACGTTGGAAATGTGAGCTTGCAAGTGTGGAAGAGATTGGTATCGGTGGTATGAAATCGGTTACGTTTATGGTAACAGGTGCAGGTGCATATTCAGTTCTCAAGTATGAAAGTGGTGTACACCGTGTACAGCGTGTGCCTGAGACGGAGTCCGGTGGACGTATTCATACCTCAACAGCAAGCGTTGCCGTGCTGCCGGAGGCTGAAGAAATTGATGAAATCGATATACCGGAAAAGGATTATCGTATCGACGTTATGCGTGCTTCAGGAAACGGTGGACAGTGTGTCAATACTACCGATTCGGCTGTAAGACTGACACATTATCCGACTGGTATCGTTGTATACAGTCAGACCGAGAAATCACAGCTTCAGAACAAGGCAAAGGCATTTGCATTACTTCGCGCAAAGCTTCTCGACCTTGAGATGCAGAAGCGACATGATGCAGAGGCTGACCTTCGTAAGAGTCAGGTAGGAACGGGAGACCGTTCAGAGAAAATCCGTACCTACAATTTTCCACAGGGAAGAGTAACTGACCACAGAATCGGACTTACTCTTTATAAGCTGGATAAGATTATGGACGGAGATATTCAGGAAATCATAGATGCCTGTATAGCAGCCGACCAGACAGCGAAGCTTGCTAAGATGAATGAGGAGTAGGTCAGATGGTTTGGGTTTACCTTAAGTTGTATAATATGATATTGAGATGAGAAAATTAAGTGCTTTACTTTGGCTTAAAAGAGTTGAGGTAAAGTACTTTTTTGTAAAGAAAATTCAAAAACTATTTTGGCTATTTTCATATTTTAGTATATTAACTTTATTATTCATAAAATTATATTGGATATTATATAAGTAATATGCTAATATTATATTATAAATTTTTTTGAAAGGATGATTTTAATGGCATTAGCAGAGGCAACTAAGACAACAAAATCTACTTATACAGTTAATGATGCGATGGATGTTTTGCTTGGAAAATTAGATGATGCGATAGATGATATGGAAAAAAGCAGGGTTCAGACTATTGAAGAAGCGTGGAAGGAAATCGACAGAGTATAAGGGGTACAGATGAAAAAGCGTTATAGGGTTGTTATAGCACAAAGTGGTAAATTAGATGTCGAGAATAAGAAAAGGTATATTATTGAAACATTTAAGTATCGCAGTTATGCGGAGAAATTTTCCCAGCAGATAAAGGAAGCAGCACAGCAGCTGGATACTTTACCTTATGCATATGGAACAACAGGCTTCAGGTATCGAGGATATAATATTTATATAAAACCACAAAGTAATCATTTATTGTTCTATACAGTAAATGAAGAAACACAGACTGTAACAGTACTTAGAGTTTTACAGGATGGAATGGATTGGGAATACATAATTGAGCAATGGATAAAACAAAACTTTTAGGAAAAATAACAATGGAGTTTGTAGAAATGATAGATTAAGACAGTTAGACAATCTTCTGTGAAAGAGGCATATACTCTGAGTCGGCAAAGAAAGAGGTCTTTGTTCTATGCAACTGGACAGATAGCAAAACTTGCTAAGCTGAATGAGGAGTAGAGAAGATATGGCGTTTTTTAGATTCGGTTGAAAAAAGTGAATAGTTAAGATAAAAGTAAGTGCCCGATATCAGTAATCTAAACTGATATCGGGTATCTTGGTATATAAATATTTTGAGAGTATACATAATTGAAAAAGATAAGGAGATAGCATTAGGGACTGCAAAGGAAGTACTTATCTCAGAAAAGGATAGCAATGAATATTGTGATATAAGTTTCTTGTTAGATGAACCAATATGTAATAATTTGCAAAGACAACTTTTTATTTATTAAATTTTATCATGAAAAGAAACCAAATAGAGTGGAGAGGGATATATATGCTAGATAATAGATTTAGGTAATAAGCAAATGGACAAGGGAAAAGCGAAGTTATTTATTTTATAAAAAAGATATTCATAAAAGAAATGTACAATTAACTGAAAAAGTATGATATAAAATAATAAGATTAAGAAATCCCCCTGCGTAGGGGATTGCTTGTTACGCTGCTTAACATTGTAGAATGAGCAGTGTAAGGAGGTGAAAGCTATGTCAAAATATACAACAGGAGAAATTGCAAAGCTCTGTGGCGTATCGGTCAGAACGGTTCAATATTACGACACAAGAAATATTTTAGTGCCAAGTGAGCTCAGTGAAGGAGGCAGACGACTTTATTCGGATGAAGATTTGCAAAAAATGAAAATCATTTGTTTTTTGCGGGAAGTCGGTCTGTCGATTAACAGCATCGGTGAACTTCTTTCTGAAGAAGACCCCGGCAGTGTTATTTCGATTTTACTTGAGCAGCATGAGAAGGTTTTGTGTGAGGAAATTGAGGAGCGCCAATCCAAATTAAATATGCTGGAGCAGATGAAGCATGAGTTAAAAGGTGTTGAGCCTGAGAATTTCTCTGTAAAATCTATCGGGGATATAGCTTATATTATGGAAAACAAGAAAAAACTAAAAATAGTGCGAATAATTATGGTAGTAATTGGTATCGTGATGGATATCATTGAGCTGGCAACATTAATTTTGTGGATTAGAAAGGGTATATGGTGGCCGTTTGCGTCAAGTATGGCATTGGAGGTAATTATGGGGATTTTAATTTCTATATATTATTATAGGGCAACAGCATATATCTGTCCAAAATGCCATACGATATTCAAGCCATCTTTTAAAGAAGTACTTTTTGCCGCTCATACACCAAAAACCAGAAAACTGACATGCACCTGCTGTAAGCATAAAAGTTTTTGTGTAGAGGTGTATGATGAAGGGATAGAACGCACATAAAAAGATGAAAAAAGTGCCTGTTTGTGCATTTTTAATCTGTTTTTAATCTTTCTCACATTTTAGATTAATTTTAGCCTGATAAGATAAGGCTACAAGTTGAGGAAAGCTTGGTAGTGAAAGTTAAAATCAGAAAGGAAGAAAAATATGGAAAAATTAGAAAAAGTAGAGAAAATCAGAGAGAAAACAGGTGTCAGTTATGATGATGCAAAGAATGCACTGGAGGCATGTGAGTATGATGTGCTGGATGCCATTATCTATTTGGAGAAGCTTGGAAAGATAGCAGAACCGAAGACAGCAAGCTATACAACAACACCGGAACAGACAGCATCAGATGAATTTGTAAAGGCACAGCAGACCTATCAGGAGGATTGCAAAAAGCAGTCATTCGGACAGGTAGTTGACAAGTTTCTGCACTGGTGTGGAAAAATTCTTAAGAAGAGTCTGAATACAAAGTTTGTTGTGCTGCACCATGACGAGCAGGCTGCGGAAATACCTGTGCTGGCGCTCGTGCTGCTTCTGATATTCGCATTTTGGGTTACACTTCCATTGATGGTTATCGGATTGTTTTTTGACTTTAAATATCATTTTCACGGAGTCGATAAAGTGACGATTGATTTGAATGAAATGTGTGATAAAGCTTCAGATGCCTGCGGAACCATCAAGCAGGACATCAAGAATGACTAATGAATAGCTGATGGTTCAATAGATGGATGAATAGCAGTCCGATAAAGTATCGTATAGTCTGACTGGAAACAGGTGTTGCAAAGGTGGTAAATGATGAGTAAGGTTTTAATCGTTGAAGATGAAGTGAAAATAGCAAGATTTGTGGAGCTTGAGCTGATACATGAGGGGAATGAGGTAGTCAAAGCATTTGACGGCAGAAGTGGTCTTGAGTTGGCACTTGAAAAGGATTTTGATTTGATATTGCTTGATGTAATGCTTCCGAAATTAAACGGACTGGAAGTGCTACGAAGGCTCAGACTCGAAAAAGAAACGCCGGTTATCCTGCTGACTGCAAGAGATGCGGTGATGGATAAGGTATCGGGACTTGATGCCGGAGCAGACGATTATATTACGAAACCATTTGCAATAGAGGAGCTGCTGGCACGTATTCGTGTTGCACTGAAGAAGCGTGGCGGCAGTCCTGTTGCCAATAATTTTATGGAGATTAAGGGAGTAAGGCTTGATGAGGACAGACATGAGGTTACTGTGCAGGGGAATTCCGTTGTGCTTACAAATCGTGAGTTTGAACTCCTGAAAGCATTGATGAAGAACAAGAATATCGTCTTAGACCGCGATAAACTGATGAATGATGTTTGTGGATATGATTATGTGGGTGAGACCAATATCATAGATGTTTATGTAAGGTATCTTCGCACAAAAATTGACGACAGATATGGAATTAAACTGATTTCTACCGTGCGAGGGGTAGGTTATGTAATAAAGGACAATGTATCATGAACGAAATAAAGAAGACGACGTCCATCGCAAGGCGGATTAATACCGATTTTTGGTTTAAGCGGCTTGGTTCGACGATTGGATTTGATATCATTTTAATTGTATTGATAGGGTTTGCATATATCTGGTGGTGTCACGACCAGATTCCGGGAGGTTATCAATATGGAGAGGTTTGGAGTTTTACCGGAAATTCCATAATGGATATGGTATATCATATAACTTCCGTAAATGGAAAGGTGTATAGCTTTGCGGCAAATGAATTTATCTCATATGTACTGCCGCCTTTTGTTGTTTTACTGATATTAGAATTGTTCAATCTGTTTTTTGCACTTTTTCATACAGGAGAAATCCGCAGAAAGTTAAAACCACTGAATGATTTGGCTGAACGTGCAGAGCAGCTTAGTTCCATACCGCTTGATAACGCGGAGCAGCTTGCCCATTTGGAACAGGCTATATCAAAAGTATCACCTGATTCTAAGGAGATAAAGGTTAAGACGGGAGATAAGGATTTGCAGAGTATAGAGGTGGCACTTAACAATCTGCTTTTTCGTATGCAGGAAACCCAAAAGCAGCAGGCGAGATTTATTTCCGATGCATCACACGAGCTTAGAACACCGATATCTGTTATACAGGGATATGTTAATATGCTTGACCGTTGGGGCAAGGAGGATGAAACGGTCCTTAATGAATCCATAGAGGCATTAAAACATGAGTCAGACCATATGAAGGAGCTGATTGAACAACTGCTTTTCCTTGCAAGAGGCGACAGCGGAAGAAATACCCTTAGAAAAGTTGAAGTGAATCTGGCAGATGTAATGCAGGAAGTGTGGGAGGAATCCATTATGATTGATGAAAAGCATGTGTATGAGCTGAAACTTCCACAGGAGGGGAATGCAACCATACAGGGTGATATTGCCATGATGAAGCAGTCGATTCGTATCTTTGTACAAAATGCCGCAAAATATTCAAATGACGGTGATACGATTACACTTGCCGTAAAATGTGAAGATGGCAAGATATCCTATATGATACAGGATGAAGGCATTGGTATTATGGAGTCGGATGTACTTCATATATTTGAACGCTTTTATCGTTCCGACCAGGCCCGTTCAGGAGAAACGGGCGGCTCAGGACTTGGACTTTCTATAGCAAAATGGATTATTGATGCCCATGACGGAGTAATAGATGTTTTGTCCAGACCGGAATTTGGAACCAGATTTACTGTTACATTTAATAAAAAGTATATAAAATAAGAATTTTGCGAGTGAAGTCTTTATTTTATATACTTTTTTGTTTGTATATTTTGTGTTATACTCTACGCGTGAGAATTGATGTGTGAAGGAGGACAACAATATGCCATTTATTGATTCAAAGGTAAGTATCAGTATTACGAAGGAACAGGAAGAGACCTTGAAGAGTAGGCTTGGAGCAGCAATAGCAATTATTCCGGGCAAAAGTGAAAGCTGGCTTATGACAGGTTTTGAAGATAATTATCATTTATATTTTCGCGGAGATGACAGTCGACCTGCTGCATTTATAGAGGTAAAAGTATATGGAAGGGAAAATCCGTCTGCCTTTGATGCGTTAACTGCAGAGATTACAAAGATATTTGGTGAGGTTTTGGGAATAGAGGCAGACCATATCTATGTCAAATATGAGGCTGTAAGTTGTTGGGGCTGGAACGGAGGTAATTTCTAGTTGGCATTAAGTGGAAAAATTCGTAATATAATTCAAACTTTAAAATGGACGAATTTCATTTTTCTAACGATAGCAGGTATTATTAATGCTTTTGGTGTCATTATGTTTTTGGCTCCGGTAAAGCTTTATGACAGCGGAATATCAGGTACGGCAATGCTGATATCACAGGAAACGCCGGAGTGGTGCAGTCTTTCTCTGATATTGATATTGCTGAATATACCGATTTTTATACTTGGTTTCAAAAAACAGGGAGCAAAATTTACAATCTTTTCAGTTTATACAGTTGTTGTCTATTCCTTAGTGGCATGGATTATTACAGATATACTGCCTGTTGATGTAAGCATCGTATCGCCACTTGCAGGAAGTGATTTATTTCTCTGTGCAATATTTGGAGGAATTGTATCAGGCTGTGGAAGCGGTTTAGCTGTCCGGTTTGGCGGTGCCATAGACGGAGTAGACGTATTGGCAGTCATGTTCTCAAAAAAACTGGGCGTCAGCTTCGGTACCTTTGTTATGGGATATAACGTACTATTGTATGTTATCTGCGGTTTTGTAATTAATAGCTGGATACTTCCGCTTTACTCCATCGTTACATATGCGGCAGCCCTGAAAACGGTTGATTTCTTTGTAGAAGGCTTTGACCGGTCGAAGGCAGCATATATTATCACGACAAAGCCGGAGGCAGTTTGTAAGGCTTTGTCAGAGGAATTTGAGAATGGAATTACAATGATACCTGCAAAGGGCTATTACTCCAATACAGATAAGACCATGATATACTTTAATGTCAATCGGTTTCAAGTGGGTAAAATGAAAAATCTTGTACATGATATTGATGCGAAGGCATATATATCCATAAGTGACGTAGCGGATATATTTCCTGCCAATATGTAAAGCATCAGGCTTGGCCGGCAACGAACAAAGAGGCATTTGCCAAAATCTGAATAAAAGACATAAAAACGATAAAAATGTAAGGAAAATGATATACCATTTTCCTTTTTTATTTGAAAATAGATTCACAGGATAATTTCCATGAAATCGAATAAAAGGAGGGCTGTGAATATTAAAGATACCTTGTAGTACGTGTAAAACAGGTAATGAATTCAGAAGAAAGGAAGAATCATATGGGTAAATTGAAAAAGGCTATTGCAATGTTTATGGTTATCATTATGGTTACAAGTTCCATGTCCTTTGTAAGTGATGCGGCAACAACAAAGAAACAGGTAACAAAGGTAAGCGTAACAAATGTAAAGTACGGAACGGTTGTATTAAAGAAAAATAAGACCTATAAATTGAAGGTCAAGGTAAGCAGGACAGGGGGAGCAAGTAAGAAGGTTACATTTAAATCTTCTAACCCAAGCGTTGTAAAGGTAAGCTCTACAGGAAAAATGAAGGCTCTTAAAAAGGGTTCTGCAACGATAACGGTAAGAAGTAAATTCAACAGAAGAAAAAAGGCTACAGTCAAGGTAGTCGTAGGAACTCCGGTTACAAAGGTTAAGCTGAATAAGAGCAAAGCATCGGGATATGTGGGAAATAAAATTAAACTCAAGGCTACCGTGTCACCGAGAAAAGCAAGTGTAAAAAAGGTAAAATATACAACAAGCAATAAGTCCGTTGCGACAGTAAACAGCAAGGGTGTAGTTACATTGAAAAAAGTAGGAAAGGCAACAATTACTGCAACAGCCACAGACAACAGTAAGAAAAAAGCAAAATGTACGATAACGGTTAAGAGGAAGAAGACAGAAACCCCGACGACGGAGAAACCGACAACGGAGGAGCCGACAACGGAGGAGCCAACGACGGAAGAACCGTCAACAGAGGAGACGATTCCTGAATATGAAGGTTATACATTAAAGTGGCATGATGAGTTTGATGGAGAAACCTTGAACGAAGCCGATTGGAACTATGAAACACATGAGCCGGGCTGGGTTAATAATGAGCTTCAGGAATATGTCAAGAGCGATGAAAATGTATATCTTAAAGACGGTAAGCTTGTGATTAAGCCTGTTAAAAAAGGCGAGGGCGAGAATGCGACATATACGTCAGGAAGAATTAATACACAAAATAAGCATGATTTTACATATGGTCGTTTTGAGGTAAAAGCAAAGGTTCCTGAGGGAGCAGGTTATCTTCCTGCCTTCTGGATGATGCCGACAGATGAAAACCTTTATGGACAGTGGCCAAGATGTGGCGAGATTGATATTATGGAGGTTATGGGCAGCGATACCACGAAGGCATACGGAACAATCCATTATGGCAATCCACATGCTGAGAGCCAGGGAACAAAGGTACTCACAAGCGGCAATTATGCCGATGAATATCATGTATTCAGCTGTGAATGGGAGCCGGGCAGTATTAAATGGTACATTGACGGTGTGCTTTATCATGAAGAAAATGATTGGCACAGCACAACGGTAGGACAGGGAACCGTAAGTTATCCTGCACCGTTTGACCAGCCGTTCTATTTGATTCTCAACCTTGCCGTAGGCGGCAGCTGGGTAGGATATCCTGACGAAAATACAGATTTTGAAAATCAGGCGTTTGTCATTGACTATGTCAGAGCTTATCAGAAGGACAGCTATGATGAGAATGTTAAGAAGCCTGAAAAAGAGGTTATTTTAAGAGATCCTGATGAAAATGGGAATTATACAAATAATGGTGATTTCTCAGTAGAAGAGTCGCTCGATGATGATGAAAACTGGAAATTCCTTACGGCATTGGGCGGAAAAGCTGAGGCAAAAATTGCAGATAAAGAAATTGTAATCAGCACAACAGATGCAGGAACGGTAGATTACAGTGTGCAGCTTGTACAGGCAGGTATACCGCTTAAGAGAGGAAATATTTATACAGTATCTTTTGATGCATATGCGGACGAAGACAGAAGCATGATTGTAGATGTCTCTGCTCCGGATCGCTCGTATCAGAGATACCTTTCAGATACGAAGGTTGATTTAACAACAGATAAGCAGAACTACAGCTATACCTTTAATATGGAGGACAAGGATGATGCGAACGGAAGGTTGGAGTTCAATCTCGGAAATACAGATAAGATTTCAGATGTACATATCAGTAATGTAAAAATTGAATGTACAGGTACATTTGTTATTGATGACAGTAAAAAGGTTCTCGCAGATGGAAATTATGTATATAACGGAAGCTTTCAGGAGGGCGAGAACCGTCTTGATTACTGGCTTATCGAGGATGCAGAATCACATGCAAAATATGAGGTTACATCACTTGCTGACGGAAGACGTCTGAAGCTGTCGACATCCGACTGCGAATTAGGCGATGTAAAGCTGAAGCAGACAGAGCTTCCGCTGGCTGCAAATGGTAAGTATGTATTAAGCTTTGATGCTGAAGCAAATGGTGCGCATTCGATTGCTGTCAATATTGCAGGCAATACGGAGCCGTTTGTATTATCAGAGAAGAAGCAGACCTATACATACAGCTTTTCTACAGGAGATGATGTTGATGCTGCGGCAATCGAATTTGCTTTAGGTGTAAACGGTATTGTATATCTGGATAATATCAGAGTTGTAGAAGATACCCTGATCAAAAACGGCTCCTTTAACGCAGGAACTTCAGGCTTTGAAGTATATGCATATACAACAAGCGATGTAAACTATGTTGTAGACAGTATCAGTGAGGATAATGCATTTGATATTACAATAAAGGATACCAATGATGCTGATTGGAAAATTCAGCTTAAGCAAAATAATGTTAAGCTTGAGAAGGATCAGTGCTATCGTTTGTCATTTGACATCAAGAGCTCCATTGCAAGAAGCTTTGTATATGCAATTCAGCGTGACGGAAGCGTTCACAAGGATGCAAACGGAAACGAAGACTGGATGCCTTATGTTCAGGAAAATGTAAAGCTGGAAGCATATGGCACAGACGGAGCATACACTCACATTGAGAAATGCTTTAAGATGAAAGAAGTTACCGATGCAGGCTCTATTTTCAACATTGCTTTGGGCGGCGGAAAAAACAAGACACAGCACAGAGTATGTATTGATAATATCGTGCTGGAGAAGATTGATGAGAGCGAGATGCCGAAGGAGCCGGAGCAGCAGACCGGTACCAATCTACTTACCAACGGAGATTTCTCTAATGGCGTTGAAGGCTGGACAGGTGAAGCACAGCAGAAAGCAACCGGTACATGGACGTTTACAGACGGAGCAGCAAAGGTAGTAATTGAAACCCTTGGAGACGCAACTCCTAAGGCTGACTCATGGCATGTAAATCTGAAGCAGACAGGTCTTACCCTGAAAAAGGGCTGTGAATATGAAGTGAAGGTTACCCTTACTTCTAATGTAACCAGAACTGCAGAATTTGCATGTATGGATGCGAATAGCTCAAACTGGTATGTAATGGGAGATAACAGCATCGCACTTACGGCAGATGAGCCACAGACCGTTACGTTTAAGGTTGGCGTCGGCGACAATGATACGGATACGAGTGCATACATTGGCTTTAATCTCGGAAAAATTGCAGCGGATACACCGGATGCAAGTACAATTACGATTGATGATGTCAGCATGGTACTGGTAAGCGGCGATGATACACCATCAGATCCGGAATAAGGTGGAGATGAAACACCGCTGTCTGAAATTACGTTATCAGATTTTTCACTTATGAAAACAGAATAATGGGCATATAATATGAATAAATATCCAAAGCCCTGTCTTATTAAGGCAGGGTTTTGGTATTTTTATATCAATAAAATGAAAAATGTATTTTCAATTAGCGTAAGTTTTGCTATAATCAACCAAAATATTCATAAGGGGAGATATTATGATTCGATTTAAAAATCTGAAGAAAAATAATAATATTTCAAAGAGATTGGAAAGGTTATACCGTGCGGCATTTCCAAGAGAAGAACGGCCACCTTATTTTTATATAAAATGGAAAGCAATGAAACAAGGTGCAGATTTCTTTGGAATTTATGATAATAATCGATTTATAGGCTTGATTTATACGGTGACAAATAAAGATGTCGTATATATATTCTTTTTTGCAATTGAAGAGGATTATAGAGGGTTGGGATATGGCACACAGGCTCTAAGTAAGGTAAAACACAAATATCGTGACAAACGAATTGTATTATGCATAGAAGCGCTGGATGAAAATAGTGCAAATTATGATGAAAGAATCAAGAGAAAAGAATTTTATGCAAAAAACGGATTCTTTGATACCGGAGTGCGGGTTCGTGAATTTGGTGTAAATTATGAAATGCTATCATGCTTTGGAGATGTAAGCTATGACGATTACAACAGACTTATGCGTCATTATTTAGGAGAGATAGCATATAATTTTTTCTATAAAGTGAAGCGGTTATAATAAAAATTAATAAAAGAAGAGCGTTTTTTTGTTGAAAATCACTTGAAATGGTGTTAATCTAATTCATATGGGTAGATGGCATCGTCAAAGAAACTGAGGGGTGTAATAAAAGGAGAGCTCTATATGATACTTATAGATACACAAAAAGAAGAGTTTAGCAAACTGAAAGATATCAGAGTGTTTGGAAAGATAAGCCATGATGACAGATTTAACAAAAATCTGCTTGTGGTTGGTTTGGGCGGCGTAGGCAGCAGAGCGGTATGCGCTTTAAAAGGCATGCTTATGGATAATATCACATATGATGACAATATTAATTTCCTGATGATTGATTCTGATATCCCTGAGATGGAGGCAACGATTGAAGACAGCAAGGAGCATGTCGGATTTAATGCGCTTGAAGTAATCAGTATATACAGACCGGATATTGAAAATGTGCTTGCACAGGGAATTGCGAACAATCCGATACATGAAAATCTTGCCAATTGGATGAATCCGGAATTTCCGTCAGTAACCATAGGGGCGGATGGCGCCAAGGGAAACAGACAGATTGGGCGTCTTATGTTTTCAAATGCCTATTCAGACGTGAGAATGCTGTTGTTCGATAAGCTTGAGGATATTCATGAAAGAACACTTGAAGGAACCATGGACGTTATTATTGTTGCAGGTGTAGCAGGTGGAACGGGAAGTGGAATTTTATCTGATATTTCCTATAATATCAGAGCATATGGCAAGGCAAAAAAGTGGAATAATCTGCGAATCGGCGGATGCCTTCTGATGCCTGATGTATTATATGGACACAAAGCGATATATGAAGATACGGAACTGGTTGCCCGACTGAATGCAAATGGCTGTGCAACCATGAAGGAAGTTGATTATCTTATGAAGCTGTCTGATAAGGATGATACATATACCTTTGAAAGCACCACGCATAAGATGGTTATCAGAGAAAATCTTTTTGACGCATGCATGATTGCATCGGGCAGGAAGGATGAGCAGGGATATCTTCCGGAAGGAATTGTACTGCGTGATATAGCGAATTTCCTGTATAAGCTTGCAAGTAATAAATATATAGGCAATAACGATGTACAGGATAATAGAAAACTGCTTCGTGATGTATTCTTTGAAAATGAGAATTATGCTATTACCAATTGGAAAATGGAGCATACGGATGAAGCCATAAAGGATTCAAACTGTTATTATAAAGTGGTTAGTGAGGCTGATTATAAGATTCCTATTCGTGAGATAGAGAATATTTGTGAGCATGAAGTGTTTACGAAGGCTTACAAAGGACTTTATGTATCTCCGTTTAAAAATGATGAGACAGAGAAGGATATCCAAAATGCTATGGCAGAGCTTTCCTCATTCCTTGATGAAGCGCCGGGTGATGAAATAGGTCTTAATGTAAACGGACTGATTCAGTTTGGTCAGTTTACAAAGCCGACTTATAAGATGATAAAGAAAAATCAGGATAACCTGCGGGAAAGTATGGCATCAAAGCTTGAGAATTTTGAAAAAGAGCTTCCTGTTATCGTGAAGTCATTTAAAAATAAACTGTGGTCTTCACTGGATAGTGTGATATCCAAATATATGAGAATATACGGTCCTTATGGTGCGATTGATATTATCGGTGCACCGAGTGCAGGAGTTGCAGATTCCACAAAGGGAATGGTTGCAGAAATAAAAAAGCTTGCAAAGAAGCATAAGAATTATACACCGTCAGGAGAATACAGCCGTATTATTGAATCCATCAAAGAAATTGTTGCAAAACGTTTCTTTACATTTCCATCGGCAAAGCGTGAGACGGAGAATGGATATTTTGATGCATGTATAAAGGAAACGCTTGCTGCTGAGAGAAATAGAATCATAGATGAGATAGATGCACAGGATGTATTTGGTGATACTTTAAGATGGCTTCAGGCAAGGGCTGAAAGACTTGATGATATTTACTCACAGTTTGGTGAGGATTTGAAGAATTCCATAGAGGATTTGGCAAATGCCGGTAAGAGTACCGTTACCAATATTTTGAAGAGTGCAAAATACCATGAGTTCTTCCCTGCTGATTATATTACAGAGAAGCGTATTAATGAGGTTAAAAACGGTATTATTAAGCTCATGCTGGACAATGAATCCAATATTGATAACGGAAGAATCGTACCTGTAAAGGATGAAATGGAGAAGATATATAGGGAGTTGTTCTCCGGTATCGGTGCATTTGGCCCTGAAAAGATGATTTCGGTTGCATTTTCTGAGAAGAAGCTTACGGAACATGATGTGAATATTATGTTTGGCTCTCCTACAAATGACAGAAGAACTGAGGTTATGGCAGGAGCGGCAAAAGCGTTTGTTGAAGACATTAAAGAAGAGAAAATTCTTTGTGCGCTCAAAGCCGGTTATCAGGATAAGCTTTTGAACAAAAAATATATATCTGTTCCAAATACAATGCCGTATTTCAGTAAGGCTGTTAAAGCGATACTGATGGCTGCGCCATATAACGAGAAAGAGGATTCCATTACATTGAATCCGGGCGAGATAGAGATATCGATTGATGATATTTTTGTAGGTGTTCCTGCCGCTATGGTGCAGTGTGTGGAAGATATGCAGATGGCATACAATTCTGTACAGGGTTATATGGGACTCCATATCGATGAAGTAAACAGAGATATGCGTCAGTATCCTGATTTGGTTAACTTAAACGCATAAATTATTGAATAATATATCATAAACAGGCTCTGGTATGTACCGGAGCCTGTTTCAAACTATAAAAATTTATGATGTTGCCACAGCGTCTTTAGGGAGATAAAACATGGAAATTTCTTATATGGATATAGATTGTCTTATGAATATGGACAAGATAGAACAGTATAAACAATTATTTTCCGAATATCGTATTGCGAAAATAGACAAATGTAAGCTTGTGAAAAATAAGGCACAGAGTCTTGGGGTGGGATATCTGATGTCCATATTGCTTCAAAACAGGGGAATTGATGAAAAAACGGTTTGCTATCTGGAAAATGAGCATGGTAAACCTTTTTTGAAGGATTATACGGATATACATTTTTCCGTATCTCATTCAGATCGTATCGTGGCTGTCATTTTTGATGAAAAACCATGTGGAATCGATGTAGAAAAAATAAAGAAATATTCACAGTCGGTTGTGAATCGGATTTTTTGTGAGCAGGATAAAAAATTGATGGAACAGGCGGCTGAAAGTAGTTATGATGAGGCTGCAAAACTATTTGCAAAAATTTGGACAAGAAAAGAAGCCATTGGTAAGTTGTCGGGTAAAGGGCTTGATTTTACAGATGAGCTGCAGAAAAATGAATTGAATCATGAATATTTGGGATTACAGGGAATATATGGCGTCACATATGATGCAGAAGCGGATTTTGTGATCAGTGCATTTTCTTCTAATCCTGATATAAACGGAATTATCCCTATAAAAAGGGAATTTGAAACCATCTGAGATGAAAATGACAGATTTGGAATGTTTGAAATTATAAGAGAAAGAGAGAATAGATATTTGCGTATTCATTCAGAATTGATAAAAAGATATATATTGTTTTTAATAGGATTGTTTGTAAATGCTGCGGGTGTTGCGCTGATTATCATTGCGGCACTTGGAACATCACCGATTGCAGTCATTCCATATGTTATGAATGTAGCAACGGGGATTAGTGTAGGAACCTATACATTTATATTGAACATGATTTTACTTGTGATACAGATATTGTTGTTAGGCAGAAAGTTTCCACTTTATCAGTTGTTACAGATACCTGTTTCATTGGTATTTGCAGTATTTGTTGATGCATGTCTGTATATGTTTGGCTTTCTGGCATCGGGAAATTATGAAACCCAGTTTTGCATTTTGATACTTGGGTGTATCGTACGGGCGCTTGGTGTCAGCATTCAGGTTCTGGCAGATGTGGTTATGCTGTCGGGAGAGGCGGTCGTAAAAGCAATATCTGTCAGGTTTGAGAAGAACTTTAGTGTTATCAAGCTGTTCGTTGATGTTTTGCTTGTGGTTATTGCTGTTATTCTTTCCTATGCGTTTATGGGCAGGATAGTGGGTGTACGAGAGGGAACGATTATTGCGGTGCTTTTCATAGCTCCATGCTCGGCATTTTTTACAGGAAAGATGTATTTCCTTGAAAAGTATCTCGGCGGAAGTGTACAGCATGAAGAAGCAGGGCAACAGGTTCAGACGGCAAACGGTATTGTTATAACGATTAGTTCGGATTATGGCAGCGGCGGTCATAAGATTGGTCATATTATTTCAGAGAATCTTGGATATAAGCTATATGGAAGAAATCTGGCAAATATGGTCAGTAAGGAATCCGGATTCAGTATGGCATATGTAAGGGCACATGATGACAGTCTGTATCATAACTGGTATGAGAAAATGTTTACAGAGGCGGTATCTATTCCGGGCGGTATGCTTGACCCGTATGCAAATATATTTGAGGCACAGAAGAAGATAGTGTCAGGATTGACATCGGAAAACTGTGTCATTATAGGTCATTGTGCCAACTATATATTGAGGGATTATCCACATGCAATTCATATACATATCCACTCTGATTTGGAGCACAGACTGTCACGTATCAGACGTGATTATCGGATTGGTGAGCAGACTGTAAGAACGCTTTTGAATAAGAGAGATAAATCCCGTTCCGCATACTATACTCATTTTACGGGAGAAAATTGGAAAGATTTTGATAACTACCATATAACAATCGACAGTGGCTTGCTTGAAACAGAAGAAACTGCAGATATTCTGCTTGATATCATAAACAGAATGAAGACAAGGCTGGAAGTCTAGGAGATTATCCGCCATATTTTGTAAAGCAAAAGCATATATACCATGCCGGTTGTCTGCCTGATGAGTTTATAAAACATTATATACAACAGGATGGATATGTGTTATTATGTGATGCTGGGAGAAGTTTTTAAACAAGGAGAACTGCTAAAGTAACTGCGGTATAAAGTACCAGATACGATAAGGAGATAAAAGTATGAGCAAGAAGGCAACAAAGGCACTCAATAATAAATATTATGTGGCAAGATATAATGCTTCAAAGAAAGATGAAAGTTTTACAAGCCGGGAGAAAACTGCCGAAATACTGAATATAGACAGAACCCGTCTGTCCAGAATTGAGCTTGGAACGGTTGTGCCATATCCTGAAGAAGTGCTTGCCATGTCAAAGGCATATGATTTGCCGGAGCTTTGCAATATATATTGTTCATCGGAATGTCCTATTGGCAGGGAAACGATTAAGCCTATTAATGCGGACAGTCTGGATAGGCTGATACTTCAATTCCTCGGTTCATCACAGAAGATGGAGGATATCACTACCCAGCTGATTGATTTGACAGAGGATGGGATGGTGGATGAAACAGAGATTGCAAAGTTTGACGCAGTGCTTGTTGAACTTGAAAAGATGTCCGTAAATATTCAGTCACTTATGTTATGGGCAAAGAAGAACAAGGATTCAATCAATAATTCTAAGAAGTAAGAGGATTTATAAAATGGCTGATAAGAATATGATAAATGAAATTAATAAGAGAAGAACCTTTGCGATTATTTCTCATCCAGATGCAGGTAAAACAACACTTACGGAGAAATTTTTATTGTTTGGCGGAGCAATCAATACGGCTGGTTCGGTAAAGGGCAAGGCAAATTCAAAATATGCGGTATCTGATTGGATGGATATCGAAAAGGAGAGAGGTATTTCCGTAACGTCATCGGTGCTTCAGTTTAATTATGACGGATATTGTATCAATATTCTTGATACACCGGGACATCAGGATTTCTCTGAGGATACCTACAGAACACTGATGGCTGCCGATTCGGCTGTCATGGTTATAGATGCATCAAAGGGTGTGGAGGCGCAGACCATAAAGCTGTTTAAGGTATGCGTGATGAGGCATATCCCTATCTTTACATTTATTAATAAGATGGACAGGGATGCAAGAGATACCTTTGAGCTTCTTGATGATATAGAAAATGTGCTTGGGATTCGTACATGTCCTATGAATTGGCCTATTGGTTCAGGAAAAGAATTTAAGGGCGTGTATGATAGAAGAACAAAGATCGTTTCAACATTTCAGGCGATATCAACAGGTGGTGCCAAGAAGGCGGCTGAGACAGATTATGATATAGAGGACGAGGCGCTTAAGGCGCTGATAGGACCCTATCTCTATGAGCAGTTCAGTGAAGAGATCGAGCTGATAGACGGTGCTACCGATGAGATAGACATAGAAAAGGTAAGATGTGGTGCGTTATCCCCTGTTTTCTTTGGTTCCGCTTTAAATACATTTGGTATAGAGCAGTTTTTAAATTATTTCCTTGAAATGACGACACCGCCGCTTGGAAGAAACTCATCCGAAGGTGTGATAAGTCCGACAGAGGAGCCGTTTTCAGCATTTGTATTTAAGATACAGGCGAATATGAATAAGGCGCATAGAGACAGAATTGCTTTTATGCGTATATGTTCGGGTAAGTTTGAGGCGGGCATGGAGGTATATCATGTGCCAAGTAAGCGTAAGATAAAGCTGTCACAGCCTCAGCAGCTGATGGCACAGGACAGGAAAATTGTGGAGGAAGCATATGCAGGAGATGTAATAGGTGTATTTGACCCTGAGCTTTTCTCGATAGGAGATACGTTAACGACAGGCGGCAGAAAGTTTGAATATGAAGGAATCCCAACCTTTGCACCGGAGCATTTTTGCCGTGTGGTTCAGCTTAATACAATGAAACGTAAGCAGTTTGTCAAAGGGGTTACACAGATAGCACAGGAAGGTGCTATCCAGATATTCCAGGAATATACGGCAGGTCTTTCTGAAATAATTGTGGGTGTTGTCGGTGTACTTCAGTTTGATGTATTAAAATACAGATTAGAGAATGAATACGGCTGTGAGATAAGACTGGAGCCGATACCATATAATTACATCAGATGGGTCAAAGACCCAACAATTGATATCACAAAGCTGAAACGTGTAAGTGATGTTAAGAAGGTAAAGGATATGAAAGGCAACCCGCTTTTATTATTTGCAAATGAATGGGTTATTGCACAGGTTCTCGACCACAATGAAGGTCTTGAACTGGAAGAGTTCAGAAAGAACTAGAAGGTCATATAATCAAACAGGATTTGGTAGGAATTTGTAGTTTAAATGGGTTCTCTATACTGAATAAGAAATAGCCGGAATGTAAATCCTAGTGTTAGATAAATAATTGGTAATCAGTTCAATATTTGGATTGGTATCTGACACACGGGAGGAAATTCGATATGGCATTAAACAGAGTTATGATTTGTGGTGTTAACACCTCAAAGCTGCCAGTTCTAAGTGAGGATGAGAAGAATCAGCTGTTTGACAGGATAGAGCAGGGTGACACGAAAGCGAGACAGACATTTATTGAAGGAAATCTGAGACTTGTATTAAGTGTTATCCAGCGTTTTTCAAATACAAATGAAAATCCTGATGATTTATTTCAGGTTGGTTGTATCGGTTTAATCAAAGCAATTGATAATTTTGACAGGACACTCAATGTTAAGTTTTCGACCTATGCCGTTCCTATGATTATCGGAGAGTGCAGACGTTATCTTCGGGATAATAATTCCATCAGAGTATCTCGTTCCCTGCGTGATATCGCATACAAAGCAATATATGCCAAAGATATGCTGCTGAAGAAAAATGACCGCGAGCCGACTCTTGAGGAAATTGCAGAGGAGATTTCCATAAGTAAGGAGGATATCGCAATGTCGCTTGATGCAATATCATCTCCGTTATCCCTTTATGAACCTGTTTATCAGGAGGGGGGAGATACCCTTTATATTATGGATCAGATAAGCGACAAGAAAAATAAAGAAGAAAACTGGGTAGAAAATATTTCTTTAAATGAAGCCATGAAGAAATTAAATGATAGAGAACTAAGTATTATTAAGCTGCGGTTCTTTGAGGGAAAAACACAGACGGAGGTCGCTTCCGAAATAGCCATATCACAGGCACAGGTAAGCCGTCTTGAGAAAAACGCGTTAAAGACCCTGCAGAATTTCTTACGATAGAAGTACACAATGATTTGGCAGTAAGCTTTGTCATTTATGTATCATTGCTGCCTAATAGAAATAAAAAGGCACGAATAAGCAGAAGATTGCTGCTTGTCGTGCCTTTTATAAAAGTATGATCAATAAAATTTTGTATCTTGTTTAGTCATTGTCTGTCAGTATCGGGCCGATATCAAAATCCTTGAAATCAAGTTTTTTAAGATAATTTGCTTCGGAATTTTCATTTTCAAGCACTTCCTTCATTTTTTCAATTTCTTCTTTTGGAAGTCCGCTCATGGTTACGACCTCGTCTACATCGATATGACCTTTGAGCATACGTTCTGCCATATCATAAAGTGCCTTTGTAGAATTGTTCATATTTTTATATCTCCTTATTCTTGTATCCTTGTTGTTCAATTGGTTGTTGCATATGAAGGTTATTGAAGCCCGGCAAGATATGCTTCATTGATATCAATTACCTTCTTTATGGCATTTGGTCCCGGAGCACCAAGGGTATTACGCTTTTGTACACATTCCTTCATACTGATGGCTGTGTAGATATCCTCTTCAAATACAGGACTTATTTTTTTGTATTCTGAAAGCGGAAGCTCGTCAAGAGAAATATCCTTTTCAATACATAACAGCACAAGCTGTCCGACAATGCCATGTGCATCTCGGAACGGGACACCATGATTTACAAGATAATCAGCCGCATCCGTTGCATTTGTAAAACCATTTTTTGCTGAAGCCTCCATATTCTTTTTATTGACAGCCATCGATGAAATCATGCCTGTAAATAAAGCGATACAGCCCTTAACAGTATCAATGGCATCAAAGGTAAATTCCTTGTCCTCCTGCATATCCTTGTTATATGCAAGTGGAATCCCCTTCATTGTTGTGAGTAAAGAAATAAGAGCGCCATATACGCGACCTGTTTTCCCTCTTACAAGTTCGGCAATGTCAGGATTTTTCTTTTGTGGCATAATCGAACTTCCTGTACTGTAAGAATCATCAAGCTCAACAAATCGGTATTCATTGGAATTCCAGATGATAATTTCCTCTGAAAAGCGGCTTAAATGCATCATTATGGTTGAAAGAGCAGATAAAAGCTCTATGCAATAATCTCTGTCAGCAACAGAATCCATACTGTTTAAGGTTGGACCTGAAAAGTCTAAAAGAGAAGCTGTCAGCTCTCTGTCAAGTGGATAAGTGGTTCCTGCAAGCGCACCTGAACCAAGAGGACAGAAGTTCATTCTGTCATAGATATCACATAACCGTTCATAGTCACGCTTGAACATCTCCATATATGCACCCAGATGGTGGGCGAGTGTAATCGGCTGAGCCTTCTGGAGATGCGTAAATCCCGGCATGTAGGTATCAATATGTTCCTTCATCATGCCATGAAGAGTCGTGAGCAGATGTTTAACAAGCTCTTTAAGCTCTGTGATTTCATCACGGACATAGAGCTTCATGTCAAGAGCCACCTGGTCATTACGGCTTCTTCCTGTATGAAGCTTTTTCCCTGTATCGCCGATACGGTCAATCAGATTTGCCTCTACAAAGCTGTGGATATCCTCATACTTTGATGAAATCTCCAAGACTCCGTTTTCTACATCCGTAAGGATGCCGTTTAATCCTTCTATTATCAAATCTCTTTCTGCATCCGTTAAAATTCCTGAAGCAGCAAGCATCGTTACATGGGCGATACTTCCTCGGATATCCTGCTTATAAAATTTCCGGTCAAAGGATATGGATGCGTTAAAATTATATACTAACTGGTCGGTTTCTTTTGTAAAACGACCACCCCAAAGCTGTGCCATATTGTTACCTCTTTTCGTATCATTTTAAGCTACATTTTACAACATAAAAGATGCTTTATCAACCTTAAGGTCGATTGAATTTATTTTCCAAATCGTTAGGATATGTCAGACCGTTATGAATATCCACAGAATAACCGGCTGATTCATCTAAAATATATTTGCAACTATGTTCTCTTAATGTTAGAATATCCCTATCTTTGGGAGGTTACTTGTAGAAAATGAAAAAAGGTATAATCTTTTTAAAGGGAATTATTCTTGCCTGCTCACTCGTGTTGCTTTTTGCATTGGGAAGATGGGTTTTCTTTAATATCATAAAGCAAAACAGTATACTTGACGGATTGGTAAGCTTTCGTGAGGCAGTAATTGATGATATGGAGTCGGGGAAAGATACGGCTGTTTATTATGTAAAGAATGTAGAAAAAAGTGATGTCCATATGATAAACGAATATATTGATTCGGCATATGGAAATGTTGACACATACAGAGTTATATTGGAGTCCGGAGATTATCTGGCGATTCAGCTTAATTTTGTTTTGTCAGATAATTATTATGTGATACGGAAGTATCTGCATAATGAGGAAATACCTGCTGACAGACCAAAGGCGAAGGAAATATATGACGTTATAAAGACCTTTATAGATCATAACATCACGTTAAATATGACTGATTTTGATAAGGAAATAGCAGTACATGATTACATCATAAAAAATTGTGTATATGGCTTTCCAAAGGATTCCGATGATGCGTATACGTCATATGGTGTTCTTGTTTCAAAAACCGGTGTTTGTGATGGTTATGCGGAAGCATTTTTTATGTTTATGTCATGTCTTGGCATAGAATGCGATATCGTTGTAGGAGATACAAGTGAAGGGTTACATGCATGGAATCAGATAAAACTGGAGGATGCATGGTATCACGTCGATTTAACGTGGGATGATTCACTTCCTGATATGGGAACATATGTAAAACATACATATGTAAATCTGGACGATGATGCGATACGTCAAAATCATAGCTGGCGGGAACAATTTTATAATGCATGTACAGCGGATAAGTATAATTTTTATAAGAAGAAATTTTATTATTACAGCAGCTATGATGATTTTGCAAAAGGAATCAGAATGCAGTATGGTAAATCCAGTGTGCTTGAAGCAGCCGTAGAAGGCTTACCGGATAGTCCTGATTTGTCTTTCTTATTTGGCAACGGTGGTATCAGAAAAGTAAATTATGTTATTGAGGATATGGGTGCTTACAGGATAATCGTAATATATCTGAATAAGTAGAATATTATACGGGAATTTGGTTATATTTTATAAGGAGATGTTTTTATGAAAAAAAATTCAAAAGAGAGTTTTATAAAAGAGCTTTCAGATGCCTTGTCAGGCAGCGTTCCTTCTGACAAGTATTATGAGGTTATTCGTTATTACGAGGGGTATTTCAGCGATGAAGTGAAGAAAGGGAAAAGTGAGGAACAGATATGTGCTTCTTTGGGTTCTCCGAGACTAATCGCTAAGTCGGTCATTGAGAGTCAGGCAGATGCGGCAGGCGGAGAACGCATATATGCTACGCCCAATATGGGAGAGAGCCAGAGAGACAGAGATGATGTACCGAAGGGGTGGCATATCAATATGGATGAAACAGGAAAAACAAGTCTTGCCTTTGGAAGACTGGATTTTGGCTCAGTAGCGGGTAAAATCGTTATAGCAATTTTACTGATACTTCTTGCATGTATTATATTAGGTATTATATATATTGGTGCTAAACTATTTTTATATTTTATAGTACCTGTTGCACTGATATTGTTGCTCATCAATATTATCATAAGTTTTCTTGGAAGGAAATGATAAATAGTATTTGGTAAGAAATATTGAGATTCATGGGGATTTTATTGAAATTAAGTAAAAAAAGTTCTTGACATTTCTTTCCTGTGACAGTATACTTACAAAGGTGTTCAGCAGAGAACACAGGTAACATGGGATCTTAGCTCAGCTGGGAGAGCATCTGCCTTACAAGCAGAGGGTCACAGGTTCGAGCCCTGTAGGTCCCATTTACAACAATTCAATATGGCGGGATAGCTCAGTTGGCTAGAGCATGCGGTTCATACCCGCAGTGTCGAGGGTTCAAATCCCCCTCCCGCTACGAATGAGGAGCGATTCAATATCGCTCTTTTTTGATACAATGAGGGAGAAATTATAAAAAATCCGTATAGGAGGTCGTAATTCATGAGAATAGGAATGGGATATGATGTTCATAAACTGACAGAGGGCAGAAAACTGATACTTGGCGGAGTCGATATACCATATGAGAAAGGACTTCTGGGGCATAGTGATGCAGATGTTCTTGTTCATGCCATTATGGATGCGCTGCTTGGGGCGGCGGCACTTGGTGACATTGGAAAGCATTTCCCGGATACAGATGAAACATACAAAGGAGCAGACAGTATGGTATTGCTTTCCGAGGTTAAGAAGCTTTTGGATGAAAAATTTTTCTTTATTGAGAATATTGATGCCACGGTTATCGCACAGCAGCCAAAGCTGGCTCCGTATATCGATAAAATGCGCAGCAATATAGCGGGAGTGCTGGGGCTTGATACAGGCAGGGTCAATGTAAAGGCAACAACAGAAGAGAAGCTGGGATTTACGGGTCAGGGACTTGGTATCAGTGCACAGGCAGTATGCTTGCTGGAGACAGTAGGAAATTACAGTTATGATGTTATGGATGCTGCATCAGGCTGTGCAGGCTGCACAGGATGTCACAGAAGAGGTATGGATTAGAAATTTGTAGTGGATAAGGATTTACAGAATGTATTATGGAATAATTGAAAAATCATGGCTGGAGCAGGTAAGAGCGCTTTGGAAAGAAGCTTTTGGAGACAGCGAAAGCTATATGGATTTTTATTTTGAAAATATATTTCCTCAAAACATTGTTTTTGGTGCGATAGAGCATGACAGACTTGTTTCGATGGTTCATTTGAATCCGTATACTGTTTGCTTTGAAGGAAATGATATCGATATCCATTATATTGTTGGGGTTGCAACCGCTTCGGATTACAGAAGACGTGGGATTATGAAAAGGCTTTTAAAGCTGGGAACAGATTATTTGCAGGCAGCAGGAGAAAAATTCACATATCTGATGCCGGCAAATGAAATTTATTATAAAAGCTTAGGCTTTGAAAAATATGAAAACAGCTATCTGATGCCGGTAGGAATGTTTCAGGGAGAAGAAAATCAGGACTTCTTGATAAGAACAGTAGATTGTATTGATGAGGAGATGTTGCATGAATTCAATATCAATCTTAAATCCCGATATGATTTATTTGTCCCAAGAGATATGAGATATGCCAATGTACTCGACATGCAGTGCAGGGCTGAGTCGGGCAGGGCATATGTATTATGTAAGGATAAGCATATACAGGCGATGTTTGGGATGATGAAAGGGGAAAAGACTTATGAATGTGTAGAATATCTCTCCCTGAATTATACGATGGAGGAGATTGTAAGGATATATACATTGCTTGGCTATGACATACCTGAATCGGTTGAAATATTTGGAGCAGAACCCTTATGGAGAGGAAAAAAATTAAATGTTTCTAAAGGAAAGGGAATAATGTATAAAATTTTATATAATGGTTTTTCAAATGATATTTTTTATGATAAAATGTTAATGATTAACGAAATTGTATAAAAAAGGAGAATTTTAATGTTAAATGATGGATATGCGGAACACATAGTAAAAACAAGAACACCCGGCAGTGTAATAGCAGTAATGGTTTTAGGACTGTTTATTAGTATGCTGGGGGTATTGACCATATTGACAACCAGATGGGGATTTTCATTTATTCTGCTGGGTGCGGTTATTTTTTTCTTTGCTTTTTCAAGGAGAGAGACGGAGTTTGAATATCTTATGGTAAACGAAGATATAGAAGTGGCAAAGGTGATTGCAAAGAGGTCCCGAAAGAAGATGTTTAGTTTCAGCAATAGTGAGGTAAGGTATATCGTAAGACCTGATTCGATATATCTGGATAATGAACTTCGAGCCAGTGGAAATACCCAGATAAAAACCAGAGATTATACTTCAAAGGATGAAGATGAAAAAGAAAATGTATATGTATTTGTAATTAACAGAAACGGAATTACAGAGTTTGTATATTTGGAGTTGTCGGACAGAACCGTAGAGCATGTAAATAATTTCTTTAAAGGAAAATATAAAGAATAATCAGAATAATATAATCTTCATGGCAAATACTATGGAAAGAATAATTAATTTGTAAAACAGATTAGTTACATATTCAGAGGTGTTTGTTATGAAGATTTGTTTTTTTAAATATATGACTATTTTTTTGACGGGTGGAATGATATATTACTTTATGGAGATATTAACGAGAAATTATTCGCACTTTTCGATGATCATATGTGGTGGATTGTGTACAGTATGCTGCGGTGCAATTAACCAGATTAAAAAAAATATAGGTCTGATATGGCAAATGCTTATTTCGGCGATTATAATTACTGCTTTGGAATTTGTTACAGGCTATATTGTGAACATAAAGCTTGGAATCGGTGTTTGGGATTATTCATATCTTCCGTTCAACATTATGGGACAGGTGTGCCTTTTATATTCAGGATTATGGATGGTTCTTTCGCTGATTATCATATTTGTAGATGACGGTATCAGACATTATTTATATGATGAAGAGTTACAGGAATATAAATTAATATAGTGAGAGGGAAAATGCTATTGTGGTTGTATGAAATGCAGTTTCGTATGAGATGACTATATGTTTTACCTGTGAGATATAGGGTATATCTGCTGCAAACAAAAATATGGGATGAAATATAGCCATATCACATAGGGGAGAAGGTGGATAAAGCTAAATTACATCCCATAAAGTTTATGTGTGTGTAATGTTATAAAAGGTTTGTGAGAAATTATTTTACTTCCAAAGGAGTAACCTTAAGTCCTTTGTAAAGTTTCGTATAAAGGCTTCGTTCATCTGAATAAAGCATAGTTCCACGTGCATCACGTACTATGTATGCATATTTATTCTTTTGAACATTCATATAGAGAACCTCATCAACATTGAGCTCTTTTGCCTTAACCTTAGCCAAACTGACACTAAGCGGCTCGAGTTTATATTTTTTTACTGCTTGTTCAACTGTCATGGCTTACACCTCCATTAATTACTAGATTTTAACACTTTTTTAGTAACTACTTATAGTATATTGTAAAGATATAACAAAGTCAATTGGTAATATTGCATAAAAAACGGAAAAACACTTAAATTTGCGTTTAATTTATAGACTTTTTTCATAAAAAAGGAGTAAAAAATGGTTAAAAATACAAATTATTATATGCTTATGGAAAAACAGATAGAAGAATACAGTACCTTTAAAGAGAAAAAGAAGCTTCTGCTTCATTGCTGTTGTGCACCATGCAGCAGTCATTGTTTGGAAGTGTTACATCAATATTTTGAGATAACAGCATATTTTTATAATCCGAATATAACGGATTATGATGAATATATAAAAAGATATCATGAATTGAGCCGCTTTGTTAAAAATGTATATACAGATAAAACAGTAGCTACATTTCTGGAAGAGCACGACAGTAAAAGCTTTCTGGATATGGCAGAGGGGATGGAGCATTTGCCGGAGAGAGGTGCCAGATGCTATGAATGTTATAAACTGCGACTTGATAAAAGTGCAAGGTATGCAAAAGAAAACGGCTTTGACGTATTTACAACAACACTTTCCATCAGTCCCCATAAAAATGCTGCATGGCTCAATGAAATAGGGGAAGAATTATCCGATAAATACGGCATTACATATTTATACAGTGACTTTAAAAAGAAAAACGGCTATAAACGCTCCATCGAGCTGTCAGAACAATACGGTCTATACAGACAGAACTTCTGTGGCTGCGAGTTCAGCAGGAGATAGTATAACATTTTCAAATCCCCATAAGGTTACATAAAGGTGTATAAATAGTTAACGATTCACTTGAAATGAGTAAGTAACAAGGGTTATATTTTCGACATTAATTTTAAAAAAATGTTGTACATGCATGGCAAATGTGTTAGAATTTATGAAATTAAGAAAAAAGAGGCAAAGGTGCGTTTTTTTATGGAAGCTCCATTTTACTCTTTTTTTTTGAGCAAAAATAGAAAAATAACGAAAGGGATGGAATTATGAAAGCTTTTTTAATACTTGAAGATGGACATGTTTTCGAGGGTAAAAGCATTGGCTCTTCCAAGGAAATTATCAGTGAGATTGTATTTAATACATCCATGACCGGTTATCTGGAAGTGCTGACTGATCCTTCATATGCAGGCCAGTCAGTATGTATGACATATCCGCTTATTGGTAATTACGGAGTATGCCATGAGGATATGGAGGCAGAGAGACCTTGGCAGTCGGGATTCATCGTAAGAGAGCTATGCAAGGTTCCAAGCAACTTCAGAAGTGAGCTTAGCATCAATGAGTTTCTTGTTGCCCAGAATATTACAGGCATTGAAGGAATCGATACAAGAGCCCTTACAAAAATTCTCCGTAGTCAGGGTGTTATGAAAGGCATGATTACAACGGATGAGAATTATAATCTGGAAGAATCCATAAAGCGGATTAAAGCATGGGAAATGGGACATGTTGTTCTGGATGTTACCTGCAAAGAAAAAATGGTTTATCCGGGGGACGGATACAGGGTTGCTGTTATAGACCTTGGTGTAAAGAAAAATATTGTAAAATCTCTTGTTAATCGTGGGTGCCACGTAACAGTATATCCGGCGGAAACTCCTGCGGAAGAAATTATTGCTGATGCACCTGACGGTATCATGCTCACAAATGGACCTGGAGACCCGAAATCATGTCAGGTTACAATCAAAGAAGTTAAAAAGCTATTCGATACAGATATTCCTATTTTTGCCATTTGTCTTGGACATCAGTTACTTGCCCTTGCAAATGGTGGTGATACAGAGAAAATGAAATACGGTCACAGAGGCGCAAATCATCCTGTAAAAGACCTCAAGACAGGAAAGGTTTATATCTCCACACAGAATCATGGGTATATGGTTAAGGAAGAGAGCCTGGACAGAAGAGTTGCGGAAGTCAGTTTTATCAATGTAAATGATGGCACTGTTGAGGGTGTACATTATCTTGGTAAGAATGCACAGACGGTACAGTTTCATCCGGAAGCCTGTGCAGGTCCGCTTGATACAGGTTTTCTGTTTGATACATTTATGAATATGATGGAGGTGTCTAAGTAATGCCAAAGAATCCGAATATTAAAAAAGTGGTAGTGATTGGTTCCGGTCCGATCGTAATCGGTCAGGCGGCTGAATTTGATTATGCAGGTACACAGGCATGTCGTTCCCTGAAAGAAGAAGGACTTTGTGTTGTTTTGATTAATTCAAATCCGGCTACAATTATGACGGATAAGGATATTGCCGATAAAGTATATATAGAGCCTCTGACGGTTGATGTTGTGAAAGCTGTTATTGAAAAAGAAAAACCTGACAGTCTGCTTCCTACGCTGGGCGGTCAGGCGGCATTAAATATTGCCATGGAGCTTGAAGAGTCAGGTTTCCTTAGAGCACATGATGTTATGCTGATAGGAACATCAGCGATGACGATTAAAAAGGCTGAGGACAGACTGGAATTTAAAAAGACAATGGAGAAAATACATGAGCCTGTTGCACCGTCCGAGGTGGTAACAACGGTTCAGGGAGGACTTGATTTTGTCGCTAAAATCGGATATCCCGTTGTACTCAGACCGGCATATACACTTGGTGGTTCCGGTGGTGGTATCGCAAATAATGAGGAAGAATTTGTTGAGATTCTTATGAACGGACTCAGGCTTTCGAGAGTCGGACAGGTTCTTGTAGAAAGATGTATCGCCGGTTGGAAGGAGATAGAGTATGAGGTTATGCGTGATGCAAATGGTACCTGTATCACCGTTTGTAATATGGAGAATCTCGACCCGGTCGGTGTACATACAGGTGATTCCATCGTAGTAGCTCCTTCACAGACACTTGGTGATAAGGAATATCAGATGCTTAGAAGCTCGGCACTCAATATTATTTCCGAGCTGAATATAAAGGGTGGATGTAACGTACAGTTTGCGCTTCATCCTACAACATTTGAATATTGTGTTATAGAGGTAAATCCGAGAGTAAGCCGTTCTTCGGCACTTGCTTCGAAAGCAACAGGTTATCCGATTGCAAAGGTATCTGCCAAGATTGCGCTTGGTTATCATCTGGATGAGATTAAGAATGCCATCACAAAAAAAACATATGCAAGCTTTGAACCGACTTTGGACTATGTGGTTGTTAAGATACCAAGACTTCCGTTTGATAAGTTTATTGCGGCAGACCATGACCTTACTACACAAATGAAGGCAACAGGCGAGGTTATGAGTATCTGTACCAATTTTGAGGGGGCACTGATGAAGGCGCTCCGTTCTCTGGAACAGCATGTAGACAGTCTGTGGTCAAGCCGATATAAAAATATGACTGATGATGAGGTGTTGTCCCTCCTTCATCATGTAGATGACAGACGTATCTATGTGATTGCGGAGTGTATCAGACGAGGCATTTCATATGACCAAATCCATAATATTACCAAGATTGATAAGTGGTTCATTGATAAGATCAGTAATCTTGTTAAAGCTGAACATGAAATTATTGCTTCTGAAGGAAATATCTCAAAGGAGCTTATGAAGGAGATTAAGAGACTTGAGTTCCCTGACAAGGTTATCGGAAGATTGACAGGGAAGAGCGAGAAGGAAATCAGACAGATGCGTTATGAATATGGCGTAACGGCTGCATTTAAGATGGTTGATACATGTGCTGCCGAGTTCGATGCGGCAACTCCGTATTACTATTCATGCTTTGACGGTGAGAATGAGGTTGTGGAAGACCATTCGGTAAAGAAGGTAATGGTACTTGGTTCCGGACCGATCAGAATCGGACAGGGTATCGAGTTCGACTACTGTTCTGTTCACAGTACATGGGCATTTGCAGAAAAAGGCTATCAGACCATCATTGTCAATAACAATCCTGAGACGGTTAGTACGGACTTTGATATAGCAGATAAATTGTATTTTGAGCCGCTTACGGCTGAAGATGTAGAAGCAATCGTGAATCTTGAGAGACCGGATGGTGCCGTGGTACAGTTTGGCGGACAGACGGCGATAAAGCTGACAGAAGCCTTGATGGAAATGGGCGTTCCGATTCTTGGTACAAGTGCAGAAAATGTGGATGCTGCCGAGGACAGAGAGCTTTTTGATGAAATTCTTGAGAAGTGCTGTATTCCAAGACCGGCAGGTAAAACTGTATTTACCAGGGATGAGGCTCTTGCAGCGGCAAATGAGCTGGGTTATCCGGTTCTTGTCAGACCGTCATATGTACTTGGCGGACAGGGCATGCAAATTGCCATATCGGATAAAGATATTATAGAATTTATGGATATTATCAATCGTCATACACAGGAGCATCCGATACTGGTAGATAAGTATATTATGGGTAAAGAGGTTGAGGTTGATGCCGTTTGTGACGGAGAGGATATTCTGATACCGGGTATTATGGAGCATGTTGAAAGAGCCGGTATCCATTCAGGAGATAGTATTTCCGTATATCCTGCACAGACACTTTCTCCTAAGATTAAGCGGGTTATTGAGGACTATACAAAAAAACTGGCAAACAGTCTTCATGTAATAGGTCTTATCAACATCCAGTTTATCGCATATGGTGATGAGGTATATGTTATCGAGGTCAATCCTCGTTCAAGCCGTACCGTACCATATATCAGTAAGGTAACAGGTATACCGATTGTCGACCTTGCCACAAGGGTTATTATCGGAGAGAAGATAAAGGATATGGGCTATACACCGGGACTTCAGCCGGAGGCAGGATATTTTGCAATCAAGATGCCTGTATTCTCATTTGAGAAAATACGTGGTGCGGAGATCAGTCTTGGACCTGAGATGAAATCCACAGGTGAATGTCTTGGTATTTCCAAGGATTTTAATGAGGCACTTTATAAGGCATTCCTTGGTTCTGGTGTAAATCTTCCAAGAACAAAGAAGATGATTCTGACTGTTAAAGATGCGGATAAGATGGATGCGGTTGAAACAGGAAGAAGATTTGCGGCACTTGGTTATGAAATTTATTCAACAAGAAGTACATGCAGGATTCTCAATGAAAACGGTATTCCTGCAAAGTTTATCAACAAGGTTGAGGCGCCGTCTCCAAATCTGCTTGATTTGATTTTGAGCCATGAAATAGACCTGATTATTGATACACCTTCACAGGGTATAGAGAGAAGTAAAGACGGATTTATCATCAGGCGTCATGCTGTTGAAACAGGAGTAACCGTATTGACAAGTCTTGATACGGCAAATGCACTTCTTACAAGTCTTGAAACTGCTGATACAGGCAGACTTTCGCTTGTTGATATCAGCGAATTATAATATAAATGCATATTTTGGGTATCATTTTTTGTGAGATACGCAGATTGAATGATGTTCCAAATTATGTTAGATTAAGGGCAGAGTGGGTTCATCGCTTTGCCCTTATTTGACGGTGCGGGTGTTTTTATGGTACAGGGTGATTCCTGCGGAGACTGTTTGATTTGTAAAGGAGAATAATAGATGCATAATGTTCCGAAAGACGAGGTATTTGTGATTGGTCATAAGAATCCTGACACGGATTCTGTTTGTTCTGCCATAGCCTATGCTGCGTTAAAAAATATCAAGGAAGAAAAATATATACCAAAGAGGGCAGGAAATATCAATAAAGAAACGGAATTTGTACTGAAATATTTTGATGTGCCTGTACCGGAGCTGATAAAAGATGTCAATACACAGGTTCGGGATATTTCCTACAGACTTGTAGAGGGGGTATCCGGGGATATAACCATGAAACAGGCATTTGAATTAATGCGGAGTAATGATGCCACAACACTGCCTGTTGTAGAAAACGGAAAGATAAAAGGAATTGTGACGGTAGGGGATATCGCAGAGGCATATATACTGGAGGGCAATGATAATATACTGCATGTGTCAAGAACCAAATATGCACAAATAGCTGAAACAATAGGTGGCAGCCTGATATATGGCAACAGCCATTCCTATGTATCGAATGGAAAAGTGGTCGTCGGAACAGCTCATGTGGAGTTATTGGAGCAGCATATCCATGAGAATGATATTGTTATTATCAGTGACAGGGAAGCGACACAGATTGCCGCAATTAAAAGTGGGGCATCCATGATTATCGTCTGTCTTGTGGATAAGGTATCGGATAAAGTCATGGAGCTTGCAAAGAGCAAAGATTGTGCAATCGTTACGACGCAGAATGATACCTTTAAGGTAGCAAGGCTGATAGGGCAGAGTATACCGATAAAATACTTTATGGTTAAAGACGGCATTATGACATTTTACGAGGATGATACGGTAGATTATCTGAAAAATATTATGTCAAAAACAAGAGTGAGATATTTTCCTGTTATCGATGAAAACGGAAATTATAAGGGCCTTGTATCAAGGCGTAATTTTATTAATGCCAGAAAAAAACAGCTTATTCTGGTAGACCATAATGAGAGAACCCAGTCGGTAAACGGTGTTGATGAAGCTGAAATCCTTGAGATCATCGACCACCACAGAATCGCAAATATTGAAACAAGAATGCCTGTATATTTCAGAAATCAGCCGCTTGGTTGTACCGCTACAATCGTATATCAGATGTATCAGGAGCAGGGTATCATTCCTGATGCAAAAATAGCCGGACTTCTATGTTCTGCCATATTATCCGATACGCTTGTGTTTAAGTCACCAACCTGTACGGAGATTGATAAAATAAGTGCGATGAAGCTTGCGGAGCTTGCAGGGATAGATGTCAATGCGTTTGCCATGGAGATGTTCAGTGCAGGAAGCAACTTAAAGGGAAAATCCATGGATGAGATATTGCATCAGGATTTTAAGAAGTTTGATATAGGGGATATGACAGTGGGAATCGGTCAGATTAACTCCATCAATGAAAAAGAACTGGCGGAGATCAGACGTGATATGGAGAAATATCTTGAAACCTACAACGAGTCGGGATGCGATATCATATTGTTTGTAATGACAAATATATTTGACGAGGGTTCAGGAATATTGTGTTATGGTGATGAGGCTGACACCTTGTGCAGGAATGCATTTGGTGCGGAAATAGAAGATGGGTATGTATATCTTCCGGGGATTGTATCGAGAAAGAAGCAAATCGTTCCGGCTCTTGTTTATGCTACAAATGATTTATCGTAGGAGGACTATATATGAAAAAGTATTCTGCAATCATATTTGATTTGGATGGAACGCTTTTAAATACGCTTGAAGACTTGGCAGACAGTGTAAATTATGCCCTTACTTCAAATGGCTTTGCAGCAAGAACGATTGAAGAGGTGCGGGTGTTTGTGGGAAACGGTATCAGAAAACTGATTGAGCGGGCCGTTCCGAAAAACGCGTCCGCAGAGGCTGTCGACAGCGTGTTTGAAACCTTTAAAAATCACTATCTGGGAAATATGATGAATAAAACAAAGCCTTATGACGGCATCATGGAGCTTTTACGCATGTTAAATGAGCGGGGAATTACGATGGGTATCGTTTCCAATAAATATGACCCGGGCGTAAAAGGGCTTAATGAAAGTTTTTTTGGTAAATATATAAAGGTTGCCATAGGGGAGTCGGCAAATGTTGCAAAAAAGCCTGCGCCTGATACGGTTTATGCAGCAATCAGGGAAATGGGAGTAGAAAAGAAAAATACCGTATATGTAGGTGACTCCGATGTGGATATTGCTACTGCCGCAAACAGCGGGCTTGATTGTATATCTGTAACATGGGGATTTCGGGATCGGGAGTTCCTTCAGGAAAAAGGTGCGGCTGTCATGATAGATACCCCTTTTGAAATATTGGATTTTGTTGTTTAAACGGGATTGGAAATGATTGAAAATATAGATTTCGTGAGACGCGTGGTATGAAAATATATACGGCAAATGATTATATTAAGGATGTTTTTGGTGAAAAATTATATAAGCTTTCTTTAAATGCAGGCTGCACATGTCCAAACAGGGATGGAACGGTGGGAACGAACGGCTGTATATTTTGCAGCGCCAAGGGCTCCGGTGATTTTGGCGCAGATGCGGCAGAACCTGTATCAATTCAGATCGAAAAGGAAAAAGAGCGTATAAAGGAAAAGGCAAATTGCAAAAGATATATTGCATATTTTCAGTCCTTTACAAACACATACGGCAATATAGATATACTGCGGGGGAAGTTTATGGAGGCGGCATACAACCCTGATATAGCTGCCATAGATATAGCTACAAGACCGGATTGCCTTGGTGATGACGTGCTGAAATTGATTTCCGAGCTGTCTGCAATAAAACCCGTATGGATAGAACTCGGACTTCAGACTATCCATGAAAAAACAGCTAAGCTGATTAACAGGGGATATGAACTGCGGGTATATGACGAGGCTGTTGAAAATTTAAAGAAGCTGCCTGTTCATATTATTGTTCATATGATTATAGGACTGCCATATGAGTCTCCTGAAGAAATGACTGCTACAGCCGGATATATATCTGACAGTGGAGTTCATGGTATTAAATTTCAGTTGCTTCATGTTTTGAAAGGAACAAAGCTTGCAGAAATGTATAGCGAAGATATGTTTGATGTCCTTTCGCTTGAGGAATATACGGATATATTGATAAAATGTATGAAGCGGATACGAAAGGACATGGTTATACACAGGATAACAGGGGACGGACCGAAATCAATTCTTATAGCTCCACTATGGAGCGGTGATAAGAAAAGAACACTGAACTATATCAATAAGCAGATAGAAAATTCCTGATTAGACGGAACATTCGTGAGCCGCATAGCAAAACAACAGGATATCTTTTCGGTATGTATCAGTAACAGAACGGTATATATTCAGAATGGTCTGTTCATCCTGGGGCAATGCCAATTCCGTAGGAAATACCGTATAGATATCTTCTGCTGTTATTTTTTCCCCATCTATCATATCATTACATGCGAGAAATATTAAATAATTGATATTAATTTTATGGAGCTTTGCAAGCATTAATAATATATCAATACCGGGTGTGCGTTCACCGCATTCGTAATGTGAGTAAGCCGATACCGATATACCCAGATGTTTTGCTATTTCTGACTGTTTTAAATTCTTACCTGTACGGAGCGTGCGAAGCGCAATTCCAAGCTGATTTTTTATTTCTTTCAAAATATTTTCCTCCTTATATCCTTTTCTCAATAAAAAGTTTTATTAATTCCTGTTCTTCGGTATCCAGCTGTTCAAATGCTTTTATGAAGTCGGTAGATTTGATATGTATGGACATATCAGGAGCATATGTATTGTCTTCATGCAGGGCATTTGACTGAGATTTTTTTCTGGCATTATGACGTGCATATTGTGCAGATACGGTATAGGCAAACAGCAAATCATGATTCAACAGATTGGATAAAGCCATCGTCTGCTCTATGCTGGGTATACATCGTCCTTCTTCGTAGTTTGCGTATCCCGACCTTGATATGGATATGGCATCGGCTACTTCTTTTTGTGTTAACCCCATCTTTAATCTGTAATGACGAAGCAGACTGGGTAATGGATTAGAATTATCTTTAATCATATATTTTTTCCCTTTCTAATTTTTCCCCAATTATACAAAACAAATTATCAAACAACCGAAAATGTAATAAATTGTGGTTGACGATGTAATAAAGTTAAAAATTCATAATAAACAATATAATATAAATCGGATTTTGTAAAATAAAATTATTAAAAAGGGATTAAGTTTTCACAATAATATCCAAAATGGAGAATATCGTAACCGGCAGATATAATATATCATGGTTTTTTAGGTATATTTGTGATATAATCAAAAAACATATTGTTTTGAACGGGAATTGAATTTAGTATGTATGAAAAGATACATATTTCCGAAATTAAGGATACAAAGAAGAGGAGAGTATTTATGAGTCTTGCAGATGATATTTTTATTAAAATGTGTAGGGATATTATTGAAAACGGATATAGTACGGAGGGAGAAAAAGTCAGACCCAGATGGGAAGACGGCAGTTATGCCTATACAGTAAAGCGGTTTGGCGTGGTAAACAGATATGATTTGTCAAAGGAGTTTCCTGCTATTACACTTCGAAAAACCTATGTGAAATCTGCTGTGGATGAGCTGCTTTGGATTTGGCAGAAAAAATCCAACAATGTACATGATTTAAAAAGTCATATATGGGACAGTTGGGCTGATGAGGATGGTTCCATCGGTAAGGCATATGGATATCAGCTTGGTGTGAAGCATCAATATAAAGAAGGGATGATGGATCAGGTAGACAGACTGCTATACGATTTGAAAACAAATCCATACAGCAGACGAATGATGACAAATTTGTATGTGCATCAGGATTTGCATGAAATGAATCTTTATCCGTGTGCTTATAGTATGACTTTTAATGTAACAGGTGACAGGCTGAATGCGATACTGAATCAGCGTTCCCAGGATGTACTGACCGCCAATAACTGGAATGTAGTGCAGTATGCGGTGCTTGTGCATATGATAGCACAGGTGACAGGCTTTAAACCGGGAGAACTTGTTCACGTAATTGCGGATGCTCATATATATGACAGGCATATTCCGATTGTGAAGGAGCTTATAGAAAGACCGACCTTTAAAGCACCTAAATTCACGTTGAATCCGGATATCAGGAATTTCTATGATTTTACACCGGATGACATTACCATTGAAGATTATGAGACGGGCCCACAGGTAAAAAATATTCCCGTTGCAATCTAAGGAATATTGCTTTATTGAATTTAGAAGAATTGGAGATTAAAATAAAATGAAATTGATAGCAGCAGTTGATGAAAACTGGGGAATAGGATATAAAGGTAAGCTTCTCGCAAGAATATCGGAAGACCAGAAGCATTTTAAAAATACAACGATGGGACATGTGGTTGTTTTAGGCAGAAAGACACTTGAAGAATTTCCCCATGCGAAGCCGCTTGTGGGAAGAACAAACATTATACTGAGCAGAGATGAAAATTATACCGTAGATGGGGCTGCGGTGGTTCATTCTTTAGAAGAACTAAAGCATGTGCTTTCCCGGTATGATACAGATGACGTATTTATCATAGGCGGTCAATCGGTATATGAAAGTCTGATACCATATTGTGACAGGGCTTATATCACAAAAATATATCAATCATATGAAGCAGACGCATTTATAAAAAATCTGGATGAAGATGCTGATTGGAGGCCGGTTGCCAAGGGTGAATATCAGTATCATGAAGATTTGAAATATACTTTTAATGAGTATGAAAATGTAAATCCGTTAAAATTTGAATATAATAAACAAAATTAGTTGAATTTTTAATGTAAAATTCACAAAAAATATTTGTTTATTGGTAGATGATGTGTTACAATTTTTATATTGATGCATTATAATAATATGGAGGTACAGATATGGAAGAAGTTATGATTACATCAGGTGCAAGTTTTGAGGGATACGAGATTGCTGAATATGGGGATTATCGTTTTACCCAGTCTATTATCAGTTCCAACTTTTTAAAGGATTTCGGTTCATCTATTGCAGATATTGCTACTGATAGAAGTGATATATATCAGGAGAAACTTGACGGTATTTTGAATGAAACAATCAAAACATTCAAGGCTATGGTTAAAGAAACAAAATTTAATGCTGTTGTAGGTTTTAGGACAAACGTAGTTGATTATTCGAATAATGCAACTGCTGTAGTAGCCAGTGGTACACTTGTTAAGCTCAAGGAGAAATTCAGGTCAGAATTTGAGAAGAGTGTATTTGTAAGGAATGAAGTGTATGTAAATAATTACTACGACAAATTAGTTCCAAGAGCCGTAAAAATTGTACTTGCGTCAGAAGGTAACGGCACAAAGATATCTGCATGGTTTAATAACTATAACCATGACGACGTAAAGGCTATTAAGACAGATATTGAATTCCTTAATATATATGGTGATATAACGACACTTACAGGAGTTGATTTTGTATTTGATAAGAGTAATCTTGCTCTTCTGAAAGCTGATTATACAGAATGTAAGCTCCCTGAGAAGTATATTAAGATGATTGAAACAGCAAAAGTATACATAAAGAAATACGTTACCTCAAGAGGGGTATATGTATGTGGAGAAGATCCGATTGATATCGATATGTCATTCTCAAAATTAAAGGCATTAAAGCTCAAGAAGGGAATGGATGCTGTAGATAACTATAAGTCGGATGGACTTGTATGGACATGTAACTGTGGTCACGTAAACGAAGGCGGAGCTGAAGAGTGTGTAATCTGTGGAAGAAAGCAGGATGAGATGAAGAAGACGGTAACCTTCAATTATGAGCCAATGATTGCCGAAATGCAGACAAAAGAGTTTGTTATGGAAATAAAGGATGTTCTTATGAAGTACATAAAGGACATCGATTCAAGCCTGAGAATGCAGCTTCTTGAAATCATGGAGTCAGGACTTCAGTATGAGAAGACCAGAGGAAACATGAAAGATACGGTTATTGAGAAGGTAGAAAATATCTTCCTTGGATTGTAAAATGCAACAATATATGCTGCAGATCGTCAGACATCTGGAGAACAAGGGATACAAAAAACTGAATCCGGACAGTAACAATGTATACGGTAGAACCGAAGGGGATACCGTATATGTTGTTGTTATAGGCAGTTCTCACGGATTGACGGCTGAAACACTTCAGAAGTTTAACAGCAAAATTATCTTGGATATGGTTCAGAATACGGGAATGAGAGTGGAACTGCTCAATATACTGCTCACATCGGATGGGTTATTTGATGATGCGATAAAGGATATCGTTGAGAAGCTTGAAAATGTCTGGCTGTTTACAGAGGATTATGGAAAGCTTTATGTATTTGAAAATCAGCCGGAGGATTTTGACGGTTTATATCATCTGGTAGATAAAAATACAATAGTAGAACATGAGAAATACATAACCCGTATAAAACGATTGTTTGGCGTTATTACACCTGTTCTGGTATTGATAAATGTAGTTATATATATTATTTCCAGTATGAATATGGATAACAGCGGTTGGTCTTTTATCATAAGCAATTTAGCTGATAACCTCGATGCTGTAGTAAACAGACATCAATATTATCGTATCATTACATCCATGTTTGTACATTTCGGAATAACGCATATTGTAAGTAATATGATTATTCTTGTGGCTTTAGGTGCAAGAATTGAAAACCTGATTGGGAAAGCCGGAATGCTTCTATCATATTTGATAACAGGTACTGTGGCTTCGATTGTGTCTCTTGTATCAACTTATATAAGTTATTGCTTGGGAAATACTACTATTATTGATATAAAGTACCAGTATTCGGCAGGTGCATCAGGTGCTATATTTGGACTTATGGGAATTATGATAATGCTTGCAATATTTAACAAAGGCAGGATAAGCGACTTGTCTTTGTGGAATTTAGCGGTACTGTCCGTGCTTACTATCATGAATGGATATGTGTCTGGTGAAAATATAGATAATGCAGCACATATAGGTGGTTTGGCAGCAGGTTTCATAATCGGTGTTATTATAGCACTTACAAATCAAAAGGTTGTAAAGAAACGCACAATGTGATAAAATAATACGATGATTAACGCATAGGAGTTTATATAATGAGTACAGGAATAAGTATGTCAAGTGTAAATAAAATAAAAGAGCTTGCAGAAAATGGTGATTATAGTCTCGCATTGGATATTCTTGAGCATCAGGACCTTTCCAAGTCATTAAGTCCGCAGTTTATCAGGATATGTGGTGAGGTTTATTATGAAAATCAGAAATATCCGGAGGCTCGTGCTGCGCTTGTTAAGGCTCATTCTATGGCACCTATGGGCAATAAAATCATTTTTTCCATAATAAAACTATATCTTTCAATGGGATTATTTCAGCTTGCGGAATATTATTTTGAAATTTATAAGTTTAATCAGAACACAAGAGATGTGGGAACACTTCGTATTGAATATCTGATAGCGAAAGCATATAGAAAATCCATCATTGAGTTATACAGCATTTTGATATCTGCAAATGAGATGGAAACGGATGAAGAATGGGACTTGGAAATGCTCTTTATTCATGCGGCAATGAAAAATAGTGATAAGCTCAGGAATGAAAGCAGTATATTTAAGGCTACATATAAAAATTCCACTAAATTGAATGAAATAGAAATATTGCTTCAGGATATGGATAAGGCGAGTGAATATATCTATATTTATCCTGAAAATGCTGTAGAAGATACAGATGAAACTATGGAGGAAACCCGTCAGCTGGAGAAGAAGATATTGGACGAGGATAATCTTAGGATGAATCCGAAGGACCCGAAGATTATGATAATGGTAGAGGATGATGAGCCTGTACCAAGTTCCGTGAAATTAAAAACCATGTTTTCCCGCTCTAAGGAGAATAAGAGAGAGAAGAAGGAAAGAAAAGCCGAGGGAAAAGAAGAAAAGACCGGATGGTTTGGCAAGAATCGTATGTCTAAGAAGGATGAAGAAGCTTTTGAGGAAACCGTTAAAGAGCTGGCGGAAGGAGATGCCGGAAAGCAGGAAATTCTTGATGAAGTTTTGAAATCTGATGATGCCATAGAACAGACGGAGGACAAAATTTCAGGAGAAATGGTAGAAATTACCGATATCTCCGACATTTCTGATAAAGTTGTATATAATGACAATGTTGATGATATTGCAGAGAAAATATTTGATGAAGCTATGGATGATTTTTCTCTTGATGATGATATAGAAACGGTTGTTATGGTGGATGTTGATTCTCTTTCCGATGAAGATGAGACGGCCTCCGATATGACTGAGGTTTTTGAGCCAAAGGAAACGGATGGAGATGTTGATATATTCGAAGCTGAAGAAACAGATGAGTCTGTAGCTGAATTGGAGGCTGAAGAAACGGCTGAACCTGAAGTTGAATTGGAGACTGAAGAAACGGCTGAACCTGTAGCTGAATTGGAGGCTGAAGAAACGGCTGAACCTGAAGTTGAATTGGAGGCTGAAGAAACGGCTGAACCTGAAGTTGAATTGGAGGCTGAAGAGACGGCTGAGCCTGTAGTTGAATTGGAGGCTGAAGAAACGGCTGAGCCTGTAGCTGAATTGGAGACTGAAGAAACAGATGAATCTGAAGCTGAATTCGAGAATGAAGAAGTTAAAATTCTTGAATCAGAAGATGCTGAGAAATTTGATTTTGATTCTGCATTTGAAAGCCTTGACGGCTTTGAAACAAACGGAATGTCAGAATCTGTAGAGAATATTGAAGCAGCAGAAGAACCGAAGATGGAAGAACCAATATCAGAAAAAGAGCCTGATACTGATTATATTGTTTTCGATGAAAATGAGACGGATAGCTTTAATCATTTGGAATATGAATCTGATACAGATGCTATTCCTATGGTAGAAATATCAGAAAAGGAATTGTTTGATGATATTTTTGATGAATCTGATGGGTTTGAATCCGATTTTTCTGATGAATCTGAGAAGATTGTTGAAGTAGTGTTTGAGGAAGATTCTGACGTGAAGTCATATGATGAGCCGGAGGCTGAAGAGGCAGAGGCAGAACCGGAAACATATGACGAGCCGGAGGCTGAAGAAGCAGAGGCAGAACCGGAAGTGTATGACGAGCCGGAGCCTGAAGAAGTGGAGCCGGTGACGGAAAAAGAACCGAAAGCAGAAGAAAAACCGGAAAATTTATTATATAGACGCAATATTGATTTTCCTGTTTTTAAGACAAGCTTATTTCCTGATTATAACAGGGATAATCCTCCTGTTTACACACCGTCTAAGAAAAAGGTGGATGAAGTGAACAGTGAGCAGGAAAAAATCAAGGAGAACTTGAAAAAAGAAGAGGATTTATTGAGTGAAACAGACAGACTTCTTGCAAGGCTGGGAATTGAACTGGGGACTGATTATCATTCCGGTGTGGATTTTAAAGAGCAAAGTTATGATAGTATAAAATCCTATGATAATGTGCGTACACCCGGTACTGAAGAGAAAGCAGATATGAAAGACAAGAATCCATTTAAATTGCGATTCTAAGTTATTTTATATACAAGTATTAATTCAATAAAGAATAAAGTAGCAATATCATATAATGTATTAGCTTTTTATTTGAATAAATGGAAGGAGGCGAAGTAATTGGCTATAGATCAAACAGAAGCTATGATTGCGGCAATCAAAGCTCAGCTTGAGAAGGAAAGAGCTGCTGAAGCTGCTAAGCAGAAACGACTTGAAGAAGAAGCGATGCTTAAAAATGGTGGTAAGAAACCAAAGGCAGCTGAGGGAAGCAAAGGCCAATACAAAACTTTATCTGCTGAAGAACTTGCGCGTATTGAGGAGAAGAAACGACGTAAGAGAGAAGAAGCTTTAGGTATCGTGAGAGAAGAAAAACCTGAAGAAGCAGAGGAAGTAAAAACTGAGGAAGTAAAAGAAACTCAGAAAGAGAAAGAAAAGTCTGAGGGATTAGGTGGAGCAAAATCCGGTGCTGAAGGTCCAAAGCTTAGTCTTAATCTTGGCGGTATAGCTGATAATACAAACGAAGGCGGTCTTGGCGGAGGACTCGGAGGCGGTCTTGGAAGTGGTCTTGGCGGAGGCCTTGGAAAAGGACTCGGAGGCGGTCTTGGTTCTGATTCAAAGGATAAGAAGGGACCATCTCTGAATATTGAAGTTGATGGCGGTAAGAAAGATGATTCAAAGCTTAAACCGAATCGGTTTAAAGGTGGAGAAAAGAATGTTATTGCTGATTCGGGAGAAACCTTCTCAGAGGATGTATCGTCAGTTATTGATTCTGATGATACAGAATGGGTTGCAAATAGCAAAGTGAAGGTTAAGGAGGTTAAGACTCCTAAGGGCAATGATTCAAATGGCGATTTATTCAGCATTCTTCCTGACAGACAAAATAGTGATTCAAATGTAGATTCTATGTACGACATAGATGATGATAGTGATGAGGATTTCCTTGGAGCAGGTATCAAGAATCTTTCAGGTGTTGATGAAACAAGTCCTGAAGAAATTGAAAGAAAGAAAGCTGCGGAGGAAGCCAAGAAGAAGGCTGAAGAAGAGGCTAAGAAGAAAGCTGAAGAGGAAGCTAAGAAGAAGGCGGAAGAGGCAGCTAAGAAGAAGGCCGAAGAGGAAGCTAAGAGAAAGGCTGCTGAAGAAGCAAGAAAGCAAGCGATAGCTGATAAAGCGAAAGCTGAGGCTGAGGCGAAGAAGAAACAGGCTGTCGATAATGCAAAGAAGAAGGCGGAGGAAGCCAAGAATGTTGCTGATACTGCCCGTGCTACAATAGCAGAATCTGAGAAAATTGAAGCAGAGCTTACAAAGCAGCTTGAAGAATATAAAGCGAAGAAAGCAAGTTATGATGCTAAGGTATCAGCCGATGCAGATGCTAAGAAAAAGGCTGATGCAGAACTTCTTGAAAAGGAAGAGGCCGAGCTTGAAGCAACTATCAGCAAATTGAAGCAGGAAATCCAAGATAATAACGAGAAGGCGCAGGCTGAGTCCGATAGAATTATCAAGGAAAGTGAACCTGATACTTATAAGAATAAAGTTATCAATGATGCACAGGCTGAGGCTGATAAGGCAATTAAGGCTCTTGCTGATACGAAAAAGGCCAATATTGAAAAGAAAGAGACTGAATATAAGAAGGCTCTTGATGAGTCAAAGAAAAAAGCTGCTGAGATAGAAGAAAATAAGAGAAAAGCAATAGATGCAGCAAATAAGAAGAAGGCTGACGAGGAAGCAAAAGCGAATAAGATGTTAGCAGAAGCTGAAGAGTCAAAGAAAAAAGCTGAAACAGCACTTAAAGATTCTAAGAAAGCCGAAGAGGAAGCATCAGAGAACCTGAAAAATACTTCAGTCAAGGGTGCGGAAGCACAGAAGACATTAAAGGAACTTAATACAAAGCTTGCTGAGACAGAAAAGACAGAAAAGTCCGTTAAAGACAATAAGGCTGTTGCTGACAAGGAGCTTGAGGATGCAAAAGTTCAGCTCGAGGCTGCCAAGGAGAAGGAAGCAGAGGCTCTTAAGCTGCTTGAAGAAGCAAGAAAAGTGAAAGCGGATATCGAGAAGAAGATTGCTGATTCAGAAGCAAACATTAGTAAGTTAGCTGAAGATGTTAAGCAGGCAGAAGCAGATAAAGAGAAGGCTAAGGCTGATATTACCGGAGTACAGAAGGACGTTGCTGCCTTTAATGATGCAAAGGTAAAAGCACAGGAAGCACTTGATGCCGCAAAGAAATCTGTAGCTGAAGCAGAAAATATAATTTCAAAGGCTGAAAATACAGATAAAGCAGCAGCGCAGCTATTAGAAGCAGCTAAGACTGCTGCGGAAGCAGAGATCAATAGTGCAGAGACTACGGCAAAAGAAAATGCGGATAAGCTCGCCTTAGAAGATAAGGAAAGAGAAGAGAACCATAATAAATTCCTTGCTGACGAGGAAGAAAAGTATGCTACAGCCGAAGCTGCTGAGTTAGAGAAGGTTCAGTCTGCAGCTGTTAAGGCAGAAAAAGAAGCTGCCGACATGAAGGTTAAAGCCGAAGCTGATGCAAAGAAGGTTCTTGAAGATGCAAAGAAGAAGGAGTCTGAACTTAATACGAAAATATCAGACCTCAAGACTGAGCAGGCTGAAAGAGTTGTAGCAAGAAAGCAGGCTGCAAAACAGGCTAAGGAAGATTTAGAGGCACAGAAGCAGAAGGATTTAAGTGCAATCTTAAAGGCTGAAGAAGAGGCACAGAAACAGCTTGATGAGATTAAGGCGAAGGCAGCAGCAGCAGCAAAGGTGCTTGAGAAAGCTATCAAGAAAGAAGAAGAGGCAGCAAAGCAGGCTGAACTTCTTGAATCCGGAAAAGTGGAAGAAGCAGCAAAGGTTGTTGAAGAAGCAGAAGCTGAAAGTGAAATCAAGGATGATGGAAGTGTTGCTTCCGAGAGACGGAAAGCTCTTCCAAAAGAAGCTAAGTATCTGTACAAGTACCTTGGCGTAAATCCTGCGGGTGCTCAAATTGTAAATGTTATGCAGACTATGAAGGTAGACCCGAAGCGTTCAAAGAATCTTGTCGTTCTTGGTTTGCATGGATTTGGTTCTACTGTCATAGGCGAGGACTTTGCAAAGTACTATTATGATATGGGTATATGTAAGTCTGAGTCGAAGGCAAAGGTTAAAGCAAAGGTTATCAATAGTGGTAAGTTAGCCGGTGCTATGCCTAAGCTTAAGGGAGGCTGTCTCATTATTGAGAATGCAGGTCTGATTACACCTGAAAGATTTAAAGAGATGATTGACCTGTGTTCACCGGATAAGAATGATGTAAAGATTATTCTTACGGGTGAAAAGTCAACACTTAGTAAGATGCTGGCTGACAATATGACACAGGCTAAATCATTTAATAACAGAATTTATTTTGACCAGATTCAGGAAGCTGATATGATTGATATAGCAAAAGCATATATTGCAGAGAAGGGCTACAGGCTTGAGGCCGGTGCAGACGGAAATATCAAGAACCTGCTTCTTGCAATGGAATCTGGAAACATTGACAGATTACTTAATTCTATGGATGAAGCTATGGCATCTGCTGACAGTAGAAATCCATTAGAGAAAAAAGTGATGAAAACAGATATTAAGTAATTCGCAAAGGATATATTTTCTTGTTGAAAAAAGTGGTATTAATGCTTATAATGATGAGTTATAAGTGTTAAGCCACTTTTTTACTATATACATAAAGGAGACTCGTGGAATAATTCATGGATATAGGAATAGATTTAGGAACTTCAAACGTGCTTGTATCCGTCAGAGGAAGAGGTGTGGTGATAAACCAGCCTTCGGTAGTGGCATATGAAGTAGCGACTAAGCGTATTATTGCGATTGGAACAAAAGCAAAGAAGATGATAGGGAAAACTCCTGATACGATAGAGGTCGTAAGACCGTTAATAAAGGGCGTTATTTCAGATTATACAATAACCGAAAGAATGCTCAAGGCATTTATCAGGTCTGCTATGGAGAAAAGAACCGGCATGGGCAGACCGAAAATATGCGTTTGTGTTCCCAGCGGGGTTACAGAAGTTGAACGTAGAGCGGTTGAAGATGCTGTATACAGAACAGGTGCTAAATCGGTTTATGTTATGGAAGAGCCACTTGCAGCGGCTGTTGGTGCATCTGTAGATATATTCGAGGCAAAGGGTAATATGGTAGTGGATATTGGTGGAGGAACTACGGATATTGCTGTTGTATCTTTGGGTGGAGCAGTTGAAAGTCACTCTATCAAGTGTGCAGGGGATGATTATAACGCTGCCATGATTCGGTATGTAAGAAGAAAATATAATCTTCTGATAGGTGAACAGACTGCGGAAAAAGCAAAAATTGCAGTAGGCTCCGTATACCCAAGAGAAGAGAATATAGAATTTGTAATTAAAGGAAGAGATTTAATCAGAGGTCTTCCGAAGGCTATCACCATAACGGCAAATGAAACCATTGAGGCATTTGCAGAACCTACTACACAGATTATGAACGCCATACATAATGTATTGGAAATTGCACCTCCGGAGCTTGTAGCCGATATATCAATAGCAGGCATTGTACTTACCGGAGGGGGAAGTCTTATATATGGAATGGACAAGCTTATAAAAGAAAAAACGGGTATAGAGGCATATGTATCTGAAAAGGCACTTGAGGCTGTTGCATTAGGTGCAGGTATGTCTGTAAGCCTTGCAAGTAAAAATGCAGAAAATCAGAGGTAATATGATTAAAGATTTTTTACCGGTTACAATTGAAGATATGAAGAAAAGAGGATGGGAACAGGCAGATTTTGTATATGTTATAGGTGATGCCTATATTGACCATCCTTCTTTTGGCCCTGCAATCATTAGCAGAGTGTTGGAAGCACACGGATATAAAGTTTGTATTATTTCGCAGCCTGATTGGAAAAAAGATGAAAGCATAGCTGTATTTGGAAGCCCCAGACTCGGTTTTCTTGTATGTGGTGGAAATATGGATTCTATGGTCAATCATTATACGGTTTCAAAAAAGAGACGGCAAAATGATGCGTATTCTCCCGGCGGCAAAATGGGACTTAGACCTGATTATGCTACAGTTGTCTATTGCAATCTAATCCGCAGAACTTATAAGGATGTGCCAATCATAATAGGAGGAATAGAAGCCAGTCTCAGGAGACTTGCACATTATGATTATTGGTCAAATAAGCTGAAACGCTCCATTCTTATGGATGCACAGGCTGATATGATTACCTATGGAATGGGAGAGAAAAGTATAGTAGAAGTGGCTGATTCCTTAAACAGCGGGATAGACATAGCGGATATTACCTATGTCAGAGGAACCGTATATAGAACAAAATCTCTCGATACAGCCTATGATTATATACTTCTTCCTTCATATGAACAGTTATGTGAGAATAAAATGGAGTATGCGAAAAGCTTTTATACCCAGTATACGAATACAGACCCGTATTCGGCAAAAACATTGGCAGAGGATTATGGTAACAGAGGCTATGTAGTACAAAATCCACCTTCTATGCCGCTTACCCAGGTTGAGATGGATGATGTGTATGATTTGCCATATATGAATGATTATCATCCCTGTTATAAAGAGGCAGGGGGAATCCCTGCTATATCAGAAGTGAAGTTTAGCATTACTTCCAATCGTGGATGCTTTGGCGGGTGCAGCTTTTGTGCATTGACCTTTCATCAGGGACGTATTCTTCAGACAAGAAGCCATGAATCTATTATAAAAGAAGCAGAAAATATGACGAAGATGCCTGATTTTAAAGGATATATTCATGATGTAGGCGGACCTACCGCAAACTTCAGACATAAATCATGTGATAAACAGAAGCAATACGGAGTATGTACAAATAAGCAATGTCTTTTTCCAAAACCATGCAGCAATTTGAAGGTTGACCATAGAGATTATATAGAATTGTTGAAAAAACTGCGTTCTATACCAGGGGTAAAGAAGGTATTTGTCAGGTCAGGAATCAGATTTGATTATGTAATGGCTGACAGCAGTGATAAGTTTTTGGAGGAGTTGTGTAAATATCATATTAGTGGACAACTCAGGGTTGCTCCGGAGCATATTTCCGATAATGTATTATCAATGATGGGAAAACCGGAGGTAAAGGTTTATAACAGTTTTCTGAAAAGATTTGAACGGATTAATAATAGGTCCGGAAATAAGCAATTTGCCGTGCCGTATCTCATGTCCTCCCATCCGGGTTCTACGCTTAAAGAAGCGGTAGAGCTTGCGGAGTATATAAGAGATATAGGCTATATGCCTGAACAGGTACAGGATTTTTACCCTACGCCGTCAACGATTTCAACATGCATGTATTATACGGGTGTAGACCCAAGAACCATGAAAGCGGTTTATGTACCGAAATCGCCACATGAGAAGGCTATGCAAAGAGCGCTTATTCAGTATAAGCGTCCTGAAAATTATGAGTTAGTGAAGGAGGCGCTTGTTAAGGTTGGAAGAGAAGATTTAATCGGATTTGGAGATAAATGTTTGATTCCTCCGAGGAAAATTAAATCCGCGGCTGTTGATAAGAATGATAAGAATTACACCGGAAAGAAAAACAGGGCTCAGGCAAAGAATTCTTCCGGAAATAAGAATGGAAAATTTTCCGGAAAAGCTGCGACAGATGTCAATAAAACAAGTAAAAAGACGCATAAAATAAAATCAGGAAAAAGATAAATTTAATCAACTTTTTATAAAGATAAAAGGGAAGTGTGTCGTAATTTATGTTGCGTGACACTTCCTTTTGTGCTAGAATTAGGGCAGATTGTGTGATTCTTTAGATTGATGTTTCACACGAAATATTATATTAAATGGAGGATTTGATAATATGTCAAGAAAAGTTGTTTTAGCAGGCGCATGCCGTACAGCTATTGGAACAATGGGTGGTGCATTAAGCACAACACCGGCACCGGTATTAGGTTCAATTGTTATTAAGGAAGCTCTTAACAGAGCAGGTGTACCTGCAGAGCAGGTAGACCATGTATATATGGGATGTGTTATCCAGGCAGGTCTTGGTCAGAATGTAGCCCGTCAGGCTTCAATCAAGGCAGGTCTTCCTATTGAGACACCGGCCGTTACAGTGAACGTAGTTTGTGGTTCAGGTCTTAACTGTGTAAACATGGCTGCACAGATGATTCAGGCAGGAGATGCGGATATCGTTGTTGCAGGTGGTATGGAGAACATGTCAATGGCTCCATATGCTTTAAAGCAGGCACGTTTCGGTTACAGAATGAACAACAATACAATTGTAGATACAATGGTAAACGATGCATTATGGGATGCCTTCAATGACTATCATATGGGTATCACAGCAGAGAATGTATGTGAGAAGTATGGTATTACAAGAGAAGAGCTTGATATATTTGCAGCGAAGTCACAGCAGAAGACTGAGGCAGCTCAGAAGTCAGGCGCATTTAAGAAGGAGATTGTTCCTGTTGAGGTTAAGAAGAAAAAGGAAACAATTATTTTCGATACAGATGAAGGTCCACGTCCTGGTACTACTGCTGAGAGTATCGCAAGACTTCGTCCTGCATTCAAGCCGGATGGTCTTGTAACGGCTGCAAACGCATCAGGTATCAATGACGGCGCAGCAGCTATCGTTGTTATGAGCGAAGAGAAGGCTAAGGAGCTTGGCGTTAAGCCGATGGCTACATTTGTTGCAGGAGCACTTGGTGGTGTAGATCCATCTATCATGGGTGTTGGTCCTGTTGCTTCAACAAAGAAGGTTATGGCAAAGACCGGTATGACAATTGACCAGTTTGATATTATTGAGGCAAATGAGGCATTTGCAGCACAGTCAATCGCTGTTCAGAAGGAGCTTGGCTTTACAGATGAGCAGTTAAATCCAAATGGTGGTGCCATTGCACTCGGACATCCGGTTGGTGCTTCAGGCTGTCGTATTCTTGTTACACTTCTTCATGAGATGGAAGCAAAGGATGCTAAGACAGGTCTTGCTACACTTTGTATCGGTGGTGGAATGGGCTGCTCAACGATTGTTACAAGAGAGTAATTGAAAGTTTGATACAGTCAATATACATTTAGATAGCCGATACATATCGTTGGCTATAGAATTCATGGAGGTTCATTAATATGGAGTTCGTAACATATGAGCAGGAAGGATTTGTTGGTGTTGTTACCATCAATCGTCCTAAGGCGTTAAACGCACTGAACAGTACAGTTCTTGAAGAGCTTGAGGCAACATTTAAGGCTGTAGATTTGGATACGACAAGATGTCTTATCCTTACAGGTGCAGGTGAGAAGTCATTTGTAGCCGGAGCTGATATCGGAGAAATGTCAACACTTACAAAGGCAGAAGGTGAGGCATTTGGTAAGAAGGGAAATGATGTATTCAGAATGATAGAAACTTTCCCGATTCCTGTAATTGCTGCTGTTAACGGTTTTGCACTTGGCGGTGGTTGTGAGATTTCAATGAGCTGTGATATCAGAATCTGTTCTGAGAATGCTGTATTTGGTCAGCCTGAGGTTGGTCTTGGAATTACACCCGGATTTGGCGGAACACAGAGACTTGCCCGTCTTGTAGGCGAAGGTATGGCAAAGCAGATGATTTACACGGCAAGAAATATTAAGGCTGATGAGGCTTACAGAATCGGTCTTGTAAATGCTGTATATCCACTTGAGGAGCTTCTTCCGGTAGCGAAGAAGATGGCGGCAGGTATTGCTGCAAATGCACCGATTGCCGTCCGCAACTGTAAGAAGGCCATTAATGACGGTATGCAGGTTGATATGGACAAGGCAATCGTTATCGAGGAAAAATTATTTGGCGACTGCTTCGAGACAGAAGACCAGAAGGCAGGTATGGGTAATTTCCTTGAGAAGGATAAGGAGAAGAAACTTAAGGTTGTTCCTTTCCAGAACAAGTAATATAAAATAATATTTTAGGAGGATTTAAAAATGGTAGTAGGCATTATTGGTGCAGGAACAATGGGTTCCGGTATTGCACAGGCATTTGCCATGACAGATGGTTATGAAGTATGTCTTTGTGACATCAAGCAGGAGTTTGCTGATGGCGGAAAGGCAAAAATTGAGAAAAACATCAATTTCCTTGTAGGCAAGGAAAAAATTACTGCTGAGAAGGGTGCAGAGATTCTTGGAAAGATTAAGACAGGATTAAAAGATATCTGTACAGATTGTGATTTAGTTATCGAGGTTGCTCCTGAGAGCATGGAGATTAAGAAGGCAACATTTAAGGAGTTAATGGATATTGTTAAGCCGGAGTGTATGTTTGCAACAAATACATCTTCACTTTCAATTACTGAAATTGGTGCAGGCCTTGACAGACCGATTATTGGTATGCATTTCTTCAATCCTGCTGACAGAATGAAGCTCGTTGAGGTTATTGCAGGTGAGAATACACCTGATGAGCTTGTTGAAACCATTAAGAAGATATCTGTTGAAATCGGTAAGGAGCCTGTTCAGGTGAATGAAGCTCCTGGTTTCGTTGTAAATAGAATTCTGATTCCTATGATTAACGAAGCAATCGGTATCTATGCTGACGGTGTTGCTTCCGTTGAAGGTATTGACACAGCGATGAAGCTTGGTGCAAATCATCCAATGGGACCACTTGCGCTTGGCGATTTAGTTGGCCTTGATATTGTTCTTGCTATTATGAATGTTCTTTATGATGAGACAGGCGACCCTAAGTATCGTCCAAATCCACTTCTTAAGAAGATGGTTCGTGCAGGCAAGCTTGGTCGTAAGACAGGTAAGGGCTTCTACGATTACAGCAAGTAATCATGGAAGATTGTAAAAGTTTTTGATGGAGGAAAAATTAGAATGAATTTCGCTTTAGACAAGAAGTATGAAATGGCGCAGAATTTATTTAGAGAGTTTGCGCAGAATGAAGTTAAGCCTCTTGCACAGGAAATTGATGAAAATCACAGATTCCCTAGAGAGACAGTTGAAAAAATGGCTAAATATGGTTTCTTAGGAATCCCTGTTGCAAAGGAAGACGGCGGACAGGGTTGTGACCCTCTTACATACGTTATGTGTGTTGAGGAGCTTTCTAAGGTTTGTGGTACTACAGGTGTTATTGTATCTGCACATACATCACTTTGTGTAGACCCTATTCAGACATACGGTACTCCGGAGCAGAAGGCAAAGTATCTTCCTGACCTTGCTTCAGGCAGAAAGCTTGGTGCATTCGGTCTTACAGAACCTGGTGCAGGTACAGATGCTCAGGGTCAGCAGACAAAGGCTGTTCTTGACGGTGACGAGTGGGTACTGAATGGTTCAAAATGCTTTATCACAAACGGTAAGGAAGCAGACGTATATATTGTAATTGCTGTAACAGGTACTGTTGAGAAGCGTGGCAGAAAGATGAAAGAGATTTCTGCATTTATCGTAGATAAGGGCACACCTGGATTTACATTTGGTACAAAAGAGAATAAGATGGGTATTTGCGGCTCTTCAACATATGAGCTTATCTTTACCGATTGCCGTATTCCAAAGGATGCGCTTCTTGGTCAGAAGGGCAAGGGCTTTGGAATTGCAATGCATACACTTGATGGTGGACGTATTGGTATCGCTGCTCAGGCACTTGGTATTGCAGAGGGTGCTCTTGAAACAACTATTGCTTATGTAAAGGAAAGAAAGCAGTTTGGTCGTTCAATCGCTCAGTTCCAGAATACACAGTTTGTATTGGCTGATCTTGCAACAAAGGTTGAGGCTGCTAAGTTACTTGTATATAAAGCAGCTATGACAAAGGCTCAGTATCAGGCTGACCATAAGACTTCATATTCAGTTGAAGCTGCTATGGCGAAGCTTTATGCTGCTGAGGTAGCTATGGAAGTTACTACAAAATGTGTTCAGTTACATGGTGGCTACGGTTACATCAAGGAATATGATGTTGAGCGTATGATGCGTGATGCTAAGATTACAGAGATTTACGAAGGAACTTCAGAAGTTCAGCGTATGGTAATCTCTGCAAACTTATTAAAGTAATAGGAGGTACTTAACGTGAAGGTTATAGTTTGTATAAAGCAGGTACCTGATACAAAGGGTGGCGTTCAGTTCAACCCGGATGGTACATTAAACAGAGCAGCAATGCTTACAATCATGAACCCTGATGATAAGGCAGGTCTTGAGGCTGCTCTTAGATTAAAGGATCAGTATGGTGCTGAGGTAACAGTTGTAACAATGGGTCTTCCTAAGGCTGCGGATGTTCTTCAGGAAGCAATTGCTATGGGTGCTGACAAGGGTGTTCTGATTACAGACCGTGTTCTTGGTGGAGCTGATACATGGGCAACATCAACAACAATTGCCGGTGCTTTAAGAAAGTTAGATTATGATTTGATTATCACAGGCCGTCAGGCTATTGATGGTGATACGGCTCAGGTTGGACCACAGATTGCTGAGCATCTTGGACTTCCTGTAATTTCATATGCACAGGAGATTAAAGTTGACGGAGATTCCGTTATCGTTAAGCGTCAGTATGATGACGGATATCATATGTTAAAGGCTAAGATGCCATGTCTTATTACAGCACTTTCAGAATTAAATGAGCCTAGATATATGACACCGGGTGGAATCTTTGATGCTGTTAATGCTGAGATTACAACATTTGGAAGAGCTGATCTTGTAGATGTTGATGATTCAAACATCGGACTGAAAGGTTCACCTACAAAGATTGCCAAGGCTTCAGATAAGGTTAGAAAAGGTGCAGGTGAAAAGGTTGTACCTGATTCTCCGGATGAGGCAGTAAGCTATATTGTTGGCAAATTAAAGGATAAGCATATAATCTAATAAATAAAGGAAAAGTGGTGAATAAAATGGGCGCAATGAACGCAGAAGATATGAAGAACTACAAAGGCGTATTTGTCTTTGCACAGCAGGTAGATAATAAGTTAAGTGGTATTTCTTTTGAATTAATCGGCGAAGGCAAGAGACTTGCTGAGAAGCTCGATACAGACGTAACTGCAGTATTAATCGGTTCTGATGTAAAGAATCTTGTTGATGAGCTTGCAGCATACGGCGCAGATAAGGTTATCGTTGTTGACGATCCGGAATTAAAGGATTACAGAACTGAGCCATATGCACATGCTCTTAGCTCGGTAATTAATGAGTATAAGCCGGAGATTATGTTAGTTGGTGCTACAGCAATCGGTAGAGACCTGGGCCCTACTGTTTCAGCAAGAGTCGCTACAGGTCTTACAGCAGACTGTACATTACTTGAGATTGGTGATTTCCCTCTTGTTGCACTTCCAAATCAGGAGCAGAAGCATAATCAGCTTTTGATGACACGTCCTGCATTCGGTGGTAATACAATTGCTACGATTGCATGTCCTGACAACCGTCCACAGATGGCAACCGTTCGTCCGGGTGTTATGCAGAAGCTTGAGAAGGTAGAAGGCGCAAAGGCTGAGGTTATCGAGTATAATCCGGGATTTACACCAAACAATAAGTACGTTGAAATACTTGAAATCGCTAAGGCTGTTTCGGATATCAAGGATATTATGGATGCAAAGATTCTTGTTTCCGGTGGTCGTGGTGTTGGTTCAGCAGAGAACTTCAAGATTCTTGAGGATTTGGCAGAGGTTCTTGGCGGACAGGTTTCATGCTCACGTGCAGTTGTTGATTCAGGCTGGAAGCCAAAGGAGCTTCAGGTTGGTCAGACAGGAAAGACTGTTCGTCCACAGCTTTACTTTGCAATCGGTATTTCAGGTGCCATCCAGCACGTTGCAGGTATGGAAGAGTCAGACATCATTGTTGCAATCAACAAGGATGAGGATGCTCCAATCTTCGATGTAGCTGATTACGGTATTGTAGGTGACTTAAATAAGATCGTTCCTGCACTTACAGAGGCTATTAAGGCTGAAATGGCTAATAAGTAAGATAAAATAGAAAATCTTTATTATAAAGGTGGTAACCATGTGTTACCACCTTTTATTAAAATTCTTTTAAACCTGATATTTTTTGTAGTGTAGTATAAGTTTGTAATGTATTAAATTTAATATATATATAGGAAAAAGAAGTCTTATATTTTTAGTGATTGATAGTTGAAGATATTTATTTATCGTTTATAAAATATGTTGATATAATTTTAAAGATAATCGGATTCAAAAATAGTAGTCATAGTCATGTAGCAGAAATATGTAGCACTAGGGATTTTAATAATAATTCAAGGATTAAATGTAAAAGGGGATTCATTCAAATGAGAAAAAATAGATTAATGGAAATTTGTGTGATTATTTTAAGTATTTTATTGCTATTAAATGGTTTCATGATGTTACCATTATCGGCAAAGGAAGTGGAAAAATATCCATATATAATGTTTGCGGCATCATCGGAAGATGGGGCTATAACAATTAATGCAGATAATATATGTATTAATGGACAGGTTGCAACAAATGGAACAATAATTTCATCAAGCAATATGAATATGAATGGAACAAAGACAGAAAATGCAGAAGAAGAAATGGTTGTTTTATTAAATAAAATTGATAGTAAATTTTTTTCTGATAATTTTTACAATGAATATGAAGAAGATTGCAGTATAGAAAAGCAGAATATCAATATTGATATTCCTATGGAGGTTTTGGGAGAAATTTATATGGATGGAAATATAAATTTATGTACTGCAATTAAGGCGGAAAAAAGTATTTCGTTAAATGGAGAGGTAAAGAATACAAATGATGCGATAATATTTTCAAAATCGGGAGATATCGTAATTGATGGTACAAATATAAATCTGAATGGTCTGATATATGCACCCCATGGAAATGTTAAGATAACAGCTAAGAATTTAAATTTGAATAGTATCATTATAATTGCGGACAAAATTGAGATAAGCAGTCCTAGTGTAAATGCAAATTATAGTGATATCATGTCAGAATTTGTCGGAATTACATCTGAGTCAGAAACAGAACAAACGACGGAGGATATAACTACAGATAATACAGAGGAGATAACCGAAGAATCTGGCAATAGTAAATCCGATGAAAAATGTATTAAACTTGATACCTTGATTGCAGATTTTAATAATTGGGGTAACTATACTGATATGGACAGGGATGGACTGCCTGATGAAGTAGAAGAGATTATAGGCAGTAATAAGTCTTTCGTTGATACGGATGGAGATGGTTTAAGTGACTATTTTGAGTTTATAATGCTTGGTACAGACCCAACAACGAAAGATACAGATGAAAATAAGATTGAAGATGGTAATGAAGATTTTGATAATGATGGACTGACAAATTATGAGGAATACATATATAGTACCATTCCATGGGAAAAAGATTCTGACGATGATAATATGTCAGATGGTGATGAGATTCTCATATATCACACGAATCCTCTTATAAAGGATACGGATGACGATGGATTAACAGATGGAGATGAGATAATGCTTGGGACAGACCCTAATAATCCTGATACAAACGGAAACGGAGTCTCTGACGGTGATGAGAGATATGAGCAGACATTTGTATATGAAGTTGAAGAGCGTGCGTGCGAGATAAGAAAAATTATGGTAGAGGCAGAAGCCACAGGAAGTATTCAGACTACAACAACAGTAAATAATTTAATGAATAAGGATATAATTTGCTCTGAAGTGGCAGGACTTGTCGGTAATCCGTTTGAGATAGAAACTACATCAGAGTTTGATATGGCGAGACTGACATTTGTAGTCGATGTGACCAGACTTGGAAATACGGACTTTAATAATCTTTTGATTCTATGGTATGATGAGGAAAATGGAACATTTGTGGAGCTTGAAACAGAACATAATGAGGAGACAGGGGAAATAAGCACTCAAATGACACATTTTAGTAAATATATGATTGTGGATAGCGAAATGTGGTTTGCGGCATGGATGAAGGATTTAGGGTATAGAGAACCTTATGCATCAAATTGTACAGTAATTGCAATTGATTGTTCTAAAAATATGGAGACTTCAGACCCCATTACTGTAGGTCGATATTCGGATGCATATGCAACAATATCTAAAGCAAATTTATGTCAACGTTTTTATGCAGCGGTTAGTTTTATTCATGCAATGGGTCCAAATGATGATGCATGTACTATAACATTTAATGATTATACTGATTTGAATACTAGTATTACAGATAAAAAAGAATCATTGATTAGAAGCCTTATGTTTATAACAAATACGGGATTAAAAGACTTAGAGTTGGTGGTTCAAAAATCTCTATTTGCGATTTCTACTTCAAAAAAGAAATATACGTCAAAAAATATTATACTGTTAACAGACGGAAGCTCTTATGTTCGTGATGAGGTACTTGATGAGGCTGTTGAAAAAAATGTTAAGATTTATACAGTAGGCTTGGGGAATAACGTATATGAGAGCAGATTAAAACATATTGCTGAATATACAGGTGGAGAATATTATGATGCATATACTTCAGATGAGTTGATATCAATATATTCAAAATTAGGCTTTGACCAAGGCGTTGTTGATAAAACAGATAGTGATGGCGATGGTCTGTATGATATACTGGAAACAGGCGGAATCAGGACGCAAAATGGGAAAATTATATATACAAATCCATATTCAAGGGATACAGATGGGGACAATATAGATGATGGTGCAGAGATTGACCCGATACCAAGAAAACGGTATATTACAAGAGGAGATAATACATATGTGGAATACTATTTTTATATGTGGACAGACCCTACTAAAAATGATACCGATGATGACGGTTATTCGGATTCTGATGAAAAGAAACAGGACAGCAACGGGACTTATAATGATATGGAGTATTATCATTGGAATAAAGGATTTTTCTCAGTAAACTATCCGGGAGGTTCATCATGGTCAGGAGGGAATTATATTGTTGACAAAGCATGGATTTCCTATGGTGGAGCACAAGCATGGTTTTATGGAGAACCAAAATGGTACTCGATTCTTGATGGAGATTATTATCTAAGCAGTAGTGGATGTGGATTAATATCTGCGTCTGATGTATTGCTTTATATGGCATTAATCAATAACCGGTATGCAACGGAACTTACTGCTATTGTTCAGTATGAAGACTTTGGTTATATAAACTATAATTCGTATTATTCCTATATATTAGAAATGGAAGACAAATATTTATCGATTTTAGGCCCGCTAGGTATTAATGGTTTCAGCATTGCTTCAGGAGTCAATGAGTATAGTGAGGATTATAATCTGGGATTAAATGCTGTATGGGGACATGATTCGGATAAAATATTAGAACGTATCAAGGAAATGCTAAATAATGGGATACCTGTAACATTGTCTATAGGACCTAGTTCAGATTCCAAAATTAAATTATATGACTTTGACCTTTATACAGAAAATGGACCGGATTTTGTTGAATCAAATCATAGCGATACAAATAATCATTATGTGACTGTTACGGGAATGGTAATAGACAATATCAAAAAACAAACAGTTTTGGAAGTGTCTACATGGGGAAAAATCTATTACATTAAGTTTGATGAATATATGGATTATATATCCAGCTACAGTAATTCTATTTTTAGTAATATTTTATATATTGAAAAGTAACTAGATTTTGGAATGAAAAAACAGAGGAGAGAATAAGTGTGAAGAAAAAAAGAAAGTTGTATTTGATTGTATTTTTCATGATAGCTGTATTTATTATTGTATTTATAAATATTACGAAGGAGCCTAAAAGTGAGATATATACAAGGATGAAAAGTCATAAGAAAACATATTCATCCAATTATAGACTCGAGCGTGCATATCGAGAATATTCAAGTAGTTTGAATCGGTATGTAATGAAATTTGAGTTTAGTCTCAAGAAATATGATGGATGGTTTAAGAGCGTTGTAAAAACATATAATAGTTTTTTGGGAGAGATGAATAATGAATATAAAAATGACTATATTATCTTATATTTTAGTGGTAAAGAATATGAAGGACCTAATGAAGAATGGTTTTCTATTACCTATATACCTGAAAATAATTATTTAGAAATTTTTTGCAGTATGCGGCATGCCATGAAATTATCTGATTTGGCAAAGGCTTTTCCTGATGCGGATAAGATTGAACTGTATACCGTTGAATATGGCAGTATTGAAGAAATTAGCGGCTTTAAGGACTTGGAGGTAGCAAATTTTAAAAGCAGGCTTACGGAGGAAGAAAAGGAATATATATTGTCATTATATCCCGACTGTATAGTTTATTAAGGATATTGCATATATAGAATCTTTGTAACAAATGTATATCAGTATTTGGGGAATATAAGTTTTTTGATATGTAAATCCAGTCATTAAAATATATATTTGAATTAATTATGACATATTAATGAAAAAGTTAATTTAAGTAAGGTACTATACAATATTTAAAAATATAGTACCTTGCTTTTTTTATTCAGAATATGTTATAATATTATAAAATATGTTATTACATATACAGGAGGGCGTATTTTGGTAAATATTGATATAGGAGAACAATTAAAGTCTATTCGGAAGAGCAGAAATATGACCTTGGATGATGTCGCAGCATTAACAGGTGTTAGTAAGCCAATGCTTGGACAGATTGAAAGAGGACAATCATCGCCAACTGTTAATACACTATGGAAGATTTCGACAGGTTTAAAAATCCCGTTTTCTTCTTTTATGAAGAGAAAAGAAGTAAAATACGATATTGTCGATTATAAAGAACAGAATATGGTCTTGGAAGAAAATGGTTCTATGAGGGCATATACAATCTTTGCTTTTGACCCTATTCAAAGTAATGAGGCATTTTATATTGAATTTGATGCAGGCTGCCAACATTATTCAGACAAACATAATGATGGCGTTGAAGAGTACATTTTTGTCATTCATGGAAAATTGGATATGCTGTTAAACGGAACAAAGGTCACATTAAATGAAAAGCAGGCGATTCGTTTTGAAGCGAATATTCCTCATTCCTATTTGAATCCATATGAGGAAATGTGCAGTATTTATAATACAATATCCTATATGACATAAAAGAAATATAATGCTTCGTTTGAATTCGTATCAAAGTGAAAAGTTTAAAAGGACTTTAAGAAAAAATATGAATATTAGAATTTGGAGGAAAATGGTATGTCTTTAGAAAAGGTAAAAGAATATTTCAGAACAAAAGGAATGGAAGAGAGAATACAGGAATTTGAAGTTTCAAGTGCAACCGTTGCACTTGCTGCAAAAGCGTTGCATTGTGAAGAAAATCGAATTGCGAAGACGTTGTCATTTCATGTTGGAGAAAAGGTTGTACTAATTGTTACGGCAGGTGATACCAAGATTGACAATGCAAAGTATAAGGCTTACTTTGGAACAAAAGCAAAGATGTTGTCTTATGATGAGGCAGAGCCTTTCATCGGACATGCGGTAGGAGGTATTTGCCCATTTGCAGTAAATGCGGGAGTGGAAACATATTTAGATGTGTCCTTGAAACGCTTTGAAACGGTATTCCCTGCATGTGGCAGTGCGAATAGTGCAATAGAACTATCTTTAGAGGAGTTGGAAGAATATTCTGGATTTGTAGATTGGGTTGATGTCTGCAAAATTTCACAGGGTTAAGAATGGATACAGTATCTTATGGTGGGAATTTTGCATTTCTTTTGGCGGGAATTCTGTATTTCTTTCGGTATTTCCCCTTGCAATCTAAAATGATTCGTTGTAATATATGTAAAGTTGCAGCAACAACAGAACCTGTGTCACAGCCTGATGCAGGTTTTTGTATCTTGTATAGATTAATATAGATTGAGGTGTGGTGGAATATGAGTAATACAAAAGAACAGATACAATCCGAAATTGCAGAAAATATTGAAACACAGAAAACTGCACAGGAAACAGAAAATACCGAAACACAGAAAACTGCACAGGAAACAGAAGCTACTGAAATACAGGAAATTGTACAGGAAACAGATAATACTGAAACACAGGAGAATGGACAGAATACGGCAAAAGAAAATAAAATGGGAACGATGCCCGTAGGTAAGCTTCTTATCACGATGTCGCTTCCCATGATTATATCAATGCTTGTTCAGGCACTTTAAATGTAGTGGATAGTGTATTTGTATCATATTTTGATACGGATGGTCTGACTGCCGTATCTACAGCTTTTCCGATTCAAAATCTGATGATAGGCGTATCTTCGGGATTGGGAGTAGGTTTTAATGCGTTGATATCAAAGGCGCTTGGCGAGAAAAAACAGAAGGATGCTAACGAAGTGGCCAGACAGGGTGTATTTCTTGAATTTGTAGGTTATCTGATATTCCTTATCATCGGACTGTTTTTTGTCAATGCATTTATGCATAGTCAGACGGACGACCAGAAAATAATAGATTATGGTGTGTCTTATGCTTCGGTTTGTTGTATTTTTTCATTTGGTATCTTTGCGCAGATGACATTTGAAAGAATGCTTCAGTCTACCGGAAGAACCTTTTATACCATGATTACACAGGCTATTGGAGCAATTATCAATATCATACTTGATCCGATACTGATATTTGGTTATTTTGGCATGCCGAGAATGGGTGTTACAGGTGCAGCAGTAGCTACTGTTATAGGACAGTGTATAGCAGCGGTACTTGCGATTTTATATAATTTAAAGAAAAACGATGATATTACCATATCATTTAAAGGATTTAAACCGATTGGTTCAATTATATATCATATTCTTGCAATCGGTGTGCCGTCAGTGATTATGGTAGCGATAGGCTCACTGATGACATATTTATTAAACAAGATACTATTTACATTTACAAGTTTGGCGGTTGCAGTTTTTGGCTGTTACTTTAAAGTTCAGAGTATGGCATTTATGCCGGTATTTGGATTAAATAACGGAATGATACCGATTGTTGCATACAATTTTGGTGCTAAGCAGCCTGATAGAATGATGAAAACCATGAAATACAGTATTATGATAGCTGTTGGCATTATGCTGTTCTGTCTTACACTGATGCAGATCATGCCGGGAACCATACTTAAGATATTTGATGCTGATGACAGTATGTTAAGTCTTGGAATTCCTGCACTTAGAATTATGAGTACAGCATTTATATTTGCAGGTTTCTCAGTAATCTGTTCAGGTGTGTTTCAGGCACTTGGCAAGGGGGTATATAGTATGCTTGTATCGATAGCAAGACAGTTGCTTGTGTTGTTACCTGTTGCATATGCATTTGCAAAGATTACAAATGATGTTAATTATGTATGGCTTGCTTTTCCGATAGCAGAGGTAGCAAGTTTATTTGTATCCATTGCATTGCTGTTGAATATCAATAAAAAAATAATCAGACCAATGAAAAATGGGACAGCATCGTTTTAGCGTTGAATGCTTATTCCATTAAAGCAAATATTGTGATATACACAAATAGAAGGAGAATGAATATACTGATAGTAGCACATTTAAGTATATTGACATTCTCCTTTATTCGTGTTATATCTTATATATCCGAGTAAAACACTCGGAATTGTTTTTAGATAAATATCCTAGTAAAATGATAGGAAATAAAACATTATAGAAAGAAGGTAGAAAATGAATAAATTAATTTATCTGGACCATGCGGCAACAACCGCAGTCAGACCTGAGGTAGTAGATACAATGCTGCCTTATTTTACAGAACGGTTTGGTAATCCATCAAGTATATACGGTTTTGCGGCTAAGAATAAAGAAGCAATAAACAATTCGAGGGATATCATTGCAAATGCCATAGGTGCAAAATCAGAGGAAATATATTTTACAGGAAGTGGCTCAGAAGCGGATAACTGGGCGCTGAAAGCGACAGCAGAAGCATACAGAAATAAGGGTAAGCATATCATAACGTCCAAGATAGAGCATCATGCCATACTTCATACATGTGATTATCTGGAGACACAGGGATATGAAATAACTTATTTGGATGTTGACGATAAAGGTCTGGTAAGAATTGACGAGCTGAAATCGGTTATAAGAGAAGATACGATACTGGTATCCGTTATGTTTGCAAATAATGAAATAGGAACGATCGAGCCGGTAGCTGAGATCGGAAAAATAGCACATGAATATGGGGCATTATTTCATACAGATGCAGTACAGGCATTTGGACAGGTACCTGTCAATGTAGACGAAATGAATATAGATATGTTAAGTGCCAGCGGTCATAAGTTAAACGGACCGAAGGGTGTAGGATTTTTATATATTAGAAAGGGATTACGGCTTAGAAGTTTTATTCATGGCGGACAACAGGAAAGAGGGAGAAGAGCCGGAACAGAGAATGTACCCGGGATAGTAGGTCTTGGTAAAGCAACAGAGCTTGCCATATCATCCATGGAGGCGAGAATAAAGAAGGAAACAGAGCTTAGAAATTATCTGATAAAGCGTCTGACTACAGAAATTCCTTATACAAGATTGAACGGTCACGAAACAAAGCGATTGCCAAATAATATCAATTTGAGTTTTCAGTTTGTAGAGGGGGAATCCATACTGATTATGCTTGATATGGCAGGGATATGTGCTTCAAGTGGTTCAGCATGTACATCAGGTTCTCTGGACCCTTCCCATGTGCTGCTGGCCATCGGATTACCACATGAGATAGCCCATGGTTCACTCAGACTGACTCTTGGATATGAAAATACAAAAGAAGAAATGGATTATGTGGCAGATAATGTAAAGCGGATTATTGAAAATTTGAGAAATATGTCCCCGCTTTATGAAGATTTTGTAAAAAGAAACAGATAACAATGATTAAAATGAACAAAGGAGTTGAAAGTATGTATAGTGAAAAGGTAATGGAGCATTTTCAGAATCCGAGGAATGTAGGAGAAATAGAAAATGCCAGCGGTGTAGGAACTGTGGGAAACGCAAAATGCGGCGATATCATGCGTATATATTTTGATATAGATGACAGGCAGGTTATACGGGATGTAAAATTTAAAACATTTGGCTGTGGAGCTGCTGTTGCAACCAGCTCCATGGCAACAGAACTGGTAAAGGGAAAAACGATATATGAAGCATTGGAAGTAACCAATAAAGCTGTTATGGAAGCTCTTGATGGACTACCTCCTGTCAAGGTACATTGTTCACTTCTGGCAGAGGAAGCTATCCATGCTGCTTTATGGGATTATGCAGAGAAAAACGGTATTAAGATAGAAGGACTGGAGAAGCCAAAGACAGACATATCTGAGACACCGGTAGAGGAAGTGTATTAACAGAGGGATTTTGTGTTTGGCTGACAGATTTGTTGAAAAACAGCCTGCTTCATGATAACATGATAAGGTAAATTATTTACACGATATTTTAACGAAGTTACGGAGAGACATCATGGCAAAAACGGTTTGTATAGGTATGTCAGGAGGGGTAGATTCTTCTGTTGCAGCATATCTTCTTAAAAAACAGGGATACAATGTAATCGGTGTGACGATGCAGATATGGCAGGATGAAGATCATGTGGAAATCAGTGAAAATGGTGGCTGCTGTGGTCTGTCGGCTGTGGATGATGCAAGAAGAGTGGCAAATAAACTTGATATTCCTTACTATGTGATGAACTTTAAGCAGGAATTTAAGAAGCATGTAATAGACTACTTTATCGATGAATATAAGAACGGAAGAACGCCAAATCCTTGTATAGCCTGTAACAGATATGTGAAGTGGGAGGCTCTTTTACACAGATGTATGGGGATAGGCGGTGACCTGATTGCTACAGGACACTATGCAAGAGTGATACAGCTTCCGAATGGAAGATATACACTGAAAGTAGCGAAAGGGGTAATAAAAGACCAGACATATGCACTGTATAATCTTACACAGGAACAGCTGTCAAAGACGCTGATGCCGGTTGGGGATTATACCAAGGATGAAATACGTGCCATAGCTGAGGAAATTGGGCTCTCTGTTGCCAATAAACCGGATAGTCAGGATATATGTTTTGTACCTGATGGTGATTATGCCGGATATCTGGAGCGGGAAGCAGGAATTCAGTCTGTACCGGGCAATTTCATAGATACAAACGGAAATGTTCTTGGAAGACACAAGGGTATTATTCATTATACGATAGGTCAGCGGAAAGGGTTAGGACTGGCAATGGGACATCCTGTATTCGTGGCAGATATCTTACCTGAAACGAATGAGGTGGTAATCGGTGAGAATGCAGATATATTCCAAGACAGACTGGTGGCGGACAGAGTGAATTTTATGTCTGTAGAAAAGCTTGAGGAACCCATGAGCGTTACGGCAAAAATCAGATATTCCCATAAGGGGGCACCGTGTACCATTTCCATGCTTGATGATAAGCATGTAGCGGCCTATTTTGACGAACCTGTAAGAGCGGTTACAAAAGGACAGGCTGTCGTATTTTATAAAGATGATTATATTGTAGGCGGGGGTGTTATCTGTTAGATAATATCATACGATAAGAAAAACGTGACTATTGCAAATGCTTTAGTCACGTTTTTGATTTTAGGGAAGTAGGCTTCCGCATTTGTGCATTTCAAATCAACAAACTGTATAAACTAATGTATAGTACAGTACGCATTTTATAATTGACAGCAGGTTTCCATAATGATATCGAAACAGGATATTAATGAACAGAATGTGTACTTGTTCATAATATATAAATATGGTATACTGGAATTGATTAGTTGCGTCTAACTAAAGAGTAAGCTTCAAAAATATAGAAATTAGGTGATAAAATGAATATAAATGCGATGATTGGCTTGTTAATACCATTTATCGGAACTACATTAGGTTCTGCCATGGTGTTTTTTATGAAATCGGAAATTAATATAAAGCTGGAAAAACTGTTGCTTGGATTTGCTTCAGGAGTAATGATTGCAGCATCCGTATGGTCTTTGTTGATTCCGTCTATAGACATGACGGCAGAGCAGGGAAAAATATCGTGGATTCCACCTGCGGCAGGCTTCTTGTTGGGCATGGGCTTTTTACTTATGTTAGACAGTCTTGTTCCACATCTGCATCTGGATAGTGATTCGCCGGAGGGGGTTAAAGCGAATTTAAAAAAAACAACAATGCTTGTCCTTGCAGTGACGCTTCATAACATTCCGGAAGGAATGGCAGTCGGCATTACAATTGCAGGAGCTATGCTTGAAAATGAGCAGATTACATTGGCAGGAGCATTTACGCTGGCAATTGGTATTGCAATACAGAATTTCCCTGAGGGAGCTATTGTTTCAATGCCTCTTCGGAGCGAAGGCGCTACGAAAGGAAATGCTTTTTTGTATGGGATGCTTTCAGGACTGGTTGAACCGGTCGGAGGTCTCTTAACGATTTTGCTTGCAAGCTTGGTTGTTCCGATTCTGCCGTATATGCTGTCATTTGCAGCGGGAGCAATGATATATGTCGTAGTGGAAGAGTTGATTCCGGAGATGCAGGCAGGAGAGCATACGAATATTGGAACAATTGGGGTGGCTTTTGGTTTTGTATTAATGATGATTCTTGATGTGGCATTAGGTTAGAAACAATATTTTATTGTAGATTTAATAAAATACGATTATGTGAAATGGCAAAAAACGGCAAATTCAGATGATTGCAGACGGAATAGGGATGTCAGAGATTTTATGTTGGTATGGTTTTGGCAGAAGGCAGGTTTGTGTCATGTAATATGATAAAAACGGCAGATACCGGTTTGAAGTCCCCCCCCTGTCTACTTGACAGGGGGCATATCAGTTGGTGTCTGCCGTTTATAGTTTAAAGGGGGTTAAATTCAGGCTTTTGTTCTTTGAATGTGCAGAAATATTTAAAACTGAGGGCAGTCAGAACATCTCTGACATAAGTTTCAAATCCATAACAGAGATATTTCGGGTCATGTGCATCACTTCCGACAGTGATGATTTCACCGCCCATATCCTTGTATAGTTTTAAGATTTCCATATGTGGGTGTGCGTAGGACATACCCTTATACAGGCTTCCTGTATTGATTTCTATGCCTTTCCCCTTTTGAATTATGATTTTAAAGATAGCTTCAAAGATATCCTTATGGTCATCAAATATAAATGCCTTTTCTTTCGAAGGACAGTATCGTACGACATAATCTAAATGACCGTATACATTGTAATGATCTATTAAAGAAACATTTTCAAGTATGGATTCAAAATAATCGCGTAATGCTTCCGTTTCGGTTCTGTTTGCATAGTAAGCAGGATAATAAGGGTCTACTCCGTGTACAAGGTGGGAGGAACCGATAATAAAGTCAAAATCGGTATATTTATTTGTATAGTCATTTACTTTATCCACAATCGTATTCATAAGGCCAAGCTCAACACCAAAACGAATATCAATTTTATCCTGATATTTATCACGAAGTGATTTTAGTGCATCGAGATAAGCATCTGTATCCAGTTGAAAATCCATGCCTCCGGGCTCTTGAACTATAAAATCGATATCGTGGTGGTCGGTTATACATATTTTGGAAGTGCCAAGAGCGATGGCTTTTTCTATAATAGATGAAAGAGATGCCTCTGAATCATCTGAATATTCTGAATGTACATGAAAATCACAAATTTTCATATAATGGTACCTCCTTTTTGGTAAATTCATGCGTTGCTTTGCTCACATTCATTAAGTGTTCATATTATATCATATCTCTTTTAAATAGAAACATGATTTTAGTATTTTTGATAAAAACTGCACATGAAACATGGTAATGTGGACATAATAGGAAATAGTGTTTTGTATATGCATATTTACCATATATTTTAGTTAAAAATGTCAAATTATGTAGGAAATTTTTTACATTTATACTTGAAATTTGTACTCAAAGAAGGTATGATTGACATGTGTATTTAACACGATTTATTTGCTGCATTATATGCAGTAGATTATAAATACTTTTATTATTCAAAACTTAGGAGGAATAAAAAATGGCAGTAAAAGTAGCAATCAACGGATTTGGACGTATTGGACGTCTTGCATTCAGACAGATGTTTGACGCAGAAGGATATGAGGTAGTTGCAATCAACGACTTAACAAAGCCTTCTATGTTAGCTCACTTATTAAAGTATGATTCATCACAGGGTAAGTATCAGTACGCTGATCAGGTTTCAGCAGATGATGAGGCTGGTACAATTACAGTATGTGGTAAGACATTAAAGATTTATGCTGAGGCAGACGCTAAGAATCTTCCATGGGGAGAGCTTGACGTAGACGTTGTTCTTGAGTGTACAGGCTTCTATGTATCAAAGGCTAAGTCACAGGCTCATATTGATGCAGGTGCTAAGAAGGTAGTTATTTCAGCTCCAGCTGGAAATGACCTTCCTACAATTGTTTACAGCGTAAATGAGAATACATTAACAGCAGATGACAAGATTATTTCAGCTGCTTCATGTACAACAAACTGCTTAGCTCCTATGGCTAAGGCTCTGAATGATTACGCTCCAATCCAGTCAGGTATTATGTCTACAATTCACGCCTACACAGGTGACCAGATGGTACTTGATGGACCACACAGAAAGGGTGACTTAAGAAGAGCTCGTGCAGCTGCAGTGAATATCGTTCCGAACTCAACAGGTGCTGCAAAGGCTATCGGTCTTGTTATCCCAGAGTTAAATGGTAAGTTAATCGGTTCAGCTCAGAGAGTTCCGGTTCCTACAGGTTCAACAACAATCCTTACAGCAGTTGTTAAGGGTAAGGATGTAACAAAGGAAGGTATCAATGCTGCAATGAAGGCTGCTGCTTCAGAGTCATATGGCTACAATGAAGAGCAGATCGTATCATCAGATATCGTTGGTATGAGATACGGTTCATTATTCGATGCTACACAGACAATGGTAGCTCCAATCGCTGATGATTTGTATGAGGTTCAGGTTGTTTCATGGTATGACAACGAGAATTCATACACAAGCCAGATGGTTAGAACAATTAAGTACTTCGCTGAGTTAGCATAATAGTTAGCAAATAAGTATTTATAAGACCTTAAAAGGGGTCCGGTCTTCTTGGACCGGACCTCTTTTTCTATGAACATAATAGTTAGGAGGAATTTAAAAATGTCATTAAACAAGAAGTCAGTAGATGATATTAATGTTAAGGGACTGCGTGTTCTTTGCAGATGTGATTTCAACGTACCATTAAAGGAAGGAAAGATTACAGACGAGAACAGACTTGTAGCTGCACTTCCAACAATCAAGAAATTAATAGCAGACGGAGGCAAAGTTATTCTTTGCTCACATCTTGGAAAGGTTAAAACAGAAGAGGACAAGCTTACAAAGACGCTTGCTCCTGTAGCAGCTCGTCTTTCAGAACTTCTCGGACAGGAAGTAAAATTTGCTGCTGATCCTGAGGTAGTAGGTCCAAACGCAAAGGCTGCCGTAGAGGCTATGCAGGATGGAGATGTTATTCTTCTTGAGAATACACGTTTCAGACCGGAAGAGACAAAGAATGGTGAGGCATTTTCAAAGGATCTTGCAAGCATCTGTGATGTATTCGTAAATGATGCTTTCGGTACAGCTCACAGAGCACATTGCTCAAATGTTGGTGTTGCAGGTCTTGTGGACACAGCCGTTGTTGGTTACTTAATGCAGAAGGAAATTGATTTCCTTGGAAATGCTGTTGAGAATCCTGTAAGACCTTTTGTTGCTATCCTTGGTGGTGCAAAGGTTGCAGATAAGCTTAATGTTATTTCAAATCTTCTTGAGAAGTGTGATACACTTATCATCGGTGGTGGTATGGCTTACACATTCCTGAAAGCTAAGGGATATGAAATCGGTAAGTCACTTGTTGATGAGACAAAGATTGATTACTGTAAGGAAATGATGGAAAAGGCAGAGAAGCTGGGCAAGAAGCTGCTTCTTCCTGTTGATTCCGTTATGATTGATGAGTTTCCAAACCCAATCGATGCTCCTGTAGATGTTGAAATCTTTGATGCAGATAAGATGTCAGCAGACAAAGAAGCATGTGATATCGGACCAAAGACGATTGAACTTTACGCAGATGCCGTTAAGACAGCTAAGACAGTTGTTTGGAATGGACCTATGGGTGTATTTGAGAATCCTACACTTGCAGCCGGTACAAAGGCTGTAGCTGCTGCACTTGCTGATACAGATGCTACAACAATTATCGGTGGTGGTGATTCAGCTGCTGCTGTTAACCAGTTAGGTTATGGTGCTAAGATGAGCCATATCTCAACAGGTGGCGGCGCTTCACTTGAGTTCCTTGAAGGAAAAGAGCTTCCGGGCGTAGCAGCCGCAAATGATAAGTAAGACCTTAACGAAGACGAGCTAAAAGCGAAGTCTGAGTTTAGTTCGAACTTATGCAGGGAGACTTAACGAAAACAAGCCGAAGGTGCAGGTTGAGTTTAGTCGAGTCGCAAAAGTAAGACCTAGCAAAACTGAGCTAAAAGCGAAGTCTGAGTTTAGTTCGAACTTATGTAAGTTCATTGTAGATGAAATTAAAAAATACAGTAAAAAGAGGTTAATAAAATGGCAAGAAAGAAAATTATAGCTGGTAACTGGAAGATGAACAAGACTCCTAGTGAGGCTGTTGCTTTGGTTAACGAGTTAAAGGATTTGGTAAAGAACGATGATGTAGATGTCGTATACTGCGTACCTGCAATCGATATCGTACCAGTAGTTGAGGCTACAAAGGGTACGAATGTAGCTGTTGGTGCTGAGAATATGTATTTTGAGGAGAGCGGCGCATACACAGGCGAGATTTCAGCTGCAATGTTAGTTGATGCCGGAGTTCAGTATGTTATCCTTGGTCACTCAGAGCGTCGTGATTACTTCAAAGAGGATGATGTTCTCTTAAACAAGAAGGTTAAGAAGGCATTTGAGGCAGGACTTACCCCGATTCTTTGCTGTGGTGAGAGCCTTGAGCAGAGAGAGCTTGGCGTAACAATGGATTGGATTCGTCTTCAGATTAAATCCGATCTTGCAGGTGTTACAGCAGATCAGGTTAAGGAATTAGTTATTGCTTACGAGCCAATTTGGGCTATCGGAACTGGCAAGACTGCTACATCAGATCAGGCACAGGAAGTATGTAAGGGAATTCGTGACCTGATTGCTGAAATGTATGATGATGCTACAGCAGAAGCTGTTCGTATTCAGTATGGTGGTTCCATGAACGCAGGAAATGCTGCTGAGTTACTTGCAAAGCCTGATATTGACGGCGGACTTATCGGTGGCGCATCACTGAAGGCTGATTTTGGTAAGATTGTAAATTACAACAAATAAATAGTATCGGATGATATATCAGATATGAATACTGATAAAGTTTATTAAAAACAAATCCACTTCATTCTGAATTTGATATGCACCTGTCCGCTTAACAGGGGTATATCAGATATGGGTGAAGTGGATTTTTGTATATGGTTATATATATGAATAAATGCTATAATATAATCAACGGATTTTATCTGTGATTGCAGAACAGAATTAGGGAGGAAATAGTATGAGTATGAAGATGCTGTTTTTTAATATTTTTTCCATTCTTTTGACTATTGGAATAATAGCATGGTTTGTCGGCATTGTGGTCTATTTTATAATATATCAAAAGCGTTTGCATTCTGATGATGACGGCAGCACCAAGCCAAAAAAGGGATGGATAAAAACAGTAGGTACATATACAGGAAAATCTCGTCATGTAAATGCATATTCAAGGGTGGAAGCGAAAAGCAGAGACTATCTGGAATATGAAATTAAATATTTTGCAGGGAATAAGGCTTACAGTGGCTGGTATTCCTTTTATCCGGTACCGGATCCGGATTTTTTGAGAGAGGGTGTTTCAGTTTCTCTTCAATATTTAGAGAAAAAGCCATGGAGGTTTGAAATTATAGAAATTTTGGAATAGCGCATGGCTATATTTCTTTTCAAATCGGTTATACTTAGTTTGACGATTATATTGAACTATGATATAATTCAGTCGGTTTTAATAAGGAAAAATAAGGATAATGTTATGAATTATATAAAGAATTTTTGGCAGCACAGATATTTATTAGGTGAGTTAGTAAAAAAGGGAATAAAGCTTAAATACAGAAGGTCATATCTTGGTATCATATGGTCATTACTTGAGCCGCTTCTTACAACGATAGTCCTTACGATAGTGTTTGGAACATTGTTTGGTGTAAAGGATGCAACATTTCCACTTTATGTCCTTTGCGGAAGACTTTTATTCAGTTTTTTCTCCAGTGGAACAAATGGAGCATTAAGGTCTATACGTGCCAACTCAGGAATGATAAAAAAGGTATATGTTCCAAAATATTTATATCCAATGGCAAGTATATTATTTAATTTTATTATATTTTTAATATCACTGATTATTTTGATACCACTTGCCTTATATTGCCATGTTACACCAAAGATTAGCTGGCTCTATATTATACTTCCGCTTTTTCTGCTGATACTTCTTACCTTTGGTGTGGGTATGATACTTTCAACAATAGATGTATTCTTCAGAGACATGGAATATTTATGGTCAGTATGTACATTGCTGATTATGTATATGTCAGCAATATTTTATCCACCGGAAAAGCTGTTAAACAGTAATTTTGGATTTTTGTTAAAATATAATCCTTTATTTGGAATTATACAAACATTTAGAAATTGTATGCTGGGAGACCCGCTGAATTGGAAATATATTGCATATGCAGGTGGATTTTCAGTTATTTGTATATTGGTTGGAACAGTAATATTCTATAAGAAACAGGATGTATTTATACTTCATATATAGGCGGTTATTATGGGAAAAGAAGCGTTAATTGTTGATAATGTAAGCATGAAGTTCAATCTTAGTTCAGAAAAGGTTGACAATTTAAAGGAATATTTTATAAAGGCTTTAAAGCGAGAGATATCCTATGATGAATTTTGGGCACTGAAGAATGTAAGCTTTTCTATCAATAAGGGAGACAGACTTGGGATACTGGGCTTGAACGGTGCGGGAAAAAGTACACTGCTTAAGGTTATTGCAGGTGTATTTAAGCCTACAGAAGGAACGGTAATCAAGAAGGGAAGAATTGTGCCGCTTCTTGAGCTTGGAGCCGGATTTGATATGCAGTACACAGGTAAAGAGAATATATTTTTATATGGCAGTGTACTTGGATTTTCAAAAAAATATCTGGAATCAAAATATGAAGAGATTGTTGCGTTCTCAGAGCTTGGAAGATTTATAGATGTTCCGCTCAAAAACTATTCATCAGGTATGAAGTCGAAACTTGGATTTTCAATCGCAACGATTGCAGAACCCGATATCCTTATATTGGATGAGGTGCTTTCCGTAGGAGATGCAAAGTTCAGAAAGAAAAGTGAAGCAAAGATTATGCAGATGATGGCTGACGGAACAACGGTGTTATTTGTTTCGCATTCTCTTGAACAGGTAAAGAGAATCTGCAATAAGGCGATTATACTGGAACATGGCAAATTGATTGCAAATGGTTTGGTGGAAGAAGTAGCACCTGTATATGAAAAGATAATAGAGTAAATATTTTAATGATAATAAACAGAAAGAAGGAGAAATGATTATGAGTAAGAAACCGGTAGTTTTAATGGTACTTGATGGTTATGGCATCACGGATAAGACAGAAGGAAATGCTATCTATATGGCAAAGACTCCTGTTATGGACAAATTGATGGCTGAGTGTCCATATGTTAAGGGTAATGCTTCAGGTCTTGCAGTCGGACTTCCTGATGGACAGATGGGAAATTCTGAGGTCGGACATATGAATATTGGTGCAGGACGTATCATATATCAGGAGCTTACAAGAATAACAAAATCTATAGAGGACGGAGATTTCTTTGAAAACGAAGAAATGCTTGCAGCAATAGAAAACTGCAAAAAGAATAATTCAGACCTTCATCTTTGGGGACTTCTTTCAGATGGTGGTGTTCACAGTCATAACACACATTTATATGGTATCCTCGAACTCTGTAAGAGACAGGGACTTTCAAATGTATATGTTCATCCGTTTTTTGATGGAAGAGATACACCTCCTGCATCAGGAAAGGGTTATCTTGAAGAGCTGATTGCCAAGATGAAGGAAATCGGTGTAGGTAAGGTTGCTTCTATGTCAGGCCGTTACTATGCGATGGACAGAGATAACAGATGGGATAGAGTAGAACTTGCATACAAATCACTTGTAACAGGTGAGGGCGTTCAGGCAGAAGATCCTGTAGCAGCAATGCAGGAATCATATGACAAGGAAGTATATGATGAGTTTGTGCTTCCTACCGTTATAACAGAAAACGGAAAGCCGGTTTCCCTTGTAAAGCCAAATGATTCTGTTATTTTCTTCAATTTCAGACCTGATAGGGCAAGAGAAATAACAAGAGCATTTTGTTCAGATGATTTTGACGGATTTGAAAGACCATACGGACGCATGCCACTGGTATATGTATGCTTTAAGGATTATGATGAATCAATACCGAACAAGCTCGTAGCATTCAAAAAGGAAGAAATAGAGAATACATTTGGTGAGTATCTTGCAGCATGTGGTAAGACACAGCTCAGACTTGCAGAAACAGAGAAATATGCACATGTTACATTCTTCTTTAACGGTGGTGTGGAAGAGCCGAATAAGAACGAGGACAGAACTCTTGTTAAATCTCCGGCTGTTGCAACATATGATTTGCAGCCTGAGATGAGTGCTCCTGAAGTAAGTGTCAATCTGAATGAGGCAATTACATGTGGAAAATATGATGTAATCATCATTAACTTTGCGAATCCTGATATGGTCGGTCATACAGGTGTTATTCCGGCAGCTGTTGCAGCGGTTGAAAGAGTTGACCAGTGTATCGGCGCTGCGGTAGAAGCGGTTAAGAGTGTAGATGGTGTTCTCTTCATCTGTGCAGACCATGGAAATGCAGAGCAGATGATAAACTATGAGACAGGTGACCCGCATACGGCTCATACGACGAATCCTGTTCCATTTATCTTATTTAACTATGACGATGGTGTAAAGCTCAGAGAAGGTGGCTGTCTCGCTGATATCGCACCAACGCTTCTTGAGATTATGGAACTTCCGCAGCCGAAGGAAATGACAGGAAAATCTCTTATCGTAAGATAATTGCAGGGCTTTCGATAGTGGGTACTGAATCAAAACAATAATTTTAAGTATTTAGGAGGTTACAAATGAAGAAGTTTTTACAGGAATTTAAGGAGTTTGCACTTAAGGGCAATGTAATGAGTCTTGCAATCGGTGTCATTATCGGTGGTGCATTTCAGGCCATCGTTACAGCGTTTACTGAAAATGTAATCAATCCGATTATAGGCTGTATTGGCGGCACGGATGTACAGGGTAAGATTCATTTAATGGGCGACCAGTATATTAATTATGGTGCCTTTATTACAGCAGTTATCAACTTCATTATTATGGCATTTGTTTTGTTCCTTTTAGTAAAGGGAATCAATAAGCTTATGACAATAGGCAAGAAGCCGGAAGCAGAAGCAGCTCCACTGACAAGAAAGTGTCCGTATTGCTTTGGCGAAGTAGATATCAAGGCGACAAAATGTATGTATTGTACATCTGACCTTCCGAAGGCAGAAGAAAAATAAAAGTGTAGGATTCTATTTATATCAAGATGAGGGTATGTCTCTATGGTTACGGAGATATACCCTTATTTTGGTTAAATTAAAGGATATCCAAATAAATTCTAAAATCTGAATAATATTCCATATTTGGTTCATAATAAAATCAAAACATTTGTATAGGAGTGTTGTGAAATGAACCGATTAGAAATTATAGAGGTAAAGGCGAGAGAAGTGCTGGATTCCCGTGGAAATCCTACCGTTGAGACAGAGGTAATCCTTGCCTGCGGTTGTAAAGGAAGAGCCATCGTGCCGTCAGGTGCATCAACAGGCCAGTATGAAGCACATGAGCTTAGAGACGGAGAAAAAAGATATTTTGGAAATGGTGTAACAGCCGCAGTAAATAATGTAAACAGCAGAATAGCCGACAGAATAATAGGCATGAATGTTACAAGACAGGTGGAAATCGACAGAATCATGATTGAAGCCGACGGAACGGAGAATAAGTCCAGATATGGTGCAAATGCCATGCTCAGTGTATCACTTGCCTGTGCCAAGGCAGCCGCAAATGCGCTGGGGATGCCACTTTACAGATATATAGGTGGTCTGAATGCCAAAGTGCTTCCGATACCGATGATGAATATTTTAAATGGTGGAAAACATGCGGACAATACGGTCGATTTTCAGGAGTTTATGATTGCACCGGTTGGTGCTGAGTCCTTCAAGGAAGCCATGCAGATAGCATGTGAAGTATATCATACCTTGAAAATAGAATTAAATGTAAGAGGCTTATCAACAGGTGTGGGGGATGAAGGTGGTTTTGCACCAAATCTTGCAACGGTTTATGATGTATTAGACCTTCTTGTGCTTGCCATAACAAAGGCAGGATATACACCGGGACAGGATGTGAAAATAGCGATTGATGCAGCTTCTTCCGAATTATATGATGCGGCAACGATGATGTACGTTTTCGAAGGCGAGTCAAAGATGGCAGGCAAAGAGGTAAAACGTAATGCAGAAGAGATGGTACAGCTTTATGAGGATTTAGTCGAGAAATATCCTATCTATTCCATAGAGGATGGTCTTGATGAAAATGACATGAACGGCTGGAAGGTGCTTACCTACAGACTTGGGGACAAGCTTCAGCTTGTAGGGGATGACCTTTTTGTAACCAATACGAAGCGCCTTTCTACCGGAATAAAAAGCAATATTGCAAATTCCATATTGATAAAGGTCAATCAGATTGGAACGCTGACAGAGGCCATAGATGCCGTAGAGATGGCTCACAAGGCGGGATATACGGCTGTTATTTCCCACAGATCAGGTGAAACGGAGGATGCCTTTATAGCTGATTTGGCAGTTGCATTAAATGCAGGACAGATAAAGACAGGAGCACCATCAAGAAGTGAGAGAACAGCAAAATATAACCAGCTTCTTCGTATTGAAGAAGAACTGCATAAAAATGCTGTTTACGGATATAACAAAATGTGATAAACTAAGCAATGCATATATAGTACGCAGCACTTGCCGAGCCGACAGACGAGGTGGGGATTGCGGAAAATACACGGGGAGCTTGCTGCAGCAGGCTGAGAGTAGGTGATGTACATCTTGACCCATAACCTGATTTGGATAATGCCAACGTAGGGATATAAGGTAGTGTTATACTGCGGTTATGCTTATTTGGCATAACCGCATTTTGTATTTACAAAATGCCAAAGGCTCTTATCCATTTCTATTCTAAAAGAAAAAGAAAGAAGGAAAGAAAAATGATGAAAGAATGTCTTGAAAACGTAAGAAAGAATGTACCGCTGGTACACAGCATCACAAATTATGTAACGGTAAATGATGTGGCAAATGTACTTTTGGCATGTGGTGGAAGTCCGATTATGTCAGATGATGAAGGCGATGTGGAGGATATCACAAGTATTTGCGGCGGACTCAATATCAATATAGGTACACTGAATAAGAATACAATACCTTCCATGTTTCTTGCAGGAAAGAAGGCAAATGAGTTAGGTCATGTGGTACTTCTTGACCCTGTCGGAGCAGGTGCGAGTAAGCTTCGTACAGATACGGCACTTCAATTGCTTAAAGAAGTGAAATTTGATGTTATCAGAGGAAATATATCTGAAATAAAAACGCTTGCATTTGGCTCAGGCAGTACAAAGGGTGTCGATGCAGATGTAGCAGATGCGGTCAATGATGATAATCTTGACAAGACAATTACATATCTCAAGGAGCTTGCGGCGTGGACAGGCTCGATCATTGCTGTTACAGGAGCAATAGATCTTGTATGCGATACGGAGAAATGTTATGTCATCAGAAACGGACGTCCTGAGATGGGTAGAATAACAGGAACAGGCTGTCAGTTATCAGGAATGATAACGGCATTTCTTGTGGCAAATCCGGACAATAAGCTTGAGGCAGCGGCAGCGGCAGTTATCATGATGGGACTTGCAGGAGAAATAGGATATCATAATATGCAGTCCTGTGACGGTAATGCGACATATAGAAACAGAATTATAGATGCCATATATCATATGGACGGAGAGACTCTTTTGGCAGGTGCAAAATACGAGATACGATAACAGGAGACGTAGATGTACCGGAAGAGAAAAATCATGTAAAAATAATATTTGGACAGATTGGAGATAAAATGAAAAAAGAAGATTTGCTGCTTTATGCAGTAACAGACAGATATTGGCTGAATGGTGATTCTCTTTATCATCAGGTTGAACTTGCTATTCAGGGCGGAGCTACCTTTGTTCAGCTTCGGGAGAAGAATATGGACAGGGAGAGCTTTCTTGCTGAGGCAAAAGCGATACAAAAGCTATGTAAGGAATATCATGTGCCATTTGTTATTGATGATGAAGTAAGTATTGCCGTAGAAATTGATGCGGACGGCATTCATGTAGGACAAAGTGATATGAAAGCTAATGATGTAAGAAGTCTTATCGGCTCCAATAAAATACTGGGTGTTTCTGTACAGACAGTAGAACAGGCTGTCGAGGCGGAAAAAAACGGTGCAGATTATCTCGGAGTCGGTGCAGTATTTCCGACAGGCTCAAAGGAGGATGCAGTTGATGTAAGCCATGAAACACTGAAAGCAATATGTGATGCGGTATCCATACCTGTTATAGCCATAGGCGGTATAACAAAAGATAACGTATGTGAGCTGAAAGGCAGTGGAATATGTGGTATCGCTGTTATCAGTGCCATATTTGGACAGAAGGATATCAAAGAAGCTACTTCATATTTGAAAGAAAAGACGTTGGAAATGGTGAATGTATGATAAGCGGAGTTATATTTGATGTGGATGGCACTCTTCTTGATTCCATGGATATGTGGGAGCATGCAGGAGAAAGATATCTTTCAGGTATTGGAATAACAGCCGAAGAAAATCTGGAAAAGAAGCTGTTTACCCTTACCATGACTGAGGGGGCAGCATATATGAAAAGTACATATGGACTTGATTTGTCAGTAGAGCAGATCATTGCTGGAATCAATGAAACGATAAGTCATTTTTACCAATATGAAGTACAGCCGAAAACAGGGGCAATAGCGCTTATGAATGAGCTTAAAAACAGGAAAATCCCTATGACAATAGCTACTTCTACTGACAGATGTCAAATAGAAGCGGCATTAAAAAGACTTGGTATTCTTGATTATTTTATAAAAATCAATACATGCTCAGATTTTGGGATCGGTAAAAATAAACCGGATATATATCTTGACTGTGCCAAAGCGATGCGTTCCGATGTAGGCAGTACATGGGTATTTGAGGATGCTTATCATGCAGCCAGGACCGCGTACAATGCAGGCTTCAGGGTGGTTGGCATATATGATAAATCAAGTGCCGACCATCATCAGGAATTGAAACAAAACAGCCATATATGCTTTTGGCAAATCCCTGATTATAAAACATTGACTTTGGCAGATATAAGATAAACTTATATGCTTCTTTAAAAAAACGGAATTACTGATGGAAAGGAAGGGGAAGAATATGAAAACAGCGCTTACGATAGCAGGGAGTGACTGTAGTGGTGGGGCAGGCATACAGGCTGACCTTAAGACAATGATAACAAACGGTGTTTATGGTATGAGTGCCATTACCGCACTTACCGCTCAAAATACGGAAGGGGTATATGGAGTCATGGAGGTCTCTCCGGAATTTTTGAAAAGCCAGATAGATGCCGTATGTACAGATATATTTCCCGATGCAGTCAAGATTGGGATGGTTTCCTCGGCAGAGCTGATAGAAGTAATTGCTGATTCGATAAAAGAATACAATATGAAAAATGTTGTAGTAGATACCGTAATGGTTGCTACAAGCGGAGCAAGGCTGATAGCAGAAAGTGCGACGGAAACATTAAAGTCAAAACTGCTTCCGCTTGCGGCACTGATTACACCCAATATTCCTGAGGCGGAGATACTTACAGGGATGCGTATCAATTCACCTGAGGATATGATGAAAGCAGCCGAAATGCTATATAACAGATATGGATGTGATGTACTTTGCAAGGGAGGGCATAACGTGAATGATGCAAATGACCTGCTTTGCAGCAAAGGAAAATGCACGTGGTTTTATGGAGAAAGGATAGACAATCCCAATACGCATGGAACAGGATGTACACTATCAAGTGCCATTGCATCCAATCTGGCAAAAGGTTATAGCATGGAGATTTCCGTACAAAAAGCAAAGGAATATATTTCAAATGCATTAAAAGCCATGCTGGATTTGGGAAAAGGCAGCGGACCCTTAAATCATGGATTTGAAATATAAGAATTAAAAAAAATCAGTTGATATTATTTCTACCCTGTGTTATCATGTGTAAAGTTGGTGTTATTTTTGAATATATGCACCAGACCTTAAGAATGGAGGTGGGCATTATGGTAAAGAATATAATCATGGTAGTGTATGTTATTATATGTATAGCATTAGTCATAATTGTTCTTTCACAGGAAGGAAAGGAAGCCAGTCTGACGAACTCAATTACAGGCGGTGGATATGATAATTCATATTGGAGCAAGAATAAGGGTAATTCAAAACAGGAAATCCTTAAGAAGGTTACAACGGTTCTCGGTATTTTATTTGTTTTGGTTGCGTTATTACTTGATTCAAAGCTGTTTTAACAGATAGAAGAACAGTAGAAGGTGCTTACATATTTTATGTAGGCACCTTTTGTCAGTTATTAAGGAAAAAATACTGCGTATAATCAGAAAACAGCTTAATACAGCAAATGTTATTTGAAAGGAAGAGAGATGTCAGCGGAAATATTGAGAAAAGACAGAAAAGAAAATATATATAATCTGATATGTGATGAGACATATAAGCCGTTAAAATTCAAGGAGTTGTGCTATTTGCTGCAGGTTCCGTATGAGGCACGGGAAGAGCTGCATGAGATATTGGAGGAGCTGCTTGATGAAGGACGGATAGTAAGGACAAACAAGGGCAAGTATCAGAAGATGGGTGAAGGTGTTTATAAAGGTAAGTTTATAAGCAATAAAAAAGGCTTTGGCTTTGTAAGAGTTGAGGGCATGACAGAGGACTTTTTTATTCCCGAAAGAAAAACAGGTGGTGCATATCATGACGATACCGTGCTTATTCAGGTTTCCGGTACTCCTTATGGAAAAAGGACAGAAGCATCTGTTATAAAGGTTCTTGAGCGGGGGCTTAAGAGAATCGTGGGGATTTATGAACAGAACAAGAGCTTTGGTTTTGTGATTCCGGATAATAGAAGAATAGACGGAGATATATTTGTATCCAAGAAGAATTCCATGGGAGCAGTTACAGGTCACAAAGTTGTCATAGAGATTCTTAGCTATGGAGATAAAACAAAATCTGCTGAAGGCAGGGTAATTGAGATATTGGGTCATATCAATGACCCTGAGACAGATGTGCTTTCGGTGGTAAGGGAGCTGGATATCCCTGTTGATTTTCCTGACGAAGTAATGTCATATGTAAATGGGATTCCTGATACAGTTTCTTCAAAGGAAATGGCAGGCAGAGCCGATTTGAGACATCTGACTACAGTAACGATAGATGGCGAGGATGCCAAGGATTTGGATGATGCCATTACATTATATGAAGAAGACGGAATGTATAAGCTTGGCGTGCATATTGCCGATGTAACGAATTATGTACGGGAAAATTCGCCGCTTGATAAAGAAGCATTCAAACGTGGTACGAGCTGTTATCTTGTGGACAGGGTTATTCCAATGCTGCCCCACAAATTATCAAATGGGATATGCTCATTAAATGAAGGACAGGACAGGCTTGCACTAAGCTGTCTTATGGAAATCGATAACAGAGGACGTATTGTCAGTCATAAGATATGTGAAACGGTAATCAATGTAGACAGAAGAATGACATATACAAGTGTTTCGGCTATTGTGGAAGATGAAAATGAGGAAGAAATCGAAAAGTATAAGGAACTTGTACCGATGTTCCGTCTTATGCTCAAGGTGTCAGATTTGCTGAGAGAAAACAGAATGGAAAGAGGCTCTATCGATTTTGATTTTGACGAGTCCAAGATTATGATAGGAGATGATGGGATGGTTTCCTATGTTGGTGCTTATGAACGCAGACGTTCAAACGGTATTATAGAGGATTTCATGCTGGCGGCAAATGAAACAATCGCAGAGGATTATTTCTGGCAGGAGCTTCCTTTTGAATACAGAGTGCATGAAGCGCCTGATGCTGAAAAGGTAAAGCAGCTTGCCGTACTTATCAGTAAATTTGGATTTTATTTTAAGACATCAAAGGAGAACATTCATCCGAAGGAATTTCAGAAACTGCTGCATAAGATAGAAGGTGAGGATTGTGAGAGCCTGATAAGCCGTATGACGCTCCGCACCATGAGACAGGCAAAATATTCAACGGAATGTACAGGCCATTTTGGTCTTGCCTGTAAATATTATTGCCATTTTACTTCACCGATTAGAAGATATCCTGATTTGCAGATACATCGTATCATAAAGGATAATATACATGGAAGACTTGATGAAAAGCGTATCAGTCATTATGAAGCAATCCTTTCCAAAGTGGCAGATGATAATTCAAAAAAAGAACGGCGTGCAGAAGAGGCTGAGCGTGAGGTAGAGAAGCTTAAGAAGGTAGAATATATGTCTGCTCATAAGGGAGAACTGTTTGAAGGTATCATATCAGGTGTTACCAATCGTGGTATTTACGTTGAACTTCCAAATACGATTGAGGGATTGGTCAGTGTGTCGAACATGTATGACGATTATTATTGTTTTTCTCAGGAAGAATATGCTATGATAGGTCAGGAAACAGGCAAAAAATACGCTATCGGTGATAAAATAAAGGTAAAGGTCAAAGGAACCGATAAAATAACAAGGACGATTGACTTTGTTATTTCATATGAAGGAGATGAGTTAGTTGGCGAGAGAAAAAGGAAACAGAATAATCGCAAACAATAAAAAAGCGTATTATGACTATTTTATAGAGGAAACATATGAAGCAGGCATTGCTCTTGCAGGTACGGAAGTGAAATCTTTAAGACAGGGACACTGTAGTATTAAGGAAGCTTTTATCGGTATCGATAAAGGAGAAGTATTTATACATCATATGAATATCAGTCCGTATGAAAAGGGAAATATATTTAACAGAGACCCGCTTCGAACAAGAAAACTGTTGCTTCACAGCTATGAAATAAACAAACTGATGGGTCAGCAGAAGGTGAAGGGCTATACGATCGTACCTTTAAAGGTATACCTGAAAGACGGTCTTATGAAAATGGAAATAGGCTTGGCAAGAGGTAAAAAGCTATACGACAAGCGACAGGATATAGCGAAAAAAGACATGAAACGCGAAGCTGAAAAAGAATTTAAGGTTCGAAATCTCGGATAACTTTAAAAATTTTGTGAAATGTTAGCATTATTGAAATATATGTGTTATACTACGGAAAGAATTTATCAGGAGGACTTATACGGTGAGCCAGAATAAGGTAGATAGAAGAAAGTATGAGAAAAAGCACAGAGCAGAGCTCATGAGAAAAGAAAAGGCTAAGAAAGCTGCTGCTATAACCTTGGTAGTAGTAGTGATATGCGGTATACTTGCCGGAACGGTAGGTTACCAGATATACAGAGTAATGCCAAAGTATGTAAAAGCGGATAAGCTTGAAAGCGTTGTAGAAAAGACCTGGTCAGACAGCGGCTATGAGGGAATACTTCCTGCTACAGCTACGGATGCAGAGGAAGATACGTCAGACGAGGATACATTAAAAAGTGAATAAGCTCATTTTTAAATCAGTGAGCCTGATTATATATTAAGGGGTTGACTGGTTTCGACAGGGGTTTTGAAGCTATGGAAGCCATCCGTGGTCCGGAGCCACGATAAAAGCCGGAAATTAAAAATAAACGCTAACGATAATTTAGCTTACGCTGCCTAGTTGCAGCTGCTGCCTTTAGGGTCCACCGAGCCCTTTAGATGCAGTATCATCCTTCGGTAAACTCTTCTATGTAAGCTTTGCCATAGAAGAAAATTGATGAAGCTACCAAGGTCTATAGCCTGTCAGTGGGCGATAGGCTGAGGGAATGTCAAAATACTGACTGTGATGGAAGAAACCGTAGTGAATGGGCCTTTGGACGCGGGTTCGACTCCCGCCAGCTCCACTATCATGAAATCATATGTTATATGTTGATTGTATACGGCAATCCACATACAATCCACAATAATCAAAATGTTTTACTTGCAAATTGGGATTTCATATGTTATAGTAAACGAGTTGTGAAAAAAGATGGTCCTCTGTGCCATAGGCAGTAAGAACATCTAAATATGAAGGAGGTCACACAAATGAATAGCGATTACATTAAGAATCTTGAAGCTTCACAGATGAAGGCAGAGGTTGCTGAATTCTCAGTAGGTGATACTGTAAGAGTTCACAACAAGATTAAGGAAGGTAACAGAGAGAGAATTCAGATTTTTGAAGGTACTGTTATCAAGAGACAGGGCGGAAGCAACAGAGAGACTTTCACGGTAAGAAAGTTCTCAAATGGTTGTGGTGTTGAGAAGACATGGCCTGTACATTCACCTTTCGTTGAGAAGATTGAAGTTGTAAGAAGAGGTAAAGTCAGAAGAGCTAAGATTTACTACTTACGTTCAAGAGTTGGTAAGGCAGCAAAGGTTAAAGAGCTTGTTAAATAATTATATAGTATTTACAGGTAACAAAAAGTGGCTGGGGTGCATTTGCTCCAGCCATTTTTAAAAATATAGGGGATATAAAATTGAGTGAAAGAAAAGACAGAATGCGTCGTATCAGAAGAGACAGACGCAGACAGCGCATAAAAGAGCGTTCTTTTAAGAAAATCGCAAAGAATATTCTTAGCTGGTTTATTACCGTATTTGCAGCGGCTGTAGTTGCCTATGGCTTTGTGGCATTTATGTTTCAATCAGTATATATGGTTGGCTCTTCCATGAGCCCTACGATAAAAGATGGGGAGAAATGTACAGTCAATAAGATTGTCTATACCTTGGGTGAGCCGGACAGATTTGATATCGTCGCATACAGAACCATAGAAAATCCGGATTCATATTATGACATCAAGCGTGTTATCGGACTTCCGGGGGAGACTGTTCTGATAGCAAACGGAACAGTATATATCAACGGAAATCAGGTTCCGAATATGCCGATAGAGGATTATGTATTTACTGCGGGATTGGCAGAGAAAACCATAACGCTTGGAGATGATGAATATTTTTTGCTGGGGGATAATGTAAACAACAGTCAGGACTCCAGATATCTCAATGTGGGAAATGTTAAGGAGTCGGAGATATTAGGAAGGATAAAGAAATAATGAATATTCAGTGGTATCCGGGGCATATGACAAAGGCAAAAAGGATGATGCAGGAGAATATAAAGCTGATTGATATTGTGATTGAGCTGATCGATGCGCGTATTCCTTTTTCCAGTAAAAATCCTGATATAGATGAGCTGGCAAAGAATAAATACAGACTGCTTCTTCTCAATAAATCGGATTTGGCTGATGATACAGTGACTTCAAAGTGGGAGGAATATTATAAAGCCAAGGGCTTCTTTGTGGCAAAAATCAATGCCCGCTTGGGAAACGGAATGAAAGGGATTGATGCCATTGTTCAGGAGGCATGTAAGGAAAAAATTGAAAGAGACAGAAAACGTGGTATTATCAACAGACCAATCAGAGCGATGATAGTGGGAATACCGAATGTAGGTAAATCCACATTTATCAATTCGTATGCCAGAAAAGCATGTACGAAGGTTGGCAATAAACCGGGAGTGACAAAAGGAAAACAATGGATTAAGCTTGGAAAAAATATAGAGCTGCTTGATACACCGGGGATATTGTGGCCAAAGTTTGATGATGAACAGGTAGGTTTAAGACTTGGTTTTATAGGTTCAATCAATGATGAAATATTAAATACTACAGATATTGCCTGCGAATTAATAAAATTTATACACGATAACTATTGTAATACACTTACGGAAAGGTATAATATTGTAGAGAATGAAGATGCTGCGGACCAGTTATCTGCCATTGCAGAGAAGAGGGCATGTATTAAAAAAGGCGGAGAGCTGGATTTAGACAAGGCGGCATCATTGGTGCTTGATGATTTCAGATCCGGAAAGCTGGGACGGATATCCCTTGAATGTCCGGATGAACGATAGGTGGATAAGATATATGAGTGAAGAAAAAAGCAGAATTGAAGCGTTAGACGAGATATTTCAGGATGACCCTTCAAAAAAAGCAAGAGAAAAGGAAATTGCAAAGCTTGAAAAGAAGAGAGAGAAGGCTCTTGCAAAGGCTGCTGAAAGAGCTGATAAGCAGGAGAAGGAGCCTGATGTAGATATAGAACAGCTTAGCGATAAAGAGCTGAAGAAAAAAATTAAACGGGATAAGAAGAAAAAGAAAAAAGAAGAAACGGAAGACCCGAAGGATATCAATATTGTCAAGGATTTAATCAGTCTGGGTATTTATATTATTGTGATTATCTGCATTTGTTGGTTTGTTCTTACATATGTAGGCCAGCGGACAGAGGTAGACGGCGAATCCATGAGTGATACGCTGCATACAGAGGACAGTCTGTGGATCGATAAGTTGTCATACAGATTTCATGACCCTGAACGATATGATATCGTGGTTTTTCCATATGATGAAGAGCAGGAGACCTTCTATATAAAACGTATTATCGGACTTCCGGGGGAAACAGTCTATATAGATGAAGAGGGCATAGTTTATATCAATGATGAAGCCCTTGAATCGGATGTATATGGAAAGGAAGCGATAGATCCTGCCAAACGCGGAGTGGCTTCGGAACCTGTAACCTTGGGCGTGGATGAATATTTTGTTATGGGAGATAATCGGAATAACAGTCGTGACAGCCGTGTATCTGACGTAGGAAACATTCACAGGGATGAATTTATCGGAAAAGCCGTATTTCGATTTTCCGGTGGTTTTGGTAAAATAGAATAAATATCATTTGGGGCTGCAGCCGGGTGGCACAGCCCTTGCTTTTTATATGGCAATCGGAGGAAATAATGAACATTACAGATATAAAGAAAAAATTTGCAGAAGCTTCTTTAGAGCAGCTTTCTGATTTGATAGCGGAGTATGAGCCGGATGAAAGGGACGGCGTGCAGAAGCTTGTAAAAGCCGCAAAAAAGAAAATAGAGGCACATGAGAAGGAAATTGCCCGTTCCTACAAGATGTTTGCATTTGAAAGAAAATATGCGGACAATCCGTATATATGCGGTATTGATGAAGTGGGAAGAGGACCGCTTGCAGGCCCTGTTGTTGCTGCGGCTGTCATCCTTTCAAAGAATTGTGACATTCTTTATCTGAACGATTCAAAGCAGCTTTCAGAAAAAAAACGTGAGGAATTATTTGATGAGATCATGGAAAAGGCTGTAGCTGTCGGGATTGGAATGGCAGATGAGAAGGTCATAGATGAAATCAATATACTGAATGCGGATTATGAAGCAATGAAACAGGCTATATCAAAGCTTTCGGTAACACCGGATATTCTCCTGAATGATGCAGTAACAATACCGGGAGTTGATATTCCCCAGATACCGATTATAAAAGGAGATACTCTGTCAGGGTCCATTGCGGCAGCCAGCATTATTGCCAAGGTAACAAGAGACAAACTTATGGTGGAATATGACAGTATATATTCGGGATATGAATTTGCAAAAAATAAAGGCTATGGCTCACAGTCCCATATAGAAGCGCTGAAGAAACTGGGACCATGTCCGATACATAGAAAATCATTTATAAAAAACTTTGTATAGCAGTTTGACATGACTGAACCGTTGTCATTTTTAAACAGGAGGCTTATGTATAATTCCAGACAAACAGGAACTGATTTTGAGAAAAAAGCAGTTGCCTATTTAAAGGCAAAGGGCTATGAAATCCTCGAAAAAAATTATCGTATCAATAAGGGTGAAATCGATATCGTAGCAAAAGATGGAAAGTATATCGTATTTGTCGAAGTAAAATACAGGAGTCATTCATATAGTGGCAATGCAGAGGAAGCTGTCGATATCAGAAAACAGAGACAAATCTCAGATGTTTCGGTGTTTTATTTAAACAAAAAGGGGTATGGATTAGATACACCTTGCAGATATGACGTGATAGCATTATCCGATAAAGGTGTTATCAAGCATATTGAAAATGCATTTTATTATTGTGGAAGGTACAGATAATATGGATATAAAATATATAAATCACAGCAAAACGACAAAGCTTCATAATAAAAATGGTGTTCTTTATATCAGCTTTGATATTTTAGACAAATTTGGAATTGTAAACGGTTTTTCTACCAGAATAGGCGGGGTAAGCAAGGAACATCTTTCATCCATGAACTTAAGCTTTCACAGAGGGGATGACCCTGCAAATGTTATGGAGAATCATAAAAGGCTTGGGAAGGCGGCAGGATATGATTATCGTAAGCTGGTATTTTCAGACCAGGTGCATGAGACGGCAATCTATAAGGTTACGGAAAAAGATGCAGGAAAAGGGATAACCGTTCCCTCGGATATCGTTTCAACAGACGGACTTGTTACAAATATACCGGGAATCCCGCTTATGACCTTTTATGCAGATTGTGTACCTGTTTACTTCTATGACCCAATAAAAAAAGTAGTGGCAATGAACCACTCAGGCTGGAAGGGAACAGTGAAGAATATCAGCAGTCATATGATAGAAACAATGAACAGGGAATATGGAAGCAGTGCTTCTGACATTATATGTGCCATAGGACCTTCCATTTGTCAGGCTTGTTATGAGGTAAGCTTAGATGTTGCAGAGGCATTTGGTGCAGCATATCATGAAGAGGAATACGCATCCATGATGATAGACAAGGGAAACGGAAAATATCAACTGGATTTGCATAAGGCAAATTATTATAATCTGATCAACAGCGGGGTATCGGCTGAACATATCGCTGTAACCGATATTTGTACATGCTGTAACCCTGCGTTACTATTTTCCCATAGAGCCAGTCATGGCATGAGAGGCAATCTGGGAGGCTTTATCATGCTTCCGGAGAAAACAGGAGGATACATGCATGAAACATGAGCATATAGTGAAATCTGTTGAAAACGAAAGTATCGCAAAAGAGCTGGAAATAGAAGCCGGTGATGTAATCCTTGCCATCAATAATCAGGAGATTGAGGACATATTTGATTATCAATATCTGATAAATGATGAATATATAGAGCTGCTTGTCAGAAAGCCTGACGGAGAGGAGTGGCTTCTTGAAATAGAGAAGGATTATGATGATGATTTGGGAATAGAATTTGAAAACAGTCTTATGGATGATTATAAATCCTGTCACAATAAATGTATCTTCTGTTTTATAGACCAGAATCCCAAGGGGATGCGTGATACCATCTATTTTAAGGATGATGATTCCAGACTTTCATTTCTTCAGGGAAATTATATTACCCTGACAAACATGAAGGAAAAGGATGTGGAACGAATCATTCATTATCATCTGGCACCGATCAATATATCCGTTCATGCGACAAATCCAAAGCTGCGCTGTAAGATGCTGAACAACAGATTTGCAGGAACGATATTAGACAGAATCAGAAAATTCTATGAAGCGGATATCCCCATGAACGGGCAGATTGTATTATGTAAGGGTGTCAATGACGGGGACGAGCTGAGACGTACCATATCGGATTTGCTGGAATTTGCTCCTGTTATGGAGAGTGTGTCCGTAGTCCCCGTAGGACTTTCTGATTACAGAGAGGATTTATTTCCGCTTGAAGCATTCGATTCAGAGGATGCAGGTCAGGTTATCGATATGATAGAGGAATATCAGAAGCTTGCCATGGAGAAGTGCGGTATGCATTTTGTACATGCCAGTGATGAGTGGTATATCAATGCGGGAAGAGATTTTCCGGAGGCCGAACGATATGACGGATATATTCAGTTGGAAAATGGTGTAGGTATGATGCGGCTGATGCTGGAAGAATTTGCCGATGCTTATGACGAACTTACCGGAGATGACAGAGCATATGAGGTGTCTCTGATAACAGGGGTTCTTGCCTACGATTCCTTTGTGGAGATGGCTCGCCGTATCAATATAAAGTTTCCGAATATCAAGATACATGTTTATAAAATTATAAATGATTTCTTTGGACATAAAATAACCGTTACAGGTCTTCTGACAGGCGGAGACATTATCAATCAACTAAAGGATAAGCCGCTTGGAAACAGAGTTATGCTTCCGCAGAATGTGCTGAAGGCGGATGAAGATATATTCCTTGATGACGTTACACTTGATGAACTGAAGCGAGCTTTACAAGTTGAGGTTTATATTGTAAAATCAAACGGTGCAGATTTTGTACAGGGAATTATTGGAGGAAATAGAAATGAGTAAACCAATCGTAGCCATAGTCGGAAGACCAAATGTTGGAAAATCCACCTTGTTCAATGCATTGGCAGGAGAGAAAATTTCCATCGTTCAGGATACGCCGGGCGTAACAAGAGACCGAATCTATGCCGATGTATCATGGCTTGATTATAATTTTACACTGATTGACACAGGTGGTATAGAGCCGGAATCAGACAATATCATATTGAAGAGTATGCGTGAACAGGCTGAAATAGCGATAGATACGGCTGATGTTATTCTTTTTATGACTGACGTAAGACAGGGCATGGTGGATGATGATGCCAAGGTGGCAGATATGCTGAGGCGTTCCAAGAAGCCTATCGTTCTTGTTGTGAACAAGGTAGACAGCTTTGAGAAGTTTATGCCGGATGTATATGAGTTTTATAACCTTGGACTTGGTGACCCGATGCCGATATCGGGTGCGTCAAGACTGGGTATCGGTGATATGCTTGATGCCGTGGCAGCGCATTTTGATGAGTCTGCAAAGAATGAGGAAGAGGATGAAAGACCTCGTATCGCCATCATAGGCAAGCCCAATGTGGGTAAATCCTCGATTATCAATAAGCTGCTTGGAGAAGAACGTGTTATCGTATCGGATATAGCAGGAACGACAAGAGATGCAATTGATACGGAAATCGTTAGAAATGGTACGGAATATGTATTGATAGATACAGCGGGACTTCGTAAGAAGAGTAAGATAAAAGAGGATATAGAACGTTACAGTATTATCAGAACGGTATCCGCAGTGGAAAGATGTAATGTAGCTGTTCTTGTTATCGATGCAACCGAGGGTATTACAGACCAGGATACAAAGATTGCCGGTATTGCCCATGAAAGAGGGAAAGGCATGATTATAGCCGTCAATAAATGGGATGCGATAGAAAAGGACGACAAGACCATTTACCGGTTTACGGAGGAAATCAGAAATAAGCTGTCTTATATGCCGTATGCAGAGCTGATATTTATTTCTGCAAAGTCCGGTCAGAGACTTCCGAAACTCTTTGACACGATTGATGCTGTTATTGAAAATCATTCCTTAAGAGTAGCAACAGGTGTATTAAACGAGATTATGACGGAAGCGGTTGCCATGCAGCAGCCACCTTCAGACAAAGGAAAGCGGCTTAAGCTGTTTTATATCACACAGGTATCCGTGAAACCGCCGACATTTGTAATTTTTGTAAACGATAAGGAGCTTATGCATTTTTCATATACAAGATATATTGAAAATCGTATAAGAGAGTCTTTTGGTTTCAGAGGAACACCACTTAAATTTATCATAAGAGAGAGGAAAGATAAATAATGGATATGTTGGCAAGAATCATATGTCTGTTAGGCGGATATTGTTTTGGACTGATTCAGACAAGTTATTTATACGGAAGACTGAAGGGTATCGATATAAGGCAGAGCGGCAGCGGAAACGCGGGAACAACAAATGCACTTCGTGTACTTGGTAAAAAAGCAGGACTTATTGTATTTTTGGGAGATTTTTTCAAAGGTGTTGTGGCGTGTTCCCTTGTTCATGTAATATTCAATTGTATGGACTTTGAGAATGTCTATCTTTATGTGTTGTATGCAGGCTTCGGTGTTGTACTGGGACATAATTTCCCATTTTATATGCAGTTTAAAGGCGGCAAGGGCATCGCTGCTACATCAGGTATGATACTTGGTCTGTGGGACTGGCGAATTGTTCTGATAGAATTGATTTTATTTGTACTTGTAGTAGGAATAACGAAATATGTATCACTGGGTTCAATTTGTCTTGTTGTAGGATTTTTTATACTTTATACGGTATTTGCAATCAAGGGTTCCTATGACTTTGCATCCGAGGCGAAGATGATAGAAAGTATCATTGTGGCAGGTGTTATTACATTGCTTGCAATCATACGCCACAGCGCAAATATCAAGCGTTTGCTTAGCGGGACGGAAAATAAATTATCATTTCAATCAAAGAAGGAGGATTAAAGGTGGTTATAGGGATACTTGGAGCAGGTAGCTGGGGCTCGGCACTTGCAAATCTTTTGGCAAATAATGGGCATGAAATTACCATGTGGTCTATTGATGAGAAAGAAATCAGTATGCTCAAAGAATTTCATGAGCAGAAGGACAGACTTCCGGGTGTTATATTGAATAAGAATATAGAATACACCACTGATATAGAAAAGACGGTAACAGGTAAGGATATCATAGTCTGTGCGGTTCCGTCACCATTTATCAGGGGTACCGTAAAGAATCTGGCAGGACTCGTTCCGGCAGGACAGATTATCGTCAATGTCAGTAAGGGTATTGAAGAAGCTACACTTAGTACCCTTGTGGAAGTCATAAAAGAGGAGCTTCCTGAGACAAATGTTTCGGTTTTATCGGGACCAAGCCATGCGGAAGAGGTAGGAAGAGGAATTCCTACAACGGTTGTGGTTGGCTCAAAAGATGTGGAAACATCTCAGATTATACAGAATGTATTTATGAATGATTTTTTCAGGGTATATACAAGCACGGATATAACCGGTATCGAGCTGGGTGGTTCGATTAAGAATGTTATTGCGCTTGCAGCAGGTATATCTGACGGTATGGGATGCGGTGACAATACAAAGGCGGCACTGATCACACGAGGAATGGCAGAGATGATGAGACTTGGAACTGCCATGGGTGCAGAGCTTAAAACATTGGCAGGACTTTCCGGTATGGGAGACCTTATCGTGACGTGTACTTCTAAGCACAGCAGAAACAGAAATGCGGGATACTTAATCGGTCAGGGAATGACCTATGAGCAGGCAATGGATGAGGTAAAAATGGTAGTTGAGGGCGTATATTCAGCCAAGGCTACGTTGACACTTGCTCACAAATATGGTGTGGATATGCCGATTGTTGAGGCTGTAAATGATGTGCTGTTTCATGGTAAGGTAGCACGGGAGGCTATGGTAGAGCTGCTCACAAGAGATAGAAAGTCGGAAATCTAAGGAATGTTTTTATGGGAGAGCGCAGCATATGATATGTTGTGTCTCCCTTATTTTGTTATAAGAGAAGGAAATCCCGCAGCCTGTCTGTTTACAGCAACGGAACAGGTGCATATGGGGCTTGGCTTCAGGGAGGTTATGATGCGTGAGAGTTTAAATAAGAAGAGAATACTGATTGTAGATGATGATGAGGATTTGTCTTTTGTCATATCGGATATGCTGCAAAGCTATGGATATGAGGTGGATTGTGTCGAAAATGCAGAGAAAGCATTTTTGTATTTAAAGGAAAGTACCTATCATCTGCTGCTGCTTGATATCAATTTGCCGGATGTTACAGGTTTTGAACTGTGTAAGGAGCTGAGAAGGGTATCGGAGGTTCCTGTCATATTTGCCAGTGCGAGAACGAGTGAGGATGACAGAATCACAGGCTTTGACATCGGCGGTGATGATTATTTACCAAAGCCATATTCCATGAAGGAGCTGTTATCCAGAGTGAATGCACTTGTGCGCAGGACATATGGTTTTTCGGAGGACGAGAAACTCGTAAAGGTCGGGGATATTGTAATCAATATATCGGCAAGAACGGTAACAAAAGCAGGTCAGAATATATCACTTGCACTTAGGGAATTTGATTTACTGGCATATCTTGCAGAGCATAAGAATGTTGCAATGTCCAAGGATAAGCTGCTTGCCGGAGTATGGGGAGCATTTTCCGAGGTGGAAATGGCGACGCTCGCCGTGCATATCAGGTGGCTGCGTGAGAAGCTGGAGGAGGAGCCTGCAAAGCCTAAGTACATAAAAACAGTATGGGGTGTAGGCTATATGTTGTCAGATGGAGAATCAAGATGAAGAAAAAGCTGTTATTTGTAACAATACTATTTGCAATGCTTGTGTTTGGAATAAGCGGAATATTTTATTGCTCAGAAATGACTGCAGACAGTGATGATTCAAAGGGAAAGCAGATTGTTGCCGTCAATGAGCTGTTGCAGCTTGCAGCGGATGGAGATATGGATGCCATGCAGGTAAGGGCGGATGAATTACAGGCAGAGCTTAGAACGGCAGACAGACAGTCCACAGGTGCATATAAATTACTGTGGCTTGGCGGAGTAGCGGTGCTGTTCATTGTCACGATTTCACTATATTTGTATCTTGCCGTGCTGTATCCGTTTGACAGGATGAGCGAATATGCCGAGAGACTTGCACAGGGGAATTTCAATATACCGCTCAGATATGAACGCTCCAATTATTTCGGCGAGTTTACATGGGCATTTGATAATATGCGGCGGGAAATAACAAAGGCACGTGCAGGTGAGAAGGAGGCTGTTGAAAACAATAAAACGGTTATCGCTACATTATCTCACGATATCAAGACGCCGATTGCATCCATTCGTGCATATGCAGAAGGGCTTGAGGCACATCTGGACAGCTCTCCTGAAAAAAGGGCAAAATACTTAAACGTAATTATGAAGAAATGTGATGAAGTATCGAAGCTGACCAATGATTTGTTTCTGCATTCCCTGTCAGACCTTGATAAGCTGAAGATGGAAACGGAACGTGTGGAGCTGTGCTGTTTTATGGAACAGCTTGTTTCCGAGCTTGATGCAGATAAGCAGGATATACATTATGAAAAGCCTGATTTTAAAGCAGAATGTATGATAGATAAAAACAGGTTTACCCAGCTTGTGGAAAATATTGTAAATAATGCCAGAAAATATGCCAAGACGGATATTGATATCGGGCTGACAAAGCAGGAGCGGCAGGTGACGCTTTCCTTTCGGGATTACGGGACAGGAATTCCCGATTCAGATATGCCCTTTATATGCGGCAAATTCTATCGTGGTAAAAATGCAGGAAACGAGCAGGGTTCGGGACTTGGACTTTATATCGTGAAATATATCGCAGATAAGCTGGGGGGCGAATTATTGTTGGAAAATCATGCAAACGGACTTGAAATATTTTTAAAATTGCCTGTTTCTTAAAGATTTCATAATATTTTCTTTGCTACAATACTTTTCGTAAATATGAATGAAAGCAGGAATGTTAAAGTGTTCCTGTATGGAGAAAGGAACTATGAAATGAAGGAAAAAATATTGTCGGCGGAGGATTTAAGTAAAAGCTTCGCACATAACGGTAAGCAGCTTCATATATTATCGCACATTGATTTAGATTTGTATGAGGGGGACTTTACCGTCATCATGGGAGCGTCAGGCTCAGGAAAGTCTACCCTGCTATATGCATTAAGCGGAATGGACAGAGCTACGGCAGGAAAAGTGATTTATAAAGATATGGATATTGTAAAGCTGAATGAAAAAAAGCTTACAGAGCTGCGGCATGGAGATTTTGGTTTTGTATTCCAGCAAATGCATCTGATAGGGAATTTGTCCCTGTTTGAGAATATTGCCGTGCCCGGATATCTGAACAAAGAAGTTACGGCACGGGAGGTTGATGCCAGGACGGAGGAGCTTCTCATAAAGATGGGAATCGAGTCTGTTAAAACCCATATGCCGTCACAGGTATCGGGTGGAGAGCAGCAACGCTGTGCCATAGCAAGAGCCGTGATTCATTCGCCGAAGCTGCTATTTGCCGATGAGCCGACGGGAGCCTTAAACCGAAGAAATACAACGGAGGTGCTGAATCTTTTGACGGAGCTGAACAAGGCAGGTCAGAGCATCCTTATGGTTACCCATGATATGAGAGCGGCGCTTCGTGCCGACAGGCTTTTATATCTTGAGGATGGCAGGATAACGGGAGAGCTTACCCTTCCGCCATATAAAAAAGAAGATGAAAAGAGCCGTGATGCACAGGTCAATGCATGGCTTTCTTCTATGGAATGGTAGGTGGCAGATATGGAAATATGGACACTGGTAAAAGCCAATATCAGAAATAAAAAAGGCTCGTTCTTCAGTATTGTTTTGTTGATGACAATTATAAGCCTGTCTGTAACCGTTATATTAAGCCTGAAAAGAAACACAAAAGAGAGTATGGATGCATTGTGGGAGAAGGCCGCTCCGGGGGAACTGACGGTATTGATAAAAAAGGAATCTCTGACAGAGGATTTGCTGAAAAGAGTAGAAGACAGCGGTCTGACGGAAAAGGTAGAGGATATTCCTGTCATTTCCGCTGACGCGTCTGTTATCAACGATATTACAAACGGAAATACTCTTTTTATGCGGAAAAGGGATAACTGGTTTATGCCGTATAATGATAGGCTTACCGGATATGCTGATGAAAATATAACGATTAACAGGGGAGAAATATACATTCCGATAGGCATTAAAACGGATCACAGCTGTAATATCGGCGATAAGATGCGTGTATATACCATTTATAATCATTACTATGACTTTACGATTGCTGGTTTTCTTGCGGAGCCTGTAGTGGGAAGTGAAACGATTGGCTGGAAGCAGGCATATGTCAGTGATGCGGATTTTGAGCAGATGTATGCCGAAGCAAGGACGGAGGAGCTGGCACATGACAGCGAGGTAACGGCGGATGTGCATATTCTTCAGATATATCAAAGTGAAAATGCAGATATGACCTCAGTAGAATTTCGAAGAGCGCTGAATAAGGAAACCGGTATTGTCGATTTTGCGTTCGGGACATTGACAATGTCTGAATCACAGAAATATACACTCCTGCTTACCGATATTATAACGGCAGCTCTTTTGGTCTTTATGCTGATGCTGACAGCAGTTGTTCTGATTGTAATGGGACACAGCATATCAACAGGTATCCAAATAGGTTACGGAGAGCTTGGTATATTGAAAGCACAGGGATTTTCCAAGGAGAAAATAAGGCTTGTGTTTATCTGCCAATATTTATTTGCAGAGCTTTTCGGAAGTCTGGCAGGGATTGTTCTTTCCGTGCCGGTAATGCAGCTGATGAAGAATATATTTTTTGATATTACGGGAATTTTATCCTCGGACAGTTTGGCGTTAGGAGCTGCAAGTCTGTTGATAGGCTTCATACTTGTTCTTTCTGTGCTGTTTATTTGGATGATGACATATAAAATAACAAAGATATCACCGGTACGGGCAATATCGGGTGGACAGGAAACCGTATATTTTGACAGCCTGTTTCAAACCGGAATCCATAAAAAAGGAATCCATGCAGGTCTTGCCTTAAGGCAGCTTACTTCAAATGGGAAACGGTATATCGGAATCCTGTTTATTATTGCGATTCTTGTATTTTTTATGATGACGGTAATGGTGTTGGGAAATTTGATTAATTCCAAAACCTCATTAGAAGCGATGGGATTTATGCCGACGGAGTTGTCTGTGGAATTCAGAACGGAGCTGTCGGATAAGCAGCTTGAGGACATAGAAACCAAAATAGAGGAGTATACGCCGATTTCTCATAAATACTACATCCAGAATCTGTATTTATCCCTGAATGGGGAACAGACCATGTGTTGTATATTCCGCAATCCGGAGGAGGTGCCTGCCATTTCTAAGGGAAGGGCGCCGCTCTATGACAATGAAATCGTGATAACGGATGTACTGGCGGAGGAATATGCGCTTCACATAGGCGATGAGGTTACGGTAACCCATAAGGATGAAAAGAAAACGTATATGATTACAGGCTTCAATCAGAGCATGAATGATATTGGAAGGGTATTTTTCATGTCACTTGAGGGCTCAGCCAACATTGGGATAGAAAACATATATCATGGGGGATATTCCCTTTTGGATGACAGCGAAGTAGACAGGATTGCAGCGGAGCTGAACGATAGCTATGGCGAGTTGATTGTTGCCAAGGTAGCATTCTATGAGACAGGGGGCGGAGATATGTATGAGGAAATTATCAATATGGCAAAGGCGCTTATATATATTCTGTCTGTTGTATTTGCCTTTGTGGTAGTGCATATGGTGTGTACGAAAACCTTTATTCAGGAAAGACGTGATATCGGAATCTATAAGGCATGTGGATTTACTGCCGGTATGCTGCGGCTGCAATTTGCAGTACGTTTCCTGTTAATTGCCGTAGTCGGTGTAGTAATTGGTATGGTATTTAGTATCTTCCTGTCAGGTACGGCAATTTCACAGATGCTTAGACTGGCAGGAGTTTCCACCATTGAGGTGAGTTACACGCCGACAACCTTTATTCTGCCGACAGTTGTCATATGTATATGCTTCTTTATATTTGCATATTTTGCGTCAAGGAAAATAAAGCGGGTAGAAACAAAGGAGCTGGTTCTGGAATAAACGGAAAGACATCCCGTCTTTTCCCTGTCTGCCGATATTGATATATTGGCAGGCAGGGAAGAGACGGGATGTCTTATTTTGCCATATGCGATGCGCTATTCTATTTACAGCAGCATGCACTATAGCGCTGTTTTGTTTCCTCTACCTTTTTGCTTTCAGCAGCAGGGGTAGGATAGTAACCTCTTTCTGACATCATATGAAAGATATCATCCTGAATGTCATGCTCCTCTGCGAGGATATGAAGCATGGTGTTACGCACATCCTCATGGGCACATTCATTTGAAAAGGTATTGTAATTGTTGGTGGTAGCCTTTGCTGTTGAAAGTGCATCACCGTAGATTTCTTTTTCTGTATACGTCTGACTCATAATTTGTTCTCCTTTTTATAATTTGCTTTACAGTAATGAGTAAATCTCATCAAAGTGTGACTGATGACGGCTTGCAATTTCCTGAAGCTTCATTTTGGTTTCATTGTCTTCGGAATGTTCCGCCAGCATTTTATACTTTTTTACAAGTAATTCCTCTTCGTTTAATGAATCATTAATTAAGGATAACTCCTTTGCTGATAAGTTTGCCATAATTTCCTCCTTTATTATTGTTATAGACATATATATTGTGTGCGGTTTTCTTAAAAATATATTGGGATAAAAAGTTATTCAGGGAAATATTAAATATAGTTATCATTCATAAATTGTTTGCTTAAATATATACATTGTGTTAAAATATAACAAAACAAATTGTGCATTATTTACAATTTGGGAAATTTATTGCGTTTATTGGGTTAATATATTGTTTACAAACTGTTTACATTTTAGGAGTGTTGTGTTACTCTGATATAAATAGGAATATTGTATCAATTTTTTAATTTATCTAATGTTCATGACGTGATAACATGGATTTTATATAGATATAAACAGGTAAAGGAGAGAAAAAATATGAAGAAATCAACAAAGGCTTTACTGGCACTTTTGATGTCAGTTGTAATGATTACAACTTTAATCCTTCCTAATTATTCATGGTCAGATGCTGCTGATAAAAGAGGTAAGGATAATCTGGCAACTGCCGGTGATGCTGAACTGAGCCTTGCTGCAAGCGTGGAGCAGCTTAATGTATTAAATTTAAACCTTGAGAAGATGATATCATCGCATCCTGAAACGTGGAGTGATATACAAACAGGAGAGCCTATTCCAAATGGAACAGCGATTCGTCTGTCGTTTGATTGGTCGGTTGACAATACGGCAGACACAGTAGAAGAAGATGTCGTAGTTTCTTATGACTTGAATTTATTTGGATTTAAGCTGGACAACATTACAACTGGAAAAGTGTATTTCAGTGACAGTACCGGAAAAGAGATGGGTACATATACAATCGTTGATGGTATATTTACGGTAACCATTAATAAGGATTATTATAATGCCAATTCAGAAAAAAAGGGTAAAGCAACACTGAACGGTGTTATTGATGTGGACCAGACCGGTAATGAAGGCAGTAAGGATGCCACTCTTAGTGCAGGCGGTCAGACATGGCCTATAACAATAACTTACGACAAGAAAGAGAGCGTAGTATCTGTTTCGAAGACGCTTGGCGGCGATTTGACGAAGACGCCGGATGGAAATTATATTCAGCCATATACCGTAACGGTGGGTTGCCAGTATGATAAAATAACAGAGCTGAATTTGACTGATGCACATGGCAATGCGATAACCAGTCTTGGAAGCTTTGAATATAATGGAAATACCTATGACAGTCTTGACGCGTTGGTTGCTGCTGCTACGAATAGTGGTGCGATGGATGCAGGTGAATCATTTACGTTTACATATAACGCAATTGTAAGTAAAGACTGTTATGCACAGGAATCCAATGATAATGATATCAGTAATACATTAACTGCAACCTATAAATCAAATTTTGACAAACCTGACGAAAGTTCATCAAGCTCATCAACTGCGAAGATTAACAGGAATAAGCCAAATATTAACAAAAACGGCGTTTTGAGTGAGGATGGAACGGAAGTTACCTGGACGATTACAATTGATTGCGGTGATTTTACATGGGATGATGTAGATTTATCAGAAGCAATAGATACATATACGGAAGGAATATCCGGCGGAGAAACGCTGACGAAAACGTTTACTAAGGATGATTTTACAACATCAGATAATAGATATTATTCAACGACATATACTACAACGATTAGTGATACTGCCGCAGGATCGGTTACACCTGTCAATGTAAAGAATACATATGAAAAGGTAAAGGTAGATGGTAACAATTATTCAGGTAATGCGACAGTCACAACAAACGGCGCCAGCTTTGTGAATAAAGAATGTGTAGACCAATATAAGGATAGTGATGGTAATAAGATTCTGGTATGGGAAACATATCTGGATATTCCTGATACTGAAATAACCAATCTCCATATTAGCGACTCAATACCTTGGAGTTGGAATTCAACGCATGTTCTTTCGGGATATAATGGCTTTGCATCTACGATATCCATAGATGGAACAAATGTATTTACCTGGGAAAATGATGCGTTAAAGTTATTAGATACGAACAATGAAATTGTAACGGGTAATTATTATGGAGTTGGCGATGGTTTTAATATTTATTTGACAGACAGTTATGTAGCCGCTCACAAAAATAGTAGAATCGTTGTCAGATATGAAACCATAGTGGACAGTGGACCAACTGCCGGAAAAACCTTTGAGAATAAGGTGTCTGTTGGATATAATGAATCACCGAAAGCCTTTGAAGATACTGGTTCGTGGACGGATCATTCCATCAACATTCTTTCTAAATGGGGAGAAAAAAACGAAGATATGGATACGGTTCAATATGCGGTCAGAGCATATTTTTATGAAATGAAAGACCGATTAAAACCGGGAACAGTAGTGCTTACTGACAAGTTTTCAAACGATTATATGGAAATCGTATCACTTGATGATGCATATATTTGTAGTGATCTGAATCCATATTATGCTTCTTCGGATGTTGATGTTACAAGCGCAGTCAGTATGAGTAAAAAGCAGGATGGTTCTGTTACTTTTACAACATCCTTAACCCAGGAACAATGCGATATGATGAAGGAAAAGGGCGGTCTTATTATTCATTATACGGCAAGAATAAAAGACCCTCTGAAAACAACCGAAAATATATCATTTACGAATACAATAACCGGAGAGTTTGATGGTACATCAATTGGTGAGCAGTCTATGACCAATGAGCTTACACCAAATGATATCGTAACAAAGGCTGTTGCAGAGTATTCAGCCGATTCGGCACCGAATATAAAATTTACAATTAAGGTAAATCCTACAGCAGCGGATTTGGTAGCCGGTGATACCATTACAGCGGTTGATACGATGGGCTCCAAGCTTGTATTTACTTCTGATAATACGATAAGTGTAACAGATACCAATACAGGACAAAATGTACCGTTTACATATGAATATGACCAGCCAAACGGAAGGTTTATTTTTACTCTGCCGGATGAAACAAGTTTAGATATTACCTATACTGCAAAACTGACAACGATTGCAACGGATAAGCAGAATCCTGCTAATAATGAACAACTGACATTTGAAAACAGCGGTAATACTTTTTCATTAGAAGGTCAGGCTTCAGATGATACAAAGGATTATTATAGTGAACAGCGGTTTTCATATGTACCAAATGTCAGTGGTACAGGTACTGTTTCAAGTCTTACATTGTATAAATACTATACGAAACCGGACGGCTCCAGTGCAACGATAGGCGGTTCAACCTTTGAAGTTTATGAGACTGTTAGAAATGGTGATACATTTTCTATAGATGAAAGTAAGCTGTTTGCAAGTAAAACATTGGATGCAGATGTAAACGAATGGCAGATTACAGATTTAAAGCTGGATACGGTATATGCATTAAAGGAAACAGGTGCGGCTAATGGATTTAAGGTAAATAAGGATATTACGTACTTTACAATCCCGGGTTCAAATGCCTCATCAGTACCTGCTTCGGTTAAAGAATTTGCACCAAATTCGATTTATAATTATAAAAATGAATATAATACAGGAAGTCTTCAAGTCAGCAAGACGCTTGCAGGTTCAGCTTTAACACCAGAAGATTCCGATACGGAGTTTGAGTTTACCATTACACTGAGCGGAACTGCTGATTCCGGAATAACAGCAGAGGATGTAACTGCTGAATATAGTGGAGTAAAGTTTGTCAAGGGCGTAGCTACAATTAAGCTGAAAGGTGGCGAGAGCAAGACGATTGATGGTATTCCACAAGGACTTACATATTCAGTAGCTGAGACCGCAGTGGATGAATTTACATCAAGCAGTACAGGTGCCACAGATAAGATAGGTAATGGTACTACTAAAACCGCAGCTTTCACAAATACCAAAGGAGAAGTAGCAACCGTTGATATTTCGGTAACCAAGGTATGGGAAGATGATAACAATAAGTACAATACCAGACCTGCAAGTATACAGGTACAGCTTAAGGCAAACGGCATAGAAAAGGGGGACCCAATAACCCTTAATCAAGCAGACAACAACTGGACATATACATGGACAGCGTTACCTGAAGAAGAAGCAGGAAGTAAGATAACCTATACTGTAGAAGAGGTAGGAACAGTAAATGGCTATACAGCAGCCGTAACAGGAAACGCAACGACAGGATTTACGATTACAAATACGCTCAATAAGCAGTATGAAGATGGAGAGGTAACCTTCAAAATTCAGAAGTATGCTACAGGAACAACAACACCTGTAGTTGGAGCCGTTTTCTCAATAACGGATAAGGACGGAGCAAAGATTACAGCTACAACAGGTAATGATGGTATTGCATCATTTACTGTACAGCCTTCAGGTAATGCAGATATCATTTATACACTTGCTGAGGATTCTGCACCGGCAGGCTATGAGAAGACAGATACTACATGGACAGTAACCGTTAAGAAGGATGGAACGGTAACCGTTAAGGAACAGGATGCAGACCCACTTGTACTTGTATATA
>JAGBHU010000017.1 GCA_017935345.1 Coprococcus sp.
CCTTAAAAATAACTTACTTTAATTCTTTTACCCATTTCCTTAAGGCTTTTTGAAAGTTCTTCAACCAGATTCATCTTAATACTGAAATTTATCGGCAAATCAGGATTCTGATGTGCCGGGTTGATTGCTCTGCCTACATAAAAGTTTATATCAGTTGCTTCTTCAAATAAGAGCTGACATATCAGCGAAGCACCATCACGCTTGTAATTCCATTGCTCATATAATTCGTTTTTACCAAGATAATCCTTTGCATATTCAATTACCTTGTTCATTGTAATAACGCCTTCGGTTACCAGGTCAACACCTTCAAGCTTTGCGATCGGTGGCACATCTGATTTTTCAAAATTCAGAGTTGCCTGCAAAGGTTTTCTCAAATACTTTGCAGCGATTGATGATGTTGTTCCGCCGCATATAATATGCTTGCCTTGCTTCGAGAAAAACAGAGACATCATTCTGTCGCAATCATCACGATTAGAGGGAGGACCAAAGAGTATATTCATCGGCTCGCGTTTTCTTATTTTAACAATACACGCTGTTGCATCATCGCCGGGCTTATATCCGTACAGCTTATCACATTCGTCAACGAGCAATGTTGACAAATTTTTTGCGGTTAATCCGGCTACAGACATCGTTTCCATAAAATCTATGATGTCTTCCCTCTTCCATCCAAAGTTGTATGCCATACCGATACCGGCATGAGGACAGCCATCGCTCATTGCAATAAAAATATCATTTTCATGCAGGCGTATAACAGACTTATAAATCTTTTTACCGTCAATATTCATTTCTGTCTTCGGATAATCATAGTTCACATTATCACGAAGTACAATCACCTGCGGATTGTCATATTGTATAATTTCTGCAGTTTCATTGTTTATGAGATGCATAATGGTGAAAGTTGAATATGCAACGCCTCTTACCGAACATACAGGAAGTGTTGCGGCAATTGTTGAAACACATTCCTCTATCGGAAGTCCGGCAGCCATCATCGTGGATATTATCTTTGATGTGAGAGTAGACAAGATACTTGCCTTAACTCCGCTTCCAAGACCGTCTGCAAGAACGATAACAGTTGAGTCTTCGTTTTGTTCAACTATTTCAACATGGTCACCACAAAGTTGTTCTCCTATATGGTTAATACTCTTCCAGCCGATATCTGCACATAAATCATTCATCCTGTATCGACTCCTTTAGCTTTGCAAGAGCAATTTTGGTTTCTGCTGCAGTTTCGCCGAGAAGAGAAGCAATTTCCTGAACGATACGCATCTGCTTATCTACGACTTTATCTGCTACCTCAACAGTCTGTCTGCTGATGCTTTCTTTCTTTTCTCTTTCTGTCTGTTCATCGGTTACATCACGCATAATGCCTATTAAGAGATGTGAATCTTTATCATAAATAACTGACTGTTCAACATATCTTTTATATTCAGGAAGATATACCATCTTATTTCTGATATCTCTGCCTGTATTTCTTACTTCCATAAAGTCTGTAGGATCCATAATGCGAATAACCTGATCACCTAATATATCTGTGCTTGAGCGTACATTCATTATTTTTCTTGCCGC
>JAGBHU010000018.1 GCA_017935345.1 Coprococcus sp.
ATAAAGTATCTGCTGAGGTATTTTGGTTCAATAAACAACGATAATCATAAAAAAGTTATACCGAATTTCTAGTGAGCAATCATTGATAAATCAAGATTTTCCGAAGAATTCGGTATAACTATTTTTTCGGTATAACTAAGTAACAAAATTAAGAAAATAAACAGAAAAAATTGAGAGACTCTTTAATCATTTTAGCAACATATCCCGTTATTATATATAGAGAGTCACAAGAAAGGAGGCTGGAGCGTGTTAAGTGATGATAAATTAATAGAACAGATTAAGGCTGGCGATGAACAGGCGGCAGAAGAACTGATTACACGCTATTATGCATCCATACTGCGTTATTGCAGATGGCATTGCTCCAGCGTGGAAAAAGCCGAAGATTTGACGCAGGAAACATTCTACAAGTTGTTCAAAAATATATCCGGCTATAAAGGAAAAAGAAAATTTAAAGCCTATTTATATACCATTGCAAACAGACTGTGTATTGATGAAAGCAGAAAGTCCCCTTCTTATCCGTTAGAGGATGAAGAAAGTATAGTTGATGAATGTAATGAAATACTCAGGCTGGAGGATAAGGAGGAGGTAAATTATCTTTTAAGTACTTTATCCCCCGAACAAAGGGAAGCAATTATATTACGCTTCGGAGAGCAGCTTGAATTTCATGAAATAGCAAAAGTAATGGGGTGTAACATGAGAACTGCACAAAGCAGAGTTCGTAATGGATTAAAAATCATGAGGAAGGAGCAGGCAAATGAAAAATAGAAACTTAAAAAGCAACTTGTATCATTCTCTAGGACAGGAAGTACAACCGAAGAGGCTGGAAGAAACCATAATATGTTGTAAAAAAATAATGCAGAAGCAAATGATTTGCAAGGAGGAACCACGAACAAGTTTCTTTCGGTATTTATCGGATGTGTTCCGATATGAAGGAATCCCCATTTTTATTCTGCAGGCAGTAACCTTATTTTTGGTTTGTATCACGATTGCTGGTGTGGCGGATATTCCAGAGAATATACCGGTATATATGCCGTTTTTTGTGTTAGCAGCCGTGCCTGTATTATTCAAGAGTCAGATATATGGAATGAGTGAAATTGAGGCAGTGACGAGAGCATCAGGCGCTCAGATTATGTTGGCAAAATTAGTTTTGGCAGGAGCTGCTAATTTGATATGCATTACTGTTGTTCTATGTTTGGAAGTATCGATGCCCAACAACAATAGCAATATTGGTCTGGGACAAATGGTGTTGTTCGGACTGGTTCCATATTTGTTTTGTATGACCGGAATGCTTAGACTGGTACGGTTGCAAAGAAAAGAGAATGTATGGAAAGGTGTAGTTATAATGCTTGGTTCCAGTGTTGGATTTGCACTTTCAACAAGAATAATACCGTGGCTGTATGTTACATCCGCAGTTGGGTTCTGGCTAATTGCATTCGTAGTATTCGGGATATTTTTTGCAAAAGAAGTTTTATTTATTGTAGAGATGAGAAAGGAAGGAAAAATGTATGGAATTATCGCTTGACCGATTAACGAAGCATTATGGAAATAAAATAGCAGTAGATTGTGTCAGTGCTACTTTAAGACCGGGAGTATATGGTCTTTTGGGAGCAAACGGTGCAGGAAAAACTACTTTGATGCGAATGTTGTGTGCTATTTTGGAGTCTACTTCCGGCGAGGTGCTGCTTGATGGAAAAGAAGTAGCTTCAATGGGAGCTGATTACAGGAATGTACTGGGATATTTACCACAGGATTTTGGGTACTATCCAAATTATTCAGCAAAGGAGTTTTTGATGTATGTTGCAGCACTGAAAGGAATACCAAAGGATATTGCTAAGAAAAGAACGGAGGAACTGCTGGAAGTAGTAGGGTTAAGTAATGTGGCAAATAAGAAGATAAAAACCTTCTCCGGCGGTATGAAGCAGAGAGTAGGTATTGCCCAGGCATTACTGAATAATCCGCAGATTTTGATTTTGGATGAACCTACAGCGGGACTTGATCCGAAAGAGCGTGTACGATTCCGTAATTTACTTTCGGAATATGCAGGAGATAAAATAGTGATTCTGTCCACTCATATTGTTTCGGACATTGAGGCAATTGCGGATGAAGTGTTACTGATGAAAAAAGGTAAATTTGTGCTACAGGGAACCGTTCAGGAATTAACAGAAAAAGCAAATGGTAAAGTTTGGGAACTCACTGTTTCTCCGGCAGAAGCAAGAAAGTGGCAGACAAGAACAACTGTTGCGAATTTAAGACATGAGGGAAAAGACATTGTACTTCGTATTATTTCAGACAATATGCCCAGCGAACAAGCAGTGCCGTGTGAAGCTACATTGGAAGACCTTTATTTGTATTATTTCCCGACAGAAGAAGGGGGACAGTAAAATGGAATTATTCTTACTAGAGCATAAGAAACTATGGAGAAAGCAAGTGGTGAAGATATGCGTACTGTTATGCTTTGTCTATATTGTGGTTTTTGGAAGCATTTTGTCATTTCAGTGGTTTACATTTGGAAGTTTAGATGATTATACAAGTGCTTTTGGTAACAATTTTGATGGCTATCAGATGATAAGGAAGAGTCAGGAATATGCACTTACTTTTGACGAGGAATTAACGGATGAAACATTACAGCAGATAGTGAGAGATTATCAGAGAATATATGCAGTCGGGACAGATGAGGAATTAGGAAATACAGAATGGAAAACTGTTAATAGCTGGCTAAGTATGTTGTATCCTGAATTAAAGGACCCGGGAATAAATCCGCCAGCCTACAGTTCGATGATTACTTATGTCAATCCGGATGAACTGACAGGATTTTATGAGAGAAGAGAACTGGCAATTAATGACTTTTTGGAAAGTAATGGGCAGGTAGGAGAGGAAAAAGAATATCTGCTAAATATGGCACAGAAAGTAGAGACTCCATTTCGATATGAATGGGTAGAAGGATGGTCGCAACTCCTTGGAAGTATGATTGCTGATTTGGGTATTGTAATGGCATTATTTATGGCAATTACATTATCGCCGTTATTCGCAGAAGAGTGGCACTCCAATACAAGCTCATTGCTGCTGACAACGAAAAACGGGTGGGAGAAAGTTGCATTTGCAAAAATTTTAACGGGATTAGTGTTCACTTTGGAATTTTATGCAATATTGGTAATTCCAAGCATCCTATCGCAGCTGTTTTTTATGGGGACATCCGGATGGGATATGCCGATTCAGAATATTAAACCTCTTGCAGTTGCACCCATGAATATGTTACAGGCTGAAATATATGAGTATGCTTTTGCGTTATTTGGTGTAATCGGATACGCAGGTATTGTAATGTATATTTCAGCCAAAGTAAAAAATAATGTGTTGGCATTGTTGCTTAGTTTAACAGCAGCATATGGGCCAATGATGGTTG
>JAGBHU010000019.1 GCA_017935345.1 Coprococcus sp.
CAAGAAGGAAATCATAATCGGCAGAGATGACAATGCTTCTCCAGATGAAAGATTTGTTGTTGCCAACTATGAAAATAACGGCATATTTGAAAGATATGTTGATGCACTTGTCGGCAACGATTATGCAGAAATCTCAAAGATTTTTGCTGAACGAATTAAGAACGAAGCTGAACTTGTTATTGAAGAAATCTCAAAAATTGAGGTTGATACTACACCTATTTACGCTGACGGATGCACAGTTATTAAAACTGAAGACTCTATAAAAAATAAGGTTGTAGTTATCAAAGCTGATGTATTCAAACCCGAATATCAGATTGCAACAATGCAGTTGCAGCTTTGTACGGGAGGTTTTGGTGCAGAGCGTAATTCAAGAGGTTCAGCCTGCTTCTGTACTAATTTGTATAGCGGTAAAGAGTCAAGATATGAACGCCGTGATATTCTCGGTGTCATTGAAAAAGACCAACTCCCTGAATGGGCAAAGCAAAGATTAGATGAGGTACAGAAAGAACGAGCCGAAAAGAGAAAGGAGAGGGATGCACGATGAATGATTTGTATATAACTCCGATTACAACAAACCTTGAAAAATACACATTTAAGCAGAGCAATCAGTTATATCAGCAGACAGGATGTATAGGTTATCTTCGTGCTGACTTAGGTTCAAGCGGTACGGAATTTCATTCCACTTGGAACGATACCTGTTCATTCTTTAAAACAGATGAGTTTAAAAATGAATTTGATGATGTTATCAATGCACTTCGACTTGATGATAAGTACGGCAAAATGCTCGGTGACAGAACAAGTCTTTTAAAGTATTGCCACGATAATGCAAAGCAGTACAGCGGAGATGATAAACAGTATTTCGGTGTAAGAGTTGACACAGATAATCACACTTATCTGTTAAGACTCAATCCAAGACAAGGTGAATACAATCTTTATTGTTATTGCTATGTAAATAAGTATCTTGAAACACAGCTTATTCAGGCAAGTAAGGGTATCAGATTTATAACCCCTCATTACAGAGAAATATTCAGAATACCCGATGGTGACAAGATAAGAATTATCCATTCAGACGGTGAAAGATATGATAAGACCTGCAGATATATAGATGATTACCATACAGAAATTGCTGACAGATTATATCATATCTGTGAGTTTGCAGAGCTTATGGAGAGAAACGGAAATAAGGTTATACCACTTCGTTCATCTCTTCCGAATTTATGTTATGCGATTCATCCTGAAAGCGATAAGCTCGTTATTATCACCAAAGGCGAAAAAGACTTTTTGGATGTTAATGATGAACGAAATACACCGGAACAAAACAGAAAACTTGCAGACGGACATAATTCTGAAATGGGTGTTACAAAAGCACAGAAAGAAGCTATGCTCGGCGGCATTACTAACGGTTGGCAGACACCATCTGCTAATCCGCAGAACTATAACGAGCAAGGCAAGTTTATTCATTCAAAACAGCACGAGCGAGGTGAAGCACGATGAGCTTCATCGTCAGAAATGAAAGTTGATGAAAAGAAATTAGGTTGTAAAAATTGCAGATACCGAAACGGATATGTGTGTAATATCTGTTGGAAAAAAGTTTATGAAGAATTC
>JAGBHU010000020.1 GCA_017935345.1 Coprococcus sp.
AAGGCAGATGGACAGCACCGATGGAATTCAAGGATAAGATTATGTTCGGGGAAACTTTTAAAGAGTTTCTGCCTAACTTTTCGTATTATATCGTTCCTGTCCATGATTACAGCAACGAAACTTTGCTGGAACACGGAGACGAGATTTCCCTCGTGATGCTGATCAACAAGCTCCAGAGTATCGATGACGTGGAACAGTTCCGTTCTCTTCCAGCTGAGAAGATGGAGGAGATCCTGAAGGACACCCCGGATTATCTGCTGGATATCATTGCAAATGTGCTCCGCGCATTTCTCCGTAGAGAGAACGTGCCAGAGGAGGAGACAGAGACGCTTGTAGAGAAGGTAAAGGAAAAGAAAATGGGAGAATTGTTTGCAAACATGGACAAGATGGATATACAGACTTGTGGGGTGAACTGAGAATGAAAACTCTATATGTATCAGATTTGGATGGAACCTTGCTGCAGAGCAATGAGACCACATCGGAATATACAAATACAGTAATCAACAGCTTGACCGACAGGGGAATGATCTTCTCTTATGCTACTGCGAGGTCTCTGATAACTGCAAAAAAGGTTACGAGAGGTATTCAGGCAAGGATTCCGTTAATTGTATATAACGGTGCGTTTGTAATTGATAATGTCACGGGAGATATATTAATTGCAAATTATTTTGATGATTCAGTCTATGGGGTGTTGGATGACCTGTTTCATTGCGAAGTATATCCTATTGTTTATGCGTATAGAGAGGGAAAAGAAAAATTTTCCTTTGTGCCGGATCTTTGTACGAAAGGTATGCAGATGTTTATTGACAGTAGAAAAGGAGATATACGCACCAATATCGTCAAGTCCACTGATGATCTGAAATCAGGGAATATTTTCTATATTACCTGTATCGATCAGCCTGAGAAACTTGAGCCTTTGTATGAAAAATATAAAGATATCTTTCATTGTGTATATCAGACTGATATTTATACAAAAGAGCAATGGCTTGAGATCATGCCCTTGGCAGCATCAAAATCCTATGCTGTTGGTCAATTAAAAGAACTGATGAATTGTGACAGGCTGGTTGTTTTCGGGGATGGAAAAAATGATATTGATATGTTTGAACTGGCGGATGAGGGATATGCTGTCGGGAATGCCCACGAGGAACTAAAAAAGATTGCTACTGAAATCATCCTGTCAAATGATGAAGACGGTGTTGCCAGATGGCTTGAAGAAAATTATAAATAAAACCGAAATTCACCAAATTACCCCCAAATTGTTAAGAACGGTTGATAGACGGTCAGTATTTTCCTTGCTATAATTTGTTAAAAATCATAGCAAAGGTGGGAGAAGTGTGAGAAAGCATTACATAGACAATATCAGGTGGATAACGGTTGCATCGGTTGTGATCTATCATGTAATTTACATGTTTAACAGCATCATTACGGAAGGCGTAATGGGTCCGGTGACGTCCTTTCATGGACAGGACGCCATACTGTATCTGTTTTATCCATGGTTCATGGTCATTTTGTTTATCA
>JAGBHU010000021.1 GCA_017935345.1 Coprococcus sp.
ATATAAGCCCTTACCTCTGTGTTCTGGCAGGCAATATGCACCTCTGATATGCCGATAACCATTGCTCCCAAAAGTGCGCAGTAAATAAAGCATTTTTTCTTAGGTAATGTCTTATATAGAATTCCTGCCACTGCGCCATAAGCGGCAAGTTCAAATGCCATACATACTGCCGTTGGAAATAACGGTGGCATTCCTAATGTCACAGAGCGAAGTATCGGTGCAAATAAACCTACTAACAGTCCCCAGGGCCATCCGCAAATAAATCCGCAAAGTAAAACCGGAATGTGCATGGGACAGAGCATGGAACCAATCTGTGGTATTTGTCCTGTTAAAAACGGTATCACATAGGCAAGTGCTAAAAACATAGCCGCGTATATCATTATTTTTATAGTGCTTTGTTTTTTCATAATAAAATCCTTTCTTTTGCTCATAATAAAAGGCATTGTTTTCCCTTCAGAGAAAACAACACCTTCCCAGCGTTGCATAATCATAATCTATATCTATAACTTTACGAAAGAGCTTCAGCCCTGAAATTATCCTTCTGAATAATGTATACATTGTACCATGACTTTCTTCTTTTCGCAAGCAGTGACGGCTTTCATTTGCGGCTTCTTTCATTGTTATTAACTTATATACATTACTTTTCCGATTACATGTTTTTTACATAGAATCCTGCTAAAAACTCTAGTACTTCTCACAAAATATCAATCCGAATGTACCGGGACCACAGTTTGCCGCAACAGATGGAGAAGCTTTTTGAAAATAAATTTTCTCAAATCGCATTGTTTTTTCCGCCATGCCTCTTATCATTTCAAGCTCCTTTGCCGTCATGCCAACATAGGTAATAAACAATATCTGATTGTCTATTTCTCCCTGTTTTTTTAATACTGAAGATACATATTTTTCCCATGCATGTTTTCTACAGCCAAAGTATAACCTTGAAACCACTATTTTCCCATTCTTCACTGAAAGTACCGGATGAACCATCATGGCATCTACAAACCGTGCAATATATTTTGGTACTTGCTTTTTGTTTGCCAAATAGTCAAGAGAATCTACTATAAAGCTTGTATGGACATGTATTTTTTCCTTCTCCAATTTTGTTTTAATTTCATTCGGTAATGCACCTGACTGTGCTAGCTGCGCCGCTTTCATTGCCATAAACCCCTGTCCGCTGGACAAATGAGCACTATCTATAACTGTAACATTTTCAAAGCTTTCAGCTGCCTTTTTTGCCAGGCCATATCCGCTCTTATGTACTTTCTCTGAAACTGCCAAATGAATAACACTATTTGCCTCATTGAGTGAATCCGAAAAGAAACTTTCATGCTCCTCAACAGACGGAATTTTCGTTTCGATAAATGTCTTTTTATCTTCCATTAAATACATAAGTCCTCTGGTATCAATTTCAAGTCCGTCTTTAAATAATCCATGCTCTGTAAGTACCTTGTGCGGAATCACTGCAATATTGTATTCTTTTAGAAGCTCATTGGGAAGATCTGCCACACTTTCCGTTGTAATTGCAACTGTCCGCTTTTTCTTATGAATATTCGCCCATGCTACATCTTCTGCAATAATATTTTCACTAATTTCCTTTGCAATGATAAGATTTCCCGGAAGGTTTCTGTATAATGTACTTTTCAGCTGCTCTCCTGTCACAGGCTTCATCAGATAGCCGTCAAAACCTTCTTTCCGGTACAAGGCTTCAATCGAACTTCCCACATTAGCTGTCAATGCAATAATCTTTGCATCCTGACAACGACCTCCGACTTGTGAACGTATCGCATGTAAACATTCAATTCCATCCATGTACGGCATCTTGTGATCCATTAAAATAACATGATAGCTCTCTTCAAAGGTTTTCTTCAGAGCTTCTTCTCCTGATAATACAGTATCAAGCTGTACCTTTGTTTCCTTAAGGAGTTTCTTAACTACCATTAGGTTTGATGTTGTATCATCCACTACCAATACTTTTGCTTCCGGAGCTTCGAACGAACATTCATCCAAATAGTTCCCACATTCCTTGCGCTTCCTTTTCATATTAAGTTCACCCATACACTCGCCATTAATGATCTTCTGGGGAATTTTAACCACAAATGTAGAACCTTTCGTATAAATACTATTCACAGTAACTTCACCATTCATCAATTCTACCATTTCCTTGACAATGGAAAGTCCCAGTCCGGTTCCTTCAATATATTGATTTTTCTTTTCATCCAATCGCTTGAATGCTGTAAACAGATATGGGATACTCTCTTTTTTGATACCAATTCCCGTATCCTTTACTGTAAAGAAAATAAATGCAGTATCTGTTTCATCCCTCTCGCAACTGACTGCCAGTTGTACAGCCCCCTTATCAGTATATTTAATGGCATTATTAAGCACATTTATCAAAATCTGCTTTATTCGCACCTCATCTCCAAAAAGTTCAACAGGCAGCTCCGGAGAAACATCTACATGAAACTCAAGATTTTTCTCTTTTGCACTGTTACACAGCATTCCCACAATATCAGAGAGCATATCACCTATATGATAAGGTGCTTTATTTAATACCATCTGTCCTGATTCGAGCTTAGACATATCGAGAATGTCATTAATCAAATGAAGTAACATCCGACTTGCCGCCTGAACGTTCTCTGCATCTTCATGTATCTCTTCTGATGCATCCTCACGAAGTATCATTTCATTCAAACCAATAATTGTATTGATAGGTGTTCTTATCTCATGGCTCATGTTAGAAAAAAACCTTCTCTGTGCCTGTGACAATTCTGCAACCTCTTTTGATTTATTTTCAGAAACAATTATCTGATTAATCAAACTTTTTCTCACATGAAAAAACTCAACACACAATAAAAGTTGAAATCCAAAGAAAATAACCAGGTTAGATAAGGACGCTGTGGCCCCCGGCATGTTCATGCATAAATAAATCATAACAACGTCTGCCACGCAAGCAATAACACAATAGGCTTGTACCGAAATATAAAAACACAACGGAACAGCAAGCGAATACGTCATGAAGGCTATTGTATCAACAGTTCCATGTCTAAGCGCATCTAAATATGTAATGGCAATATTCCAAAAAAAGATAAGTGCACAAGCTACCGGATAACCACCATTTAGCAGTTTGTATCGTCTTTGAAAATCCTGTTCAACATACCGCAATAGCAAGAAACAGGTAATAGATACCACTAAAAGAAATATATACAACCCCCGATAATACAACAGATATTGCTGAAACTTGGACGGAATCATGAATGTCAGCCCTATCATAAAACATTCAAGAAATGCCAGCGAAATAAGTGCAATGGCAGAAGCTTTAGCCGATGACATATATGCTCTCACAAGAATTTCCTCTGATGTTCTTTTCCTATTCCAAATCATTATTCGCCACCTCCCATATCCGCATCAAATTCCATAAAAATCTCGAATTCTGAGGTTTCCGCATGATTGTCACATTCATTATCTCTACTTATTTTGTCATCATCTGCTATAAACAAGCCACAAATTTTTTTGGATAAATCCAAATATGCTTTTATTGCTTCATCATGAGCAATAAGTATTTCATCTTCTCTGCAAGCCTCTGCTGCCTCTTCAAGCTTTTTTGTCATCTCATACAGATGTAAAGCGCCTATCATTTTTGAGTTGCTCTTGATAGAATGCACAAGAATCTCATAATTCTTAAAATCCTTATCACCAAGATACCTATTTGCTTCTTCTTGTTTATCCATAGCCTCTTCCGCATACTGAAGCAATATTTTCTTGTAAAGCTTCATATCATTCTGGCAATATTCAAGCCCCATATGTATGTCGATTCCAAGTTTTTCTAATTGGATATCACTATAATCCGGTTTCTCTTTTAATATATCCTTTTGAGCAACATGCTCTTTTTCCATTATAATTGCAGATTTGGGAAGTACTCGTTTTAATACATGTTCTAACTCATTTATCTCAATTGGTTTCGCAATAAATCCATCAAAACCTTCTTTTATAAACATTTCCCTTGCCGTACTTGCTGCATTAGCCGTAAGTGCTATAATCGGTATATTTTTCTTTTCTCTTCCGAGTCTTGCCCTTATCTGTTTCATAGCTTCCACACCATCCATACCCGGCATCATATGATCCATAAATATGACATCATATTTCCTTTGGAATACCGCTTCAATTGCTTCCTGCCCGGATAACACAAAATCAACCTCCATACCATATCCGCTAAATATCTCATCTGCTACCATTTGGTTCATAGGTTCATCATCTACCACCAACGCCCTGACATTATTAACATAAAACCTTTCTTTTTCCTCTTCTATATCTCTTAATGAATTAAGTATAGATATTACAGGGAAACAATAAAAAGGTTTTCGCATAATTCGTATATTGGAATTTTCAGGAGGAATGAATAAATCGTCAGCTACAACTATCACAAGTGTATTCTCTGCCAACATCTCCATGAATTCTATATCTTCTGCATATTCATCATATCCGACAAATATATGGGAAAAATGCATGGTTTTTAAAAGTTTTTTAAAAGACTCTATATTATCAGCTCTCTGAACTTTAAGATTTAGGCCTAACGACAAATTCTTTATCATTGAGTTATAAAAATCTCTTACATGTGTTTCATGATATCGTTCAAAATTTAAATATGCACCTACATTTCTGTCTTCAATGGCTCTTAGGCTCATACAATTTTGGTAATCAACTACCTTTTGGGGAATACTAACCCTGACGGTTGTTCCCTTTTCCGGTTCACTGTCTATAATGAGAAAACCATTTAAGCTTCTGATAAAACCGTTTACAATAGATAAACCTAAGCCCAGACCACCGGTATTCCTGGTTCTTCCTGAATCAGCCTGATAAAAATGCTTACATATCTCTTCTAATTCCGAAACACTCATTCCTATACCTGTATCTGTTACTTCGATACACAGATTAATACCATAGTCCCTCTTTTCGGCATTGATATGCACATATATACCACCTTTTGGGGTGAATTTAAGCGCATTAATAATCAGATGCTCCAAAACTTTTTTCAATTTTCCCACATCTGTGTTCATAACAGACGGGATATCCGGTTCTACATCAATTACCAATTCAATATTCTTTCTCATATAACAGGAGACATCTGCTACTATATCATTTAAGAGCGAAGAAAGCATATAATCTTCCGTATTAACTACCAGCTTATCCATTTCTATCTCAGAATAATCCAGAATGTCTCCAATAATTCTCGCCAGTTTTTGACCTGCTTCGACTACAAATCTAAGATTATTTCTGGTCTTAACACTATTGTTTTCTTTCATACATACATTAGTAAGACCAACTATCGCATTAACAGGTGTTCGGATTTCATGAGATATATTAGCAAGAAAATCGTTTAATCTCTCAATCTGATTCTGAAGGTCCTGCAACTCTTCCTGTGAATTCTCAGTAACTATTTCCCATTTATCTATGATAACTCGGGACACCCATCCTGTAACAAGTATAAGCGTTACATGCAGAAGCGAGCGGGTGATTACCAACGCATTAAACACTTCCTTTGCCTGAAACATTTCCATAATATCAAAAGCAAATGTAACAAAAAAAGTGCCTTGACAAAGATAGACAAGTGCCTTTTCTCCAGTCATGGTATATATGGTAATAACACATAGCATCACCGCACAGATATCAAAAGTAGACGTCATATGAATACCATAGAAGAAATAGGTTGACATCATAAGTAATGAGTATATCCACAGCCTTGCTTTTGTATCTATTGTTTGACCTATGTGAATAACCCACGATAATATCACACTTGCTAATATAATAGCTATCATCCATCTTTCCCATCCTAACAGGAGCGATTCTCCTATTAAAATAACAGAAAACAAGGTATAGCTTATCAATATCACTATATGTGCAGTTTGGAACAATTCATTTTTCTTACTTTCTCTATCCATAAGATTCTCCTATACACAAAAATACATCTCTACTTTTACTTTTCACGCAGACTATATTCCGTATCCTCATCCATCATAGTAAGCATAATTTTTGCGAAGGTCGGGTCAAACTGTGTTCCGATACCTTTCTCTATCTCCCCACGGACAACTTCTTGCGGCATCACTTTTCTGTAACTTCTGCAACTTGTCATCGCATCATAAGAATCTGCAACCGCAATAATTCTTGCTTCTTCCGGTATATCTGTTGCTTTTAATCCATCCGGATACCCTTTCCCATCATACCGTTCATGATGCCATCTGGCTCCGTTTGCCAATCGGGGGTTTTCCTCTATATTTCCAAGTATCCGTGCCCCCAACGACGGATGTTTTTTAATAAGCGCGAATTCTTCATCTGTTAGTTTACCCGGCTTGTTTATTACTGCATCTGGAACTCCGATTTTTCCAACATCATGAAGTAATCCCATCATATATATTTCTCTCATCTTTTCTTCACTATATCCGAATCGCCTGGCCATTTCCCTTGAATATTCAGCCACACGGCTTGAATGTCCGTTCGTATATTTATCCTTTGCATCAATAGCTGCTGCAAGAGAAGATACAATATGTAAAAATAGTATTTGATTTTCTTTTGTTTTCTTTTCAACCTCTTGTGCAAGGTTTCTCTGTAATTGGTCTAAGTCTATCATATGCCTTACGCGCAATTTCAGTACTTCAGGTACAAAAGGCTTTTTAATAAAATCAACTGCTCCAAGAGATAGACCGATTGCCTCTGTTTCACTTTTATCATCAGCTGTGAGAAATATAACCGGAACTTCCTTTGCCTTTTCTAATTTTCTAAGTTCCGTCAATGTTTCAAATCCATCCATACCGGGCATTTTTATATCTAACAATATCAAATCCGGTACTTCTCTTTCTTTTAAAAAAGCTAATAGATCTCGACCTGATTTCATCGCAGTTACTTTCATATGCGCTGTACTTAAAATATGTCCTGCCATCATTAAATTATTTTCATCATCATCAACTACAATTATCCAATCTGCCATGTTG
>JAGBHU010000002.1 GCA_017935345.1 Coprococcus sp.
ACAAAATATCATCGCTACTTTGTACTCGCTAAGGAAAGGGAATAACCTCGCAAGCCTTCTCTTGCTTCCAGTTTTCCGTTAAGCATCTCTGCCCTGGTCGCTACGCTGATCTTCTTGAGTGCTGAATATTCATCTAACGAATATTCAACTGCTTGCTTTTTCTAATACCACTTCTGTCCTCATAAATGTGCGCCGCCTCAATAGTGAACTCCTCCTTCCTTACCCAAACATATGTTCTGTTTCTGTTCACTATTATACTGTGGACAGTCTCCCAGGTCAAGAGTATTTGAGGTTACATTGACGCCAAATTAATATTCTCTACAGTTTACATCTGCCGGTGGAAAAATCTCCTCCACGGTAGTTTCAAAAAATGCAGCCAACCTATACGCTATCTCCAGCGTCGTATTGTGACCTCGCTCTGTTTCTATCTGACAAATCGTTTTTCTGCATACACCGATAGCCTCCGCCAGCTGTTCCTGACGAAGGCCTCTTGCCTCCCGATATGTTCTTACTTGAGAAATATACGTACACATATGCTAATCCTCCTGACTTAACACATCATCCTATCTGCCAAACCACTGTTACTGTGTCAGACACATCAATATCATCCGGCTCGATATCTATATCATAGCTTCCTCCAGCCATACAACATTCTTCTGCCAGCGACATACTTCTCGCCATAGGCTCTGCAAGAAACGTAATTTCTCCCCAGGAATAATCAATCGTAATAATGTCTCCAAGCTTTACACCAGCTGCCTCTGTCAACACGCGTGCTTTTTCCCTGGAATCTTCCACTGCCTTGCCAAGCAGCTGATTCTTTGCAGCTTCTGTATCCTTGATTGTATAATTGATGCGAAATTCCGGTTGAACCAGTGAATGTGCAAGGGCATACAACACCTGGCCTAAGCGTTTATTATCCGCATCAAACTCAATCTTCATGTTATGTACAAACTTGTAGCCCATGAATCTGCGCTTCCAAGATTTATCCCTATCCTGATAGCTCTCATATTCCGTGTCTACATTAAAATTCAGCGTTTTCAAATCTGTTCGCTCAAATCCAAGCTTTTCGAAACAATCTTTAAGCATCTCTACCTGCACAGTAGACTGCTCCAAAGTCTCTTCGTAGGTTTCTCTCTTATCTTCTAATGTCAGCATCAACCGAATCATATCCGGCTTTACTGATATCTGTCCTTTTCCTGTTACTCTAATCGTTCTCTCCATTTGAAAATCCTCCTATACCTACTCTACATACGCATATTTGCCCCAAGGCGGCCTTACTCCTTGATTGGAAAACAACCACAGAACCGGTATATTATTTGCCGCACTCTCCTCCGGAAATTCCGCCTCTCCATCTGTAAAAATTACAATATTTGCCGGTGCCCCCATCGTCATAGTTCGACTTACATAATCGAAGATACACTCGTAATTTGTACCTCCTCCTCCACTTGGCTTAATACGTAACAAAGCCCCTATATCAGAAAACGGCATAGGATTGTGCACTCTCACATCGAAGAAACACAGTACACCTACAAGCCCACCGTTAAATTGAGCAATCGCATTACAAATCTCACCGTATACTGCAGATAATGTATCGTCATCAATAGAACTGGATGTATCCACCATAAATAGAACTTCTTTCGGTCTTTCTTCCAGTACATTGTAATCTGGAAGGAAAAACTCCGAATCCTGCATTCTTCTGTCAGGCGGTGTAAAAGAGTAATCACATACCTCCTCCTGAATAAAGCTGTTCAAAAGTTTTCTCCAATTCAGCTTAGCTGTATTTACTCGTTGCCAAACTCTCTCAACAAAATCCTCTTCTGCACCTGCTTCATCATTCCCTTTCATTGCACTACGCAAGCTGAGAATATCATTCATCGCCCGTCTGTCCCAACCACTTGATGATTGCTTATTCTTCCCCTCTGACAGTTCATCTCCCATAGAGCTCATAAGAACCTTTGGAAAAATTTCCTTTCTTACAAAAAAATGGTTTCCACCTGTGTTGTCTTCATCACACACCAAATCCTCTGGGTCTTCATCTGCAGGACTTAATACAATCTCGCCATTTTCTCCGCAGTCCGATTTCCTATCCCACCATATTTCGGAGTCAATCATATAATTACGTCTGATGGTCGGCTTCATCAGCGCAGGATCAAACGGAACACATGCAAGTGCTTCCTGAGCAGTCATGGAGCGCCCTTCTCTCTCCGGAAAGAAAGTTTCATGAAATATCTTCCCAATATGAGGAAGTTTTTCATATTTCCAACCTAAAAGTTCAAGATGCGAGTTCGCAACAATATCACATGCAAGATGGAACCTATCCCCTGTATAATATTTCGGTCGATCAATATGCCCTAGAGCAATATGCATTAACTGATGAGACAGTATAAAATCCAGTTCCGTATGTCCAAGCTTCTGCAACCAGTCCGGGTCAAAATATATGCAGCGTCCATTAGTAGATATTCTCATGACATCTTTCGTCGCCACAAAAACCATATCCTTAAGCGGCTCGGCAAACTCTTTGTTTAACCTACGTAAGCGGTATCGTGATTCCTGTAATTGTCTTTTGAGTTTTCGTTTCCGTTGCTCCGTCATTTCTTCGCGTTCCTCATCGCAGTTTTATAAACTTCATTTTCCCTTACAAACGGTTCAAGTTCCGGAATACATCCATAATCATGCATGAGCTTTCCACGAAATGCCCAAGGGAGTCTACATGCAAAATCAATGGAAGTATCTATCAATATCTTCTCAGGGTGCTTTCTTGCATATTCTACCATTTCTGCCCGAAGTACCACTTGCAGCTCCGGAGCCTTAGGAACCTCTATTTCGTCCCCTGCAAAAATGTCTTCTACCTCTGGCATTGTCTCAAACAACTCTGCCCATGTTCTAAAATTGCTGGCTGTATTGTGACCAACGCATCCAATAATCATAGGATACACTTCGACGATATTATCGGACACAGTATTCAAGATATTACTTACCATTTCCCAAGAACGAGGTGTAGCAAACGCCAAACTGGTTCCTGACGAGTCAAATCTCATCAATGCTCCCGAATTATATTCAAGATAGCTAATTACATATTTATGTACACCACTCTTAAGTGCCCAATCATGCCAGGATTTTGAATCTCCTTTTATCTCAAAATGACATAATCGATTGGCAAGTGCTTTTGGCATATTGTAAGCGACCGATTTATCAGTCACTCTGTTACCGGCAGCAATTACAATACAGTTATCCGGCAACTTATGCTCGCCTACCATCCGGTCCAAAGTTATCTGATATGCTGCTGACTGTACAGATGGCGGTGCTGCAGAAATTTCATCCAAAAACAAAATATTCACAACATCCTTACAATCATCCATTTGGAAGATTTTCGGTTTCAGCCACACAGCCAAAGTCTTGTCCTCATTCGCAGTGGGAATACCTCTTAAATCCACGGGATTAAATAGTAGCAACCGAACATCCGTAATAACAACCTTTTTGTCCGTCTCACTCTCTATCACACGTGCAATTTCCCTTACACCTTGAGACTTTCCTACACCCGGCGGTCCCCACAACATCACCGACGGAAACTGCTTAAATGGTGTATTCGTTCTAATCAGCGATATGTATGCTTTTGAAAGCATCTCCACCATATTATCAACATTGATTGCATACAGCCCTGATTCCATTTCGCTCATAGGTCTTCCTCCCGTTTTCATTCCTTACCGATTCGGATACTTAAAATCATCATCTTTAGCCACATCAGCCTTTACATCTGCATTCATAGCGATGATACATCCAACCTTCAAGTCTTCTAAATCAAACACATCTCTACTCATCGGAACCGGAATTACTCCCAACGCAGTATCAACCCAGGCCAACACAAACGGTAATGCATTTTTTCCAAAAGCAACTTCAACATCCTTAAAAGAAACGACTCTTCCCACTACAAAAGAATAGCTTTCATCACTTCTTTTATTTGCATTGGTCATTCCTCCAGGCATCATAAACTTCTCAGAAAACCCGCCTACCTTTAAACCGGTATCTCCCACAGAAATATCCTTCTTAAATCCAGCCCATGCGTCAAACGCATCCATATCTTCATATACACTTAAGGCAAATGGAAAAGCCGATACATACACTTCTCGTTCCGTATCAATCAGATTCTCCGCTATCACATGACGATTCACGGTTTCCAATTCGAAATGTTGACCTCCGTCAACAACTTCAGCCTCATAATATTCGTTAGAATCTGAGGAGCCATCTCTAAGTTCAAGAAAACTTATGGCAGAAGGTACACTGTTATTAAATACAATATCCAAATCCAAGACCTCTATCGCCTTATCACCATGCAACAATGTATAAACCATCTTGCCGATAACATCACCGGACAATCTATCCGCAATATCACAGCGAATATGAAAATATTTTTGGTCCTCTGTAATAAAAATAGAATCACACGCATTCATGCCCTCTTGCAGCATCCATGCCAAAATCTCACTATTTTGGCTGTCGTTAGTAATTGAATTCAAATGAAGTGGCATACTGTACCTCCTGCTATTCTTGTTTATTCATCAATTTTGAAATGATATCTTCCATCTGTACTAATCTTAATTTTAGTAATCATTCCGTTATCATCCACCGTAATAAAGGCAATGGATTCATAATCATCAGCATCTCCATCGGCCAACACAATACATCTTGTACCAACCGGATATTCCATTCCCGGCTCGTCAACCTCAGTAATTGTTGCAAAATATGTGGAGTATTCACTATCGCGGTTATTATGGATATAGGTAAATCGGTCGATAATCGAGCGTGCACCATGATAACTTTTTCCCGATGTATCTGTCTCATACACCACATTCGGCGCTAATACTTTTGCCAAACGCTCAGGATCTCCTTTTCCAATAGAATATCTTAACAACCGCAGATTGTGGTCGAAATCCTTGACGATTCCATTTTCATATTCTCTAATGGCAACATCACCGGATAAAATACAGGTTCCGCTGATAATTGACCCTACCTTGATGTTCTCTCTCATTTCTTCCGGCACCTGCTCTAATGTATGGTCAAACTCCAGCTCACCATATTCCGTATCTGCATAGCATCTTATGTATGCATTATGCTGATTCCCATCAATTTCAAATACGCCATTATACAATTTCTTCACTGTCGCAGTGAATTGCACATACCTATCTGTTTCATAATCTTTTCCTTGCTCATAGCGTTCCAGTGAATGATTATACAAAAAGGAAAGTGCCACTAAAGAACCATTGCCTATTAACCATTTATGACCGTCTTTTCCATCCGGCTGCGCTTCCGCATATTCCTCCTCGGTTGCGTAATATTTAATATCCAATGGCAACGCCAGTACTTGCACCGCAACCTTGTCATCTTTCATCAGACTCGGTAACACATCCGCAGTAATCAGTTCAATTGGCACGAGACCGCCCTGTTCCTCATCGTCTCTGTTAAACATAATGATGCGCTCCATCTTAGAACCATCTTTCGGAGTAATATCAATACCGGAATGTATCATCTCCCAAATGCATCGATTTCCTCCATGGGAATCGAAACCGGTTACTTGTAAATTTTCATTCTCAGCTCGTTCAGTCTTTACCCAAAACTCAACGCTTCCCATTGGATTATAAAAATAGGGACCGTCATAATATCCCGGAATTGCTTTACCATTTTTGGCATTATACGCCACAAAACCCATCATAGAGTCTTCGTCCTCCGCAAAAGCTTCCAAACCATAATTTTCAAGCATATTAGCCATAGGGCACCTCCTTAAACCAGATAGTGAAGATTCTTAGCTGCGCGCTTAGTAAAGGTCATATATAATACCTTTGCACCTTTGAATCGAGGTATTTTTGCGCTAGCCACATCAGCATCTTCGTCACCATCATCATAATAATCATCATCGTCGTCATCATCATTTTCTTTGATTTTGATTCCGCTTGCCGGTACAATGACCTTTCCCTGCGTCATATCATATTTCATAGAAGTCTTATCAAAGTATGCGCCAAGTACAAACTTCCCATCATCGTCATATAAACCAATGTAAGTCATAGAACCATCATAGTCATAAAGATTTGTAGAATATCGAAGATTATGTACACTCTTACCGTTGTCAAAATAGAGATATACTTTATACTCTTCATTTTCTGTGGTCATGATATTCAAATCAGCAATAGCATCTGCAAACCCGGTACCACAATTCAGTTCAAATGCAATTGCACGCAGACAATCATAGTTCAAACTGATTTTCCGAGAAAACTCCACCACTTTATCAATTTCTCCGCGATAAGCAGGATCCAGTTTATCTGTTAAATATTCTTTGATATCTTCCGGAGCAGGGTAATCAAATCGAAAATGATAATGGAATCTACCCGGACGGTTTATAATAAAATTATTGAGTCCATATAACTCATTGCATGTAACAATGAACAGTTTCTTCCCACCGGTAGTCCCATCAAACAAACTAAGTAAAGTCGCCTGGTCATCATTATCTCTACTCGAACGGAATGTTTTATCAAACTCATCAAACAAAACAACACATTCTTGACTTATTGATTCGATAAATCTTGCAATCCCCGGGTAACATGCATCCACAATAATAACCGGATATCCCTCTTCCATAGATTTCATACATACAAGCTTGGCAAACATAGATTTACCAATGCCTTTATCACCGCTTAAGATAACACCGAGACTACGACTGAATTCTTTAAATGCCTTAAGAACCTTATCAGCCTTTGATAGTTGGATTCCGTATGACTTTTCAGATACAATAATGTTCTGCCTCTGAACCAGAAAACAACCCTCCTGCTGATTATATCCAATGTCATATGTTCCCACTGGTAACTGGTCATGGGATTTAATACTGTCATCAAAAATCTTATATTTACTTCCTGTCTGAATTGCTTTCATAGCTAATCACCTCTTCTTTCTACGAAACCATATATTGCAGAATCCTATCTGCAATTCTAAGTTCCTGCTGGGTAGCATCCGTTTCATAACCGGTTGGCCTAAAATGACTGCTTTGGGATGTTTCTATGTACTTAAACAGATGCCCTCCGGTAATGATTCCATCGCGAATATACAGATAAATGCTAAAATCAATCCCGCGATAATCCCATCGTTCCGTCAACGTAGGTGTCAGCTTAAAAAGCTTCCTGTATTCCTCTTTGTCATAGTAATCCACATGCGCAATAATATATTCTTTACTATCCGCATATGCACCATATCCGGTTCCATTGCTACGTGCCAATGCTTGGAGTTTTGAATCGCATACTCTCTCGCCTATGTAACGTGCAAAAATCTCATGCTCATCAATCCTCGCCATTCTCCTCACCCTGCCCTTTTCGCTCATCCCACTTTTTGCAAAGTGTTTTTGCCAACCACATGCATCCACCAAGTAGTAAAACCGTAGGGATACCTCCTAAAGTTATACCGTTCTCTTTAATCAATGTGGTAATAAACGCATTTGCAAATAAGCAAAGAAACCAAATAAAAATCTTCATCGTTGCAACCTCCTTGTGTTTTTGTACTTATAGTATAAAAAATCTCACAAAGGATTTGGTCGCCTTTAACACGACTTTTATGATCGGCCAATTAGCTTCTGATTTAATCGATACAAAACATCATTAGCATCTATCAGGCTATATACTTTTTCCCGGAAGAAATATTCGATGATAATATCTCTCTTATTACTATGTGAAAATGTGTATCCGGCACGCGACAACATATCATTTGCTTCATCCAATGACAATTCCAAAGCCAATGCTAAAGCTATGACAGTGTCCTTAGATGGTTTATAATCTCGATTTGAGACCATTTTGGAGAATAATCGCTTATCCACATGCGCAGCCTTATACACTTCCGAATCTCTCACGCCTCTTTTGTTAATGTAATACAAGAGTCTATCCACAAAAGACTGATTAACATTTCTCTCCAATGTTTCAAGCATTTCCGAAAAATTATTGGCATTCGATGACTTCCGCAGAACCCTAGTTACTTCTGCAGCATCATATGGGTCCTCTTTCTGTTTTTTACGAAGTTTATACTGCATTTCATCATCGGATGAAGATTCTCTATCGCTGTACTGGATGCGATCGCTATATTGAATTGTTGGCTCGCTAAGGCTAAACTTAATTCCTGTCGACTGAGCAGGGGCTTCATAATTCTTTTGTAAATATGCAGAAGCACCCTCCGTATACTTTTTAATCCTTCTTCGTCTAAATAATCCAAACATTACAATTCACCTCTCGTTAGTATCAGTCTATTTCTTGTCCCAAAATCTTTCTGTAATATCTATATACTTATCCGCTTCTTTCATCCACATCCGTTGATTCGTTGTTTCACTGGTAAGCGGACCAAATTCCTCACGATAACTTCCTACCTTCACATAGTCAAATGCCTTCATCCAGTCCTCAATATTTGTATCCCGTCCGGAATAAAGGCACGTTTTATATGCACGTTTATTACAACTCTTCACACAGGACAGCATCTCAGTTCTACTTTCTTCCGAACCATCTCCCTCTCCCATAAAACATACACAAGTCGTATAGTCATGATACAAATCTAATATTTGCTCAAAATATGTAGCCAGCAGTTCTCCAACATCTACTTGCTGCAGTTCCTGATAATGGCAATTAACACACCTATTTGGACACCCTGAAATGTATATACAAAGTGCCACTTCACCCGGAACTTCCATATGAGATAATCCAAATTCAACATAATGTAGCACTTCGAATATCCACCTCCGTGTTTTATTATGTCTTAAGGATAAATCATCATGTGTCCTAAAAACTGGACTTATAGCAAAGTGGTTGTCGCGAATTTTGCAACAACCACCCTTTTCCCTAACAATATAATACCTAAGAAGAGATAAACTGTATGAAATCATCTCCTAATTTTGTGGTTCGCTTAGCATACATTCCACTATTTGTCATTGTACAATGCATATAATTCCCACTTGAAAGCATTCCTTCATTTTGAAGATCAACAACTATTTTATCAACCAAATCGGCCCTTTCCCTCATGTGCGGATATCTTCTATACAACGGAGAGTCCGCGCCTCCCATGTACTCGTCTCCCCTTTCTATGCCACGCGCAGGATTAACAAAATGCGACAACACCTGCAGATGCCAAACAGTATATTTCTCCAACAATTCCATATATATCATCAATATACTTTCATCCGCACTGAAATCTATTGCGTTTGCAACTGCGTTCGCTAAATATACTTTCTTTTCTTTCTCAGCTGTTTTAGCTGCAATTTCTGTAGCTTTAATAATTGCCGTTGTAAAATTTTCATTGGTACCAATCGTTTCCAAATCAATGGCACATTGCCTCAATTTCTCTTCTATGGTTTCCATCCATTCTTCTTGCCGCTTTTGCATTGAATTCGATTTTACCTCGTCTATAATGCAAGACAATAATGTCCCCGCAAAAGGGATTTCACCTGTAACGGTTTTCACAACAATTTCCGCTACCGTCATAGCTTTATTTTCTGCCATGAACACTCCTCCCTGCTATACTATAGCATTTTAATTAGCTCACGCCTAATATTCTCCACTTGCGTTATCGCCCAACGAATCCTCTTCTGTGCCTTATTTATCTGCAGATGCGTCAGCGCATCCAAAAATCCATCATCAATCCACATATCAATTGCAGTCGCCAAGCGACCGTATTTCAGCTGTACACTTTTATTTTTCGACAACATCCGTAATTCCGCATTCAAACTTTCCAATGCATTCTTCGCCTGCTGTATCTCCACATCCGCTGCGGAAAGTGATGAATATTTCCACAGTGATGTAAAGAATCCCTTTGTCATCATATCAATAAAGCTTACATTTCCACTATCATTCAATGCTCTCTGTGCCTGCACAAAACATCCCAACGCATAATCCGCCGCATCAATGGCAGACTGAATATCAAAGTGTAAATCCTCCAGTTCTTCTTCCTCTTCTTCGCGCAAATCCACCGGAAGTTTCAGGTTCTGCTCCTTGGCCACCTGAATGATAATATCATCATCTACATTTCCATACAGTTCTTCCAAGGATTCCTCCGTCAACAACAGCTTCGACAAAAACACTGCCTTCTTCACTGTATCTTCATTGCACAGTCCTGCCAACTCCACCAGAGTTTCATCCCGGAATCGTACACCGGCATCCAGTGCACTTGCAATAAATTGACTTGCCTCATATTCATCATTCCAAAATAATTCCTGTGCAACTTCTAAAACTTCATCTTCACTTCCAAAGTCTGTAACTGCTTGCAATCGTGCTTTCGCATATTCCGGTTTCCAATCATAAAAAGCATCGTAGAATCTGCTCCATGAAATCGGTGCATCGGCATCAGAACATAGTTCTTCCTCGTACTCATCAGCAATATCCGCCGGAGCAGATATCTTATATCGCTTCGCCACATCGATGATAAGCTCATCATCAACGCAACCGTACAAATCTTCTAAGTCCTGCGCAGTAAACGCATCCGCAGATTGATACAATGCTTTCTTAAAACACTCTTCTGCACATAGGTCAACGATTTCCGCAAGATTCTCTCCGGAAAACTTTATGCCATGTTGCAATGCCCTATTCAGGAGCCTGGTTGCCCCTTTCTCATCCTCGAACGCAATGATATTGAGTGCGTCGACAACCTCATCCGGCGTACCCATATCTTCAAGGGATGATATCTTACTTACGGCAGTGCTTACCGCCCAGTCATTTATTTTTTCGTAATAGTCAGACCAACGCATGTAATCACCTGCCTTCCATTGATTCTTAGTCTTCTACGTATTCAAGAAATATCTTTTCATCAAAAGAACCTCTTGCTATTTCTTTAATCGCTCTTGTCCGTTCTAATTCTTCCTTTGAAATTCCTTTCATCTTGCATAATGCATATATAACTTCCAATATATCAGCCAATTCTTCCACCGATTGGTCTTCTATGTACTCGTTAACCTCTTCCTGAAGTTTAGTATCGAGACATTTAATCATTTCATTGTCATCAAGAATACGAACATGTGCTGTTCTACCATCACTTTCAATAATTTCCGGAATATGGTCTCTGACTAATTTGTAGTGTTCTTTTCGCATACTTACTTTCTAGGCCTCCATTCCTCATCGTAACCATTAACTTTTGCCCAATAATAAATTTCTCTTAACTTGGAATCTTCATAATTAGTCGAACTATCTATTCTTTCAATATGTATTTTTTTATTCCTATCAATCAATATATCCAAATACCTTGGAGCAGCCAATTTATCACTCTTGCTTCTATTGCAAGCCGGACAAGACAATACAAGATTCCACAAACAGTCATCTTTTACAAATGACCATGGTATAAAATGATCAACATCAACTTTTGAATTAACATTTACGCCACAATAGAAACATTTATTCTCAAATTCTTCAAACAATATCTGCCTGTAATATGTAAGATTATTGCGTTTTGCACTTTCATCAATTTTACTTAATAACAAATTCGTACTATCTCCTGCATTAACCTTTTCCAAGAACTTGGCCCACTGATAATAGTTTAGCTTCTCCACGATCACCTTATGTTTACACAGGAATTCATACATTACCGGATTAATCTGTATCCATTCTCCTTTTTTTGAAAATGAGTAAAATAATTTCCTCGTATCCTCAAACAATGCCCCTACGACATACATCTTGCATTTCATTTTTACTTGATGATTAATATCAATCATTATTTCCGGTGGAAGGCTTTCGTATGGTATATCCAAAGGTAGCTCATATTTTTTAACGGCTGACCAAATTATTTGTTCCAGATAAGTACCACCTTTACCCTCCGCCTGAATCTGTTGCTTTAAATGATGTTTAAGAATCAAATTCCAATATATCTCGGCAAATTTGGAAAACACCTTATCAAAAGACAATATAAGTTGCTCATCTACATTGTACAAGTTATCAAGTATAGCTTTAAACATACCATACTTATAGCTTGAATTTGTCTTTATTTTTGCAGAAAACACATTACTAATGGCTGACCATAATTCATCATCTGATGCACTTCTCTTTTCAAATTGTCCTTCTTTCAAATCATAGCCAGCCATTATTTTCACCTCACACTCTACTTTCAAGGGATGCCACCGATACTACTGTAGGTATCGTAGCACCAAAAGACCCATCTGCTTTCTGCCGATCTCCGGCAACAATACATTGTCCCTTCTGTAACTTTTTAATATCTGCTACCCAACTATATTCACCTGTCGGATCCAACAACTTAGATATTTTCACTATTTCATCATCGGTTGGCTTAAAATAAAGCTTGAACGCAGCCTGTGATAATCTAGTGACTTCATCATCACGAAGTACCTTCAGCGACTGTGTCGCAAACCACGCAGACCATCCGAATTTTCTGCCTTCAGTTAATATAGTTGCACTTGGAGATCCATTTTTATGTGACAAATTCTGTGCTTCATCTAATACAACAACAAATGGATTCTCCTTACTGCCATACTTTTTAGAATAGTACCACATATCCCACAGCATCAGTTCCGTCACTATTACCTGCATATCTCTGTTAATCAGCGTCAGCTGGAAGATATTAACTCCTGCGTTATCACCATACAAAATATCTCCCCAGTCAAATGAATCACTACTTTCAAATGAAACTGTTTGAAAAAATGGCTCCATTTTAGATAATACAGTTTTTGCGGTCTTATTAGTCTCTTGTACGTTCTCCAATTCCGCCTGGAATTTTCGCATATTCATAGCATCTCCATAAGTATTAATGCCATTTAATGCAGCAGAAAAAATTGCTGCCGATTGTTGCTCACCAAACTCATAAACATGCGTAAAAATATCAGCCAAACGAGAAGCCACATCCGCAGGTTTTTCTTTTACTATAATATCACCCAATTCAATTTCATGACGTACAAATGGATTAATCGGCACACCTACACTGTATATAATATGCTCCTTTATACTATCGTTTAAATGTGTGATAAATACCTCTTCTAGTTGCTTTTTCATGAAACCTTCTGTGTAATCAAAAATAACAGAGGATACTCCCTTCTTGTTTAACTCAAACAACATTGTTTGTATGCTATATGTTTTTCCTTGACCAGATGTTCCTGTTATCAGCAAATGCCTATTAGAAAGCTGCTTGTTTCCAAACTCCCAGCATATTGTATGATCTGCCTTGTCCGGCCCTATCGGTACTCGTATAACATCTACAACCTGATTATCACTCACCGGTCGAATTGTAGTCTTCACCTCACTCACCAAATCAGAATCATTCGTCATCTCTTCTTGTGCAGTAGAGACATCAGTCATTTCCATCATTCCCTCCAATGCTCTTGATTCAGCATCACCCAGCTCAGACATCTCTGTTTCTTCATCTTCGACATCTTCTGTTGGTAATTTAATATCATAATCTGTTGTATCAATTCGCATCTCATTACCCGCCAGTGCTTTCACTTCACTCCCAAGCAATTCCTCATTTACCAAAAACTCATACATGTTTTTTAATGGAGTAGATATTTCGATAACTTTATCCTTATCATTCTGTTGTTTTAATGTCGCAGTAGCACCTTCAACAAAAAAGAAGGCGTACTTATCAGTACTCTCATCTAAATCAAGCTTGTACAAATCATTTAATAACTTAATTCTTATTTTAGACGCAATTAACTCCTTATATTCGTCCAATGACACTATTTTATAAGCAATCATTTTTTCGATATTAGAAATCACATGTTGAATCATATAATTTCTATAAACCTTTTTATCAATACTTTGTCTTGATTCGTGTCCTGCATCAAAAAAAGATCGTTTTATCAAGTCAGCAGTATTACAAACCTGCTGATGCGCATGTGTTTTCATATCGGTTCCACACTTCCCATGCTTTACCTCTACCGGAATATACGTTATACAAACATCATCACCTTCTACTTTAATTCCAGCCATCAGTAAATCGTCCGAAGTGGCATTTTGATTTTCTATAATACCTCTATTTACCAGTACTTTTTTTGAAAATAACACATTCGTTAACGAGCCACCTATCGAACCAGTAACTCTCAAAATTTCATCCAACGCAATTGGCACCCATATATATTCTGGATAAATCTCAGAAAAATATTGTCTGCAGAAATCAATTGCAGCAACAAGGCTTACTTTCTCCTCAAGCTGTTTCTGGTTAATAAAATGCATTAACCACTCGCCGCTGTAGGCATTAAAATCACATATTACTCGTTTTATATCCATCTCGTGTGAATACATTGGTAATTCTCTTTGCAATATATCCTTAATAACCTCTATGTATTGACCAGATTTTTGTGTTACCGTAATAGAAGAATATCCAGCGGATGATACATTTTTATCCGGATAATGTATTATAATTAATTCATCCTCTGAACCTTCACTTTGCTTAATAAAGAAATCCAAGTCAATTTTAGGCTCAACAAAAACAACCCAGTTAGATGCCTTATATATCTTATCAAGTTTCGCTGACTTGGTATTCTGTACTCCTTGTGCAATACTTAAATTCCTGGTAGCCGTACTACCTTCTTTACACTTTGCCAATTCGTTTAATGCATTTGACAATTGTAAAAATTGAGCTTCTGGAAAAACCTCCTCAGTATACTGCGAGCCATATCCATATTTATAGATACCGCTCTCCTCATCCAAATAAGATGGAACATCAGTGATAAGTCCTTTTAGCATCAGTCCTGACTCCGCACTCGTAATAGTATTGTGTAAATTCCTGTTCGTATCACCTTGCATAGCACAAAAACTAATATGAGCATACTTGTAATTGCTTTGGTCTAGCATAGAGTAATAATGCACTTTTTCAGCATACCAATCACCAAATCCTTCTATAAGCTCACTGTTCTTAGAACCATAATATGCAGTAGCTGTGGCTGTCACATAATCACTTTCACACATCTGCTCGAAATCGTTTTTTCCAGTTCCAGTAAAATAATAGTTCACTTCTATTGATACCAGCTTAAACTCCTCATTGCTTTTATACAACTTCATAAGAGCTTTAATTATCTCTGATGTGTGCTGGATATTAATGACATTTATGATTATGCGATTGTTTGCACTATTTCTAAACAAATATCCAAACTTCGAGTAATAATCCTGCATTTTATTAGCATATGTCGCTTCTTCTCCCTTAATCGACTGAGCCGCATCACAATAGCACCCCCATTGCAACGGGAATGAACCTTTTACAGACTGATATATTACCCCCTTACTATCTTCTATAAATGGTAGCGCGTTTCCAAAACCTAAGCTTGAATAAAGATAATCATCTAATTCGACAAGGCGCACATCTCCCTTTGATAACTCTAGTTGATATGCAACACTTAATGGGTGCAGTGGCGATAACCATATTGTCCTGTTCGAATCAAAAATCATACCTATCTTAAATATATTTAGGATATCCGTAGATACACTTTTTTTATCAACATACATTGTGCTCTCTTTCCCAATATATTTAAGTACCAAATTAATATATCGCTTATATAATTCGGCAATTTCATCGTTAATGCAACACAATGAAGGTATTGTCCCTAGACTTGAATAATAATCACAAATCTCTTCACAAACCTCTGCAATATCGACAGGTACACTAATATTAATCTTCTCCAAATTTTTCAAACCAACCATCTCTCCACATAATACTTTAGTAGAGATAATCTTTTCTTCCAGACACAGCAAATCATTTAACTGATACTTATTACCAGCAACATCAAACTCACTCGTAGAATACTTTTCACTTCTTTTATTACGATTAACAATTCTATCTTCAGCAATCTCAAAGATATTCCGCTCTACAAAACACCTATTAAAGAGTTCGTATAGCTGTAACATACGAAGTTTATCTTCGGTAAATCTGACTTTTGAAATTATATTAGCCGCCTGGTCGTCAACATTCATTTTAAAGGTGTAATCCTTTACAGCCTCATCATCTGAATGTTCAAATAACACCTTCGTTACCTTTGAAGTACTTATAGGGTATGGAGTCGATGTATTCGCCTGCATTTCAATTTTTAAGTCAATTTCATCTCCTGCATTACCAAGTCTAAGTAAATAATCTTTAGCCTCCAGCTGATATACAACTTCTCCTGTTTTTTCTTGTTTAACCCCCACACATGAATCAGCCAAGAATCCAGCTGGCGCATTCATTACTGACACAAAGACAGTAAACTCACTCTTCTTACCACCAACAAATACAACTTTTCCATGATAATATGCTTCACTTTTATTTAAGAGTATTCTATACGCATTCCCTCTTGTATTCGTCTGCTCTACAACAAAGTCCGATATTCCTGTCACTACTGCCTTTTGCGTAAATCTAATTTGAATTTTAAATGCTTTTTCCTTTGAATAGTCCTTTGTAAATACGATAAAGGATGCCGAATTCCCCTTTACAAAATCAACATAATAATCTTTTGAAACTTCGGTATCCTCGTTATCTAATAGTACAATTGGCTGTTCCAACTTAAACTTCTTTACATTTACTTTTTTATATCGTTCAATTCCTTCATAAGTAAATCGTTTATCCCAGTTTTCCTCATCAATATCATAGCTTTTTTGTATATCCTTTATTATTTTGAGTTCATATGCACTCATCACGGATTCCAATTCCTGATCATTCAAAGCCAAAGAGACTATTCTAAATAACTTATAATTCTCTGCAAGGTAACAATTTTTCTTACCTAAATCTGTAAGTCCCATCGTAAACATATGCAAGTCGTGAAAATCACCTTGCGTAAGTTGTTGGGCCTCGACAATCCTCATAATAGGCGCAAATTCCAGTAATGAATTATCGTTTTGCGGCTTATTACTCTTTATTTTTTCTAATGAATATAGCAAAACTGCCTGTTGATTAGCTCCCTGTACAATCGACACCTGAGAACGCAAATAGTTGTAAACATTATCAACAGACAGGGGCATACCCTGTCTTTGAAAATTCTCCGTTGTCTTAGAAACACTAGCTATATTCTGCAACGAAAGATAAAACAATATCTTGTCTTCTTCAGCATCTACAAACTTGTTACGAATATTGTTTTTAAATGCATCTCCTAAATAATCCTTACTTTTATCGCAGTCAGGAATAAATACCAGAATTCGTTCGGCACTACCATTAGCAACTCTAAGCTGTGTGGCTTCATATTCAATCTGACCATCATCGTTGAAAAACTTATACTCCGGCAAAAGAGTGATTTCTACATTAGGCTCACCCATCTTAGCTTTCAGAATATTAACCTCTTGAGGATCAGTGACAAAAGCCCTCAGCTCATCATCAAATCCAATGATATTCTCTATACTGTCAAAGTACAGTACATATCTACTAGTAACTACTTCTGAAGGATTCGCAAAAAACTGTACCAACGCCTTAATAATATATTTTTGTAAAAACAATAAATTATTGGATTCGCTTGACATATTGTGCCTCCTCACTATCACACTTACTATCAATAAGATTTATTCGAATTAGGTAATCAATCACAAATTGGCGAGTCTTGCCGTCCATACAAAGGCCTCTTCTTTCAAACTCATAAAACATATCCCCAATTTGAAGTCCTCTTTCATTATTCATTCGTTCTGAGGTCCGCTGACAAATCAATATCATAGTAATCAAATCTTCGTTTGCAATCATCATCATTTGCCCCAGCTGTCCCCAACTCTTCACAAAACGCATTTTAAGGATATGACTATAATTTCCTGCAACATACGATACAACATTTTGCCTATAATTTTTGCTATCAAGCTGTAAAGATACACACTCAAATAGATACTTTACTTTCTTTTTAAATTGTAACGCAGGTTCTTCTTCATTCGGGTACTCAATCTGAGAAAAATCCACATTGACTCCAGCAACATCTGTATCATGTTCGTGCTTTACTGTATATTGCTCAATAATATAATCAACTGCTTTATCCATCTCTGCACGTTCTTCTGGATTATCTGCATACAATTGATAAAGCTCGGAATATGTATAATACGGCGTATCGTTAGTGTGGCAATTCAACATATTTAACACGATCATATGTTTAAATAGCTTCTGCGTCTTTTTCTCTACCCGTCTCCAACCTGCTGTCACACACTCCCGGTCTTCTGATACCGCTTCCTTAGCCCCCTTAAATAACGGAAATACAATCGTATTATCTCCGTCTAAATCCTTGTCAACTCTCATAGCAATCTGAGACAAATAAATAAAAAGATAATACGCAAACAGAAATTCTAATTCAAACATCGCATCTGAATTATTATCCAGAGCAGCCCTAAAGTCCTTATTCATCAATATAAATAACTCTTCTAAATCGCCTCCAAATACTCTTGAATACTCTTTCTTTTCCGATATTTTCTGTAATACATTCAGATTACTGTATGCCATATTCACCATATCATCAAGCGGGTTGCTTCCATCGCATATTACTTGACTCAACTTATTTCGTGTTTCTGTGTCCAAAAAAACATCATATACAAACTTTCCAAAATCTTTCTGCTTACTGGCCGGTAAATATCTAAGTAATGCAGCACTTGAAGCATTTGAACAATTAGCCTTATCAAAATACAAAGAGTCAATAATATCGCTAAATACTTTCTTTAAATCATCTTCTTCAAACTCTATCTGTTCAAGCATCTGCGCCTTCAAATTTTTTTCGATATCTAGAGATTTTTTAATTGATAACACCTCTCCAAATACATTATGTAAGGTATCTGCTAGCAACTGAACTGCTGTATACCCTCTATATACATTTGCATTATCGGTATTATTAGGACATATACTATCACAATCAGCAACGGTGCTTTTAGCACGATTCTTAAATCCATCTGCCTGAATAAATTTATGCTGAAAAATATCTTGTTCAAAAACAAAATTTGCCATTACTTACACCTCATAATCAAACTTATAATCGCCAAAATCATCTTTTGTTATCCTATAAGTTTTACCATCTTCAATCCTGGAATATACATATGTATCGCTATCAGACTCCGCAATAATTTTACGTACGAATGTGTCATATTTTACATTTTTCTTTTTATCACTATTCGTAGGAACATATCCCGCTTTTACCTCAAGCAAAAATGAGTATAGCTCATAATCGACATCCAGGGTAACAATCTTATCTTTATCTTTCAGTTTAAAGCCAAATCTCATTACAGAAGAAAAATTCGGAAACTCTTCTCCCTCATTTAAAGAAACTACATTTGAATTCTCTGCAAAAGAGATTTCCATCTTCTTGTATAAATAATATCTTGCAGAGCTTCTTCCCACAATCACTCCTGTCTTAATATTACTTCCTGATTTATCTCCTAATCTTCCATTCCATAGATATACACATTCCTTAATAAGCTGAATCACATCTTTGCACTTATTTTCTTTTCCTGCATTGTAATAATAAAGTAATTCTAAAAATCGCTTATATTTTACATCTTGAATCTCCTCAGCTGTCGCTTGCATTCTTATAAACAATTTATACACTGCTTGCTTGATTTCTTGCTCTTTCTCCTTGTACTGCTTCGCAGAATTACTCTTACAAAACAATATATTGTTATATATTTGCATATATATCTGAGAAACTAATACAGCCTCTTCTAATAACCACTTTTCAAAATCTGGTTTCAAATTTAAGGCAATCAGTTGCTTATCACACTTCCTTTCAGCAGTTCCCAGCACATCCTCTTTTGATGTATACTGCAATAATCCATCACGACTCTCAAACATCAAGTTCAATGTACTATTTTGTATAAAATGAACAAGACGATTAACTGACTTCTTCATAATTTCGCTTTCCTCAAAGGTTCGCCCTATTATTATCTCATAGAAGAAATCATTAATTTCTCTTACTGACGGTGACAAATTCCCTTTTATTATTGCTCTGATAAGCGTATCTACTACATAACCTCTCATCTTTTTATTTTCTACAAGTTCACGATAGTTCCAACAAACGGGACAATTAGTCACCATTGGACACGATTTACATGTGGTACTAAAAGTATTAAAAATTAAATTTTCTGGCGCTGGTCCAACTACTTTCTCTAACAAACCATTAATAAAAGAAGTATCCGTTCCATTAACACCAAGCTCATACCTATGGAATGAAGTAAAATCTACATGACCTAAATAATATGTACTCTTCTGTTCTGAATCTTGTTCCATCAACTTGTATTTCCAGGCAGGAATATTATCAAACAATCCTTGCTCATCTATATATTTTTTTAGAACAGTATATTCTTTTTCATAGTTCTTAATAAAATCATTTAACACGCCAAGATTTATCGCCACTATTAGTCTACACGCAACACTATCTGTCAACTTCGCATCCGAAAATTCGTCCAATTTCGCGCGCAGTTTTTCATTCGCTCTCATACCTTTTCTATCACTTGATGTAGCATCAATATATACATCAAATTCTTCATCTGGTACAACAATTCCTTGCTCAATAAAATTAGCTATTAAATGCGATTTCCCATCTCCAGAATTTCCGCACACCAAAACAAGCGATTTTGATTTCCCTTTAGCAGCTTCAATTATACCCTTGAGGCGTGTATCCATCTTAGACGGAATATGCATATATTCATTAAATTCTGAAAATTTTTCGTTCGCTACCGAAAGATTTGAAGAACTTTTTAATCCTTCCATTGCTTCTACGAATTGGCACATTTGTTCTCACCCTCCATAACTAACTCATACTCAAGACTATCGAGAATGTCTAATACTACATCGTTTTCAACTTCTATGCACACACCACAATAGGCCTTATCTGTAGCCGGTGTGGGAACAACATTGCATGCAATATTAGCTTTATTCAATAACGATTCTGCCTTAAACACATTGCTTGTACTATAAAAAACTATATACATCTCTTATCACCTATTGTTTTGATAATTGCTATTAGCTCATCAATTTCCTCTAGTGTATTATTTTCACAAAAACTCACACGTACTACTCCTGTATTAACAGTGCCCAAAGTTTCATGCGCCAGTATCGCACAATGCATCCCTCCTCTTACACATATACCATGCTTATCAAGGATTCTCACTACTTCATTGGACGAGTACCCTCTTACATTAAATCCGACCGTACTTACTCTATCACAGTCCATATCATAAATGGTTACATAGGGAACATTCTTCAAACCTTCAATCAAATGATTAACCAATTCGCATTCTATGCTTAAACATCTATCATGCTCTCTTTCCGAATACTCCACTGCTTGTCCAAACGCCCATATCGCTGGCATGTTCATTGTTCCCGATTCATATGCATCTGGATATATTGCTGGATTGGTTTTTTCATGTCCATGAACTCCAGTGCCCCCTTGAATAAGCGGTTCAATTTTTAGTTCCTCTTTACTACATAAACCACCTACTCCAGGTAAACCTCTTAAATCTTTGTGTCCTGTAAACGCAACATAATCTATTCCATCGTTAAGCATATCCAGCCGAATCTTCCCTGCACCTTGTGACGCATCTACGAAAGTAGCAACCCCTTTAGACTTTGCAACAATACAACGCTCCTTTGAAAACACAATTCTTCCAGTCAGATTACTCGCAAGTGTCATCGCCAAAAGAACTGTATTCTCATTGAAGTACTTATTTGCAAATGCATCACCTGAAAGCCCTAAATCTTCTGGCGATACTACTGTATATTCAATCAAATTCTTCTCTCTAAGCGCTTGTAATGGCCTTAACACCGCATTATGCTCATATGGAGATATAACCACATGATCACCTTTTTTTAAAAAACCTCGGAAGAAAAGATTTATTGCTTCCGTCGAGTTCTTAGTAAATACAACATTTGGCTCCTGCAACCCAAAATACATTGCTACTTTTTCTCTTGTCTGGTATAACATGCGCGATGCTTCTATACCTAAGCCATAACTTCCCCTTCCCGGACTCACACCAATCTCAGAAATATAATAGAAAAAAGCATCCTTAACTTCCTGCGGTTTATCTTTAGTTGTTGCTGCATTGTCAAAATAAATCACTATTGCTCCTTCTTTCCTGCTACCTTGTCGCAAATAATACATCCGTTATAAAATTTTGCCACACATTTTTTGCAATGTACGCACTTACTTTCATCAATTCTATACATTCCATGAATTGTGTCGATTGCTCCATATGGACATACCGAATCACACGCCGAACACCTGATACAAAATTGATATTTTCTCAGTTGGCACTTAATTCGATTAACTAGATTTGTCACATCTATCCTTTCTTCCGGGATAACTTTAATAACACTAGTTCCAAAAGTTATTATCAACTCAAAGCATTTGCGATACTCGCCCGATTTATCGATATCATAAAAGGATAGATAACTAGCATCTGCTTTTTCCAATATTTTAATATCTCCCAACGGTTTTAGTAACTCGATAAAATCCTTCTGGATCTTCTTATTACTTACAATATTCCTTGCACGTTCGGATAAGTTACATGCAGTATCAACAATTGAGACATTCTTAACTTCTAAACCACTAGCACCTCTTCGAATTTTCCATTTTCCTTCTTCGTAATAGGCGTCAGGATCCGTTTTCCCGGTTCTCTCTGCAAACTCATATATCATTTCTTTCCACTTTTGCATTTTATTAGGATGATATATTTCTGTTAACATCATTGACCAGTCTGAATTATTCGGGCAACACCAACATCCAACTCTCTTATACCCCAATTGGTAGCAGTCATTCACCAAAACATTCTTATACAAGATATATAACCATACATCATAATCTGTCCACTCAATAATGGGCATGGCATTTACTTGACTAGAAATCTTTGAATGCTCCTGTGTTCTTTCATAGCCCTTTCTTGCTGCAGATTCACTATGACGAATTCCAAGAAATGACAAACTATTACCAGGCAAATTTTCTAATTCTTTATTCAAATTACTCGTCTTAAAAATTGTGCAACACCATCTCTCATGCTGACTTGGCGGTCCAAACACTTTACATAATTTAAAAAAATCATTTTCTGTTTCACTTGGAATCATCGGAATTGTAGGATTTTCTCGCCTAAACTTATCCCCAACATATTCATATGTTTCTGGAAACTCAAGCGTTGTATCTCCAAAAAAATGAATAATCGTATTGTCCTGCAACGCATCACGTACTAACCTACCAACAACCGTCGAATCTTTTCCACCAGAAAAGGATACTGTTGGGAAGTAATTATCACCCTTGTACTTCTCATATATATCGCATATATATTTTTCCGCTTCATAGATAAGTCCTTGAATATATGGAATATTTGCCCTTACCATCCCCATATATTCTGAATAATCACGTTCTATTGTTATATCTGCTCGTAATTCTTCTACAACTTTTAAATACTCCTTCTCTTTATACCAAGTAACATATGGAATCCTATGGGATTCGCCGTTATAAAAATATTTGCTGAATCCCATATACCACATTTTTGTATCAGAGAAATTTTCTCCCATAATCTTGCCTAATAATTTACGTTCTTGAGCAAAAACGGGATTAAAAATTGTTCCTTCAGATATTTTCTTTAATTTTCCGTCACACGAACACATATGCAATTCCTTGTCAAATATGGGTTCGTTACATTTTTTGCACCAATAAATCAAAATATCACTCCATATCTACATTATCTCAGACAACAACTTTGCAAGAACCTGCATTTTTTCTTCAGGTGATAACGCTTGTCCAAAACTATCAATAGTGGTTTTCATCTTTTTAAACATCACCTGACTCATCGAAGACAATTCACGATTATCAAACTGAGCCACTTTTTGACTACCAACACCTTCTAAAACAAGACGAATTTCATTTTCTGTTCTCTCTTCTCCTGCTGGTGCCTCCTCGATTTGCCGCAATATCTTAGTCAAATAGTCCGCCAATTCAATTTCCTTTTCATCGTTCCAATATTCGATTTCGAATCCCGTCACAGCATTAGCAATACGATTTATCCAAACATAATCGTCTGCGCTCTGTTCAGTTTCAATTACTTCGAAAAGCGCAGTAATTTGATAATCCAACAGTCGTTGTCTTTTGTTCTGCCACTTATCAAAAAATACTTCTTTAAGTCCATCCCAAATAGTATTTCCCTTAGCCAGCTTAAATGTATTAGCTATAATTGCTTTTACAGATTGCACCTGTCTTCCAGGAACATTCTCTAATTCATGCTTAGCTTTAACCACAATATTTAGAATTTCATCATAATCGGAACCCAATTGACTTAACACATCAAAGAAGAAAGCATTGTAATCTTTATACGACAAACTCATAATCTCGCGATACTTCTTTGTTCTGTCCGAAACATATTTTTCAGTGGTTCGAGCACTTTTAGACATCGCTGAATAATGGCGATTCATCGCATAATGCAACTCTTTTAACCTATTCTTTGAAGTTGCATTTAGATAGGAACCAAACAAATCCTCTAAAGCTTTAATATATGCTTTCTGCTCATTATCCCAATCACATATATACAATGAATAATCATCAGGTTTGTTCAATGCATCTAATAACGTCTCAACAGAATAATCTTTTTCATCTCCATGGAAGTACAAAGATACATTTTCATAATTCCTTAGTTCATTAGCAATAAGTATTGAAATATATCCATCGCGTAAACCATATGGTGGATTTTTCAATATTTCATATATCTCTCTTATCGGCCTTTGTGCTCTAACACATTTCTTGATACTCTTTCTCAAAGCATTTTCCACTGGTTTTTTAGCCCTTGTATTCATGTTATCTACATTAATACCATCTTCATAACACAAACCATTTTTGGATAGTACTGCTCTTATAATGGAATGTTCAGGGGATAATTTATTACATGCCTCTACAAAGTCCTCCGCTTCAATAATATATCCCAGTGCTTTTTCTCTTGCTTGTCTAATTGCTCCAGAAATAATATTCTTATTAATCAAATCATTATTCACAATTAAAGTTTCAGAGAAAATTGTCTCCATCATCTTAGATGCTTCTTGCGAAAGTTCCATGACTGATTTAACATTTTTAAATACATCTTGTACAAAAACAGCTATCTTCTCAGACTCTAACTGTCTCCATTTCCAAAGCAATTCTCTTACGACTACTCTTTGCTCCTCTAAATACAAAAGTAATTCTGTCTCAGAAGTAGGATCCTTCTCATTAAATTCAGCTTTTTTCGAATACAGATACTGTATAGCAATATATCTTTTTACTTCATCCAAAATTTCCTTTGAGTCCCAATTGATTACACAGATGCATCTTTCCGGTAATACAATTTCTTCATCGTAATACTGCTCATTAAACTCAGAATCTAAAACAAATGCCAAAACACCATCATAATATTCCGGCAAAATTTTTCTAAAGCTCTTCTTTACCAAATCCTCTTTCTTCAAAAAAATGGGAATAAAAATTCTGTTCGTATGGTACTTTTGGTTATATTCATGAGGATACACAACAAAATCTCTAAATGAATCATTTAATATATTAATAGCAGCTTCATTCGCAACCAGTTGTTCTTGCTCTTCAATTAGAGAATCAAAGTCATAAATACTACCATCCAAAAAGTCATAATAACCGTACTGACGCATTAGTCGTATTACTTTCATGTCCTCTAAACGGTTAATTGCTTCATATATCTTGTCATTATCTTCATCTATTACATAAGCCAATGTATTTATATCAGAACTAAGCGTATCAGTATCTCCAATTATCGAAATAACTGTCATTGCTTTGAGCAATCTATGCTCGATACTGTCAACACCTATTACACCAATTTTACTTTTCGCCATCTGATATTTTTTATATGCCCCTGCTACCTCAGGAGACCTATATGACATAATATTAGGTTCAAAATAATCAAATAAAGAATCAAGCCCTATAAAGTGAAATCGCTCTGTATCCAATAATTCTAATTGTTCAAAAAGAGAGTTTGCTTCCTCTCCCGCAAGATATGTGAAAAAAGTTCTTTCATTCTGTGCAACTTTTTTTGATAATTTGTCCAAAGAAAATAGTGTAATTGGATTCAACGGATACCCTCCGATAAACGGATCTTCATCCGACTCATCTGGTAAAGTAAAACCTTTAAATCTCCATGCAATCTCAGACAACTCTTGTAATTGTTTTTCGAACTTTTTGCTAAATGATTCCCATTTTTCCGTCTTCGGTATAATACTTGGAATCAGTGATAAACACTGGTCATATTTTGAATTAATCGAAGTTGCAGTAAAACGCCCTTCAATCTTTTTCCATTCGTCATTCAACTCTCTACGCATCTTATCTGAATAAAGAGCTAGCAGTTTATGCGATACCAATATAATGTGCGTATTATAATCCGAATGATCACAGTACTCCGCCAAATCCTGAATAGATTTAACTTTCAAAGATTCACCTTCATCTTCTAGGTATCTGCCAAATTCATCAAAGATAAAAACTATTCCACGTTTTATTCCTCGGATTGCTTGATTCGCTTTATTAAGATTCTCAATCAAATTACCAAAACCGCTAACAAAAGATGCTCCATATGACATTCCTCTGAAAATCAACGAAAACATTGGTTCAACATTAGAATTGAACTCAGATAAATATTCCTTCACAATTCCGAGATCAATATTCTGCTGTTCACATACTTCTTTCAGCCTCTTTAATGAATCCTCTTGAGATTCCCATGTGTTAATAAGTTTTTGTGCTTCGCTAAAATAATTATCAAAATGAATGTCTATGCCCTGGTTTGCCAGTTCCTTTTTCAATGAGTATGAAATGCACTGATCAAATGAATCAAAATCAGAATATACCGGGACAACTAAATAAGGTATATCCTCTTGATTACTTTTTACTATAAATTCAGCCAAGTCTGGATTATATCTTTTAATAGCTTCAACAAACTTATTGAACCCCTCTCCATCCGTATTCGTATGTCCCAACAGCAACGCTAAAACGGTCAATAAATGTGATTTTCCAGTTCCATATGAACCATATAATATTCTCGAATGAACACTATCAACGTTTTCTATAATTCCGTATAAATACTCCGCAAGTATTTCTGTAGTTGTTTGATTTGGAATAAACCCCGCTAAGCGTTCATCATTCTTTAAGTCAAAACAGATATTCGCAGAATATTTATATTTTCTCTGTCTTGTTACTAATTCTGAATACTTCATTTTGTGATTACCTACTCTCATAAAGTCTCGTTAAAAGATTTTTGGGTTTTACATCCAAAAATTCAACAAATCTATTTCCAAAATTGTTATAAAGCCTTACATATCCTCTATTCTCTGCTTCCAACAGAATCTCTATCATTTTTGAATAGCTCAAGCAATAATATTTACCAACTTGTTTCTTTTCTTCCATGAGCGAATCAATACTTACCTGTTTTCCTAACACTGAAAAATCCTCAACATTATCTTTAATTATTGAATACACCAACAGTTCTGCTGATACATCCTTCTTAGATAAATGTCTCTTTTTAATTAGCTTTCCATCTTGCTGCAGAATATGCAACGGACCTAAAAATGGATATGTGTCCTCGTCCATAATAGTTTGCAAATCAAATGTTTTATCTGTAATATATGTGTTCCTTAAACAATTGTACTCCTTTTCCACCGCATTCTGTTTCACTATCATTCCATTGATCGATAAAAATGGATGGAACGATTCAACGAACGTCTCCTTGTCAATACAATCACCTTTCCACTCGTTGAATAACCAATACCACGCAGTTGCATCATCAATATTACAAGCAAGATTTCTATGCATCAGCAATAATGATTCATTCCTTTGAAAATATTTATCTCTTTGATTTATTACATTAAATTCTTCTGTCGGTACTAAAATAATTCCGGCATTACTTTTATCTTCTGTGCATAATCCCATCGCACCCGCCCAATAACGTAAAGCCTTTATCATAATACGACCTAATCCAATATTATCTATAGCCACCTGTTCCTTAGATGGTGAAAAAATATCTGGATATTCTGCAACAGCATCTATTATTTTTGTTCCCCAGCCACTTCGCATATAAAAGGAACCATGTTTATTAATTACCATTGTTCTCTGCCCTTTCTTCTTCATTCTGTTCTGGAATAGTTTCTACAATATCACCGATATCACAATTCAGCACAGCACACACCTTTTCCAAAACTTTCAATGTCACCGGTTCATCTTTTGACATTTTCGCCATAGTGCCAGCACTAATCCCTGTCTTCTGACACAGTTCACCCTTATTCATTTCCTTGTCAATCATCAATTTCCACAATTTTTTATACGATAGCGCCATATCTTACCTCTTACCCTGAGTCCTATAATTACTGTTAACAATAGAATATAAAAAACCATGTTAATTATATCATACTCAACTACAAAAAAATAGATTTAATTTCTATTTTTCTATAATTCTTTTCTATATTTCAAAAGATAAGCCTGAAGAAATCGCGACTCACAATTAACTATATATTGCTAAAGTATTTTTCACACTTCCAACATCTATTCTCATCCATCCTCCCTACACACCTCATAATACTCACACGTCACGCAAAAACATCTGCACTGCATTTTCCTTTTTCCAAAAATCTTACCAATCCAATATCGCCACTTTTCTAATTTCCTCATATCCCTCCAAAAGCCACTTCTCATCCGTCTGCCTCTTTCAAATTTAATAACTCTCTCCATTCAAAAGCATTTTATATTTCTGCCGCAATTCCTTGTAATACGCTTTCCATTCATCAATCGAACGCATCAGCTCCTGCCTACGCAGTTCAACCAGAACAGCATCATTTAAAAACATTCTCTTATTAAACGGGAACACCTTATCCAAACTTGACAGCTTGCTCAAGTATTCCGTGATTCGAGTTCTGATTTTCTCACATTTTTCTTTCAGCTCTGCTACAGCATCCTCCGACTTCTCCGGTAATTTCTCCTCAATTCCGGATGCAATATCCGCGATGGTTCTGAGCATTTCCAAATCGCCCTTTTCATAAGAATCCACCGCTTGGTTCCACAGCATCAGGTCCTGCTCGGTAGCTTCCTTCTTCACATCAGGATGGAGCTTTTTCACAAGCTGCTTATATAATGACTTTAATTCTTTCCCCTCTTCCTCAGACAGAACCGGTGCATCCGTGAACAGATTTGCAATCTTTATATCCTTTTCCATTTCCTCTAGACGCTCATAATATTCCTTGTACTCCTTCTGTATTACCTCATCAATTTTGTCTTCATCCGGAGATTCCTGTCTGTTCAAATAGCTGCGTGCCAGCTCCATCTTTCGCTTTATGGCCATCGCTTTAAGACTATACTCAAATTCTGTCCGCTCCAGCTTACCTATTTTGTTGATATACTCTGTTAAAAGCAAATGGTATTCATGGCTTATCTTATGTGTGTACTCCTCTACCATCTTTGCCAAATGCTCCGTCAGTTTTTCCAATTCCTCTTTATATTTCAAATACTCTTCATGAATAATCAAGCTTCCCATACCTAATCCTCCAAATACATCTCTACCCGAAATGTCCGAAACGATGTTTTTTCCTGTACCTGTCCAATAATCATTTTTCCTGCATCCATCAAACGCGCCGGAATATGATTTAAGCTTCGTGGTATATAACCCATTTTGTTTCCGGCCATATTCTCTATCCGTATTGCAAATTTGTCATATTGATTATCAGGCTCTCGCACCAGCCGGACAGAATCTCCGGCTTTCATTTCACGCAGCAATTCTGATATGTTATCCACATACATGACACCCGCCACTTCAAAGGATGTCAAATAAATCTTTTGAACAAAGGGTTTCCCAACTGCAGCCAAACCTCCACCTGCCAGAATAGTAGCAAGACCTGTTCCTTGACCGGTTGTAATTAATGAATTACTCATACGAATCACCATCCTTATCATCTAGCAAAACGAATATCGCTTCATCCCTGCCTGCGATTGCTCCAACGAAGCAAAGATGGAATCCAGTCGTCTCATTGCCTGTTTCTTATCCCTACGCTCTGCAGCTTTATAATATTTCTTCTGCTGCTTAGTACTCTTTGGCAGCTTTCTATAGTCATCCATGATGATACCTTTTGCTCTGTCATGCGCAGTAATATATTCCACCAGTTTCTCCATTGATTCCGTTGCTTTCACATCTGACTGTCTGTGGAAGTCCCCATGAATCGCTTCGTTGAAATTCATTCCGGCGGAATATGTATTGCGGTGATACAACAGATACTCACCCAACTCTTTCTTTAGGAACACCTTCCAAAATCCAACTTCGGTCTGAATATATAACGTGTCAGATGGCTTGTGATAATTAAACTGCATATTTCTTTTTCTTGACCATGTTGCGAATGCGCCTTTATGCACATTCACATCGCCACGTAAACCAGCACAGTATTTACATGCGTGATAATGCTTACGCTCTGCAACTTCTACACTCATATCTTTGCGATTATCCGGCTTAATTCTACGTGCATAAATACATCCGCATCTATGATAAATCTTATTCTTTTTGTCACACTTCCTACTTGCTACTACTAACATTCCATTTCCTCCATTTCTATGATTTATAGTGTCCAAACGGGTAGGTCTCTCCCTTACCCACTTAAATCCTACAAAATTGTCTGTCCATTAAAACTCCCTCAACCTTCGAAACTCTGTTCTGGACAAATCTTGTGCAAAACTAAATTCCAGACGTAAAAAACGGGCGAAGCCATAGCTACAAAAGCCATAACCTCGCCCATTTCACAAATCTACTTATCTCACATTTTCACTTTTCTTCTTACTGCCCTTATCCGCTCTTTCACCATTTGCACGAATCTCTGATTTCTTTTCTTTCAGCTTGTCTCGTACAGATACCTTCTGACGTTTTTCCCCAAAGTACTTCTCAACGCCGGGCAGATATTCCTCCAGTGTACCGGTCTTGTACTTGCTGATAGGATTGATATCGACTCGTATTCCACCAATAGAAAACTTATCTTCGTGAAGAAGATTAAACATATCATCTTCTCTTTCGTCGCCATTGTACTCTACCACCACATCCAAGTCGGAATACTGCTTTTCCAATCCTCGGCACCGGCTACCAGACAACACCACGCCTCGGATGGATGCATCAAAATCATTTTCCATCACCTTGGCGTTAATGTATTCTGCCACAATTTCTTCAATCTCCGTAGCACTTAATCCGTTAATTGGGCGAAAGTAATCTTCCGTCTTCGCCTTAAATTCCATGACAGCCCTGCTCTCGTAAACTGCAGAACCGATTCGATTTGCCTCCTCAGCTTCCATAGCAACTTCATCAAAATCTAACGGAGTCAGCTTATCTTCCGTCGTAATATTTCCTTTGGTACCGTTCATATCCGGATTCTGTTTCAAGTCATCCACAATATCTTGCAACGCCTCCAAGATACTAATATCAGGATTATCATATACACCGCCATCAATCTCCCTGTACTGCTGGTCCATAATGGAGTAGTCATATCCTTCGCCGCATTCCTGAATAGTGATAATTCTATCTGCAATCTGAAACGCAAGCTCTGTCTCTCTGATTTCTTCTTGCTGCATCTTGCCCTCCTTTTCTTCGAAAACAGGTCTTTTCCCTACGACTTTCGATCATTTCAAAACAAAGTGGCAAGCAAGGCAAACCTGTACAGGTTTTGCTTTTTTGCTTGTTGGGGCACTTCCCCAATCCCCACGGAACTGTCAGCTTTACTGACAGGCTACGCACCATAAATGGCGCTTATCTCGAAATGACTCTTCTCTTCTTTTTCTCATCTTCCTCGTGCTCAGATTTCATGAGGAACTCGTCAATGTTGTGCTTTGCCATCGCATACTTTTTCATTTCTTCTCTGGCTTCACGATATTCGCTGTAAGCTTTTTTCTTATCTGCTAGCACCTTCGCATATTCCTCACTCAGCTGTTTCACAGTAGGCAGCTTACCGCCTGGTTTCTCCGATTCCGGCAATGCACTAAACGCTGACTTTGCAGCTTTATGAAGAGTCAATTCTTCGCGATGTGCTTCAAAGAACTTTTTACTATAACCGCTCTTACGGTATGCAACGTAAACATCTCTGGTCTTGGAATAATTGATGATGTGCATTTTTAAAACTGCGATCTCCGCAAGTCGCTTTTCTGCAGCTTTGATGCTCGAACTCAATTCTTCAAATCTGGCAGAGCTGGATTTTGCCATTTCTTCCAAAACTGAATACTCCCGGATTCCATGCTCCTGCAAAAACAAAAGTGTCTGCGCCATCTGCTTCACGTTATAGACCTTCGCCCAATTCTCATACCCACGACCTTTTCCTTGAGCAAGCTTTGCCTGGATATCGATGAGCATATCAAATTCCTTTTTCTGCGGAGCTCTACGCTCCGTACCTTTGACATCCTCAAAAATCTCTCGGAGCTCCTTTTCCGTGTATCCCGCGCCAAGAGAATTAATACGAACAAAACGCTTCTGCTTTTTCCCTCTTAGAGAAATATTCTTACCTCGCTTTATCTCATATCCGGCTTCTTCCAGCAGATGCAGCAATTTATCAAAGCTTCTTGGATTCTTTGTAATCGCAACATTGATATCCTCGCAAATCTCAGAACGCAGCGTTCTCTTTTTCGGATAATCAGAATACTTCTCCCGGTCTTTATATGGCCTCGGCTTGATTACTGACAGACCATGCTCCAAACACAGCTGGTCGCTGATTCTTTGCACAACCAATATAGAACCGATAATATTTCTAAACTTCCTTGTGCAATCAAGCTCCGTAGAATTCCAAATAATGTGGTTGTGAATATGTGCTTTGTCCGTATGTGTCGCAACAATAAAAGCATGATTTCCTTTGGTAAGCTTCATTGCCAGCTCATAGCCAATTTGATTTGCTTCCTCCGGGGAAATCTCTCCTGGCTTGAAGGATTGTCGAACCTGATAAGCTATCACATCGCCTTTAGGAGCCCGTCCGGTCAATCGGAAATATTCTTTCTTGGAGAGCATGAACTCTTCCTCTGCAGTCTTCGGATCACAGGCATAGGAACTGATAAATTCGCCCTCTTCCGTCTTTTCTCCATTCTCTGCGTAATCAATTCTTGCCTTTAAACACTGCGCTACCGTCTTACCCTTGTTATGATGCATCGGAATAATTCTTGTTGCCGCCATGCTCTCACCTCACTTCCTAAATCGCTGATAATTTGCTAAGGATAGCCTTCATCAAATTCCAAAGCTCCTCCTGACTCTGCTTAATATCCCGGATATCCTCCACGTAAACACTGCCGGTCTCATTTGCTTTCTTGGCATACTGGTTCAAATTATTGCTACTGATACGAAGGAGGCGCACTGCCTCCCTCATATCCTCCAGATCCAGCTGAATGGTATATCCGTCAATTGCCATTTTCCGAAGATACACACCAATTCGCTTTATCCCGGCATTCTCCATTTTCCGTTTGATGAGCTTCTCCTCTTCTTCACTTACCAAGAAATGAAGCTGCTTCTTACGGATGCTGGCCTCATTCTCTTTCCGGTTCATAGCAACACACCTTTGGAGGTCTGGTACGTTCCTCATCCGCACCACCAACATGCTCCTTCAATTTCTTTAAAACAGATGCTTTAGCTTGTTCCTCTTTCTCAGCTTCCTCTGGTTTCGGAAGATTGTTAATAACACCATCAATGGCATTATCATTTTGCTCCACAGCATCCTCTATGGTACGCATCTGACTCCCTTCTGCAGTCGGGTCATGCAGAGCATGTTCCTCTGCGTCTGCTCGTCCATTTACTTCATCCCATTTTTCAACAGGAGTACCTTTTCTTTCTTCTGCCATATCAGAAAACCTCCTTATCTTTCCTGACCTCTTCGCTTCTCAAATTCCAAACTGAACTGCGGCTTCTTTTCATCGGTTACGCTCATTGTCACAATGCAATCATAGGTCTTACCGGTCTTTGCACTCTTGCAGCCTTTCAGTTTCGCCTTGCCTTTCTTAAGTAGCTGTTCTGCCACCTGGCGCGTTAATTTCTTGTTAAGTGAATCAAAAAATCTGTTATCCTTCCATAAAGCAAAGCTACATTCCCTGCTCTCACAAAAATATCCCTTGGACTTCTCCACCACATTTTTCCCACAGCAAGGACAGGTTCCCATCGGCTCATTTGCAGGATTCATCAAAACCTCCGCATCCTCGATTACCTTATAGTTTTTCACTAGCTCATTTATCATCTCACTGATTTCTGCAATAAACTCCTCTGCAGAAAAGCTGCCATGTTCAATCTCCAGTAGCTTTTCTTCCCAATCTGCCGTCATGGATGCAGACTGAATCTGCTCCGGCATTACCGTAATCAGAGCAGTTCCCTTATGTGTAGGAATCAAAGACATCACCTTCTTGTCGCCCTTACGCTCTACAAACCCGATACGCACAAGCTTCTCTATTACACCTGCTCTTGTGGCCGGTGTACCGATGCCTTTGCGCTCTGCATCCTCCGGCATCTCATCTGCGCTGGCATGCTCCATCGCACTGAGGAGGGAGTCTTCCGTGAAATGCTTTTTGGGCGATGTCTTCCCTTCCTTACATTCAGGCTCCCTTGCCGGAATGGATTTCCCCTCTTCAAAGAAATTCAGATTTTGCAAAATCTTATCTTCATCAGAATCTCCATCCTTTTTCTTCTTACTACCAAGAATCCATTCCACAACATCCTTCCAGCCGTTCTTCACAACCTGCTTTGCTTTCGCCTTAAAGGGATATCCTGCACAATCAAATTCCAATTCTGTCTCTGCAATCACATGCGGCTCCCCGATACCTGCAAGCAATTTTGCAACCACAAGACTAAGAATCTTCTGCTCTCCACTGGGAAGCTCGCCAAAGCTTACGTCATGCACATTCACAGTCGGAATAATTGCATGATGGTCACTGACCTTCTTGTTATTGATAACCTGCTTGTAATTCGCTACCAGCGTACCATGATAACCAAATTTGTCTGCCATCTTTTTTGACAACTCTGGCAGGTTGACTTCCATATCCTCTGTCAAAAATCTACTGTCCGTTCTCGGATAAGTAATCAGCTTCTTTTCATACAGGCTCTGTGCATAATCTAAAGTCTGCTGTGCAGTAAAGCCCAGCTGCTTATTTGCTTCTCTCTGCAGATTCGTTAGATCATAAAGCTGCGGTGCCTTTTCCTGCTTTTCAGTTGTCCGGTTTTTCCGAATAACTGCCTTCTCCGCATCCTTGACCTTCTGCAATACCGCCATTGCCTCATTCTTATCCATAATGCGCTCGCCGGTGGCTTTCACACCGCCCACCGTAATGCCAATCGTATAAAACGGTTCCGGCTTAAATCCGCTAATCTCTGCCTCTCGCATTACAAGCATTGCAAGTGTAGGAGTCATCACTCGTCCCACATTTAAGGTTTGACCGTACAGAGTTGAAAAAAGCCGGGTAGCGTTCATTCCAACAATCCAGTCGGCACGCTCTCGGCATAATGCAGCTTCATACAAAGCATCATATTCACTTCCACTCTTAAGATTAGCAAATCCCTCCACTATTGCTTTATCTTCCATTGAAGAAATCCAAAGTCTCTCAAACGGCTTTTTACAGCCTGCCTGATGATACACAAGACGGAAAATCAACTCTCCCTCTCGCCCGGCATCAGTCGCTTCTACAAGACTGGCAACATCACTTCTTTTCATTAAATCCTTCAACACCTTAAACTGCTTCTTGGTAGCTTCCGACACCTGATACTCCCAATGCTCCGGCAGGATAGGAAGGTCTTCATATCTCCACTTACCATATCTCTCATCGTAAGCCTCCGGTTCCGCAAGCTCCACCAGATGTCCTACGCACCAGCTTACCAAATATCCATTTCCCTCAAGATAACCGTCCTCACGATTCGTCGCACCAATGACCTTTGCGATAGACTGCGCTACTGATGGTTTCTCTGCAATTACTAATTTATACACAAGCCTGTACCTCCTTTTCCTTTGTCTTCTTTGTAGGAGTCTTCGCTACCTTCTCCTTACCCTCCTTAAGCCTAGACTTTACAGAAGTCTTTTTAGGTTTAACTGCTGTTTTTTCCTTGGTAGACTTCTTAGCGTCTTCCTTTCTCTCGTCCTTAGCCTGGGCATCCGGTTTCTTCGCCTCCGGAGATAACTGCTCTGCAGTCTCCTTCATAAGCTTTGCCAGATCCTCTTTCCTATCCACCTTTTCATCAGCAACACTCTGAGGCTGTTCTACTGCGTGTTCCTGTGTCTTCTGATTCATCAGTTCCTCTAACTTTTCATCAATGGAAGAAATCATTTCGGAAGCTGCTCTGCGGATGGTATCAAGAGATGCTTTCAGCTCTGGCATTTCTTTCCCCTCGGACCAGCCTGCCACATAGGAAAAGGAATAGTCAGAGGTATCGATTCCGTAATGCTGGCACACAGTATATGCCACGCTTTCTGCTTCAACCTCTTTACTATTCCTGCTCTGATTCTGTCCCTTATTCTCAATCGCATGAAGCTTCTGATGTGCCATTTCATGAATGGCTGTTTTAACTGCCTGGGCCTCGCTCATACCCTCCTGAATGGCAATTCTCTTCTCCACCTGACTGTAGAATCCCTTGGCACCACCTTCGATTTCCTCAAAGGTCATCGGTATCGGACAACTCTGCTTCAGTGCTTCAAAAAATGTTCCGTAGCCTTCTACACTTCCCATCAACTCATCTACACTAAGGGTCGGCAGCTCCTTACCATCTGTCTGGCTCACATCAAAGGTACTTACCACCTTAAAGGCATTCACCTTAATCTCCACGCTCTCCATGATGGGTTCACCGTCTCGATCTAACATCGGCTTTCCACTCTCATCCAGCTTTGTCTGCTCTCTTTGAATGGTATAAGGTGCCGGTGCTAAAATCTTGATTCCCTTCTCACCCTTCTTAACAAAGCGTCCCATCTCCTTCCAACCGGTAAAGCTCTGGCAAATCTGAGCGTCCGGTTTCTGCATCATGATAAGAATGTTGTTGTTCACGGAATATCTCGGAAACTTCGCCATCGTATCCAGGAACTGCTTATAGTTATCACTGGAGAAAACCTCCGCTACGCCCTGCTCCAGCTTATCAGTAATCTCTTTCAGCTGCTCTGCCTGCTTTTCCCTCGACTCAAGCATTTGTACCTTCTTCTGAATCGCTTCCGGCACTTCTCCCTTGACTATCGCATCCGGCATTGCATGAATCAGCTCCGCAATAGCAAACTGAGCCGCTTTGTTTTCTACAATCTCAGGCACATAGTCGAGCATCCCCAAATCGATAAACTTTGCATTTGCAATATCAATTTCTGTAAAAATCTCAGGATGTTCCACATCAGTTACACGAATACCAATCGTAGGAATCCCATGCATCCTATCCCCGGGAATTTGCTCAAAAAGACTTAACGCCTCCTTAACGCTTCCTACATTCTCATGAAGCTCGCCCATATTATGAAACTCTCCGCATTCAGCCACGGTAAAGCTTATCTTTTTTGCTGACCGCATTTCTGTTGTTGCCTCTGTCATGTTATCCCTCCTGCTTCTTCATTTCCTTCAACTTGCCAAGTACAGATTTCTGTTTAGAACGCACCAGTTTCTTCTGATTTAACACTGCTCTATAATAACCTGCATATCTTGATTTCTTTGCCATAACTGCTCCTTTCTAAAAGAAGGGCAGCTAATCGCTACCCTTCCATTTCTTACTATTCCTCATCATCCTCATCAAATTCAGATGCAATATCATCATCCTCTTCAAGGCCCGCAAGGTAATCATCCTCATCCTCGTTGTAATCGAAGTCCGGATCAGGCCCCATGCTCTGAGTATCCTTTGCCTTATTCTTCTTAAAGAAGAAGCCACCTGCACCACCAAGAACAACTAACACAACCAATAAAAGCAGACCGGTCTTGTTGCTTTCAGTATCTTCATCTGTAGGTTGTTCTTCTGATGGTGTTTCTGTCGGCTCCGGCGTAATCTCAGGCGTTGGCGTTACTTCGGGTTCTGTTATCTCCGGCTCAGTCGTGGAATCAATATACTGCTGTGCTTCCTCTTCATCCATTAGGGAAAGCAAATCGGCTTCATCCACCAAATTCAAGAAATGCACCGTCTCATTTCCTTCATCATCTCTATCAATGATAATGTAGAAATAATTACCCGCCTTTGTCGTTACAGTAATAAACTGCTTGCCGCTCTTATCTGCAGAACCGTAATCATCCACCAGGGTAAGGTTTCCATCCGGTGTTAATGCGCAGTTCACATCTGCAGTGTCATTCATGCTATCCATAAACATCATCATGAACATCTTAAGGAGAGCTGCATCTGTTTCGTTGGTTGCAGTCTCCACAACATCCAAATAATTACTATGAACAAATCCTGTCTTTTCAGGAACAATTATCTGATACCAATTGCCCTCAGTACCGATTACAGAAACCTCTTCTCCCGGGCGAAGCTGGTCAATAACCTCATACTCCATTCCTGCTCCTGTTCTCACATTTAATCGGGAAACTCCGGATGCAACAGTTCCTGTAGGGTCTTCTTCCACACCATAGACATATTCCTCACCGTTAAAATAAAAAGCAACGCTACCATCTTCATTTACTGTGTAACGGTAAGGAAGCTCTGCATCCTCAGACGCATCCACACTGTTATCAGAAACACTGTCTTCAATTGTTGCAACCTCTACATCCATATTGGTCTGTGCAAAAGCAGTCATAGGTGTAACACCCATCATTAGTGTTGTAGCAAGAGCAATTACTCCGCCAAACTTTTTACCAATACTAAATTTCTTCATCATCAAAATCCTCACTTTCTTCGTATTCATCTTCATCGTTGTCCTGCTCGATAGCTGTTGCCTGAGTAAAACCTTCCACCGGATTACCTTGCGCTACGGGCAGCTGTCCACTTGCTGCCATCTGCAGAAACTGTGCCAACTGCTCCGGTGTAAGCTTAAGCGCACCTACATCAGCCAGAATCTGTGAATTCTCAGCTTCTCTTAACTTCTGCTCCAGCTGTTTTACCTTTGCATCCGCATCAGCTCTACGCTGCTTCGCACGGTCCAATTCAGCCCGAAGCTTATCTAACTTTTCATACATGCTCATTTCTCCTTCCACTGAAAAAGCTCCCTAAATCGGGAGCCTAGTTTACTGTCTAAATATCTCTGCCAAACAGATATGATTTATTACCATAGGTAGCAAGTAACATCTCATACCGTTCCAAATCATCTGCAGATAGACCATAGCTTCGAGCCACGGTATCAACAGATGCATTGGTAAGTACTGTTTTGAGAATATAGTAGTCATATTCAACCTCTACCTCATACTCAACCTCCACCCAATAATATACCGTCCCATCATAAGTATAGGTTTCTGTAACATAGCTTCTTGATGCCGCGTCCCACACAAGTCGCGTACCGGTTCTTGTTTCCACTCTGCTTCGTTGCTCCCATCTGGTTCTCGTCTCGGTTCTGGTCCTTACCTCTACAATCTCCGTGGTAGTAAGCTCATACTGCGCATCAAAGATACTTTGCAATTCTCTCTGAACCTCACGCTTTGTATAGTCCTCATATAGCACTGTCAAAAGGGATGCCAGCTGATACGGATTATGGCCGATTGTTGCCAGCTCATAGCGGTATTCATCGTAGCCCGGATAATCCGATTCTATGGAATCCACCTCATCCTGAAGGTCTTCCTCTAACGCAGTATAATCCGCATCCACATCAAGAATCACATCATCCTCTGCAGTATAGCTGGTCGCAATGGTAGAGTTATTTACGCCTCCTATCAGTAAGGTACAGGAAGACATCGTACACATCACCACTATCAGAAGCAGCCCAATCACTCCCAGGATAATCAACAGCTTCGGATCCTGCAAAATATGCTCCATGATATACTCACCGATTTTGCCTACCATGTCGCCTGCCTTATCCACAAACTTTTTGCCGATACCACCGGCAGTTCCTGCAGTTTCCTTTGCTTTCTTCTTCTGATAAGCATCTACTGCCTGTCGCTTCATCCTACCTTTTTGAATAGACTTCGCTGTCTCCTTGGAGGTCTCCTTTTTGACTGTTTCCAGCTTTGCGGAGTCCTTCTGTGTACGCTTATGAAGCTTCTTGCCATACCTTGCCAGCTTTACCTTTTCTGCAACCAGACTGGTTGCCTCCATTCCCAAAACTAAAGCCTGGGCTCCAACGTTCTCATCCTCATTGCTTTCTGCAATCTCTCTGCGAATGCTACGACTAACTTCCGCCTCTGCACGAATCTTACGTCTGCCACGCTTCCTTTGCTCTTTCAGCTTCTTTCGTTCCTCCACGGTTAGTGAATTATCCTTCTTACCGTATCGAAGCTTCTTTCTGACCGCTTCTTTTGCACTCTGCTCATTCTTAAGCTTCTCTCCCGGCGACTTTTGTGATGCCGTCCGGGAGGACTTCTGAGTAGCTGTACCCTTTTTCTCTTCATTCATTTACGCCTGCTCCTTCTTTGCTTCCTGCACTTCATTAAGCTTAGTAGTCATGATGCGGTACAATTCAAGGTCAGTAGGGAATCTGTCCACAAACGGCAGGATGACATTTCCGTAAAATAAAAGTCCTTCACCCTCTCCCGAATGTGTTACATACGAAAGCTGATGAGGACTGATATTTAACTGCTTCGCTAAGATCTGTCTGTCTCCCACTGCCTGATTGAGCATATAGATGAAGTCGGAATTCTCAAAGATATTCTCCACTTCCTTGGATGCCAACAGGTCTTTTACGTTCTGTGTGATACCGGTCGGAATACCACCCCATTTTCTAAATCGCTTCCAGATTTCTACGGTGTAAGCTGCAGTCTGCTCATCACGAAGCAGAAGGTGCATCTCATCCATGTAGTATCTGGTGGACTTACCTGCAGTTCGGTTCTCCGTTACTCTTCCCCACACCTGGTCCTGTACCACCAGCATACCAATCTTTTTCAGCTGCTTACCCAAATCCTTGATGTCATAGCATACAAGCCTATTGGTAATATCCACGTTGGTACGATGATTGAATACATTTAAGGAACCATGCACATAGATTTCCAAAGCAGTTGCCACATGCTTGGCTTCCGCTTCATCCTGCTCTAACAGTGCATTGTATAAATCCTCTAACAGTGGCATATTCTCCGGTACCGGATTCTCAAAATATCCCTGATAAATCTTTCTAATACACCGGTCGATAACCGTCTTTTCAATGGGCTGCAGGCCTTCCTTTCCACCTACGATGAGCTCGCAAAGGGACAAAATAAAGTCTGCCTTAAGAGCAATCGGGTTATCATCATCTGAGTAATTCATATTGATATCCATCGGATTGATAAACTGCGAGCTAGTAGGACTGATTTTGATAACCTGACCACCAAAGCGTTCCACCAGTGGACTGTACTCTGACTCAGGGTCACTGATAATTACATCATCATCTGTTACAAGAAATGCATTAGCAATCTCTCGCTTAGCGGAGAATGACTTACCGGAGCCTGGTGTACCAAGGATAAGTCCGTTCGGATTCTTAAGCTTCTTTCTGTCCACCATAATCAGGTTATTAGAAAGAGCATTCAAGCCATAATACAGAGATTCTTTATCCGGCTGGAATAATTCCTGTGTAGTGAATGGCACAAAGATTGCTGTGCTACTGGTTGTCATACCACGCTTAATATCAATCATATTGTGTGCCAGCGGCAAGCTACTCATAAGCCCCTGCTCCTGCTGATAGTCAAGTCTGACCAAATTACAGTTATGCTTCTGAGCAATACTGGATGCTTGGAACAAATTATTTTCAAGCTCCTGCTCAGTTCTTCCGGTATTCATTACAAGGAATGTCAAAAGAAACATTCTCTCATTCTGACTCTGCAGCTCCTTAAGAAGTGCTTTCGCATCGTTTCCATAGGTTGCAAGGTCGGAAGGGATAATATCCATATCGTATCCGGCACGAACCGCTTTCTTCTGCTCCTCAATCTTACTTCTGTCCAATTCCGTAATAGTATGCTTCACTGTCTTAATCGCCTCATTCTGATCCACAGACTGAATGTGCATAGAAATAATCAGATTAGACTCCATACCAAGGAAATCTGCCAGCATTCTGTCACTGATATCCGATGCCGTAATAGATAAAAACGACATCGCTCCGTATAAGCCTCCCATCTGAAAAGTTCTGCCATTCTTGAAACCAAATCCGCTTGGAGCAATATAGTCCTTCACATTTAATCCGGTTCCCGGAAGCCATCGCCAATCGAAGCGGAACTTCTCGTTATCTCCCATATGGAACTGTGTGTGCATCAGCTCTAATCGCTCTGCACCGTTTAAGCTTTTGGCACGTACTCCAAGTCGCTTAAAGTTATTTAAAATATCCATCTCTATATGTGTCAGTCTGGGCTTTGCTTCCTTCATGGATGCCGCCTTAATACCAAAGGTCAGGTATTTTGTCTTGGTAAGACCATTATTTCCAGCCTGCATCTGCCCAAACAGCATGGTACTGTACTCATCTCTGACACCATTAAAGTCATCCTTTTTATGTGGAATTGCAATGCTCTTTTCAAAGCTCTCTGCATCCGTAGTCATATTCATAAAGGACAATTCAAAGTGTACGGAGCTGTCAAAAAAGTTAAGGAAGGAACACCATTCCTCAAAAATCTCTGTCTTGTCCTCCTGCAGTGCAAGCTGATAATTGATGTCCTGAAACTGAATTGTCTTTGAGTAATAATCATTACCTACACGGCAAATACCGTTCTGAAACATTCTTTCAAAGGGAATACTCTGCTGAGCAGTTCTGGGAGTGCCATCGTTTTTCTTTACTTTACGAATGACTTCCTTTACCTGTCGCTTTTCTTCCTTTGTCAGATGCTCCGGCAACGCCAGTTCCACATCCTTGTCTTTCTTTCGAACTAAAAACAATTCTTTCTACCTCCTTCTGTGCTTCTATTTGTCGCATAATCGTTGCGTAATCATTATCCGTCTCATACGGACGGTACTTTGGACGAACAAAATTCGCCTGAATAAACTGGTTCAAAAATACTTCCAGGGGCTGACCGTTCTTCTCATACATGGCAAGAAAAAACAGTGGCATCATAACCACCATCATTCCCATTGCAGCCATGCTCGGGCTGCCCACCATTTTGAGCAGAAAAAAAGACGGTACTCCTAAAAGTGCCGCCACTGAAAAACATATCAACTGTCTCTTCGTAAGATTGAACATCACTTTACTCTTTACCTTCGTTAAGTCACGAGGTACTGATATATATGATGCTGCCATGTGCTATCCTCCTACTTTTAATGTGCGTGCAAAATAGATTTTGCAAGTGTTCCGGTCTTAAATAAGGTAAACGCCAAAAGCACGGTATATCCCATCACACTCCACAAGGAGCCTGTAATATCGGATGTGAATGCCACACGGGTGATTAGCACCGCATAGATACCCACGCAAATCATGATAAGAAATCCTTGGAATGCCAGCGCAAACAAGGAACGCAAATAGTTCTGTCCCATCATGCTCTGGTCCTTATTTCCAAAGGTTGCAAACGGAATCGGTGCCATGCTGGTGTATAGATAAATCTCAATCATACGACCATTGATGATAACGAAGATTGCAATACTTAGGATATGAATACCTATCTGCACAATGAATGATTGTAAAAATATACCGAGCAATGTGCCGGGGCCTAATGTTTCTAATGTGCTTCGCATTGTTGCAAGCGTACTGTCATCGATAGCAGTGCTCCCGGAAATAATGCTTCCACTTCGCTGGACAACCCATTGCCCCACATCAAATACCGCCATCGTAATATCAAATGTGTTGGAAATTAGGCATACTGCCACAAAGGTCTTAAACACCCATTTCCAAAATATCCATGTTTCAATATTTGCCAAATTATTATGGCTAATGACTAGCTGTATCAGCTCATAACAGGCTATAAACGTCAAAATGATTCCTGCCACCGGGAGTATCACATTCTCTGAGATATTCCTGATGAGTGCGTACACACTCGGCAAGAAGCTTGCCGGTGATGTACTCACGTTAGCTGTAATCTGCCCGACCTGCTGATTCACAGAATCAAACGCGCCGGACAGATTATCCATAATTCCTGATATGAGCACCTCTTTCAGCCAGTCCTCGATCGACTGAAATAAGCTGTCCATTTAAACCTCCTGTTTCTTAGAACAAGGTTGCAAGTACAGGCACTAAGGTTGTACCGATAAGGGCTACACCGCCACCTGCCATAAGCTGCTTCATACCCTGAGACTTTGCACCCGGGTTATCGTTACCGTAGCCTTCCATAAGGTTGATTGCACCCCAGATTCCAAGACCTGCTCCAAGTGCTACTACTAATGTCTGTAATGTTCCAATTGCGCTCTGAAAAAATGCCATGATTAAAATCCTCCATATTCTTTAATGTGTTAGAGCCGGGGTCTCTCGCTCCGGCTCCGTGTAATTAGTTACTGTTGCGTTGCGTGGTCCCACCACGCCGCCTCTTAGAAAAGAGTTGCAAGTACAGGTACTAAAGTGGTACCGATAAGGGCTACACCACCACCTGCCATAAGCTGCTTCATACCCTGAGACTTTGCACCCGGGTTATCGTTACCGTAGCCTTCCATAAGGTTGATTGCACCCCAGATTCCAAGACCTGCTCCAAGTGCTACTACTAAAGTCTGTAAAGTTCCTACTGCGCTCTGAAAAAATGCCATGATTTAATTCCTCCGTTTTCTTTTTTGTGATATAAAATTCCTTGACCAAAAGGTCGTTTATAATTACTGCTCCAAAGCCCGTCGACTGACCTTGGAAATACGGCCGTATCTCACCCAGACCGAAATCCGGGCAATAAAAAAACTCCTTAACCTGCCTTTATCGCAAATCAAAAGAGTTATTCTTCGTCTACCTCGATGACTTCATATTCGTCATCTGCTCTCAATATTAACTTGTGGTTTAGGAACTTCTCGATATCGAAATGGTTCCTCTTATCATAATCAGATGTCAGCCTGTAATTTGGATGCTTGGTGATGTCGTACTTATCCGAAAAGAACGGACGCACACCTCTTACCTGCACGATACATTTGCTGCCATCCATGACAGCCAGCTCATCAATGCTCATTAAATCCTTGCCAAGCTTCTGATAATTCAAATTGTAGCTCATGTTGCTACCACGCGATTCCCCGGTATTAAACATATCAATGGTCTCTTTACCAAGGGAAGCGTTCAAATCCTTTAAGGTGGTCTGCTCTGAGCCACCAAGGAATATCTGAGAATCCATGTTACCGATAATCGTATCGGCATTGTCCTTATATATCGCTTTCAACTGTGATTTTGCCTGCAATACCAGGCATGCAGAAATCTCTCTGCTTCGGATGGTTGCCACCAACTTTTCCAGATTTGGAATCTGACCGATATTGGCACACTCATCAATCAGGCATCGTACATGCACCGGAAGTCTTCCTCCGTACACATCATCCGCCTTTTCACACAGCAGATTAAACAGCTGCGTATAAACCATAGAAATCAAAAAATTGAAGGTTGCATCTGTATCTGACATAATCAGAAACAGTGCTGTCTTCTTATCTCCCAGAGTATCCAGCTCCAGCTCATCATAGGCAGTAATATCACGAAGCTCCTTAATATCAAATGGCGCAAGTCTTGCACCACAGGATACCAGAATCGACTTCGCTGTCTTGCCTGCAGCCAGCTTGTATTTCGCATACTGTCTCACTGCAAAATGGTCCGGATTCTGTTTCTCCAATTCCTCAAACATCAAATCTACCGGATTCTTGAATTCCTCATCATCCTCTCGAACCTCCATCGCATTTATCATCTCAAGGAGTGTAGAGAAGTTCTGCTCTTCCTCCGGAGCCTCATAATGGATATATCCGATAAGTGCTGTGTAAAGCAACGTCTCTGCTTTCAGCCAGAATTCGTCACCACCCTTGCTTTCTCCCTTTGTATTTGCGATAAGCGTCGTTACCAGCTTTAGAATATCCTTCTCAGAGTGGATATAAGCAAAAGGGTTATAGTGCATCGACTTCTTGAAATTGATGGTATTAAAAATCTTAATCCGGTAATTATTCTTCAAAAGGGCATTTCCACACTCACATGCGATACTGCCCTTCGGATCAGTTACAACGTAGCTCGAATGCATCTGTAAAAGGTTCGGTTTCAGCCAGAATCTTGTCTTACCGGAACCGGAGCCACCCACTATCAGTACATTCTTGTTTCTCGCATATTTCGGCTGCGAGGGCCTGCTGTTCATGGTAATGCGCTCTGACTGAGAAAGAATCACATTCTGCGCAAACACCTTATCCTCAAAGGGCTCAATATCAGCATGTGTTCCCCACCGGGCAGAACCGTACTCCACGTTATGTCTGTACTTTTTTGCATTTTTCCCCTTAAGATAGACCGCTACACGAAGAATCACTCCGATAGCAATACCTATCACCAAATCTAAGGGATGCAAGCTTGGCAATGGATTCGAAAATGCCTCCATAATCAATCCGCCCAGCACAATGCTCTGTACCTTCTCGGACATATTCTCGCCCACTGCCATTCTCCAAATCTCTCCAACATTTGTAGCCAGTAATCCAATAATCACATAAGGCAGATTCAGGATTAGCAGCTTTTTAAGCTTCTTTGTACTCATCGGCTCTTCTCCTTTTTCTTCTCATGTTCCTTTTTTGGCATGCTCGCTACCAGCTCCTTAAACTTCTTAAGAGCCTTCAACAAGCTAGGTCGATTCTGAGACTGCTTCTTCATCTGCTTTGCGGTATATTCAGCCAGCACCTGGGCAATGGCATCCGCATCACGGGCTTTGAAGAAAACCATATACTTTGTCGGTGTAACTGTCTTGTCCTTCACAATGGCAAAATCTACACCATATTTCTTTGCAATACGCTCGAAATCCTTAAGGCCTGTTTCTCCCACCGGCAAGCTGGATACGCCCTGGTTCTGACCAATCAACTGCTTGATAGTCTGCTTTCCCTGAATACGGTCATCCTTCGTAGCTTTCATGTCCTTCTTTCGACGATGCTCCCCAAGAAATGTTTCCATACCCTTCGTCAACGTATTCGCACTCAGCTTTGTAGTCGAAAAGACCAGTCTCACGGCTTTCTCAGCAACTTCTTCATTTACCAAAACTCTCACTTCCTTCCTGCTTCATCATCTTAAAGGTACCCAGTGATACCCTCCATAGATGTCACAATAAGCTTCGCCTTTTTCGCAATGGTGATATCATCCTTCATTTCCTCTGAAACGCGACTACCACACACCACTAAAAATCTTGCTCTGCGAAGGAGTTCCTCCTCCATTTCCTTCTGCAGCTTATGTGCATCCGGATTTTCATCTGTAAAGATTCCGCTGAATGCAAGCACCGGACAAATAGGAATATATCCATTATCCGCTAATACCTGACAATACTTTCTCGCTTCCTCTTCCGCTTCAAAACGATTCTTACTCCATGCTGCAGTTACATATGCTCTGGGTAATGTTCTACTCATAAACGCCTCCTAATCCACCTGATATGCCGGTAATTCATACTGTCCGGCACACACACTGGTAATTCTGCTGACATACTCAGTAAATGCCGCTTCCAATTCGTCACGGTTCATGCACTGTACGCCGTTTTCTGACTTCATAATCAGGCATTCACCCATAATCAAATTCTGACCATCCACCTTCACTGCACTCTCTGCAGGATAGATAATGATATAATCTGTCTTGCCCATCATTGCAGACATACACTGCTCGGCATAATCATCAATTATACCCAATGCCCCTTCATAATCCATGAGCCAAAGAGATTTCTTTGTGCTGATATACAGGGCTGCTTTTTTCGGAAGAGCAGGTGCAACAGCAGCGAATTTAAATCCTACATCTGCATCTCCTTCAATTCTTACCTTTACGCTTTCCATCGTATTCATCTCTCCTTATATTCTTCCATTGGCTCTGTCATTATTGAACATCGCCGTGTAATAGTTGTTGATTGTTAACGGTGCATTATAAAGCATCGCAAGCAGATACTGCTTGATATTGCGAACCTCTGTACCGTTCTTTTCCATGCAGTCTAAGACATACTGAATATGACCATAATCCAGCTTCATAAACTGACTTTTTACCACTGCCAGGGACTTCTGATCTCCGGCAATACGGATGGTCTTACTCTTTGAGCAGACGGTATCCACTAATAAATCCAAAATCTCATCTAGTTCCCGACACTGATAGGGATATTGTTGCTTAAGAGCCTGATATTCCAATCGCTCAATGAAATATTGCTTGCATGCATCCCTCTCATCCATATCGCTATCTCCCGATAAGATAAGATTAGTCTCACTAATATCAGTATTATTAAACTCAGTATTATTACATCGTACTTTCTCCGAGCCTAGAGTCGTACCTTCTACGAGTCCAGAGTCGGAGTTTTTACGAGTCAAGACTCGGAGATTCTCCGAGTGGATAAAATTCTTCACATAGATAAGCACCGGTTTTCCCTGTCCCTGACGTTTACGTTCTATCAAACCATGCTTCTCCAGCTCTACTAGCATCTTGGTAGCGGTCTTATCACTACAATTCAGTGAAATCATGATATTATCGAGTGTGAACACCACATAAATGCGTCCATTCTCATCAACCCAGCCATTCCTTTGGGATAAAGAAACCCTGTCTAGGAGCAAGCCATAGAGAAGCTTGGCATCTGATGAAAGTTTCCGAAACTCCTCTTCCGTGCATAGCACCTTGGGAACCTTATAGAATACAAACTGCTCTGACTGCTCCTCATAGAAGTAGTCATATTTCATGTGTTACCCTTTCTTTTTCATAAGCTGCGCATAGCAGGGAAAGCAGAGCTCTCTGCCTCTTCCATAAGGGCATGGATTCTTGCAATTTCTAGGAGAGGGAACCGCACTCGGCTCCCTCTTAGGTACTGCACTGATTTGTCCCTGCTTATAATCGTTTCTACCGGACATTACAGTGCTTCTCCTCCCTTTACTTTAGCAGCTTTCTCTACAGCATCCTTCTTTGGCTGCTTTGCCACCTCATCCTTTTTCGCCTTAAGGTCTCCCAAAACGGAGCCCTTGTCCTCTTTCTCAGATGAGAGGTCAGCTTCCTTAGCCTGCTGGCGTGCTTCGAATTTCTCCGCAAGCTCAAAGATATGCTCCTTGCTATCGTAGTGATATACGCTGTCAGTAAGCTTTTCTTCCGGAGCAACCTGCGTAGCATTTACCTCTTCCACCATAGCCTTCAAATCTCTGAAATTTGCACTGCCATCATCTTTTACTAACAGCACCTCGTGCACAGATGAAGGTAAAATGAAGAAGTCACCGCCAAGTCTTTCAGCGGCCTGGTCCATAAATTCCTGATAAGCGATTACCCCGGCTCCGGAAATTTTGTCCGGTACCGTAGCAACATACATCATCTCATCACGAGGAAATTCATCGATTCCAAACATCTCTGCAGCATCAGCTCCCATCATATCAACCATGATTTCACTCATGCCCTTGATAACCACAGGTCTAAGCTCCGGTGCATTCTCCAAAGCATCTGCATGAAGCTGTTCCGGAGTGACTCCCATCTTATCCAACAACTCATTGGTAACAAGAATAGTTGCTCTTCCGGTGGTGTCACTCTCTACAACAAATCTGTAAACCACTGCCATATCCTCCATCTCCTGATGAGGAACCTTGGCAAGCAGGTCCGCATTTCTGTCTGCCGCTACAACCTCCATAGAAATCTTGTCCTTCATCTGCTCATAATCAGTAAGTGACTGAACATCAAAGGTTGGCATGTTGGAAAGGTGATCCTCAACCTTGTGAGTAACCTGCTCTACAATCTCATCGAATCCAACACCGTTTTCGTAAGCCTCAGCAAAAACTCCCAAGTTCATGTTCATGCCGATGTTGCTTCCTTCCGGAGTCACCGTGATTGCTTCGTAGGTTTCATTCATCTTCTCAACCGTATTGACGGAGATGCTTACTTCGTTGCCTCTTTCATAAAGACGCTCCTGCAAAGCTTCCACGAACTCATTCTTAAACTCTTCGTAATTCATTGCTTTCTTTTCTCCTTTACTTTTCTACAATCCATCAGGTCGTCACCTGATTTTGAGCATAAGAAAAGCGCCATACCCATAACCGGTTAAGGCTATGAGCTGACGCTCCTTAGTTGCTCTATTCTTTTGCAAAAGAAATGGACTCGGCACCGGGCTCATTTCTGATGTCCCATCGCTTTGTCCATTATAAATATATCACACTTAAAATCCGAAAAAAAGCGGGACTTTGGAGTGAATTAAGGTGAATTTGGGGTGGAATTTCATGGTTTTAGTAAAAAAGCGCTTGCTCCTAACTACTCTGTCTCAATTATTACAATTCCTCCGCCTTGACAAACCACTCTGGCTTGATACATGCATCATCCGAAAGCCTTAATATAAGATTTTCATCACACACAAAGCTACTTCCTCTCCATTCATCGTATAATCTTAATATTGCATAATGTAAAAATACTACTGTCTTTTCGGTAACAGTTTCTGGTGGGTATCCCATGTCAAATATCACATCCGTCATTGGAATCAAATATTCAATACAATAATATTTACTGTTATTATAATAATCAGTACTCATACCATGTATATCAAGAAGACTTTCAATATTTTCTACCAATTCGGGACAATACGACAATGGAGTGAAATACTGGTTTTTCTCTAAATATGACCGAAACGCAAACCCGTTTACACAGTAATCTTGAGTCTTGTTATATCCCAATCTGGATCTAAGATAATAAATGTTTCCGCCATCATATCTAAACTCATCCTCAAGAAGCTGCAACTCTCCTTTATAATACAAATCAATATGACCTTCGTTCGTTTTAAAAGTTACCTTATATTTTTTGAAGAAATCAGATAGAGGAGAGTTTTCTAACAAAAGCTGTTCTAGATTATTATTTGCTTTTATGTCGGTTCCTTCCAATCTTCGAGAAAGATGGAACATCTGTATATATTCAAGTGTCTCACTTACACCATAATCAGACAGAAAATCTCTAACCCATTCCCATGGTTCCTTTTCCGTATCTTCATAAATTGACACAAACATCCTTGTCATCTCACCAGCTGAAAGATTTAATAATTCCATTACTCCCCGTTTCAAGAAGTTTTGTGTTGTAGCATCTATATATTTCATTATTTATCCGCCTCTTTTTTAATGTAATAAAAACAAATTTGCACTTGTCTCCCAATGCCCTTCAAACGAAAAATATGTTATTTTCCTATATACTTACCAATAGACACTCTTTCTCCATCTACAATAAATTCTCCATCTCGAAATGCCGATAGTATCGCATAAGAGGTTGCATCCAATATTCCTTTGTTTTTATCTTGCAACAAGAGATTTATTTCTTTCATTAAATCCTCTGTAGTCAATTCTTTTATTTGATTTTCAAACTCAATCCTCTGCTTTTCATCCATATCCGATATGGCAGAATTCTTAAGAAGATTTATGCAGCCTACAAGTGTTACTGCACTTCTCTTTGTCAATGCAACTATCTGTTCAAATTCAGATTGAGTAATTTCTATTTTATCCGTTGTTTCTTGCTCTGCTTGTGTTGAATCCATGCTCCCCGCCACTTTAACAGAATTATGCGCCTTTTCGTAATGCCGTTCTGCTTCGATAATTTGTAACGCCTTGGGTTGCTCTCCTTTTATTGCTGGTTTCATTGCTGAGAGGAAAACAGATATATCCCTTCCAACATTCTTCGCTTTTTGTCTAGCAGCCGGAACAACTTTTTCATTCATCCAAATTTCTAAATATTGAAAACCAATATTCAGAAATTGTTCAATAGCTTCTCTAGCCACAGGAACAACTATATCCTCAACAACAACCTGCTTCCAAGTTCTAGGTGCCATTTCATCATCAATATCAATTTGTAATTCTTCTGCTCTTATATATTCGACCTCATCAACTTCAATAAGTTCAAGCGGCCCATTTAAATCATTATTGCCATCGGTAAACTGTAGAGCAGCTTTTGTACCATCAGGATTTACTTTTGTATTCACATGACTTCCCTTTTTCCGCACAACACGATAAAGTTTCTCGTCTACCTCTTTTTCATCACTCATCATAGTCCCACCTACCATTTCATCCATTTATTCTATATGCATCATAATAATTGCTCATCAAACTTCTAAATTCACATACCTATTTACCTTCTACACACATAATAGAGTTCTTTCACCGAACTCATTATGGTATCCCACAAAATATCTTCAGCATAAGAAAACTTCTTCTGATAAGAAGCCCACAAATTCTGCATAATCGGAACATTCTGTAGCTCATCGAATATTTCCTCAGCATCACTCAAATATCGCTCTGATTCTCTTTTCTTAGCAGTTGCCTGCAAAGCATCACGCAACACCTGCGCATCCAGCGTATTACCGTATAGTTTAAGCAATATATGGATATCATAAAAATCTCTCATACGAGTATTGGTGATATTTCTTGAAATCACAGTTTCCAATTTCTCAGCTAATACAGTCTCCAAATTGTATGCCCAAACATCAATAGAACGCTCCTCTAACATAAGCTTGAAGCTGTACTGAATCTCCCTCGGTGTTATAACATCCCCGGTAGAAATATCAATCTTTAATGGCGTTCTCACGCCATCAAACTCGGTTTCCATACTGACTCTCACGCCCGGATAATCTGCTTCATCCATAATCTCCGAAATTTGCTTAATGCGAAATGTTACGCCATCCTCCAACGGAACAGAAACAATATCTGATATGATTCGTTCCACCGCTTCCACATTAACATCTGCCCCTTTGATTGTCGCATCTATATCCATCGTCGCACGAGCATCCAGACCAACCATTGCAGCTACCAACATTCCACCTTTCAGAATAAATTTATCTTTATACTGTGAAACTGACATTCTCTCCAAAAAGCGTTCCATCATGTAATTACGCATCAGAATCTGTGCATCTGCTGACTTCTTCTTTGATAAATTACGAATTAAATCCTTTAACTGCTTCGCTGTATTTATCATAGCAAAACCTCCAAATACTGTCGTAAAATTTTATCTACTCGAAACATCGTTGCATATTGCATAAGCAATCGCAAATCCTTATCTTTCCTTTTTGCATACTGCTTTAGTGCAGTCTGAAAAGTCTGAATTTCTGTATTATTTCGATTTCGGATAATATCACAGATTGTTCTCTCCATGTTATAGACTGGAACCGAATGACCAAACGGTGTCTGCATCATAACAATCCCCTCTCCATGTAGCTCCCTTTTTACAGTATATACCTTAATTCCGTCCTCCTTGAGCCTAGATGGATTGTAACCGGTCTTTACCGTAATCTCATATTCCATAGGTTCCCTATCAGACAAATCATGCAAAAAAAGCGCAGTCTCATGAGAAAACACTGCCTGTTCACATCTCAAATGCACCATATACATAGCATCAATCCATGTATCCTTAGTTGCATATACACCATGCGCAATCTGTTCCATCTCATTATCTCTGATGTACTGATACAACACTGGTTTAGAAATTCCAAGAGCTATTACCTGCGATGTTTGAATCATTCCATCATTTGTTTGAATTAAATTTTTAATTTGTTCATTCTGCGTCACGGCTCCTCACTTCCTTTCGTGCTAATATTATATTCTGAATTAGCACAAAAGTAAATATGTATTTTATTATCACCATGCCCACAAAAACATCTGCAATCGCTCATGCAAGCTACGCACACCACTGGCAAACAGCTGCGGTACTCCAAGTACCACACTTTCAATTGCAAAAAAGATAAGTCCCTGCTTTACCAAATCCCAGGAGCCGGTATTACAATACGCAGCAATCACACCTACCACGATAATTATATTTAAAATACCCAATATAAACCGTGCAACTCCTTCCACGGTATTATAGGTCAAGATTATAAAACCTAAAAGCAAAATAACTGGCAGTACTAACACCTTTGCCACTAATTTAACCAAAAACTTAATTATCATCATTCTCTACAACTCCCTTCTTCATGAGACGTTCCATCTCAACCTTATATGCTAATAACCGTAGTAAATACTCCGGCATTTGTCTTTCCCCTCGTTCCCAGTCTGTCATGGTACGATATGGAATATCAAAATACTGTGCAAACTGCTTACGATTCATTCCGGTTTTCTCTCTTAACTCTATCAACTGTTCCTGTAATGTATGTTCCATTTTATACCCCCTCTAGATACGCAGTGCGTTACTGTTTTTGCTTTTATTATATTCACGCACTGCGTATCTGTCAAGATGTTATCTCTCATACTTTCCCACAGGCTCCCATAACACTATCGTGCTTTAGCAAACTGTGGCATATCGTAATTCACCTCTGCTTGGTAATATCCGCTCATGGTGCTAGATGCATTAAACAATGCAGCTAACAAATACTTCTTGATATTGCGAACCTTAGTAGTATTCGCCTTCAAACAATCCACCACATACTCCACATGACCGGAATGAAGCTTCAAGAATTTGCTCTTTACAAGCTCTGCAGGATATCTGCTACTGGCAATCACAATCTCCGGACTGGTAGTCAATACTGTCTCAAGCACCAAATCATAGATGCCCTCTATTAATTCCCTATCCATCGGTTCTCTCTGCACTAAAATATCAATAGCCAAATTTTCTCTGATAAGCTCTGCATAAGTATTTACTTTATCAGCCTCTCTTCGCATCACATCAGGTATCGATACGATAGGATTAGATTTAGTATCACTATTATCAGTATTACTTAAGTTATTATAATTAGGTCCCGAAAAACAAACTTCTAGAGGTTTACATTCGGGACTTCTAGAATCCCCATTTTTAAACTTCTTGAAGTTTGAAATGTAAACTTCTGAAACAGCCTCTTTTTCTCCAGAATCTTCATTTGTAAACTTCTGAGCATCCTGTATCACAAAACTCTTCACATATATTCTGGTGGCTTTTCCCTGTCCCTGACGGTCTTTTTCAATCAGCCCGATGCCTCCTTCTGCATCAAGCTCCTGCAGAGATTTCACTGCTTTATTCTTGCCACAGTTCAGCAGCTCCATGATTTCCTCTATAGAAAAGTATATGTAGGCTCTGCCAAGCTCATCAAACCACTCATTCTTTACAGATATGGACATTCTGTCCAGCAATAGTCCGTACAGCACCTTAGCATCCGTTGAAAGCTCTCTGAAATAATCATCTGTGAACAGAAGCTTTGGTATTCGGTAGAAGCTTAGCATGTCTGCTTCCTTGCCATAGAAATAGTTAAATGCTACTCGTCGGTCCATTATCGAATCCTCCTTTCGAGATTTCAGAAGTGCATATTTTGCACTCCTGGATAAATCCTAGTCCGACGTAATCACAAACTTTTTGATATAAAGTACATTAGAACGTCCCTGGCCAATGTGCTTCTTTTCCACCAGTCCCATGCCCACAAGCTCAGCCATGCTGTTAATCGCTTTTCGCTTAGAAATATTCATATCCTTGGCAATCTCCGAAATCGGATAAATAATATACACCCGGTTCTCCTCATCAATCCACTTGTTCTTCTGTGCACAACTCATCCTATCCAGTAACATTCCATACAGAATCTTTGCTTGGATGGACAGAGGAGAAAATATCTCCTCCGTCACCATTGCCTTGGGAATATTGATGAAGCTGAACTGGTCTGCCTGATAGCTCTGGAAATATTCAAAAGGCATCTTAGTCACCATTCCTTTCTGACTGCCACTTATCCAACAATCCAATGATAACCTTCTCCCTCTGAGCCGCCGTAAAATGTGATGGAAAGTACTTGTTCAGCTTCTTTTCAGAAAGCGTCACCTTACCATTAGGTTTCGACTCTGGGAGCGCATTGTTCAGAATCTGAATCATCGTATATTGAGTGACATTCTCTAAGTTTGGAGTATTTTTGAGAGCTTCTATCTGTTCCGGTTTCAGAAATCCGTTCTCCCTAATATACTCATAAAGCCATTTCTGTAGGTCCTTATCGAAAAATGAGATATCTACTGCAACCATCAAACCAACTCTTTTCTCATCCACTAAATCGAGAAACTCCGGAATAAGTTCTGTTAATCGTATATAGCGTTTCACTTGCCTACCACTTATACCATTCTCCTTCCCTAATTCCTCATGACTCCACTTTGGGACGTCGCGTCCTAAAGTTAAATCCGTCCTTGCTCCTTGTCTGTTCATAGCATCCATTTTCATCTTTAATGCAAATGCTCTCTCACTTGGCAATATCTCTTCCCTCTGAATATTAGCATCTACCATCAGGATTACCGCTTCATCATTCGTCATCTGCTTCACAATCGCCGGAATGGTAGTTAATCCCGCCTTCTGTGCCGCATGCATTCTTCTGTGACCGGAAATCATCTCATAGGTTCCCTCATCATCCAGTCTTACAATTACCGGAGACAGCACTCCATTTGCCTTAATACTTTCAACCAGCTCCTGCATCTTCTCATCATCAATTACCTTAAATGGATGATTCTCAAAAGGGAAGATTTGGTCAATTCGAATTTCCTCCGTACCATCCTTCGTTACCGGTGCGCCTAATAATTCCTCAACTGATTCAAAATGTACTTTTTCTCTCTTCATAGCCATCTCTTAGCCCTCCATCTGATTCAATACTTCTTTTGTTAATGCCGTATAAGCAAATGCCGCTTTGCCCTTTGGATCGTAGTCATAAATGCTGGTTCCCACCTGACTGATTTCCGCCGCACGCACGGATAACGGAATCTCAATCGGAAATACCGGTATGGTCTTTCCATAAGCATCATTTACCTCAAGCACAATCTCCTTAGCATAATTCGTTCTATGGTCAACCATCGTAAGCAAGATTCCTTCAATCTCCAGCTTCGGATTCAGCCTGCGCTTTACGGTGTAAATCGTCTTAATAAGCTGTTGTAATCCTTTTACCGGTAAATATGCCGCCTGTACCGGAATCAGCACGGAATCGGCGCATGCAAGCGCATTCACTGTCATAACACCAAGGGAAGGCATACAGTCGATAATTACCACATCATAATTGTGCTTTACCTGCTCCATAAAGCTACGAAGCACCAGTTCACGACTCATAACATTTACCAAGGAAATCTCCACACAAGATAACTCTATATTGGATGGAATCAAATCTACACGCTCCTTGTGATGAATCACTCCATATCCGGCAGGCACATCCTCCTCGTTTACAAGAAGCTCTATGATATCCACCAATGTCACATCCAGCTTGTCCGGTTCCTTATATCCGAGAGATATGGAAAGTGAGCCCTGCGGGTCTGCATCCACTAACAGAACCCTCTTACCTTCCTCTGCTAATCCTATTCCCAAATTAACTGCGGTCGTTGTCTTGCCAACGCCACCCTTTTGATTTGCTATTGCAATAACCTTACACATCTTCTTCGTCCTCCTTAAATCCTAATGCTTCATAAATTTCTTTAAAATCATATCCGTAATTCACCTTGTAACCGGCAAAATAGCTATTCAATAATTCTACATTGATAAAGAACCGTCCATTTATCCGGTACAAAGCATTTGCTCTGCTTGCCAGCTGATAGAGGAAATCCAGAGTCATCCCTAAATGCTCTGCCGCCTCCTTCGGACTCATATAAACCGCCCTGGCATCAAGGTGATACAGATTCATCTTCTGACAAAATGCATCCAGCTTTTCCTTGTTGATTAACACTATCGAACCTATCTTATAAAGTGCATCACTCAGCAAAGCTACTTCGATGAGATCCTTTCTTTTTACCTGCGTTCTCTGTCTGATATCCTCGACTCTGTAGAATTTCTTAATTCCTACAAACTCGAAATGATTGCGGCCTGTCATCGCGTCACCCGAAAGGTTTCCAAGTACTTTTCAAACAGTTCAATATTCACAAGCACTACAGCGTCCACCTTATAAATAGCCTCTGCCTCTTCTGCCAGCTCTCTTGTTTTGTTCAAGCCTATACTGTATAGCTCCGCACATTCCTGTAATCTGAAATACTTCTTAGCGATATACCTTGTCAGCTTCGATTCCTCAGAACCATATGCCAACATCTTTATCTGTGACCTACGCTTCGTCCCCATAGATTAAATCCTCCACTTTCTTTCTGTGCTGTCTGAGATACTCCTCAAATATTTCTCGCTTTATGAGTACCTTCTTTCCAACCTTGTAAACGGCACCGGAAGCCCATGCCATCCGTATCATCGGTTTTTCTCCCAAGCCGTAATATTCACGCCCCATTCGATAGGTAATGAAATCGTGCTGTGCAAACTCCAAATCCACATCATCTATCCGGTCAGAAAACATCCATATACATCCGCTCATCAATCTCCCTCCCCGGTTTTCGTCATAGACGGTGGCATATGAAATCGTTCCAAATATGCATCAAAGATGTCTCTGTTAATCAGCACATAGCCATCAATCCGGTATAAGGCTCCTGCTCTGTCTGCCAGTTCCAAAATCTTCTTGTGCTGCATGCTGTAGACAATCTCTGCTTCCTTATATCGCAAAAACTGTCGTCTCAGCTTCCTTGCCTCTGCTTTCACAGATTCTCTCCGCTCAATTGTCATGTACTCTTCGGTCTCAATCTTCATGGTTTGCATTCTCCTTTCATATTTACTGGCTGTCTCCCCAATTTGACAACAAAAAAAGAGCCACTTTTCAAAATTTCTTTTAAAAAGTGACTCTATGTGTCTTAATTATTGAATTCTGTATGACTGAATATGGCTGTTTAGTCCCCACTAAAACCCAAAAATCCGCTCGAATTTGATGTCATTTTGATGTCAAGCCATTTTCCGAGTCCGCAAACCCGCATAAACACTGGGTTATTTATCCAAACTTTTCATCGTTGGGAA
>JAGBHU010000022.1 GCA_017935345.1 Coprococcus sp.
ATTAACCTCTATATTGGTATTCGGTATTTTTTTGGTTGCAAACCCCATAATTACAAAGCAAGTTACCATAACTTTTTCTCCTAATCACATGTTCAAGATTATCTTCTGGTAAATATTTTAATGGATAACATCAGATTATCATTTAATCATTATACCACACATCCCCCAAAAAATCATCATATTCTACAAATTTCGTCAGCATTTCGTCACTCCCCATTCAACAACACACCCATATTTGATACCACAGCATCCAGCACCCGGCATATGTACTCTTTTTCCCTGCCTGATTTTCCCGACATATACTTTTCCATGTCATCTCTACAGGCACTCTCATATCCAAACAGCAAATAATCCGTACTCACTCCGAGTATCTGTGCCAGTTCCATCAGCTTATCCACGGAGCAGGAAGTTTCCCCGCTCTCAATCCTCTGCAACTGACGTTCACTGGTATAGTCCAGTTCCTCTGCCAACCTGCTTTGTGTCATCCCATTACGGAGCCTGATTGCCTTAATCCGCTCACCAACAGCTTTCTTGTCATAATACTGCATTGATTACTCTTTCCGACGTCTTATGTATTGCTTAAGCTGTAAGTATTGTACCGCAGGCTCATCAACAATCAGAGTGACTACACCCACTATTTTAAATAGAACATCGTACACCTTTTCCGCACATGTTTTTACATATTTTTGATAAAATAAAAAAACAACCCTGCGGGCATAGAAAAAACTCGCAAGGTCATTCTAATGTTGTATGATAGTATTAGAGATTAAGGAAGGAATTTTATAAAACCATGAACCCAGAGAAAAAACAAAAGATTGAAAAAGATCTGAATATTATCGCAAAAAGAGAAGGCATCACACCGGAGGAAGTCAAATCCGAAATTGGGCGAGCTGTTTCCTATGCGCTGAAAAGCAGTGATCCGAAAGTACAACGCTTCTGGAATAGCTTTCCATGTGAAGGAGACAGTCCAACTGTAGAGGAAGTCATCGCTTATCTTGCCGAGAAACTGTCAAAAGAGATATAGTAATGTGGCAGGACACTATTTACTCAAATAGTTATCCTGCCCCTTCAGAAGCTGCTCCACCATATGCAGAGCGAACTCTATTTCTCTTTCGTTACACCGATTCATCATAAAAATAAAACGCTCTATGTACTGTTCCGGCTGTTCCCGGCTCATTAGAGCAAGCGGTGAAGTCTCCAATGCCTGCACTATGTTCAAATAAGTGTCAAGGCTCATTGCCCTCCTGCCGTTTTCTATACTTTTGACAGTATCTATGGATACATCTGCCCGCTCCGCAAGCTTTGCCTGCGTCAGGGATAACCTTTTCCGTTCCCTCCTGATGTTACCGGCTATTATTTCGTACAAGTTTTCTCCGTTACGCATAGCCCGCCCTTTCTGACTTTAGCAGTATATCAGAAAATACCATTAAGTTTGGCAAACTGTAACGGTAGGTCGGTTAAATGTAACGCTTTGTTAAAATTTCCCCAATTACCATAAATACAGCCACCAGAATCAGGCTGCTGTATCCGGCATAAAAATATTCTATTTTATCCAAACAGAACAGGAATGCAAGAACACAGACCTGCAATGCAACAATGCAGTGGCTCACTCTCCTGTAAAATCTTCTTTCCTCATCATCCAGCGGCTTATTGATGCTCTCCACCGGACTTAATATCAGTATCGTCACAACCGCCATGATTCCGATTATAATAAGCACTGTTTTGTTTACTATTCCCATTATCCACCCACTGGTGTAGATTGGGATCAACAAGATTGCCATTGACAGACAGAAACACCCTGCTTTGCTTTTACAATGCACGCCTCCGCTGAAGCTCCGAAGTGTGCCGTAAAAGAACAGGAAGACCAGAACAACGCCCAGTCTCCCCGTTATAATGCCAAATATCACGGAAGCCAGAAGATTTCCGGCAACAGTTATAGCATTTTCAATCCCATACTGATATAAAGGAGCATCCTCCTTTAGTACAATCCCGTTATGGACTAATTTTTCACTTATCTTTTCCGCAAATTCAGTAATCAGCTTCATAACGCCATCCTCTAAAATTTACGGAGTTTTTTCGCATTGTCCGGTAATCTGTCCTGTCCGAGAATGAACCAGCAGCATGTGCTTACATTCGCTGCTGTTACCATAAGTGCCATTGCAGCCACACCAGATAACACTCCCCTACTGATTTTATTCATTGCTTTTCTTATGTTTGGCATAATATGATACCCTCCCTTTGATTTTTAGACGCAGTATATCATCCCAAAAAGGAAAAACTGGCAAAGTGTAATGGATTGCTGGTTAAGTGTAATACTTTGTCGTTTCCTATCCTATTTTGTCGAAGCCAGAACACGTTTCACTCCACTTCTATTTTTCACTTCTATCCCATAAAGTATAACCGAAGCCTCAAAAACCTCTCCTTTATCAGTAAATCCAGCAGTTCCGTTATACTTTTCCGCTACCCTTTGCACACTCAAAATTCCCCGCCCGTGACTATAACTGTCTTTTTTAGTGGTTTTCAGGCTTTCATTCTTCTCCATTGTCTTACTATTTGTGATTACCAAAAGCAGCTTACCGGACTGATACTTATTTTCCAGCCGGATAAACCGTTTTCCCTCCGGGACCTTTCGACAGGCTTCAATGGCATTATCCAACAGATTGCCATACAGCACACCGATATCCCCACGCTCAAGCTGCATCTGCCTGGGAATATGGATAGCAGTATCTATCTCTATGCCCTCCGATTTTGCCAGACCAAATTTAATTCGGAGAACAGAGTCTACAATCGGATTATCCGTATAAATTCTCTCATCAATCTTCCCCAACTCCTGACACAAGCCTCCCATCTGCTCCACAAGAGCTTTTGAATCCCCTTTTTTTGCCAGATGATAAAGTTCAAGCAACTTATTTTTCAGATCATGCCTCAAGTTCTGCACACACTCGTTCCGTTTTTCCACTTCATTGTAATAAATTTCCTTATAGAACATCTCCTCACGGTACATCTCATCCTCATACTGCTTACGCATAAGATAATTAAACCGCTCCATCATGTAAAGCATAAAATAATAGGTCAGCACGATGGAAACAAGGATGCTGATGCACATGATAAAGCTCTTAGGATTACCTGATTCCAAAGACAGAATAATTATGAAGCAGCAGTTCAGAACTGCAAAGACAAAGACCATAACAAGAACGGTAATTATCTCTTTCGGAATTTTGGAAAGCTGCACTCCTCTTTTAGAAATGAGCTTGGAAAGAAGATACAGCACATTTCCCCGGATAAAACTGCAAAGAGCCACCACAAAATAATATTTATAGGCTCCATTCTCTTCTGAGGTATAGTTTGCAGCCTGAAGCAGAAGCAGCCCGATTGGTTCAAACAAAATACCGGTTCCCACAAAAATAACAATATTCACAATTCTTAACCACATCTTTGACACAAAGAAAAATGTAGTCAGCAGAAGAATGGATAACAAAGTGATAAGATTCAGGTATGGATTTTCCAGTCCGCTTACCGCTGCCCATATTGCAGCCATTATTACGAGATATGCAGCAAAAAGCCCTTTAGGCACCTTCTTCATTTGCTTAAAACAATGGAAGTAATACCAGAAGATTCCCAAATCGAACAGATTTACCATTAAACGAATGATAAACTCCATCGGCTACACCATCCTTTTCATAAGTTCCATGTGCTTTTCCTTTAAGCTCTGTTTTTGGGAACGGGCAATCAGAAGCCGCTCCTCGTTGTCTAACACGACCTCATCGCCTTCAATTGCCCGGATATGCCCTAAATTGATGATATAGGACACATGAATATGGGTAAACACCTTTTCATCAAGCTGTTTCCATATTTCTTCTGTTGTCATGTTTGTTTTGTAGGTATCTGAAAGAGTGTGAATGACAGCCTGCCGACCTTTCTTTTCAAAATACAGAATATCGTCACAACTGACACGGAAATGATTTTTACGGAATTGAAAGACAAAGTCCTGTTTTATCATATTGAGATAATTCATGGCTTTCAAAAGAACCGACTCAATTTTCTCAGATGTAATCGGCTTAGATATGTAATCAAACGTAATCACTTCAAAGACTTCCATGACGTATCTTGTATAACTTGTCAGAAAAACAAACAGGGCTTTCGCATCCCTTTTACGCACTTCTTTTGCCAGCTCCAGACCATTCATATCCGGCATCTCTATATCAAAGATATACAGATGATAATTCTCTTTGTCCTGCATGGAACACATTAGCAGCTCTTTCCCGCTAAAATACACATCATATTCAACCGGATAATCAGGAAGCTCATCAAAAGCAGCTTCCAACATTTCAACATCTGTCCTGCTGTCGTCACACACGGCAATTCTTAACATAGCAATCCCTCCTAGCGAAGAAGCAGGAATTACCACAAACTTATTTGATAAGCTTAGACAGATAAGCCAGTACCCGGTCAAAGAACTCATTCCTCTGCTCTTTGGTGCTGTTTGCCACATAGTAGTCCAAATTGAAATCCTTTACATTACTGCTGATTCCGGTGATCAGGTAGGTAGGATCAATCCCATATGTATGGTACAAAATCAGTATCTTGTCAGCAGACAGCCCGGTTGCCCCGGCTTCCAGCTTGCGGTAATGTTCCTCCGTTACATCAAGCGTGGCGGCAAATTCTGCCTTATCCTTATTCATGTTTGTTCTTGCTTCTCTTAATCTTTTTCCAATCTGTATATTGGTGTCTTTTCTGTCAATTTCCATAATTTACACCTCTTTTCCTGTATAAATCATAGCAATCGACAGTTTTCTGTCCTAGTCCAGAAAATAACCCAATGCACATCATTTTCTAACCATTTACAGGTTAATTTTTGATTTATCCCTAAAAAGCAGAAAACGAATGGTAAAATTTACTTACCACTCGTTTTCTAACCATATTTGCTTTTTACATCTTCCATTTTATATCATAACATCAAACCTTTCGGTATGATTCCTGATAGCATATGCCCAATATTTAATAACTGCATTCAAATAATCCATCTTAGCATATGCACCCATATATTAAATACTACCATCATCCGTATTTTTTCTTGCGGATATATTTCTACGTTTAACAAGCATATTGTTTAATGATACCAAACATTTTCTTATATTCAATAATCTTTACAGAAAACGACCGATTTTTGCAGGAAACGGCAACAAAATATTTCAGGAGTGGATAAAAGTTGAATAAAAAAATCAGCCCCGAACTGCTATAGTTCAAAGACTGATTTAATTTTATTCATACAAATGTGTATGTAGGGAATATGCAATTTTATTCTTCTATATATGTTATCGTCATTTTAGGTCGTGAATATTTTGTACCCCCGATAAAAGCAGAACCAAGACTCGGAGATGCAATATTGGTTCCTGTCATATACACGGACCATGTTCCAGCAGCTTTTTCCGCAATAAATAAACTGGTAGTAGTCACATTACCTTTGCCCCAACCAACAGTATGAGTTTCTCCACTTGGGCTGGTAATGGTAAGGCTCTGCGCCAATATTGCTCCTTTTCCACCGATCACAGATGCATTGGAACAATCAATCTTAACTTCTTTTACAATCGCATTATCTGGTAAGCTGTTAAAATTAAAAGTGATCGTATTGGAATCCCCTGTAACTCCCGGCATCAATGCAATTGACATATCTTTTGTTGCTGTAACCGTTTTTGATTCTGTGCCTGCTGCAAATGCTGTTACCTGTGAAGCAAACAACATTGTGAATACCAAAGCAACCGCTATTATTCTCTTTACTTTCTTCATTGACTTTACCATAATCGTATTCCTCCTGTCTGTCAAATTCCCCTTATATACATTTGATGAATTACATACTTTATGCTTTCATATCGAAATTACTTTGCACCACAACATTTTCATTTGTGATTTCCACATTTGTTCCATTGTTTAGCGCCTTTCTTGCGTCATGGTATGCCTCATAATATGCTGATTTTAACGCTGAATGTACACCCGTTTCTGCTTTTGTCTCCTTCTCATGCCACCCTACTCCTTGAGTGTATGTAAGAACTTCTTCCCCTCCCTCATTATATATATGGATCGCAGAACCAGTTCCCTCTCCCTGATATTCAGCCTCATATGGTATCCCAAATAAAATACACAGCCATCTTTTGTCTGCCTCTTGTATTTCTTTCATATCGCCCATATTTCCAGAACTCATTAATTGGTTGAACTTACCTATCAGTGCTGCCCGATTTGGTGCCACTTTAGCGACCTCTGCTTTCCGCAAGTTCATAAACTCATTTCCCATATATATGTTGTTTTTCGCATCTTTCTTAGCCAATTCAACAATTTTTTCTTTTA
>JAGBHU010000023.1 GCA_017935345.1 Coprococcus sp.
CTGATAAGTCTGACAGATATATTTATAATATACCCTCGGTGGATTCAGCTTAACTCCGCTTCTATCCCTCCAAAGAGACATATTCTTGCCGCAATCCGCACAAACCAAAACACCTTTTAGGAGATTCGGCTCTTTGAAAACACTGTCATGCTTACCATAATTGCTATGAAATTTTTCTCTATACTTTTGCCTCTGCTCATTGATTTTTTCAAAGATTTCTCTTTCTACAATCGGCTCATGGGTATTTTTAACATAAATTCTTTCCTCCACAGGCATCCGGGTTGTTTTCATACCCTTATATAATGCAGTTCTCGCAATACCCTGTTCCATATCACCGATATACACCGGATTTTCCAAAACCCTTGCCAATGTGCTGACCGTCCATAAACCGGACTTTGAGCGTTCTGACTTAACCCATCCTCTGAGATATTTATATCTGGTAGGACCGGGAATATCACATTCATTCAATCTTCTAGCAATGGCTGTAAGACTTTCCCCGTCTGCTCTCCAATGAAAGATATTCCACACAATCTCTCTTACATCTTCATCAACAATCAGCTTATTATGATCTTCGGGAGATTTCATATATCCATATGGAGCTGACATTCCGATAAATTTGCCCTGCTTCTGTTTCATAAGAAATGCAGAGCTTACCTTCCGTGAAAGGTCTTTTGCATAAATATCATTTATCAAATTCTTTAACGGAACTATCAAGCCATCTTCCGTAAGGTTTGGACAACTACTGTCATATCCGTCCGTAATGGCTATAAAACGGATACCGAAGAATGGGAATATTTTTTCAAGATAATCGCCTGCCTCCAAATAGTTTCTGCCAAGTCGTGACAAATCTTTTACAATAATGCAATCAATCTTACCTGCCCGCATATCCGCTATCATACGGTTAAAGTCAGGTCTGTCGAACTTCGTTCCGGTTACACCATCATCATAATACTCGTCTAGCACTTGAAGATATGGCTTATCCTTCACATACTCTCGTAAAAGGTAAAGCTGGTTGTCGATGGTTGTCCCTTCTGCCCTGCAATGCTCATCCGCAGATAATCTTGCATATAATGCTGTACGATAAACCTTATATTCTGCTACGGAAACCGAAGTCTCTAACTGTGTAGCGATGATCTGCTTTCTGCTCTTTCTTGCCATTTACACCACCATCCCTTCCACATAATCGTAGTTAGGACTTGCAAAAGCAATTAAGCTGCTGTGTCTCTCTGTTTCCTCTTGAAAATTGAAGATGACCTCAATTCTATCTTTACCATACACACGCACCTGCTTAACCAGAGCAATTACCGCCGCACGGTCTAATTCTGTGATATTTTCAAACTTCTTAAAAGCCTTAATCCATTCCTGCCTGCTACCCTTGTTATTTTTCAAAAGCTCCACTTCATGCTCGTAGGAAGTAATTGCCCTATCCGAAACAGCAATCTGATAGCTGTACTCCTCTTTCATCTGCACATATTCCGCTTTGGTTAAAATACCATCCTTGAAATCTTCGTACAGATTCAGCTTCCGAGCTTCAATTTTGGCTTTCTTCTGTTTTTCCCTCCTTATTCGTTCCTCATATTTTTCAATCCCTGCCTGCTTCCATTGCAGTTCATCAATCATTTTCAAGGCATTTCTGACACCCAACATTTCACTTACATGAAGCTGAATGGACTTTAATACTGCATCCATTAAGTCTGCTTCACTGACACGGTGTGAGGAACAATGATTTTTATTCTTCTTATTGGTAGAGCAGACATAATACACATACTGCTTACCGTTTGCCGGAACCGTCTTACGCACCATACTGTCAAGACAATCCCCACACACCAAAACGCCTGATAATGGATAAACCTTATTCTCTCCCGGTGAGCATCGAGTATCTAATTTTAGAAGCTCCTGAACTAAATCAAAATCTCTCCGGTTAATGATTGCCTCATGATTATTCTCTATACGAACCCATTGACTTTCAGGCTTCATCACCCTTGTTTTCACCTTATAATTAGGTGTTGTCTGTCTGCCCTGTATAAGAACACCTGTATAAATCTCATTTTTCAGAATACGGGTAACAGAAACATAGTTCCACTTCGGTGCTTCACCCATATCAAACGAAGTTTTCAAATGAATACCGATACTGTTCTTATAGGCAAGAGGGGCTAAAATTCCGTTATCATTCAGAATATCCGCTATGGTCTGCTGACTCATGCCAAGTAGCTTCATTCTGAAAATATCCTTTACAACCTCGGCTGCATATTCGTCCGCAACAATTTTATTCTTGTTCTCAAAGGACTTCTGATAACCATAGGCAACAAACGCACCAATGTAATCTCCCCTTTTTCTTTTCACTTCCAGATTACTTCTAATCTTAATGGAAATATCCCTGCTGTACGCATCGTTAATCAGGTTCTTAAAAGGGACAATCATTTCAGTACCATTATTCTTTTCAAGACTGTCATAGCAGTCCGTAACAGCAATGAAACGCACCCCCATCATCGGGAATATCTTTTCAATATATCTTCCTGCTTCGATATAATTTCTGCCAAATCGTGACAAGTCTTTTACAATAACACAGTCAACCTCGCCAGCCTTTATATCATCTAACATCTGTTGGAAACTCGGACGATTAAAGTCAACACCGCTGTATCCATCATCCACCCGTATGGAATGGATATGAATTTCCGGGTGTTTACCCACAAAGTCCATGATTAAATCTTTTTGATTTGAGATACTGTTGCTTTCCAGTCTGCTACCTTCAGCAACATCGCCATCTTCCCTTGATAATCGTAAGTAGATGGCTGCGTGATAAATTTTAGAAGTGTTCGCCTTCATCCTGCATCGCTCCATTCTTATGATTTTCAAATTAAGATTGCCCTATCTTAATAATCTAAGAATCAGAGGTCTGCACTGATGTCAGC
>JAGBHU010000024.1 GCA_017935345.1 Coprococcus sp.
AACAGCAGAAGGAGTTTTCTCTCCGGATGAGCTTGTAACACGCGAACAGATGGATTTGTTTATTAAGCGTGTATTTGCACTGTACGGAACAAATCTCAAGGATGACTTCTATGCTGCCGTAAATAAAGAAGCACTCAATTCTCTCGAAATAAAGCCTGGAAGAATGATGGCAGGAACCTTGTATGATCTTTCAGATAAATCCACCGAACAGGTATCGGAGATAATAAAGGAAATCACAAGCTCATCGTGGGAAAAAGGAACAAAAGAATATAAGATTGCAAGCTTTTACAATTCAATGCTTGATAAGGAAGGACGTAACAAAGCAGGCATAACACCTATTAAGAAATACCTTGACCTTGTTGACAGTGCTGAAAGCATTAAGGATTTAACCGAGCTTAACAACACATTATATAATGAAATCAGTGTTTCTCCGTATTTCGGTTTCAGTATTACTGTCGATATGAAGGATAGCAATAAATATATGCTATATTTTTCCACTCCTTCAATAATTCTTCAAAAAGAATTTTATCTTGAAGGAAGCGATAAGCTGAATGTTTATTTGAACTATCTCACAGATAACTTTGTCCTTGCAGGCGAAACAAAAGAAAATGCTGAAAAAATGGCAAAACAGTGCTATGAGATAGAAAAGGCTGTGGCTGCAAAGACTCTTGATCGGGCTGACAGTAATAATGTTGATAAGATCTACAATATATATACTCTTGAAGAAATCGAAAAGTTATTTACCGATACGGATATCGAATCCGTACTTAAATCAAGCGGTCTTAAAAATACAGATAAAATTATAATAACAGATGTCGGTGCGACAGAGGCTTTTGCAGAATGTTTCAAAACAGAAAATCTTGATGCACTGAAAAGCTATGCAAAACTTAGTATTCTTCTGAATTGGGGTGGTGCTTTAAATCAGGAGTTTACTGATGTATCAAATAAATTCAATCAGGATTATTTCGGTACTTCAGGTGCATACTCTGATGAAGAACTTGCGGCAATTCAATTACAGAATATAATGGCAGATTATATTGGTGAAATTTATGTTGAAAAGTATTTCTCGGAGCAGGCAAAAAAAGATGTAGAGAAAATGGTTTCCGACATAGTTGCCGTATATAGAAAGAGACTTGAGAATAACGATTGGATGAGTGAAGCAACCAAGAAGAAAGCAATAGAAAAGCTTGACCTGATGAGTGTTAAAATCGGTTATCCGGACGAATGGCGTACAACAATGGACAGTGCTCAAATTCTTGCTCCGCAAGACGGAGGCAGTTTCTTTAGCAATATGCTTGAAGTATCCAAAGTTAATAGAGCCGAAATAATTGACAGACAGGATAAACCTGTTGATAAATCAGAATGGATTATGTATCCGTTTACGGTTAATGCCTGTTACAGTGCAACATCAAATGATATAACATTCCCGGCAGGAATACTTCAGGCACCGATGTATGATGTCAATGCTTCCTATGAGCAGAATCTTGGCGGGATCGGATATGTGATTGCCCACGAAATTACTCATGCCTTTGATAATAACGGTGCGAAATTTGATGCCTACGGTAATGCGACTGACTGGTGGACAGAAGAGGATTATGCAGCATTTAATGAAAAATGTAATGTGATGGCAACATTTTATGATGGATGCGAAGCTATTCCCGGAATTTCTATGAATGGTACACTTACATTAAGCGAGAATGTTGCTGACCAAGGTGCGGTTTCTTGTATAACTGAAATTGTATCTGGTCTTGACAATCCGGATTACAAAGCACTATATGAAAGTATTGCGAGATGTTGGGCATCAACCACTACAAGGGATGCATCGTCCTATATGGCTCAGGTGGATGTTCACAGTGCGGATAAGCTCCGTGTAAACAGAGTTATTGTAAACTGTCCCGAATTCTATGAAGCATTTGGTATTACAGAAAAGGACGGAATGTATGTAGCTCCTGAAGACAGGGTTAAGGTTTGGTAATGT
>JAGBHU010000025.1 GCA_017935345.1 Coprococcus sp.
CACTTTTCAACAAATTCTACAAGCGTGTTCTTGTGATTTGCAGACAAGAACGTAAACAGAGTACGCTCATTCTGCGCTACCTTTTCTGACAATCTCGGAAGAATATATGTTGTTGATGGATGCAACGGGTAACAAGATATGACAGTTTTCTTAGCTATATCTTTGTCAGTGTGAATAAGCTTATTGTCCGAATATCTTTTTCCAAGATTATCAAATGTTGCGTCGTGCTGTGCACAGAATTTGTCCCATAAAACGGGATTTTTCTCAATAACTGCGGAGATTATCTCATACATCTGGCTGTAATTATTGTGAAGATTGATATGCTCAAAACGTCCGGATATACCTCTCCAGCCGTCCACCTTGTCCTGTGGTAAATTCATATCAATATAGTTGGAGATATCCTTATGACAAATAAGCATTATGTGCATCTGATGTTTACCGGAACGATTACATTTTTCCGCAAAATCCTGCAATAATTTTGTATCACTTTCGGTTGCTGTAGATATACTGCTTTCAAGGTATTTCCCGAATTCATCATATACGACGAATAAACCGTCAAATCCCTTATCTTTAAGTGCTATGCTCACTTGCTCATAGATTTCGGCTACATCAAATCCGACAAATGGATTAAATGTGCTACCGGCAGTCAAATCAGGGTATACTGATATGAATTCACGATAGGCTTTAGCGTTATGTGCTTTCAGCTCATTAAGAAAAACATCTATTTTTGATGAAATTCTTTCTGTAAAGGTTTTATATGTATCAGGATAGGTTTCCATCCATTTTAATATTGTGTTTTCAGCAGCCTGAAAATGGGTATCAGGCATAATATCTTCTAAATTATTGCTGCTTAAAGCTTGCTGTAAAGCGTTCATAAAAGCCTGTGTAAGGCTCGAACTGCTTCCACCGATAATAACAGGAAGAAGCTTTGTTTTACTCTGAAGATGATTGCTTGCGATTTTATATAAGTCCTCATCATAGTCTTTCATTCTATTTAAGAGGTTAGTAAAAATCTTCTTTTTCCCGCTTCTGTAAAGCATAGAAAGCGCAACGAGGATAATATGAGACTTTCCTCGTCCATAAGCGCCTGTGAGAATTTTGGCACGCTGAGTTGATTCAGGGCGGACGCTCATAAGAATATTTGAAATCAATTCAAGAGATGATGTTGTAAGAATAAAATTCTGAATCTTCTCATCATTCTTCAAATCGTAAGATATATTCACGGATGATTGAAATCCGCTTGATAATTCTATAAGTTCATTCAACATAAATGAACCCTCCTAACTGGGATTATTGATTTAATTCATCGTAGTACGCTCTTACGCAATCTAAGAAGCTCATATCTGTTTCAATACGAATAATATCCAGACCTGCTGTACGGATTACTTTAATCAATCCTGTCGTTTCGAGTCGATAAAGAGCGTTAATCAATGTAATGGAATCCAAATTGAATATCTTTCCAATTTGAAGTTTGTCATTCTGTAATGAAGAAATGCGTATTTCCTTTTCACCATTAGCACTATTGATTATTGCTGATAATAATATCAGTTGTGGAATCATATCAAGCTTTGGCACAGATTTCTTATATATACCATTTCTTTTGTCAATTACATCTACGAGACCTAATTCACCAAGCGGACAGTCTATGTTGCTTTCAGGATGTAC
>JAGBHU010000026.1 GCA_017935345.1 Coprococcus sp.
ACATATCTCTTATCTTTTCTATCTATCATCATCAAAATCCTCCTGGTTGATTGTTACCATTCAACGGATAAGGGAAAGGAAAACCATTGATGATTGTTAAATAACGGATGAGTTCCGATGTGCCGAAGTCCGCACCATCCGCCCATTGTACTTCTCGCTGATCTTTCTTTGTAACTGACTCCATTCTGTAAATTTACCGCTCCTCTACGAACCACATATTGTTATCTTCATAGAAAAGATGGCTCTCTCTTCCATTAACAATACAGGTATAGCGTATTCCTACGCCTCCGGCTTTCAGGCTGGCCGCCCTTCGCACATCCGTTACTCTCTGTATCTCGTATATCTGACCATCTTTCCAAATAAAGCTTCTCGGAAGAAGCCGGCCATCCTTGGTAAACTCAGCCATGACATTCACATATACCTTACTGCTTTCCATTCCTGACACCTCCTATCCGAAGTACCCATGAGGGTGAACCGTATGGTCTGCTTTTGCATCACAGGCTGACAGAATTCTGTCACGGTACATGAGCCCTCTCTGAATACTGTAAAATCCAAATCTTCTCCGGATGACATCTACTGCCTCATCCATCTTCATCTGCTTCTCCCGGAAGCCCGGATCCGTGAACAAATCCAGCTGTTCCCAGAAATAATCTGTCACAAGATCGGTTCCCCGAATTCCGATACTTCGGAGTGGTTTTTGAAAATGCTCCGGTGAAAACTGTTGTTTCTCATACTCATCTGCAGGCAGCCTGTAACTTTCTTTATAAAGCCGGTACCCTGCTTCTGCAATTTCCTTTGTTATGTTGCTGGCATTCTTAAGCTTTACCTGCTTGGAAAAATGATAAAGATCCTTGTCCCTCAGACTGATTTCTACCGTCCGACACCGGAATCCATTCTCCCTAAGTCTCGCTGCAACGCTTTCTGCCAGAATATAAAGGACAATCTTCACATCCTCATCTGTCTCCATATCCTTTGGTGTCGTTGTGCTGTTGCCTACGGACTTGACAGGAGCATTGGTATTCTCAATCTTTACCGGGGAATCATCATAGCCATTGGCAAATGTCCAGAGGATGCTTCCCATCTTTCCTAATCTCCCAACCAGGATTTTTTCATCCGTTTGTGCCAGTCCGCCAATTGTGGTAATTCCCATATGATAGAGTTTTTTCGTCGTGGCACTTCCTACATATAATAAATCTGACACCGGTAACGGCCATGCCTTTGTCTGGTATTCATCCTTATTCATAGTAGTAATGGCATCTGGCTTTTTATAGTCCGAACCGAGCTTTGCAAATATTTTGTTAAAGGAAACACCGATGCTCACGGTAATGCCAAGCTCTGACTTAATCCGGCTACTGATTTCCTGAGCCACCTTATAACCATCCCCTTTGAGTCCCGCGCTGTCTGTCACATCCAGCCAGCACTCATCTATTCCATATGGTTCCTGTCTGTCGGTATACTCTCCATAAATCTCATGGGTCATCTTAGAAAACCTCAGATACAAATCCATTCTTGGTGGAAGAAAAGTGATATCCGGGCAAACCTGTTTTGCCTGCCACAATGCCATCCCGGTTTTTACACCATGCCGCTTTGCTATGTAATCTGCAGTCAGTACAATTCCATGTCTTGCTTCCGGATCACCGCCCACCGCAACCGGCTTTCCCCGAAGCTCCGGATGATGCAGAAGTTCTACGGATGCATAAAAGCAGTTACAGTCACCATGTAAAATTATCCTGCTCATTCATTCACCCTCTTTCTTCCGCTCATTTCTGTCTGTATGTCTGTTGTTTACAATGGCTAATATAATACCATTCACACGGATAATCAAGTGAAGTTTTCTTCATGTTATCTGTCTAAATGATATTTTTATTGATTTTTCACTTTTTTAATGGTATAGTTGATATACATTCATACGATGACAGCATACTTATCACAGCAATTAGAAAGGCTATTTATTATGAAAGAGTTAGGAAAGATCATCGCAAAGAACAGAAAAGAAAACAAAATGAAACAGGGTGAACTTGCAAAGAAGCTGGAGAGCTATGACATTTTTGTAAAGCAGAATTCGATCAGTGCATGGGAATCTGGTATCACACAGCCAAGTGCCAGACAGCTTCTGGCCATCTGTGAAATACTTGATATTTATGATGTATATACGGAGTTTATTGGCCAGAATCCAATCAATCCCTTCCGCAACCTGAATGAAGAAGGAATTAACAAGGTTATGGACTATATCCGTCTTTTGGAAAAATCCGGCGATTACAAACTGGCTGAGATTATCCCGATTCATGTTGTCCGGGAACGCAAAGTATTCTACACGACAGTTTCCGCCGGTACCGGTTCCTTCCTGGATGGAGAAGATTATGAAATGTACTCCTCTCCCGATATTCCGGAGGAAGCAACCTTCGGTGTGCATATCAGTGGTGACAGTATGGAACCCCGCTACCACAATGAGGATCTTGTCTGGATTGAACAGACCGAACAGCTAAGTGATGGAGAAATCGGCATCTTCTACCTGGACGGCAATGCCTATATCAAGAAATTCCAGAATAACAGAAAAGGAACCTATCTCATTTCTCTTAATAAGAAATACGATCCGATTCCCATCACAGAAAACAGTTCTTTCAAGATTTTTGGCCGCGTACTGTCTTAGTCCGTTTTATTGTACAGCAAACCTGATAGGCTATACATGGTAGGAGGCGGAGTAGCCGCTTTTCCTCTGTTTTCGATATTTTTGTAAAGGGGGATTGCAGACATGAGCACAGAATCTTTGACCAGCAAAGTGTACGAAGCAAGGGTTGATCTGGGTATTACTCAACAGCAGCTTGCGGATGCTACCGGTATTAGCGTTAGAACCATTATAAGTATTGAGAAGGGACACCAGTTCCCAACGCTATTATCGGCAATGAGGATTGCACACTACTTCTCTCTTTCCGTAGACCAATTATTTGAGTATAAATGTGATGACTACACCGGAAAGGAGAACACCAATGACAAAAGATGAATTCATTACACTTATCAAAATAGCAGAGGCAATTATGAAAATAGACCAGGCATGCCGGTCACTTACAAATTTCGGATTAGACGAAGGACAGTGCAACGATGTATTCCTATTATGGACCTTGTTACAGGATAACTCAGCACCCAAATACAGAATGGAAGGTAACACAGAATTGGAAATGCAGAGCTATCGTGCTTTCTCTCAGATTTTGGAAAGCACCACACTGACTCCGGAAGAGAAATACTCCCTCCTAACATCAGATGAAAGGGATGATACGAATGGAAAACAATAAAACAATCACTTTCCAAACCATTGCCGTAGATTTTGACGGCACTCTCTGTTTCAGCAAGTGGCCGGATTGCGGTCAGCCGAATCAAGCCCTGATTACCTATCTTCAGGAATGGAGAAAAAATGGCAACAAACTAATCCTCTGGACCTGCCGAGCCGGAGAGGCTTTGTCGAAAGCGGTCGAATGGTGCCGGGAACAAAATCTTGAATTTGATGCAGTAAACGACAATCTCCCGGAGATCATAGAACTCTACGGAAACAATAGCCGCAAGATCACCTGCGACTACTATATTGATGATCGGATGTTACTTCCGGAATTTGCAAAGGCATAGTACCGTGATTGGTGCTATGCCTTTTCTTATTACCTAATTGCTGCTTTTCGCAGCATATATAATATTTTCTTGCATTTTTGCAGCAATCATTGTATAATCATTGTGAAGGAGAATGCCATGAATAATCCAGGTCAATATTTGAAATCTCTTCGCGAAAAGCTTGGTCTTGGTGTAAAGGCTGTGTATTCCAAAACAGGAGTGGGCGATTCTACAATCCGTCGTATAGAAGAGGGAATCACAAAGAATCCTCCTGCAACTCAACTAAAAGCTTTAGCGAATTTTTATGGAATAGATGTAATTGAACTATATAAAGCATATGGATATCTGGATGAGGATGATCTTGAAAGAAAGACTGTATGTTTTGAAAATTCAGAGTTTTTAACAGATGAAGCTATTGCTTCAATACAAGAACTAATAAACCTATTGACAGAAAAGAGGACACAAAAATGATATATAGATTAGGCGAATTATTCTGTGGTCCCGGGGGAATTGGGTGGGGTGCAACCAACGCCAATATCGGAAACGACGATTATCGCATTGTACATCAATGGGCAAATGATTACGATGAATCTACTTGCGAAACATACCGTCATAATATCTGTCCTAATGCTCCGGAAACAGTTTATCATGGAGATATAAGAACTTTTGATATGTCACAATTAGCTCCAATAGATGCCCTCGCCTTTGGTTTTCCCTGCAATGACTATAGCGTTGTAGGTGAGCAAAAAGGAATGGACGGCACATTTGGACCACTTTACTCTTATGGAGTCAAAGCATTAAAAATGTTTAGACCTTTGTGGTTCCTAGCAGAAAATGTTGGTGGATTAAGAAGCGCCAACGAAGGAAAAGCTCTCACTAAAATCTTGGAAGAGCTCCGAGGAGCAGGCTATACTATCACTCCTCATTTATATAAATTTGAAGACTATGGAATACCTCAGGCAAGACATCGACTAATAATCGTTGGAATACGGAATGATATCCCTGTAGAATTCAAAGTACCATCTCCGGCTCCTTATGCTAATATTGATAATTCCTGCAAAAATGCTATTGAGAATCCACCGATTCCTCAAAATGCTTTTAATAACGAACTTACAAAACAATCAAAGCAAGTTGTTGAAAGATTAAAACACATAAAACCCGGGCAGAATGCTTTCACTGCTGATTTGCCGGAAGAGTTGCAGTTAAACGTTAAGGGTGCTAAAATCAGTCAAATTTATAAGCGCCTTGATCCAACAAAACCATCATATACTGTAACAGGTAGTGGCGGTGGTGGAACACATATCTACCATTGGTCAGAACCTCGCGCTCTCACAAACCGCGAACGTGCTCGCTTACAGACATTTCCTGATACTTATGAATTTATAGGATCCAAGGAAAGTGTTCGTAAACAAATCGGAATGGCTGTGCCATGTAAAGGAGCAAAAATAATTTTTGAAGCCATTCTAAAATCATTTGCCGGAATTGAATATGAAAGCATTGAGCCTTCAATTACAGAATAAGAAACAGCTGTACTACTCCTATTGTGAATAGTACAGCTTCTTTTTTACTCATCATCTTCAATTACATCATAATAGATAATGTCTCCTGGCAATTTAATGTTAGGAACCCATAAAGGTCTGCCACCCCATCCTTTATTTCCTGTTACTTGATACATAGTCAATACCAATTTAGAAGGAAACTCACTTCCCAATTTCCAATCATTAGGTGAAAGCAATGCACCCGTTCCTTGCGCAACATCTCTGTTCCGACGCACAATCAGAATGCCTTGTCCAGCTGGCTGCTCTGATAAAATGGTATCGATAACCGAAATAAATGCCTTTAACTTAAAATCCGGGCTTGGAATAATATGACTTAGAATTTCTTTTACAATTCTAAGACTTACTTGATAGTATGGTTCATCAGAAGCAAATGGTTCAAGGAGCTTTGAGATTCCATCTATCGAATCATTATCTGGATAATATGGATAGTAATTCGTTCCACCAGAAAGCATTTCTACATGATCTATATCGAGTACATTTTTCCTTGTAGGATTCAATCCATTTGGATAATATACCTTTATATCCTTAATTCCTCTTTCAATCTGAGCAATTATAGAATTGTTTGTTGCGTTAATATCAGAGAATAATTTATACAAATTTTCATCAATATACACTCGCATCAAACCAGGATCTCTGTCATATCCGAACATGCGACTATGCTGCCACATTGTATCAGCTTGCGGCTTCTTACTTGTTCTTGTATAGTAGATGGTTTGAAGTCCTGGGAACGTAACACCTCTGCCTAGTGTATTTCCACCAATTACAAAATTACATCCCGTTTCATACTGCTCGCTGTCTATATCAGATTTACCATTCATAATAAGAACTTGAATTGCTTTTCCATCAATCAGCTCATATGCTTTTTGAAGAAACTGATCAAATGGCACCTTTTCCTTTTTTGCCGGTGTAAGATTATCATATTCTTTTTCTATTTCATTTTTGAAAGCATCATTTCGGTTTTCTACACACCATGCAATCTCCTTGATTACATCATCAGCATATTTTTTATGAACTGCCTGTCTTACACTTGGATGAATCAAACAGTTTGCCACCTTTCCACCAGATGCCAGCACCTGTGATGCAACTGCAATGTGTCTGATCACTACACTTTTTGTAGGAGCTTCTATCTGTTCTAAGTAATTGACACATTCTGGTTTTCCTGTTGACGGGAAGAAAAAGTCACCACCTAAATAGCTTGCTCCTGGCTGGAAATAATATGTAAAATATGGATGCCATCCTGATTCTACTGTCTGCAAGAAAATAGCCTGTGGAGTTCCTGTCACTTGAAGATATATACTGCTTGATGCTCCATTCTTAATAATATCAAGATACTTATTGATAGATGATTGCCGGTCTTTATTTACTAACGTATTCAAAGAAGCTGCATCTGCCTCATCATCAATAATAAATAATGGATTACCTCTCATGAAACCTGTCGAATTAAATATATTAGCCCATAATTTTAATATACGCACATTCTTCTTTAAGACAATAATCGTAGGTTGAAGAAGACTGTTATCCGTAAAAATCCTAGAATCATTCTCTCCACAAATACAATAACCATCAAGATCTGCTTTTACACGATCCAATGTTTGCTGTTGCAATACAACATTATCTGTTGTCAGCAAAACGAATACAGGAAATCCCAAATCAGTCGCTTTTGAAATGATGCCAAACATTTGACCAGTTTTTCCAGACTGAACATTTCCAAAAAGCAGACCTATCTCATGGCTGGTAAACGAAAAATTTTTAATATACTTTTCTCCAACTTCTTCAGCTGTATGTGAAATAGATTCAGCAAGTTTTTCATTTCCACGTGCTATTATCTTATTGAGATAATTCTTCAAATACTGCACTAATCTTCATCTCCTTTTTCGTTTGTTGGCTTAAAAGAGAGCATCCACACATCTAAAGGTGTTCCATCTTCATCCATTGCTGTCTGGCCTGTCTTTTTGAGATATAGGTTTTCGCATCCATACTCTTCCAACATCTCTTTCGTAATCATACCCTCTCGATCTGTATCCGCCTGTGTATCATTAACAGGATTAACTAAGCCTGCTGCCGCTAATCTTCCCTTGAGCCATCTTCCCATAATCAGTTCGTCACCAACAGCACTAAACTGCTTATTTCCATCGCTTGTGGTATGAGCTTTGAACCAATAACCATCATCCGTAACAATGTAAAAAGGAACATTCTTCTCCGGATAACCTTCTAGCCTTGTTATTTCTTTTGCCACCGTAAGCTGGGTTTCATACCAATCTCTTGACTTTCGCTTGTTTCTAGGAGCTGCATAACATACATTTACATTTGATTTTGTAAAATGCTTTCCATCATCCATATGTCTTTCATCACGCGATGGAACTTTCAATGGCAGAAGAAATGAGGCATATGCTGCGCATCGTTTGTAAAACTCAACGTTAGACTTAGGCACCTCTGTTACAAGTTCAATACCTGAAAGAGCCGTATTCGTTTCATATATCAAAGGCATTCCCTCAATAGTTGCAATGTTTGCCGAAATATTGGGTTTCTTCAACTCTTCTATATGATTTACTATTTCTTCAACTTCTGATATATCTTCTGTAATTGCAGAAATCTCATACTGCCTTCTATTGTTTGCTTCAAGTTTAATTACTCCTAAATTTGCAGAACCTATGATTGCAGAAAATGGTTTATTATCCTTGTAAAACGCATAGAGTTTTCCATGATACTTGAATGACTTGACCATGCGGATTTCACCAATTCCCATGTCCTGCCACTTCTTATTTATCCTGATTGCTGTATGATATGATCCCTCCGGCATTCCTTCAATAAAGTACATTCCAATATTAAGGCATATATTTTTTATATTATTCTTTTCAACTAATAAATCCAGTTCTTCTAAAGAAGCTCGAGAAACATAGCCCACCGCAATTTCAATTCTATCAGCTAACTGCATTTGATTATTGATTGCATCTGCAATAGTCTCTTCTCCTTCACTTACCGCTAATGGTAAAATGTTTGAATATAATAATCTCATTTTCAAACCTCCCTGTATATGTCGTATAGTACATAAACTTAAACAAAATACCCCAAATTTATATTACCATAAAAACATTTACTTCTAAAGAGGACATTTTTCAAATCATCATTACCGAATGTGAAATTTCTGCTTTTCTTTCTTTACATGAGTAAACTCTTTTGCCTTTTCACTTTTCTGTTTGATATTCTCTTTGACGGATTTTCTCTTTTCTCTTTCAATTTGCTTCTGACTAAGGTATTCCTCCACCGCCGGTAAATAACTCTCCAATGTTCCAGTCTTTCCTTCTGTGATTGGATTGATGTCTACCTTCACTCCGCCAATTTCCATTCCATCTTCATGAAGAATATCAAAGAAAGCATCTTCCCTGACATTGCCTTTGTATTCCAAAACCACATCCAGATCCGAGCCAGCTTTTTCAATTCCCCGGCACCGGCTTCCTGATACGATTACACCAATAACCTCTGCCTCCAAATTGTTCTCCTCTATCTTCGACTGATGTAGGACGGATTTTGCGGACATTCAAAATAAAAAAGAATGTGGAGGTAACAGACAATGGCAAAATCATTATTTGAGGAACTGGGCGGCAAATACGAAAGGCAAGGGGATTATTTGATACAGTGCTTATCTGTACCCGCCGACGAAGAACAGGCAATAGGCATCTGGGGGCAACGGCATTTAGATTATCTAAAACAGTACCGTAAAGTTAC
>JAGBHU010000027.1 GCA_017935345.1 Coprococcus sp.
GTTTCTTCTGAAACAATCGGCTCATGGTGATCTTTGATATAAAATCTATCTTCTTCTCCAAGATTTTCTAATCTTCTCTTTGAAATAGGATCGACCGTAAATGTCTTTCCCAGCAAAATATCGCCTTTGTATTTCTCATTGTTGATAATTCCCATTACGCTCGATGATGTCCAATCATTTCCCTTTATGGTCGTTATCCCCTGCTCGTTCAATTCTCTCGCAATCATGGTACTGCCTGCACCAGCAACATACCTATCAAAGATATATCTTACTACCTCAGCACCCTCTTCATTGATTGAAAGAGATTTTGTTTCAACATCATAATCATAACCGAGACAACCTTGAAATCCGACTAACTCCCCACGTTTCATTTTCATCTTCAAGCCTTTTTTCACATAAGCCGAAGTATTCTCAACTTCCTGCTGTGCAACAGAGCTTAATATAGTCATAAGGAATTCGCCATCTTTCATGGTGTTTATCTTTTCCACCTCAAAATAAACTGCTATGCCTCTTTCCTTTAACATTCTGACATATTTTAATGTGTCCAATGTATTTCTGGCGAAACGTGGAAGACTTTTTGCAATGACCATATCAATCTTACCATCCATACAGTCTTGTATCAACCGTTGAAAATCTTCTCTTTTATCCACCTTTGTTCCTGTAATAGCTTTATCTGCATACACACCTGCAAATACCCATTGCTTATTATTCTGAATAAGATCAGTATAGTATTTAACCATTGAATTATAACTCTTTATCTGATCCTCATCATCTGTGCTTACACGACAATATGCAGCTACTCTCAGGCGGTCAACCTTCCTTACTTTGGAAGATTCGTCAAATGGATTATTGGCTTTAATAACTTCTACTTCCATATTTCCTCCTTTTGTGTTCCCACCATAGTGTGCATAATTATTATATTGCAATACACACAGTACGTCAAGTTGTAATATTGGATACTACACCATAATCTCTCATCAATCGTTTCTTTATTTTTTCATATTCAAAATCATTGATTAGCTTCATACTCAACAGTTGTCTTAACATAGACAATTGCATACTGTATCTCAGCAACTTTTTCTTTTCTATAATATCCACCTCCAAATTCTATAGGCAGCACTTTATCTGCCCATGACAAACAGGAACCCATGCTCCTATCTCTCATCAACAGATAACAAAAAAATCCATACAGGTGGCAGGTCATTACTCTGCCCACATCGGTATCGCACCGTCATCCAAATTGACCGGATTTATCCGGAAGTATCATTATCAAAAATATGTATCTTTACCCCGTGCAACTGCTACACATTTTGCCAGACATCCCTCGCTACTTACCTTAACTTCAATACCAGATTTCAGTATTCCTTCGTATGAACCTTCTCTATAAAAGAAAGCAGGTATCTCTTGGCGTGTCCGCATAGTGGCTCCACATATTCCACACGTCCTGTACGCATTTGTATATGAAATTGTCAAGGTACATTCACAGGCTTCTGCCTGCATTTTGGATAAAATCAACTCTGGACTTATCAGTCCAAAAAGCACATAAGCACACTTCCGTCTGCTATGAACGGTGTTGTAAAAATTATGTGCTTTAGCGGAATGACAAGATTAGAGTTCCAGCTTATCCGGTCCATACTTGCAGATAACCTGAAATAAAACTTTCTTATGTATCCCCTCTGCCAGTTCATACATTTCCTGTAAAACTTTCAGTTCAAGAGGAGTCAGCGTATTCATGTATGGCTTATAATTCTCTCCCACAAAAATTCCACCATCGCCTCCCTGTTTCGTATAAATTGGAAAACCAAGAGATAAAGCCTGAATATCATTTTGTATTGTGCGAACCGTAACATTAAATTCGTCTGCCAGTTCTTTCGCCGTAATGCGACGTCTGACAAGCAGAATATTTATTATTTCAGCTCTGCGATCTGCCGTATTCATGCTTTACCTCCTTTCTGTAAATTCTCCAATCTCATTGTAAAAAACGAACCGGAAAAAACCTTTCATATTAAAA
>JAGBHU010000028.1 GCA_017935345.1 Coprococcus sp.
ATAAATATTGCCATGCTGTCACCGGTATCCGGCAATGAACGTTCAACACCGGCACTATAAGCATAGGAAGTGATTACATTTATCGATTCTATCAATAAGGCAAAAACAAGTCCCATCGTCTGTCTTAATCTCTTAAAAATTCTCTTCATAAACATACCCTTTACAAATTATTCAGAAAGATGATTTTCCTCTTAATCACACAAAATTCTCATGCTATTTCCAAATAATTTTATATCAAAAAGCCTATATTTTCAAGTATCTCCTCACCATATATACAATATACAATGCTCTCATATTTTATATTGCCTTGTAATTACTATCTATCTGCGTCTCTTAAATATTCCTTGTAGATTTCCTCTACATCATCTGTTCCGGTTGTTTTGATTGCATCATAGATTTTCCCGATGGTTTTTGTGTCTTCCTCCAACATTTCTGCCGTTTCTTCCACGGTAAGACCCTTCTGATACTTCTTACAAGTCAGCTGAATCAGTTTTTGCACTTCACCAGCTACCATACCATTTGCTGTTGCATCTCGCTTTGTCAGCTCAAGCCGCCTCTCAAATGTATAATCCAGTGTCATTACCTTCACCACCTCATCCCTGCGCTCTGTCAGAAACTCCTTAAGCACATTCTCTTCCATGCATCTGTCAATTGCCCGGTTGATCGCCCTCTCAAGATCCTTTGAGTCCTTCTCCTCCTCAAGATAACCGCGCACATAATCCACAAAGATCATGTATTCCCGAAGAAAAGGGCATCTGCTCTTCAGGCTTTCATTCTTTCCGGAGTTGATGTTGTAAACCATACATTTTAGTTCCAGCTCCGGATCCTCTATCGGTCGTTCAAACGCATCTGAAAGCTTCAGTTCATATTGCTCCGGTTGTTCCTCTTCTCCGTTATAAAACACCGCAAACTTTGGTGTCGGCAGTTTGATATGCTCCCTACTTAAAAGCTCCCTGTTCTTCACTGCCTTCTTCCATATGTTTGCCAGATAGAAAAAGTTGCGGAGCGGCATGTTGGGACATACCGTCGACTGGTGCTCATAGATACTCAGCATCATGTCAAGGACAAATGCCGCATCATTCCGGATGGAAAGGGATATCCCTCCATCCAGCCTGCACATGCTCACCATACCCGGATCCGTGTAAGCAGACCCGTTCATTGCATTGTAGAGTTCCAGAGCGTTTACCGGATCCTCCATAAGCATACTAAACACATCACTTTTGTACTCTCTGTTTCCTGTCATGGTTCCTCCTTTGGTTCAGGAACCTCTGACCTCACGGTTCCTGCTTTCCTAAAATAGTAATTGGGATTAAAAGCATGAATTTCCGTGAATAATTGAATGATATACTAAAGTTTTAGATAAGCGTGCAGTCCCTCATGACCACGCCTGATATGAAAATCTGCTTTTGTATAAAACAGTATAAAAAGGAACGTTATTTTTGTCAACAGATGACAAAAATCTGACTGGCAACATGCACAATACAATATCTTGTGCTTTTCAAATAAATATTTGTTTTCAAACACCTATATATCGGTTTTTTACGTATATAAACTTTTCAATTTTCTACACTCTACCGCAGTGAGAAATTATTAATCAACATCACACGTAATGTAAAATAATTATTCAGTTTTTTGTTCCAAATGCACATTCCTGCTAAAAAACCTCCGGCACAAGTACCGGAGGTCTGTTTTATCTTGCCACAAAGTGGAGAGACTCGCCGCTTTTTTCAAAGTCATCCATCCAACCTGCATCCGCTTCCTGGGTAAATGACATAATATGGCTTTCGTCCCCATTAAAAATCATGTAATTGAGCTGCTCATATGTCACACCTTTGAAATCATATTCCAGCTTTATTCTGATGCCATTTCTCTTATCGACTCTGATCTTATCATAAGAATGAATCTTTACATCGACTTCATCACCATAGGCATCAAGAAAATCCTCTTCCATCATCTTCTTATATTCATCTTTTGTCATCTGCGTGATGTCTTCATCACTTTCAGAGATTACATAACTGATGGTGGA
>JAGBHU010000029.1 GCA_017935345.1 Coprococcus sp.
AGGATATTTACTTGATATGTCGGAATTATGAATTAATCTGTTATTCTAATTTCGATAATTTGCAATTTGCACTATCTTTGTATCCGTTTTTAAAGAAATACTAAAGAATGAAGCCACAATTACTCATAGGGGCCGCTACATCGGGAAGCGGAAAAACGACTTTTACGATGGGGTTGCTGCGGGCATTGCACAAACGAGGCCTGCGGGTACAGCCTTTTAAATGTGGTCCTGATTATATTGATACACAATTCCATACGCTGGCTGCTGACCATGAGTCGGTGAATTTGGATACTTGGATGGCGTCAAATACCCATGTACAACATCTGTATAATAAATATGGAGATGGAGCCGATGTATGTGTAACCGAAGGAGTGATGGGATTATTCGACGGTTATCAAAAAATGCAGGGAAGTAGTGCTGAAATAGCCAGATTGTTGAATATCCCTGTAGTGCTTATAGTAAGTGCGCGTTCTACAGCTTATTCTGTGGCTCCGTTAATTTATGGCTTCAAGCATTTTAATCCGGCTGTGAAGATTGCAGGTATTGTTTTCAATCAAGTGTCATCTCCTTCTCATTTTGCTTATTTACGTGAAGCTTGTGTTGATGCAGGAGTGGAATGTTTGGGATATCTGCCTATGACAGAAGGGTTGAAAATTCCATCCCGGCACTTGGGTTTGACATTGACAGCCAAACGTTCCATGAATACCTTAATAGAACAGGCAGCGGAATTGGTTGAGAAATATGTGGATCTGGATAAGCTGCTGAGCATTTGTCATCGTAATTTCCCGTGTCGGTATACATTGCCTTATAGTTCAGAAGCAGGGGTGGAAAGTTTTACTCCTTCTGCTAAAAAGATGAAGATAGCCATAGCGCGGGATCCGGCTTTCAACTTTATTTATAGAGAAAACATAGACCGCTTGTCTGCGCTAGGAAGTATTACTTATTTCAGTCCTGTATATGGTAGTGATTTGCCGGATGCTGATTTGGTTTATTTACCCGGAGGATATCCGGAATTATTCGCCCGTCAACTGCATCGGCGCAAAAAGTTAATGGAAGCATTAAGAACCTATGCAGAGGAAGGGGGGAAGATTTTGGCCGAGTGTGGAGGTATGATGTTTCTCACCCGTTCCCTGACAGCCCGTCAGGGAGGGACTGCATATTCCATGACTGGTATTTTGCCTTTGGATTGTACCATGGTGGGTGCCAGACTTCATTTAGGATATCGCCGTATAGAATATAAAGGGATGGAGCTTCGCGGACACGAATTTCATTATTCCAATGTCGTTGCTCCTGACGCTATGCCTTCTGTAGCAAAACAATTTACGGCAAGAGGCATGGAGGTGAGTACCCCGCTTTATAGATATAAAAACGTGATAGCCGGATATACTCATCTATATTGGGGTGAAACGGATATCTTGAAATTATGGAAAGTATGAAACGTATTTATACACGTACCGGAGATAAGGGCATGACAGGAATTCATGGTGGAGAGCGGGTTTTTAAAGATGATATCCGCATTGAAGCTAATGGATGTATTGATGAATTGAATGCTGTTATAGGAATTGTTCGTTCGTTTTTACCTCTGGGGCACGAATGGCAATCCTTGCTTTTTTCGATTCAGAAAAACATGATGGCAGTGATGAGCCATGTGGCTACACCATCAACTATCCGTGGAGGAAATCCTAATATCTTGCCTGATGATTTATGCTCTTTTTGTGAGGA
>JAGBHU010000030.1 GCA_017935345.1 Coprococcus sp.
CAGCAAGCATTATCGAAAGGATATCCCTTTTTAGAAAAGGATTGCACGACATTTAGAGAATCCAATAACTGCCTAAAAGTGAAGTCTGTATATTGAGTTCCCCGGTCAGAATGAAACATAAGTCCGGAAGGACGGTTCCGTTTTTCATAAGCTTTATTGAATGCGGTCATAACAAGGTCAACATCAGGTTTTCCGGAGATGTGCCAGGAAATGACTTTGCGGGAAAATAAATCCATTACAATACACAGGTAATACCATTTGCCTGCGACTTTGATATATGTAAAATCACTTGCCCATACGATGTTTGGAGCCTTTTGATTGAATTCTTGGTGAAGATGATTGGTACAATCTCCGTTGTCCTTGTGCTTATAATTTTTATAGGGCTTTTCTGTGGACATTTTAGGGAGCTGCAGGTTTTTCATTAGGCGGTACACTAGTCCGACACTAATGTGAATGCCATAATCACGTTGAAGAACATAAGTGATTTTATACGCACCAAGACGCTTATTGTAGTCGGCATAAATTTGCAGAATTGCTTTTGCAATCATTTGATTTTCTTTGGTGCGGTTAGCAGGTTCCGTGCTGTAATGTTTGTAATAGGTGCTTCGGTTGACACCAAGTACCCTACAAAGAAGTTTGATGTCATGCTGGAAGCGGAGCTTATGAATAGCATCTAATCGTTGTCTGAGTGTGGCGTGAATATGGCAATCGCTTTTTTTAAAATAAGATTTTCTTCTTCAAGCTAAGCCATTCGTTTTTGAAGTTCTTTGACCTGTTTTGCGGTGAGAACTTCGCCATCATCAGTTTCCACGGTTGAGTATTGCTTAATCCAACGACCGAGAGCATTGATGGATACGCCATATTCCTCGCAGAGAGCTGCTTGGGATTTGCTTCCGTTTTGATAAAGGTTGACGAGGGTGCGTTTGAACTCTTCGTCATAGCGAGTTCCGCGTTTGTTAGTGGACATGTTCAGATACCTCCTTTTTGGTGTCTAGTTTATTGTAATGCATAGTTACTTTTCGTGTCCACTTATTTAATATAGATCCAATGTGGAGTGAGAATCTGTGAGAATAAATAAGAGAAAGTTTGACATATATGTAATATGAAAAAACATAGCAGAGAATGGGAATTTGGGATAATTTGTAAACTGTGTTGGGGGGTTGAAAGCAAAACTAGTGATTTATCTTAATTCTGGATCAGTAGCGAAGAAGGCGATGAAAAAAGGGGAAAAATGTCATATTTCTTAGAAGTTTTTACATATTACGGAAGTGAGTATTGAAAAATGATAAACTTTATATAAGGAAAAATAGTTTCTTTATTATTAGGATTAAGAGAAGAGTGTATTTGACGATGTTGAGCAAGAATAGAATATCTATAGTTGCAGTTACTATGCATTGTTCTAATAAAATACGTACAATTGGGTTACTGAAGAAAAATTCAGGGGCATACGGATGATGTGATATAGACCTATGACGTGTGCAGAGGAAATTGTGGAACCATAGGAATTATTAAGTTTGTTGGGAATTAATTTATTGGTAACAATGAGACTTCAACTGCAATTATTGCCACTGCACTTTTTTGGGAAAACCATTCGAAAAATCGTTGGTTGGGTACTACTTTTTAGGTAATGGAGCTGAAGCGATTGTGTTACAGGAGAATACAGGAAGCAATGAAATCTTAAGTATTGTCTATAATAGTATGAGCGAATATAATTTGATGTCAGGTTTTAAATATGTTGGAATTAAGTATGATCTGCTGAAGAGAGTGCTTGGAGCAGGAGAGTTCTACTATGGAATACTTAATAAGACTGACCTTAAGGGGGTATTGAATAGTGTGGTGGACGTATGTATACAGGTTGGATAAAGTGCTATGGAGAAAGCGGGATTGTCTGTAGATGAAATTGATTGCATTGGAATAGCAGGATTTGGCAAAAAGGATAATGATGAGATTCTCGATGAATTTGCAGGAATTGATTTGGTAATAGGTCCTTTTTCAGACAAAGGTTTTCTTGGAACGACCAAAGTGATGGAAGTGCTTAATACTTTTATGAACAGCGATGGCTATTCAGAAGGTGCAATAATACTTGGAATTTTCAATGTAACTTGAAGTTATGATATAGATTTTGAGAAAAGTTCTAGGGGGTTAATTAGCAGGTTAAAATGGATTGTCAGTCAGAGGTGAATCAAAAATGCAAATAGAAAAAACGGCTCATAAAGTATATATATATGCATGCTCTATTGCGGATGTTTCGTTAAATGAGTGTAATGAGGCGATTAAATTTTTATTTCCTGAACGAAGAAAAAAATATGATCGTTATCGTAGAAGTGATGATAAAAAAAGATGTCTCGTTGCCTCAATGGTATTAGATTACGTTTTGCTGAAGCATTTTGGTGTGGAGGATATAGGATGGTATTATGGCGATTATGGGAAACCTTTTCTAAAGGAGTATGCTAATATTAGTTTCAGCGTCAGTCATGCTGGAGAATGGGTTGTGGTTGCTGTTGGGAATTGCAATGTTGGTATTGATATCGAAGAAAAACAGAAAGATATGGATTGTCTCTTTAATGCAGTCTTGTCAAGAAATGAGAAAGGTCTTGCAGAACAAATGAATGGAGATGAAGCTGATGACTATTTTGTGATGATTTGGACGGTAAAAGAGGCCTATAGTAAGATGATTGGTATTGGATTGTCAAAAAAATTCACTGAATTGGATGTATCTTATTTGGATGCTGGCATATCAATTTCTGATAGGGATAATATAATAAAGACATGTTGTATAGTGCAAAAGAAATTTAAAGACACATATTGGTGTTCTATTTGTGTAGAAGGCATCAATAGCTTTTTGAGTTCCACAACCGAAGTATCTTTTCGAGAAATAATGAGATTAGCTATTAAAAGTCAAAAATGAATTATTAAAAGATTACCTAAACGTGACTGTTGAAAAATGGCTGTCTTTATTTAAATGCAGTCTTTAAACTTATAAAGTAACAGGGGCGCAGATATTTTATACCAAAGAATTTATAGAAGAATTCTGGAGAAGATATTAGGAAGTGGAAGTTCCATGTCAGATAGTAGAGGAATTAAACCATGATTCTGACGTTTTGCAATAATACAGAATCAACGGATTGCAGATAAGTATAATGAAACTGACATCGAGACCAGAGGGATTTTCAGAAGGGAAGGTCAGGCGTAAGCGGCTTAAATCTAGGTTATTTTCTGTGAAAGAGAATTTTGATGATGAAATTATAGTACAGATGCAACATGAGGTTCTGTATTTTAGGCAAGAGGTAGAGTTTTAAAAGATTACTTCAGTCAGAGATACACAGAGGTAAGGTTGATACTTATGGGAAGTGTAGCACAGTTGTTTGAAATTATCTATCAGACAGTGTAGAAAAAAACAATACTGACCTAAGTGTTGAAATGCTTTGTGGAATAGCTAGTGTGTCAAGGTTGGGGTGTTATGTCTTGGTAGCAACAACTCCTGAACGGAAACGTCGGGGGGAGAGGATAGAGAAAAATTTAACTGATCCATATCGCTTATTAAAAGCGTGGATATATAACAAAGGCTCTGTTTGATTATTTATTAAAGAGTCTTTTGGTACAGGAGTAAAAGATGAATTTATTATGTATTCCTTATGCAGGAGCTACACCTGTTTGTTATCAGTGTTTCAAGAGATATCTACCCGAGTGGCTACATCTAACCACGGCAGTATTGCCGGGAAGAGGATTGAGAGCGAACGAGAAGGCTTGCATTTTATTTAATGATGCCATAGAGGATATCTGTAATCGATATATTTACATATTTGAGAGTGGAGATTATGCTTTGTTTGGACATAGTATGGGAAGTACCATGGTCTATGAATTGACTTATAAGATGATTGAGAAAGGTTTGCCATTACCGAAGCACTTATTTTTCTCTGGTAGAACAGCACCACAACAAAGCTATCAACATGAGAAGATTACAGATAAAAATCCGAATGATTTTAAGAAAAAAATTATTAAATTGGGTGGAATACCAGAGGAGTTACTGAAAAATCCAGATGTATTAGATTATTTTTTGAAACAAATATATGAAGATATTTTATTGTTAGAGGATTATTCCTATCTAGAAGGTAGACCTTCTTTAGAATGTGATATTTCAGTGTTTTATGGTCGAGAAGATGAACTATTTAGTCAGGCAGAAAGTGATTTGTGGAAACAGCTTACAAAAAAGAAGTGTAATGTTTATGGCTTTTCAGGAAATCATTTTTTTATTGAAAGTCATGCAGAGGAAATTGTAGATATATTTTGTCGTGAACTATTTGAGTAAATTTTTTGATTGGAGATGATTTTATGTTTAGTCAAATAGCAGTTATAGGTGCTGGAACAATGGAAACAGGTGTTAGCAGTGACTTACTCTTGCATGGACATGAAGTCATTCTTGTTGATATAAGTCAAGAACAATTAAAACAAGCAAGGCATGAAATAAGAAATGTAATTCGAAGGACCGTTATTAGTAAAAAATCAAAACGCATTGTCTGCAACAATGAGGGAACAGCAGATTGAAACCATCCGTTTGAAATTGTTAAAGATTGCCACTAAGGTAATTCATTCAGCAAGATGTATAATACTCAAACTTTGTAGCAGTTGCCCTTATAAAAAAGAGTTTTATGAAACCTTGGAAAATATCCGAGGGCTGCAGCCCAAGGCGGAATAGTAGTTGCAATGAACCTTGACAGCGAAATATGTGATTTTAGTTATGCAGGGAACTTATACCCTTTTTCAAGGTGAAGCGCTATCACATGATATGCTAGAAAATTCAAAAATCAAAAGCCGAATTATTTTATGAAGGTCATGCATTCATGAATAATTTAGAATAATTTAAAAGCTTATAAGGAAAGGAAGAAACTATGGATGTTAGAGAAAAACTAATTGAAATTCTGTCACAATATGGAGACGGATTTGATGGTGATTTTAGAGATAGTGGCGTCAATTCGATTGAATTTGTAAAGATTCTAGTCAATTTGGAGAATGAGTTCAATATTGAGTTTGATGATGAAATGCTTGATATTGAAAAAATGCCAACATTAGATGCATTATGTGAAATGCTTGAAAAGCTTATTGAGGAAAAAGATATTGGCTAAGACAAATATAGAAGTGCACAATCCTAAGTTAATAAAATGTACATATAAAATACGAAAGCTCTATAAGGAAGCTGAGTGGCTGATATGGAGAATATTATAGGACGCAAAGATACGTAGAAAGGATGGATATGGACATCAAGGAGAAAGTAAAAGAATTTGTAACAAAGTATATTCAGGAAGATGATCTTGGCTATGATGTAAACTTTTTTGAAGGTGGATTTGTAAATTCACTATTCGCAATGCAATTAGTTATGTTTATTGAAAGAGAATTTGAAATACAAGTAGATAATAGCGATCTTAATATCACTAATTTTGATACTATCAATCATATTGTGGCATTAATTGAAGGCAAAAAGGCTTCGTAGAATACATAATAACAAGATTAAACTGTTGTAAAAAAACAGAACATGGTTAAAAGTTACATTTGGAGGTGGAAGATGTGAATATGCTATTAACAGACGAGCAGATGGTTTTGCAAAAGGATTTTAAAGACTTTGTCGAAAAAGAAGTCTTCCCTATAGCAGATATGCAGGATCATAAAGAATGTCTAGAGGAACATATTGTAGAAAAATTAGCAGATAAGGGGTATTTGGGAGCAGTAATCAGTTCATCCTACGGTGGTAAGGAATGGGATCCAATAGTATCAGGTATTATGCACGAGGAGTTTGGTAGAGCAAGTACTGGTCTTAGAAGTCTGTTTACTGTTCACGAAATGGTAGCCATAGCAATTCAACGCTGGGGAAGCGAAGAACAAAAAGAAAAATGGTTGCCTAAGATGGCAAAAGGTGAAGTGATAGGCGCCTTTGCTTTGACTGAGCCAGAAGTAGGTAGTGATGCAAAAAGTATACAGACTGTTGCAGTACATAAAGAAAACCATTTTGTTATCAATGGACAGAAAAAATGGATAACGATGGGACAGATAGCGGATATCTTCCTTGTTTTTGCAAAGTATGATGACAAGCCTACGGCTTTCATTGTAGAAGGGAATAGAGCTGGATTTACCCGTAAACTAATTAAAGGAATGCTGGGATTCCGAGCATCTATGGGAGCAGAACTGTTCTTTCAGGATTGTGAGGTACCAGAAGAGAATATGGTTGGCAAATGTGGTACAGGGCTGACTCATGTGGCTTTATCCTGTTTAGATCATGGTAGATATACAGTGGCATGTGGATGTGTAGGATTGGGGCAAGCCTGTTTAGAGGAATCAACCAATTATGCACGTAAAAGAAAACAGTTTGGTGAACGTTTAATTAATAACCAGTTGATAAAGAAAATGATAACAGAAATGGCAGTGCAGGTTAAAGCAGCCCGGCAATTATGTTATTATGCAGGTTGTCTGAAAATGCAGAAACATTCAGATTCCATTAATGAGACCTGGGTTGCAAAATATTTTGCATCTACAATGCTGGATAAGATATGTAGTGATACCGTTCAAATTCACGGTGCAAATGGTTGTAATCAAGCTTCTCGTGTGGAACGGCTATTTCGGGATGCTAAAATAAACTCCATTATTGAGGGATCGTCTCAGATGCATGAATTACTGATTGCTACAAATACAGCGATGACAACAAGAAGAACAAAATTCAAGCCAAAAACTGAGGAGAAATAGGGATGGAGAAAAAGTGGACATTGCAATTTAATCTATATGGAATGCCATCAATCACAGGAGATTCTCAACTGGATGCGATTGAGGCAATTGGATATGTGAATGCCCAGGATCGTTTCATTCAGATGGATTATTATCGCCGATTTGTTACTGGCCGTCTTTCAGAATTATATGGTGTTTCAACATTGTTAAATGACGTTGAAATGATAAAATTTGATTTTGATACAGTTGCAAGTGAAGTGGTTAGAAATCTCTGTAAAGAAGACATGCAGAGGTTGGAGGCGTATTGCAAGGGTGTTAATGATTTTATTCGTGAGGGAAAACTGCCACTGGAATATGGAGTATTAAAGTACGAACCGGAAGAATGGACACCAAAATTTTGTATACTTGTTAATATCTATACTCATTATGTTTTAAACTATCTAGGTCTTAAAGATGCAGAAATGCTGACAGTACTCAAAAGACATTTTGATAAGCAGTTATTATATTTCTATACTCCAGACAAGGATCGCTATTCTGATTTCAACATCTTTGGTAAGGAAGGAAAGCGTACAGTAAGTGAATTTCCAAGAAAGCAACTGGAAGACCTTTATAAAGAGGCCTTAAACGAAAAGAGTCGAATACATAATAAAATAAATACTTTCATGAATAAGCAGTGTCAGGTAAATGTTTGCTTTGAAGGTGAGAAGTCTTATGAAGCTTTTCGGAAATGTTACATACAAAGGAAAATACAGATGACCCTTTCTTTAGGTGATGAGGAATTCCAAGTTGATTTGAACATCAACCCAAGCGGTTCAGAAAAGCTTAGTAAATTAAACGAGAACACAGAAGAAATTCATATAGAAGGATTTTTGCCTAAATATCAGAAATCCGTATTACCAAATAATGCAGGCTTTTTTGAGATAATGGTATCAGCAGATGTCAATATGAAGTCATTTGAAGGAACTGGTGAGCTTTCTATCTTGAAAAACGAGTATTTTAAATATGACCACTACGAGTTGCCACACGGTTCAAACTGTATGATTGTAGATGGAAAACGAACGGAGAATGGAAAGCCTGTATTTGCAAATGATCCACATTTACCATTTGATTTTCCAAATCTTTTCTACATGTTGACTATGGAGTACGAAGACGTATACTTCCAAGGGTTTATGGTTCCTGGGACGCCACTTATGGTTTCCGGTAATAATAAAAATATCTGTTGGGGTATTACAAGTACAGCTTCAAATTTCTTTGATTTGGTTATCATCGATCCAGAACATAACGCATGTGAAGAATGTGAGAAGATAGTAAAAGTTAAGGTTTCAAAAACGGAAATGAAAGAAGAGAAGGTTCTCTACTATAAATGCGAATATGGTCCTCTGCTTGAGCATAAGGTTGATGGTGAAACCGTAGCGATTCACTGGACTGCATTGGACGTGAATGTATATGATTATTCATTCTGGAACATGGTCACAGCTACTAAAACAGTAGAAGCTGTTGAGATAGCACAAAATGCAGGGTGTGTGCCAATTAATATTATAATTGGTGATGTGGAGAATAATATTGCATGGACCATGGCAGGTAAAATACCAAAACGAGTAGGACTGGAAGGGGATTCAGCAGAACACTGGAAGGATGGAATCGCCTTCTGGGATGGCTATATTGAACTAGAAGAAAAACCGATTATTTTAAATCCGGAAGAAGGCTTTATTGTAAATGCCAATGATCGTACATATGGAAATGAGTATCCGTACATGATAGGACACGATTTTGCCAACGGATGGCGAACAAAGCGAATTTCAGACCTGCTTTCAGATAATAAGGTTATATATAACAAAGAACGTATGTGGGACGTAATGACAGATATAAGTTGTGAGCCATATGATTTGTATTATCAGTTGATCCAGTCGGTAGTAAATGATATGAGTACTAAGGAAAGCGAAGAATTGAACTGTATATTTAAATTGTTAAGCGATTGGAATAAGCAGGCTGATAAGGATTGTCATGCACTGATTGTAATCAATTGTTTCCGCGACAAGATTTTACAGCATACATTATTACCAATATATTATGTAGCAGGAAAATATCAGCCATTTTTTAGTTACCAGTGGTTCAAGTTTGACGAAGTTATCATGTCTTTATGGTGTGATCAGGGATTTTATAGTGATGAGGCTGCGGAGTTTTATGGGTATAAGACAAGATCGGAGCTGTTCATTTCCATGTTATATGATGTAAGGAGTGAGTTAACGTTATTAGCTGATTTAATCAAGAAAGATATTCTGGAATTAACATGGGGAGATGTAAATAGACTTAACATTAATATGCAGGCAGTTAGATTTGCAGGGTATGGAATTTTTACCCAAATCAACAAGGATAAGAAATTGCCAATGGATCCATTGAACGGATCTATTATGTCTGTAAATGCATGTTTTAGTAATGCTGGGCCATTATATCGTCTCGTGATAGATTTAGATGATTATAGAAGGCTAATGGTGAACCATCTTGGCGGAAATTATGGATCATTGCTCTCGGACAGTAAGTTTACTCAAACAAGCATGGCGTGGGCAAGTAGCGAAAAAGTAATAAGTGAATCAAAAAATATTGAATGAATACCATGGGAGAGGAAAGATATATGGATACTCTAGTTACATTTTTAATATCAAAGCAGCAACCTGTCAGAGCCGTTCTGAAACCAGATGAAACTTTGGATGAATTTGTTGCTTGCATGAAAAGAAAGTTTGTTAATTTAGTATTTACAGATACCAAAGGTAATACTGAAATTGGAATAAAGATTGCGGAAAGTTCTGTAAAAGCAGAAGAAATAGATGATAGTACGGAAACAATTATCTTACGGGGTGAGTGTGGTTTGAATTTTGAGAAAATTAAGGTGAAAGTGGAATTGTCATTAAAAGATTTTGCAGGCTTTGCAGAAATTACGGTAGGTTAATGATATATTTTACGCAAATATAACAGAAAAGGAGTAAATAATTATGGCAGTTGAAACATATTTTTGGTGGACTGAGTCACAAAAAAAGCTAGCAGAAGAATTGGAAAAGTTCGTTAATAAGAACGTAGATGATGCTGAAAGAGCTTACTGGTCAAAAGAATACCCAGAAGCAGTTATGAAGCGCGTTGGTGAAAAGGGACTTATGGGAGTTGGAGTTCCAAAAGAGTATGGTGGTAGTGAATTAGGCGCGACAGGTTGCTGCATCGTTGCAGAACAGCTTGGCAGATTGCCAGGTGTAGGTAATTTATTTGTTATTGCAATGTTGGCAGGATTACACCAGTTAATTAATTTTGGAACAGAGGAACAAAAAAGAAAATGGTTACCTCAAATAGCAGAAGGAAAGAAATTGGGAACAATCTGTATTACAGAACCATTTGTAGGTTCTGATGCATCCAATATTAATACAACTGCTGATTTCGTTGATGGACATTGGGTAATCAATGGTAAGAAGAGAATGGTATCAGCAGCAGGTATTGCTTGCAGATATTTAGTGTATGCGCGTACCAAAAGAGATGATTCAGACGTAAACTATACGGATATTACCGCATTTATGGTTGAAAAGGGTACACCTGGATTCCATGTAGAAAAACTGAATGTGTTAGTTGGTTATGATAATATTCCGAATGGATATCTTGACTTCGATAATGTTGTTGTGGAAGACGCTAATCGAATTGGTAATGTCGGAAGCGGATGGGAAATTATGATGTCAGGTTTGAATTTTGAAAGATTAGTTGCAGCAGCAGTTGTATGTGGCGGTATGATGGATGCAATCAGATATATTCTTCACCATACAGACAGAAGAGTTCAGTTCGAAAAGAAAATTAGTGAGTTCTCTAATATTCAGTTTGATATCGCTGAGTATGTTGGAAAACTGAATATGATAAGACTTTATACATATTATACAGCAGCTGAGTTGGATAGAGACAGTAAAATTCGTATGGACAAGACTTCTATTGCAAAATTATATAGTACAGAATGGGCTACGCAATTAGGATTAAGAGGAATTCAGGTAATGGGTGGAGATGGTTTAACCAAATTCTATCCTGTAGAGAGATTGCTTAGAGAATCCAAAATTGGTGAAGTCGTTGCTGGTACTAATGAAATTCAAAGAAGTATTATTTACAGAATGGCAATTGGAAATAGAAAGTTCTATAAATATCCATTCAGAATGCACATGGATCCAGAAAAGAATATTCCAATTCAGACTTCAAAAGATTCGGAATATAAGGGAGTTGAAATCAATGCAGAAAATATCTTAAAGGTATTAGCAAATGATTTCCGTTGTAATCCTGCATTATATATGAGCATTAGCGATATTGTATCAGCTACAGGAGGAAAGAGAAAAGATATTCTTAGAGTTTGTGAAGAACTGGAACAAGAAGGTCTTATCTTTACCTTTGGAGGCAAGAGAGGCACAATTGATTTAGTTAAAGCAAATTATAAAGGACTAGATAAAGCATTTCCAAAGGAATTCTATCGCTGGATACCAGAAGGATATGATGAGACAAAGATATTCTAATAAATAGTTCTAATATAGCTTAAGTGAAGTGGGGAAATAAAGTTGGAAGAATATATATTATGTACACCAGGACCAGTTGATTTGACTCCAAACGTTTATCAGGCACTAGGCAGAAAGATGATTCCACATTATGGTGAAGAATGGATTGATGGCGTATATAATCCTGTATGTAATATGGTAAAGGATGTTTTTCAGACTAGACATAGAACTTTTGTTATACCAGCCTCTGGTTCTGGTGGAGTTGAAAGTGCCTTTTGTTCATTAGGCAAAAAAAACGAAGATGCACTCATTTTCTCCAATGGTTACTTTGGAGATAGAATGGCGAGAATTGCTAAAATGTATTTTAAATGTGTACATGTGTACAAGCTTAAAATGGGTGAAGCAATTACGGATGAAGATATAGAGAAAGCGATTAAAATATACAGTAACGCTTCTGTTATTGGTATTGTACATGGTGAAACATCTACAGGAGTAAAGAATGATATACAGCATATTCGTTCTATTGCAGGAGACCGCATTCTTGTAGTCGATGCCATTTCTACTCTTGCTGGTGATGAAGTGAAGATGGATGAGTGGGAAATTGATATCTGCGTCAGTGCCTCTCAAAAAGCAATAGGAGCGGCTCCAGGGCTAGCACTGGTAGCGGTAAGTGATTATGCTTTTGAGAAAATGCAGCAGAGAGATAAAATCCCTAGTTTCTATCTTAACTTATTGGAGTGGCGTGATTCCGTCCTTGAATGGGGATCAGCACATCCATATCCAGTTACATTGCCAGTGAATTTATATTATGCACTTTATGCTGCACTTGAAGAAATTCATGAGGAGGGACTAAGTCAGAGAGTTGCCCGTCATGATCAGATTGCAGAATATACGCATAAGAGAATTGAGGATTTAGGTTTGGAGCTGCTTTTAAAGGATAAGAACAGAACAATGTCAACAGTAACAGCAGTAAAAATGCTAGAAGGTAAAAAATCCAGTGATTTGATATTCAGACTTAAAACGGAAAGTAAAATTCTCATTGCAAATGGTCAAGGCGAACTGAAGAATTGCATTTTTAGAATTGGGCATCTTTCAGCTAGCGCTAATACAGAAACTATTGAATTAGTTATGAATAAAATAGGTAATATATTAAAAAGTATATAATTAGTACGTTAGGGATGAAATGCAAAATGAAAAATATTATTCAAAAACTGCAAGAACACTGTTTGGAAAATGAAAATGGAATTGCATTTAGCCAAATAGTGGATATCAAAGTAGAGGAAAATAATATTAGTAATGACTTGATTAATTTATCATATAAAGAGTTGCTATATAAAGTAGAATGCACCGCATATTTATTGTCAAAACAATATAAAAAAGGTGACAGGGTTATGCTTGTATTTCCTTCAGGAATTGATTTTGTAGTTGCTATACTGGCTTGTTTTTATGCTGGTATCATAGCAGTTCCTTGCCACAAACCAAATCCAAATAGAACAGGAGATAAAGTTGATGCCATCATTGGTAACTGTCACCCTGTAGCAATATTAACAAGTGAGAGTTATTACAAGGTACTTAGCAAGAGAACTGTTGATATGACTATTCCATTGTGTATAGTAACGGACGAAATGTTAAAAGAGGTAAAAGATGAGGAGTTAGCATTATTTGAATGTGTAGAAATAAAAGACAGCGATATTGCACTTTTGCAATATACATCAGGTTCTACATCGGATCCCAAAGGAGTTATTGTAACACATAAGAATATTGCAAGTATGTGTGAATACATAGATTATTATGAACAGGCGAAAGAAAATGATAAATCAATGACCTGGCTACCAAACTATCATGATATGGGGCTGATTGAGGGACTTTTTACACATCTATATGTGGGAACACAATGTTTTATAATATCGACAAGGGATATATTTATTAAACCTCATTTGTGGCTTTACTTTTTGTCAAAATACAAAATTAATATAAGTGGTGCTCCGAACTTCCTGTTTGATAAGTGTATAGAAGACAATGTACCACTAGACAATATTGAGTTGTCACATGTTTCTGTACTTTATAATGGTGCAGAACCAATTAGAGCAAAGACAATGTTAAAGTTCTATCAGAAGTTTTCCCAGGTAGGGTTAAAAGCAGAAACGCTGTATGCAGTATATGGACTTGCAGAAGGTACTTTGCTAGTAACAAGTAAAAAGAAGGAAAGTATATCAGAGGTTGTGGTACTAGATGATTCACTAGTCGGCAACAAACTGATTCCATTTAACCAAGTCGAAGAGGGGAATTATAAGAATTTAGTATTTGGATGTGGTGAAGTATGCGAGGAATATTGTGATGTTGCAATTGTTGGAGAGAATGGGGAAAGACTTGGAGAGAACCAGATTGGAGACATTTATATCTGTGGCGATGGTATTACAGCAGGATACTGGAACAATCCAGCAGAGACTAGCAATGCATACAATCATTATCTGGATGGAAAAGGACCATATTTAAAAACGGGTGATTTAGGATTTATCAAAGGAAATAAACTCTTCCTTACAGGTCGATCAAAGGACCTCCTAATCATCAATGGTAAAAACATCTATCCTCAGGATTTGGAGTTTGCAATTAGTGAAGTAAGTACTAACATCGAAAATAATAGTATCGCCATATTCTCTACAGGAAATACGGATCATGCTATTGTAGCAGTGGTAGAAGTAAACCGTCATGCTATGCATAGTGATCTTGATAAACTGGCAGATGATATTCATGAAAGAATAGTAGCTGAGTTCTTAATAAACTTAAGCAACATTGTATTAGTAAAAGCGTACAGTTTGCCAAAAACGTCAAGTGGAAAAATACAGCGATCTCGTTGCAAATCAATTTATTTAGACAATGGACTCAAAGTTCTGTTATCAAAAGAATATGATAATGAATTGGCAGGGAATATGCTAAATAATATTGATACTATTTTGGACCAGTTTATGGATGATAGTGAACAAATATCCTATATCCCAGATATGGATAAAAGTTTTCTGGAGTTGGGAGTTGATTCCATTCAGTTAATTCAGCTTGCACATAAGATCAGCTTTAAATATCAGATTAAGTATTCACTGGAAGATCTGCTTGATAATGTCAGTGTAATTGATTTAGGTAAAGACATTAAAAAGAAACTAGCAGAGAAAGAGCTAGGTCAACAAAAACAATTAAAGATACAGGAAGCCCATGATGGGCATTTTCCAGCAACTATCGGGCAGAAATCACTATTTTTAATTCAGAATTCAATGCCAGAAGAGGGACTGCTTAACATTGGTAAGATAGTAAAAGTAGGAGAACGTATTGAGAAAGATACTGTTTTAAGTATTCTAAATAAGATGGTTGAAGGATTCCAGCTGTTAGCGTCTAAAATGCAATATGAACAGGAGAATCTGATTTTCTCATATGATAGGAATTTTGTAGATGATGTGATAGTGGAAGAAAATCCAGTTGGGACTGACGTGATCGAGCAGAAATTAGAAGAGGCGTTTTATCGTCCTTTTGAGATGATAGGTCATCATCTATTCAGAATCAACATGATGTATGATAGTATGGGAAATACGTTTCTGTCATTCTCATTCCATCATATTATTGCTGATTTCTGGTCACTGGTACTATTTATGGATTCATTTTTCCATATGCTTGGAGAGTGTGAATACACATTAAAATCTGTTGAACACAGCAACTATAGCAACTTTGCCTATGAAGTAAATGCTTTGTTGCAGCAGGATTATTACAAGAATAAAGTAGAAGAGTTCAAGAAGTTATTAAATGATAAGTGGGAATTAGCAGATGTGCACGCTATTTATAAAAGAAATTACATTGAGAGTACATACAATGGCACAAGCCAGAGAATCGAACTTTCTGCTGAATTGTCAGAAAAAGTTGAAGCAATTTGTCAAGAGAACAGTACAACAAAATACATATTCCTGTTTGCGGTTTTTGAATTGCTGATATATACCTACATTAAGCAGAATGAGATTATATTAGGAACAACATTTTCAGGAAGAGACAATCCAGAGTATAGTAACACATTTGGATTCTTTACAAGTGTATTTCCTGTTCTTTCTGAGAATTTTGAACAAGAGTTAACGGTAAAAGACTTAATTCAAAGGGTAAAAAAAAGAATCAGAAATCACCTGAAATATGCTGATTTACCACTGCATGAACTATCAAGAAATCTGAATATAACAGAAAAGGCTAATAATAGGTCACTTTTCAACTTAGTATTCAGTTTCCAGAATACAATAAGACTCAATGAAGACAATTATGCATCTCTTGCTCTTGAGAAAACAGGTAAACGTTCTATTCATAATATGGATTTGGAATTTGTTGATTTGAAGAAGAAATATTCCTTATATGATATTGATTTCCAGATGACATATGATGAAGGAATAATCCAGGGCGATGTAGTTTACAATAGTGACTTATTCGACAAGGAAACAATCCAGGATATGATTAATGCCTATGTGTGTCTAGTTGAAAATGTTGTCGATAATTTTGATAACAGACTGAGCCAGATTGAGTTAATTAGCCCAGTAGAAAAGGAGAAAATATTTAACGAAATAGATGAGAGTTACAAGAGCAATTATGACATATCAGATGGATTTTTATCAAAGTTCAATTATTTTGTAGAAAATGATCCTGACCTGATTGCAGTAATTGATGGTGACAATCATATAAGCTATGCAGCACTTAACGTTATGTCAAACCGCCTAGCAAGAAAAATACATACAGATTCTAATGCGATTGGCTTATTCATCGGGCGAAATGTATACTTTTCACTAACATTGCTTGCTGCATTAAAGATTGGAAAACAGATTGTACCAATTGATGTTACATTCCCTAGTGAGCGTATTTTACATATTATGAAAGAATGTAATATTGACCAGCTTATTATTGAAGAAGAGTATATACCTTTAGCGGATAATATCGTGAAAGCATTTGAAAAGGAACAAGTAGTCTCTTATGTTGTCAGCAGTACAATACTGGATAATCTGAATACAGAACAGGATAATCAGATTATACCAACAAGTACAATTGATAATTTTATGTATACAATATTCACATCTGGTTCAACAGGCAAGCCAAAAGGGGTAAGTATTCGCGAGAAAAACATTATACCATTGTTTGAATGGAAAAAGCAGAATCATAAAATGTCAAAAGATATTCGTATGATTCAATGTTTATCTTTGGGATTTGATTTTGGATTATCAGAAATATTTGCAACACTATTTTATGGATGCCGCTTGTATTTTACAGAAAGGTATGTTGCATTAAATCCAGAAGAATTTATCTTAAATAATGATAAGTTCTACATTAATACATTCTATATGACACCATCAATGGTGAATAATATTGTTAAGTATAAAAAGAGATTGAACCATGCACGTAGAATTCTGCTAGGAGGTGAGAGACTTTCCATAGAGTTGACGAAAGAATTAAGGGCTCTTATTCATGAAGATTGCAAAATTACGAATGGATATGGTCCAACTGAGGCAAGTATTAACTGCTTAATGTATGACGTGACAAAAGATACCGATTTAGATTCACTTAGAGGAAACAGTGTTCCAATTGGGTTTAGTACAGGACAAGCCAAATTGATTGTATTAGATGAAAATCATCATTTGGTTCCACAAGGTGGCGATGGCGTGTTATATATCTGTGGTGTTTGTGTATCTGATGGCTATATTAATAATCCGGAACTGACAAGTCAGAAATTCTTATATCTGAATGATGTTTTCCATACTGACAGATTTGGCGATAAGAGAATATACATGACAGGGGATAAAGTTCGAGAGATTGAACCTTATAATTTCGAATTCCTTGGAAGGGTTGATTCTCAGATTAAAGTCAGAGGATACCGTATTGAATTAAATGAGATTGTACAGTGTCTAAAGGATTATGACGGAGTTCGTGATGTTGCGATTTATGTTACAGGAAACGACTTAAAGCAAGCAATTGTTGCATATATTGTTACTGATGTGGGTAAAATAGAGCTTTCAGAAAAATTAAAGAGTTATTTAGATAAGAGACTTCCATATTATATGATACCAAATGAGCTTTACGTGGTAGAAAGCATTCCGTTAAACCGCAATGGGAAACTGGATTTTAAAGCACTTGAAGCTATGAATAAAGAAAAAATTACATATGTGCAGAAAATTGTAGAAGAGTCAGATGAGTATTTCGAAACAAAGAGTATTATCATAGATATCTGGAAAAAGGTATTGAAGACAGATCAATTTACACACGATGATAATTTTTTTGAATGTGGAGGACATTCTTTACAGATTGTTGATGTCCATCATCAATTGGAGGAAAAGTTCAATATAAAAATTCCATTTTCAAAATTATTTGAACTTTCAACTATTAATGAAATAACAGAGTATATAAGCAGTAGTTTACCAAAAGAGAATAAGTCTAAAATTATACAAGACTACCATGCGGATGTGCAAAGTCGAAGGCAATTAAGAGAAGAGATGAGAAATCGTAGAGGAGGGATAAAATAGAATGGACTATAGTAAATTTGATATTGCTATTATAGGTATGGATTGCGAGTTTCCACAGATAAACAGCATTCCAGAGTTCTGGAAAGCAATAAAAAATGGTGAGGAGAAGGTGTCCTATTTTACCGATGACGAACTTAGAGAGGCTGGTGTAAGTGAAGAAGCATTAGCTAATCCGTCTTATAGAAAAATGGGATATTATCTAGAAGATGCAACAAAATTTGATAGCAAGTTTTTTGGATATCTTCCAAGGGAAGCACAATTAATCGATCCTCAACAAAGAAAATTTCTTGAATGTTGCTGGAATGCAATGGAGGATGCTGGGTATGTTGCTGAGAAATCTACAACAAGAGTAGGTGTATTTGGCGGAAGCAACCTGAATACATACTTACTTGCCAACATACTGGATGGTTCATCTATTGAGGAACTAGGTGATAGATATGGTGACCAGCAGATTATGATAGGAAACGATAAAGATTATATTACTACGCGAGTTTCTTTTAAACTGAATATCGATGGCCCAAGCGTAAATGTGCAGGCCGCTTGTGCTACTTCTTTATATGCTGTACATTTTGCATGTGAACAGATTCTTAGTGGTGCATGTGAGATGGCAATAGCAGGTGGTTCATCAATTAGATTTCCACATAAGACAGGGTATTACTATAAAGAGGGAGGAACTTTTTCGAAAGATGGACATATTTATTCATACGACGAAAAAGCTCATGGAAGTATGTCAGGCTATGGTGCAGGTGCAGTCGTTCTGAAACCAGTATTCAAAGCAATAGAGGATAAGGATCATATATATGCAGTTATAAAAGGAACAGCAGTAAATAATGATGGTGGTTCAAAATCTAGTTTTACTGCTCCTAATGTACACCATCAGGCAATAACATTTAAAGAAGCAGCTGACATAGCCAATGTCCCAATGGAGAGTATTACATATATCGAAGGACACGGTGCTGGCACTAAGATGGGAGATCCAATCGAAGTAGAAGGATTCCGCACGGCATTCCATATGGCTAATGTGCCAGCAGATCTTCCTTACAAATGTGTGATAGGTAGTGCAAAGCCAAATATCGGCCACTGCGATGCAGCGGCAGGTATAGCAGGTCTTATTAAGACCGCACTTTGTTTGAAAAATCAAACATTACCACCACTTGTTCACTTTGAAAAATTAAATAGTGAAATCTGTATTGATGGTACAAACTTTGCGTTTATCAACAAAGCGCAGAAATGGGAGATTGAGGGATATCCACTAAGAGCAAGCGTAAACTCGCTAGGCATGGGAGGACATAATGCAAACGTTATACTGGAAGAGCCACCACGTTTCAATTATTCTCAGAAGGATGATAATAAATTGAAAATGATCAATATTTCAGCCAAGAGCATGAACAGTCTAAATGCAATGCAGTCTAACTTATACAATGCAATACAAAATAATTCTGAATTACATATAAAAGATGTAGAGTATACATTGCATATGGGAAGAAAAGAATTTGAATTTAGAAAATCATTTGTATGCGCAACCATGGAAGAATTATTAGAACAGCTGAAATCCAATACAAGCGATGTTAAGGAAATTGGAAGACAGAAAAGGAAGAATGTTGTCCTGTTATCTCCAAATGATGTGAAGTTCCTGCCACATCTGAAGGAATTCTACGATAATGTGCCAATGATGAAAGATGCGATTGATAAGCTGAAACCAATATTAAATACCAAGATAACTACTGTTCTTGATAAGTTATTAAACGGAAATCAGCCTGTTAGTACACAATTATTAACAGAAATGAAAGAAGTAGAAGTAACATTACTATTTGTATTTTACTATGCAATTATCAGCTACCTCATAGGAATTGGTCTGAAATTGAATGATATAATAGGATCAGCTTTAAGTAAAGCAGTTGAAGATTGTATCAATGATTCCTCTGCAATAGAAGGCACATTAAGAGATTTACAAAATGCAAGTCAAACAGCAGGTTCTGAAGGTAATGGCGTTAATGCTGAGGTCCTGAATCAGAAATATGGAGTGGGAATGAGCCAATACTTGTTTATTGGAATTGGAAGCATTGCTTATGACCAGAGTGCTCTGTTTAACAGTGATGGAAATGCATATGTGGGACTTGTACAGGATGAGAATGCGAGTGCAGATGAAATACTGATTCGGTTTATTGCTCAGTTATGGCAGCAGGGAGCTATGATTGATTGGAGCAAGTATCATAATAACCAGGTGTTCAATCGAATTTCACTGCCAACATATCCTTTTGAAAAGAAGGAAATGGAATATAGGAATAAAGAAAAACAAGTTGTTAAGAAAACTGTTGAGCAGGAACTGGAAGTTCCCAAAGAACCAGTAGCCACTTCAGAGAAAAAAGCCATAGATAATCAGAAAGTGGAAGAAGATATTATATCTTTAATCGAAGATATTACTGGAAGCAAGTTAGAATGTATGGAAGAAGATGTATCAGCCATTGGAATGACTTCAATGCAGTATGCACAATTTGCAACACGTATTAACGACAAATACAATACTGATCTGAATAAAGCGTATTTTGGAGAAGTTGAATCTATAAACGGAATAATTGAAATAGTAGAGGGAAAATTAGAATGATAAAATTAGAAAATATTGAAGAAGCAATTAAGGAAATTTTTGTTGATTTATTTGGAGTAGATGATTTAGAGTATGAAGATAACTTTTTTGATTTAGAGATTAACTCTTTGCTTGCAACACAGCTGTTATATCGTATCAAACAAGAGTTTAATTCCAATCTTTCATTACAGGAATTATTTGAAAAGACAACAATTAAGCAGCTTGCAGAGTTTATTATTGAAGAACAAGAAGCAAATGGTGACAATGCAGAAAGTACAGAAAATGAAGCTGCTGATGATAAGGATTTAGAGAATGTAGTGGATCAGCTTTCAGATTCTGAAATAAATGATTTACTTAAGCAGGTTTCTGAAGAGTAGATAGGAGATAATTGTGGAGAATAAAAATATTAGTGGAGTAGAAAAAGAAATGCAGTTTAGTATATACTTCCACAACGACAATGATTTCAATCAAAGTGACGATGGATATAAGTTTATTTTAGATATGTCAAAATATGCAGACGAGAACAATTATGATTCTGTTTGGGTACCAGAACGTCACTTTGATGAATTCGGTGCAAGTTATCCGAATCCATGTGTCTTACTCTCAGCAATTAGCAGTATTACAAAAAATATTAATTTAAATTGCGGTGGCTTAATTATGCCACTGCATGACCCTTTAAAAATTGCTGAAGATTATGCTATGCTGGATATTTTGTCAAAACAAAGAGCGGGTATTGCCTTTACAAGTGGCTGGCATGTAAATGATTATGTACTAAACCCAGACAACTTTGAAAATAAAAATGAAGTTTTGAGAAAATATATTGATATTTTCAATCAGGTTTGGAAAAAGAAGGCTTATAAAAGAGTTAATGGAAATAAGGATATGGTTGATATTAAAGTATATCCACAGCCTAAGCAAACTGAATTACCACAGTGGCTCACAACTGTAATGGTTGATGATAACACGTGGGAAGAAGCTGGAAGGCTAGGAATAAATATTTTTACTGAATTGTTAGTTCAGAAAAGAACTAATCTTGAGCAAGGCATAAAAATATATCGTGAAAGTTTACAAAAAAATGGATTCGATCCTGCAAGCAGAAAAGTAACATTAATGTTACATGTATTTATAGGTAATGATGGTGAAGATGTAAGAAAAATAGTAGAAGAACCGTTTAAACAGTTCTTAGTGAACCACTTGAGATTCTTCTATAAATATGCAAAAGCGAACAAGGGCAACCTTGATTTTGATCCAGATGTCCTGTCAGATGCAGATATTCAGACATTAGTCAGTATGGGAATAAAGAAGTATTTTGAAGGACAGGCACTTATCGGTGACATCCATCAAGTAAAAGAGAATGTTGAGTACTTTAAGAGCATTGGAGTTGATGAATTAGCCTGTCTGATAGATTTTGGCGTTGACAAAAAGCTAATCAAGGAAAGGATTGAAAATTTAACTAAGCTGAAAGAGATGTATGAATCATAGGAGGGTGACAGCTTTGGAAAAGAGTAAGAAGGAAGAACTGGTTGCTTTACTGAAGAACAAGACATCTTTGATGAATCTTACGAGTGCACAGAAAAGACTACTATTTGTTCAGATGCTTGAAGAAGGGAATTCTTTTTATAATAACTTTGCAATATTCCGTGTAGATGACATAGAGTATGAATATTTTAAACAGGCAATAGATATTATTGTGTCTCAAAGTGTCTTATTAAGATCAAAGATAATTAACGTAGCAGGGAAATCCTATTTTTGTGAAGTAAAAGATTATAAACCAGAGATTGATAAAGTTGATTTTACAGGACAGGGGAAAGATAAATTAGACCATGCAATAAATGAAGTTATCCGTGTAGCTTTTCCTTTCGATCACGCTGGTTTGTATAAAATAGCATTTTATGAATATGAAGGAGAAACCTATCTGGTATTTAACTTCCATCATATTTTATTAGACGGATGGTCGCTTGGGCTGTTTTTTTCTGCCCTTACCAAGTACTATAATCTACTGTCTAACAACAAAACAATTCAAGTTGAAGATTATGTGCTTAGTGACAATTTTGCCAAATTTTCAAGTGATGAAAAGAAAGATCAGATAAAGTTTGAAGAGAAAAGGAAAAACTACTGGAAAGAAAAACTGGCTGATTATAGTGAATTTGAATTTCCATTGGATAAGATGCGACCTAACAGGAACAAATACGTAGGAAAGAAAAAAGAACTAGCCATTGAAGGCGTAGCTTATACTAAATTTATAGATATGTGCAAAAGTAACAGGATTACAGTTTTTTCGGGATTAATGACATTGTTCTATATGCTTTTGGTAAAGTATACACAGCAAACGGATATTACACTCGGAACAGTACATGCGAATCGTCTTTCCGTTGATTATGAGAAAACAATAGGTACATTTTTAAATACGCTTCCAGTACGTATCAATATTGAAGATCATAATATAAGTTTTATTGAATGTGCAAAAGCTATACAAAAATCAATGTTTCAAGATCAGATTAACCAAATGCCATTCGATAATTTAGTAGAATCGCTAAATCTGAAAAGAGATACAAGCAAGAATGCATTATTCCAGATATTATTTATATTTCAGAATATGCAGTTATCAATACCAAAGTTTGATGACAGCAAAACAGAATATTTAGCATCATATCACAATAATTCTACCCGTGTGGACTTAGAATTACATATCTGGGAAAAGGAAAATAAATTTATAATTTATTTATTCTATAACAGTGAATTATTTTATGATGAGACTATCGACCTTTTATTAGAACATTATCATTCTCTTTTCCTTAGTGTAACGGAAACTGAGTGCCCTGTGAGTGAAATCCAGTTACCACCAGTAGATATTGATGCAGTCATAACACAAAAAATAACAGATGAGCATAAGAAATGCGATATCTGCAAGGGGCTTGATGATGTAATTGCGAAAACACCAGATAAAGTAGCGATTGTTTTTGAAGAACAGCATATTACCTATAGTGCTTTAGGAAAACTCATCAATTATTATGAGAAGAATATTCTGTCCTTGAACTTCAAGAAGGATCACATAATCGGTGTATACATGGATCGTTCTATTGAAATGGTGGCAATGCTTCATGCTATTCTTCGAAGTGGCTGCGGATATGTTCCTATTGAACGGTCATTACCGATGGAACGTATACTGGATATTATAGAGGATACACAGGTTGAGTGCATAATTCATAATGTTGAAAACGCTGATAAAGATCTGTGTGAAATTTCAAGTAAGTGTGATGTGCAGTTTTTGAGTATAGATCAATTCAAAGACTGCAGTAATTGTTCAAACCAACGGATTAGAGATAATGATTTGGCTTATATCATTTATACTTCCGGTTCAACAGGTAAGACAAAAGGCGTTATGCTGACCAGAGAAAATTTGCAATGTTATTTATACTCCTTCAGAAAGAAAATGCCAAATAACGGAACATGGTTAGCCGTAACAAATTACAATTTTGACCTTTCCGTTGTTGAGCTTATTTGGACTTTATATTATGGAAACAGGGTAGTATTAACACTTGGTAATAGCAAGCAATTTTTAACCGAGAGTAATGCTGGAAAACTGATAAAGAATTGTCACGTAACTCATATACAGATGGTGCCAACATTGAGTAAACTAATTTTTGACAGTACTGGAAAAGAGGAACTGGATACATTGGAATATGTTATGCTTGGCGGAGAATACTCCACAAAAGTGTTACTTGAAACCATTCGTCAAAAGTCTACAACAAAAATAGTGAATATGTATGGACCAACTGAAACTACAATTTTTATGACTTTTCATGAGATTTCAAGTGAAAATGAAACAGATGTTTTAGGAGAGGTATATGAGAATGTAGCAGTTAAGATTCTCGATGAACAGAAGAGACCTGTTCCTAAAAATGTTCCAGGGGAACTTTATGTTGGTGGACCATGTGTATGTAAAGGTTATATGAACAGAGAAGAGTTGGTGAGAGAAAAATTCTCTATGATAGATGGAATGCGATTCTATCAGACCGGAGATATATGTAAGATTAATAGTAAAAACCGTTTTATTATTTTAGGAAGAAATGATAGACAGATAAAATTAAATGGATTCCGTATTGAGATTGATGAGATAGAGACAGACATTATGATGCATTCTGAAGTAAGGTCATGTAGCGTACAGCTTTGCGGAAAAGAAAATCTAGAACTTGTGGCATTTATTTCTGTTTCAGATTACGAAGCAAGGGAAAAATATCAAGAAGAAATCCATGCACTTTTGAAACGTAAACTTCCGTTTTACATGATTCCAAGCAAATATGTATTCATGGAGACGCTGCCAATCAATACAAATGGTAAAACCGATGTAAAGAAATTGAAAGAGTATTATCTGAAAAATAAAGATGCCATTGCAATGCAATCTATGTCGAAATTAGAAAGCAATAATGAGAAACGTCTAGAAGACGTAAAGCAGTGGATTAACAAAATGCATTATGAGATAGCAGAAGAGGTTGCACTGCAAGAGACAAAAGAGATTGATGAGTTAGCTATCTTATTTGCCGGTTCCAGTGCAGTTCTGCAAGACAATGTTATTTCTAAAATAAGGAAAGTATACAATAAAGTTGTAATTGTAAATGCAATGGATTCCTTTAGAGAAGTAACGGATGTGCAGTATGGATTGAATATTAGGAGCTTAGAAGATTATCGACTGCTTTATGAGCGGGTGTTAAAAGAGAATAAGAAACCAGTTTCTATTTTTTCACTTTGGGGACTGTGTGATGAGTCAGATTACGATGCAGAAAGGTTTAATGAAAGAACGGTTGACTATTTCTATTTCCTGAAATCCTTAAGCGTTCTTGAAGTAGAAAATATTAAAGTAGGTCTGCTAGCAATGAATAGCGTAAATATAAATGCTGACCTTCCATATAATTATAATAGCTCATTTTTACAGTCTGCATCAATTTGCTTTAATTTGGAAAACAAGTCAAAACAATGTGTACTCATTGATATGGATGACTGTGTATTGCAAGATGAGGATCCTGTGTTTGAGTCCATTATCCAGGAGTTTAACCTGAATAAGAAAAATGAGTGTATTGTAAGGCAAGGCCATTACTATGAAGCTGTATTTGAACAGGTTGAGCTTCAAGATATGCAATCTGAAATTGAGGTGGAAGATAATTCAGCTATTATTATAGTTGGAGGATTAAGTGGTATTGGACTTGAAATGGCTACTTTCCTTTCAAGCAGAACAAATTTCAACTTTGTTTTGGTAGCGAGATCCGTTTTTCCTGACAGAGCGGAATGGGATAAAATTCTTGAAGAAAACTTAAGTGAAAACCAGAGATGGATCAATGGGATTAAGAAAATCCGCATGATTGAAGAAAATAGTTGCAACGTTATCGTGAAATGTGCAGATGCCACAAGCATGCAGGATCTTACTAATTTGAATCAGGATTTGAAAGAGTTACAGGTTCATATAAAAGGAGTTATATACTGTGCGGCAAAGGGAAATAGCGGTTACTTGAATGGTATAAACGAAAAGAATGTAACATCAGTATTAGATGCTAAAACAACGGGGACTTCTAATGTGATGAAGGTTTTTGGAAAACAGGTGGATTTTGTAATATTAAATTCATCTCTATGTTCAAAATTAGGTGGAGTTGCAACTTATGATTATTGTGCCGCAAATGTAGGTTTGGATACATATGCAAACTACATGAATAACAAAGGATGCAGGATATTTGACTTTAGTTGGGATACATGGAAAGAAACAGGTATGGCTTATGATATAGCTACTAAGATGGGGGATAAAATCAATACAGATGATATGCTGCAACATGGAATTACCAACGATGAAGCATATAAGCTGTTTGAAATGCTGTTTTCAGAGGTGTTTCGTATGGATACTCCAGGTACTGAGTTTATGGTGTCAGTGTATCCAATGGCGAAGAGATATGAAAAACGCTTTAGAAAAGTAATGGTTGACCCAACAAAACTTATTTGTAACCAGAAGGGATACCAGAAACTTTTAAATGGAAATGAAAAAGTAGAGTTCAGCACAAATGTAATGAGAGTAATATGGAGCACAGAGCTTAACAGAAATGATTTTTCAGAAGAGGATAACTTCTTTGACATAGGGGGAAATTCAATTATGTTAATTCGTGTGCAGAATATGATGAAAAATGTTATGAATGAAGACGTTCCGTTAAATATTCTATATAATTACCCAACTATAAAAGCTCTTTCTGAGTATATGGCAAAGAAGAAAGAAAATGCTGTAGAACAGACAAAGCAAGAGGATACTGTTGAGGAAACTACACCAGACAGAAAGAGATTAGGAAAGAGACTTCAAAGAATAAGGAATCATGAGAATAAGGAGTTGGAGTAAAGGAAATGAATGAATTGAACGGACTAGAGATTGCAGTAATTGGTATAGGCTGTCGTTTTCCCAAGAGTTCTAATAGAAAAGCATATTGGGAATTGCTAGAAAAAGGGGAAAGCGGAATTTCTTATTTCTCAGAGGAAGAGCTGATAAAATCTGGTGTGCCATTAAGTGATATTCAAGCCCCGAATTATGTAAGGGCAAAAGGAAAGTTAGATGAAATAGAATACTTTGATGCTGGATTTTTTGGCTATACAGAGCAAGAAGCATCCTATTTAAATCCACAGCATCGCATTATTCTGGAGTGTGCATATAATGCACTGCTAGACGGAGGTTATTCTGAAAACAAAAAAAAGTTACCAATAGGTGTTTATGCATCTGAGGACACTAATACATATATGTTTAACCTTATGAAAGATCCACATAAGATGAACGATATTTCACAGATTATGATGCTGAACGCTAAGGATTTTTTATCCACAACAATTTCATATAAGTTAAATCTGTTTGGTCAGAGTGTGAATGTACAGTGTGGATGTTCTTCTTCTTTGGTTGCGGTTCATATGGCGTGCCAGGCACTGCTTAGTGGAGATATTGACATGGCATTAGCGGGAGGTGTTACGGTACATTTCCCAAATACTAGTGGATATTTTTATACACCAGAAGGCAAATTTTCGCCAGATGGACATGTACGTGCATTGTCACAGGATGCCCAGGGATACGTGATTTCTGATGGGGCTGGAGTTGTTTTGCTAAAAAGATATGAAGATGCGATTAGGGATAAAGATCCTGTCTATTGTGTAATTAAAGCATCCTATGTAAATAATGATGGAAGACGCAAGCAGAACTTCGCCGCACCTAGTGAAGAAGGGGAATATGAATCAATAAGTAATGCTTTTGCCATTGCGGAAGTAGATCCATCTACAGTTTCCTATGTGGAAGCACATGGTACAGGAACCCTAATTGGAGATACGATGGAACTTGCAGCCTGGTCAAGGTATTTTAGAAAGAATTCGAAAGCAAGTAAATACTGTGCAATCGGTTCAGTCGATAATAATATAGGACATGCAGATGCTGTATCAGGTATTGCAAAACTAATTAAAGTTGCATTGATGCTTCAAAATAAAAAGCTTGTAAAGAACTTAAATAGTAAGAACCCTAATCATAATATCAGTTCCGACTCAAGTCCTTTCTATATAAATGAGGAAGGAAAGGATTGGGATGTGGCCTGCGGTGTACGACGAGCTGCAGTCAGTTCATTTGGTGTAGGAGGAACAAATGCTGTACTTATATTAGAGGAAGCAGAACCAGAAAAGAATGAGTATGCAGATGAGTTTCAGATTATGCCACTTTCTGCACACAGCTCCTTATCCATGGCACAGTTAAAAAAGAATCTTGCAGAAAATTTAGCACAACAGCAGAATGTTTCAGAGATTTATGATATTGCCACTACATATGCAAAAGAAGCAAAAGTATTCAAGCAAAGAGAATTTTTTGTGTATAAAAATAAGGAGAAATTGATTGAGTGGTTAAATAAGGATGAAGAAAACGCAGAGCAGTTGGATTTATCACAACATTCCATTGTAATATTATTTTCTGGGCAAGGAAATCAATACGTGGAGTTGAGTCGAGACTTAGATAGCAATCTACCGGTGTTCCATAAATATTTTGATGAGTGTTTAAATATCTTAAAAGAACATCATGACTTTGATTATTTATCCTATCAAAGCGAGAAGGCAAATATAAAGGATGATTTCTTTTATTCACAGATTAGCATTTTCATTTATCAGTATTCGATGTTTCAGACGATTGTAGAGTTTGGCGTAAAGCCATCTTTACTAATTGGACATAGTTTGGGAGAGTATGTAGCAGCCTGTGTATCTGGTGTATTCTCACTAAAAGATGCAATTTATCTTGTGTACAGCCGGGCAAAGCTTATTGAAAGAACCAAAGATGGAGATATGATGGTAGTCTGTAAGAACGAACAGGAAATCCGTCCATACTTGTCAGAAAATGTGGCTATTGCAGCAATCAATGACCGGTTTTCTGTATCCGTATCTGGAACAGCAGATGCAGTTTTAGAACTAAAACAAAAATTAGAGAGTGAAGCAGTTGCCTGCATAGAAATTGGTACAAAGAAGGCCATTCATTCTCCAATAATGTGGGAGATTGCAGACGAATATACAAAAATACTTAAGTCAGTACAATTTCATTTACCAAGCCAAAACTGGGTAAGCACTATTGAACCTGGTCTTGTCAAAGAGGAGGTGGCGTGTCCGGAATACTGGATAAAGAACTTATGTAATACAGTCCGTTTCTATGATGGAATTCAGTACATAAGGGAGAATAGTGAAAAACAGCTCTATTTAGAGTTAGGACCAGGTAATGCGTTATACTCACTGCTCAGGACTATTCATAGAAAAGCAGTGTGCTATCCTGTTTTGCAAAGTGGGTTAGCTTCAAAGGGAATGCAGTCTCTGTTTAAAAAGGTGACAGTAGGAGAATATGAATCCTTCTTAAATACCATTGGTTTACTTTGGAGAGGTCAAGTGATTGATGATATTTCCTGCCTGTATAAAGGTAAAGAAACTGGGAAGGCATCAATGGTGCCATACCCTTTTGACAGGAAAAAATACTGGTATACCGATAAGTATAGTGCAGGTCAGATGAGGGACCGAGTAAAGGGTAAACATGTAATCCTATTATCAAAAGAAGAAAAAATGCTTATATACATTTGGACAAAAGTATTAAAACACCATGACTTTGGAATAGAAGACCCATTTTTCTATGTGGGAGGAAACTCTTTAAAGATAGTAAAAATGCAGGCACTATTAGAAGAAGAGGGATTTGAAATTGAGGTAGATACTTTATACAAGCTAAGCACTATAAAAGAGCTGGCAATGTATATAGCGGATAACTTCGTTACAAATGATATACAGGACTATCCAATAGAGATAACAGCAGCTACACAAAAAGCAGTTATTCAGAATAAGAATTATGGTGGTTACAATGAATTTGTTTATCAAAACTGTTTCTTTAATCAGATATTTGCAATGCTGAAGGCAAATGAGGTTAGTCCAATGGTAATACTTTCCAATGATATCCTGATGTACCGTCTGGAGGATTTGCTTAAGGTGGAATATCAGAGCAATATGGATATTGAGGATGCACTGAAAGCAGCAGGTTTAAAGGTTTTTCAGGAAGAAAAAGCAGATTCCGTTCAGGACAAGATAAAAAAAGCTGTCAAGGAAGGTAGATGCGTTATACTTGGCATCGACTGCTTCAAAGAAAAGAGCAGAGCGGAAACTTATATGAAAGAGCATGTATCAACTATGTTACTAGTTTATGATTATAATGAATGTACGGATAGATTTTCTGCAATTGAGAGAAAATATATTGACACCTTATCGTATCAGGAAAGAGTAATAGAAGCCTCCGAGCTTGTAGATTGTTATGAAGAGTATATCAGGTATTATCAAGAGTCAGCTCGTGAATCACACCCAAGTTACTTTGAGTTTGATGTGACGGAGAAGAAGGAAAACATAAATTTTAAAGAGAAGTATTCCAAGTACTTTAAGCTGAATGTAGAGAAGATAAGGAAGCAACTGTCAAACATCATTCAGTTCAGCAATATTTATGAAGAGATGCTTAAGGACGAAAACGTATTAAAACAGAAGGTAGAGCCTCTGATTGCAAATATAAATGATATCATAAATGCAAAGAAAGTACAGAAACGCAAATTAAATGATGTAACTATGTTTGGCAATGATGAAACCATTCAAACATTGCTTGATAATATAATTTCTAAATGGGGACATATTAGAAATGTTCTTGTGAAGTTTATGTGTTCAAACGTATATTCAAAATCTATGAAGAAAATATCTGAAACTTTTAAAGAGATTTATAAGGAAGAACTTGACTTGGTAAATTACATTGCAAACAAGCTGGACGTAGAATAGCAATGCAATTATATGCATTCGTTGCAGACGAAAAAGAAGAATTTAATGCAAGGCTATGATAGAAAAAGGATCAGACCGATACACGGAAAGGAGAAATTTATTTGTGCATTTATTTGATGGATTGTACTCTCAGGGATGGAGGATATATCAATAACTGGAACTTTGGAAGCAGTGTGATACATGGCATGATTGAAAAGTTTGATGAGGCCTCAATTGACTTTGTAGAATTGGGATTCCTAACAGGACAGCAACACACAGGTGAACAGTCACTTTTTAGTAATTATGATGAAATCAAGGCTGTTTTGCCAAAGCATAAGAAAGAGTCAAAATATGTTGTTATGGTTAATTGCGGTGAGTTTGATATTACGAAGTTTGTGCCTTGCAATGATGAAAGTATATTTGGAATCAGAATTGCATTTCATAAGCATCAAATAGAAGAAGCCTTAAAACTTGGCAGACAGGTACAAAAGTTAGGATATAAATTATTCTTTCAGCCTATGTGTACAGACTTTTATACAGACATAGAGATAATGAATTTAATTCTTGCTACAAATAAAATAAATCCATATGCACTTTATATTGTAGACAGCTTTGGAACAATGTCAGGAGAAGTGGTAGAACATTTATCGTTTCTCATTGACGAACATCTTGACAAAGACATTATGTTAGGATTCCATGCCCATAATAATCTGCAATTAGCTTATTCCAATGCCATAAAGCTGATTAATCTGGAACTGGAACGGGATATTATAATTGATGCAACTGTTTCAGGTATTGGACGAGGTGCTGGCAATCTGAATATGGAATTAATCATACAGGAATTAAATATGAGAGAACGATTAAAATATGATTTGATAACAATTGTAGGGATTTATGATAATTACATTAGTAAATTGCAGATTGAGTATCGTTGGGGATATTCGGTTCCGTTTTTTTTGACAGCGAATCTTAAATGTCACCCAAACTATGCAAAATTCTTGATTCATAAAGGTCTTACATCAGCAAATAGTTTGACAGAAATATTAGAGAAGATTGAGGACCCACATAAGATGGTATTTTCAAAGAATTACATTGAAACTCTATATAATGAGTATTTGGAATATCGACAGTGTGAGGAGGAGAGATGTGATGCAGACGGAAAGTAAGAATAAATATACGTTGATTGGAGATATCTGTTTCATCTTTAAAACGGTATGGAACTTTGACTGGCGAAGAGTTGTACTTGGAATTTTAAATAGTGCTACTGTTTATTTACTGGAAATATATACTTCAATCATATTTTTCCGATATGTATTTGATTCTATAAGCGATGAAGCAAATTATTATAAAATTATTACTTTTGTAGGGGCATCTTTACTGCTCTACATGGTAATAAACTTATATCAATTATGGTATACAAAACGGTTTGAGCCAATTTCGGATAGTGCAATGTACCGGAATTTAGCCCAGCTTGTATTTGAAAAAGCGGTTGATGTTGAGTTGGCATGTTACGATGATGCTGATTTTTATAATAAATACACAATGGCGATGGCAGATACAGAAAAAAGAATCAAATCTGTAATGGATAATACATATAGCATAGTTGGCTCTACCATAGAGGCTATCATTGTTTATATTACACTATTTTCAATTGACAAATGGGCCTCATTAGTGGGTTTTTTCCCAATTATAGCGAATTTTGTTTTTGCTTATTTTTATAATAAGCTTGTTTTTGAACGCTATAAGGAAAATATGCCTTGGTTTAGAGAGAGAGATTACGTGAATCGTGTAGTTTACTTAAAAAACTACTCCAATGAGTTCAGAATGACAAATGGTTATAAGATTATTCGAGACACATATTTTCGTGCGCATGAAAATATATTCGCAGTATTAAAGAAATATAGACGTAAATTAGTTTTTTACCATTTTAGTGACATGGTATTTAGTTTCTTCTTCGTATTGCAAGGGCTACTTTTTTATGGTGCTTACCGGGCAATGGTTACTAAATCCATTAGTATTAGTGATTTTGCTGTATTTTCAAGCATTATGACCAATGCTACTTTTTCCATTAGAAAAATATCGGAAAGTCTGACTCAGGTTATCAATGCTGGAATGTATATTGACAATTTCCGTTCCTTTTTAGTATACAAAAATAAACTGGTGGAGAGTAAATCACCAGTTATTCCTTCGGAAGACATAAAATCTCTTGAGTTCAGAAATGTAACGTTTACATATTTAGGACAAAAAAAGCCAGTAATCAAAAACCTGTCCTTTATTATTAATAAAGGTGAAAAAGTTGTTTTTGCAGGTCACAATGGTGCTGGAAAAAGTACGATAATAAAACTGCTTATGAGACTGTATGATCCAGACGAGGGACAAATCCTTGTTAATGGAATCGATATAAAAGAGTACGATTTAGATGCCTATCGTAACTTATTTGGTGTTGCATTCCAAGATTACCAGATCTTAGCCATGACAGTTGCAGAAAATGTACTTATGAGACATAAAAACGATGCAGACACCGAAAAGATAGTATCCGCATTAAAAGCAAGTGGAGTCTATGATAAGATATGCCAGCTGGAGGGAAATATTGATGCCATGTTGACAAATGAGTTTGATGATGATGGAAATGTACTGTCAGGTGGGGAATATCAGAAAGTTGCAATTGCACGAGCATTTGCGAAAAAGAGTAGCATTGCAGTATTCGATGAACCATCTAGTGCACTTGATGCTATATCTGAAAATAATTTATATCAGAATATGAAGGAGTATGCAAAAGATAAGATGGTGTTGTATATATCACATAGACTTGGTCTGGCAGTAGAAGCAGATCGTGTTATACTGTTTGAAAATGGACAGGTATGTGAAAGCGGACAGCATTCCGACTTAATGCAACAGGACGGAAAATACGCCGATTTGTTTAGAAAACAAGCGATGAATTATGTTGATGAACAAGGGGAGGTAATGTAAATGAAAGAAGGAACACAAAGACAAAGCTTAAAAACAATTATCTCTAACAACCTGTTTGGACTTAAAATTGCATGGAAGGCAACGCCACTTTATGTATTTTCAAAAATCCTCTTTCAGATAGCCAATGCAATAGTAATGTTCTTTGAGCATGTTTATGGTATGAAGTTGATTATTGAAGCAATTCAATATAATAAACCATTTACCTATGTTGTTTGTTATTACTTGATTATATCTCCTTTTATTTTAGGTCTTTATACATTTGAATCCTTTTTTTGGCCTTACTTTAATATTAAGTCAACAGAAAAGATGCATCGTGACATTATGACATTATTATATGATAAGACAACCACGATTGATTTGGAAAAATATGATGACTCGGATTTTTACAGCAAATTAGTTTGGAATATAACACAGGCACCTGCCCAGATTGACAAATTAGTAGATAACGTAGCATCTGTATTCTGCGGACTGACCATGTTGGGAATTGGTGCAGTTATGTTCTACAATTTCGACAGGGTAGGTATTGTATTTGCAAGTGTGTCACTTATTATTTCCTTATTAGTTCAGGCAAAACTGAACAGAACAGATTATGATTTAGATGTATCACTTAATAAGGAACTAAAAAAACGAAGCTATATATATCGATTATTTTATCTAAAAGACTATGCAAAAGAATTTAGATTAAACAAGGATTTAAAACAAAAACAGTTTGATGAGTTTGAAAAGAGCAATGATAACATTGCCAATTCATATAAAGCATATTCCTTAAAAAGAATATGGTACAGTTTTGTTGTAGAATACTTGTGTAAAACATTCACATTGAATGGTTTGTACGTAATCTATCTGATTTATATGGCTATGATAAAGAAAGTATTAAGTTATGGAAATGTTGTGGCCTTATATAGAACTGCATCATGGCAGTTTTCAACTGGTGTGTTTAGTCTTGTAACTGTAATACCGCAGTTTTCCAAGTCCAGTTTATACATGGGAAGTATTCAGAAATTTCTGCTGTTAAAAAATAAAATAGTAGATGATAAGGATGCCCAGAAGGCAGATGAATCAATGGATAATGTCATTGAGTTCTGTGATGTATCCTTCGGATACAACAAGAAAAAGCAAGTGTTACATAACATTAATTTAACAATTCATTCTGGTGAGAAGATTGCTATTGTTGGCTATAATGGTGCAGGAAAATCCACATTTGTGAAGCTGTTAATGAGATTATATGATACAAACAGCGGTGAAATATTGCTTAACGGAAAAAATGTAAAGGAATACAATCTTCATTCTTACCGGAAACTGTTTGCAGTAGTATTTCAAAACTTCCAACCAATAGCAGCCACAATAGCAGAGAATATTGTAATGGATAATAAGCCATACGATAAGGCGAGGGTTGAGGAAGCATTAATAAAGAGCGGATTTGAAAAACGCCTGAAGACACTGGAACGGGGAATTGAAACACAGTTAACCCGTGAATTCGATGATAATGGTGTGAATCTATCCGGAGGCGAAGAGCAGAAGGTTGCCTTAGCTCGTGTTTTTTATAGTAATAGTCCTGTTATCATATTGGATGAGCCATCAAGTGCTATGGATCCTATCAGTGAATATAATATGTATAAGAACTTAACATCCTATACGAAAGACAAAACATTAATTTTTATATCTCACAGATTGTCTACAACGAAATTAGCAGACAGAATCATTATGCTTGAGAATGGAAGAATTATTGAGCAGGGAACCCATAATCAGCTTATACAGCGTAATGGGAAATATGCAGAGATGTTTGAAGTTCAATCAAGTAAATATGAGTATAGAGAATAATTTGCTACAGGTGTAATATTGTGAGAAAATCAGTAATAAGAAAGGAAGATTCATACTAGTGTTTACAGGTATGATAAGCTATAAGAATGATTAAATTGAATTTGAAAAAGCCTTTAGTTGGTTCGTTTCCTGTCTATTCAGATGTATTTGCACTAATGCCAGATGGTGAGGAAGCCTTACATTGGTTATGTAACAATTTTATACAGATTAGATATTTTACAACCGTTAGTGTTATTTTCTTCGAGCAATACAGAAGCTTACTAGATACTTGTCCATTTTTAACACATTTCTCATGTAGCCGTGAGATTATTAAAAATGAGTTTCATGATATTCACAATTATGCGGAAAAGATGATTCGGCAAGAACATTATGTCTTCTTGTATGTAGACAGGTACTATATCTCTGGTTATGAAGAATACAAGGTAGAGCATCATTTGCATGAGATTTTGCTTTACGGGTTTGACGAAAAAGAAAAGATATATTATTGTGCGGATAATATAGGAGATGGAAGGTTCGGTACACTTGAATGTAAATATGAAGAATTTGAAGCGGCATATGATGCGATTCATGATGTACCTTTTCATCAGAATGTCCATCTGCTGAGGTTAGGAAAATGGTGGGACGTGAAAGATGAACCAATCCGAATGGAGCGTATTGTAACACTGCTTGATGATTATGTTAATTCCTACTATATGAACAATCCACAAGAGCCATTTACCGAAATGAAATATGGATTCAATATACATTATGAGATTCTTCATGATCTAGAAGAAGAACATAGACATGGGGATATGGATGTCAGAGCCATGTGTACACTATATGAACAAAAACAATTAATGACCATAAGGTTTAAATATCTGTATGAGAAAGACCCAAAAGAAGTTTATAAAATACTGGCAGAATTTTTCGAAGGACTAGAAAAGGAATATTATATAATTCGAAACTGCATTACCAGATATATAGCGATTCAGAATAGTCCAAATTCTGAGGTGAGGGATGCAGTCTATTCTAAAATAGTGAGAAAATTTCAAAAGTGTATAGAAGATGAGAAGAAGATTTGGGAAAAGATAAAGTTTACTAAGGTTTGTGGAGCGTATGGGCTTGACCTAAAATAACGTGTGTGATAGAAATATCACGAATTATAAAGGCGGAGGTATGTGCATGACGTTAGAAGATATAAAAAAGATTGGTGTCATTGGTGCGGGTGTGATGGGAACAGGTGTTGCACAAAGATTTGCACAGTATGGATATGAGATTATTTTAGTTGACGTTGCAGAAAATATTCTGGAATCATCTAAGAAAACCATTGAAAGAAATGTTATGTTTCATAATATGATGAATAAGGAAAAGCTGGATCAAAAAGCAATTATAGAAAGAATACATACCCAGACATCTTATCAGGCTTTAGAGGATGCAGACATTATTATTGAGAACATACCAGAAATTATTGAGCAGAAACTAAATGTATATGAACAACTCACTAACATTACAAAGGAAGAATGTTTTTATCTAGTGAATACATCCTGTATACCTATAAAGAGAATAGCAGATGTGGTAAAACAACCAGAAAAAGTAATTGGTGTTCATTTTATGAATCCAGTACCATTACAGAACTTTGCTGAAGTAATTAAGACATCATTAATAAGTGAAGGCAGTCTGAATTTAATAAGTGAATTTCTAAAACAGGTAAAGATTGATTGCACAGCAGTTAACGACAGTCCAGGATTTGTTTCCAACAGATTGTCACATCTGTTTATGAATGAAGCCGCTAACTTGGTAATGGAAGGGATAGCAACACCTGAACAGGTAGATATGATATTTACAAGAGGATTTCATCATGAAATCGGTCCATTATATACTGCAGATTTAATCGGCATCGATACGGTAGTGAATTCTCTAGATGTATTGTATGAATGTTATAAAGAAGATAAATATAAATGTTCTCAATATATGAGAGATATGGTTGAAAATGGTGAACTAGGCAGAAAGACCGGAAAAGGTTTTTTCAAATATTAGAAGGGTTAGGTCTATAGAAATGAGTGGAGAAAAAATTAAGTGTGTTGTGTGGGATTTAGACAATACCTTATGGGATGGCATACTTGCAGAAACAGATGATGTTAAGCTAAAGAGTAATGTAACAGAAATTATAAAAGAGCTGGACAGACGTGGGATATTACAATCCATAAGCAGTAAAAACGAATATGATATTGCAATGAAGAAATTGAGGGATTATAAATTGGAAAAGTACTTTTTATATTCTCAGATTAATTGGAATTCAAAAGCAGAATCCATTGAAAAGATAGCGACTTCATTCAATTTTAGTCTAGATGCATTTGCGTTTGTAGATGACCAGCAGTTTGAACGGGATGAAGTATCATTTCAGCATCCGGAAGTATTGTGTATCGATGCAGTCTGTATGAGTGAAATCCTTGAGATGGACAGATTTATGCCTAAATATGTAACAGAGGATTCTAAGAACAGACGACTGCTTTATATGCATGACATTGTCAGAAATGAAAAAGAAAAGGATTTTATAGGACCAAAAGAAGATTTCCTTAGGACACTGGATATGAAGTTTACAATATCAAGAGCAAAAGTAGAAGACTTAAAGAGAGTAGAAGAGTTAACTGTCCGAACACATCAATTAAATTCAACTGGAACAATATACTCCTTTGATGAGTTGTCAGAAATGATTCACTCAGACAATTTTATGGTTCTGGTTGCACAGCTTGAAGATGTTTACGGAACTTATGGAAAAATAGGTCTTTGTGTCATAGAAGAAAAGGAAGACATCTGGGACATTAAGCTGTTGCTTATGTCCTGTAGAGTAATGTCAAAAGGCGTTGGTTCTGTATTAATGAATTATATTGCAAAAAAAGCAAAGAAAAAGAACAAACGTATTCTTGCAGATTTTATTTCCACAGATAGAAATCGAATTATGTACATAACATACAGATTTAACGGATTTAAAGAATTATCAAACGATAATGGCAAGATTACTTTTGAGGCAGACCTTAGCATCGATAAAAAATATCCAAATTATATTACAGTTATAGAAGAATAGTAAACATAAAAGATATGCTACATATATAAGTTTATTCATCAAAACTCTTCCTTGACATCTGTCTTTATCACAGGTAAAATTCTATTTGTGTTTAGACGCTTTAAAGCGGTTTAGTAAGTAGTTTAGAAGTATGGAGGAGTTACGGATGAGACAGAAGAAAATTCATTACATCTATAATAAAGAGATGGAATGTATGGATTTTGAAGAAAGAAAGAAGCTTCAGGGGGAGAGATTAAGAAAGACAGTTGAGCTTGAGTATGCAAAAGTTCCTGTTTATAGAGAGAGAATGGATGCAGCAGGAGTAAAACCTGAGGATATTCATTCAATAGAAGATATCGTAAAGCTCCCATTTATGGAGAAAACAGATTTAAGAGACCAGTTCCCATATGGACTTTTTGCAGCAGACATGAAGGATATGGTTCGTATTCAGGGGTCATCAGGTACGACAGGGAAGCCGATTGTATCAGGCTATACCGAGAATGACATAGATGTATGGACTGAGATGGTTGCAAGAGCGATTACCGCGGCGGGCGGAAATGAGAATGATATTGTTCAGGTTGCATATGGATATGGCTTGTTTACCGGAGGTTTGGGTGCACATCAGGGTGCTACCAAGGTAGGTGCCATGGTCATTCCGATGTCATCAGGAAATACACAGAGACAGATTATGATGATGAAGGAATTGGGTGTCACAATGCTTTGTTGTACGCCGTCATACGCTACATATTTGGCAGAGACAATCAGGGAAATGGGTATTAAGCCGGAGGAGCTTAAGATTAAATCAGGATGCTTCGGTGCTGAGCCTTGGACAGAGGAAATGAGACAGCACCTTGAGGAGCTTCTTGATTTTGATGCTATGGATATCTATGGTCTGACTGAGATCGGCGGACCGGGTGTAGCATTTGAATGTATGGAAAAGTCTGGTATGCATATCAATGAGGACCATGTTATTGCAGAGATTATTGACCCTGTAACATGTGAACCGTTACCTGACGGAACACCGGGAGAATTGGTGTTTACGACACTGACAAAAACAGGTACACCAATGCTCCGATATAGAACACATGATATCTGTACACTGACTCATGGCACATGTGGCTGTGGAAGAACGACTGTTAAGATGAGCCGTATAACAGGAAGAACAGATGATATGCTTGTTATTCGTGGTGTCAACGTATTCCCTAGCCAGATAGAGGCTGTTCTTATGGGTATTGAAGAAGCATCCGCACACTATATGCTGGTGGTAGACAGAGTAAATTCTCAGGATAAGCTGAAGGTTCAGGTAGAGCTGAAGGAAGATGTTGACATGACTGATACGGCAAAGCTTGACCAGATTGTTTCCGAGATCAAGAAGAGAATAAAAGCGATACTTCTTATCAGTGCTTCTGTTGAGCTGCTTCCACCGAAGTCCATTCCACGTTCTGAGGGAAAGGCAAAGAGAATTATAGACAATAGAAATACAGGTTTCTAAATTAGCAAAGGATAAAGACTCTTCCTGTCATCAATGAATTGTTATGGCGGGGGGAGTCTTTGCTGCTCTATGGAAAAGTTGGATAGAGTGAGGTAATCAATGACCTGCAAGGGATATTGGTATGTATGAAACAGACAGAAGGAATCAGGTTGTTGGAGCATGAATAACAGTACAAGTAAAGGAATCGGGTTGTTGGAACATGAATAACAGTACAAATAAAAAACTTAGGATACTATTATGGAAAAATAAATACAAACTGTTAATAACGCAATTAGTCTTTGGTTTTCTGGCAGCTTATATATCTGTTCCTGTTATTACCAAAGGGTTTTATCTTGTTATTAAATGGTCCGGATATAGTGCCATTACCAAAGAGAATTATCTTAAGATTTTAAGAACGCCCGGAGCAATTATATATCTGTTGACTGTTCTTGCACTTGGGATGCTTATGCTGCTGCTGAATGCGGTTATGATGGTTGTGCTTTTCGATAAAAACTGTCAGAATAACAGGTCGGGTGTAGCAGGATATATACGTCAGGTGGAAAGATATTTTGTTAAATATGTATTTTCCCCGAAAATAGTAAGCGCCTTCTATTTTATTCCGATTGGAATTGCCGTTTATATGCCGGTTATTATTTTGCTGTCGTATAATAATGCAGTCATCAGTTTTCTTGTTCATTATATAGAAAAGAGAACAGGACAACTGCTGTATTGGATTATTTTGATTGTCATATATATATTGTGTATCGTATTTACGGTATTCAGATTTCCGGTTGTCAGATGGCTTATATTGTCTGACAGAAGCTACAAAAGATCAGTGAAGGCGGCAAAACCTATATTTTCCATGTCAGTCAGGCGGTTGAAGAGTTATATAAAATGGAATATGGGCTGTTTTTTGATGAGTGTTCTTTTATATTTGGTATTAATATTTGTAAGCATATTTGTAATCAGTATCATGTCAAAGGATGATAATTTGCTGATTATATTTTATGAAGTTTATGGTGGTATCAATTCGGCTATAACAGTTCTGATTGCATTCATATGTGGCTGCCTGAATTTGGGTGCTGTTGCAGAACTGACAAAGGGGCATCTGACAGGGTATCAGGAAATGCAGGGAGAACTTAAGAAAACCAGCCATATTACAGTCGTGGTTACTTTTTTCGTGGTTTCGGTTATTTCCATGTTTTTCTGTATTCAGCTCATATTGGGTGGTGAAGAACTGACATATGTATCTTTAGGTCAGACATTTGTATCAGCTCATAGGGGAGAAAGCAAAAATGCGCCTGAAAATACCATCCCCGCTATAGAAATGGCAATCGAGGATGGTGCTGATTATGTTGAGATTGATGTAAGACTTACAGCAGACGGTCAGGTCATATTGATGCATGATGCGGATACGAAAAGAACCACAAACGGAAATCTGGTGGTAAAGGACAGTACCTATGAAGAACTGCTTACACTTGATGCCGGCTCATGGTTTTCAGAGGAATATGCGGATACGAAAATACCTACGCTGGAGGAAGTAATAGAGCTGTGTAAAGGTAAAATCATGATGAATATAGAATTGAAGCCTGCCGATAATAAAGGCGAGCTGGAACAGGCGGTTGCAGGCTTGATTAGCGAATATAACATGGAAAGTCAGTGCATTGTTACTTCGTTTAATCAAAAATCAATTCTTACAATCAAGAAAATGAATCCTGAAATTGTAACGGGATATATATACACGTTTGGATATAGTAATAATATAGAATATAAGGCGATGGATGTGCTTAGTATCAGTTCAAGATATCTGACAAGAGATGTCGTTACAGGTGCGCATAAAAAAGGTATTATTGTTGCAGCATGGACTGTAAATGACAGTCGGGAAATGAGGCGTATGGTTGCAATTGGTGTGGATAATATCATTACTGATAATACACCACTTGCCAAAAGGATTATTTATGAAAAGAATAAAAGCGGATTTTCAGATATATGGAGATACATAGCATCCATATATACGAATTAAGCTGCCCCCGGTGTTATGTTAAAACCAATATCTTCATTATTGATAAGGATTTACATGAACCATACAGTGCTTGACTTCAGGAAATTCCTGCTCGATGGCATTATGTACAGCCTCGGCGATATCATGGGATTTTGTAAGAGACATATTCCCGTCTACTGCGATTTCCACATCTACATATGCTTTATTTCCAAATTGACGTGTAAGAATACTGTCAACTCTTTTTACACCCGTTTGCTGATGTACGGTCATGTGGATTGCTTTGATTGTTTCCTCGTCACAGGAAGCATCAACCATTTTGTCAAAGGCATCCTTAAAGATATCGATGGCTGCCACGGCAATAAATACACAAATGACAAGGCTGGCGATAGAGTCCATAATCGGATAACCAAGCCTTGCAGCACCGATACCGATAAGTGCACCGACAGAAGATAAGGAATCGGAACGGTGATGCCATGCATCTGCCATCAGGGCGCCTGAATGAATCTTTTTTGCTCCGGCTCTCGTGTACCAGAACATAAGCTCTTTTACAATAATTGATACGATTGCTGCAATGATTGCAAGCATACCGGGAGCAGATAATGAATGATATCTGCCGGAAATAATTGTTTTCAGTCCGTTGTACCCGATACCAAGTCCGGTCAGAAGCAGTACATCGGCAAGAATAATGGATGCTACACATTCAAAACGTTCATGACCATATGGATGCTTGTCATCAGACTTTTTCCCTGAAACATTGATGCCGATTATGACGATGATGGTACTGAATACGTCGGAAGCGGAGTGTACGGCGTCCGATATCATGGCACTGGAATGGGCTATGATACCTGCAAATGCTTTGAAAAGTGATAATATAATATTGGCGGCAATACTGACAGTGGATATCTTCATAGCCAGATGCTTTTCTGATGAATGATTTGATGTCATAATAAAATCCCCTCGCATTTCACATTAAAGTTATATTTGATGATTATAGCATATCGTATATATGTTAGTATATTATAACTTTTTTTAGTTGTGACTTAAGGGGAATGAGTTTTGAAATTTGCTTGCTTTTTTTAGGCTTTTTGTGTAAAATTTTGTATGTTATATATTTATTTATGAGAAAAGTATCTGCATGGGTGTTATATGCGGATGGAAAGGTGTTGTAAAGATGAACAATTATGAATTAGTAGCATTTATTGTATATTTCGTGCTGGTTATCGGCGTGGGAATTTATTTCTTTATCAAGTCGAGGTCTGAGGCAGGCGAAAAGGCATATTTCCTTGGCGGCAGAAATATGAATGGTTTAGTTGCAGCTCTTAGTGCCGGAGCGTCAGATATGAGTGCATGGGTACTGATGGGACTTCCGGGAGCATTCTATTTAAATGGACTGAGCGAAATGTGGATATCGGTTGGACTTCTGATTGGAACGGTTAGTGCATGGATATTTGTTGCACCGAGACTTAGGAGATTTTCCATTAAATTTAACGATTCGATTACGATTCCGCAGTATCTGACAAACAGATTTAAAACAGAGAATAAGGTTTTGCAGATTATATGTGCTGTTATATTCGTTATAGCATATTGTATCTATGCCGCATCCAGTATTAAGGCATGCGGAACCCTGTTTAATACGGTTATGGGGGCGGATGAGAAGATTGCCATGATCGTGGCAGCTGCTATTATTGTGGTATATACTTTCCTCGGCGGCTTCAATGCCGTATGCTGGACAGACTTTTTTCAGGGAATGCTTATGCTGGCAGCCCTTATGATTGCACCGATTATTGCTGTTGTAGCTATGAGTGCGACAGGTTTTGTAGCTCCTGCCGACGTACTTCCGGAGCATTATTATAGTGTGCTTTCAGGCGGAACCTTCAATAAAGTAAGTATTATTACGATTTTATCAGGTCTTGGCTGGGGCCTTGGTTACTTTGGTATGCCACATATTCTTGTAAGATACATATCCATTAAATCTGAAAAAGAAATGAAGAAATCCAGAATCGTCGGAAGCTGTTGGACAGCCGTTATTCTTATCATGGCATCCGTAGTGGGTATTGTAGGAAGAAAATATTTCGGTGCAGGTCTTCCGGATTCGTCTCAGGTATTTATTAGTACGGTAAGAGCGGTATTTCCGGCTATCATAGCAGGTATCCTTTTATCAGCAATACTTGCAGCTTCTATGAGTACCGCAGATTCTCAGCTCCTTGCTTCCTCATCTGCATTTGCATCGGATGTTTATAAACCGATATTTCGTAAGAAGGCATCAGATAAAGAAATGCTTTGGGCAGGCCGTTTTGTAGTTATTATTATATCGGTGATTGCATTGTTTATAGCGATGAATCCTGATTGTAACAGTATCATGGATTTGGTAAGTAATGCATGGGGAGCATTTGGTTCAGCCTTCGGTCCGGCTATTCTGCTTTCGCTTTATTGGAAGAGGCTCACCTATCAGGGAACATTGGCATCTATAGTCGTTGGTTTTACGGTAGATATCGTATGGTTTAAGTTCTTTGCTCCTTCAACCGGACTATATGAGATTATTCCTGGCTTTGCTGCAGGACTTCTTACAGCCGTTCTTGTTTCACTTGTTACAAAAACGCCGTCTGAGGAGGTGTTAAAGACATTTGAAGAGGCAAAAAAGCCTACGGCAGATGAAGCGTAAAAACATGAAAAATAGAAATAAAAAAACCACACTGTAAGGTGTGGTTTTTTTAAAACAACAAAGAGAAAAAAATTTGTTTGAAGAACTGTATTTAATATACAATATACTTATGAACAAAATATTAACAACAATTAAGAAAATTGTAAAAGAAATCGTAAAGATTGTGAATTTTTTATGGGAAAAAATATATTTCCCGCTATTAAGTGGAAATTTATATGGCTTTTCTATGGAAAAACCATAAATAATGTGCTATAACAGATACTAGACGCGAAGTTATTTGCGAATTTTACTTATTTTACTTGAAAGGAAGTAGATAGACATGGAAAAGAAGAATATCGATTGGGCAAATCTTGGATTTGGATATATGGAGACAGATAAAAGATTTGTATCAAATTTTAAGGATGGCAAGTGGGATGACGGTGTTCTGACAGAGGATTCCAAGGTTGTGATTAGCGAGTGTGCCGGTGTACTTCAATATGCACAGACGATATTTGAGGGATTAAAGGCATATACAACGGAAGACGGAAAAATTGTTTGCTTTCGCCCTGATTTAAATGCAAGCAGACTGGCTGATTCCGCAAGAAGACTTGAGATGCCTGTATTCTCGGAGGATAGATTTGTGGAGGCAGTTGTAGATACCGTAAAGGCAAATATCGGATATGTACCGCCATATGGTTCAGGTGCGACACTTTATATCAGACCATATATGTTCGGCTCCAATCCTGTTATCGGTGTAAAGCCTGCCGATGAGTATCAGTTTAGAATTTTCTGTACACCGGTTGGTCCTTATTTTAAGGGCGGTGCAAAGCCGATTACCATTAAGGTATCAGACTTTGACAGAGCCGCACCACATGGAACAGGCCATATCAAGGCAGGTCTGAACTATGCCATGAGTTTACATGCGATTGTTACGGCACATCAGGAAGGCTTTGACGAGAATATGTATCTGGATGCTGCTACAAGAACAAAGGTGGAAGAGACAGGTGGAGCAAACTTCTTATTTGTAACAAAGGATGGCAAGGTAGTAACACCGAAGTCAAACAGTATCCTTCCTTCTATTACAAGACGTTCCCTTATGGTAGTTGCAAAGGATATTCTCGGACTTGAGGTTGAAGAAAGAGAAGTTTACTTTGATGAAGTAAAAGATTTTGCTGAGTGTGGTCTGTGCGGAACAGCCGCAGTAATATCACCTGTTGGTAAAATATATGACCATGGAAAGGAAATCTGCTTCCCAAGCGGCATGGAAGAGATGGGACCTGTAACAAAGAAGCTGTATGATACACTTACAGGTATTCAGATGGGCAGAATCGAAGGCCCTGAAGGTTGGATTAAGGTTATTCAGTAGGTTTCAAACGATTGTCAGAACGAATCGGTTATAAGATAACGTGTGTGTTCTTAATGGAGGATATCTCAATAAGTTATAGTGCTTTTGAGATATCCTTTTTTTGCGCTACAGGGAGCGGTATCCCGATATGGTAAAAAATAATCACAGAATACAATTTCTACATTAAGAATATACAAAAAGTTTATGGATATTTAATGGACAATGAAATTGTCAGGGGGTATAATTGCAAATGCCTGTAAAATACCGGCATTTATGGAATCGATACATAATATGTATTTTATATAAATTGGCAGATGGTGGAAAATATAGATATTATTAGGAGGCGTTTGATAAGATGCAGATTTTTAGAAATCTAAAACCGTACTGGAAATCAATTATCATAATCTTTATGCTGCTTATCGTTCAGGCATACTGCGATTTGTCATTGCCGGAGTATACTTCAAACCTGATTGATACGGGTATTCAGAATTATGGAATTGAACATTGTGCTCCGGAACAGATACCTGAAAAGGCGTATACCGTTATAGGAAGCTTTATGGAAGAGGATGCGGATAAGAAATTATGGGAACAGTATTATAAAGCAGGGGATGATGGCTGTTATCATATGACGGATGCAGGAAAAGACAATATAGAAAAGCTTGATGAAGCCTGTGTTGTTCCGCTCATGATGTATTATTACCCATACAGTATGGTTGCTTCCGATGAAGACAATGAAATTAAATCAATGCTTGAGACATCAGGAATGACGCTTGATGACTTGCCTGTTGAAATGTGGATGGTCATGGGTGAAGAGATGAGACCTACAGTTGAGGCGATGGCGGAAAACATGGGTGATGATTATTTGAAATCAGCCGCCATATCCTGTACCAGAATCTGTTATGACAGTATTGGATTTGATTATGATGATATTCAGATGCATTATTTGAAGGTAGCGGCTGTCAAGATGCTTGCCATGACATTACTGATGGTATTTGCAGCGATTATGACAGGACTTGTAGCGTCAAAGGTAGCCGCCGGAGTAGGATGTACTTTGCGGGAAAATGTATTCGGAAAAGTTATAACATTTTCCGATGCGGAGATTAACAAATTTTCAACGGCTTCATTGATAACCCGTTCTACCAATGATGTACAGCAGATACAAATGGTAACCGTTATGCTGCTTAGAATGGTTCTCTATGCCCCGATTATGGCAGTAGGAGGTATCTTAAAAGTAGTAAATACAGGAGCCGGAATGGGCTGGATTATTGTGATAGCGGTTGCTGCAATTCTTATTTTAATCGGTACGTTAATGATGATTGCCATGCCAAAATTCAAGCTGATGCAGAAATTAGTAGACAGGGTGAACCTTGTATCAAGAGAGATTCTTACGGGTATACCTGTTATACGTGCATTCGGAAGAGAGTCAAGAGAAGAAGAGCGTTTTGACGAGGCAAACAAAGACCTTACAAAGACGACATTATTTGTGAACAGAGTTATGACCTTTATGATGCCGGTACTGATGTTTATTATGTATGGAATCAGTATCCTGATTGAATGGGTGGCTGCCCACAAGATCGATGCAGGGGTACTTCAGGTAGGTGCCATGACGGCATTTATCACATATACCATGATGATTATTATGTCGTTCCTGATGCTCAGTATGATGTCGATTATGCTTCCAAGAGCAAGTGTTGCAGCAAACAGAATTCAGGAGATTCTTGATACGGAGAATACGATTTGTGATGCGGAAGATGCCAAAGCACTTACGGATGTAAAGGGCGTTGTAGAATATAAAGATGTTTCATTTAAATATCCTGACGGGGATGAATATGTACTGAAGGATATCAATTTTGTGGCAAAGCCGGGAACTACGACAGCTATTATCGGAAGTACCGGCTGTGGTAAGAGTTCTCTGATACAGCTGATACCAAGATTTTATGATGTTACCGAGGGCAGCGTAACGATAGACGGTAACGATATCAGAACACTTACAATGGAAAGTATCAGAAAAAATATTGGTTATGTACCGCAGAAGGGCGTTCTTTTCTCAGGAACGATAAAGTCAAATATCAAATTCGGTGCAAATGAGGCTTCTGATGAACAGGTAAAGCTTGCTGCCGGGATTGCCCAGGCAAGTGAATTTATAGACAGTAAAGAAAATGGATATGACAGCCCTATAGCACAGGGTGGAACAAATGTATCAGGCGGACAGAAACAACGGCTTGCAATCGCAAGAGCCATAGCAAGGAATCCGAAGATATATATATTTGATGACAGTTTTTCAGCACTTGACTTTAAAACGGATGTGGCTGTAAGAAAGGCGCTTGGTGATAACGTAAAGGATAGTACCGTATTTATTGTTGCACAGCGTGTAAGCACAATCCTTCACGCTGACCAAATCCTTGTAATCGATGAAGGAACACTGGCAGGTAAGGGTACACACAGGGAGCTTATGAAGACCTGTGATGTGTACAGACAGATAGCGGAGTCCCAGTTGTCAGAAGCGGAGATTGCAAACAGTCTTAAGGAGGAGGTGTAATTATGGAAGAAAGAAATCAGAATACAGCTCCAAGGCGCAGAGGTCCGAGAGGTCCTCACGGTCCTATGGTAGGCAGTGAAAAAGCCAAGGATTTTAAAGGAACGATAGGAAAATTGTTCCGTTATATAGGAAAATATAAAATTGCGGTTTTGGTAGTCATGATATTTGCCATAGGAAGTACGATATTTAATGTGGTGTGTCCAAAGGTTCTCGGAAAAGCGACTACATCACTGTCCGAAGGAATTATGAATAAAATAAGCGGAAATGGCGGAATTGATTTTTCGTATATCGGAAAAATACTTATCATCTGTCTTGTGCTTTATATGATAAGTACACTATTCAGTTTTATTCAGGGAATTATCATGACAGGCGTGACACAGAAGGTCTGCTACAGGATGCGTAAAGAGGTATCTGAGAAAATAAACAGAATGCCGATGAAATATTTTGAAAGCAGAACCTATGGAGAGGTGTTATCCAGAATCACAAATGATATTGATACGATGGGAAATGGTCTGAACCAGAGTATTACACAGCTGATTACTTCTATTACAACAGTAATCGGTGTACTGATTATGATGCTTACCATCAGTCCGCTTATGACGCTTATTGCATTACTGATTTTGCCGATAAGTGTGATGCTTATGGGATTTGTCATAAAACGTTCACAGAAGTTTTTTAAGACGCAGCAGGAATATGTGGGACATATTAACGGACAGGTAGAGGAGATGTATGGCGGACATAAGGTTGTAAAAGCATTCAACAAGGAAACGGATGTTTTAAACAATTTTCATGATACCAATCAGACTCTATATAAATCTGCATGGAAATCACAGTTCTTTTCAGGCTTGATGCATCCGATTATGATGTTTGTAGGAAATCTTGGTTACGTCGGTGTTGCCGTATCAGGTGCAGGCCTTGCGATAAAAGGTGTTATCCAAATAGGTGATATACAGGCATTTATCCAGTATGTGAAGAACTTTACCCAGCCGATTCAGCAGGTGGCACAGGTTACCAATATGATGCAGCAGATGGCAGCAGCTGCCGAGAGAGTCTTTGAGATTCTTGAAGAAGAGGAAGAAGAACAGATCGTGGAAAACCCTGTTTCAACAGAGCACATAAAGGGCGACGTGGAATTTGAACATGTTAAGTTCGGCTATAATCCTGAGCAGATAATCATTCAGGATTTCAGCGCGAAGGTAAAACCGGGACAGCAGGTGGCAATCGTAGGGCCTACAGGAGCCGGAAAGACGACTATGGTAAAGCTTTTGATGCGATTCTATGATGTCAATAGCGGGGCCATTAAGCTTGACGGTCACAATATAAAGGATTTTAACAGGAGGGAACTGAGAGATGTATTTGGAATGGTGCTTCAGGATACATGGCTCTTCAAAGGTACGATTATGGAGAACATCCGATACGGAAGACTGGATGCAACAGATGAAGAAGTGATTGCGGCTGCAAAGGCGGCACACGCCCATCGGTTTATTTCGACACTTCCGGGCGGATACCAAATGGAATTGAATGAAGAAATAACAAATGTATCGCAGGGACAGAAGCAGCTTCTTACAATCGCAAGGGCAATTCTTGCCGATAATCCGGTTCTGATTCTGGATGAAGCAACCTCATCTGTTGATACGAGAACAGAGCATCGCATACAGCGGGCGATGGATAATCTGATGAAGGGCAGAACAAGCTTTGTAATTGCACATAGATTATCAACAATCAAAAATGCGGATATGATTCTTGTTATGAAGGATGGCGATATTATAGAGCAGGGAAGCCATGATGAGCTTATGGCACAAAAAGGCTTTTATGCAGACCTGTATAACTCCCAGTTTGAACAGGTATCATAATGGAACAGGACAGACAACCTCAGGATAGAACGAGAGGTGTCTGTCTTTTCTTTAATTTAAGTAAATCGTATTATCGTATAAATTATTCGTTTCAATATGTACAAAATTACCAATTTATGTTATCCTTTATTATAATAGATTTATCGTAGATTAGATGTCAGATATAAATATTCACTTGTAGGAGCATAATTATATGATAAAGCGTAAGCGAATAGCAATACTTACTGCCCAGGCAGAGGACAAAACACAGGGGTCTTTTATAACCGGTTTTCTTGAACAGGCGTTTAAGGATAATTATGACGTTTGTATTTTTTCAATGTATAAAAAGCTTCAGGAAACTGCTCAGAGAGAAACAGGAGACTCCAATATATATAATTTAATTAACTATAGCATGTTTGATGCCGTCGTTCTTATGCTTGATGTGATACAGACTCCGGGAGTAGCAAAGCATATTGAGGAGCAGGTTTATAACAGCTTTAATGGTCCTGTTTTGGTAATTGACAGAGAGAACAGGTATTTTGAAAGTGCAAGAATGGACCATTATACACCGGTAGTTAAGATTATTGACCATTTGATAGAAGTACATCAATGCAGGGATATCATCTTTATCAATGGTCGTAAAGGTCATCCACACTCTATTCAGAGAGAGCAGGCATACAGAGACAGTATGGAAAAGCATGGAATTACCGTAACGGATGACTCCGTTTATTATGGGGATTATTGTTATCATTCAGGTAAGGAAATCGTTGATAAGATTGTGAAGGCACGGGCCTATCTTCCACAGGCAATTGCCTGTGCCAATGATGAGATGGCTCTTGGTGCGGCAGAGCAGCTTACAAAGTATGGATATAATATACCAAATGATATTGCCGTGACAGGCTATGATTCTACACTTGACGGAAGATTGGGTCCATGCTCACTTACCTCGGCAAATATTCCATCAAGCGAATTTGGCTCATACTGTGCAGGTAAGATTCATGCGATGTTAAATGAGCTATCCTATGATGCATTTTATTGTGATGAAAAGGTGTTGGTTGGCGGCAGCTGTGGCTGTGACAGTTCGAAATGGATTGAGGAGGAGGCTGTTTTAGGCAGACGAAAAAGATGGGCTACGGATACTTTTTTGGAAAATTATAGTGCCAGCCATAATCTTGTTATGGATGATCTCTTATCCAGTACCAATTTGAACAGCTTTTATAATACCATATTCCAATATACCTATCAGATCAGAGACTTTGACAGCTTCTATATCTGTATGAATGATTATTGGAATGTACCGAGTGTGATGACCGGTGAAGATGCATTGCGTCATGGATATACGGAGTATATATATCCGGTTATCAGATGTGGCGCAGATATGGATTTCAACAATTCAATTGATTTTGATGAGTCTTTCCGAAGAGATACATTGCTGCCGGCATTATATACGGAGTGTGACAAGCCGCGCGTATTCTTTTTCACACCGATGTTTTTTGATGACCGATGCTTTGGTTATGCAGCATTGGTGTATAAAAATACACCACGGAGCTATAGCGGTATATTCAGAAGATGGATGAAAAGTATTATGCAGGGTATGGAAGCCTTTTACCGCCAGGCAAGTCTTGCAGAGCTGGTAACGAAAATAGAATCTGCCCAGATAAGAGATTCACTGACAGGTCTTTATAATTACAGAGGGTTCCTTGATACAGGTCTGTCCTATATTTTAGAAAATAAAGTAAAACATAAGGTAACTGTAGTTGCTATTGATATATTTGGAATTCGGGAAATCAATTCAAATTATGGAAGAAAAACAGGTGACGATGCAATACTCAGTCTGTCAAAATTGCTGAATGAATGCAGTTCTACGGAAATGGTTTGTTCAAGAATGTGTAATGATGAATTCCTGTGCCTGATTCCGATTATGAACGAGGAAAAGAATTTAGGTGAAGATTTTGTCTTGAAGCTTGAGAAGGCAGCTGTTGATTTTAATATATCAGGCGGAAAAGAATATGATTTAGATATTGTAACCGGAGTCGTGGACGGTTATGTAAGGTCTTCGGAGGAGCTGGAGACACTGATTAATAGTGCCGTAACGCATAAGAATATCTATAAGACAAAGCTTCATAAAACGGAGCTGGGTCAAAAACGAATCAATGCGGCAGAGAAAAGCATGGACAAGCTGGTGGAGGACATCATTGATAATAATAAATTAGTCTATTATTTCCAACCTGTTGTCAATGCCCGTACAGGAGAGATATTTTCTTATGAAGCGTTGATGCGTGCCGATATAGAGGAAAAGATTAGTCCGCTTGATATCCTGCAAAGTGCAGAACGATTGGGTCGCCTTGATGATGTGGAGCGTGCCACATTCCTGAATGTACTTGAATTTATGGATAAAAATTCTGAGCTTTTTGTGGGAAAGAAAATATTTATTAACAGTATTCCGGGCTGTCGGCTGAATAACGAAGACGAGCAATGGGTAAATGAGATGATGTCTAAATATGACGGACAGCTGGTAGTTGAGTTTACGGAAGAAAGTCAGATGAATGATGCACAGCTTGATGCGCTTAAAAATAATTATAAGCGTTTGAATGTTGAAACTGCCATTGATGATTATGGTACAGGATATTCCAATGTAGACAATCTGCTTCGGTATATGCCAAGATATGTAAAGATAGACAGGGTTCTGATAAACGGAATCTATGAAAATCCTCAGAAACAGCATTTTGTAAAGAATATTATAGAATTTGCACATGATAATAATATTATTACGCTGGCGGAAGGCGTGGAAAATGCAAAAGAGCTGAAAGAGGCAATTAAGTATGGAATTGATTTGATACAGGGCTTTTATACTGCCAAGCCAAATAGAAAGGTACTGACCAATATTGATGTCAATATTGCAAATGAAATTGTACAGTTCAATAAGAGTAACAGCAATCGTGCAGGAAATAAGGCATATTCCTTGACCGATGAAAACAGAATTTCGCTTGTCAATCTGGCAAAGGACAGATATAACCACATTACGATTGAAAGCGGAATTGAAGGACATAATATCGAAATTGTAGGCGCTATGGGCTTCCATTCCAATATTCATATGAATATAGAAGACGGCTTTTCGGGAACGGTATGCTTAAATAATGTAAGCTTGTCCAGTGAAAAGGATTTGCCATGTATCGATATCGGTAATAATTGTAGTGTAACCTTGAAGCTGGTGGGCAATAACGAGCTTATTATAGGCGGTATCAGAATTCCTGAGTCTTCTGTACTGGAGATAGAAGGAGATGGAAATCTTCATATTAAGGTTACGAACAGCAGATACTATGCGATAGGAAATGATTTGAATTCCCGTCATGGAGATATTATATTTAATCTGGACGGAGAGATTAATATTCAGGCAAACGGAATGAAGGGTGTTGCCATTGGCTCCGGTATGGGTGGTTATATTGATATTCATAAGGGTGGCTATGTAATGGATATCAGAGGCCAGCATGGCGTGGCAATCGGTGCGATTCATTCTGATGTAGAGTTGAAGATTGATTACTGTAGTCTGGATATTACGTCCGGTATCACAAACGGTGCAGTTATAGGCTCCTATTACGGAAATGCAAGAGTTTATACGGAAAACTTATATTTAAGGGAACGGTGTAATGGAAGTAATGTTGTCGGAATCGGTACATTATTTGGTGAACAGTGTGAGGTTCATGTAAAAAATGCTTCTGTAGACTTGTATGCCCAGATAACGGAGTTTTATGGGATAGGCGGACATAATGCAAAGACGGATGTCATTATTGAGCATACGGATTTGAAGGCATATGTACAGGGTGCAAAGGCATATTTTATTGGAAATGATGATAAGACGGCGGTATTGCAATGTGTGTTTGCAGAGCTTCATACAGATGTTAATAATGGTGTGAGTTCGGATATGCGTGCAGACGAGGCAGCAATCAGCCTGATAAATACACCGACGGAATTTAAGCATAACGGAACGGTTATTCCACGTAAAGGTAGAACGGGTGAATAGATTGCCGGAAGTATCCATAAAATGGGTAAATAGGCTGCCGGAAGATATCAATAAAATGGGATAAAAAAAGACCTGAGAAAACTCAGGTCTTTTTCATACGTGCATGAGAGGATTCGAACCCCCGACACCTTGGTCCGTAGCCAAGTGCTCTATCCAGCTGAGCTACATGCACACTTTTCTTGCAACAGATAACATTCTATAACAGTTCAATTAATTTGTCAAATACAAAATCAACACTTTTTTCACGTACCGCAAGTCTGCCGATATTTCCGAATTGCATCGTATAGGTTAAGAGCCTGCCTGCCAGATATATTCCGAAGCATACCATACCGACAGGCTTGGCAGGTGTACCGCCTGACGGCCCGGCGATACCTGAAATGCCGATGCCTACCTGTGCCTGCTGCTCTTTCGCAATTCCCTGTGCCATTTCTCCCGCTACCTGTTCACTTACGACACCATAGGTATCAATCGTAACAGGATTTACACCCAGATATTTTATTTTTGCAGCATTTGCATATGTTACAATGGAAGCATCAAGTACCATTGACGCATTTGGAACATTTACGATACGGCTGGCCAGCATACCGCCGGTACAGCTTTCAGCACAGCTGATATGATATTCCTTATCAATAAGTTTCTGTACAACAATTTCTTCTTTGTTCATGGTTAACCTCTTAAAATAATATAAAATGAATTACAACAGATTATTAAATTTTTTGATTGGCATTTTTTCTTCGCCATAAATTTTGTTTTTGATTGCCTGCATATCAAGGTCGGTTTGGGCGATGGTGTCTGCACATTTCTTTAAGGCAGCTGTTATTTCTTCAGGATTTTCAACATCTTGTTTATATTTTAACTGGTGATCAAGACTTGCCCAGAAATCCATGGCAATGGTTCTGATTTGAACCTCAACACGCATATCTCTTGTATGGTCTGCAAAAAATACAGGAACCTCAACAATGAGATGAAGGCTTCTGTAGCCGTTTGGTTTTGGATGCATGATATAATCCTTTGCATCAATCAGAGTTATATCGTCCTGCCTGACAAGTCTTTCGGCAACCGCATAGATATCGTCGATAAAGGAACAGATAACTCTGATACCTGCTGCATCATTCAGATTTGACTTAATGGCTTTCACCGATAAAGGTATCTTTTTGGCTTTGAGTTTTGCAGCAATGCTTGCCGGACGCTTCAGCCTTGATGTAATGAATTCAATAGGGTTTCTCTTATATCTTACACTAAAATCAGTATTTAATACCTCAAGCTTTGTCTGTACCTCTTTTATGGCACAGGTATACATCATCATAAGCTCTTCAAACTGAGCTATTTCAGTCTGGAAAGGGTTTGTCTCCGGGTAAAGGAGCGCGTCTACATATCGTGTGATATCCTTTTTTTCTTGTCTTTCGTTCATTTCCCAATATCTCCATTCGTTTGTAAATGCAACCGTCCTAAGTAAGTGCAAATGCATATACATTTACAGCTATTTCATTATACAATAAAAGAAAGATGTGGTATATTAAAAATTAGTAAAAATTTTGAAAATTGGATTGTGCATACTGATGATATAACAAAGTACGATATGGGAGGTTTTTAAGGATGAAAAACAGAAGGACGCTGTCGGAATGGGTTAAAAGAGGGATTGGTCTGACCATTGCCGGTACATTATTGCTGTGTAGTCTTTCCGGATGCAGTCAGAATAAAAAAGAAGAGAAAACTTCTGAGCCTGTAACGACCGGTCAGGTTCAGAATCAAAGTGAAACGACAACCGAAGAACCGGAGACGGAAAAGCTGCTTGAAAATGTTGCAGGCAGTTATTATGAGGACAGGACGGATGTAAAGGACATCTATGGCGAATTAGAGCGTACATTGGGAGATTCAAGAATTATGGAAATCAATACGGTTCCCGATATGAAGCTTGTCCTTGCATTAACCGAGAAGGAGGACTTATATATTGCCATATACGATATGGTATCAGGAGAACTGTCGGAAAAGCTGTCTGTCGGCGGGACGGATGCAATGTATTACCTTTATAAGGACCGTTATATCGTCTGTATGGATTATACAGAAAGTGAATCAACACTTGCAGTATATGACCTGGAATTGAATATGGTTATCCAACATGCGTTTCCTCCATGCTCAGACGAGGAGCTGGAAAATCAAAAGGATGGTGGATTGTATACTACAGATGGCTCTTGGTTTTATAATCCGGAAACGGATATGCTGTTTTATTCTTCAGGCTATGGAGATATATATGGATATTCCTTTGCGGATGGAAGCTATACCAATTATGATAAAACAAAAAATGCCGAATGGGGTGGCGTAGACTTTGTAAAAGAATCATGTACAGACGAAACCTTAGTATGCAGTACCTATGGAGATTATGGCGGCTATACAAAAATAATGGATATAGCGTCAAAGAAAACAGAAGATGTTTATGGGGAAGTACGTTACAGTATTGACAAGAACGATGCTTCAAGAAATGCACTGATCTGCTATGGACAGGATTATAAAATACACAGTAATACGGTCAAAGCAGCATTTGATTATACGATAGAGTATGAGACGGCTGAAATGGAATGGAAGAATGATACCGTATTTACATATCTGAAAAGTGAAAAAATGACGGAGAATGAAATGCCGGAGTCATTTTCCTGTGCGTATCATGCTTATGATATGAATACAGGCGCGCTTTATGCAAGCCTGAATCTGGGAAGCTTTGACGCAATGGAATACATAGAGAGCATAAATTCCCATTATAGACAGGGCGGACTTGACGTATGTGGAGATGTGGCTGTTATACGATTAACGGACGGCTTGGGAGAAATTTGTAACGTGCTTGTCTGGGATTATAAACAGGGTATCTTAGAGGATACAACGGAATACACCGATAAGCTTATAAGCATCAATCACGAATATGAGGATATGAGTAATTCGGAAATTAAGAGCATGCTGGAAGAAAAATATCAGATAGAAATCTATTATGGAGAGGATACGGACAACATTCAGATTAATGATGTTTATATGACGGCACTTTATGATGAAAACTACATGCATGGTGTATTTGTGAATCTGGCGGAAGCGCTTGAGCTGTTTCCTGATAATCTGCTTTCGCAGTTTCATTATGACGGCACGGAACAGAAGCTTAGAATTTATCTGTGTAAAGAGGTCAATATTCAAGATAACGGTATCGAGGAGGTCGGCGTGCATACGGTGTCTGATGATGCCTCCGTCGTGGCGGTCAATGTGTACAACAACTTCAGGCTATATCATGATAATGTAGAGGAAAATAATTTGAAAACAACGATTGTCCATGAACTGTTCCATGCGATTACGGAATATCTGGAATTTGATTTCGATATGTGGTTTGCAGAAAATCCGGAGGATTTTGATTATTATCAGGATGCTGCCGGTTATGATGAGCATGAGGATTCATTAAAATATACGGCACTGGATGAAAATGAAGAAATTTATTTTGTGAACGCTTACAGCAAGGTAAATCTATATGAAGAGATTGCCGTATTGTACGAATACAGCCTGTTTAATGACGTGAATAATACAGCGGAAAAAATACTGGAAAGTGAGCATATAACAAATAAAATCAAAATGTTTAATTCATGGATAAGGGATTCTTATGATACGACAGGATGGCCGGAGAAAACCGTCTGGGAGGAATTGGTTGAGTAGATAAGGAGCGGAATCGTTGAAAAACAGTATATATGAAACATTGACAGCGTCAGAACAAATTGCAGGGGCATATGAGGGCTGGCGGAATTATCGCAGAAAGATAACAGATTACATTGAGGATGCTGTTGCCACATGCTCCAAGAGGAAGCCTGTCGTGTGCATCTGGGGAGCAGGAGCGTCAAATGATATTGATTTGGAAAGACTTGGCGGGATATGTCATCTGATTCTTGTAGACAGGGATAAAAATGCTTTAAATGCCGCAAAACGACAGTATCAATTGGATGATACCGTATTACTTACGGATATACCGTTTTGGCATATAGAAGATGATACCTACAAAATGTTTGAAGCGCTGCTTGCAGACGGAGCGGATGAAGAGCTGGTTATCAGTCTGCTTAAGCATATCAGAGAAAGCAATTCAGGAAACGTTAAGGCATCAAATGCTTGTATTGCGGATATCAGTATCGCCATCGGGATACACAGTCAGCTCAATGCAAGACTTGCAGCCCTGCTGTATTCGTATCGTGAAAATTATGAAGAGCAGGAGTTGCTGCATATAGAGCAGGAGATATCAGGGCTGAATGAGGCTGCAGTAGAAAGATTGAACGATCTTTTATATCATGTGACATCCGGTGATGTTATATATGGATATGAGCTTCTTACTGTTTACGGAGATGAGCATGCGGCGGAAAAGGTTATACGAGAGCTTGAAACAGAAAAGACAGGAAATGTTATACGAAAAGTCCAAACGGAAGCAGCGAAATGGACAAGGCAGACCCATATGGTTGAGGGGGCGAAGCAGCTGGCAAAGGACATTTCGCTTCACAGAGATTTTGATATGGAAATTGTCAATCAGATATATCTGCCGTGGAATTTTTCGTTTACAGAAAATAAAAAAACTTATGTTATGGAGCTTCTTACCTGTAGGAAGTTATAGAACTTTGTAAATCAGACAGGAAAAGCACCTGCATAAAAATGATTTGAAACCATAAAAACAGTAGTAACAAACGTATATACGGATAGAAAGGATAAAAAATGACAGACAAAGAATTTGACGGGCTTATGTCTGCCATGGCAGATGGCAGCAGAGCTGCACTAAAACAGATTTATGAGGAATATGTGAAGCTGGTTTATGCGGTCATATATGATACGATGAAAAGCCGGGAAGAGGCGGAGGATATTACATCGGAATTCTTCATAAAGCTGTTTGGCATAGCCGGGAAATACAAGCCGGGAAACGGTCATAAAAAATGGCTTGTTACCATCGCACGCAATATGGCAATAGACAGAATACGAAAGCTTGACAGAGAGATTGTAGTAGATGAATTTCCTGAATACAGCAACACGGAGGACTGCTTTGAGGAACAGGCAGCCCTTCGTATGACAATGAAGCAGGCGATGGAAGGTCTTAAGTCAGAAGAGCGGCAGGTGCTGGATTTGAAGGTGGTAGGCGGATTTACCTTTAAAGATATATCGGAGCTGCTTGATAAACCACAGGGAACAGTCAGCTGGCTCTATAATAATGCAATCAAGAAGTTAAGGAGGTGTCAGAAATGGGATTAGACAGAGATGACGAATTCGGTATGGACAACAGAACAGAAGAAGTTATAAATGAATATCTGAATAACATGGACATTGACACCGAGGGCATATGGGAGAAGATAGAGGCAGGACTGAATAAAACAGAGACGAATTCCGAGGGGCAGAAAACGGATAACGGAGAGACCAATGCCAATCAGCAGGATTTGGCTGATAAGAAGAACAGAAGGAGAAAAATAACAGGTTATATCTGGGGGGCGGTAGGCGCTGCGGCTGTCATTGTGGCAGCTATGATTGTTCTGCCGTTTGTAACCGGAGTGAAAAATAAAAAGAGTGAGGAGTTTCGATATGATGATACGGAGGCCGCTGTTTGTGAGGATGTCGTATCTGAAGGTGCAACGGAAGAAACCACCGGAGGAGGAGAGTCGGTAAATGGTGCAAAATTCCAATCGGGGGATATGGAAACGGAAAATGGTGCCAATGAAGAGACACTGACGATTCAGGCGACAGAAGCAAGGGATCAGACATCTGTGACTGACAATGCGGAGGCCGCAGATGTAAAGCTGAAAATACTGGAGTTGAAGGAAGACAGGGTTTTATGTGAGGTAATAGATATAGAAGAAAACGAATTTGGTATTCAGGCAGAACAGGAAATATCGGTAAAGCTGGTCGGTACGGATGCATCGTTTTCAGAATATGAAGAAGGTGATATCCTGCTGGGACTTCTGATACAGTCCGATGAAGCGGATTTATATTCATTTTGTCTATATGATGATTAACATTCAAATCAAACAAGGACTGATAAAATTTTGTTCCGTTAATGATTAAATAGTTGCCATAAAAAACCTTCCGGTTGTTCGTATATATCTATGAAGATCGTAAAAAGAAGTTACGAACAAAAAGGGAGGTTTTTTTATGAGAAAATATAGAAAGATAATCAGCGGATTCATGATAGGAGTCATGCTGGCAGGATGTTTATCCGGCTGCGGAAAGCATGTGGGGCAGAACACGGAAAATCAAACAGAAGTAAAAAATCTTATGACGGACATCGAGAAGGAGGTGCCGCCTGTAGATGAAACAGGCGAGATGACGGATGAAGAAAGAAATCTGGCTATGGCTGATTTTTCCTTAAAGCTGTTAAAGGAATCCGTGGATGCGGATACCAATGTTTTGCTGTCACCGACATCCATTATATATGCACTTGCCATGACTGCAAACGGGGCAGAGGGAGAGACAAAAAAACAGCTTGAGACGCTGTTTGGAATGGATATGGATGAGTTAAATGCGTATCTGTATAGTTATATGGAAAATATTGCCGCAAGCGAAAAAGGGAAGCTTCTTCTGGCAAATGCCATTTGGTTTTCAACAGAGAAGGATGTTCATATCAAAGAGGATTTTCTACAGACAAATAAGAACTGGTATGACGCAGAGATATACGAGACCTCTTTTGATGCTGATGCAGTAAATGAAATAAATGAATGGGTATCGGAGCATACGGATGGGATGATACCTGAAATCATAGAAAAATTGTCACCTGATATCATAATGTGTCTTATCAATGCGTTGTCCTTTGAAGCTGAATGGATGGATATTTACACAGAGGATAATATTCGTGACGGTACATTTACAAACAGCAAAGGCGAAAACAAGACGGTTCAGATGATGCATTCGGAGGAATATTCCTATATTGAAGATACAAATGCATGCGGATTTATTAAAAAATATGAAGATGGCAATTATGCATTTGCGGCAATCCTTCCTGATGAAGGGATAACACTTGAGGAGTATATCGAAGGACTGGATGGTAAAAAATTACGGGAGCTCATTACAAATCCAAAAGAAGCTGCTGTACATGCAGCTATGCCGAAGTTTGAAACCGAGTATTCTGCCAAGCTTGGTGAAGTGTTGAAAAAGCTTGGTGTGACGGATGCATTTTCCGCAGAGCTTGCAGATTTTTCAGGAATCGGTACACTCGATAATCCGAATGAAAATATCGTTATAAGCGAGGTGCTTCACAAGACAAAAATAACGGTAGATGAAAAGGGAACAAAGGCAGGAGCAGCGACGGCGGTAATGCTGGAAAGGGCTACAGCGGTAGAAGAGATAAAGAATATAACATTAGACAGACCGTTTCTTTATATGATTATCGATTGTACAGATAATCAGCCTGTATTTATAGGGACCCTAAATGACGTAGAGAAGTAAAATATAATGAAATGCTGTAGAATCATTTGTTGTAAAAAATTCCAAGAGGTTGTTTTGATGATAAAATACTTTTCATTTATTCATAATTCTTGTATAATAACATTTATATTTACTTAAGAAAGCAAGAAGGGAATTAAGAAAATGGGTGAAAAGAAGATAATGCTCGGAAATGCAGCTATCGCCAGAGGCTGTTATGAAGCAGGCGTAAAAGTATCAGCGGCATATCCGGGAACACCAAGTACAGAGATTAGTGAAAATATGGTTCAGTATAAGGAGATTTATTCAGAATGGTCTCCAAATGAGAAGGTAGCGACAGAAGTTGCAATCGGCGCATCGTTTGCAGGCGTAAGGTCTGTCGTATCGATGAAACATGTAGGTGTAAATGTAGCATCAGACCCGTTATTTACGGCTGCATATACCGGCGTAAAGGGTGGTATGGTATTGGTGGCAGCCGATGATCCCGGTATGTACTCTTCGCAGAATGAGCAGGATTCAAGACTTGTGGCAAGAACAGCCATGATACCGGTATTTGAGCCTTCGGACAGCATGGAAGCAAAGGAATTTACAAAGTATGCATTTGAAATGAGCGAAAAGTACGATACTCCGATTATGATTCGTACAACGACAAGACTTGCTCATTCACAGGGTGTCGTAGAATTATTTGACAGACAGGAGATTCCTGACAAGCCATACGAAAGAGATATCAGAAAGATGGTTATGATGCCGGGAAATGCGATTCCACGTCATATATTTGTAGAAAAGAGACTAAACCAGATGGCGACAGACGGTGCCGATATGCCGATTAACAAAATAGAAATGAATGATACAAGTGTAGGTGTCATCACAAGTGGTATTCCTTATCAGTATGTGAAAGAGGCGATGCCGAATGCATCGGTATTAAAGCTTGGAATGGTAAATCCGCTTCCAAGAAAGCTGATAGAGGACTTCTGTTCAAAGGTTGACAAAGTATATGTCATTGAGGAGCTTGAACCGCATATTGAGACACAGGTAAGAGCCTGGGGGATTGATGCGACAGGTAAAGAGCTTCTGACGGTACAGGGTGAATATAGTGCAAATATGCTTCGTGAAAAACTCCTTGGTGAGAAGCTTTTTACGAAAGCAGCCGAGCAGGTGCCTGCAAGACCGCCGATTCTCTGTCCGGGATGTCCACATAGAAGTGTGTTTACGGTGCTGAATAAGCTGAAAATGCATGCGGCAGGTGATATCGGATGTTATACGCTTGGTGCGGTTGCTCCGCTTAGTGTTATAGACACAACAGTATGTATGGGTTCTTCCATATCGACACTTCATGGCATGGAGAAGGCAAAGGGTAAGGATTACATAAAGAACTGGGTAGCGGTTATCGGTGATTCTACTTTCTTACATACAGGTATAAACTCACTGATGAATATGGTATACAATAAGGCTACAGGTACAGTCATTATTCTGGATAATTCAACGACAGGTATGACAGGTCATCAGGATCATGCGGCTACAGGAAAGACGCTTATGGGTGAAACGACATATGCCATAAATATTTATGCACTTTGTAAGGCACTTGGCATAGACAGTGTACATGAAATCAATGCATTTGATGTAAGCGGACTTGAACAGCTTATAAAGGAAGAGGTTGCAAAGGATGAGGTTTCCGTCATTATTACCAAGTCTCCTTGCGTACTTCTTAAATCGACAAAGGTAACAGGTGTATGCAGAGCAATTCCTGAGAAGTGTAAAAAGTGTGGTATGTGTTTGAAACCGGGATGTCCTGCTATTATCAAACAGCCTGACGGAACGATTCTTATCGATGAGACCATGTGTAACGGCTGCGGCTTATGTATGAGCCTTTGCAAATTTGATGCTATCGAAAAGGAGGAGTTCTAAAATGGAAACAAAAAATATTGTGATTGTCGGCGTAGGCGGACAGGGAACACTTCTTACAAGCCGTATACTCGGCGGTATTACAACGGCGGCAGGTTATGATGTAAAGCTTTCAGAGGTGCATGGAATGAGCCAGAGAGGCGGAAGCGTTGTAACCTATGTCCGATATGGTGAAAATGTGGCAGAGCCTATTGTAGAGGAAGGCTGTGCAGATGTGCTGATAGCATTTGAGAGATTAGAAGCTCTCAGGTATGCACATTTCCTCAAGAAGGATGGCGTTATCATCATAAATGACCAGCGGATTGAACCGATAACAGTTGTTACGGGAATGGCAGAATACCCTGAAGGCATTATCGAGAAGCTGTCAGCAGAACACAAGGTTATTTCTGTAGATGCCATGGAAGAAGCAAAGAAGCTGGGTAACCCAAAGGTATTTAATACCATTATTATCGGTGTTGCGGCAAAGCATATGGATTTTGAACACGATAAATGGATTGAGGTTATTCAGGCAACTGTTCCACCAAAGACTGTAGATATCAATATGAAAGCATTTGAAGTCGGTTACAATCTGTAACGATTTTTAAGACGGTATAAAATGATAAAAAGGTACATGAACAAGTGATTATTAAATTTGTTTTATGTGCCTTTTTATTTTCTATTTTTAGTAGAATATTTTGCTATAATGTGATAAAATGTCTCTAACTATAGCTGGAGGAAGATAGCATGAATGAAATGATCGATAATCAGATAAATGAAAAATGGCATTTGGTTTTATGGAACATATTTGCGGTTATTTGCGGCATTGTCATTCTATCAGAATGGATGCTTATTTTCACATATTCATCTGATGCGAATCCGGAAATGGAAAAAGGCTATTATATCATGACCAGGGCAGTAGTGCCTACTATCATTGAACTGGCGGTATTGCTGATATCAAGATATTTGCTTAAGAATGACAGGCTTGATATCGGAAAAAAGAATTGGCTTATTTCATTTATGATGTTTTTGATATTGGCAACGGCTGCGTATGTTCATTTTAAAATACTGCCTATCATATTGTTGCCTGGAGCAGCCATTGTAGCAACGGCATTATTTGCTGACAATGGGATTACAATGGTTATGACACTGCTCAATCTGACTTCAATCATTATTGATAATATCCGTGTGATGCATTATTTCCGTGTGATGCATTACGATGAATTGAGCCGCTCGGATTTGATAGGGAATATGATTATGGCGATGGCAATCGCAATCGGATTGTGTGTGTTGGTCATTGTTATTAATGAGCATACAAGGGAACTGATGGACTCCATCATAGACAGTTATAGGAAACAGAAATCGCTGAGTGCCGAGATGAAGAAAGACCCGATGACAGGTCTGTATAACAGACGTTCTTTTGAAGAGACGCTTGAGAAAGAGATCGAGAATGTGAAGCAGACAGGGAAGAAAGCTTTTATTGCAATATTTGATATAGACCATTTCAAAAACGTAAATGATACCTATGGACACGCAAACGGAGATGTTGTTATTAAAGCTCTTTGTAAGATGATGCAGGAGAAGTCTCAGAAGAACGGAATTGCATTCAGATATGGCGGGGAGGAGTTTGTAATTCTGTTCAGCGATATAGAACTGCCGAAGGTTATTAATATTGTAGAAGATATCAGAACGGAATTCAGGTGTTATTATTTCCAGTTTATGCTGAAGGATGGAATTACCTGTAGCTGTGGTATTGCAGAATATCAACAGGGAGAAAGCTCGAAGGCATGGTTTAACAGAGCGGATACATCGCTTTATAAAGCAAAAGAGGCAGGCAGAAACAGGACTGTAATCAGTGAATAAACAGTAATGAAAAAGTCTGCTACGGATATTGGTTGAACAAAAAAGTTGGTCAGCCTGATGATCTGTAGCAGACTTTTTTAATTTTGATTTTGATTTAACCAGTTTACAATGGCATTTGATATGGCATTTGCATATGCCTCCAAATTTTCATTGAACAAATCTAAATCTGTCTGGCTTGTCATAAAGCCCATCTCCAGTATAAGACTTGTCATTTCGGTTTCCCGGATTACTGCATAGTTACTGTCGCCGCTTTCCTGTGTTCCGATACGGACACCACGGTTTTGTGACACGCCGACATTTTCAAGTTTTGAAAGAATTTCGTTTGCAATGGCATAACTTCTGTCAGAACCTGAACTATGTATCCAAACCTCGACACCATTTACTTCATTAATGGATTCGGTGGAATTCCTGTGCAGGGAAACAAATAAATCTGCACCGGAATCATTTGCAATCTGTGAGCGTGAGCTGAGCTCTGTAGAAGAGTCGTCACTTCTGGTCATGACTACGGTTACACCGCTTTTTTTGAGATTTTTTTCAACAAGAAGGGCAAGCCGCAGATTGTCATCTTTTTCGTAGCTGCCGTCTAAGCCCTCTGCACCTACATCATCTCCACCGTGTCCGGCATCAATACATACAATATAATCTCCTGATGCCTGTGTATATGAAAAAGCTTCTTTTCCCTTATTTTTTCCGCCGTGCCTTGCTTTTACAAGAAGAACGGCAAGAACGATGATGGCGACAATCAGAGTCGCATTGATAAAAATTAAAAAATGAATCAGTGACTGCATTTGCTTTGCAGTCATTTTTTTCTTTGCCATATTGCCTCCATGTTATTTTGCTATACATAAGATACTCCATATTTCGCTGAATTTCAACGATACATTTCTTAAAGATTAGTAATTGGATGCGGGTCCGTCTTTATAATGCTATTTGCAATTTATGCCGACGAGTGGTATTCTTGATTTTGGTACACGTAAAGTGTATACGACAGATAGAAAAGAGCGATAGTAATGATAGTTGATACACATACACATACATATCCTGAGAAGATAGCAGAAAAGACTTTGGAGCTTTTAACCGGAAGGGCCGGTACAATCGCACACACAAATGGAAGGACCTCGGATTTGAAAAAATCAATGACAGAAGCAGGTGTGGATGTATCGATTGTACTGCCTGTTGCCACATCACCGAAGCAGTACGAGCGAATCAATGAAACTGCATATCAGACAAATGAAAGCTATCATGAAACGGGAATATGGTCATTTGGGGGAATCCATCCTGCAAATGACAATTATAAAGAGATATTAAGGGATATAAAAAATAAAGGGTTGAAGGGTTTAAAATTACATCCTGATTATCAGGATGCATATATGAACGACATCAGATATAAACGTATCATCGATTACGCATCCGAACTGGATCTTGCAGTTGTTGTTCATGCAGGACTGGATATCGGATTGCCGGATGAGATACATTGTACGCCTGATATGATCGTTGAGATATTAGAAGAAGTAAAACCGACGAAGCTTATTCTGGCTCATCTTGGCGGATGGCAGATGTGGGATGAAGTATATGAGAAAATATGTGGTAGAAATGTGTATCTGGATACAGCATTTTCTTATGGTCAGATTGACTGGATAGAAGGCGTGGAGCATAAATGGAAGCTGGCAACGACAGAGCAGTTTTTAAGAATTATTGAAAGGCATGGGGCAGACAAAATCCTGTTTGCAACAGACAGTCCATGGTCATCTCAGAAGAAGGGGGTAGAAGATATCAAAAATCTCCCTGTCAGCGATGAGGTGAAAGACAAAATTCTTGGAGAAAATGCAAAACGGTTATTGGGATTGTAAAATAATGATAGACACATGTAGAAAAAATTGAAAAAATACAAGTTTATCTATTGCATTATATTTAAAAATATGTTACATTTTTGTTACAGGATAATAATTATATTAAAATCCGATTTGTTTTTTTCACAAAAAATTTTATAGAGGGAGATGCTAAAACCCCTGTTAGCATCTCCTTTACTTTGTTTTCATGTAAAAGGCATAAAAAAAGAACCATTCAATGGTTCCTTTTAGCTGGGCTACTAGGATTCGAACCTAGAAAATGCTGGAGTCAGAGTCCAGTGCCTTACCATTTGGCGATAGCCCAATGTTTTCAACAGATGCTATTATATATGAAGGAGTAGGGAAATGCAAGCCCTTTTTTTAAAAAAATAAAAAAATATGTTATTAACTTGCCATTGACAGAAAAATATATTATAAATGATAAAGACGGATGAAAATTGGGGATTGAAAAGGGATGGATTGGTTATGTATAGTTATGATGCAGTTGTAAGATATAGTGAAACAGGTGGCAATATATATACAAATGCCGCAAGCATAGCAAACTATTTGCAGGATTGTGCCATTCTTCATTCTGAGGAAGTCGGAATCAGTTTAAAATATCTGGCGGAGCATCACAGGGCATGGTTTCTTGTATCTTGGCAGATTGATATAGACCGGTATCCTGTACTTGGTGAGCAGATTCAGATAAGGACATGGGCTTATGATTTTAAAGGCTCAATCGGCTATAGAAATATAGAGATTGTTGACGGGCAGGGACAAAGCATTGTAAAGGCGTCTTCCTTATGGAGTTATGTAGATACGGAGGCTATGCGACCTGTCAGAATAGAGGAAGCGGTGGCAGCGGCATATCCGTTATTTCCGAAGCTGGATATGGAGTATGCATCACGTAAAATTAGATTATATGACAATCACGAACCGATCGCTGAGAGAACGGTGATGTCATATCAGATTGATTCGAATAACCATATGAATAATGAGGCTTATATTGCACTTGCACTGGAATATGCGGATGATATATCCGATATCAGGCGTGTCAGGGCTGAGTATAGAAAACAGTTTGTAAAAGGGGATACGATCATCGTTAAAAAGGCAGTATGTGAAGAGGGACAACAGCTGATACTTTGTGACAGGGAAGAAGCCATCAGGTGTATTGTGTTATTTGAACGGTAATTTGACTGGCGATGCGGCAAATAAATATGAAACGGATTAGGGATTAGGATCATGATTAAACTTGGCGAATGGAATGAATTAGAGGTAGTGAAAGAAAAAGATTTTGGCATATATTTGTCAGATCAAGACAGAAGTCAGGAGGTGCTTCTTCCGAGGAAGGAGGTTCCTGCCGGAACAAAAATAGGAGATTCGATAAAAGTATTTATTTATAAAGATTCTTCTGACAGAATCATTGCGACAGTTGCTACCCCTTATATTACGATGGGGGAAATGGCGTGTTTAAAATGTGTAGGGATTACCAAAATAGGTGCGTTTATGGATTGGGGCCTGCCGAAGGATATACTGATGCCTTTCAAAGAGCAAAAAGGTAAGGTAGAGGAAGGAAGGGAATATCTGGTGCGCATGTATAAGGACCGCTCGGACCGATTATGTGTAAGCATGAAGGTATACACATATTTAAGTACGGCTTCGCCATATCATGAGGGTGATGAGGTTTCCGGTATTGTTTATGAATTTAATCCGCAGCTTGGAGCATTTGTGGCGGTAGATAATCAATACTCTGCACTTGTTCCCATGAAGGAAATTCACAGCCGTATCAATGTTGGTGACAGGCTGGAAGCGAGAGTTGCAAATATCAGAGAAGATGGAAAACTAAATCTTACAATACAAAAGCCGATAAAGCGGCAGATGGAAGAAGATGCCGAAATGGTATATAAGATCATCGAGAGTTATGACGGCAGGCTGCCATTTAATGATAAGGCTGATAAAGAAACGATTGAGCGGGAATTCGGCCTTAGCAAAAATGCATTCAAGCGTGCTGTGGGAAGATTGCTCAAACAGGGCAGGATTGAAATAACAGATAAAAATATATTATTAAAATAAAAACAGATAAGGAGAATGTTATTATGAAAAAAATAATCAGTACAGAGAAGGCACCGGCAGCAATAGGTCCATATTCACAGGCGATAGAAGTAAATGGTATGTTATTTACTTCAGGAGTTATTCCGATTGACCCTGCGACAAATCAACTGGTAGAAGGAGATATTGAGGTGCAGGCAGCACAGGCAATCGGCAATCTTAAAAATCTTTTGGAGGCGGCAGGTTCCTCCTGTGACAATGTAATAAAGACGACTGTATTTATCAAGAACATGGATGATTTTGGCATTGTCAATGAAATATATAAGAGTTTCTTTGAAAAGGATTGTCCTGCGCGTTCTTGCGTAGAGGTTGCAAGACTTCCAAAGGATGTATTAATAGAGATAGAGGCGATAGCAGTAGTTGAATAATATAGATATACAGAAACAAAAAAGAATGAATAGTGCTGTATATTTCTTTATAGCACTGATAGCGGTATATGAAGCAGCAACAATCATCATATATATTTTGGCAAAGAATAAGATTTTGCTTGGACTGGATGTAAAAGCGAATATTCTGATAAGCCAAAGTCTTATATTTGTGCCGACAGTCGTATATTTGTGCATATCAAAAAGAAATGTTTTTGATTTAATCAGATTCAAAAAGACGCATCCGCTGATGCTTGTTCTTGTTCCGATTATAGCACTTGCCATTATACCGCTTACGACGGTAATTAATGCACTGTCTATGCTGTTTGTGGATAACCAGATATCAGGTTTGTCAAATTCGTTAGTCAGTAATAATTCTTATGGAATAGCACTTTTGTTTATGGCTGTACTGCCTGCGGTAGTTGAGGAAACGGCATACAGAGGTGTCATACTCGGCAATTTTAACGAGGGCAATCAGCTTACTGCGGTAATCATGTCAGGCGTACTGTTTGGCATCATGCATATGAATTTAAATCAGATGGCATATGCAATCGTTTTAGGAATTATATTTGCTTTCCTGTTGGAGGCTACAGGCAGTATCCTATCTACAATGCTTGCACATTTTTGTATCAACGGAGTATCAGTCTCATTAAGTTATATTGTCAATAAGATACCGCTATTGGCATCGCAGACTGAAGAAACAGAACTGACAAAACAGGTAATATTGCAGACAGTATCCGTATATCTGCCGTTAGCGGCGATAGGGACGCTGATAGCTGCTGCTCTCATCTATTTGCTGGCGATTTTAAATAAACGAAAAGATTATTTTATCGGTTTGTTTAGAAAGAAAGAAACCGGATTGGAAGATAAGCCTGTTAGGATTATAACTCCTGCACTTGTGATTACGATGGTAGTATGTATTGTAATCTGTGTTGTTGAGGAATTTGTTTTATAAAGGCAATAAAGAGTTTATTACAAAAGAAAAGTGCCAAAATCAGAAGATGTACTGTGATAGGCAGGTACTACTGATTTTGGCACTTTTCTTTTGCCCGGTATTAGTCTGATACTTTTGCAATACAACTGTAGAAAGAAATCATATATAAGCCGGAGATGCCAACCAAAATATAGATTGCTCTGGAGAGAAAGCTTCCCGTACCAAATATGGCATCGACTACGTTATAATTGAACAGACCGATAATTCCCCATACGATTGCACCGATTATAGTAAGTGTAAGGCAGATGTAATTTAAAACCTTCATAATAGTCCTCCATAAAAAATATTCTTTTGTAAATAGGATGAGCATATAAAAGTAAAATATGTTGGAAATATATGTAAATAAAAAAACGAAGCAGATGCAAAAATTCTAAGTGGATGCAAAAAATTCTAAGTGGATGCAAAAAGTACTTGACATTAATCGAACGGAATAGTATATTAAACATATGAACGGATATTCAAATGTTCAAATTTGTAAAGGAGGTGGAATAGATGTCTGAATGCAACGGCCATGAGCATCATAATGATATGGATATTTTATCAATAGAGCCGACAGAGGAAAATTTGTATGACCTTGCGGAGTTGTTTAAAGTATTTGGAGACAGTACCAGAATACAGATTATGTATGTGCTTTTAGGGGGCGAGATGAGTGTAGGTGATATAGCAGACAAACTGAACATGAACGCATCCGCTATATCCCATCAGTTGAGGGTTCTTAAGCAGGCGAAGCTGATTAAAAATAGAAGGTCAGGAAAAAACATATTTTATTCTCTGGCAGATGACCATGTTGTAACGATAATGAAACAGGGGATGGACCATGTCCTTGAATAATTTGAATCAATAGAAAAAACGGAGGAAATTGTTATGAAAAAGAGATTTAATTTAAGTGATGTAGATTGTGCAAACTGTGCAGCAAAGATGGAGGAAGGCATAAAGAAGCTTCCGGGTGTAAATGATGCATCTATCAGCTTTATGGCACAGAAGCTTACACTTGATTATGAAGAGGATAAATTAGATGACATTCTTAAGGCGGCGGAAAAAATAATCAAAGATATAGATGAGGATGCATCGATTGAATATTAGACGGCAGGAACGATTCATTTAGAAGGTGATTTTATGAATAATAAGCAGAAAAAAACATTGATTAGAATTGTAATCGCATTTGTCATATTCCTGATATGTGAGGTTGTGGAACATATTGTAAAGTTTCCGGGAATATGGGATAAACTTGTGAAAGGAATAATCTTTGCGGTACCGTATTTAATCGCCGGATATGATGTATTGCTTAAGGCTGTCAAAAATATTACAAAAGGTCATGTATTTGATGAAAATTTCCTGATGGCTGTGGCAACTGTAGGAGCATACGGTACAGGTGAATTTGGTGAGGCTGCGGCAGTTATGCTGTTCTATCAGGTGGGAGAGTGGTTCCAGAAATATGCCGTAAACCGCTCCAGAAATAATATTACCGAGTTGATGAATATTATGCCGGAGTATGCCAATATGGAACGTGACGGACAGCTTGTTAAAGTAGAGCCGTATGAGGTAGCGGTAGGAGATATCATTGTAGTACAGCCCGGAGAGAAGATACCACTTGACGGAGATGTGGTAGACGGTGAGACATTTGTAGATACTGCTGCATTAACGGGCGAGTCGGTTCCCCGGAAGCTTGTAGTGGGAGATGAAGCGTTAAGCGGCTGTATCAACCAGAGTGGTGTCATCAGAATAAAAGTAAGCCGTGAATTTGACAATTCCACGGTTGCGAAGATTCTTGAGTTGGTGGAAAATGCCAGTACAAGAAAAGCTGAGTATGAGCAATTCATTACAAGATTTGCAAAATATTACACTCCGATTGTATGCTTTGCAGCGCTTGCAGTTGCATTTATCCCACCGATATTCCTTGGAGATTTCTGGATGTGGTTCCATAGAGCACTGGTATTCCTTGTAGTATCCTGTCCATGTGCACTTGTTATATCGATTCCGCTTAGTTTCTTTAGCGGTATCGGAGGCGCTTCAAAGGCAGGAATACTTGTTAAAGGCAGTAATTACTTAGAGTTGCTTGGCAAAGCAGAAACCATTGTGTTTGATAAGACGGGAACACTTACAAAGGGTGTATTTAAAGTAGTAGAGGTGGAGCCTTCCGGAATCAGTAAGCAGGAGCTTATTGCATTGGCTGCATATGGTGAATATTATTCAAATCATCCTATTGCGGCATCAATAAAAGCTGCATATCAGCAGGATATAGAACTGTCAAGACTGGATGGATATCAAGAACTGTCAGGAATGGGAATTCGTGTAATGCTGGATGGCAGGGAAATACTTGTGGGAAACAGAAGACTTCTCAATACCCGTAATATTGCTATAGAAAATGAGAAATCCTCAAAGGTAGGAACGGTTCTTTATGTGGCAGATGACGGTGTATATAAAGGAAGAATTACGATAGCTGATGAAATTAAGGATGGTGTTCGGCAGGCAATAGCCGATATCAAAGCTTGTGGTATGGAACGTGTCGTTATCCTTTCGGGAGATAAGAAGGAGGTTGCAGAGCAGGTAGCGGCTGAGCTTGGTATTGATACTGTTTATGCTGAACTGATGCCTGGGGATAAGGTAGAACAGGTAGAACGGTTGCTTGCTGAAAAGAAAGAAAACTCCACACTTATCTTTGTAGGTGACGGTATCAATGATGCACCTGTGCTGATGAGAGCAGATGTAGGAATTGCGATGGGCGCAATGGGACAGGATGCGGCAATAGAGGCAGCAGATGTGGTACTGATCGATGACAATCCGCAAAAGATTGCAGTTGCGTATGGCATAGCAAAGAAAACTGTCAGTATTGTAAAGCAGAATATTGTTTTTGCCCTTTTCGTAAAGATACTTGTTATGGTGCTTGGTGCACTTGGTCTTGCAGGTATGTGGGCGGCAGTATTTGCAGATGTTGGTGTTGCTTTCCTTGCAATATTAAACGCAACAAGGGCGCTTAAGGTAAGTTAAGAGATTATTTGGAAAATTCCGCAGGTTCATGATGGACGTGCGGAGTTTTTATGTGATATTATTAGAGAAATTGTGTAATAATAAGAATACTGAATATGTGGAGAGGTATAAATATGAAGGTAGAATCAATCATATTTGATATGGATGGAACATTGTGGGACAGTGCCGAGAATGTTGCTGCATCATGGCAGGAGATTATCAAGAAACAGCCTGATATCGATAGAGAAATCACTACAGCGGATATCAAGAGCGTAATGGGGATGCCTATGGATGCAATTGGAGGCAGACTGTTTGCCGGACTTTCACCTGACAGACAAATGGAAGTCGTGAATGACTGCGGAGAGTATGAAAATGAATACCTGAGAAAGCATGGCGGTATACTGTATGATGGTTTGGAGGAAATACTAAAAAAACTTCAGGGGAAATACAGGTTATTTATTGTAAGTAACTGTCAATCAGGTTATATAGAGGCCTTTCTATATTTTTATGGATTTGAGAAATATTTTACCGATACGCTATGCTGGGGACAGACAAGAGTGTCGAAGGGAGAAAGCATTAAGCTTTTGATGGAGAAAAATGCGATAAAGGATGCCGTATATGTAGGTGATATTCAGGGCGACCTTGACAGCGCACGCTATGCAGGCATAGGATTTATACATGCGGCATACGGTTTCGGACAGGTAGATGCACCCGATGCGGTGATTAAAGATATAACGGAATTGCCGACGGTGTTGGAGGAAATATCAATTTAGAGAAAAAAGCAATATAGAGAAAACATCCCCAAAGTCACCTCTGTGATTTTGGGGATGTCTTCTTTTTGCTGTTAATATTTAGAAATATTGGAACGGTCATCGATTATGATAAGGCAGTTGGGTTTTACCCGTTTCATTATTTTCTTCATGTATTTTTCAGGAACGGATATGCATCCTGCAGTAGGACGACCTGTACTGCAATGAAGAAAGATTCCGGAACCAAGTCCTTTTTTACAGGATTTATTATAGTCTACAGACAGCACATAATGATAAGCAGCGCCTATGGATGTAATATGTTCAGCGGAATTCCAATCGCATATAACATTATCGGTAGAAACAAATTTGTTGTAGTATTTGGAGGCTGAATCGTCCACGAGATAGTAACTGTCATCAACTTTTGTATATTTTATGGAACAGCCCGGGTCCGTCTTTATTCCGAAGGCGTAATTGAAATGATAGGTGCCGACGGGCGTTTTTCCATCTCCCTCTTTTGTTTTTCCAATACCACCCCAACCGATATAGCCTGTGGTAGAAAGTACCTGATACCATGTTCCATTCGCCCGTCTGTTATGAAGTGATATTGTGGCTCTGGTTCCGTTTGCCTTTACAATACAAAGCTGTGATTCGGTATCGGCAGCACTTAGTTTTTCTACATAATAAGAAGCTTTTTTGCTGATCCTTATTTTTTTGGTCGTATATTTGCCATATACCTTTGTGCCATTTACCATCTTATATGAACGCATTTTAAAATAATAAACCTTACCGGAAGACAGCTTTGTCAGAAGCGTTCTGTTGGTTGTTTTGTTTGTAGTTCCTTTCACCTTACGGTACGAGCTGCCGGCACGTTTGTAATACAGTTCAATACCGGATGCACCTTTTACTTTTTTCCATGTTATATATGCAGTGCCTTTTCGTTTTGAAACAACCGTAAAGACAGGTTTTGGAGAAGACGGGACAGAATGGTTGTTTGCCGTTAAAGGCGGATTTGCCAAAGGCGTATTGGAATCTGCTTTGGCAGAGGAATGTATCGTTTCTCCGTTCATGCCTGAAATCAGTAAAAATACAGTGAATAAATATATTATAATTCTTTTTTTCATCGTTATCTCCCTCTGTTTCTGATTACATATATCATAACATAATTGTATCCATTATCTCAATCATATAAATGATACAAATAATATGCAAAAAATAAGCCAAGATGATGCAATGTGGGTTTATTTTATATTTGTCAAAGGAAATGAGCATACCGATAAAGACAAATATCTACGGTAAATAAAGCTTAACGATTTGAGAATAGGAGGAAGGTACATGATAAAAAAGAGAGGATATAGGCATATCGTTATAGCCGCCGTACTTGCAGGAGCATTGGGACTTGCCGGATGTGGTAAAAAGAATGTGGACTATGAGTTGGAGCAGACATCAAATTCTACTGTAGAAAATCAAGCAGGCACTACGAACGGAACTTCCGGAAACGGTCCGTTAGAAGATGGAAAATCGGAAGATGATACAAGCATTCAAGTTTCTAAAGAAGACAGTATCGGTGGTATATCAAGAGATTTAGGTATTCCAACATGTGTAAATCAGGAACTTGATACAGAGGGAACCAATTTTGATAAGATTTTATTGGAAGATGATAGTATAAGAGTTCCCAAAAGAGATAATATGTATACGGCGCTTTTTAAAGACCAGACGATAGATGCCGATTTCAAAAAGATGATAGCAGAGGAATTGTTTGATACGGAAAGTGGAATATTTGTATATCCATATGATGAACATACGCGTATTGCTGATGATGCGGTTCCGATGAGTGAGATTGAAGCCATATTTGATAGTGGAGAAGCTGCGGGAAATTACGAAGTCGATAGGTATATAGGTAAAATAAACGGAAAAATATATACGATATTTTTTCAGCCCGGAGATATGGAAATAGCCCCTTCATTTTATGTGAATTTAGTTTATGATGATACGATAACGGATGAGATGAAGGAGAACTATATATCGATGCATTATTTTGAGCGAAGTGAACTGTCCGATTATTATTATCTTGATGATGCTTCAAAATCCGAGCAGGTCAACGACAATATGTCTTCCATGGATTTGCAGCAGGCGATGGACAAGGCGAGAGAATTCCTGTATAACATAGGCATAGAGGATGCGATGGTCGAACGTGTCAGTACACTTGTATGGAATGCTACTACCGATTCAGGATATAGTATATCGCAGGAGTTTAACGGCTGGTATGTAGACCTTATACCGGCGGTAGATGAGCAGCCTGTATACCAACCGGATGCATTTGGGATAGATGTGTTGTTGTACAATCGAATATTATATTATACTCAAAAAACAAAATATACTGTAACTTTTAATGATGAAGGACTGGTGTCTTTAAGCGTTGAAAATCCAATGGTTCGTACAGACGATACCCAAAAGGCAGACGGACTTATTTCGTGGGATGAAGCGCTGGCAGCACTTCAAGATGCGATACCGGAGGTGTACCAGGATTATGAAGGATATAGAGTAATCAAGTTTAATGATATCAGACTTACCTATTTCCCGGTGCTTGACGGTGACGAGAATAAGATAATACCTATCTATGTATTTGCACAGCTTGATACTATGGAGGAAATCAGGGATGACTGGCCTATCCAGCTTATGATGATCAATGCATTAGATGGCAGCTATGTAGACATTGTTCAGGATGAAGGTCTGAAGAATATAAAAGGTGACGATTTTAATGATTCGTTCTTTAACAATAGGGATGATGCTGATGAAACAGGTAAATGATAACGAAGTCATTTAGAGCACAGTAACAGAAAGATATATACATACGACAGCTCTGCCGACCCTGGGCTGTTCGTATGAATATATAAATATAACCCCCCTCGAATTAGATATGTATTGTTTGAAGGATATTTTTTAGGGATAAATATCCGGTAGAACAATACATATTTAATTTTAGGGAGGTTATTATAAAGTAAATTTTATTCCATATGTTCAAGTGCGGCAGCCACAAAGCCTTTAAACAGTGGGTGTGGCTTGTTCGGTCTTGATTTGAATTCCGGATGCGCCTGTGTTCCGATGAACCAAGGATGGTCAGGAAGCTCAATCATTTCTACAATGTGTCCGTCAGGAGACAGACCTACAAGGCTCATGCCATGTTCCGTCAAAGCTTTTCTATAGTCATTGTTAACCTCATATCTGTGTCTGTGACGTTCGTGGATAAGTTCACTGCCATACAATTGGTATGACTTAGAATCTTTGCTGAGTACACATGGATATGAGCCGAGTCGTAAGGTTCCTCCTAAATCCGTTACATCATGCTGATTCGGCATGATATGGATTACCTGATGGAAAGAGTTAGGATTAAACTCGGAACTGTGTGCATCCGCATATCCAAGAACATTTCTTGCAAATTCTACTATCGTAAGCTGCATACCGAGACATAAACCAAGGTATGGAACTTTATTGGTACGTGCATAGTTTATGGCAACAATCATTCCTTCAATACCTCTGTCACCGAAACCGCCCGGTACAAGGATACCGTCTACATCGGACAAAATCTCTTTCACGTTTTCTTCCGTAACCAGCTCGGAGTCTACCCACTTAATTTCTACTTCTGCACCATTGGCAAAACCTGCATGCTTCAGTGATTCAACAACGGATATATATGCATCATGGAGTGAAACATATTTGCCGACAAGGGCAACCTGAACCTTCTTTGAGGGATTCTTCCAGGTGTCAATCATACTGGTCCATTCCTTCCATGCATTTTCTTCCGGTGCAGGACAATCCATTTTAAGACATTTACAAACGACATCTGCAAGATGTTCCTTCTCCATGGCAAGTGGTACTTCGTACAGGACATCTACGTCAAGATTCTGGATTACATTCTCACTCGGTACATTACAGAAGAGGGCAATTTTGTCCTTGATGCCCTGGTCAAGCGGCAAATCGGAACGGCATACAAGGATATCCGGCTGAATACCCATACCCTGAAGGTTCTTAACGCTTGCCTGCGTTGGCTTTGTTTTTATTTCGCCGGATGCCTTTAAGTAAGGAATCAGTGTAACATGAATCATAATACAGTTTTCATGTCCGACATCATGCTGGAACTGTCTGATTGCCTCCAGGAAAGGCTGGCTTTCGATATCACCGACTGTTCCGCCTATTTCTATAATAGCAACTTCGGTTTTGGTTGTTTCCGGATTTCTGTAGAAACGGTCTTTAATTTCATTTGTAATATGAGGAACGACCTGAACCGTATGACCGCCGAAATCTCCATGACGTTCCTTTTGAAGAATACTCCAATATACTTTGCCCGTTGTGACATTGGAATTTTTGTTGAGACTTTCATCTATAAAACGTTCATAGTGACCAAGGTCAAGGTCTGTTTCAGCTCCATCATCCGTTACAAATACTTCACCATGCTGAATCGGGTTCATGGTACCCGGGTCCACATTGATGTATGGGTCAAATTTCTGACTGGTTACTTTGTAGCCGCGCATTTTAAGCAGACGGCCAAGTGAAGCAGCGGTAATACCTTTTCCCAGACCGGATACGACACCGCCGGTGACAAACACATACTTGATTGCCATAATAAATATCCTCCGTATAAATAATAAACTTATCGAGTTGCAGATAAAAACCGACAAAACCGATAAGTAAATGTAATCATTTTATCACAATAATACAGAGTTTATTATAATGGAGCAAAATACAAAAGTCAATGGAATAAGACAATCAATTAGTGCCGATATCAATAAAATATGTTATGATATATGAAAATAATGATAGGACATAGTAATACATGCAAAAGAATGAATTAAGCTTTATACATTTGTCGGATGTGAATATAGGCATCACACCGGATGAGGATATGCCTTGGCATGCTGACAGACATAATGAAATAAAGAAAACCTTTAAGAATATCATTTCATATGCCAATAAACAGAATATTGATTTCATATTGTTATCAGGTGATTTATTCAATCATGTTCCGAATGAAAAAGATTTGGAGGAGCTTGATGCTGTATGCGGTTTATTAAATGATACATGTGTTATATATTCTACAGGGGACATGGATTATCTGAAGCAGGATTCGCCGCTTTTGAATTATGAATTTCAATCGATGATATATGTAATCGGGCGGGACAGGCTGCCGCAGAACGTGGATACGGATTCACGGTTTTATGCCGTACGTAGCGAGCAGGCATCCTATATGCTGGACTGTCTCAGATTTGAGAAGTTGAATCTTGATATATACGGTGTCAGTTATTTTGACAAAAAGCACAGTATACCATCATTAAGCGGAATCGTGGCGGCAGATGAGAACCGTATCAATATTCTATTGGCTCACGGGGGAGAGAAAAAATTTCTTCCCATCAATTTCCAAGAGCTTAAGAGTGCGGGATTTGATTATGTCGCAATGGGACACAGGCATAAATATGAGCAAATAAGCGACAGAATATGTTATGCCGGTTCCCCTGAACCGCTTTCGGAGAATGAGCAGGGCAGACATGGTTTTATTCAGGGGCATATTACAAAAGACGGTTTGGAAAAACGCTTTATACCGATGGCATGCAGAGAATATAAAACCATCAATTATCCTGTAAATAATTACACGAAAGATGCTGATATAATAGATGATATCATGCACCTTATTTCCATTGAGGGAAAACAGCATATTTATACAATTAATATTGTACGGTTAGACGGCTGTGAAAACAGCTTTGATTTGACATCCGCATTTGCCGATTTCCATATTTTAAAGATTTCCGGAGAGATTTTTGAAAGAAGTGATTATGATTGCTATATCAAGGCGAACAGAAACAACGAATTTGGAGAATTGCTTGATGAAATGTATGGTGAGTCTCCCATGAAGCGTGACGGAGCAAAGCTTGCAGTTGATACCATGATAGATATGTCAGGGCTTAACAGAAGAAAGGGCAACAGGATGAATGCGAAGCATTTTGACGAGACACTTCGCCAGACGATGGAGGTTCTTTCTGCCAGGCTTGAATTTATGGCAAAGTCAAATGAGGTTCAGGAATATGAGAAGGCGAAGAGAAAACTGGATGTCAGTCCTGATGTGTTAGATAAGCTGAATGAAACATGGGCAATGGAGCGGAAGGCAGAATTGGAGTATCGTACGGTAAAAGCCTATTTCGATGAACTTCCGAAGAAACATAGGAGAGAACGCATCAGAACCGTAATCAGGCTGGCGCTTGTTCCCTTGATATTATTTGGCTTAATATTTATCATTACCTTACCACAGGGCATTGTGAAAGCGGCATCTGCCAATCAAAGTAATATTTATGCGATGTCGATGCTGATCGTTGCACTTGGTATCATTGTGTGCCTTTATGCAGCCTATCTGTTGTCAAAGCGAATAGGAACCGCCGAAAACGGCTATATAATGGAAAAGAAAGCTGATGATGACGAGGTGGGAAAACAACTTACATTATGTCAGGAGAAGGTGGATGCAATAAGAGCCAAAAGGCGGGAGTTGCAGCTTCTTGAGAACCAAAGAAAGGGGCTGCTTGAAGAAATCAGTATAAGAGAACGACAGACTGAAAAAATATATTATGAGATGAGGGTTCTTGAGGAAGCAATGAAAGTCCTGAAAAGTCATTACACAAAGTAGAGATCATTTGTTTTCCAAAGCCTGTTCTTATAAAGCGGATATGAGGATAGATCATGAGCAGTGAAAAAAGGACGCAGGATGATAAAGTAAAATATATGATTACAGAGCCGATACCAAGGCTTATCTGTAAGATGGCGGTGCCGACGATTATCAGTATGCTTGTATCCACATTTTACAATATGGTGGACACAATTTTTGTGGGAAAGCTGAATACGCAGTCCACAGGTGCTGTAGGTGTTGCATTTTCTGTTATGGCGCTTCTTCAGGCCATCGGATTTTTCTTTGGTCATGGTTCCGGAAATTATATATCAAGAGCTATGGGGGCAAGGGAGTATGACAGAGCAGAGCGAATGGCGGCAACGGGATTTTGTTCTTCCCTTGCTGCGGGAGTGGTAATTGCGGTGCTGGGTGTTCTGTTTGTAAGTCCCATATCTGTATTTCTGGGTTCGACGCCGACCATACTTCCTTATACGAATGCCTATTTGAGAATTATCTTCATTGGAGCACCGTTTATTCTTGGCTCCTTTGTTTTAAATAACCAGATGCGTTTTCAGGGAAATGCCTCATCTGCGATGGTAGGCATCGTAATTGGCGCAGTATTAAATATTGTTCTTGACCCTGTTCTGATATTTACCTGTAAGCTGGGGATAGCAGGAGCGGCTATCGCGACTGTTATCAGTCAGGCTGTAAGCTTTTTTATACTTCTTTTGATGAATATAAAGCGGGCTGCCATTAAGGTTTCCATAAAAAATGTGTCCTTTAAAGGCTATTACTACGGTCAGATGTTCAGGGGTGGGATTCCGTCTTTATGCAGGCAGGGGATAGGTTCCGTTGCAACCATCTGTCTCAATACGGCGGCAGGCAATTATGGTGGTGCGATGGCGGATGCGGCAATCGCGGCAATGGGTGTTGTGTCACGTATTACAATGTTTGCCAATTCGGCACTGATAGGTTTCGGACAGGGCTTTCAGCCTGTATGCGGAACAAATTACGGAGCAGGCAAATATGGCAGGGTACGGGAAGCCTTTTGGTTTTGTGTGAAGGTCGGTACATTGGCGCTTGTCGGGATTGCTATTATTGGCTTTATATCGGCAGAGCCTCTGATACAGATATTCCGTGATGATGCAGATGTTGTAAAAATCGGAAGTCTGGCGATACGTTTTCAATTTATTGTAATGCCGACTTTGGCATGGACGATTCTTTGTAATATGCTGCTCCAAACGATAGGTCTTGCCTTTAAGGCATCGATTGTTGCCTCTGCAAGGCAGGGTTTATTCTTTATTCCGCTTATCTTCCTATTACCTGCGTTTATGGGACTCCTTGGTGTGCAGATGTGTCAGATGTGGGCGGATATCTGTGCATTTATTCTTGCAGTCCCGATGTGTATCGGTGTACTTAATGTGCTGAAGCAAAAAGATAGTTTGCAATGATAATGCTTGCCATAACCCCTGCCATAATGGAGAGCAGGGCACATGGTATGATATATCCGGATTTTTTTACCTTTGCCGCCATAAGGAATACGGAAAGGGTATAAAAGAGCGATTCCGTGCTGCTGAGTATGATGGAACTGGTCAGCCCTTCCAATGAATCGGGTCCATATTGGGCATAAATATTCAACATCAGGCTTGTAGCCGAGCCTGAGGAAAAAAGTTTTGTTACAATAACAGGTATGACACAGCCGGGTGTGTTCATCAACTGCGATACAGGCTTTAGCAACAGCGTAACGGCATCTAATGCACCGGAATCGTTTAAGATTCTGACGGCAAGAAAGAGTCCTATCAGCGTAGGAACTATTTTATATACAATCTCGATACCTTCGAAGGCACCATCTATAAAGATTTCATATACATCTAATTTTTTGATTACACCATATAATACAATCAGAAATATTATCAGTGGGATAATATATGAGGATATATTTGCAATGATTGACATATCTACCTGCCTTTATTTTTGTTTTTATTTCGCCTGTTGATGATGATACATAATATGAGAGCCATTAAAGTAGAACAGATTGTTGCAATCAGTCCCGGTATGATAATAAAGGCTGGATTTGCAGCACCATATTCGGCACGATAGGCGATAATGCTTACCGGAATTAATTGAAGTGATGATATGTTCATTATCAGGAATACACTCATTTCCCGACTGGCAATGGTGCTGTGACCGTTCATTTTTGCCAGCTCAGCCATCGCCTTGAGTGCGGGCGGAGTAGATGCCCACCCAAGACCGATGATATTTGCAACGATATTGGTACACATATACTTATAAGCGTCTGAATCGGGTGGAATATTCGGAAAAAGAAATTTCATAACAGGGGCAAGCAGTTTTGTCCATTTGTCCATCAATCCCGATTTTTCTGCTATTTTCATAATGCCGCACCATAGAGATACGATTCCCAGCATGGTAATGCAAAGTGTGACAGCTTCTTTTGTAGAGTCTAATATTCCATCGTTTATATTTTCCATATTTCCTGTAATAAGAGCATATATAATTCCGATGATAATCATGGCAGCCCAGATGATATTTATCATATTGCACCTCCTTAGTGGCTATAGCATTATATGCGAAATCGGTCCTTAAAAGTACAAATATGTAACATATCCTGTCAAAATTCATATTTTATATAGTGAAAGCAAGAGCTTGCATTATTATAAGGAGGTTATATTGTGGATTCATATGGAAATTATAACCGCAACATAAATAGCAGATGTGGCTGCGGCGGAAATATGGGAACTCGTTATGGAAATAATGATTTCTCTGCAAATAGAAACAGAATGGAAAAAATGGAAAAGATGGAAAAGATGAAAGAAATGAAGGAAAAAACGAACATGATGAAAAAGTCGGACAGACCGGTTGGTATGGCTTATGTTCCTATGCAGACATTCGGTGAGATGTATGATGCATGTAAAGGACTGAAAGAGGGAACGATGTTCCCTGAATTAAATCTGATATTCTGTGGTGTTAGGGGGAATTAGCGTATGAATAAGATGAATAAAAAGCAATTGCTGGCTTTTATTGATGAGGTAAGCTTTGCGCTTGATGATATAGCTCTTTTTCTTGATACCCATCCGACAAACCAGCAGGCACTTGCCAGCTATGAGAATTATAAAGGTATGCGCCAACAGGCAATAAAGGATTTCAATCAGTTGTATGGTCCGTTAAATAAATATCAGGTAAATGACAGTAATTATTTTGATTGGGTAAATAAGCCATGGCCATGGGAAAAGGAGAGTGATTGCTAATGTGGATTTATGAAAAGAGATTGCAGTTCCCTGTCAATATAAAGGAGACAAATGCACAACTGGCACAGGCGATAATCAGTCAGTATGGCGGCCCGGACGGAGAAATGGGAGCATCCATGAGATATCTTTCACAGCGATATGCCATGAAGGATAAGCATGTTCAGGCAATATTGACCGATATTGGAACCGAAGAGCTGGGACACCTTGAAATCGTTGCAACAATCGTTCACCAGTTGACAAGAGACCTTTCTATGGAAGAAATTAAGGCGTCGGGTTTTGACAAATATTATATAGACCATACAGTAGGTATCTGGCCGCAGGCGGCAGGCGGAATACCATTTAACGCATGTGAGTTTCAGAGTAAGGGCGACCCGATAACAGATTTATTTGAAGATATGGCAGCAGAGCAGAAAGCACGTACTACCTATGATAATATTCTCCGCCTTTGTCGGGATTATCCGGATGTATATGAGCCGATTAAGTTCTTAAGAGCACGTGAGGTCGTTCATTTCCAGAGATTTGGTGAGAGTCTTGATATAATAAATGAAACGTTAAATTCAAAGAATTTCTATGCATTCAATTCTGCATTTGATAAGTCTGCACCATGCTTAGGTAATGACGATTGCGGATGCAAAAAATAGAGCTTTTCAGCTGCAATTTTATGCTAAAAGGTAAATTGTTTAAGATGCGATATGGAGATAAAAAATTGAACCGGCTTACGATAGTAAAAAGCCGGTTCAAAGTATGTTGTGATGCATCTAAAGAAAGCTGCCGGTTGTAGTCATGTAGATTGTATTCTTTGTATATAAAGTAAGCTGCCGGTTCCGTAGCTTATAGAATTTGCTCCATGCCTACCTTATATGGGATAAGTCCCAAACTCTCGTAGAACTTCATGGCGGTAGGATTACAGCTCCATACATTTAAAGTGACATTGTAGTAGCCCTGTGATTTTGCATACGCTATCACATGATGATAAATTCTTGTTCCGACATGCTGTCCCCTTGCCGTACTGTCTACACATATATCATCTATATAAAGTGTTTTAATATCGGTCAGTATATTATCATCCTTGTGTTGGGTATGGACACAAAATGCATATCCAAGCACATGATTGTTCTCATCTACCCCAACAAATATAGGTTTCCTGTCATCTGAAATAATTTTTTTAAGCTCATCATCATTATATTTTTTAGCATTTGCTTTAAATAAATCGGGTCTGCCATTATGGTGAACCATTAAGACCTGTTTAAGCAGTTTGTTTATGCCATCGATATCGTTGAAAGTTGCACGTCTGATTTCCATTTTTGATTTCCCTTCTGTAATTTTATATATTTTTCATGGTAAGCTGAATTCTCTTTTTACTCAAATCAACGCTTAAAACCTTGACCTGTACGACATCACCGACACTTACAACTTCAAGCGGATGCTTGATAAATTTGTTTGACATTTCTGAGATATGAACAAGTCCATCCTGATGCACGCCAATATCGACAAAGGCACCAAAATCAATAACATTTCTGACCGTTCCTTTCAGTATCATGCCTTCGGTAAGGTCTTTCATTTCAAGAACATCCCCACGAAGAATCGGCTTTGGCATTTCGTCACGTGGATCTCTTGCCGGCTTCTCTAACTCCTTTAATATATCCGTTAAGGTTACCGTACCTGTCTCCAGCTCGGCAGATAGTTTCTTAATATCCTTAACGGCATTTGATATACCTGTAAGGCTGCCTGATTTAAGCTCGTCGATGTTGTAACCGAGTCTTTCGATAAGCTTCATGGCAATATCATAGCTTTCAGGATGGACGGATGTAGCATCAAGTGGATTGGTGCCATCGGATATTCGCATAAAACCGGCACACTGCTCAAATGCTTTTGGTCCCAGCTTTGGAACCTTAAGTAATTCTTTTCTGTTTTTAAAGGAACCGTTTGCTTCTCTGTATTCAACAATATTTTTTGCCAGTGTTTTGTTAATTCCGGATATATGCTCCATCAGTGGGGCAGAAGCAGTGTTTAAGTCTACGCCTACATGGTTTACGGAGTCCTCTACGACTGCATCAAGGGCAGCAGTCAGCTTTTTCTGATTCATGTCATGCTGATACTGACCGACACCGATAGCCTTCGGGTCTATTTTTACCAATTCTGAAAGTGGGTCCTGAAGTCTTCTTGCAATGGAAGCGGCACTTCTCTGTCCTACATCGAAGTTTGGAAATTCCTCCGTTGCAAGCTTGCTTGCAGAATATACAGAAGCTCCTGCTTCGTTTACAATTACATATTGAACAGGAGTGTCAAGCTCTTTGATAAGCTCTGCGATAACAAGCTCAGATTCCCTTGATGCGGTACCGTTTCCGACAGATATCAGAGTGATACCATATTTTTTAATAAGCGCCTTAAGCGTTTTCTTTGCCTCCGCAACCTTATTCTGAGGGGCTGTCGGATAGATGACGACAGTATCAAGCACCTTGCCTGTGGTATCTACGACTGCCAGTTTGCAGCCTGTTCTGAAAGCCGGGTCCCAGCCCAACACAACCTGTCCGACAATAGGCGGCTGCATGAGTAATTGCTCCAGGTTAGATGCAAATACTTTTATGGCACCGTCTTCGGCAGCCTCCGTAAGTGCGTTCCTTACTTCCCGCTCTATGGAAGGTGCGATAAGTCTTTCATAGCTGTCGGCAATTACATCTTTTAAGATTTCTGTGGTATACGGATTGTTCCGAACAATAATTTGCTTTTCAAGATATTGGATTATGTCCTCTACAGGCGCTTCTATTTTTACTGTAAGGAAATTTTCCTTTTCGCCCCTGTTTACTGCAAGTGTTCTGTAGCCTGTCATTTTTGAAACGGGAGTACTGAATGCGTAATACATTTCGTATACGGACTCCGCCTCGGCATCCTTTGCAGATGAAGAAAGAATACCTTTACTCATGGTAAGCTCACGCAGCTTTGTTCTAAAGTCTGCTTCATCTGATATATTTTCTGCGATAATATCCTTCGCACCTGCGATTGCTTCATCAACCGTAAGGACACCTTTTTCTTCTGAAAGGTAGCTTTCTGCTTCCTTCTCAATAGCGGTGTCTGTCATTTGCAGATATATGATATTTGCCAGACCTTCAAGTCCCTTATCCTTGGCTACCGTAGCTCTTGTTTTTCTCTTTGGACGGTATGGACGGTAAAGGTCATCTACCAAAACCATTGTTTCGGCTGCTTCGATTTGTGCTTTCAGTTCCGGTGTAAGCTTTTCCTGTTCTTCTATACTGGATAGTACCTGAGCCTTTTTTTCCTCAAGGTTCCGAAGGTATGTAAGCCGCTCATTTAACTCGCGCAGTTGTTCATCATTTAGAGAACCGGTAGCTTCCTTTCTATATCTTGCAATGAAGGGAATTGTATTTCCTTCATCAATCAGTTTCATTGCTGCTTCCACCTGCCATTTCTTGCAGGCAAGCGCTTCTGTAATTTTAAGTGCTATATCCATTTTTGTACTCCAATTCCAATTTGCAAATGCATTGCATCAACATATTTGTGCCGATAAACCGCACCTTCACAGTATATAAAAAAAAGCCAAAATATTCAAGCGGGCAGGTAGAAAGATTGTGTTTACTATGTTATACTTGGTTTGTGCCCGGCAAATATGCATATGCAAATCATTATTACCCGGCAGGGAGACAGGAATGCTAAACGCAGAACAGAAAATAACAGTAACCGGAAAATATAAACCGGAAGAATATATAGAACGTGCCATGGCTATGGCAGAGTACTATCACAAAGGTCAAATGCGTAGAGGCGCAGAAGGAGAGCTGCCTTATTATGATGAGCATGTTCTTGGTGTGTATAAAATATTGCGTGAGGAATGTCATATAACCGATGCGGACATTCTAACAATGGCATTACTCCATGATACTGTCGAAGACACGGAATGTACATTTGAGGAGATAGAAGCGTGTTTCGGTACGGAAATAATGGAGCAGGTGAAGCTTCTTACCAGAACTTCAGGAGAGACGTTTTCCGTATATGCCAGAAGATTATTTGCAAATGGAACCTATAAAGCGATTTTGGTAAAAATGGCGGACAGGCTTCATAATCTGAGAACGATTCTTTATATGCCGGACAAGCGATGGATTGAGAAGAAAGTCAGACAGACATATACTGATATATTAAATCCGCTTCCGGAGACCTTAAAACGTATTAATCCAATATATAATGATATTATAGAAAAACTGGCAGACACAATAGAAGAGCAGCTCATTATGATTCATAATGAGCTGGATTCTTAGGATGTTTATACTTTATGTATAATCAGATTTTCATTTGATATGTTTCATAGCGTATTTGCTTATTCTTCTTCGTAAAAAATTCGCGTTTCATCTATAATCGTATATTTGAAGTCTGTATAGTCTACAATCATTACGTTACAGTTTTTTTGCAACCCCCCGCTCCAAAAATACTGCATATCATGCTTTTTAATATGCATCATAAGTGCCTTGTTGATTGCTCCGTGTGCGACTATCATTATTCGGCTGCATTCCTTTGCCTCGGGTTCAATGACTGTTTTCATAAAAGTGGCAGCTCTGTCACACAATTCTTCTAAGGTTTCGCCATTTGTTGTTGTTCTGTAAAGGTGTGGCTCTTTAAAGAAATATTTGAACTTTTGCGTATCATCTTTTAGCAGCTCGGACATATTTTGTCCTTCCCAATCTCCAAAAGAAAGCTCTCTTATAAGGTCATTTTTAATGATTGGTATGTCTCTGCCGTTTGCTATCAGTGTTGCTGTTTCATACGCACGCTTCAGCGGACTTGAATATATTTTGTCAAAATGTGTATTCATGAGACTTTCGCCTGTCATACGGGCAAGCCTTCTTCCGTTTTCATTCAGTTCTATATCCGTTCTGCCCTGTAGGAGTTTTTTTTCATTCCATATTGTTTCCCCATGTCTGACTATGTATATTTCCATGATAAATCTCCTTGTAAAATTTCTGACTGTTTGCTACAGATAATCCGTCATGCTATCTATATTGTTTTGCGAACCGCTTGCGCTTTGTAAAATACGTAGTGGTACTAAACTCATTTCATTCGTTAAGTGCCAACGTATTTTAATATTCTCCAAACAATATAGATAGCATGACGGATTATATGACGCAAAATACCCGTCTATATATTTTCTATCTGCCAGTCTATCGGTGCCTCGCCGTGTTCGATAAGGAAGTTGTTTGTCTTACTGAACGGTTTGCTGCCCCAGAAACCTCTGTAGACTGAAAGTGGACTTGGGTGGGATGATTTAATGATAAGATGGTTTGGATTATCTAAAAATGCAGCCTTTTTCTGTGCATATGAACCCCACAAAATGAATACAATAGGTCTGTCCTGTTTATTCAGTATTTTAATACATGCATCGGTAAAATTTTCCCAGCCCATACCCTGATGTGAATTTGCGCTATGTGCTCTTACGGTAAGAACTGCGTTGAGCATAAGCACACCCTGCTTTGCCCATTTTACCAGATAACCATTATTTGGAATATAACATCCAAGGTCATCGTGAAGTTCCTTATATATATTTACAAGTGATGGGGGAATTTCAATTCCCGGCTTTACGGAAAAGCTTAGACCGTGTGCCTGTCCGTCGCCGTGGTAGGGGTCTTGCCCGATGATAACACATTTGACCTTTGCAAGCGGGGTAAGATGAAACGCATTAAAAATATCATCTGCCGGAGGATATATGGTCCGTGTTGCGTATTCCTTACCTACAAAGTCAAATAATTTCTTATAGTAATCTTTTTTATATTCAGGCTTTAATTCAGCAGCCCAGTCATTTGTGATAGGTGGCATAGTGGTACTCCTTTTTATTTTATTTGTATAGTTTAGCATATATTTTATGGAAAGTAAATTTGTGCCGCTTAGGAGGAATATGTAAAATGTATTTGTTTATAATTTTTGAAAATGTATTTATTTTCGGTTGTAAGAATTGGAAGTGCATGTTATACTATCCAAGTAGGAAAAGGAATAAATCTTAGGATAGTATATAGATAGTTGAAAGGAGTACTTATACATGGAAAAAGCGTATAAGACAATGAAGAATTCAGGCACATTAAGTATTTCACTTGGTGTTATTACGATTGTGGTTGGACTTGTTACAGGAATACTGATGTTGGCATCAGGGGGAGTGCTGTTAAGGAACAAAAGACATATTGTCTGGTAAGCAGCAATTACAGTTAAGAGTGAAGGAAGCAGAAACTGCTTCCTTTTCTGTTGCTGTGTATTTGAAAAGAATTGTTGCCGGATAGATAAAAATAATATAACTGAAAGAATTTAAGGGGTTGACATAGCAGATACGGATATGTTAAAGTTGACAAAGATAATACGTTGAAGAGGAGTAGTAAGATTCCTGACACATTCAGAGAGCTGTCGGTTGGTGTGAGACAGTAGTGGATGGTGTTTGAACTCGCCTTGGAGTAGCCCTCTGAAAGTTTCAGTAGGATGGGACGGAGTCTGACCGTTATAGCAGAAGGATATAAGGCTATATAGTCTGTATCTGTAACGAGTGCATACGAAAGAGTATGAAATAGAGTGGTACCGCGTGAAACTAACGTCTCTATGAAGGGGATTGAGGTTTCTTTTTTTTACCATATTTTTATAGACGTTACAGAATCCTAGAATTACATATAGTCAATTCATGTGATTAGAAAATTGATTACAAATAGGAGGTAATAGAAGTTATGAAAAATTATCAGAATTATAAGCGTGGCTATTATATGCCACCGGTTCAGTCAACTGAATGGGTAAACAAGGAGTATATTGAAAAAGCACCTGCATGGTGTAGTGTAGACCTTAGAGATGGAAATCAGGCACTTATCGTTCCTATGAACCTTGAGGAAAAGCTGGAGTTTTTCGAAGAGCTTGTAAGAATAGGCTTTAAAGAAATAGAAATAGGTTTCCCTGCTGCATCGGAAACGGAGTATGAATTTTGCAGGACATTAATTGAAAAAGACATGATTCCTGATGATGTAACCATTCAGGTATTAACACAGGCAAGACCACATATTATAGAAAAGACGTTCAAAGCGATAGACGGAGCAAAGAATGCCATTGTTCATTTGTATAATTCCACATCCTATGCTCAGAGAACACAGGTATTCAGAAAGTCAAAAGAAGAAATTTTACAGATTGCTGTAGATGGCGCAAAGCTTTTAAATAAGATGGCGGAAGAATATGGAGTGTCATATCCGTTCGAGTATTCACCTGAGAGCTTTACAGGAACAGAGATCGATTACGCGTTAGAGGTATGCAATGCCGTTATAAAAGAGTGGAATCCAACTCCTGAAAGAAAGGTTATTATCAATCTTCCGGCAACTGTTGAAATGTCACTTCCGCATGTGTATGCAAGTCAGATAGAATATATGAGCAAGAATCTTGCCCAGAGGGAAAATATTATCTTATCACTTCATCCACACAATGACCGTGGCTGTGGTGTTGCTGATGCAGAGCTTGGACTTCTTGCAGGAGCTGACAGAATAGAAGGTACATTATTCGGAAATGGAGAAAGAACGGGAAATGTGGATATCATTACACTTGCCATGAACATGTATACACATGGGGTAGATCCTGAAATTGACCTTTCAGATATTCCAAAGCTTACCGAGCTTTATGAGCGTGTAACCAATATGCATGTTTATGAGCGTTCTCCATATACAGGTAAATTGGTATTTGCCGCTTTCTCAGGTTCACATCAGGATGCGATAGCAAAAGGTATGAAGTATAGAGAGAAGCAGGGCGACGGTATGTGGACAGTTCCGTATCTTCCGCTCAATCCTGAAGATATCGGAAGAAAATATGACGGTGATGTAATCAGAATAAACAGCCAGTCGGGAAAGGGCGGTATAGGATATCTGCTTCAGTCGAAGTATGGTTTTGACCTTCCTGCAAAATTCAGAGAAGATTTGGGATATACAGTAAAAGACATATCCGACAAGGCTCACAAGGAGCTTAGTGCAAGAGAAGTTCTGGATATTTTCCAGGATACATATGTCAACATTTCTGCACCCGTAGAAATGCTGGAAAATCATTTCGTTCAAGGTGACGGTATCTCTACGGAAATTACCATCTTAAAGCATGGCGAGAAGAAGGTATATCATGGAAAAGGAAACGGAAGACTTGATGCGGTAAGCAATGCAATCAAGAAGCATTTTGATATAAAGTTCAAGATTATATGTTACGAGGAGCATTCGCTTCAGGTAGGCTCTAACTCACAGGCAGTTGCATATGTGGGCATTGAGACGGATGACGGTAATGTTACCTGGGGTGCAGGAATTAAGAATGATATTATAGATGCTTCGGTACATGCGCTTGTAAGTGCCGTAAACAGAACCGGAATGTTATAAGAAAAAACATCAAAAGAGTATCACATGCCAGCCGGTTTGAAAAGGCTGTGTGTGATACTCTTTTATTTTGTCATTTACATGAATCAATATGTTGTTAACCTGCGTTGACGAGCTTTTTGTAGCAATAGCCAATAATATCTTTACGCGTTACGATACCTATAAATTTATTCTGGTCATCAACAACCGGAACAAAATTCTGAGCCATGGCTCTTGCGATGAGGTCTTCCATATTTGAGTTGATTGATACTGAGGCATATTCAAGCTTTTTAGGAATTTCATCAAGATGGATTGCTTCTGCATTTACAATGCTTGCCATTCCTGTTGCTTTGCAATGCCAAAGGATGTCACCTTCGGTAATGGTTCCTACATATTCACCCTGTTTTGTGAGAATAGGAATAGCCGAATATCTGTGCTTCTCCATTTTTTCAAGAATTTGTCGTAATGAATATGTATCCTCAATATATGCAACCTCACTTTTAGGGGTTAAAAAAAATAGTATGTTCATAAGCTTAGTTCTCCGTAATGTGTAAATATTTTATGTCATATGGGTATAATCCAATTATAAAATAAGAGGAAAATAAGTGCAATTTATATTCTGTTAAATCTTTGTTAAATATTATTAATATTCACGATAGCAATGAGCCATGCAGCCTCCGGTAAAGGCAAGTCGGCTGCTTGCAGACGAAGTTGCCTTTGTAAGTGAAATTTTCATTTTCAAATATTTGTTGTTTATTGTCGTATTATTTGATATTATATAGGTAGTTATAGGAATGAGGAGGTTGCTATGGCTTTGGATAATGTTTTTGAAGAAAATCAGGAATATCTTATAAGTGCCAGAGAAATGGTATCTGCGGTGGAGGATTTGCGCGATGATTTAGATGCGGCAAGACTTTTACAGAAGAAGAGCACAAAAAATATTGCGCAGGAGGAGAAATCAATTAATGAAGAGATTGCTTCTACCCTTAAACGCAGAAAAGATGAAATAGCGGATAGCTATGACAAACAAATAGATTCAAACAATTCCAAAATAAAGCGGATGCAGTCTAAGAAGGACAAAAAAAAGAGTGAACGCATGGAGGCACGTATTGAAAATGAGACGGCAGAACTGCGTGAACAGAACAGACAGCTTAAGATAGAGACCAAGACTTTATTTAAGCAGAATCACGTTCCGGCATTTTGTAATTCAAACTTTTATTATTACCTGTTTGCGCCAAAAGGTGCAGATGAGATATTCAGATTGTTCTTTATTATACTTGGATTTTGTGTGTGCCTTCCGGCAGTTGTAATAGCTGTATTGCTTCATACAAAATTTAATGAAGGTTCGCATCTGGCAGCATGTGTCCTTATCGCTGCCCTTATCATAATAGGAGAATTTATAATATACTTTATAATATTTAACCTGACAAAAGTAAAACACAGAGATCCTATTATGGAAGGAAGAAAGACACGAAATACTATTCGTGCAAATGAAAAGGCAATTAAGGCTATAAAAAATTCAATAGCCAAGGACAAAGATGAAAGTGTTTATAATCTTGGAAAATATGACGATAAGATAAAAGCACTTGAAGCTGAAGGCAGCGATATCAGTGGACAGAAGATAGCAGCACTGAAGATTTTTGAGGCAGAAACAAAGCAGGTTATTACAGATGAGATAATAGGAAGAAGACAGCCTAAAGTAGATGCCATGAAAGAAGAACTGAAACAGCTTAATGTTAAGGTTGCTTCTATGGAAGAGAAGCTTTCTGAAATGGAGCTTGCTCTTACAAATAAGTATGAAACATATCTTGGAAAGGATTTGTGTACAGAAGAAAAATTATCTGACCTTATATCCATTATGGAGGATGGTTCGGCAAGTACAGTTTCTGAAGCCATCAAGATTTATAAAGGTGATGACAAATAATCATTCGCATATAAGAGGGCATTTCCGATACATTCTGCCATGTTTTTTACCATGTATAGTCTGGTGTTTTGGAGTAATGCGGAGCCTGGTTTGCCCGACTGATTAACGATTCCGGTAATAGAGATATCTCCTATTGCCGGAAGTTTTTTATTGACTCCTTTTCCGGGAAACAAATGTGTGTTGCTCAATGTGATAAGACCTATGTCTTTTGTCATGCCGAGCGAGGCATCTACGGCAATTACAAAAGGATTATTGTATTCCGTATAAATATTGTTTATGGTTTCTCTGATATTCAGCGCGTGAACCGGATATTGCAAAGTTCCGGCTACACTATAATCAAATCCACCGTCAAAAAGGAAATCACCGACCAAGGGACCCAAAGCGTCACCTGTGGCTCTGTCTGTACCAATACATACAACAATGATTTCCCTTCCTTCCGTATCCATTTCGTATACCATATTTAAAATTGAATTTCCCAATTCGATATATGCATTTTCTTTTGAAGGATTGAAATATTCAGTTCTTCTTTTTAAAACATTTTTGATTAAATTCATAACACCCTGCTTAATTTATTCTTCTATATACAGTATTACCCAATATCCTAATGTTTACACATAAAATAAAAAAACTGTCGTAAATACAAAGAATAAATACTCAAATAAAAGTTGTCATATGACAAAATTTGATCATTTGAAAAAAAGTCAGATGTTATGATTTTACCAAAAAAGGGAGTGAAATCATGATAGAGATAGTATACGATAAAAAAACAGCGGAAAATCAGTCCAAAAGTATGAAACCTTATAGTATACCAAAGAATATACGGCAGATAGGAAATGTACCCTCAAAGAAAAAGATATACATAGAAGATTACGTTATGACATTTTTAAGAAAAATTGCAGAACCGGGAAATACAGTTTCCAGGGGCGCCATACTTTTAGGCGAGTATTTTAAAGATGACGAAGGTGAAGCGATTTTTATCAGTGGAGCTGTCGAAGCGCAAAATCTTGAATTTGATGTGGAACAGATACGATTTGATGACCATATCTGGAGCGGATTGTACGGAGAGATAAACAAATATTTTGATAATTTGACTGTAGTAGGATGGTTTTTATCACGTATGGGTTTTTCTGTGGAGATCAATGACAGGATAAGCAGACTGCATATGGAACATTTTAAAGGAAATGATAAAGTTTTATTTATGATGGATTCCCTTGAATGTGAAGATGCTTTTTATGCCTGTGAAAAAGGACAGATTGTTCGCCAAAAAGGATATTACATATATTATGTAAGAAATGAACAGATGCAGAATTATATCATAAGCAGAAAAAATACCGTAACAGAGGATAGAAATCTTGAAGTTTTGAGGAAAGACCAGGCACTGGTAGAGAATTTCAGAGACATGAACAGTGTCAGAAAAGAATTGAAAAGTAAGGGGAAGAATTATTTTGTATATGCTGTCAGTTCGTTTGTTATGGTATTTGCATTATCGGTAGGGATTGTTGCCACGGGCAGCTACGATAAAATGAAAAATATAGAGAGCCAAATCAGAAGAATGGAGATTGAAAGCAAAGATTCGGATGTAGAAGTATTTTACAACAGTGCAGATGTAAAAAATGATGACAAGACAAATTCAACTGAAAAAATAAACGATGTGACTACGGAGCAAAAAAATGAATTGACAACGGAGCCAGGAAGTGAAGCGACTACCGGAGATGAAGGAGAAAAAACGGAAGATGACAGCCGGAATTCTACAGAAAAAGATGAGGAAGTATGGAATCAGACAGGTGCAAATAATACAAAGGGCCGGTCATATGTTGTAGAAGAAGGTGACACGCTTATGAGCATCTCAATACAGATGTATGATTCACCGGCGTATGTAGAACAGATACTGAAAGCAAATGATATGAATGCAGAAGATACAATATATGTCGGTCAGAAAATTATTATTCCATATATAGAATAATAATGGTATAATAATATCCGCTAAGGTGATAAACTAAAAGATTTTACAAAGACAGAGGACTTATGATGGCAAAAAAGAGAAACAGGATGGGAACAAATGAAGAAATAAATGAGGCTTTTGATAACCGGAATGATTCATCAGAAGAAAAGGTTATAGAGGTCACAAGAACTCTTTCACAAAGAGGTAAGCTCATACTTCTATTTGCTGCAATAGCGTTGATAGTCGTTGCGGTTATGATTGTGGTTAAAGCAATGAAAAACAGAGCATATGAAGGTTATACGGTTATATCGTCGGTAGAGACATCAGGTGACAATATAGCAGATTATGTAATGTTTGCAGGAAATGTACTTAAAGTGACAAGAGATGGCGCATCTTATATCGATGAAACAGGAAATACGGTATGGGATTGCAGTTATACCATGAAGATGCCACAGGCCGTAGTGGCAGATGATTATGCCGTTGTAGCTGATTTGAATGGAAGAGATGTTTATGTATTTGATAAATCGGGCAAAGTAAGTAATCAGACAATGAATTATGATATAGCAAATGTTGATGTTGCTTCCCAAGGTCTTTATGCTTTGGTGCTTGTGGGTGAGGATTGCAATTATATAAACGGCTATGACAAGGACAGTAAAGAAGTGTATGGGTTAAAAACCTCTATTGAAAATAGCGGGTATCCGCTTGATATTGCTATTTCGAGTGATGGCGAGAAGCTTTTTACAAGTTATATGAAGATTGATGGTACTACCGTGCCGAATTATATCGCTGCATACAATTTCGGTTCAGTCGGACAGAATGAAAACGCGGACAGGCTTATGGGCGGTTTCACTTTTGAAGATACGATTTTTCCGCTTGTTGACTTTGTGGACAATAATACGGTAGTCTGTTACGGAGATAACCAGATTGTCATATATGCCATGTCTGAAAAACCAAGTGAAAAAGCAGTTATAGATATTGGCAATACAGAGATGCTGGGGGTATTTGCAAATTCCAAATATGTAGGGTTTATTGCAGCCGCAGATAATAATGCAGACGATAAATATACTATTAAAATATATAATCTGGATGGAAAACTTGAAGCTACAGCCGGATATAATAATTCCTTTGAACGAATTTATGCTACAGAAGAAGAGCTTATTATCGTTGGTGATTTTGATTGCAGTATATATCATTTTAACGGTTCAAGGAAATTTTCTGCAAGCTTTAATAAAAACCTGATAAATGTAGTTCCTGATTCCAATAAGCTGGAATATATTGTAATTTTTGAAAATGAAACACAGATAATAAAACTTAAGCGCGATAAAGATGAGGAATAATTATGAATTTACTCTTGATGATGGTGGCAGCGGTTACTTTGCTGCTTGCGTTACTTGGATATAAGAGAGGATTATTTAAGAGTGCTGTCAGTGCGATAGGAATTGTACTGGCAGTATTTCTTACTACTTTGTTATATTCTTCTGTAAATAATTTGATATGTGAAAATACAAAACTGGATGAATATATAAAAGCTCAGATAGAGAGCCGTTTTCAACTTGATAAAAAGGATAAAGAGCTGACAAGAAATGAAGAAATGAGAATTTTAGAAGAGATAGCACTTCCTGAAAATGTAAAAGAGTGGATTATTGAAAACGGTAATAAAGAGATGTATGAAAAACTGGATGCCGAAGGATTTGCAGATTATGTAGCAATATATCTTACAGAGATGGTTATGAAAGGAATGTCATATTTGATAACCTTCTTTGTAATCATGCTGGTTATACATATTTTCATAAATCTTGCAGATATCGTAACAAGTATACCTATTTTAAATGGGATAAATAAAGTAGGCGGGATATTATTTGGACTGTGTCAGGCGCTTCTGATTGTTTGGATATCGTTTGTTATCATAACCTTTTTATCGGCATATGAATGGGGCTCGAATATCATGAAAATGATAGATGAAAGCAGTGTTTTAGGCTATTTATATGAAAAGAATATTTTTTTGAAAATAGTGGTTGACATACTTGGAATTATTTAGTATAGTATCACTTGCCGATTTCAATCGGACAAAAAACAACTAGAAAATATTTTGGAAAAAATAAAAAAAGTTGTTGACAAGGTCTTGAAGATGTGATAAGTTATAAAAGCTGTCGCAAACGAAGACAGGAAGACAGAACCTTGAAAAATTAACAACATGACAACCCTGAAATTCCAAGAAAAGAATTTCAAGAACG
>JAGBHU010000031.1 GCA_017935345.1 Coprococcus sp.
CCATGCCGGATGATGGGACCAATTATTGAACAGCTGGCAGAGGAGTACGAAGGAAAAGCAAAAGTCGGTAAAGTAAATGTGGATGAGGAGGGTGAATTATCACAGGCGTTTGGAGTGATGAGCATTCCAACCATTGTACTCGTTAAAGATGGAAAGGTTGTAAAACAAGCTGTTGGTGCAAGACCAAAGGCTGAAGTGGAGGCGATGTTACAATGAGTATTTTCGGATTTTTAAAACAAGCAGATATCAATGCAGGAGTCCAGGAATTTCTGAAAACAGAAAAGGCAGTGTTGTTAGATGTTAGAACAAAGGAAGAATATGAATCCGGACACATTGAGAATAGTGAGAATATTCCTCTTCAACAGATAGAGAAGGTTCTTGCACAAATAACAGATAAGAGCACACCTTTGTTTGTATATTGCCAAAGTGGGGCAAGAAGCAGTAGTGCTACATCTGCATTGAAACAGATGGGATATTTAAATGTTACCAATATTGGAGGTATTAGTTCTTACAGAGGAAAGGTTGTGAAAGGATGAAGGTTGTAATTGTGGGTGGAGTTGCAGGTGGTGCAACAGCAGCAACCAGACTTAGAAGATTAGATGAACATGCACAGATAACCGTTTTTGAACGCTCCGGATACATTTCATATGCAAATTGCGGACTGCCTTATTATATTGGCGGTGCGATTGAGGATAAAGAAGAACTGACACTTCAAACACCGGAAAGCATAGGAAAAAGATTTCGCATAGATATGAAGGTTCATCATGAAGTGACAGACATCAATGCTGAAAAGAAAACGGTTACCGTTCATAATCTGGATACCGGAAAAGTATATGAGGAATCTTATGATAAATTGATTTTATCACCGGGAGCAAGACCGGTAATGCCGAATCTTCCTGGAATAGAAAATGAGAAGATTTTTACGTTACGAACAGTAGAAGATACATTGAAAATACGAAGCTTTGTAGAAGAGAAGAAACCAAAAACTGCAGTTATGGTTGGTGGTGGATTTATCGGACTTGAGGTTGCGGAAAATTTATGTGACCTTGGTGTTAAGGTGACAATAGTACAACGACCGAAACAGCTGATGAATACACTGGATTATGATATGGCAACTCTTGTACATAACAAGCTACGCAGTAAAGGAATAAGTCTAAAGCTTGGTGGTGATGTAATCGGATTTGAGGAGAAGGAACAGTTACAGGTTCTTCTAAAAGATGATGAACCTATCCCTACGGATATGGTTCTAATGGCAATCGGTGTCAGCCCGGAAACTACACTTGCAAAAAAGGCAGGACTTGAACTTGGCATTAAGGGAGCGATTGTTGTAAATGATAAAATGGAAACATCCGTGCCGGATATTTATGCGGTAGGAGATGCAGTACAGGTAAAGCATACAGTTACGGGAAATAATGCGGTTATTTCTTTAGCAGGTCCTGCAAACAAGCAAGGCAGGATCGTGGCAGATAATATTTGCGGCTTAGACAGTCATTATAAAGGGAGCATGGGTTCTTCGGTTATCAAGCTGTTTGATATGACAGCTGCAAGCACAGGGCTTACCGAAAAAGCAGCGAAAGATGCCGGAATAGATTATGAAAGAGTTGTTTTATCTCCGACTTCCCATGCTGGCTATTATCCCGGTGCAAAAGTCATGACAATGAAGGTTGTGTATGAAAAGAGTACTTTAAAAATCCTTGGAGCACAGATTGTGGGTTACGATGGTGTCGATAAGCGATTGGATGTAATTGCAACAGCAATTAGTGCCGGTATGAAAGCAACAGAACTTAAGGATTTGGATTTGGCATATGCTCCGCCTTATTCCTCTGCAAAAGATCCGGTAAATATGGCTGGATTTATGATTGAGAATATTGAAAGCGGAATCGTAAAGCAGTTCCACTTTGACGAACTGGACAAGCTACCAAGAGATGGAAGTGTGACACTTCTTGATACAAGAACGCAAGGTGAATATGCAAGAGGTCATGTGAACGGATTTATCAATATTCCTGTAGATGATTTAAGAGAAAACATTGATAAGCTTGATAAGTCAAAACCAGTGTATGTGATGTGTCAAAGCGGATTAAGAAGCTATATATCCTGTAGAATTTTAGCCGGGGAAGGATTTGACTGTTACAATTTCTCAGGAGGATATCGTTTCTATGAGAATGTCATGAGGGAAACAAATTTGATAGAAGCATCACTTCCTTGTGGAATGGATAAGGAGTAGGGCATGATGAAAAAAATACTGATTCTATGCATGACTTTTATATTTATCCTCACGGGATGTGGAAATACTGATTCTGTACAGAACACGGAACAAAAGACAGGTTATAAACAGGTTTCCATGGAAGAAGGACTTGAGCTTATGAAGGAAGATTCGGGATATATTCTCTTGGATGTCAGAAGAACAGATGAGTTTGAAGAAGGACATATTCCCGGAGCAATCAATATTCCGAATGAATCCATTGGAAAAGAAGAGATTGCGGAACTTCCGGATAAGGATCAGACCATATATGTCTATTGCCGAAGCGGAAACAGAAGTAAGCAGGCTTCACAGAAGCTTGTGGACTTAGGGTATACAAATGTTATTGAATTTGGAGGCATAATTGACTATTCCGGAGAAATAGAGAAGGGTAGACAATAGCTTTTCATAATAAAACAAAAGGAGGTATTTTCTATGAAGTATGTTTGTCAGATTTGTGGCTATGTCTACGATGATGCCAAAGAAAAAGTCCCATTTGAAGAATTGCCGGATGATTGGAAGTGCCCACTATGTGGTGCGGCAAAATCAGATTTTAAACCGGAAGCAAATGGTGACGAAAAGAAAG
>JAGBHU010000032.1 GCA_017935345.1 Coprococcus sp.
CAGCCTGTCGGCGACGTTGCTCTCTCTGGCATACCGCCGCGCCGCTTCCCGCCGTTCCTCGCTGTATGGGGCGGTCAGACGGAAAGAGAAGCGGCCTTTCTCAATGTCAAACTCCATGCAGCCCGTTTCCGGGTCTGCGTCGGTCTGGCGGCACACATCGGGGTGCTGCTCGGCATAGGCGGCAAGCCGCTTCTTCAAGTCGGTGTTGTGGGTACGGATATGGATCAACGGGTCTTTCTCATCAAACCAGATGTCTGTGATCTTTTTTTGCTTGGGAAGCCCTGTTCGCATAAACTCTCCTTTCTGCGCCCTCGTTTGGAGAGAGGGGCATTTTTGAGGGAATTTTCCCGGCTCTTGACTTGGGGAAAATGGGGATTTTCAAATAGAAACCGCCCCGGCGAACCATTCTTCGTCCGGGCGGTTCCTATCGCGTGATTTTCGTTTTTTCCGGCTCTTGACCGTCCTGCAAGCTGTCGGCAAGTATCACTTTGAGCAGCTTGTCGCGGAATGTTTCTGTGCCGCTGTGGTTGAAAAACAACTCCGCAACGATGGTCTGTCCGTCCCTCTGTGTCGTGATAACACTGTCGGGGGATTGAGGTGTCCCGTTCTGTTCTGCCATAGGCGGCTCCTTTCTCTGGGTGCAAAAGAGGGATTTCCCGTAGCCCGGAAAATCCCTCTTGGTTGTCAGTATTCGGTTTTACTGTGCGGGTGCTGCGGCGGCTTCCTGTGCCTTTTTCTTTGCCCGGTATTCCCGTGCTTTCATGCGGTCATACTCCCGTCGCTTTTCAAGGTTACGCGCCCGGTACTCCCTTGAATACTGCCGGTGGTAGGCGCGGCTCTTTTCCTTTTGGGCTTCCTCGATTTTCTCCCGCATTTGCCGGATTTCCTGCTCCGTTGGCTCTGTAAGCTGTGTCACTTCGTTCTCAAATTTGCCGATATAGTTGAAATATATCCCGATGTGCTGAATGGCTTGTTTTGCCCTTTTCTTGTCGCGCTCATGCACTTCAATCCGGCTGATAAACTCGTTGAGAATGGCGGGGGTCAGGTCGGTAAAGGCAGCGTAGCGTTCCGTCAGCTTCAAAAACTTCTGCGCCCGTCCGCCCGCGTTCTCAAAAGCGGATAGCTGCTCTTGCAGCTCGGCAAGCTCCGCTTTCAGCGCATAGTATTCTTCTGAATACTTCTGCGACATTTGCTCATAGCGGTCTTGCGGGATCGTGCCGAGGGCGTTGTCCTCATAGAGCTTGTTCAGCACCTTGTCAATCTGTTCAAGGCGCGTCGTGATTTGCGGGATACGCTTCTGCTGTTTCTTGGTCTTGTCGGTCTGCTGCATGGCAAGGTTCTTTTTCACTAAGGCTTCAAATTCCGCCCAGTTGCTGATAGAATAGTCCTCGATTTTCTTCAGCACTTCCGCGATGGTCTGCATGAGCAAATCCGCGTCAATGATGTGCGGGGAATTGCATTTGGGGTTTTTGGCTTTTCCCTTGTGGTACTCGCTGCAATAGGCAACATGACGCTTGCCGCCATTCCGATAATCTATGCGAATGTGCATTTTCGCACCGCAATCCTTACAGAAAAGCAAGCCCGACAAAGGGTGGATTTCCCCGTCCCCGTTGGGGCGTTTGACGGGCGCATTTTCCAAAATCCGCTGTACGGTTTCAAAGTCGGTGCGGTCAATAATCGGCTCATGCACATTTTCGGTTATCTGCCATTGGCTCCGGTCTACATAGTGGTTCCGCTTGTCGCGGAAGTGCTTTGTGGTCTTGAAGTTGACAACATCACCGCAATACTCCTGCCGTGTGAGGATATGGGTCAGGGTGGCTTTGTTCCACTTATAGCGGTTGGCCTCATTGAGCGCCCTGTTTTTACAGGTTCCCCGCCCGCGCTCTTTCATGTAGAATGTGGGCGTTGGGATTTGCGCCTGCGTGAGATATACGGCAATTTGGTTTCGGTTTTTTCCGTCCAGAAACAGGCGAAAAATCAAACGAACAACTCCGGCGGCTTCCTCGTCGATAATCCAAAAATCCTTGTTGTCCGGGGATTTGACATAGCCATAGGGGGCTTCGGTGGCAATCGGCTTTCCACTCATGCCCTTCGTCTTAATGCCGGTCTTTACTTTCTTGCTGATGTCCTTTGCGTACCACTCCGACATGATGTTGATAAAGGGCGCAAACTCCAATGTATCGGGCTTTTCGCTGTCTATCCCGTTGTTGACTGCGATAAAGCGCACATTGTTCCGTCTGAATATCTCCATCGCATTGCCGACTTGGAGATAGTCACGCCCCCAGCGTGTCAGGTCTTTCATAATGCAGACACCGATTTTCCCGTTCTCTACATCGTCCATCATGCGGGAGTAGGCAGAACGGTCAAAAAATCTGCCGCTTTCGTCATCGTCAATGTAGTGCCGGATATTGGTTAAGTGCTGCCCTCTGGCGTAGTTCTCCAAAAAGATTTTTTGGTTCTGTATCGAGTTACTCTCACCGCCGTCCCTGTCCTCGTCGCCCACGGAAAGGCGGGAGTAAAGGGCTGTAATTTTACTATAATCAGTCATGTGCATAACCTCCTGTGCGTCCATATAGGCTTCCTTTACACTTAAAATTATGCACTCCAACGTGCAGAACCGTATTCCATGCCTTTTCGGTACTTCTTCGCGTTCTTGCCTTTCATGTAAACGGCAAGCCGGATAATGACCGCCCCCGCAATGCCGATAAGCAGATCGGCGGGGTGCAGGCTCGGCGCGATACTGGAAAAGGCGGCGGCAAAGCCCGTCCCAAGCTGCAAGAGCTTTTCGCTTGCGTCTGCGCCGGGGGTAAGGCGTATTGCTGCGCCTATCTTGTCAAACAGATAGACAAAGAGCAGATAGGGCAGGTTGAGGATAAGCAGCTTTTTGACTTCCTGCTTCATAGCGATACCTCCCTGTCCTTGTTCTTTACCTTGTCCCGCTGCGCGTTCAAGCCCGCCGCCTTTTCTTTCAGAGAGGAAAGCAGCTTGCGGATAGAGGGCTTTTTCTCCTGTGTCAGCTTCTTTGCGGAAAACTCCTTAAAGGCTGCGGTCAGCACGTCAGCGTCGCGGCCTTTGAAAAACACAAGGTAGCGGGGCGGGTTTTCCGTCGTGTCCTTTTTCAGCGCAAAGTCGATACCGTACTTTTTCGCCGTACTCTCAAAGGCTTTGATATTGCCCTCGGTAATCTCAATGTTGGAAACTCCCGCGTTCTGCTTCATAAGCTGCTTTAAGGTCTGCTTGCCCTGCGGCGTTTTGTCTTTCTGCTTCTTCATCTGTGCAAGCAGCGTTTTCATAGCCTTTTGAAGTGTCTGCGCGGTCAGCTTCCCGGTCTTGATGTAAAGGGCTATGGTCTTTTCGTTGATTTCATCTTGCATTTTTATTTATAACAGCGATAATCCCAAGCAGATTAGTTCTAAATTAGTGGAGAGCTCCGATTTAAGTATCTGTGTTTTGAATATCCAGGCATTTAACAAAAATACCAATATACTTAGAAAAACAGATGAGTATGATCAAAATCTTTGGGAAGATATTAAATATATCAAGCCGATTGTAATTATTGATGAACCACAGAAGATTGAAGGAACTGCAAAGAAAAAATCAAAATCATTAGAGGCGATTGAAGAACTTCAGCCTTTGTTTACTTTGCGCTATTCTGCTACACATAAGCAGTTATACAATCAAATTTACAAATTGGATTCTTATGCTGCATATCAGAAAGACCTTGTAAAGAAGATTGTGGTGAAGACAGTTCACGGGGTAATTCCAAAAGACTATCCGTATGTGCGATATTTGTCTTTTACCAGTGATTTGAAAGCTAAGATAGAAATATTTTCTCAAAAGCAGGGCGGAACAATCCGCTTCAGGACTTTTAATGTTGGTGGAGGAGTATCTCTTGAAGAACTTTCTGGAGGATTACCACAATACAAGGATTATCGTATTGCAGAGGAACCACATAAACTCAAGCCACTGGCTATTGCAACAAAGGAAGGCTTCTTTTCTTTAGATCAGGGACATAGTAATTATGAGATTGAAAAAAATGAGGCAGTACGTATTCAGATTAGACTGGCAATAGAAAATCATTTCTCAAAACAGTTTAATATAATTCGTCAGGGTAAAAAAATTAAAGCGTTGACACTGTTCTTTATTGATGCAGTCGATAAAGTACGTGATGATACTGCACCAGATGGACGAGGAGAATACTTGCGAATTTTTGATGAGGAATACAGGAAATACGTAAGTACTCATACACATCTATTGGAACAGAATAAAGAATACTTTCCGGAATATATGAATGTCCAGGCTGTCAGGGAGGGATATTTTGCCAGAGATAAAAAGAATAACGCCGTAGAAGTCGAAGGTTGGGATTCGTCTCTTGATGAAAGCAATATGAAAATCAAGAAAAAGTCACAAGAGGATATCGATAGAGGAATTAGTCTGATTTTGGAAAAGAAAGATGAATTGATTTCTTTTGATGAGCCTTTAGCATTTATTTTCTCGCATTCAGCACTTAGAGAAGGTTGGGATAATCCGAATGTATTTACTCTTTGCACATTGAAATCCGGAGGCTCTGATATTGCCAAAAAACAGGAGATTGGCCGAGGATTGAGGTTACCGGTTGATATTACAGGTAATAGGTGCATAGATAAGAGAATCAATGAGTTAACAGTCATTGCCAATGATTATTATGATCATTTTGCAGCGGCATTACAGAAAGATTTCAATGATAATATGCATTTTGATAAAGATGAAGTAACTGCTGAAATACTGATTACTACATTAAAAACAGCAGGAGTTCCAGCCTCCAAGATTACACCTGAATTGGTTGACATCTTTAAACAAGAATTAGTATCAGCAGGAGTAATGAATTCAAATAATATGATGAAGGGTTCTTCTGACCAGATTACGAAAATTTTTGATAATATGATATTCGTGAATGATACCTTAAATGAACATGCAGAAATTATCAAAAAGCAGTTTAAAGAAATGATGATCCAGAAGGGTACAAGGAAAATTGAAATTGTGAATGGAGATAATGCCCCATATGAAAATAAAGTGCGGGCTTATGTGACGGAAGGAGAGTTTAAAAAGATCTATATGGCACTTCGCCAGAATCTGATGAAGCGAACCATATATAAGTTCAAGATTGATAAAGATCAGTTTATTGAGGATTGCATTTTTGATATTGATCAGACACTATTGTTTAAAAAGGCAAAAAATGAATATAAAGTGGAAACAGGCAGAGCAAAATTTAATTCATCTGCGATGTTTGTAATGGAAGAAACTGTCTATGGTGATAAACAGATGGAAATTGAAATAAGTTCTGATCCAAAATCTGATTTTGAAATTGCAAATTATATTATGCATCATACCATGCTACCTCGACTGGCTATTTTTAAGATAATTCAAGGAATTGATAAACGGGAGTTATTGAACAATCAGGATATTCTGGATGAGGTTACTCAGCTTATCTTGCAAAAACTGAATGATACAAAAGCGGCTAATATTATTTCTTATGAAGTTATCAATGGCTATGAGCTGGATGAGAGTAATATTTTTGAACTGGATACGATTTCAGCTGAAGATTTTGAACAAGAATGGAGAGTGTTCCAAGCAAGATCTGATAGAAGTTCAGCAATGAATGAGTACTATAAAATGGATAGTGAAGGTGAGGCAGAATTTGCACATAAACTTGAGAATAATACAAATGTATTATTGTTCACGAAGTTAAAAAAGGGCGGTTTTGTGATTGATACGCCATATGGAAATTACAGCCCTGACTGGGCAGTGGTTTGCAAAAAAGAAGCATTAGAGGATGCTTCTCTAGGCATTTATTTTATTGTAGAGACAAAAGCAGGAAAGCGTGAAGCGAATCTGCAAGATGTTGAGCGAAATAAGATTCATTGTGGTAAGCTACACTTTAAAGCAGTATCTGACCAAATTAAATTTGACTGGGTAAATAGTTATGAGGATTTCAGAACAAAATTTGGTGTATCAGAAGGTAATTGAGTGAGGTGAGAAAAAATGTCCGAAATTAAATATGAAATAATAGAAAAACTTGGGATATTGTCAGAAAGCACAAAAGGTTGGACGAAGGAACTTAATTTGATATCTTGGAATGGAAGCACACCGAAATATGATATTAGGGATTGGTCTCCTGATCATGAAAAAATGGGAAAAGGCATTACATTAACAGATGAGGAAGCAAAGAAGTTGAAAGAATTGTTATGAAGAATATTGAACAAGCAAAGAAGTATGCATGGGAACAATCTGATTGGATCGATCATCGTAATGGATACTTCTCAATGAAAGAATGCGTGTACTTTTATCATAAAGAGCAGACTATATTCAACCCATGGTTGGATTTGAAGGGAAATCCCATTGAAGATCCTTTTTCTTATTATGGAAAGGAGAAAGTGGATGAATTCTGCAGGCGAATTGTTGCGAAAAAAGAAGGAATAATGCAGGTCCATCAGGTCACTGTGGATAGTAATATTTTAGAGTTTTTGAAGATGCTATATTTCGGAGTAACTGATAATCCGTTTGAGGCAGCCAGCCGGAGTGCGTATACGGATATGTGCAGAACTATTCGGTTTCACGGTAAAAATGGAGACGCTTTGAGAAAGTCTGTTGATGTTCTTTTGGAAGAAAGAATACCAGAACTGATTGACGTAGATAATTCGGAAAAATATACACAGTGGCATTATTCAATTTGTAAGCTGATAGTAGACCAATATGAAGCAGAGGGAATAGAATTCTATATCGGACAGGCACAAAAATGGGTGAATATGACGTTGAAGTATTTATATGTGCTTGTGCCGGATGTAGTGGAACCATTCTACCGTTTCTTACATATTCCATTGGACAATTATATTATGGATATCGCCAAGAAACAGTATGGGGTACCTGTTTTGACTACTGCTTGGAGCAGAATATCAGATTATCAGGTTTACTTGGATTATGAGCAAATGCTTATGGAAGTGATAGACGAGGTACCATTGGACTGGGAGTTTAGAAAATGGGTAGAATCTGCTCGTCAGAAAAAGTCCAAAAAATCTAGTTGATGATCGAAAGAATCATATTATCAAAACTACTATGCAAAGGAAAATAAAATGGTTGAAAATAATCAGAATATACCAGAAGGATGGCTTTACATAGGAGATGAAAAAGTACGCTATGCATTGGGGGAACCAGGCAGTTGTAATTTATTAATAGTTGGTTTGAATCCCAGTACAGCAACACCGGATAAACCAGATCCAACAATAAAACGAGTTAGAAAAATTGTTGATAAAGAGAAACTAAATGGTTGGATTATGATAAATTTATATCCGATGAGGACTCCAAAGCCAAGTGAGTTGCCCCCTGCTATGGATGAAGAAATTTCAAAAAGAAATAGAGAAGTGATAAAGTGGATTGATCATAATTATCCAATCGGTCGTGTATATGCTGCATGGGGTACAAATATTGAGAAGAGAGGATATTTAGTAGATGAGTGTCAGGATATAGTAGATTCGATACACTCAGACCAATGGTTTGTGCGTGGCATAACAAAAAATGGTCATCCAAAGCATCCGCTTTATGTCCCTTATGAAGAAAAAATGGAGTGGTTTCCTGTACAGGATTATCTGTGGAGTTTTGAATGATGAGAATATGTTAATTACACCCAAGTAGGTATCAATAATGGTGACTACTTGGGTACAATTTGGGATGGAAATTGTTATAATTGAAATTGAAGATGAAATGAGAAACACCATATTGGAAGCCAGAAACGTCAGAATATGGTGAACGCATAGGCTAAAACAAATAATGGCTTGATATGTGTATTTGTTATTCATATAGGAATAGGATATGTATGAGATTAAAAAACAGCTGGAAAATTTGAAATTACCGGATACTTGTGTTTCTGATGGAAAAGAATACTTTTTGGATCCGGTGCGTGAAAGAATGATATTAAAAACTCCGGAAGAAATAATTCGGCAGACGATGGTACAATTTCTGTTAAAGGTGATTCATGTGCCATCAAATATGCTGCAGGTTGAAATGCTTTTATCAAAGTATGGGGTGGACAGCATAAGGCGTGCGGATCTGGTAATCGAAAGATATACAAAAAGCAAAGATGTTATTTCACCATTAGCGATTATTGAGTGTAAAGCACCAGAAATAATGCTGGGTGATGCGGAAATTCAGCAGGTATGTGATTATGCAGATTGCCTTGGTGCAGATTATATTGCTGTCACAAACGGTACAGATATGATTGTTGCAAAGTATTGTGAAGAACGTAATCAGTACATAGAACTGAAGTTATTCCCTGAATATGAAGCTATGTTAAAGGGAGAAGGGGATGAGCTGTTAGAAGAGCCGCCCAAACCACGTTTTTCGTATGATGAGTTGGAGAGTAAAAGAGATTATTATTGTGGTTATGAATTTAATCCGAATACTCCGGTACCAATGAGAGCGTTTTTGACAAATTTATGGGAATGTTTTCTTGATACCAGCCATAGCCTGCCTGAGAGGGAATATAAGATTTTCGCGCTACTTAAGGATTATGGTATTCGACTGTTGTCATGTGGAAATGCATCTGGTGGAACATATCAGGGAGCATATAGATCATTCCTGGTAAAATATCACGAAAATACTTTTTTTATGAATTTGAGTTTTTTTGATTATGGAACATCTACAATTCTTACAGTTTCAGTAGATCAGGATAATCATAGACCGCATAATGCCCTGCAATACTCTGTTGACAAAAATATTGTTCGGATTGGAGAAGCATATCATTTTTACCATAATGGAAGAATTGCTGTTGGAAAAATTGGAAGTGGCAAGTCTTCTGAACTAAAAGAATTGCTTGAAAATCTATATCCTGTTATTATTAAAAATGGGAAAATAGAACTGGGAACGGTACATAATAATGAATTATTGTATATGGATACGCCTGAAATAATGACTCTGGTGGAAAATTTATTGTCATATGCACTGATAAGGGATGAGTATAGGGAAATATGTAAAAGGAAAAGAGAATTTGATAAATAAGAGAAATGTTTGTCGAAATCCGGCGAATCATGTCAGTCATTGTTATTTGACATTGAGTTCATATCTTTGTACAATTTAATCACGAAATTGGTGATTGTAAAGTACAGGAGGATGAAACGAGAATGGATTTGCTTACGAGAGAAGTATTGAATCAGACAATAGCGGAAGCTATTGACGCCACCAGAGAAAAAATTTGTGCGGAAGATGAGATATTCCAACAGGATGAGAAAGATCTGGATGAATTGACAGTGAGATTTATGGAATTAGATTTGCCGGAGCATGACAGAATGATAATCAATGATTATATTGCCTGCTTACAAACAGTAGATTGCCGGTATGCGGATATTTCTTATATGGCTGGTATTGAAGATGCCATTACTTTCTTAAAGAAGATGGATTTGATAAAAAATACAATTGAATAGGTATTAAGAGCTGCTTTTCTTTTTTTTACCCCACTACTCAAGTCTGCTAGAGTATTTAGATAAGCGGTATGGTTCTAATCTTTTCGCTGATTTATAGTTACAATGTATGTAAAAATAGGTCAGAGAAGAGGTGTAAAATACTTGCGTATAGAAGAGTATATTCCAAAAAGAATCTCTGAATTATGCAGAAAACGTGGGTATTCTAAATATCGACTCTCACAGCTTACGGGAATGTCGCAGACAGCATTAGGAAATATAATGTCCAGAGACAGCATTCCGACGATTCCAACGCTTGAGAAAATATGTGATGCATTTGGAATATCGTTAGCTCAGTTTTTTGCAGGAGACAGTGGCAAATTAGATTTGACATCTGATCAAACAGAGTTATTGGATATATGGGATGGATTGGAAGTTAAAGAAAGAGAGATCGTTTTGTCTCTTATGAGAAGTTTAAAGAAATAAGAGCAGTTCAAGAAAAAATTGGACTGTTCTTTTTTTGTGCGTTGGAGAATGTAGGAATGAAGAAAAAAGGATTACTTGGTGCAATTGTGATTGCACTGCTTTGTACGGGATGCGTACACAGTCTGAATGCGGTAACAACAAAAGCAGAGAATAATTTTCAACTTCCGGATGTGAAATCTGAAATTAGCCAGGAAAAGTGCTGCATTTGCGGAAATAATGAAAGAAGCTTGATGTCATATTACAGAAAATCGGGAATGTTGGGTTTAGTATGTTTGAATACATTGGAAATATCAACATTAGATACTCGTGTGTATTCTGATGATGGTACGGAAATCATCAGTGATGGTGGATTAAGTATTACGTCATCTTCACATGGAGAGGAAGAGTGCAGTTTCCGGATTAACGGGATGCCAAACCATGGAATTTTTGAAGGTAAAGTGAATTATGGAAAAAAGAGTACACCAGATTTTGAAATGATAAAAGAATACTTGTGCCAGAATTGTCTGGATAAGGTACTTTCCATGTATCAGGATGAAATGAAGTGGAGCGATTCCAAGCGGAGATTTCCGGAGGTATGTATTGTGGATTTTCAAACAAATGAGCTTTATACACTGGGTAAAAGTCACACGGGGTATTGGATAAGAGATTATTGGATACATATTGATCACGATGATGACAGTAGCAGTATAATGGCTATATATGCACCAGAGGATAAAATGGATAGCGGGAGTGAAGAGAGCTGATGAAAAAAACAAAAGGTATTATTTCTCAGGAAAACAAATTCTTACGATTGTGTGGAGATAAATACAGAGATAAAATCAAGAAAAGAATTCCGATGACAGTTGGGGATTTTAATAAATTTATGTACTTGTTTGATGCGCTGGGATTGAGCGAGTATTCGATTTATTTCTCCATGGAAATGTTTCCGGAGTTGCTGGTAGAGTATGGAGAACGAAGTAAAGATTGCGATTTGGATATAGGATATGGGGAGTATGATTTTCCTGTAGAAGAAATGGTATCTATATGCGAAGAATGGCTGCAAGAGTTCTGTGATCAGATGCCATTAGAAAGCCAAAGAAAGAAATACCGGAAAGTCTTTGAAATTGATGAAGAGTAAGAAATGAGCTAAGGTCAGTGACGTACAGAGTAATTGACCTTAGCTCATTGCATAGGGAGATTATTATAAATCATGTTCCGCTTGTCGGTGTTCAGAAGTGTTCATGAAATGTGCGTCATTGGATAACAAGGTGTTGAAATTGGCAGTTATGGTATTTATCGTTGAGCGCCTTTTTTCTAAATCTTGCTTTTCCTTGACAGCAGAGGAACGTTCATTTCTTAGATTATCAATTTTTTTCTGCAACCTCTCTGGGGAAGGTAATTTTGTAATGCCCAGCTCCTGTAATTGCTGTTTTAAGGAATCATGCAGTTTGTATTCCGACTGGTGAGCAGCTTTATATTTCTGAGGATCCGGTGCTGTTTTTGCATCCTCTACGATTTTTCTGCAGGTACGATAGGACAAACAATGCTTCTGAATAAGTTCCTGATGGGATATTTCAGAGCTTAATTCAGAAATTCGCTGTTCCGTAGCAATAATAGAATTATCAATATCTGCAATATGCTGCCTAAAGTCTTCGTAATTCAGCAAATTGTTTTCGGATAGATAGTTGAAGGTTCGGGCTGCTTCTTTCAGATTATTGAGTTGTGCCCACCGTTCAAATCCGGCACGATTGCCGGTACTCACGTAAGCAGAGAGATTGATAAAAAGCCGTACTTCTCTGGAGACGTTACGTGGAGATTTTGTTTTATGCCGGTTCTTCTCAAGGCGGAGTAATGCATTTTCTTCCGTGTAATAGCTACCCAGAGATTTCATATTTGTAAAGTTTTTTTGCTCCGGTGCCCGGAAAGCTAGGTTCTTTCCTTGACGGATCTCATATCCGGCAAGCTTCATTTTTTGAAGAAACTCATCATAGTTTATGGATGACCAGATCGCTTTATCTACAGCGACTTTTAGTTTTGCTTTCCAGCTGTTTCCACGATGGTATTCCATATTTTCTTTATAAGATTTTCCTTTTTCGCCGGTTGGCATACTGGTGACCAGACCGTTTTCCTGACAAATACGGTTGCTGATCCGGCAGATTTTATGATAACTGCGTTTGTTGGAGACATATTTATGATGGTCAACAAAGCTGGTAGCATTAAAAATGATATGGTTATGAATATGGTTCTGGTCAACGTGGGTGCTGATGACATATTCATATTTCCCTTTTAGTATTTCGTCAGCAAATTCTTTGCCGAGCTTATGTGCGGTTTCAGCATCAACCTCTCCAGGCTTAAAGGATTGAATTAAATGAAATGCCAGATTGTTACCTTTGTCCATCACGTTCTTTTTCCCTTCTTCTCTGGTGAAAGCAAATTCCAGATCAGCAGATTCTGGGGAACAGGCGAAACTGGAAATTAGTAATTTTTCTTCGGTTTTGTCCGGATTCATAATATAGTCCAGGGCTTTTTTGTCAGTTACTTTAATGGGGAAGATTTTAATATACGCCATATCTCGCTTACCATCCTTTTCAATTCTTCCATTTCTTCCGGGTACAAATCACCGGTGGTATTTACCTTTTTTGCAATCTGATTGATGTTCACACCGATTTTGTGCATCTCTTCATAAACCTGCTTTATAGGGGCTGTGTCGGTATTGATGATGTAACCGTCGATAGCCATTTTTCTAAGATAAGCGCCCATGTTTCTGGTCTTTGACAGAATCATCTTTTGGCGGATCAGCTTCTTTTCCTCTGGAGTAACACAAAATAAAATTTGAATGTTTCTTTTTCTGTTTGACATGTCGTTTCTCTCTTTCTGTACGTAATTCGATTTTGGTTGTTTCTAGGTTTTTAATTTAGGGCAGGGTTCCCTAAATTGCCATTTTTGAGGAAGTGTATATACACTTCCTGTCCTTGCTATTTAACCGGCGGTGGAGCCGCCGGAAGAGTACCTCTTGAAAAGAGATCCCTATAAATAACCTACTGGGAGAAGAAAAAAGAGACATCATAGGTAAAAACTATTCCTACCTATTAGTATATAAAGAGTTGTTTGACAATGATATCGGTATTATAATTGTGATACAGATATTAGATACGAGGGAGGGATATTTGTTGAAGCTTTCAAAACTTAAACTGCATAATTATCGGTGCTTTGGTGAAGATGAACAGATAATCAAAATTGATGATATTACATCGTTTATTGGCAATAATAGTTCAGGAAAAACAGCAGCATTATTAGCGTTGAATTGTCTGTTCTCGGATAATAGTGCTGATCGAGTTTTAAAGCGAAGTGATTTTCATCTTCCGAAAGATACGAAACCAGAAGAAATGGACTCACAAGAACTTTATATTGAAGCGGTATTTGTTTTTGATGAATTAGAGAATGGAGAGGAAGGTGCTTCTTCTATTCCAACTTTTTTCAGGAGTCTTGTTGTGGACAATCCTGATGGAACTCCATATTTGCGAATACGTTTAGAGGCTACTTGGGAAAAAAGTAGCAATGTAGAGGGTGCGATTGAAAGTAAAATTTATTATATTACTTGCCCTGAGGGAGAAGAAATTACTGAAGAATGTAAAACCACCGCACCTCGAAAAGATCTGGATCGCATTCGAGTAATATATGTACCTGCAGTTAGAGATCCGTCCAAGCAATTAAAAAATGCTTCTGGCACAATGATGCATCAGATTATGAATAGCATCAATTGGAGCTCAACCACACAGGAAAAAGTTAAAGTAAAAATTCAAGAGCTAAATGACCAATTTTTAGAGGAAAGAGGCGTATCAATTCTTGGTACCTCCATACATACACAATGGGAATCTTATGATTCGGATACAAGATATTCAAATGCTCAGTTACGTTTTAATAGCACTGATATTGATTCTTCTATCAAGAAATCGGAGGTTGTATTTTTACCTACAGTAACAGGAAAAGAATGCACTATTGATGATATGAGTGATGGTTTGCGTTCTCTGTTTTATATTTCTTTGGTTGATAGTATTCTCGATGTTGAGTCAAAAATTCAGAAAGAAATAGACACAGATCCTGAACACGTTTCATTTAATCATAAGCCTCCTATTTTAACAATTATTGCTTTAGAAGAACCGGAAAATCATATTGCTCCTCATTTGATCGGACAGTTGGTTTTAAATTTGAAAAAAATAGCATCAAAAAACAACGCTCAGACTGTCTTAACTTCTCATTCTACAGCAATTATCAAACGCTTCGATCCGGAAAAGTTAAGATATTTCCGTCTTGATGTGAATGATTGCACAACCAAAGTTCGTGCAATTACGTTGCCCGATAAAGAAAAACTGGCAGATCAGTACAAGTTTATAAAAGAGGCAGTCAAAGCTTATCCTGAATTGTATTTTGCCAAACTTGTTGTTTTGGGTGAAGGTGATAGTGAAGAAATCATTTTGCCGAAAATCTGGAATGCAAAAAATGGTGATGTTGATACAAGCGGAATATCAGTTGTCCCTCTGGGTGGTAGACATGTAAACCATTTTTGGAGACTGCTTAATGACCTGAGTATTCCATATATTACGTTGCTTGACTTGGATAAAGAACGAGAAGGGGGTGGTTGGGGTAGAATCAAATATGTTCTCGAACAGTTAATTCAAAATAATTACGATAAAGCGGAATTATTGAAGACTAATCATGGGGTTTTATCTGACGAAGAATTCAATGGAATGCACGAGTGGGATGTTGATGATTCCGGCATTTTACAAAGTTGGGTTAACTATTTAGAAAAATACAATGTTTTCTTTTCATCACCGTTGGATATAGATTTTCTGATGTTAGAGCATTATGGTACTGTGTATAAAGGTTTACTGGGTAAAGATGAGGGACCTCGGCTGATGGTTATGGAAAATGGTCAGAAACATCAGAAATATATTAAGGATATTGAAAACTCAGAAAATCCTTGTTCAGAGTATTGCGCACGTGTTATAGATGATGTGAGACACGCTTTGAAAGAAAGTGGTGGTGACGGAAAAACGTATTCTGAGGAACAAAAGAAATTAATGGTGTGGTACACTTATTTTTTCCTTAACCGAGGAAAACCATCAACTCATATTGAGGCGTTCTCCCATATTAGCAATGAGGTGTTGGTTTCTACTATTCCACCTGTATTCGAACGATTGATTTCTGCTGCAGAAAAAGCATTAAAGGAGAAACCTAATGAAGATTGTTGTACCAGAAAAGTGGATGCCGTGTGATGGTGTTGTTTTAGAAGATAGTGCTAATTCAGCGGTTAGGACAAATAAAAATATTCTTGTTATTGCTGGACCAGGTGCAGGAAAGACTGAATTGTTAGCACAAAAAGCAAGCTACCTTTTTCAGACAAATATTTGTAGAGACCCGCAAAAAATATTAGCAATAAGTTTTAAGAAAGACGCTGCGGACAATCTAAAAAAAAGAGTAATAAAGAGATGTGGGAAAGAAATCGAAACTCGATTTGTATCAATGACTTATGATGCATTTTCAAAAAGCATTCTGGATCACTTCCGTTTTGCTCTTCCAGAGGTTTTAAGGCCTGATGCTGCATATCTGGTTAATGATGTGGATACAATAGATGCGGCTTTTAAAAAAGCAGGATACAACAATCCACTTAACTTGCCCGTTTATAAGTTAAGAACATACTATGAACGTGTGCTTGATTCTGTTGAATTGCCTTTTACACGAAATGATTTGGGTGAGACTGTTTGGAAACTATTGCTGAAAGGCTTTGACAACTACAAACCAACTCTATCATTTAAAATGATATGTATTCTTGCAGAATTCATTATCAAGACAAACTATAAGATTAAGCGAGGCTTACAACTTACCTACAAATATGTTTTCTTGGATGAGTTTCAGGATACAACGTATCTACAATACAAATTGGTAAAACAATGCTTTTTGAATTCGGGTTCAATAATGACAGCCGTTGGTGACAACAAACAACGCATTATGGTATGGGCTGGCGCACTTAAAACTGTCTTTCATGATTTCAAAACAGAGTTTAATGCAGAGACACACAAACTAACCATGAATCATCGTTCAGCGCCGAGACTTGTTGATTTACAAAGAAAGATGTATGCTTCACTAAATGAAAGTGACAGTACAATATGTGTCTCTGATAAATGGGAACCAGATGATGGAATGGTAACATTACTTATTGCTGAAGATGAGGAGAACGAAGCGGCAACAATATCTGAACATATATCTGCACAGATTGAGTCAGGAATTGAACCAAATAAGTTGTGCATTCTCTGTAAACAAAAGCCTCAAGATTATGCTCCGAAGATTATTGCAGAACTTAGAAATCATCAAATTCTTGCTCGTATTGAAAATGATTATCAAGATTTAATCAAAGAACCAATCGTAGAAATGTTAATTTCGCTCCTACGTTTAGTTATTGATAGAAAGCGCCCCCATGACTGGGAATTTATTGTGTCAACGACAGCTGATCTCTGGAATATAGGTTCTCTGCAGTCAAATGATGATTATTTCAAAATGCAAGATGCTCTTAGTGAAGAAATAGAACAATTAAGTGGCATGATGCAAGATGTTACGTGTAAGAAGGATTTTCACGCTTTGCTGAAGCACGCAATACAATTCTGGGGAGGAAAGCGCATAAAAGCCACGTTTCCGATATATAGCCAAGGAACATATCTAAATGATCTATTAAATAAGTTTCAAAACTATATGTGGATGGAGCTCGATACAACAGAGATGGATTGGTTGTTGGCTATAGAAAACTTTGAGGGTTTACATTCAGTTCCAATCATGACAATCCATAAAAGCAAAGGATTAGAGTATGAGGTCGTATATTTTGTAGGACTTGAAGATTCTGCGTTTTGGAGTTTTAAAAATCAACCTGAAGAGGACAGATGTACATTTTTTGTGGCATTGTCTCGAGCAAAAAAGGAAATATTATTTACCTTTTGTAAGTATCGCTATACAAGCAGATATCCTAAGCAATCACATGATCAAATTAACGAATTCTTTGACTTGTTAAGGACACCAGGGATTGCAACGATTATTGAATAACTATAATTAGCCGAGCAGTTAATACTGCTTGACTGATTTATCGAAACTATACTTCCAACTTCTGTCCAAGTTGCCCTCAAGTTAAAGTTACTTCCCTACACAAGCCGTGTCGAAGAGGAACTATTTAATTAACTAATGGTTCATTGTAGTAGACAAACATGAGGGGGTTATTTCACTGTGTTTTAATGTGATTTCTGAATCTGATCGATAGACAAACGGGAAATCCTTCAAATATGTTTGTTTGCATAGGATAGCGCAAAAGCCCCGTACATTTAAGGTTGCGGATGGTATTATATTGGATGATTTGTTGTACAGCAGCTTTCCGATTTATCTAATGAGGAAAGTGAAGATGGAGACTCTTTCAGTGTGTTTTCCGGGCGCAAGCAGGGATGAGATCTTTATAGGGGCAGAGCAAACCACCGGCTAAAACCGGTGGTCATGATTATAGAAAAATTAAAAAGAATCGTTATATGGTATTTTGTCAGCAGTTCTTTCAAGTTTTTTCAAGAAATCGCCCTGTGACACTACAGGAGATTCTACTTTATACCCCTTTCGCTTTAAAACCCGGAATTTGAAATCCAGCATTTCAAATGGAACGCACAATTTTTTGGCGACGTCAAAGAAAAACAAATCATCATTGAGCAGAGCCAGAACTTGTTCATCTGGCAGGAGCAATTCGGCAGCAAAAATGTTCGCCTCATATTCTTTATGGTCCGTATTATCAAATAAAGTTACCTCATGAAAAGGTGCACTGGCTGCAGAGTCTGCATGTAATACACAGTGCCCCAGTTCGTGAGAGAGAACTACTTTCTGTAATAGTTCTGGAAGATCACTGTTGATTGTGATATGTTTCATTCTCCGTGAAATTAGAAAAAACCCCTTGCAGCATCCTTCATAGATTCCCATTGGGCGTAACTTTACTGTAATTTTCATTGCCTTAGCTAAACGAAAAGGATTAGTTTCATCATATTTGTTTTGCAGCTGTTTGACTGTGTCAGCTATTGTTTCAATGGTCAATCGAATTCACATCCTCCCTGTTTTATAGTAGATAGGATTTCTCACTATCAGTGTAGTATAAAAGCTGTCCTATAAAAAGGATAGCGGGAGGATTACTTATCAATAGATGCAAGGTTTTCAGATTTTTTTCTGCCGAAAGTTTCTTTCGCAGCTTTTTTACAATCAAGATATGCTTCCATCACAGCCTGAAAATATTGATCTTTGGCTTCTTCACTTATGCTGCCTCCGGCAAAAAGTGTCTGGTTTTGTCTTAGCATTTCTTCCAGATTAAGAGAATCTTGCTTACTGGTCATCTGACGCATCTCTTCAACATAGTCCATCCGATCAAGTCCATAGGTCGGGTCTTCGATGGAATCATCCTTCAGATACTCGGTTGATACATTTAATGCTTTTGCCAGCTTATAGAGTTGTGCTGATTGTGGAAATCGTTCTCCAGCTTCATAAGTAACGATGGTACGGAATCCAATCCCGGCTTTTTCTGCCAGTTGCTTTTGACTTAATCCAAGTTGTCCTCGATGTTCTTTTACTTTCTCTTTAAAGGGTTTCATAATGCGCCTCCATTCTTAATTTGCTATTTCTTGCGAATGGTATCTTGACAATCGTGCGAATAGTTGCTAGAATACGAATTAGCAAGAAGTGGCAATCTGTCGTAACTATAAGCAAATTATAGAATGAACAAAAGAAAAAGTCAATAATAAACTTGCTATATGTTGCTAATATTGATTGGGCGGTGATGATATGGAACGTACAATACTTCATTCTGATATGAACTGTTTTTATGCAAGCGTAGAGATGCTGCATCATCCGGAATTGGCGGGAAAGCCATTAGCGGTAGGAGGGGATCCGGAAGCAAGGCACGGAATTGTTCTTACAGCAAATTATATTGCAAAAAAATCTGGCGTGAAAACAGGAATGGCATTATGGCAGGCAAAGCAGGTTTGCCCGGAAATCATTTTTGTGCCTCCAAGAATGGATTTGTATTTGCGATTTTCAAGAATGGCACAAGAAATCTATAGTGAATATACAGATTTGAGAGAACCATTCGGAATTGATGAAAGTTGGCTGGATGTATCTGCCAGCACTTCGATAAAAGGTGATGGAATAAAAATAGCAAATGAAATCAGTAAAAGAATAAAGCATGAGTTGGGAGTTACGGTAAGCATTGGTGTTTCATGGAATAAGATATTTGCAAAACTTGGCTCCGATTATAAAAAGCCTGATGCCATTACAGAGTTCTCAAGAGAAAACTATAAAAGCCTTGCCTGGAACCTTCCGGCAGGAGACTTGATTTATGTCGGGAGAAGCACTAATAAAAAACTGCAGACTTTAGGAATCAAAACAATTGGTGAACTTGCAAATACGGAACCAGCTATATTGGAGAGCCGCCTCGGAAAGATGGGATTGGTATTACACACATTTGCAAATGGCTGGGACGAAACTCCAGTTTGTGTAGAAGGGTATCAAGCTCCAATCAAATCTATCGGAAATAGTACAACGACTCCAAGAGATCTGGTGAATGATTTGGATGTAAAGATTATTTTGACGGCTCTGTCTGAAAGTGTAGCATCCAGATTACGTGAAAATGGATTTCAATGTAAGGTGATTGAAATATCAATTCGTGATAATGAGTTATATCATTTTTCAAGACAATGCAAATTGAAGCGTCCAACCAATATTACGGATGAAATTGTACAGGCTGCGTATCGACTGTTTAAAGATAATTACAGATGGGAACATCCTATTAGAAGTCTTGGCGTCCGGGGATGTGATCTGATATCAGATGATATGCCGTATCAGTTGAACTTATTTATGAGTGAACAGAAAAGAGAAAAGTTGGAAAAGATGGATCGGGTAGTGGATGAAATCCGAGCCAGGTTTGGATACCAAAGCATTCAAAGAGCTTTCGTTTATCAGGATAAGATCCTGGCACAATTAAATGCAAGAGAGCATACGGTTCATCCGCAAGGTTATTTCCACGGATAGGGGAGGCAAGGTGTTTTTGAGTGATGGATAAGGTATATGTTGATGTCCTGGCAGTGTTTAGCCGGGAAGGTGAATTGATTCCAAAAGCGTTTGTATGGGAAGACGGACATCGGTATGAAATTGATAAAATTTCAAAACCGGAAAGATGTGCGAGCAGGAAAGCTGGTGGTACCGGTTATCGCTATACTTGTATGGTGGAAGGTAAGATATGCCATCTCACATATGAAGAAAATTATAAATGGTTTATGGAACGGAAATAAGCGATTCCAAAAGGATGCCCTAAAACAGGGCTCCCTTTAAAAATAAAAAATAGTCAAAACAAAAACATCAGTAGTCGGGGATACATCCTTTCCCGTGAGAACCGGCTGCTTTACATATATCATATAGTTTCCGGTCAGCCAGAGATGAAAACAATCCCACTGTAGAAATTTTTGCGGAAGCTGCATGACAGTGATGTTCAGCACAGCAGTTATTGCTGAGAAATACTTTATGATTGGTCTGACTGCAGGTGCAGTCGGGAAGGAGGACAATTATGCAGACAATTCAAAATATTTTTGACAATATGGAAGTGGTGACTGAAGAAGCCTATAAAAATACGGAGCTTTTACTTGAACAATATACGAAGGTGATGTTCCGTATTGAAAAAAATATTGTAGATATAGATTACGAGTTATATGTAGTGGAAGGAAAGCATTTAAAAGAAATGCTTTACGAATTGGTCGATTTCGATGCAACGGCAGAGAAACGAAGAATCCAGGATAAGTTGCTGAATAATGATATGAATTTGTGCCTGCTGGAGATTATGAGAGACTCCCTTTTGGCATTAAGGGATTATCCGAAGAATGGTCAACTGTATTACAGACTCTTGAAATATCGGTATTTTGAGTCCGGGAATACAAATGATGATGTGATGCTGATGCTGGATGATATGCCAAGTACGACATATTACAGGAATCGGAAAAAAGCAATTCGTTTATATGCTACTATGCTATGGGCATTTACAAGACCAGAAAAAGTGGAGGCGAAGATGGAAGAAATACATATAAAAAAGACTGGAAGAAAAATGGAAGTAAATAGGTAGTGAACTGGCAGAGCATTGGCAGGTAAGTGGTATTACAATGAAAATGTGTAGATGATAGAATTGATATGCTGAGAAAAATAGTCCTTCGCAGGTAGAAACCTGCGGAGGATTTTCTTTTCTCAAGATTTTTAGGCATCTGGCTGTGTCCGAAAGGGCATGGCCTTTTTTTATGCCCAAAAGGCACATCAGCTCATTGATGACATTTGCGGCAGAGATGCCGGAAAGGAAAGGCATATCATCATGCAGGCAAAAGGCTGGCACTATGCCAGATATCCATGACTTCGATTTGTTGCCAATTAACCAAATCGACAAATCGGAGGAAAACATCATGGAAGAAAGAATATACACATTTTATGACAAATACCAGAAAGTAAGATATGAAAACGTAACTTCAGAGGAGCTGGATTTTTTGAATAAGTCTTATAATAAGGATAAATATTTGATGCGTGATCAGTACATCAGACAGAACATTTGCCTTTTTTCTTCACTGGAAACCGAAGAAGGAAATTTTACAGATTATCTTGCTGATCGGAATGCAGATGTTGCCCAGCAGATCACAAGCGAAATTTTCTTTAAAGAACTGTTTTCAGATTTAACGGAAAGAGAAAAGCGGATTGTATGCGAAAATCTTGTAGAAGGAAAAAGCCTGGGAGAAGTTGCGGACAGTTTAAAGATTTGCTATCGTCAGGCAAGCAGAGATAAAAAGAGTGCTTTAAGCAAAATGCTGAAACGTATGAAGGCAGCCGGATATAGATCCTATGCGGAAGCGGAGAAGGATCTGCTGAATAATGGTGGATTTGCACCAACGCAGATGGATGCTCAAAATAGTATCCAGAGGAAGAGAATGGGGGCAGTGAGATTGCCGTCGGATAGTGTGAAAAAGTAATAACGAGTAAGAAACACCAGGGACGTTTTGAGTCCCTGGTGTTTCTTATGAGATTTAAATTATGGTTCATATGCAAGACTGAACTAAATTGAAAAAAATAAATCTTAGAAAATATTCTGTTCATTTTTATTTAAGACAGATATTTGAGTATCCTTAGAAAGCAGGAAAAATGAAGGATTTTTTCGTTTTCATTACTTTGCAAAGAATTATTATTTGCTATAATTATTATTATGGAGGATGGAACATGATGAAAGGTTATGAACTTTATCAAAAGCTTCAATTAAATATTAGTCCAAATGATTTGGATAGAATTTTGTATCATGCAAGCTATCAACCGCAGGATGATAATATCAGAAAAATGAATAAAGATTTTATAGTATATGGCCATTCAGTTGCAAGAGTAGCATTGGCTGTTTATGCGTATATTAATAAGATTTTTGTTAGTGCTTCTGAGATAAGTAAAATGATAGCTTCAACCTATATCCAGGTGACAGATGCAATTTATAATGAATATGAATTGGAAAATTACCAATATATTTCCAAAGGGGAAGAAGGTAAAAAACACACAGAAATAGCGGCAAAATTTTTAGCTGTATTTTATAGACAAAATGGTTTTAATAGCACATATGATTTCTTACTGCCTTATATGAAAAAAGCTTTAGAAAACGATAACTATGATTATAGGACTATTTTACAAGAATATGCACAAGGCAAAAAGTTACCATTTTCTTATGAGATTTTAGATAGAGAAGGACCAGATAATGATTTGACATTTACTTGCCAATTAACTATTGGAAAAGATAAATGTTCAGCAAAAGGGAAGAGCAAGAAAACTGCAATGAGATCTGTTGCGCAGAAGTACATTATTCAAAAAAATATACCGCTCAAATCTAAAAATTCTCAAAAAGGAAAGACAATTGATGAACAAATAAGAATCACAATGGATAGGCAAAAACAGCTTTACAGGTTGCTGTCGGCATTACATATAAAATCAAATGACTTACCAATAGAATATGTTAATGCAGCGTTTGTCCATAAGTCTATTCAAAATGATGTGAAGAACAAGAACTTATTTGCTGATAATAGTGCATTGTCAGTAATTGGCGCAGAGATACTGCAGTTGTTTGTTCTTGATTATTTATATGCAACATCTGATTGGGAGTATTTAGATGTTACAAGAGAAAGAGGAATATATCTAAATGCGAGAAATCTATACAATGAATTGCCTGATGAATGGTTGAAAATGTTGTTGGCTTCCAAATCAGTAAACTCTTTAAATGAAGAAGGACATGGATCATTAAAAATTGATATTTTTCACAGTATTATTGCGGTACTTGTGCTTAGGGGAATTAAAAGAAATAGTGATGAGTTAGAAGAAAAAGCTTCAAATATTTCATTCTATTTTTTTGATAAAGTTAAAGAAAGCAAAATTCCAGATTATACAACAGCATTACAGGAAGTTGTTCAGGCTAATGGAATGCATTGCAAGAAAACGTGTGAGCAACATCCAGATAGTTTGGATCATAATGCGGTTTTCGGTTCAAAAGTGATTTGTTGGAATGACGAAATTCATATAGAAAAATATGGAAAAGGCACAAATCGAAAGAAAGCTATTGGTGCGGCAGCTCATGAGGTTTTGAATGAGCTTTTGCCATATTTTAAGGATAACCTAAAAATAAAAAAGACGATTTTAAAAGTTCTATATCCAGAGGAATATCTGCAATTAGAAAAGGATTCTTGGAAAATAAAAAAGCATATTTGTTTGTTAAGTAGTGAAGGAAAAAAGAAAAAATGGTTTGCTACAATACAAAATGCAATTCACAAAAATGCTTATGACATCAGCACATGGGAAAATGAGAATAAGAAGGGTATCGTATTTTCCGCAGATGAGGCAAGACAGTTGTCAAAGCTACTTGATGATATTGCACCATTTCCGGAAGAAAAGCAAGTAATAGGAGTCCCACAGTCTATTGATATTTCGGTAGAAGAATTAGATCCTTTAGTAAAAGAAGTGATAGAAGGTAAAGAAAATAAGCTCTCAGAAAAATTAACTAATGAACAGAAGTTGGAAATAATCAGAGCAGAACTTATTGCTGGAAATAACTTTGATGGATATGAAGGTAATTATGAAAAATTATTACCTCATCAGAAAGCTGCTTGTAGAATAGCAGAAATGTTTGATAAATTTGCCTTTTTTTATGACACAGGTACAGGAAAAACAGTTCTTGCACTTGATATTATTACAAGTAAGACGAAACAAGATGATACTAGTTTTTTGATTATTTGTTCAAAACCAATTATTCTAACTGCCTGGATGGATGATCAGTATAACTTTTATCCGGAAATGAAGTTGGATCCGCTTAGTCATAATATTACTTTACGACAATATTTGGATATTAACAGACGATGGAATGATATGGATGGTAGATCAGTATTTAATGACTATTTGTACTATGAAGATTGGCAAAATGGCAGTAAAGCTAATCAGTTAAAATATGTACGTTCCATAATGATTGGTAAAGCAAAACACTATATAGTTAATCCAGAAAGCTTTACCAGAAATCTTGAGTTTTATAAGTCGTTAGGCGTAAATGGTCTAATAGTCGATGAGAGTTCAATTTTAAAAAATTATTCCAGTAAAATATCAAAGTGTGTAAGAGATTTTGCGGATACTTGCAAATATGTATATTTACTTTCTGGAAAACCAGCACCTAATAATACAATGGAATATTTTTCACAAATGAAAGTGGTAGCACCTAATGACTTTCCAATGTCGTATGAAGCGTATAAGAAAAAATACTATGTAAATATCAATAATAGAATTGTTTGTAAATCAGAAGAAGCGGAAAAAGAGGTTAGTGATTTGATTGGGAAACACTCTATTGTTGTTTCGAAATCTGATTGCTTGAAATTGCCTGATACAGTACATATGGTTAGAAAAATTACTCTTGATAAAGATGTTATGACAAAGTACGAATCAATGTATCGTGATTATTTCATAAATATTGAGCAACAGGAAAAGGCAAGCAAGAATAGCAAGACAATCTATAATGTCAATAATAAATTGGCTTCTCTAATGAAATTACGACAATTAGTTTCTGGTTTCCTTTTGGATGCAGACGGAAATGTAACGCAAATTCATAAACAAAGAGAAGAGGAATTATTAAGAGTTTTGGATGAAATAGGTAATGAGCAGGTTATTATTTGGTGTCAGTTTAAATATGAAATACAGAATTTGAAGAAAATTCTGGAGAAAATTGGGAAAAGAGTAGTTACTGCTTATAGCGATACGAAAGATAAAGACAAGAGTATTAAACAGTTTAAAGAAGGAACTGTAGACGTTATTCTTGCTCATCCTAAGACATTACAATATGGAGTTACTTTTGTGAATTGCAAATATGCGATTTATTATTCTTTGTCATACAGTTTTGAAGAATATTACCAGAGCCATGATCGGATATATAGATATGGTCAGAAAAATATATGCAGTTTTATCTTTTTGCAGGCAGAGGGGACTATTGATGAAGTACTCTATGAGTGTGTTCAAAACAAAAAAGAAGATGCCGAAATATTTGAGTTACTTGTAAAAGATGCTTCTGAGCACAACATTTTTGTGAAGTAAGGTGTAAGAATATATGAAAAAACTGGGTGAAATATTTGATAAGAATGGAAAAGTATCAAAAATTCTTTTGAAAAACGAAGATACTGGGAAATATCATATCAATGAGATCAACGAAGAAGGAAAAATGATTAATGAAGTAACTTTAGATCAAGAAGAATTTAATAAACTTCATTTAGCATTGTCTAAAATTGAGAATTATTGAGGGTTATATCCTTTAGTAGTTTGAAATGATTATTTCGGCGGAGTGTATGATATGCATTTACGATATTAATATTTGTAGTTTTTGTGAAATCTTTATTAGTACAATAGTGATAATAATATTGACATTTGTATCAATTCATATTAGAATAAAATATATAAGGAAGGGGGAGATTGAAATGCCGAGAAAACCGTCATTGGATGGAAAGGATTCAAGTTTAAGAATTCGTATGACTGCAGAAGATAAAGAACGGTTAGTTTCGTATGCTGAAAGACATTATCAGACGATGAGCGGAGTAATTTGTCAGGCATTAGATCTTCTTTATGCGCAGGAGGAAGCAAAAGATCGCCCAAGTTGATTTGGAGTTTTTTTGGAGTTTATTTTTCCTTTAGCGGTACGGAAACTACGAAAAACAAACATAAGTTCGAATCAAAGCTATCTATACAGGGGTCATAGGCAGTGTATAATGCCATCCGCCGAGGAGTTTGAGTAATACTAGTGGCTTACAAAATTAAGGCATAATAAATATGTAAAATAAAGTGCAGTATGAGATAAATTATATTATTTATACTGCACTTTTGAGTTTTCAGTTGCAAAAGAAGATATTGTTTATCAAAAGATTTACGATACATCTGAAAATATGCTACAATAACTCTATCATGCTTTGAAACGGAGGAACATCATGCAAGAGGGTAAATTACAACTAATTCGTAGTGGTTTTGAAACCGCATATATCAATGGAAGTATTGCCTCTGATTTGTCATATAAACCCAATTTTGTTTCAAATAATTACAATGAAGGAAAGAAAGTTATTTCCACTATTGAAGATGAGCTATTAAAGTGTGATAAATTTCAAATTAGTGTAGCCTTTATTACATTAGGTGGCGTAACCCCACTCCTTCAAACACTAAAGGAGCTCGAACAAAAAGGAGTTCATGGGGAGATACTAACTTCGAATTATCTTGATTTTAGTGAGCCGAGAGCTTTGGAAAAATTACATTCTCTAAAAAATATTCAAATTAAAATGTTCGATACAAAATTGGCAAATATCGGTTTTCATACAAAGGGGTATATATTTAAAGAACAAGAGATTTATCGAATTATCATTGGTAGTTCCAACATGACAAGTGCTGCGCTTACCACCAATCGAGAGTGGAATACGAAGCTGGTGTCTACATCTCAAGGTGAGGTTGCAGATGACATTCTAAGAGAATTTAACGAACTTTGGAATTCAGAATATGCATATACATATGATTTATTTTATGAAGAATATAAACAAAGATATGATATTATTAAAGCACAGAGAAAACTTGCCACAGAGGGAAATGTTACTTCTTTAGAAAGATACAAACTAAAACCTAATAGCATGCAGGTACGTTTTATTGCAAATCTCAAAGAAATACTAGAGAAGAATGAAAGGCGAGCACTATTAATTAGTGCGACAGGTACAGGAAAAACATACGCATCTGCATTCGCTATGAGAGAACTTGGATTTAAAAGAGTTTTATTTTTAGTGCATAGAGCAACGCTGGCAGTACAAGCAAAAAATTCCTACCAAAGAGTATTTGGAAATTCTGTATCGTTTGGATTAGTTGGTGCAGGCTATCACGAATATGATAAAGATTATGTATTTGCTACGGTAGAAACTTTGAATAAAGATGCACATTTGCAAAACTATAAGCAAGACGAATTTGATTGTATTATTCTTGATGAGGCGCATCATAGTTCGGCAAATACCTATCAAAAGGTGATGAATTATTTTAATCCTCGTTTATTTTTAGGTATGACTGCGACACCGGATAAGCGAAATGACAATGATATAAATGACAATATTTATGAGATCTTTAATCATCAGATTGCTTATGAAATTCGTTTGCAGCAGGCGATGGAAGAGGACTTATTGTGTCCATTTCACTATTTTGGAATCACAGATTTGTCTGTGGTTCAGGATGCAAAGTCGAAGAGTTTGTCAGAGGAAGATTTTAATCAATTAGTTTGCGATGAACGTGTAAAACATATTTTAGAGCAGTCCCAGTATTATGGATATAGTGGAGATCGCATAAAAGGATTAATCTTTTGTAGTCGTAACAAAGAGTGTATTGAACTGTCTAAGAAATTTAACGAATTGGGATATCGCACGGTTGCACTAAGTGGTGCTGATTCAGAGCAAGTTAGGCAAAATGCATTTGAACGTTTAGCTATGAATGAGGATGGTTCAGATTGCGATGAACCTCTTGATTATATATTCTCTGTAGACATCTTAAATGAAGGTGTTGATATTGTAGAAGTTAATCAGGTTATTATGCTAAGACCAACTCAGTCGCCAATTGTATTCATTCAACAATTGGGACGTGGATTACGAAAGGCAGAGGGTAAGGAGTATGTTGTAATACTTGATTTTATCGGCAACTACAACAATAATTTTATGATTCCTGTTGCATTGTCAGGAGATCGCTCTTACAACCCAGATACTATTCGGAAATATGTGATCAGCGGCAATCGTACTATTCCCGGTGCATCTACAGTTCATTTTGATGAGGTGGCAAAGAATAAGATTTTTCAGTCCATTGATCGAATTCGTGGTATGAAATCGATTATTAAGGAAAGTTATATCACACTAAAAAATCGTTTGGGAAGAATGCCAAGATTATATGATTTTTATGAAAATAATGAAGTAGACCCGTTGGTTATTATCAAAGAGTATAAGACTTATTATGCTTTTATTGAAAATGTTGAAAAAGGAAATTATAACTGTGGACTGACAGATAGTGAGAAACTTGTTTTAGAATACCTATCAAAAACTATATTAAGTGGGGTGCGTCCAGAGGAGTTAGAGATTCTTCGTTTGCTATCGACAAAGGATACCATTTCAGTAAAAGATTTTCAGAAGCTATATAACGATAAGTATTCGAGAGAGATTACGGATACTCAGGTTGAGTATGCTCTTGATGTCCTTGAGGGTAAGTTTGTAAGTAAGGACGAAGAGTATCAGAGATTTAAGAATATAGAAGTGATATCTGCTAATAGTGGTATAATAAGGAGAATGAAATACTATGAGGAACGATTACGACACGATGAGTTTAAATTACAAGTTGAGGATATTATTCGTGTGGGTCTCTCTCGATATCAGGATAAGTATTCGCAGAAAACAGATATCGTTTCGCCATTTGTTTTGTATGAAAAATATTCAAGACGTGATGTTAGCTTATTGATGAATTGTGGAAAAGATTTATCGTCTGTTATGTATGGTATGAAACGAATTGTAGATGATGTTTTTGTCTTTATTACCTATCACAAAGAGCAGACAGAGGATGAGCGAAATTACGTAGAAGGCAAGCCTGATTATGCAGATGCATTCGAAGGTAATATGGTTTTTAAATGGGACTCAAAAATAGGAATGGGAATTAATAGTGCTTACATGAAAAATGTGATTACTGCACCAAGAAAGCATTTGCTTGTTAAGAAGAGTGATGCAGAAAGCAATTTTTATTATATGGGGACATTTGATATAATGGATGTTAGAGAATCTCAAAAAGAAGATAATAAGGGAAATATGAAACCAATCAGTAAGGTGGTTATAAAAATGCATCATCCGGTACGTGAGGATTTGCTTTGTTATTTGCAAAGTAGTATTGGGGAAGTGTCATAAAGAAAATATCCTACGTCCACATGTTATTTGCGATTGCATTATCTGAATAGTATAATGGTTATACATAGTTTGAGAAATTAGAGGACTAAAAATATGAAAACAATACGAGTTGTCGCTGCAGTAATTGCAAGGCGGGATGAAAATGGAAGAAAGCAAATCTTTGCTACTGCCAGAGGATATGGAGATTTTAAAGGTGGATGGGAGTTCCCCGGTGGAAAGATTGAGGAAGGAGAATCACCACAGGAGGCGCTTGTTCGGGAAATAAAAGAAGAACTAAATGCGAATATTCAAGTTGGTGAATTAATTCAGACTGTAGAATACGATTATCCGAATTTTCATTTGTCTATGGATTGTTTTTGGTGTGAATTAGAATCAGAACAATTAGAATTAAAAGAACACGAAGATGCAAAATGGCTTTCTAAAAATGAATTAGATTCCGTAGATTGGTTGCCGGCAGATATTACACTAGTGGATGAGATAAGGAAGCAAATATAGAGGATTATTTACATATGTCCATAGTTTGAATAAGGAACCGTTTAAGAAATATCCGAATTATATTTTCTTTGGAGAGTGGCTTGTCAGTTATATAAAAAACAATGAAGAAATTGTTTTTAGTTATTCTGTACAGTATAGTAATATTCCGAAAATGCTGAAGGATTTTGTAGACAGATATCAACATCTATGGCAAGGCAAAAAAATCTTTGTAATAGCAACAATGGGATTGTTTAGTGGAGATGGAGCAGGTATTCTGGCTCGCCGGCTTCGTAAGTATGGAGCGCAAATTACAGGCGGCTTACATTTGAAGATGCCAGACAGCATAGCTGATGTAAAGGCATTGAAGCGTCCGATAGAGAAAAATGTGGAGCTTGTGAAAGTGGCAGAAAAGAAGATAAACAATGCAGTACGTGATATGAAAAATGGAAAACCGCCACAAGAAGGTATAGGCTTGCTATATCATTTTGCCGGCTTGTTTGGGCAACGCCTGTGGTTTTACAATAAAACGAAGAAATATACAGACAAAGTAAATGTTGATACACAAAAGTGTATTGGTTGTGGTAAATGTGTGGAGGCATGTCCAATGCAAAATCTAAATATTGAAAATAATTTTGCTAAAGCAGAGGATAGATGTACCATGTGTTATCGATGTATAAACATTTGTCCAAAGCAAGCGATTACATTGTTGGGGAAAAGTGTTGTAGAGCAGGGGACGATAGAAAAATATTTATGAGAATAAGTGCTCATATATAGTGACTGAAAAATTAAAGAGATAATTGATTTGTATGAAGAAAAACTTTGTGTATTATATTTTGGAGAATATATCATGGTTATAGTAAAAGCAGAAAAAGAAGATTTACAGAAAATACTAGACTTGCAGTATCTTGCCTATCAAAGTGAGGCAAGGCTCTTTGATAACCAAGATATTCCGCCATTAAAACAAACCTTGGCGGATGTGGAAAACGAACATCAAAAAGGTCTCATTTTGAAAGCGTTAGATGAAGACAAAACCATTATAGGTTCTGTGAGAGCATTTTGCGATAACGGGACTGTTTATATTGGAAAATTGATGGTTCATCCATCAAAACAGGGACAAGGGATAGGAACACAACTTTTGCTTGCAATGGAAAAGCAATATCCAAAACAAAGATACGAGCTGTTTACCAGTACCAAGAGCGAAAAGAATATAGCATTGTATAGAAAGCTTGGTTATAAAATTTTTGACGAGGAACAGGTTACGGAAGAATTGAGATTTGTGTACTTGGAGAAGGTGTAAAATTGCGAGTAAAATACAGGGTGTGTATATGGAATGGTGAGATTTATATTTGTTATGGCAAGGAGTGGGAAGCGGATAATGGAGAAATTACAGAACAGAATAAATTTGAGTTTTAGGAGAATTTGAAAATGAGAGAAGCGCTAGTTATTATTGATGTGCAGAATGATTATTTTCCGGGTGGAACATGTGAGCTTTATCATGCATATGAGGCAGAAGAGAAAATTCAATCATTAATACAAGAAAGTCGCACACAAAAGCGTCCTATTATTTATATCCAGCATATCAATTCGCCGGATGATACATTTTTCCTTGAGAATACCTATGGCTGTGAGATTTCAGAACGCATTAAACCATTGCCTGATGATAAGGTAATTGTTAAATATTATCCAAATAGTTTTTACGAAACTGAATTGGATTCTTATTTAAAAGAAAAAGGCATCAAGAAACTGATTGTATGTGGAATGATGACACATATGTGTGTTGACACAACGGTTCGTGCGGCTATGGATTATGGATATGAAGTTGACCTTGTGGCTGATGGGTGTGCAACTATGGATTTGGAAATATCAGGTGAAATTATTCCGGCAGAGATTGTTCAAAAGACTTTTCTTGCTTCCTTAGAGGGTGTTTTTGCAAAGATAGTATAAGAGAAAGAGAGCAGGTTTTGCACTTGCTTAAGTGGCTGGATGAGGAAGAGCAGAAATTGTTTATGGATGAAGTGATGAAAAATTTGGAGATAGAATATCATTATCAGGAAAATGAATAATATTTGGATGTGAGTGGGAGAAATTGTGGTGAGAAAAATTCTTTATGTATAAAATGGCGGCACTTCTGTACTTTTGCAGAAGTGCTGTAATATTTTAAGTTGCTTTTTGAACAAAATTATGCTAAACTTATAATTGTTCTATATAGAACTGTTCCAATAGGATTAGAGGTGATGGATTGGAAACAAAGGGTGGATTTTATATTACGCAGATAAAACAGCTTCAAGATAGGATTTTTGAAAGGCTATTACTTGAAAATGGCATTGAAATAAGTGGCGGACAGGGAAGAATCTTATTTATTTTGTGGAAAACAGATAATCTTACAATCAGTGAAATAAGTGAAAAAACCTCCCTTGCTAAAAATACAGTATCCGTTGTAATAAATGGTATGGTTAATAAGGGAATTGTGGAAAGGAATATCAATCCTAAGAATCGTCGCCAGACCATTGTGTCGCTTACGGAGTATGCAAAATCATTACAAGCAAAATATGAAGTTGTATCTCAGCAAATGAACATGTTGTTTTACCAAGGTTTTTCGGAAAAGGAGCAAAAACAATTTGAACAGTATCTTGCCCGAATACTGGAAACTTTGGTAGAAAATTTGCATAAAAACAAATAATTCAAAAGCGAGGAGGATAATAAATGAGAACAAGAGAAAGTATCATCGAATTTATTCAAAAACAAAAAACAGCTTTTGTTGGTTCTGTAGATGAAGATGGTTTTCCAAATATGAAAGCAATGTTTACGCCACGAAAGATAGAGGGGAATTGTTTTTATTTTTCCACGAATACATCTTCCATGCGTTCACAACAGTTTATGAAGAATCCAAAAGCAAGTATCTATGTTTATCATAGAGGGCGTTTTAAGTATGAGGGCATTATGCTGACAGGGACAATGGAAGTTCTACAAGATGATGATATAAAGCAGGAAATATGGCGTACAGGAGATACCATGTATTATAAGCAGGGTGTAACTGACCCGGACTATTGTGTACTGAAATTTACAGCAATAAAAGGCAGGCACTATTGTGATTTAAAAACGGAAAGTTTCAACATTGAGGACTTAGAGTAATGGAAACAGAATGGATACTTTGCCCTGTTTGTGGCAATAAAACATGAAATAGAATTAGAGAAGATACAGAACTAAAGTATTTTCCGCTGTATTGTCCTAAGTGTAGACAGGAAAGTTTAGTTGATGCGAAAGATTTAGATGTAAGGGTCATTAAAGATTATCAAAATCAGAAAGGATGAAACATTATGGAAGAATTGAGAAGTATTATGGAAAAATTTGCAGCATCTGGATGGGACTTAATTTCTATTCCTGCACATGCATGGTTGAAGGGAGAAAATGATAAAGATACACTCATTGCATCTATCAAACAAGCAGATAGAGAATGCGGCAGTTGTGGGTGTGAGTTAGACCCGCTTTATAAAAGGTCATTAGAATTATTAAATGAGATTTGCTAAACATATTGATTTGTTAAGCAAAGTCGCTTATAATTTAAATCACAACATATTGTTATTATCCACAGTTATAGAGTTGGTGTTATCAACAGCGATAACAAAATGATAGCATTAGCTTATATAGGCAGGATAATATGGATAAGTCAAATAATCAAAGGATTTATATATTCGGCAGAGAATAATTCCTAAGCAAAATTAGTTAGTAAAAGTCAAGCTTGAATAATAGCAAGTTAATACAGAGCATTCTATATGGCAGGTAGTCTATAAGATTGTCTGCTATATATGAATTATTAGATTTTTATAAAAGAGCGTTGCCAATTAACTATGAAGGAGAAGAAAAATGAATAATATAGGTGATAAAGGTAATTTCTTCAAAAATCCCATAGGTGTAATAGGAATATTTTTGGTATTAACAGAGGCAATAGCTAGTACTGTAATAGTGAAGAGTAATCTAAATGATTTTCAAAATACCATATTGGTTATATTTGTTGTTTTATTTCCGTGTCTTGTTCTTTGGGTATTTTATTTGCTTGTCACTAAACATCATAAAAAGTTGTATTCACCATCTGACTATAAAGATGAGCAAAATTTTGTTAATACATATAATAGCAATACACAGAAAAACGAAAACGTAATAACTGATAATAAAACTATGACTCAAAGAGAAGATAATGATAAAAGTATTGCAATATTAAAGGATACATTGGCGGAGATTGTTCAATTACAAAAGAAGATTATTCCGGCAATGGAAGATTCAATAATATCAGAAGATGATAAAGAAGATTATCTATCTAATATGGATAACTTTTTAACGGGAGCTTTCGAAGATGAGGAAGAAACAATATTAAAAGTCGAAATTAGTCCTATGTACAAGTGTTATAAGTTTCTTGAAGAATTGGTTAAGCAAAATTATATTGCAGATATATATAGATTTGGAAGTGATAAAAAGTTTGTTAGTAATGTAGAACATGAGGCAATTTGGTTAGGGTGTAAAGTACCATTAGACATGGCAATTAATGTAATAAAAATAGCAAAAAGATATTATCCACACTTAAAGTATATTCAGTTAAGTGATTATAATGAATTTTCACCAGAATATGTAAAATACCAGATATATATTGGTGGAGCTACTAGTACTGCTAAGGAAAGGAAATTAAGAGAATTGAGAGAAAGTGATTATGAGAAATTATATTTATTTACAGATATAAATGATTTTCATGACTATATAAAACAGTTTGATCCTAGATATGATTGAGGTGTATAGTTATGGCAACATTTTGGCAACAGAAAATCAGCAAGCCATAATAATTGATGTAATTGAAGTAAAAACAGGTGTGTATTTGCATAAAACTTAAACAAATATAGTTAAGAGCAATAAAGGACACGCCGAGTTCGAATAGTAAACATTTTGCTCTGAAATGCTTATTTTATAGGTGTTTCAGAGCTTTTTTTTCCTCTGTGATGTTAATATGATGTTGTCAGAATAAAGTAATTACTTTTCCTACCCCAAAAGAGGTTCTGACAAATTCCGTTGAAATTCCTGTCAGCCTGTTGATTTTTGTTTTTAAATATTGTAATTGCATCTGGCGAGAAAATTTACTACAATAGAAGAAAAGGAAGTTGGAGGGGATGAGTGATGAGAAAAAGTGCGATTTTCCTGGCAATTTGCCTGGCGCTGCAAACACCGTCTTTGGCGATGACGGAGAAAATGTGGGAAGCGGAGGTTCTGCTTGAGGAATATGATAAAGAAAATACTGCATCTGTGACATATCCAGAGTCATCAGAGAAAACGAGTTACGAAGATATTTGGGCAGAGGATGCAGAAGAGATATTATTTGAGGATGTCACGGAGAATGTGAGCGCTCCGATCGTACAGTGGACGGAGAAAGCGCATTCATCGGAAGATACACAGGGGCTGGGGGAAGTACAGCCATCGGAAAGTGTGCAGGAACCGGAAGAAGTGCAGTTATCGGAAGGTGTGCAGGAGCCGGAGGAGGAACTGCTGATTGAGTCGGCTGTGGAGCTGGAGCCCGGATACTTCTCTGCACAGGAGGATACACTGCAGCTTCTTATGGCGCTTGATAAGCCGGAGAGCGAATTGCGGTGCAATGTTCCCGTCACTTTCACCATGACGCCGGTAAACGGCAGCGGAGCCATGGGAGATGTGGTGGAGTTTAACGGGCAGCAAAAGCCCCGGTATATGTTTCTGGTCAACACAGTTATGATGAAGGATGAAACTACAGGAGGATATACATCACTTGTAGATCCGGTCAAATGCAAATATGTGGAAAGCAATCAGTTTTCCTTTACTTTTGTATCTCCTGGAGATTACTACATCAAGGGATATGTGATGGATTTTGGCACGATGCCTCTGAAAACGGCTGACAGTGAAAGATATTATTTTACCATTTCAGATGAAGCAACGCTGTCACTGGATGAGGTGGCAGATGGCATCGTGAGTGAGTGTCTGGCGGCCGGATGCAGCACAGATTATGAGAAGGCGCTCTATTTCCATGACTGGATCATCAATCATTCAGAATATGACAACAGCGGAATCTACATGGGTGCGGATGGAGTTCTCCTCCGGGGAAAAGGCACCTGTGAGAGCTATTACCGTGCACTGGCTCTTCTGCTTGGAAAAGTGGGAATCCCCAGCGAGCGTGCGGAGGGAAACGGACACGTGTGGAGCTGTGTGCGGCTGGACGGGGAGTGGACGCAGATCGATGCCACCTGGGACGGCGGCAAATATTCTCAAAGTATGGACTATATGAATCATTTGTATTTCGGCGTGACGGACGAGATGATCAAGAAGGTTCATTCAGATCATGAGCCGGTGAACAGCCGTCCGTGTACCAGCTATGAGAGAAATTATTTTATTCGTTCCGGAGAGATTTCCCGGTGGACAGATCCACTGGAGAAAACGCTTCGGGAAAAACTGGCCGCTGGAGAGACAGCTTTCACGATAGAGGCCGAATATAATGCGTATCCTAGTGTGTACCATATTATTTACCCGATGGCCGCGTATGCGCTGGATCAGAAGCTGTACGGTGAAAAACTGTGCAGGGTGGCGTATGACAGCGAAAACAAACGCTTCACGGTCAGCCCCTTCACTGAAGAAGGAAGCGGAAGTACCGGTGACAGTACTGAAGAAGGAAGTGGAAGTACCGGTGGCAGTACAGGAGAAGGAAGCGGAAGTACCGGTGACAATACCGGCACGGGAAGCGGCAACACATCTGAGTGCTCCCTGGGACATTCGTTTACGGCGGGTTGGAAGCAGACAGTGGCTCCCACCTGCACGAAAGAGGGAAAAATGAGAAGAACCTGCAGCGTCTGCGGCGTGGCGGAAGAGAAGAGTATCCCCATGACCAGTCATCGCACCACACAGAAGCTGGCCAATGGGAAGAAGCGGACGATATGTACTGTGTGCAAAAAAGTGCTGTCAGAGAAGCGGGTGAAGGTAAAGCTGAATGTGACCACACTTCCGCTTCAGGTAAAGAAGTCAACGAAGGTTTTGAAGGTGGTTTCAAAAGATAAGAAAGATAAGGTGGCGTACTGGCGATCATCGAATCGGAAGGTCGTTCAGGTGAACAAGAAAAACGGAAAAATCACCGCAAAGAAAGCCGGAAGGGCATATGTGACAGTCACCATGAAGAGCGGCGCGTCAGCTCGCTGTCTGATCAAAGTACAGAAAAAGAAGGTCACCGTATCAAGGTTAAAGGTATCGCCTACAAAGGTATCTTTGAAAGAGGGCCAAAAGCTGAGGATTAGAACTTCCATATTTCCGTTGACTGCCACGGATAAGGTAAGCTACAACTCGTCCAATAAAAAAGTGGCCTCCGTGAGCGCAAAGGGCGTGATTACCGCGAAGAAAAAGGGAAAGGCGAAGATCACAGTGCGCGTGGGAAGCAAAAAAGCGACCATAACGGTGACGGTGCGGTAAAGCACACGCCGAGAGTTCGAATGAGCGAGAAACAGTGGGAAGTCTTATAAATTAAGGCTTCCCATTTTCTGTGCGTGTGAAATGCTTGCAAATATAATTATAATGTTAGAATTTTTGAATTACTCCATCTGATATTTAAACAAGGATTGACGAGTTTTTTGAAGCAGGTATATAATATTAAGATATATATACTTCAAACGTAAGGGGAATGTAATATGAAACAGACAATAAAATCTTACATATGGCGCGCAGTCGTTTTGCTGACGGCAGTAGCTCTTTGCTTCTGTGTTGTTCCTGGTTTGAATGCCAAGGCGGAGCAGACAGAGAAACGAACCATCCGGATTCCCTGCGGAATCAATGATTTGCTTCGTTTGGATGAAAACGGAAAACCTATAGGCTATTGTGTAGACTATCTCAATGAACTGGCTCTGATTAACAACTGGACCTATGAGTACGTCAACTGCACCTGGTCCGATGCGATAACTATGCTGGAGAGCGGCGAAATTGATATCCTCTTTCCCACCAATTATATGCCGGAACGGGAGAACACCATGGATTTCTCCACATTGGTGGGCGGTTATACCTCCAGCGGTCTGTTTGCCCGGTCTGACACCAGCTATGGCTATGACGATTTCAGCGCCTACAACGGCGCCCGCATAGCAGTGACCCCCGGTTCTTCCAACGAACAGGCCCTGGTTGATTTTGCTGAGACCCACGGCTTTACCTATACCCCCGTCTATCTGAATTCTATGGACGAAAAGATTCAGGCACTTGAAGCAGGTCAGATTGATATGATTCTGGTCTCTGCTTCCAATGACATCCCCGATACGGTTCTGTTGTCCGTATTGGATGCGTCCCCCTTCTATTTTACTGTCAAAAAGGGGAATACAGAACTGCTCAATGAGCTAAACCGTGGGATGCAGCTGCTGATTACCACCGAGCCTGAGCTGGTGGCTGAAACCGCCCAGAAATGCCTTGTGGGCGACAATACCAACGCGCTGGCACTGACTGACGAGGAACGTGCCTTTGCGGCTTCGAATCCTGAGATTGTGGTAGGCTTTTATGAAGAAACCGAACCGCTTGCCTATATACAGGAGGACGGGACCTACAGCGGCATCTATGTGAAGCTTCTGGAGCATCTCCGGGACACCGCCGGTCTGAATCTGACTCTGTGTCCCATCAACCGCTCCCAGAACTGGAAGAAGCTGCTGAAAAGCGGTGAGATTGATTTCTACATCGGTGCTTCAGAAAATATTGTACGTCAGGATGATGAGATATACTCCACCAACGCAATCCTGGATTATGAGAATATCCTTATCACACAGCGAAGCTGTGCATTTGACTCTCTGGACGTCCCTGTGATTGCATTGACCCAAGGCCGCTCCTACTGGACGGAATATCTGCCGGAGCTTTTGCAAAAGGATATTGAGATTCAATACTACACCAGCGCACGTCAATGCCTGCTGGCCGTGACCCACGGTGACGCTGACGCAACGCTGATCAATAATCTGGAGTTTAACTATCAATCCAAAAATGACCGTTTTGCCAATCTGATCCAGTGGCAGAATTTCCACTTTCCCTCCGAAGTGGGTCTGGCCACGACGATGGATACAGACAGCCCTATGTTCTCCATCGTCAACAAGGCAATCAGACAGCTCTCCCCCGAGTTCACCAACTCTATCATCAACAACTACCTCAATATGCCGTATGATTCTTACACCTTGGCAGATCAACTGTACGCCTCACGGATGGTGCTCATCACCGTGTCCATCTCCATTCTGGCTATTGTCATCATCCTTGTGGTGATATGGCTTGCCCATCGGCGGCAACGGACTGCGGAGGAGACCATTCAAAAGCGCGAAAAATATCAGCTGCAAATACTAGCAGCCCTCAGTCAGGATTATTCTGTGATCTATTATGTGGATTTGGATCGGAATCAAAGCAAGGCAGTCCAGCAGGAGAAGGGGCTGCGAGATACCCCGGATGAAGACGTTCCGCTCGTCCGCCAGTATTCTGAGGCAATGCAAAGCTTTCTTGACACCTATGTGCAGCCGGATACCAAGGGACCTCTGCTGGAACTGTGTGATCCCCAGGCGGTTATCTGTCGGTTCCGGGAAGAAAAGGGCTTTACTGTCCGCTATCGCATCCTTCCAAACCACCGGAATCAGGAGTTCTTTGAGATGCACTTTGTGGACGTAAGCGAGAGCGGGCAGGAACACGCGATGGTTCTGGGCATCCGCTGTGTGGATGAAGCCGTCCACGAGGAGCAGACGCAGAAGCAGCTTCTGCAGGACGCTTTGGAGGCTGCCAACCGGGCCAGCGCCGCCAAGTCCGACTTTATGTCAAAAATGTCCCATGACATTCGCACCCCTATGAACGCCATTATCGGTATGACCGCCATTGCGGCTACCCATGCCGAAAATTCTGATCGTGTGCGAGACGCCCTCAGCAAGATCTCCTCCTCCAGCCGGCATCTGCTGGGTCTCATCAACGAAGTCCTGGATATGAGCAAGATCGAATCCAGCACCATCAGCCTAACTGCGGAGGAATTCAGCCTGTCCGATCTGCTTAACAGTATGCTACTGATGATCCAGCCTCAGATTCAAGCCCACAAACACCGCCTCCAGATTCATATTCAGGACATTCAGCACGAGAATGTGATCGGTGACAGCCTGCGTATTCAACAGGTATTTCTGAACCTCATGAGCAACGCTGTAAAATACACCCCCGATGGCGGCGAGATCAGCTTCACTGTACGGGAGCAGGCGGTGTCCACAAGCTCTACGGGCTGCTATGAATTCATCATCGAGGACAACGGCATTGGCATGTCTGAGGAGTATTTGACGCACATTTTTGAGCCGTTCAGCCGGGCGGAGGATCTGCGTACTAGCAAGATACAGGGCACTGGTCTGGGTATGGCCATTACCCAGAATATCGTACATATGATGAACGGCAACATAACCGTGGAAAGTCAGCTGGGCAAAGGCTCTAAATTCACCGTGACCATTTACCTGAGACTGCAGGATGCGCAGGACATTGATACGTCAGAACTGGCGGACCTTTCGGTGCTGGTGGTGGACGACGATGACTGTGCCTGCCAATCTCTCTGCACCATGCTTGATGAGATCGGAATGCGCAGTGAAGGCTGTACCTCCGGTCAGGATGCCGTTGCAGCGGTTCAGCGCGCGCTGAATACGGCGCTCCCGTTCTATGCTGCCATTCTGGACTGGAAAATGCCTGGCATGGATGGCCTGGACACCGCCAGGGCTATTAAGCGTCTGGTTGGCGACACGCTTCCTATTATTATTCTCTCGGCCTATGATTGGTCCGATATTGAGCTGGAAGCACGAGCCGCCGGCGTAGATGCGTTCCTCAGCAAGCCTGTATTCAAATCCGGGCTGATCCGGACGTTTAAATCCCTGAGAAACGAGGCACCGGAAGATTCCGGTCAGACCTCCCCGTTGGAACCGCTTTTGCAAAATGATTTCTCTGGTCACCGGGTTCTTCTGGTTGAGGACAATGATCTGAACCGGGAAATTGCACGAGAAGTCTTGGAGCTGGTCGGGCTTACCGTTGAGGAGGCTGAAAACGGTAAGATCGCTGTGGAGATGTTCTCCGCTGCCAAGGCCGGCTATTACAGCCTGATTTTGATGGACATTCAAATGCCTGTCATGAATGGCTATGACGCTGCTACGGCCATCCGTGCGATGAAGCACCCGGATGCGCTGCGGGTTCCTATCCTTGCTATGACTGCCAATGCCTTTGTAGAGGACATTCAAGCCGCCAAGGCTGCCGGTATGAACGAGCATCTAGCCAAACCCATCAACTTTGAGATGCTCAGTTCGATTCTGAAAAAATATCTGTAAAGCACCCATGACAGCTTATGAAATCATTTCGATTTTCCTTGGTATTTTAACTTTGTTATTTACCTTCGGCAGTTTGATTGTTGCGTTGATTACCTTTCTCGATAAGAGAACTAAGCGAAAATAAAAATGCCTATCCTGTCTGCCGACAGGATAGGCGGTGTCTGTAAAGATACTTAATATCTAAGGCATGTGATATATGTAATAGGGTTCGAGTAATGATAGATTGTTTTCTGATTCGGAAAGCCTTAGAGATGAGTGAAACAATTGCAACCGTTCTTTGATCAAGTAATGACAAGTGATGATGAAAGTATAATAATTTTTTCATTTGGCGATATGAAAGACATGTTGCTGCTATTATATATGATTGATGTAAAATAGAGTGTATGTCTGTAAAAAATTTAAACAGATATAGATAAAAGTAATGAAGGATATGCTAAAATAGAGGTGTGGATTATAGTTTGCATTACATTACAGGCAGATAGATTAAAAATTAACTTTGTCATGGATAGGAGAACAGGCTAATGTCTAAGCTCATTATATTAAGAGGAAATTCGGGTAGTGGGAAAACTACGGTGTCAAAAATATTACAGGAAAAATTTGGACGAAATACTATGTTAATATCGCATGATATGGTACGGATGCAAATATTGCACGCTAAAGATGTGGAAGCATTACCTTTGATAATGCAGTTGCTCAAGTATGGTAGACAAAATTCAGATATTACAATTTTGGAAGGTATACTGCCTGTTGAGACTTATATGCCTTTGTTTGAAATGGCTGTTCAAGAATATGGCAAAGATATATTTGCTTTTTATTATGATTTGTCATTTGAAGAAACATTACAAAGGCATGCTACAAAACCTAATAAAGAGGATTTTGGCGAACAAGATATGAGAAGATGGTGGAAAGAAAAAGATTTCATTGATATTATTCCCGAAAAGATAATAACCAAAAACTTAAGTATTTCGGATACGGTTGATATGATTTATAATCTCGTGTCATAATTTCGGTTTGTTGGTGGTTAGGAGAAAATCAGCAAGCCATAATAAATGATGTAATTGAAGTAAAAACTGGTGTTACAAGGGTTTGCGGAGTTGGAAAAGGGTTTTGGTTCTACTCGGATTCTGTTTTATAAAGATGTGTGGAAGGCATATGGAAGTTGATTTCGTATGCCTTTTCTTTTTGTAGACTGTAGGTTTGTCAAACCTACAATTTTATGTATTTTAAAGTGTTGTGTTTCAAATTTCCTCTCTATGTAAATTCAATTTCATAAAAAATATCCAAAGCATTTGAACAGGATTTGTGGGTAATCCAAGAACTTTCCTAAGAACCCACCCTGTTAGCGGATATATTTGCAGGGTTAGACTATAACGAGCGCTTATGGCTCGTTTATTTCCCTGCTCGTAACATGACATTGGCATAAAACATGCCGTTCTCATAAAGAAAGCGGCTGTATCCACCGTTCTTTTTGGCAATGCGTCGGATGGACTGGATGCCCACGCCTTCACCCCGGTGCTTCGATGACTGGAACACACCGTCGTTCTCCTTAATACCCCATCAAAAGCATTTGTTACACTTAGCAATACCATGTGTTTGGAATGCAGATATGCCTGTACTTTGATTCGCCGTTTTTGGGGGTCGGTTTTCAGGCTGGCTTCCAACGCATTTTCCAGAAGATTGGACAATACCAGACACAGATCAATTTCCGGTATCGGAAGCTCAGGGGGCAGGTCGAGTTCAAAGGAAAACGGGATGTTCTGCTTCCGAAACAGCAGTCCGTAATGGCTGGCAACACCATCCACCACGGAGTTGTCGCACAAATTCAGTTCTGCATCCGGAATATTATTACAAGCATCAGAGAGATATTTTTCCAGACTTTCCCAGTCCTTTCGCGTGGCGAGATTTTGCAAAGCGTGAAAATGATGGCGCATATCGTGGCGCGCTTCACGTGTTTCTGCAATGACGGTGCACAGATTGTCATATCGTGCCTGCTGCATGGAGAGGAACTGGTTTTCCTGACGGAGTCGGTCGTTTTTGTTCAGACTGGCAGCCATAAAATAAAACAACATATAAAAAAGCAGGAGCAGAATCAATAGTGCAAGGTTGATGATAATATATATCCATATCATATGTCCCTGGTTCAGAATTTCAGGCTGGATGGAAATCAGGCTTACACTCAGTCCGATAAACAGGAGCGGCAGAATCCAGAATACATACCATGTCTGTGCAACGGTTTCTTCCTCCAGAAGCTCCTTTGCTGCATGGGTGGCAGGATACCATAAAATTATGACATATGCACAGCAAATCAGGTCGTAGGTCAGAGCTGCCCCAATAGAAGAGGATGGAGTCGCATTCTCCGGATGGAGAACGCTGTTAATTGCTATTGTCGCACCACCCAGACAGGTAAAGGCGCCGCATACGGCAAGAAAGACGCTGATGGATTTCCAAAGTGTGATTTTAACGGTATTGACATAAAAAATACATGCTGTTGCTGTAAGAGGAAAGAACAACCATCTGGTATTGATGGAAAGAAAATAACTCAGCGCACCGCCTGCAAAGCAAAGCAGGAGTACCAGCGGAAGCGCTAGCGTCACAAGCTTGACAGGGGACATACGCAGGTACTGTTTCATGGGCAGGTAGGCAAGCAGCATACCTGGCAGAAGAGCCAGAAACCCAAGTGTAGGACAAAGAAATTCATTCATGGTCTCGCCCCCCTTTTGAACAGGAAATCTCCGAAAGCCAGATTGGCGGCTTGGGAAAGTTCACGGGTGACCGGGAGCTTTTTTCCATTCTTTAGAATAAAATCTGTGCCGTCAAAATCCGCTGCATATTCCAGATTGATGACGATGCCTCTGCGGCACAGGAAGAAACATTCATCGTTTAATTTTCCGGTAAATTCCCGAAAGGTTTGGCGTGTCACGGTGGTGTTGCCGTCTGCTGTATATATATGAATCTGGTGTTGGTAATGTTCAGCATACAGGATTTCCTGAAAATACAGACGGACAACACCGCCTACAGTATTTACGTCTATATATTTGTCCAAGGAAGGAAGCAGTTGCATAATTTCATCAAACAGAACTGCCAATTCTTCATCGGTGTATGGCTTGACAAGATATTGTAGTGCCCGAACCCGGAAAGCATCTAAGGCATGGTCCATAGAGGTGGTGGTAAATACCAGTATGCAGTCTGAATTGAACTGCCGCAGATCCTTTGCTGCTTCTACCCCATTTTTCCCTTCCATATAAACATCCAGAAACACAAGCTCAAAGTGCTCCTGTTTTGCTGCGGAAAGAAAAGCTTCACCGCTTTCAAATTCCCGGATTTCAGCATACAGGGCACATCGACAAAGCTGTGTCTTTAATCTGTTCCGCAGTATGGTACGCTCTGAGGCAATATCATCCACAATGGCAATCCGCATGGCATTATTTCCTTTCTTCATTCATACATATATAAAATATATTTTAACATATAACATATAACATATCCATTTGTATTTTTAAAACAATTTGGGACGGATTTTAACAATTCGTGCCAGACACATTGTAAAGAAGCGGCGCTCCGATATAATAATATAACATATGCACTCATGCGGGCAGAAGCAGTCATTACGTGGATTACGTGGCATTCAGTGCAGCAAATCTGTGGGATAGTACCCATATAGAAGGAGGATTTACAGGATGAAAGAAAAAGAAATGGGAGGTATTCTGCGGATATGAGAAAAATAAAAAAGCAATTGCTCAGTATCGTACTTGTCGTGTGTCTGGTGATTCCGCTTGCACTGGATTTCATACCGGCGAAAGCAACAGAGGGAACAGAGGAAACGGCGAAAACAGCGGGAGCAACGGATGAAACGGATGCGTTCGGTATCCGGACAGATCAGGAGTTTAATGAAGATGAAGCGATAAAGGGCAATCCGTATGGTACGGAAGGCTGGGTGCCGATTAACACGGTGTCTGAGCTCTTTGTTGCAAAGGGTGACTCCAACAATCGAGCATGGAATACATACAACTACAATGAGGATGGAAAGGTTGGTTCCATAAAAGCGGTTACGAGCGGCAATGTTGTGGGTAATAGGAATGAAGGAAATAAAGACGGCTTTTCCATTGTGCATTCGGCTCCCTGTGATTTCAAGGGGGAGGGGCAGAAACGGTATACGGCTACCATAGGCTACTGGAAAGATAAGAAGTATGCCCAGCTCTTTATCACGGATCAAAGCGGTACCCGGGTAAGTCAGACTGTGCAGCTTGGAAGCAAGGACACACTTGCTTTCCTGAATGGTGCGGAGACCCATAACAATACCGGATTTCTTTCCGTTGCAGCAGGGGATTTTGACGGCGATGGAAGGGATTCTGTCCTTGTGTATGTGCCGGAGATGGAGAAGGAGGGCAAGTATCCGGGAATTTGGGAGTATACAGTAGATGAATCCGGACAGATTGCATACAAAGGAGAATTCTGCAAGGTATACAGCCTTCTTGGTGTGAAGGATGCATCCCGGGATAACAAAGACGACGGAAAGGTACGAAAAAACGCCCCGGTGGTGCAGCTTCTTACAGCGGATACGGACAATGACAATGTGGATGAGCTGATTATTACCGCCGGAATGAACAACTGCTCGGCGAACGATGTAAAAAGGCGTCATTCTCAGATGTTTATCTATGATTATGTGAATCAGGGACAGGATGACAGCGGTGCAGCAAAATATGCATGGAAGCAGTCGTTCCGTCTGGAGACATCAGGCTACACCGGCGGTTACAATAATGCGAAGAGGCTCCGGTGGGCATCTTCTGATGTGGGAAATCTCATCGTATCCATTACAGGTACGGATTATCCGGAGATTTTCACGGCCGGTTGGATTGATAAGCATGGAAGTGATGGCGATAACATGACGGATGCCATCGGAAGCTATGTTACCCGATGCATAGGAGCGACCAAAACAGAGTATGGGACGACGGTCGGCAGCTATGAGGCGGGTATGAACCAGGCACTCTCGGGTAATGCAGTCAGTGAGTTTACGGAGGGCGGTCACAAGGAAGGGGACGATGTGCACAGTCTTCTTCCGGTAACAATCTTTGAGGCAGATGGTGCAGGAAAGAAGGCTTCTGTGCTGATTTCCGATACGGTATATGAGCTAAAAGAAAGCGGCGCAACGCTGGATAAGGTTTACCGTGACAGTTATTTTAATGACAATGACAATGGAATCGGTGGTTGTGTCATTTCCAACAATATCGTACAGGATGCAGTCAGCGGCAACTTCGACGGCAACGTGGAGGGCAGGGAGCAGGCCATTTTTACAACATGTCAAAAGAGAGACAGTAGAAATGATTATTTCTTCAAAATTTATACTTATCAGAAGAACGGTAGCGGGAATTGGAGTTGTAGTAGTACGGATTATGTAATTAAGCAGATTGGTAATGCTTATGTCTCTTTATGCCCGTTGGATATAGATAATGACAGTACAATTGCGCGGGTCAAGGACGCTTCTTTGACCTATACGGAGCCGGAGGTTCTTGCACTTCTGGAGGCAGCGCCGTATTTCAAGGAGGTGGACGGAGGAGACACCGGGAACAGCGAGACGGCCTACGGAAAATCTGAAGGTTCTGGGACAAGTGTGACCACATCCAACGGACTGTCCACGGAGATTACAGTAGGCTTTGAATATCAGGTTGATGATTTGACCGCAGGCTTTGCTAACGGCGCAGGTTTTGAGGCTACAGTTGAGAATAGTTTTACATGGGAGACATCGGAGAGCACCGCCATAGAGTATGAGTTGAATTACTCCAATGACACCGGAGAAAACATGGTGCTTGTATATCGGAGACCGGTGACGGTGTGGCGTTATGAGGTAAAGAACAGTAATGCGGACCTTGTGCTTGCAAAGGAGGGAACACTTTTAACGAGTATGATTTCCGTGGAGGAGTACAATCGTGTTGCGGGACAGTATGGCCTTTCTGAAATCGTGGAGGGCGTCACATTGTCCGATCCGGGAAATCCATTTTCATATCGGAATAGCACTGCAGGATTAACGGACGCGATAACCAGCACTCAGAGCGCCTCTTATAACGGCGGAGGAACAATCAGCCAGGGTTTTACTTACAGTCAGGAGCAGGAAAGTGCATTTTCCTATGAGATGAGTGCATCCTTCAGCGCCTATGGAATCGTTTTTGGAACGAAGATTGGAGGTGGGGCAGGCTATGTCACCAGCAGCGGAAATTCTACTATCAATATGAGCAGTATTTCCAAGTCCGGTGCAGTGACCGGAAAGAAGGTGGACGGTTATGACTTTACATGGCGGTTTGCACACTGGAAGACGAAGTTGGACGATACAGAAATTCCGGTTCTCGGGTATGTGTTAACGAATGTGACGGCGCCACCGACGCCGCCGACGAATATCAGAGCGGATCACATCACATCTACGACAGCGGAGCTCAGCTGGGAATTTGGTGGTAGGAATCCGGAGGAATATCGGATTTACCAAATCTATCCGGACGGCTCCAAGATACAGATTGGTGTGGTGGACGGTACGGAAAATCAGTTTGGTTTGTCAAAGCTGGTTCCAAACACTTCTTATACATATGCGGTTAGTGCTTACAGCGAATTCGGAGAGAATCGGGGCGAATCTGTCATGAGTGAGGAGGTTACCGTGACGACACTTCCGGAGGGGCTTGCCTCTGTAGAGATTACTTCTCCAAAGGATTGTAGCGTGAAGCCGGGGACAGACGCAGTCTTCAAGTCTAATATTGCTGTTGTATCAGATGTATACCAGGCAACAAATTTCCAGTGGCAGAAGAAAGTGACAGGAGGAAGCTGGGAAGATATAAGCGGAGCGAAAAGCAGTACCCTGCGGGTAACCGACGTGAAAACGGAGGATAATGGCAGTCAGTACCGTTGTGTATTCAAGGTGGGCTATGCAGGTTCTGCTTCACTGATACAGTATTATAGTGATGCGGCAACTCTTCACGTGGGTGAAATAGGCGTGGATGCGGAGCTTGCGGTAACAGGGCATGATAATACGGGTGGTGGAACACTTGCAGATCCATACAAGGGTAAATCCGATTATCAGAAGCAGAATGGAACGACAACTACAACCCAGCTGGTAACAGAGGAGGTTGTAATTCCGGCTGATACCGATATGGGCAGACCTGAGCTTACAGTATATCAATATGATGTAACTACGGATGCGGGGGAATTAACAAGGACAGACTATTACGGAGTCGGGCTGGATGAAAAAGGGAAACGAATCTATTATCAGCTGGCAAAAAACGGCGATGAATATACAGTAGGGGAAGAAGTCACAGAGACTGAGACTGTGACATGGAAGGATGATACGAATCAGGCTGTGACAGGACTTCCGGATAACTTAAATGGTGATGAACAGATAAGCAATACCATAGAAGGTTCTTCTAAGATGTATTATCTGATGGCAGAGGTGAAAGGACAGACAAGAGATTTAATCAGCGACGCACCGGATGCAGTAGACACACGCCTTCAATCTGCAACAGATATTACGTATTACTGGAGAAACGGCAGCAAATATTATACCTACGGAGAGAATGGCTCTGTGGGTGCAGAGGTGACTCTGACTGCTGATAAGACAAGTGAATTTTATGATATATATTATATGGACGACAGTATGGTAATACTGGGCCGCGGTGAGACGTGGACAGAGGAGGATACATCGGAATCTACCGAAGAAAACAAAGTCTATATGGAAGAGTCAGATTACCTGTACACGAAGCTGGATAAAAGTGTGGATTCTTACACAGTGACGCTGATGCAGGTGAGCCATGAGAACGTATATATGGCAGGCGAAACCATTTTGACGGATTTTAATTCGGGTGGACTGGTTGCTGTGACAGAGAAGAAAGAAGAAACAATAGAGGTTCCAATCTGGCAGACTGCCAGGGGCACATTCCTGACACTGACGGCGACCGTAAAGGATGCTGCAGATGGTACGGCGGCAAAAGGTGCGGTAGTGGATTTCTATATAACGAATACGGAGACCGGAACGGTGCAAAACCTGACGGGCACAGTCGGAAATGACGGAAAGGCATCTATAAGCTGGTGTGCTTCTACAAGAGCACTTTATAAGATGCAGGGAGTGGTGCGCCAGAGCGGCGGCTATCAGAGGTCAGAGACTACAACGAAGTATTATGATGCGGCGGGGACCTATGCAAAAGAGACTACAGAATACCGTCTGGCGATTCTGAAAAATGGAGAGGATACTGCCGGTACGGTGAGTTACGGAGATATTATCAGTCTCGTACTGCAGGAGAGAACCCTGGATGCTGCTGACACAGAGAAAGAGTGGAAAAATTCTGACAACACGGCATTTGTTTTTACGAAAAGAGCATCGGATGGAAAAGAGACTGTTCTAAAAGATTCGACATGGAAGACCGAGGCTGGAGGAAAATATATTTTTGCTGCGTATCCGAAGCCGGAGACCGCTGACGGAAGCTCGGACATCACAGTAGAGCAGCTTATACCTTCCGATAAGGTAGCGACAGCAACCTTGGAGGTAAAAAAGGTATCCGTGAGTATTTCTCCAGTATGGCAGGTAAATACGATACCGGAAAATGAATCGGAAGTGGAAATTGTGGCAGATTTAGAAAATGAGGAGCTGGAATCAGAGAAATTAAAAGAGATCTTTGATATCAACTGTGAGTATTTTGATTTGCAGGATCGTGATGCGGCTTCCGGACGTTATATGGTAACGCTCAGTTATAAGGACAGCGGGGAGAAGGTAAACACCTTCCGGAACAACTTTTCTGCGACTCTTTTAAGCGATAGCTTTATCAAGAAGCCGGGAAGTGCAAAAATTCGGTTTACCTGTGGAGAGAATGGTACGCTGACCGGACAGTATTCGGACAATAATTATCCGATGGAAAGCGGTGTCAGCAAGACCGCGGGTACGCGGCTTACGTTCCTTGCAAGACCGAAGGACGGTTATGCCGTTGGCACATGGACGATTAACGGAACCAAATATCAGCCGGGACAGGATAACCTTCCGGAGGGTATGGAATTGAACGACAGTGGAACACAGTTGCGAATCGAGCGCTTCAATACCGATAAGCATGTACAGACGGTCGGTGGAGAAAAGAGCCTGCAGATTGATGTGGAGTTCATCAGCGTATCGAAAACGATTACATACAGTGCCGGTGTAAACGGCTCCATCACGGCAGTAAATGCGGCAGGTCATACATTGGAAAGCGGTGCAAGGGTAAACAATGGCTCGTCAGTAACCTTTACGGCGAAGCCGGAGAACGGCTATATCATTGATCACTGGACCGTGAATCAAAAGACCTGGTGCTGGGATGGCACCGATGAGACCTATCGGGAAACAACACTGACATTGAAAGATATTCGTGAGGCGAAGACAGTTGCCGTAGCTTTCAGGAAACAGACAGGGAACTATACGGTATCTGCAGATGTAGGAGCAGAAAATGGCGAAGCGGATGCATCCCTTGGAAGGATTACGACAGTTTATGCCGGAACGGAGAATTCCGTTGATCTTTCGAAGAAGCTTCCGGAGGGAATATCTCTGACCTTTACGGCATTGGTAACCGAGCCAAGTAACAATATGGTAAAGGAGTGGCGCATCAGTACCGACGGCGGAAACACCTATGAAACGATAGCAGGTTCCGGCGGACAGGAGAGCATGACCCTTTACAATATAAGCGAAGATACAAGAGTGCGTGCTATTGTGGCAACTGCCCAGCAATATAGATTGAATTATAAAGTAAGGTTAAATGGTGTGGAGGTCACCGATACAGCCATTGCAGAGCTTACGGCAGAGAGCAATGGACGTAAGATTACAGACGATGAAATGGTATCGGCATATATTCCGGTAAACTTTGTACTGACACTTGGTGAGAACTATTATGTGAAAGCATGGAGTGATGAAGTGTCTGCGGATGCGGATGATCCTACGAAGGCATTTCTTGCATCTCTCACACAGAATATGACGGTAACGGTTGACATTGCAGGAAAGCCGGTTGTGACTTATGAAAAGCCGGAAAATGGAACCATCCGGGTAACGGATGCGGCGGATGCTGCAAAGGTGGTGGCAAGCGGAGACTTTGTTGAACCGGGAACAGACATTTTTATGACCTTTACACCGGATAAGGGCTTTGAGATAGATGAACTCAAGGTAAATGGCGAGGTCGTTGCAGCAATCTATACGGATGCAAACGGAGAGACAACCGATACAAAGTGCTATGAACTTGCAGAGATTACAGCCGATCAGACGATTGAGGTAACTTATAAGGCTATCGCACAACACGCAGTAGACTATTCTGTCATATACACCTCAGCAAAGCCAAACGGAACACTTACGGCATCAGCAGACCGAAAGGGAATGGAGATATATAAAATTGATTCTTTGAATTCCGGCGATTTGGTCTATGGTGGCTCAGTAGTTACCTTTACAGCGAAGCCGGATGAAAATTACCGGGTAAAAGAATGGATAGTCAACGGCGTGGTGCAGAAGCAGTCCGGCGTGACGGTTACAGAGAATACGCTGTCCATTTCCGATGTGCAGGAGGCAACAAATGTCACGGTACAGTTCGTACCGCGTGGAAATAAGATGACCATTCAGGCGGGAGAGAACGGAAAGATTGTAAGTGCAAAGGTTGGAACCATCGAGCAGCTTCCGAACATTGAAAACGGATTTACGCTCGGTGAGTATGCGTCGGTAGTGATTACTGCTGAGGCGGACACCGGATATGAAGTGGAAAAATGGACGGTGAATGATGAGACTGTAAAAGATGGTGACAATATATATACAGGCACCACATACACCTATGATGGCAATGCGGGCAGCACAGGTGCGGATGTCAAGGTATTCTTCCATCAGATAGAATATTCTGTCACATGGAGCGGCCAGGGCGGAGCAGTAAAGGCAAACGACTATGACGGCAATGGTGCACAGATTCGTGGCGGAACAGAGGTAACCTTTACGGCAAAGCCGGATGCAGGTATGATTCTGGATTATTGGACAGTGAATGGAAGTAAGGTGACAGAGGAAAGTGGTACGATTTTGGATGATACATTTGTCTGGACTGTTCCGAATGGGAAAGCCTCAAGTCCGGAGATAAGCACCTTCAAGATTCAGGCGATATTTACAGAAGCACCTTATCAGGTGACATATGAGCAGCCGGAGGAACACGGAACACTGTCTGCAAAGGCAGGAGCTGTGTCTCTTCCAAGCGGTAGCGAAGTGAAGGGTAATACGGTGGTAACCTTTACGGTGGCGCCGGAGGACGGCTGGATGGTTGGAAGCTGGATTGTAAACGGAGAGACCATCGACAGTCAGGAAAATACACACAAAGTGACGATTACGAGTGAAACGAAGGTTTCTGTCACGATGATTCCGGATACGTACACGGTAACGGTGAAAAAGACCGGAAAGGGAGCCGTGACCATGGATGGAAAATCGGAGGAAAGCTATCAGGTTCCTTACGGTGGCAATTTGACATTTACAGCAGCGGCAGAGGATTATTGGACCGTGAAGGAATGGAAGGTTAATGATGTAGTAGTAACCGAAGGCGTCAGCAAGGACCGTATGGAGTTTAACGCAACAGATATTCGGACAGATATGACCGTTGAGGCAGTCTTTGCGGCTGCACTGCAGTTTGAACTGTCCTATGCGGTGGAAGGAAATACGGGCGGCAGTCTTTCAGCGACCGCGGATGGAGAAGCTGTGATTTTAGAGAGCGGTCAGACGACGACAGTTACCGGCGGCAGCAGACTTGTATTTACCGCAGAGCCGCAGAATAACCAGATGGTAAAAGCATGGACAGTCAACGGCGAAACGGTTGCAGATAATTGCTCGAATGTTCTGGTAATTGACGAAATGACCGAGAATACAACAGTATATGTGTCCTATACGGCATACAAAGGGTATGCAATCCCGGTGGATGGCGCAGGCTATCAGATTACAGATGTTGAGCGTACACCATCAGATACGACCCCTGAGAACGAAATCCGGGAAGATGGAACATTGACATTCCGGGTGGCACTGGATGAGGAGAATGGTTATAATGCCATGAGCAGTCTTACGGTCAACGGTTACGACTGTATCGCAGGCAGACTGGCAGATGAGTCAGCAGGCGGACCGCAGGGATGCGAGGAGTTGACTGTAACAAAGAATAAGGATAACAGCTATACGATTACGGTTCGCAAGGTCACCGGAGAGATTGCGGTGAATGTGGAAGCGCATGAGCTTGAAAAAGTGGAAGCGAAGAAAGCGACCTGTATAGAAGAGGGAAATATTGAATACTGGCAGTGCCGGAAAGAAGATTGTAAAGAGCTGTTTCAGGATGCGGAAGGAAGAAAACCGCTGACAGAAGGAGACGTCATCCTGGAAAAGGATATGCAAAACGGGCACAGCTATGGAGACCCGGTATTTACATGGGAAGGAACCGGTTCGGCGACAGCGGCATTCACGTGTGAGAATGGCTGTGGAGATGTGAAGAAGATTTCATGTTCTGTGGATAAGAAGCAGAAGGGTGATGAAATCACATACACAGCGACAGCCAAATTCGATGGAAAGGTCTGGACTGATACGAAGAAAGAGACAATTCCGCACAGCTACGCTAATCCGGTATTTACATGGAAAGGAACTAAATCGGCAACAGCGACGTTCACGTGCAAGAATGGCTGCGGAAATGTGAAGAAGCTTTCATGCAGCGTGACTTCAAAAACCGGAAAGGATACGATTACCTATACGGCGAAGGTTCAATTTAACGGAAAGACGTATACGAATGTAAAGACGCAGGATCTTCCGATGAAAAACGTGGATTTCCGTCTTAAAGGCAGAACCGGTACAAAGAAGATCATATTGACATGGAGCCGGGTGCCGGGTGCTTCAGGGTATGAGATCTACCGTGGAAAATGCAGTGGAAAATGCGTTAAGGTTAAGACCGTTAAATCAAATACAGTACAGAAATGGACTGATACGAAGAAGAAAGCGAACACAGATTATAAGTATTACGTGCTTGCATACAAACTGGTGGATGGAAAGAAGCAATACTGCAATCGGTCGAACACAATTCATCTGGCAGTACCGACAAAAAACACGAATGTGAAAGCTGTCAGGACGACATCAAAACTGTCACTGAAAAAGGGAAAGCAGAAGAAGCTGTCCGTGAAGCTGGTATATGAAAACAAGCGGAAGAAGCTTTCTTATCACATGGAGGGAGTGACCTTTAAGACTACGAATAAAAAGATTGCGACGGTTACCAAAAACGGTGTAATCAAAGCAAAAGGAAAGGGAACCTGTTACGTTTATGTTACGGCATATAGTGGTGCATACGTAAAAGTAAAAGTAACAGTCAGATAAGAAAAGACCGGGAGGGGAGATGATTTTCCCTTCCCGGTTTTTTGCTTTCCTGATGAAAGAGTGGAATTGCAAATAGAATTTCCATGTGTTATGATTCGGGCATAGGAGAAAACAAAGATATCACTAGAATATAGAAAATTAACCAAGCAAGATTTAGACACCTTTATTGATATGAGAATCAATCAGTTACGGGAAGAAGGTGCAAAAGAATTATTATCAAGAGTTGTTAATGAAGCAAGAGAATATGGTTGTGGTACGGTACAGATTACAGCTTCTGATATGGCTCAGTTAGCTTGGCAGCAGAGGGAAAAAGGGGAGAACATATGAAAAAATTATTTATGAGTAGAGTAATAGGAGTTGTGTCGCTGTTTATGATATTGCTTCTTGTGTTACAGGGCATGATGCAATTATCTTCAAGCAGGAAACATTTTTACCAGTCTGCGGATATTTCGATTAATCAGATAAAAGAAATTCTGATAAGAAATGATGAGGGAGAAAGCAATCTAAGGGATTCCTTAAAGGATGATTATATCATTCGGGCGCAGGCGTGTTCCTATATCATTGAAAACAGCAATATTTCCGAGCAGAACGTACAGGAACTGAAAAAGATTGCAGAGCTGTTGGAGGTGGATGAGATTCACCTTTTTGATACGGACGGTTCCATTTATGCAGGTACAAACCCTGAATACTATGGTTACAATTTTGATTCGGGCGAACAGATGAGCTTTTTTAAGCCAATGCTTACGGATTATAATCTTTCTCTCTGTCAGGATGTCACACCGAATACGGCAGAGGGAAAGCAGATGATGTATGCACTTGTGTGGCGAGAGGACAGGAAAGGTCTTGTTCAGATAGGACTTACGCCTACCAGGCTGTTGGAGCAGATAGAAAGAAATAAGATTTCTAACATTCTGTTAGAAATTCCGACTAATAATAATATTTATTTCGTTGCGGATCATTCAACCGGAGAAATTGTTGAATGTACACAGGGCAGATATCAGGGGAAAAATTTGCAAAAAATAGGTATTGAACGTTCCGCTTTATCTGAAATTAAGGCTTCCCATTTTCAAACGGATATAGAAGGAGTTACTTATCTGGCGTCTTTCAAAATCTGTGGAAATTATGAGATTGGTGTTTGTCAGACAAGAAAAGATGTATACAGTGGAACTTATCTTGGCTCTCTGATTGTGTTCGTTTATCTGCTGTTTGCATCAACGGTAATTGTTATCATTTTGAACTTCATGTCACGGAAGGAACGGGTAAGGGAAAAGGAACATCAGGAACAGATGAAAAAGGCATTGGAACAGGCAAATGCTGCAAATGAAGCAAAATCAGTATTTCTTGCAAATATGTCCCATGATATCCGAACACCGATGAATGCGATTATCGGCTTTACAGATTTATTGGAAAAGCATGTCAACAATGCCCCGAAACGGGATGATTATATTGCGAAGATAAAAGCATCGGGCGAGTATCTTCTGGAACTTATAAATAATATATTGGAAATGGCCCGCATTGAAAGCGGAGAGATGATTGTTGATGAGTCAATCTGGAGCGTGGAACAATTTAATAACACACTAACGTCTGTTTTCAGAGAAGAAATTGACCGGAAAAACTTGAAGTTTAACCGAGAAATCAATGTGGAACATTCCTATGTCTGGTGTGATTCTACAAAGGTTCAGGAAGTATTTTTTAATCTCATAAGCAATGCGGTAAAATATACGCCGGAGGGCGGAACCATTACAATGAGGTTGCAGGAAATGCCTTCCGATAAAGAGGGATGTGCTACATACAAAACAGAGATTGAGGATACCGGTATTGGTATATCGGAAGAGTTCCTGCCTTATATTTTTGATGAGTTTACAAGAGAAAGAAATACCACACAAAGTAAAATCGGCGGAACAGGGCTTGGAATGCCGATAGCCAAAAAGCTTGTGGATATTATGGGCGGCTCTATTACCGTGGAGAGTAAGGTCGGCAAAGGTACCCGGTTTACGGTAATGCTCTCGTTCAGGATTGCAGATAAGGAAGGTATGGAGAGAGCTTATGAATCGGCGGCGGAATTTGCCATCAATGAGTTTACGGGAAAAAGGCTTCTTCTTGCAGAAGATAATGAACTCAATGCGGAGATTGCAACGGAAATTCTGGAGGAAGTTGGATTTGAAGTGGAACATGCAAAAGACGGTGTCATTTGTGTTGATATGCTTCAGAAAGCGGAGCCGGGATATTATGATTTGATTTTAATGGACATTCAGATGCCAAATATGAATGGATATCAGGCTACGGAGAGAATCCGTGAACTTTCGGGGGTCCAGAGGGATATTCCGATTATCGCCATGACTGCAAACGCATTTGAAGAAGATAAACAGCATGCATTTGCAGTCGGGATGAACGGACATATTGCGAAACCAATCGATGTGACAAAGCTGATGGAGGAGTTAACGGAATTTTTAAAGAAAGAATAATTGGAAGGACGTTGCGGCAACAAAAATGAAAATAACAGTATTAATGGAAGATACAAATGGGATGTCAAATGTAAAAGCAGAGCATGGACTTAGTTTTTATATAGAGACGAAGAGTCACAATTTGCTTGTAGATACAGGAGCATCTGATTTAACATGGGAAAATGCAAAAAAGTTGGATGTAGATATCGCAAAGGTCGATACGGTAATCATTAGCCATGGACATTACGACCATACAGGAGGGTTGATGGAATTTGCCAACCGGAATCCGATTGCAAATATTTATATGCAGCAATCTGCGGGAGGAGAATATTTCCATGGAAACAAATATATTGGGATTGATAAACATGTAATGGATTTGCCACGGTTACACCTTATTGAGGGCGATTATAAGATAGATGATGAATTACATTTATTTTCAGGAGTAACAGGCAGACTCCTTTGGCCGAAAAGTAACCTTGTTCTTTTGGAGAAGGTTGACGGTAAATTCGTTCAGGATTATTTTTTACATGAGCAGTATCTTGTGATTTGTCATGAGGAAGAGAAAATACTTATTTCCGGCTGTGCCCATAATGGCATTTTAAACATATTAAACAGATTTGAGAGCATTTATCATGGCTATCCAGATGTTGTAATAAGTGGTTTCCATATGATGAAGAGGACAGACTATACAGAAGATGAAATCAATAATATGAAGGAAACGGCGTATGAGCTTATAAAGCTTCCTACAGTATTTTATACAGGTCATTGTACAGGGCAGACGGCTTTTGATATTATGAAGCATATCATGGGCGAGCAGCTTCAGCAAATCCATTCAGGAGATTTGATATTTTAACAAAGAGGAATACAAAATAGTATAAGGAGAGTTATTTATATGAGAATTGAACATGTAGCCATGTATGTAAAGAATTTAGAAAAAGCAAGGGAATTTTTTGAACATTATTTTGGGGCAGTATCCAATCATAGGTACCATAACAAAATGACAGGTTTTCAGTCATATTTCTTAACCTTTGAGGATGGTGCAAGATTAGAGATTATGAATAAGCCCAATATGGACGATGGCGAAAAATTACTTCAAAGAACGGGTTTTATACATATTGCATTTAGTGTAGGCAGTAAAGAAAAAGTTGATTTAATAACGGCCGGATTAAAGCAGGATGGATATGAAGTCATCAGTGGACCTCGAATAACAGGTGATGGATATTATGAGAGCCTTATTATGGCTATTGAGGGAAATCTGATTGAAATTACGATATAGAATTCCTTGATGCTTTTGGTGCCGGAGGTAAAATTGTCGGATTCAGCGGGATGTCATTCATGAAAAAATTATTTGAACATGTATGATAAAAACATGACATACAGTTGACATGTTTTTTATAGTATCATATGAATATGAATACTTCATGAAGCGTGAGTGGATTTTCATATGAAGCTGCAAGCGAAAGGAGCAGTCATGAAAATAGACAGACAAATGGGAATTTTGTCCATATTGCTGCAAAAGGATATGGTTACGGTACCTTATCTTGCAGAGCAGTTTGAGGTTTCCAAACGAACCATTAGCAGGGATATTGAAGATTTGTGCAAAGCAGGAATCCCGATTGTTACGAAACAGGGAATAAATGGCGGCATTTCCATTATGGAACCGTACAAAATGGATAGAACACTCTTTACAAATTCGGAAATGCAGGATATTCTTGCAGGACTTCGCAGCTTGGATAGTGTTAACGGGACCAATCGTTATGGGCGGTTAATGGAGAAGCTGTCGGCGGGCTCTTCTGAATTTATGGTGGGAAACCAGTTTATATTAATTGATTTATCCTCATGGTACAAAGCTTCCCTTGCTCCTAAAATTGAGCTGATACGCACATCAATTGAACAGCATCGGGAGCTTAAATTTATTTACTATTCTCCCAAAGGGGAGTCCGTTCGCTGTATAGAGCCGTACTATCTGATATTCCGCTGGTCGAGCTGGTATGTATGGGGCTGGTGTAAAGCGAGAGAGGACTTTCGTCTGTTTAAGCTGAATCGTATGGAAGAGTTACAATTATTGACGCAGGCTTTTGTGCGGCGGCAGGTGCCGATGCCGGATTTGAGCAATGAATGCATATTTCCCGGTGGGATAAAGGTAAAAGCTCTTTTTGATTCAGAATGTAAATGGCGGTTAATTGAAGAATTTGGCAGTGGAAGCTTTAGGGAGCAGGAAGACGGAAGGCTTTTATTTCAGGCAGACTATACGGACAGGGAAAATTTGATTACATGGCTGATGTCCTTTCGAGATAAGGTGGAGCTGATAGAGCCACAAGAAATTCGGGCAGAAATAAGAGCCGGTATAGAAGGTATGAGGAGAAAATATGCGGAATAAATCAATTTGAAACATTATTTTAGAAGAAATTGATTGGCTTGAATACCGATAATAGAAATGCGCAGGGAGAATGGTATCTATGAAATATGTGTGGATTGACAATTATTTAATGAGTAAAGCAGGTGTTACGAAAGACCTTCAGAAGGATTGGAATTGGATTCGCTATCAGATTGGCGGCAAAATGTTTGTGGCGGTCTGTCTGGGAGAAGATAATGAGCCGTACTATATTACATTGAAGTTGGAGCCGACGGAAGGAGATTTCTTAAGGCAACAGTATGAGGACATTATTCCCGGTTATTATATGAACAAAATGCATTGGAATTCGGTGAAGGCTGACGGTAATGTGCCTGATGATTTGTTAAAGGATTTGCTGGACAAGTCCTATGCGCTGGTACTTGGAGGCTTCAGTAAGAAAAAACAGCAGGAGCTTTTGGCACAGTCTGCTTCTTCAAATACGGTAAGCTGCTGTGGTACGGAATGTACAAAGTGTGGATGCTACGGAAATATATGTAAGGGCTGTAATGAGAGCTTGGGTAAGGTGTTTCATGCGCCGGAAGGACAGGCATGTCCAATCTATGAATGTTCTGTCAACCGGAATCAATATAAAAATTGTAGAGCTTGCAGCCATATTCCCTGCGATATTTGGAAAAAGACAAAGGATCCGTCTTTTTCAGAGGAGGAATTTGAACAGAATATCAGGGAACGTGTAGCTAGATTACTAAAAGGGCAAAAATGAGATAGCGTTTGATTAGAAAAATTGGTTTCAATAGATGAAACAGAAATGGAGACGCAGGGTTATATGGAACTGATAAAATTAACACATGATAATCTTGAAGCCGAACATATTTGCTGTGCAATTGCAAATAACAAGGATATACAGGTGATGTCTAAAAAAATGTGGTTGAAGGAGCGGTTCGACGAAGGACTGGTATTTTTAAAAGGGAATGTCAGGGGAAAATGCTTTATTGAGTATATCCCGGCTGAATATGCATGGATACCGATGGAAGCAAGAGATTATATGTATATTGATTGCTTATGGGTAGCAGGAAAATATAAGGGGCAGGGTTTTTCTAACCTGTTGCTGGAAGCATGTATAAGCGATAGCAGAGCGAAGGGGAAAAAGGGACTTGTTATCTTATCTTCAAAGAAGAAACGGGGATTTTTATCAGAACAAAAATACTTGCAGTACAAAGGCTTTGAAACGATTGATACGGCAGGACCATATTTTGAACTGATGGCTCTGCCATTTGATAAGGATATTGAAAAACCGCATTTTAAGTCCTGCGTAAAACAAGTAAGTCCGGCGGATGTACGTCAGGGCTTTACCTTATATTATACAAGCCAATGCCCTTTTACAGCGAAGTATGTTCCGATTCTTGAAAATATGGCAAAAAATAAAAATATTGATTTCCAATCAATTCACATAACGACAAGAGAACAGGCACAAAAAGCGCCTACACCATTTACAACATTCAGTCTGTTTTATAATGGAGAATTTGTAACGCATGAAATACTGTCAGAAAAGAAATTTGAAAAAGTGCTGGCAGACAGGGGACTATAATTTTTTAAAGGGGAAAAGAAAAAATGGCATTTGATTATAAAAAAGAGTATAAGGAATTTTATCTGCCAAAAAACAAACCGGGCATTGTGGAAGTACCGCCAATGAATTATATTGCGGTTCGTGGCAAGGGCAATCCCAATGTAGAGGGGAGTGAGTACAAGAACTCCATCGGATTGCTTTATGGAATTGCATTTACCATTAAAATGAGCAAAAAAGGGAATCATCAGATAGAAGGATATTTCGATTATGTTGTTCCACCGCTGGAGGGATTTTGGTGGCAGGAGGCGCAGACAGTGAATCAGGAACTGACTTCGGGCAAACAGAGAATAACACAGGGGATTGATTATAGCCGCAAAGAGGATTTTCAGTTTCTTTCTGTTATCAGACTACCGGATTTTGTGACGAAAGAGGAGTTTGATTGGGCGATAGAGGAAGCAACAAGGAAAAAGCAGCAGGACTTTTCCAAGGTGGAATTTCTGACATACGAGGAAGGCTTATGCGTTCAGTGCATGCATATTGGACCTTATGATGATGAGCCGGCAACCATTGAAAGAATGCATGAATTCATGACTGCGCAGGGGTACGAATTGGATATTACTGGTACAAGGCTTCATCACGAGATTTATTTGAGTGATGCCAGAAGGGTAGCTCCTGAAAAATTGAAGACGGTAATAAGACATCCGATAAAAAATAGATTTATCTAGTTATGGAAGGGAGAAGACGGCACTATGAAGAAAGCATTAGTTACCGGAGAAACTGTATTTGTAAGCAGATATGTTGCTGAATATTATGTGAAACATGGCTATGAAGTATATGTTTTGAATCGGAATACCAGAAGGCAGTCAGAAGGAGTCAGACTGATAGAAGGGGACCGTCAGCATCAGGGATTGGGTAACGGATTGCTATTCGATTGTCGCAAAAAAACCGGAATTTGTTTCTGTTTCCGGTGAGATAGAACAAAGAAATTATTTCAGCTTTTATGATTATGAATATTATCTGGATGTGACAAAGCAATATGAGCTGATGAATCAGACCATGCTGCTTTTGGAAGGCTTGAAGGAAGTGTTTTATTTTAGAGCGGAGCGGACAAATGGTGTCTGCTCCGTTTTGTCGTATGATAAAAATTGACTTATCTAAGGCTGATGCGTAAAATGATATTGTTACATGTAAAATAATGCAGTTATAGTGCAAGCCGATATTGTTATAATATCGATATAGAGCATTACGATAAGGAGACAGAATATGGCGAGCGGTAAAATGAAAAAGGTATGGCAGCTATTCCTTACCTTTTTGAAAATCGGTGCATTTACCTTCGGCGGCGGTTATGCAATGATTCCGCTGATTCAAAAGGAAATTGTTGAGAAAAGAAAATGGATTAGTGATGCTGACATACTGGAAATCGTAGCCATTGCGGAATCAACACCGGGACCGATTGCAATCAATGCAGCTACATTTGTAGGATTTCGTATTTGTGGCTTTTGGGGAGCGTTGTTTGCAACGCTTGGCGTAGTTTTCCCTTCTTTTTTTATTATCCTTGTCGTATCCTTTGTTCTGAAAGAGTTTCAAAGCATTCAGGCTGTTCGGTATGCATTTCATGGTATCAGAGCCGGTGTACTTGCGCTGATTCTGAAGGCACTCTGGTCCATGTACCGGCAGTGTCCGAAAAATACCACTGCCTATATTATTATGGCATCTGCATTTGTACTGACTGCATTTTTGAATGTGGATGTGCTGATAGTCATTATCGGATGTGCGGTATTTGGTCTGATCTCCTCCGCAGTGATTTCAAGGAGGGAAAGACAATGATTTATCTGGAATTGTTATGGACATTTTTCAAAATCGGAGCTTTTACCTTTGGTGGTGGTTATGCGATGCTTCCGCTGATACAGGAGGAAGTTATTGCTCATGACTGGCTGGATATCAAGTCACTGGTTGATTTTATTGCTGTCAGCGAAAGTACACCGGGACCATTTGCAGTCAATATAGCAACCTATGTGGGAGCAGAGGTTGGCGGCATATTAGGAGCGTTTTGTGCAACATTTGGTGTTGTGCTGCCGTCCTTCATCATCATTCTCATCGTTGCAAAATGCTTTGCAAAATTTAGCAACAGCAAAATGGTAAAAGGGTGTATGGCAGGACTGAAGCCTGCGGTTGTCGGACTGATTGGCGCTGCCATGATTTCCATTGGCGGTACAGTATTTGCACCAGCCGGTATCCATACCGCTATTTTGTCCGATGTCTCTTTTTATGCAGCGTTGGTTATATTTCTTTTCTCCGTTTTTTTAGTATTTCGAAAAGTACATCCGATACTGATTATCTGCATATCGGCTGTGCTTGGAATTTTATTTGGTTATATGATTGATTATTTGATATGATTATTGTGATGTTTGTGTTGGGACATTAAGTATTAAATTTATTAATAATTTTGGGAGGATGACATATGTTAGCAGAAGGAATCAAAGCACCTGAATTTTCATTGCAGGACCAAAATGGAGTTTGGCATACGTTAAGTGAATATGCAGGGAAGAAGGTTATTTTATATTTTTATCCAAAGGACAATACACCGGGATGTACAAAGCAGGCATGTGGGTTTCGTGATTTGTATCCGCAGTTTACGGAGAAAAATGCAGTAGTCCTTGGCATAAGCAAGGACTCGGTGGCATCCCATAAAAAGTTTGAGGAAAAGTATCAGTTGGGATTTACGTTATTGTCTGATACGGAGCTGGATGCAATTCGGGCCTATGATGTATGGCAGGAAAAGAAAAATTATGGAAAGGTCTCCATGGGGGTGGTAAGAACCACATATCTGATTGACGAAAATGGGATGATTGAAAAAGTATTTGGAAAGGTAAAGGCAGCAGAAAATCCATCACAAATGCTTGGGGAACTGATGTGAGAAACATAAAGTCAAATTATAGTTGACAAGAAAAAGGTGCATGATAAGTAGTTATGATATATAATATCATTATATATTGAAATGAAAACCTGAATTTGAAATGGGGGTTTTTATTATTGTTTTGAGGTCTCTGATTGTCCGATAAAGGATGTGTGGAATATGGAGGTAAAAGAAAATGGCATATGAGAAGCTTTTGAATGAAATATATGCGGCATTGTCATTAAAATATTTATGGCCGGAATATCAGCCATGCTTTATCAAAAGTGAGTCCCCCGATTGGATTAATCATAGAATGGATTTAGGCTTGGAGGTCAGTCAGGCACTTCTGCCGGAGGACGGACAGGAGGAGAGCTTTATTGAGCAGTATCTGGGATGCCTGAAGGAGGAGCTTCCTGTACAGGCTTTTGCGAGATACGGAGAGCGGCTGCATTTTTATAACGGGCGGTTCTGGGCGGTATTGCCGGACAGTCGTGTAGAGCAGGATTATATCTCCAAAGCAAAATACAGATTTGACCGAAAATTAGAAAAGCTGAATAGTAATTATCAGCATAAAAAGTATAATGGACTGTATCTGTTTCTTCATCCGACAGAAGGAAATGACATTGATGCAGGTCAGTTATTTGAATATATGCGGTATCGGCAGCAGGAGCAAAAGTATCGGTTTGACTGGGTATTTTTAAATTGTGTAAAGACGATATATGTATGTGATTATATTAAAAACACAATAGAGCCCATTATTCTTCCGCGGAATGCCGAGAATTTTCTGAATGCAGAGGCAGAATACATCCGATATTGCGGAGCGTGGGAAAATGGTACTTCACTTGATGATGTGGCTGTAAAATATGCCGTTGAGAAATAAATTGCAGCAGAAAAGGGAACTGTTATGGAAATAAGACATATCAAAAAAGAGGATAACCGATTTGCAATTAGCCGTATTTATGAGGAAAGTTGGAAATTTGCATATCAGGATATCATTCCCGAAAGCTGGCTCAATCATATTTCGGAAGGACGTTGGATTTCAAACTTAGACCAAGAGGACATGAACCACCTTGTTATGATTGAAAACGGTAAATTTATTGGTACTTCAGCATATGGAAAATCCAGATTTGCTGATTTTGACGGCTTTGGTGAAATCATTTCCATTTATTTTTTACCGGAGTATATGGGGAAAGGATATGGAAAGCTGCTGATAAATGAGGTAATTGACGAGCTGGCAAAGCAGGGATATCGTAATATATTTTTATGGGTTTTGGAAGAAAATCACAGAGCAAGGCGGTTTTATGAAAAGGTCGGCTTTGTGCAGGATGAGCATATTCTGGAGGACAATATTGGCGGAAAACAGCTTCGGGAAATTGCTTATCTATATTCAGTTGAGAAAAGGAGCGTATCATGAGTAATATAAAAAAGATAGCAGTATTGACAAGTGGTGGAGATGCACCGGGTATGAATTCGGCAATCAGGGCAGTAGTTTTTAGTGCGTTTAATGCAGGGATTGAAGTGGTAGGTATTCTTCGTGGATATGAAGGCTTGATTGACTGGGAGACAAAAAATCTTGACTTGGAAGATGTGCGGAATATTAATAATCAAGGCGGAACGGTTCTCTATACCAGCAGAAGCGAACGTTTTTTACAGCCTGCGTACAGAAAACAGGCAGCAGATAATTTGAGAGAAAATCATATTGATGCAGTCGTAGCCATCGGTGGTGACGGTACCTTGAGAGGTGCAATTGCATTTCGGGAAGAGGGAATCAATATGATTTGTATTCCGGGAACAATAGATAGAGACGTGTCTTGTACAGAGTATACGTTGGGCTTTGATACTGCGGCAAATACGGCGATGGAAGCGATAGACAGAATACGGGATTCCTCCGTTTCTCATGGCAGATGCAGCGTTGTTGAAGTTATGGGAAGAAAGCGCGGTTATATTGCATTGTGGGCAGGCATGGCTACCTCGGCAGATGCGATTGTTCTTCCTGAGAAGTGGGATGGTAATTTTGACAGTATAACGGATGCAATTAAAAGACGTCATGCGGATGGCAGAAACAGCTATCTTGTTGTTGTGGCAGAAGGTGTAATTGATGCTCCTGAACTGGCAGAGATGATTCGTGATAAAACAGGAATTGAATCAAGGGTATCCGTTTTGGGTTACATTCAAAGAGGCGGACAGCCTACGGCGAAGGATAGAATGTATGGCTCATTGATGGGTGCCTATGCTATCGAGATATTGCTTCATGGTGGAAAGAACCGTATCGTAGCAATCAAAAATGATATTTTGATAGATTTTGATATTACAGAGGCAATAACAATGGAAAATAATACGTTGGATTCGTTCCAGTATGAGCTTAGTTTGACGTTGTCGGAGTAAGAGTTGAGGTAAAAAATCCAAATGGAATATAGATGATACTACGCCATCGCTTGCAATCTCGTTATATAAAGACTATCGGGGATTTGGGATTGGAACAGAGCTTATGAAAAGTATGTTGGATTCGAAATCTGTGACGAGAATGAGGAAGAATATATCATGGTGTATTATATATAATGGAATTGCCAACATATTGATTTATATATTGGAGGAATGAAATAGTGGAATGGAAGAGATTGTTAGAAATACTGGATGGACACAAGGTTTTTATTCAGACTCATAATTTTCCGGACCCGGATGCGATTGCAAGTGCGTTTGGAATGCAGAAGTTTCTGAAATATCATGGGATAGAATCAGCCATTTGTTATAACGGAAATGTGGACAAGATTAGCATAGTAAAGATGTTGGATAATTTTCATATAGAGATGCATCCTTATAACGAGCTGGAGATTAAGGAAACGGATTATGTGCTTTTAGTAGACGGACAGAAATATAATGCTAATCTGACGGATATACCGGGAGATGAAGTGGCATGTATTGACCATCATCCGATAGTAAAAGAATGTGATTATTTGTATCAGGATATTCGGATGGTTGGGGCTTGCGCATCGTTGGTAGCGGAATATTTTTGTGAAAGTAAAACGCCGATTGATGAAAATACGGCATCTGCCTTAATGTATGGAATACGCATGGATACCGATTCCTTTGGAAGAGGGGTGACACGTCTGGATATTCAGATGTTTGAATATTTATTTTCTTATGCAAAGGTTTCTTTAGTGGACAGAATGGTAAATGATAATATCGAATTGGCAGATTTAAGAGCCTATGGAGCAGCGATTGAAAATATCCAGATATATGAGAAAACCGGAATTGCCTATATTCCATTTGATTGTCAGGATGCTTTGGTTGCCATGATTTCTGATTTTATTTTGAAACTGGATGCAGTTACGGTTTCCGTGGTATATGCGGAAAAGGACGGCGGATTGAAATTCTCAGTCCGCAGTGAAGAGGAAAATGTGCATGCAGGAAATCTGGTAAGCTGTGCGTTGGCAGGAATTGGACAGGGGGGCGGGCATTTTGATATGGCCGGAGGTTTTGTCCCAAAAGAATCAAGAATAAAAGAAAAAGATGTAGAAAATAAAGTTATTTATCAGCGGTTTATGGGGGCATTAGAAACGATAACCACATAGATAGAATCATTAAAAAAACACTTACTTTTGATATAAAGGCAGAATTTATTTACAAAAGTAAGTGTTTTTTCAGTAAATGGTATTCATGATAAAAGCCGATGATGTTAAGTCATCATTATGTCGTTATTTTATATTCTGTTTGGATTTATTATCCTCTCCGCCGGGACCATCCTTCCGTGGACGGCTTGACTCAGGCAAAGGTTCTATAATCCATGAATCCTGTGGGAGGTCTATCTCCGGAATGTTATCGTCATCATAAGAATTTTTGGTATTGTTTTTTAAATTTTTTTCTTTAAACATTTTATAGAAACCTCGTATCAATTAGTAGTAGTATTTATAGTCCCTCTCCAAGGACTGATTGAAAGGTATAGTAGAAAAAGCACGTTGCTCAGTAAAATTGTTAACCTGATATAGACGGAAGGTTTCCAAGATTGTTGCTTTCCGTACCGTCAGGAATGGATTTTAAATATTCCGTATCTTTTCTGTGGGCGATACCGACGTTTTTTATTTCTCCCTCTTTTGCGAGAGCAACGCCTTCTTCTTTCGTTACGGTCTTACCATCTGATAATTGATATCCGGTTACACGCCCACTGCTTTTTACAAGACCGACAATTTCTTTAGCATTACTTTTAGGTTTGGGAATATCATCCAGTGTGTTCTTTGCAAGTGCTTCGCCCAGTGTGTCTTTATCAAAGTCTTTCATCCTTTAATTCTCCTATTTAATTTTTATATTTTTATACAAATAGTTTGTGTCGGAGAAAAAAATATATACATTTGCAGAGTTGTTTCTATACATTGTTTTGCTGACCATGTACTTTGAAAAAAATGTTTGGTGAAAAACACTTGACATATTTCCGAAAAGAAAATATGTTCATAACATGAAAACATATTATTAAAATAGTAATAAATAAGACGGAGGTCGTAATTATGAAGAAGACATTAATCGTTATTGATATGCAAAATGATTTTATAAATGGTGCATTAGGAACAAAGGAGGCTGAAGCGATAGTAGAAAACGTAAAAAAGAAAATTGCAAAATATCAGGCAGCAGGGGATCAAATTATTTATACAAGAGATACGCATCAGAGCAATTACTTAGAGACCAATGAAGGAAAGCATTTGCCGGTGGAACATTGTATTTTGGGTACAGAAGGCTGGAAGATTGCAGATGGATTAGAAACTCCGAATGCCACATATATTAACAAACCGAGCTTTGGCTATATGAATTGGAAGGAGTTTGATTTAGAAGAGGTTGAAATTGTCGGTCTTTGTACAGATATTTGTGTTGTGTCAAATGCATTGATTATCAAAGCAACATATCCGGAAATTAAAGTCAGTGTAGACGCAAGCTGCTGTGCAGGTGTAACGCCGGAGAGCCATCAGGCAGCACTTACGACGATGAAAATGTGTCAGGTAGAGGTTTTGGGGGAATAATATAAATTGCTTACAAGGATTGAAAAAGGGAGATGTTTATATGAATCATTTTAATGCAGTAGAGGTCAAGGATAAATGTGTAGAATGGATTAGGAATTTTTTTCAAGAGAACGGCTCGGATTGCAATGCCATTGTGGGAATATCCGGTGGTAAGGATTCGTCAGTGGTAGCTGCCTTGTGTGTGGAAGCATTAGGCAGAGACAGGGTAATTGGTGTGCTGATGCCATGTGGTGAGCAGGCAGACATTGACATGGCACGAAAATTAGTTGATGTGCTGAATATACGAAGTGTAGAGATAAATATCGGAGATGCGGTAAATGGCGTGTTAAATGCAATGCCAACTGAAATTACTGTAACTGAACAGACGAAGACCAATCTTCCTCCGCGTATCCGTATGGCTACACTATATGCCGTAAGCCAGAGTATGAATGGCAGGGTAGCGAATACCTGTAATTTGTCGGAAGACTGGGTAGGATATTCTACAAGATATGGAGATAGTGCCGGTGATTTCAGTCCTCTTTCAAGATTGACAGTTACAGAAGTAAAAGCGATAGGAAGAGTATTAAAGCTTCCTGATGAGTTAGTTGACAAAGTACCGATTGATGGACTTTGTGGCAAGACAGACGAGGAAAATCTTGGATTTACTTATGAGATGCTTGATAAATATATTCGTGAGGGTGTCTTGCCGGAACCGGATATTAAAGAGAAAATTGATAGTATGCATAAAAAGAATCTGTTTAAACTGGAGTTAATGCCGTGCTTTGAGATTTAGGAGGGGCTGATGATTCGAACAATTTTAGGTGATATTACAAAGATTGATTACGTGGATGCGATTGTGAATGCGGCAAATTCCAGTCTGCTTGGCGGTGGCGGTGTAGATGGTGCAATTCATCGTGCCGCCGGACCGGAATTATTAGCTGAATGCCGCTTATTACACGGATGTAAAACAGGAGAAGCTAAAATAACAAAGGGGTATAAACTGCCATGTAAATATGTTATTCATACAGTGGGACCCGTATGGAATAACGGGAAATATAATGAAGAAAAAAAGCTGGAGAACTGCTATTGGAATTCTCTTTGTGTAGCAAAAGAGAATCATGTCAGAACAATCGCATTTCCGTCTGTTTCAACAGGAATCTATCATTTTCCGGTTGATAAGGCAGCAGTTATTGCGGTAGATACGGTAACACGATTTTTGAAGGAATATCCAAATGTAATTGATTGTGTTACATGGGTGTTGTTTGATGAAAATACAAAGCGTATATATGATGAAGTAATTGGGCGTAGGTTCAATAGAACAGATGCCTGACACATTAGCAGGTGGTAATTGAGCTAATGTGTCAGGATATATTCCTATATTTCATTTGTCAAAAGAATCATTTGATGTTGAAATATATTTTGTATGGTTTATATGTGTGGCATTGAGGACTCTGTGCCTTTTTGATAAAATGCTTCGATTGCCTTTCCAAAGAATTCTGTACATCCTTCACCATAAATGCTGTCTTGGATTTTTTGAATTTCCTGATTCGTCTGATAGAGCTTGGCTAGCTCCAACAACATTTTTGATACGTCATCCATTTGATATAATTGCTTTGAAACAAAGTCATATTCGCCGATAAGTTCTTTGACCTCAAAGGAATGAACATCACAGTCTTTTTTTTCTGCAAGTTTTATCAATATGGTTTCTATCCGCCTCTGATATGCAGGCAGGAGTTCTGAATTACCGGGATTTTTGGAAGCCTCTAATGCACTTTCCTTACTGCCATACCATTCTACCACCTTTTGAAAATTTTTTTGAGCAGCTTCACTGGATGCACTTTCCATAAAGTGTTTTTGGAATTCCTCCATGCTTCCATAATGCTCAATAAATATTTCCTTTTGCTCGTCATTCATATTGGCAACCATAGAACCATACATATCCTCGATTTCTGTTCGATTAAAGATTTCAAAATTCATTTGATTTTCCCCTTTCAAAATATCGTCAATGCTGGAAATTAAATTTTCTATCCGTTCTTTTTTGGATACCAGCATCTTTCGCTGCATTTGCAATATCTGGTTTTTATCAAGATTGGGATTTTCCACAACAGCTTTGATTTCCTTCAAAGGAATATCAAATTCCCGGAAAAACAATATTTGTTGTAATGTTTCCAATGCTTTATCGTCATAAAGTCTGTATCCCACCTCACTTTTATCTGTGGGCTTTAATAACCCGATTTCATCATAATAATGAAGTGCGCGTACGCTGATACCTGTTAATTTGGATATTTCTTTTACGGTCATCATTTCTGTATTTCCTCCTTGTTCCTGATAAGGTTATTTTAGACTATGACGCTCCGTGAGAGTCAAGTATTAAAACCTAAGTTGTTATTTTATAGTCGGTGTTTTATAATGATTATACAATTATAAATTCATTATATAAATTGGAAATGAAGTATTTGGACTATGGTATATTTTTTTATTTTTTTCAAATATTTATGGATATAAATACTTAGATTCAATGAACAGGAAGTAAAGTAAATGCAAGAAATGAAAACGGATAAAAAGGGAAAAAAATATAGATTATTAAAAGTATTTGGGCTGATATTTGGAATTTTAATATTTGCAGCGGCTGCAATTGCAGGATATTATACAATTCGGGAGTATCGTCCGAAGCCATTGGAGGAAATTCAGGCCTCCGGCGGATTAGAAGTGTTGTCGGAGGGAGAACGTATTACCATTTTATCTTATAATATCGGCTATGCAGGTTTGAATCAGGATGCGGATTTTTTTATGGACGGCGGTACCAAGGTGCATCCGGAAAATAAAGAAGAGGTTGAGGCAAATTTAAAAGGTATTTCAAATATATTGCTGGAGCAGGATGCAGATGTTTATTTTTTGCAGGAGGTTGACAGGGATTCAAAGCGTACTTTTCACATAGATGAATTAGCATATTATGAGAATGTGCTTTCTCTTCAGGGGATGTATGCATGTAATTTCCGTTGTGATTTTGTACCATATCCGATTCCGCCGATTGGCAAGGTGGAATCAGGAATTGCGACGCTGACTGACTATAAAGTGAATTCTGCAGCCAGAATTGCCCTTCCCGAATCATTCAAGTGGCCGATAAAGACCTGCAATTTGAAACGCTGTATGCTGGAAACACGTATTCCAATCGAGGGCAGTGATAAGGAACTGGTGTTGATTAATTTTCATTTGGAGGCATATGACAGTGGTGAGGGCAAGATTGCACAGAGTAAACAGCTTGTGGGGAAATTACAGGAAGAATATGAAAAAGGAAATTATGTAATAGCAGGCGGAGATTTCAATCAGGCTTTTGAAGGGATGGACACATATCCATTGATTAGTGAGGAGAGTTGGGTGCCCGGAATTATCGGAACAGATGATATGCCGGAAAACTTTTCTTTTGCAGTTACCGACAATGTGCCAACCTGCCGTCTGTTAAATGCACCTTATAGTGGAAATTACGAAGATTCACAGGTATATGTTTTAGATGGGTTTATCATATCGGATAACCTGGAACTTGAGAGCATAGAAAATATTGATACAGGATTTGCATATACCGACCATCAACCGGTAAAGCTTACGGTGAAATTAGCGGACATTCCTTAAAGTAGACAGATGGTGCGATATAAGCAGTGTTGTATGCTGCCATCACAGCTTAACAGAACGGAAGGCAAGGACAGGTAAAGCTGCCCTTGCTTTTTTTAGTTTGTATTTTAGGAATCAATGAAAAGATTTTCCAATAAATTTGGTAAAATGGTATGTATCTTATATGTACAAAATGAAATCGTCATTGTAACCTTTTTGCTAATTGAATCGTATTACTGGTGAAAGGCTTTTCAAATAAATAAAAGAGGAAACACTCATGAGAGAACCGACTGAGATTCTGATAGAACGGTATAAGGACCAGTTGTTTGCGATTGCATTTAATATTTGCAAAAATAGTGCCGATGCAGATGATGCAGTCCAGGATACATTTCTACAGTATCATTTGACAAAGAAACAATTTGATAACGAGCAGCATATACGGGCATGGCTGATAAGAGTCGCAATTAACAAGGCGAAAGATATTACGCGTTCATTTTGGCGGCAGAAGAGTTTGCCATTGGATGAATATGTAGAAACATTAGCATTTGAAACACCGGAAGCAGAGAATTTATTTGAGCAGGTACTTAGTCTTTCGGAAAAGTATCGTATTGTCATTCATTTATTTTATTATGAAGACTACTCTGTTCGGGAAATTGCCAAGATTCTGAAGTTAACAGAAACAAATGTCAAGGTTCGGTTATCAAGAGGAAGAAAGTTACTAAAAGACATTTTAAAGGAGGAATGGAACGATGACGAATAAAAATAAATATAAGCAGGCATTTTCGGTGCTTCATGCCTCCGATGACATTGACCTGGAGGTGTTAATGATGAAAAAAGAGAAAAATAAAAAAGGTATCATAAAAAAAGTAGGGATTGCAGTTGCCGGCTTTGCATTGTTGTTTGTGGGTTCTAACGGAATCGCATATGCAGCAACAGGCAGTACATGGGTATCCAAGATTATTAATTTTACAACGGCAAACGGTTCAGAGGTTGAAATCGTGCAAAATGAGAATTCTACGTCATTTACGATTAACCGTGATGAGCAGGAAAGCAGCGGCTATGTGGATGTTCAGAATGGAAGGCTGTATTTTGTATTGGGGGATATCAGAGAGGACGTGACGGATAAGTGCAGCGATACAGATTATTATCAATATGAATATACGGATAACCGCAATCTGAGACATGTCATTCTCGTTGGCGGAACGGCAGCAGACGCAGGATGGGCTGAGTTGATATTTGATGAAAACGGAACTTATATTTTTAATCAAATGGATGTAGACGCCACAAGTGATTCTGTTTGGCTGTTTGAAGGTATGCATGCGCAGGGCGTACCAACAGGAAATCCGGAATATGATTTAGATGTGCAAAATACAGAAGAATGGTCGGATTAGCAGATATTTTTTTAATCATAAGTGCTTTTTCCGGTACAACTGTTTCTTTGTTTTGAGATTATTTTTCTATAAGCATCTGATTATCTGAGCCAACACATAACCAGCGATAAAACGCATGGGGATTTGTGTTGGCTTATCAGACCCCCATGACATAAAGTAAGTTTCAAATGAATTAACGGACATTATTTGTAGCAAAGAGCAACAGGAAATAAAGTCTTCCTATCGTATTAAAATAAAGATTTCACTTGTATTTGTTCAATATTACTACCACATAATTGGAAATTGATGTATTATAGAAATATCTTCAATACAATAAGCGGAGGCAAATACATCTATCATGGTTGAAATACATAGAATTGCAGGCGGAAATGTAAATTGCTATATCGTAGCTGGGAACGGAAAAGCGATACTAATTGATACGGGAAGGAAGAAATATCGGGAAAAGATATTGAAAAAGTGCAGGGATTTTCATGTGAATCTCATTGTACTTACGCATGGACATATGGACCATTGTCAAAATGCTGCATATCTTGCAAATACACTGCATATTCCAATCGCAATGAGTGAGAAGGACAGTAATCTGATACCTGACAATCGCCGGCAGTCGTTATCAGCAAATACCTTTTTAGGAAAAATTGTATTAGCCGCATCATTGAAAAGCTTTGAAAAGGATAGCTTGGAACCCTTTGAACCGCAATTATATTTGAGGGATGGAGATGACCTAAGAGCATATGGTATCGATGCAAGGGTTATAGAATTGCCGGGTCACACAAATGGTTCGATAGGCTTGGTGATAGAAGATAAACTGTTTGTCGGAGATGCGTTGATGAATATGTTTTATCCAACAACATCCATGTTATATACAGATAAACAGCAAATGCTTTCAAGTGCCGGAAGAATTAGTGAATTGGGAGAAAAAACAATTTATTTCGGACATGGCGGACCGAAGCAAAACAGGAAATGGGTAAAATAAGTTTTGAAATAAAAAGGAGAAGAAGGCATGGCAAATGGAATGGTGTACATATTGACAAATCCCTGCCTTGACGGTTGGGTAAAGATAGGAATGACAGAACGAAATGACATAGAAAGAAGATTACAGGAATTAAATGCTCCGACAAATCTTCCGCTTTCATACAGATGTTATGCAGTCTATGAGGTTGAAAATCCGTTTGCAGTTGAGCAGCGGATTCATAGTATAATAGATAGGATAGATGATTCTTTACATGCGAGAGAGCGACTTGAAAACGGAAGAATCAGGGAACGTGAATTTTTCAAAATATCACCGGAAACAGCATACGGTATATTTAAAGATGTTGCCATATTAAGAAATGATGTTGATAAGTTAAAGCTTTATATGCCGACTCTTGACCAGTTACAGGAGCAGGAAATTGCAGAGAATAGGACAAGACGTGCAAATAATTCCTTTAAACTGTTAAATATTGCTATAGGTGAAGAAATTACGTTCCTGTATGATGACAGTATTGTTGCAACAGTATTGGATGAACGGAACAAAGTCCAATTTCAGGATGAAATATATTCCGTTACTGCTTTGGCATGTAAAATATTAAGGGAACAATACGGATGGGCGGAGAACCTTCACGTAAATGGTTGGAGATTTTTTACGAAAGATGAAATAACCCTGAGTGATTTACGGGACAGAATAGAGGGAACAGATGTAACAGTATTTGATAATTAGGAATTGTACGAAGGTGGTATGATTACCGTAAATGCATATAGCTATACCATTATTACTGCTCATAAGATATTTGAAAATAAATTATAAGAATTACGGAGGAATAGAAGATGCCAATTTCAAATGCAAAAGCAAAATTTAATTGCAGTGTTCAAAAAGTATGGAATATCGTTACGTCATTGACGGATTATGCGTGGAGAAGTGATTTGGGTAAAATTGAGGTGGTTAGTGAAAATCAGTTTATAGAGTATACACCGGAAGGATATGCAACCACTTTTACAATTACCTTAACAGAGCCGTATAAACGCTGGGAATTTGATATGGAAAATGACAATATGAAAGGTCATTGGACAGGTGTATTTTCAGAAACGGGTGATGGAACGGAAATAGATTTTACCGAGGATGTTGAGGCAAAAAAATTGATGATGAAGCCGTTTGTAAAGGGGTATTTAAAGAAGCAGCAGGCAAAATATATAGACGATTTGCAGCAGGCAATTTTATAAAAACAGCTCCTTCCATAACTTCATTTTTGATTTCTTTCCGATAATATAACAGTTTATAACAGGTGTTTGAAAATCTAAAAGCGGTATCACTCTAAGCTTTTTTTCCAGTACATATGGGGTTGCCATATCCTGTGGTAAAAAGGTGTAATTATTTTGTCCCAGTAGAAATGGTACAATTTTTGAGCAGTCATCGATTTCCAATGAAAATTGATGATACTTTGGGAAAATGCTTCTGATAAATTGTCCTACATCCTGTAACGCAAAATTGCACATCAGATATGATTCTTCAAGCAATTCATGCTGTCTGATTCCCTTTGCATATTTTTTATTTTGGATATCCGTTACCAGAACCATGGTATCCTGTTTGTATATTTCACAGTGGAATTGTGATTTATTTAGTGGTAAATAAGTAAACACAACGTCAAAAATATCATTTTGTAACTGTTCAAGCAGATGACTGGACAGACCGATAGATATTTTCAGTGCATCGTTTGGATAATGCTTCTGGTGTTCCAAAATAATCGGAGCTAAATGACCGTCATATATGGAGTCTGAAGAGCCTATGCGGAGATGATTTTCAAACTTATGAAAGGAACTGATTTCTGCCAGAGAGGAATCGGTCAGTTCAATGACCTTTTCGGCATATATTAAAAATTGCTCTCCTTCCGGTGTCAGTTCAACGCTTCTGTTTGTCCTCGCAAATAATGAAATGTTCAGTTCCTTTTCCAGCTCGCTTATTCTGTTTGTGACCGTCGATTGTGCAATGAAAAGCTGTTCGGCGGTGCGTGTAAAATTTTTTGTATTGGAAAGGACTAGGAATGTCCTGATTGTTTCAATATCCATATGTTTCCTCCATATATTACATTACGAATAATTCGATATGCTGATTATAACTATCGAAATTATTTATTTTACATATAGTATAAGGGGTGACTATAATATTTGCAAATAATTTATGATAAAGGAAGCGTGCATATGAAGGATATCAAATTAAGCAATAAAACGAATAAACTGGAGCAGGACCCATATATTTATCAGTTACAGGATGTTTCTGCACCGGAGCTTTTCAGAGAGATGTTTCCTTATACGGAGACTCCTAAGATTGCATTTAATTATCGTCATGTTCCTGAAAATATGCCGGAGGACATTTTTATTACGGATACGACTTTTCGGGATGGGCAGCAGTCACGTACACCTTATACGACGGAGCAGATGGTACATATCTATCAGTTATTGCATAAGCTGGGCGGACCAAACGGAATGATACGCCAGACAGAATTTTTTGTGTATTCGGAAAAGGATAGGAAGGCATTGGAAAAATGTATGGAGTTAGGTTATCGGTTTCCGGAGATTACTACATGGATTCGTGCTTCGAAAAAGGATTTTGAACTGGTAAAATCCATTGGTATCAAAGAAACGGGAATTTTAGTAAGCTGTTCAGACTATCATATTTTTCACAAAATGGGATTGACCCGTAAACAGGCATTAGAAAAATATATAGGAATTGTCTGTGATTGTATTGAAGCCGGACTGCGTCCAAGGTGTCATCTTGAAGATATTACAAGAGCGGATTTTTATGGATTTGTTGTACCTTTTGTAAATCGCCTGATGGAAATTTCCAGAGAAAGCGGTGTGCCTGTGAAAATACGTGCCTGCGATACAATGGGATTTGGTGTACCATATCCCGGAGCGGCTCTTCCAAGAAGTGTATCGGGAATTATTTACGGTTTGCAGCACTATGCGGATGTTCCGTCAGAACTGTTGGAATGGCATGGACATAATGATTTTTATAAAGGGGTTGTAAATGCGACAACGGCATGGATGTATGGAGCAGGTGCCGTTAATTGTTCCTTGCTTGGTATCGGTGAAAGGACGGGAAATGTTCCACTGGAGGCTATGGTTTTTGAATATGCTTCTTTAAGGGGTACTTTAAACGGAATGAATACGCAGGTAATTACGGAAATCGCAGACTACATTAAGAATGAAACAGGATATGATATTCCACCAATGACACCGTTTGTCGGGGAAAACTTTAATATGACAAGAGCAGGTGTACATGCTGACGGTCTGATGAAAAATCAGGAAATTTATAATATTTTTGATACGACAGCATTACTGAACTGTCCACCAAAGGTTTCTGTTACAAATACATCAGGTATTGCAGGTGTTGCATTCTGGATGAATCAGTATTTCAGAAAAATCGGAAAGCCGGAGGTAGATAAATCCGCTCCGATTGTACAGAAAGTGCATGAGTGGGTAAGCAAGGAATATGAGAATGGTCGCGTTACAATGATTAGTGATGAGGAACTTACAGAGCAGGTGAATCGTCACATGATAACAATCTAATATCGATGAACACAAAGAGCCGGGCGGAATCAGGATATCAATGAAGCCAAAACTTCAATTTTCATGCAACCTGCCAATACTCCTGAATATAATGAAAATAAAAGGGAAAATAAAATATGAACAGGCAGTGTGGATTAAATGGTGATACCAAAGAATACCTGAATACATATTACCATATTTTAGATAATATGATTCAGGGGATGACCAATGTAAAACTGAGTGACAGTATATCACATAATTTCATTGTACAGATGATTCCGCATCATATGGCAGCCATTGAAATGTCAAAAAATATTCTTGAATATACGGAAAATGATACTTTGTGTAAAATCGCATTGGATATTATAAGAGAGCAGCGTATAAGCATAGAAAATATGCTCTGTATCGAAGACAAATGCAGCGAATTGTGTAATTCCAGACGGAATTTGTATTGCTATCAGAATCGGATGGAGCAGATTATGCAGGTTATGTTTATGGAAATGAAATGTGCCCGTGCAACGAATCGAATTAGCTGTAATTTTATGTGGGAAATGATACCGCACCATGAGGGGGCGGTAAAAATGTCCATGACGACACTTCAGTTTCAAATTTGCCCTGAGCTTGTTCCGATTTTGGAGTCAATCATAAAATCCCAAAAGAAAGGAATTCAGCAGATGAGGCAGCTTTTGCGGTGTATCGGCTGTTAAACAGACGATGCAATAAATTGAAAACATTTCCTTGATTTGTTTATGGAATGGAAAATGACTGCCTGAATGGAAACATTACGGCAGTCATTTTTTGTTTCCTGAATCATCAGATTATTGGGATTTTTTCTTTAAAATAATTCAATTATTGATTCCATGCAAGTAATTCATTTTTTCGTTTTATATAGTATAAAATTCCTGTCATGTCAGCCAGAAACCAGCCAATCGGGATTGCCCACCATATTCCTGCCACACCAAACACAGGAATTGCTGAAAGGACATAGGCAAGAACCACGCGGGTACCCAGTGAAATAACGGTAAGGATAACCGACATGGACGGTTTTTCCAAAGCACGATACAGTCCGTATAGCAAAAACAGAAGACCGATACCACAGTAAAAGATACCTTCTATTCGCAGGTAGTGTATTCCTTCTGCTATTATTGCCGTCTCCGTTTCCTCTACAAATAAATTCATCAACGGTTTGGCAAATATCCACACGAGAGCAGATATTACAATGCAAAATGTCATTGATGAAATAACTGCACCTTTTAAACCGTCACGAATCCGTTCTGGTTTTCTTGCACCATAATTTTGTGCGATAAATGTTGAAAATGCATTCCCAAAATCCTGTACCGGCATATAGGCAAATGCATCAATTTTAACAGCCGCTGCAAATGCTGCCATAATTGTAGAACCGAAGCTGTTGACAAGTCCCTGCACCATGAGAATACCCAGATTCATTACGGATTGCTGGATACAGGTCAGAATTGAAAATCCCGCAATTTCCCGTATACAATGATGATTGATACGCTTTCGTATTTTCAGGCCTCTGAAGGCAGAACATTTCACAACGGCATATATTGTAATTCCTAAGCCTGACAGATACTGTGAAATGATGGTTGCGGCAGCCGCACCCGAAACACCCATTTTCAATCCAAGAATAAACCACAAATCCAAAATAATATTGAAAACGGCAGAAACAGCAAGAAAGACAAGCGGGACAAAGGAGTTTCCGATTGCACGTAAAAAGGATGCAAAGTAATTGTATAGGAATGTTGCCATGATGCCACAGAAAATGATAACAAGGTATTGGCGCATAGGTACCCATACTTCTTTCGGTATATTCAGTAAAATGCGGATTTGATTCAAACAGGCAAATGCAAGAATATTTAACAGGATTGTTGCACTTGCGATTAGCACAAAGGAAGCACACACACTATCCTTTAATCCGTTCTCATTTTGTTGTCCAAAGCGTATAGAAAATACAGCTCCGCTTCCCATACATAATCCTAATAGTATTGAGGTTAAAAAGGTCATTAAAGTAAAGGAGGAGCCGACGGCAGCCAGTGCATCTCTTCCGAGATACTTTCCGACGATTAAGGTATCTGCTATGTTGTAGCATTGCTGCAATAAATTTCCAAAAATCATTGGAACGGCAAAAGACAGCATGGATTTCATGACGGGACCGTTTGTTAAATCTTTTTTCATTTTGTTACTGCTTTCTTATGTTATTCCGGTATAAAAACCTGTATTCGCAAACCATTATAACGATGCATGAATGTTAAGTCAAACAATCACAATATCAGTCTGAATGATTGACAGAAAGAAAATAGTTAAATATGTCAAATGCGCATACGGAATGGAAGGCAGTTCTTCCCTAGAGTAAAAAACATAAAACAGGGAACGCTAATAATATCTATCGATATGGGAGGATTATGTCATGAAAAAAATGATAGCGTTTACATTTACTGTTTTGATGATGGTTTCTTTTGCTGCCTGCGGAGCAGATGCAGGTACTGAAAATGAAAATTCCACAAATGAAAGTCAGACAGAAACAAGTCAGACAAATGGAAAAGCTGATGCGGTGGCACTGCTGAAAAATATATGGGATTCGTATGGAGCTGATGAGCGTTTTTCCGTAGTCGGAGGAGATTACTCAGCGGAAAATAATAAAATGGATGAACCGGGAATTTTCAGTTTGGAGGATCAAGATGCATTGGATGCCTCCTTAGCATTTCCTGCTGCTGCCATATCTGATATTGACGAGGCTGCTTCACTGATTCATATGATGAATGGCAACACGTTTACCTGTGGGGCATTTCATATAAAGGATGTAAATAACATGGATGCAGTTACAACCGCTATCAAAGGAAATATACAAAACAGACAATGGATATGCGGGTTTCCTGACAAATTTGTTATTGCGGCAATAGACGATTATATAATAGCCATGTTTGGAGATGCGGAAGTGATAGATAATTTTAAGGAAAAAATGACTGCTGTCTATTCCAATGCAGAAATTGTCTGTGATGAAATGATAGAGTAAAAGACAGGGGAAGCAGCATATGATTTTCTCAAGTATTACATTTTTGTATTATTTTATTCCCTGGGTAGTCCTTTTGTATTTTCTGGTTCCGTGGCATTTGAAAAATAGTATATTGCTGCTTGCCAGTCTTATTTTCTATGCGTGGGGTGAGCCGTTATACCTGATATATATGCTGGTATCGATAGTGCAGGGATATATTTTGGGTATACTGATTGAAAAATACTGTAATAGATGGCAGTCAAAGCTGTTTCTCATAAGTACCACTTTGTTTAGTTTGGGGCTTTTAGTTTATTTTAAATATGCGGATTTCTTTATCGTAAATTTTAATGCCGTAACAGGTTTGTCTCTTCCGTTACTCAAATTCACACTTCCGATTGGCATTAGCTTTTATACGTTTCAACTCCTTAGCTATGCTGTAGATATCTATCGTGGAAAAGTGCCGGCACAGAAAAACATAATCAATTTTGCTGCATATGTTGCAATGTTTCCGCAGCTTGTGGCAGGCCCCATCGTTCGTTATTCGGATATAGCCATACAATTAAATATCCGCAGGCACAGACTGTCGGATATAGCCTATGGAGTACGCAGATTTCTAATCGGATTGTCAAAGAAAATATTAATTGCAAATGTTCTTGGTGAGCTTGTGGCTGTTTTCAAATCCTCAGATGATAAATCTGTATTGTTTGTCTGGATATATGCGTTTGCCTGTACGTTGCAGATTTATTTTGATTTTTCCGGATATAGTGATATGGCTATCGGTCTGGGAAAAATATTTGGTTTTTGCTTTCCTGAAAATTTCAACTATCCATATATATCAGGAAGTATCAGCGAGTTTTGGCGCAGATGGCATATGTCGCTTGGTAAATGGTTTCGTGATTATCTCTATATTCCTCTTGGCGGGAACAGGGTTTCAACATGGAAATGGATTCGCAATATTCTGATTGTATGGATGGCAACAGGCTTCTGGCATGGAGCTTCATGGAATTTCATTTTGTGGGGACTGTTGTTTGCAATTTTGCTTATCATAGAAAAGCTTTGGATTTTGAAATATCTGGCAGATTCAAAAATCGTAAAGCACATATACGTGTTATTTTTTGTAATCGTAAGCTTTATTATTTTTGATTCACAAACTGTAAGAGGAGCATTTGAAACAGTCGGAGATATGCTTGGACTTGGTGCATTACCCTTTGCCACGATACAAAGTATATATTATTTGAAAAGCTATGCCGTAATATTGATTATTGCAATTATCGGAGCAACACCTTATCCTGCAAAGCTATGGAACAAGCTTGACAACATGCATATTGCTGCAAATATAAAAAATATTTTAGAGCCGCTTTTTTTGCTTCTATATCTGTTGGTTTGTACATCGTTTTTAGTAGACGGTTCGTTTAATCCATTTCTGTATTTTCGGTTTTAGGCAGTCCGAAAAACAATATACCGGAAGGCAGCAACATCCGTCTCCGGAACATAAAGGCTGAACTGTTACAATGATTTTATTCGGGAGAAATAAAATGGGAGAATATTTAAAAAATCTTGTAATGATATGTACTGTATTTTTATTTTTAATCGTTTTTTCAATATGGGGTATTGTCAAACCGGATGCAACGGTTTCCGTTAGCGAGCGCAGAACACTTGCAGAATTTCCGAAGATAAATGTCAGTACAATCAAGAGCGGAAAATTTATGTCAGAATGGGAAGTGTATGTGTTGGACCAGTTTCCCATGAGACAGCAATTCAGAACTTTGAAAGCGGTTACTGTTTTTGATGTTTTCATGCAGAAGGATAATAATGGTATTTATATACAAGACGGATATTTGTCAAAACTGGAATATCCCTTTCATGAGGAATCCGTGGAATATGCAGCCGATAGGTTTCGTTTTATATACGATAAGTATCTTGACGGGAAAGCTTCAAATGTGTATCTTTCCGTTATCCCTGATAAGAATTATTTTATGGCGCATCAGAATGGGTATCCCTCAATCAATTATACGAGGCTCATAAACAGTATTCAAAATAAGATGGACTATGCAAAATATATTGATATAACAGGACTTCTTGAATTAAACGATTATTACAGAACGGATACCCACTGGAGACAAGAGAACATAGAGTCTGTTGCAGGAAGACTTGCTTACGAAATGGGGGTAACGCTTACTGCCGGCTATACAAAAAGAATACTTGAGATACCCTTTTATGGTGTTTATTTTGGACAGAATGCGCTTCCCGTAGAAGCGGATAATATATACTATATGGATAATGGAATGTTTGATAATTGTACAATATACGATTATGAAACTGACTCTTATATTCCGATGTACGATATGGAAAAGGCATATGGGAAGGATTCCTACGAAATGTTCCTTTCAGGTTCAAAAGCCCTTCTTACAATAGAAAATCCGCAGGCTGTGTCAGATAAGGAGTTGATTATATTCCGGGATTCCTTTGGCAGCAGTCTGATACCTTATCTGGCAGAGGGATATACGAAAATGACGATTGTGGATATACGTTATATATCATCTCATATGCTTGGACATTTTATCAATTTTGACGGACAGGATATATTATTTTTATACAGTACCTCCGTTTTAAATAACAGCATAACACTTAAATAAAAAATATCATTGTGGTATAATGTTATCACTTAGCGAGTGCAGACGAAGTGCAGCACGAGCTTAGTGAGAACATATACCTGAAACCTTAACGATAACTGGATACTTAGCGAGGCACGAGCATAGTAGGAAGTTATACAGAGTAATACAAGCTGAAAGCAATCATAAATAGCTACAATACGATTAAAAAGAGAAAGGAAAAACAAATGGGCAGCAGTTTAACAACATTATGTTATATTGAACATGATAACAAGTATCTGATGATGCACAGGGTAAAAAAAGAAAAGGATGTCAATAAGGATAAATGGGTAGGGGTAGGAGGACATTTTAATGAAGATGAGACACCTGAAGAATGTCTGCTGCGTGAAGTGAAAGAGGAAACAGGTCTGACGCTGAAGACATGGAGCTTTCGGGGAGTTGTCACATTCCTTTCAGACAGATGGCAGACAGAGTATATGTTTTTATATGTGGCTACCGACTATGAAGGCGAGCTGGTGGAATGCAACGAAGGTGTTTTGGAGTGGGTAGAGAAAAGCGAGGTATTGAAGCTGCCGATTTGGAAGGGCGATAAGATTTTCCTGAAACTGCTTGAGGACAGTCAGGAGTTCTTTTCTTTAAAACTCAGATATGTCGGAGACGAACTTGTTGAAGCCGTACTAAACGGCAATGCCTTGTCAACGGATATATAGTCGTTAAAACAGTAACATCATAATGAAGAGATATCAATAATATAAAATATCAATGAAAGCCCAACGAAAACGGAATATAAAAAAGAAAAGCCTGAAAGTCATATATCTGACCTTCAGGCTTTTTTGGCTGTCATGCATCAGAAAGGAGATGCCGATAGCAAAATCTATAGAGGAATTTCATTTCCTGTAGTAAAAAGAAATTGGGGTGACGCGATTTGAACGCGCGACCTCTTAGTCCCGAACCAAGCGCTCTACCAAGCTGAGCCACACCCCAAGGAAACCTTAAATATCGTACTAGAATAATATACATATTTATGTGGTGAAATGTCAAGTATTAAATATAATTTCTTTACCTATATCAATATAATTTCTTTATCCGGATGGGCATCGCTTGTATGTGTTGAAGCTGTTACGGTTATACTATCTGTTATAGGAAAAACTTTGCTTAAGCTTGTTTTGCCGGAACGCAGATGCAAACAGGCAGCAGAGAATATATAAGGGAGAAGATTAGATGAAAGATAAGATTTTTGGTGTTTTGCAAAGAGTAGGACGTTCTTTTATGTTACCGATTGCCATACTTCCTGTTGCAGGTCTGCTGCTTGGAATAGGAAGCTCATTTACAAATGAAACAATGCTTAAAACATATGGGCTTATGAATATATTAGGACCGGGAACGGTATTTGCAGCAGTGTTTCAGGTAATGAGTGATGCAGGAAATATTGTATTTGCAAATCTGCCGATTATATTTGCCATAGGTGTAGCCATCGGAATGGCAAAGAGGGAAAAGGAGGTCGCGGCACTTGCGGCAGCGATTGCATTTTTTATTATGCATGCAGCTATTGGGGCGCTGATTACCATAAACGGCGGCGAGGAGAATATGCTTGAAGGTGCAGTAACGTCGGTATGTGGTATTTCATCTCTGCAAATGGGTGTGTTTGGCGGTATTATTGTAGGTCTTGGCGTGGCAGCACTTCATAATAAGTTTTATAAGGTTGAGTTTCCGCAGGTGCTTTCCTTCTTTGGCGGAACACGTTTCGTACCGATTATTTCAGCACTTGTCTATACAGGTGTCGGTATTTTGATGTTCTTTATATGGCCTGTTATACAGAGAGGCATATATGCAGTCGGAGATTTGGTATTGAATTCCGGATATGTCGGAACATGGGTATATGGTTTTATGGAGCGTCTGCTGATACCGTTTGGTCTCCATCATGTATTTTATTTGCCGTTTTGGCAGACGGCTGTCGGCGGAACCTTAGAGGTTGGCGGACAGATGATTGAAGGAGCACAAAATATTTTCTTTGCACAGCTTGCCGATCCTACCGTTGATAAATTCGCCGTTTCAGCTACAAGATTTATGTCAGGTAAGTTCCCGCTTATGATATTTGGACTTCCGGGTGCTGCACTTGCCATGTACAAATGTGCAAAATCGGATAAGCGAAAGGCAGTAGGCGGATTACTTTTGTCGGCGGCACTGACCTCTATGCTGACAGGTATCACGGAGCCGTTGGAGTTTACATTCTTGTTTGTAGCTCCGCTGCTGTATGGAATTCATTGTATATTTGCAGGTCTTGCTTATATGCTGATGCATGTATTTCATGTAGGTGTGGGAATGACATTCTCCGGTGGTCTGATTGATATGACGCTGTTTGGAATCATGCAGGGAAATGCAAAGACAAACTGGATATGGATAGTAATCATAGGAATCGGATATTTCATCGTATATTATCTGTTGTTTAGTCTGTTAATCAGTAAGCTGGATCTGAAGACACCCGGTCGTGACAACAGCGATGAAGTAAAACTATATAGACGAAGTGATGTGGAAGCAAAGAAACAGGGTTCAAATGAAAATCATGGCACAGATGCGGTGTCACAAATGATTTGCAACGGACTTGGCGGCAAGAAAAATATTTCTGATGTGGATTGTTGTGCGACACGTCTTCGTTGTACAGTCCATGATGATACGCTTGTAAATGAAGGAATGTTGAGAGCAACAGGAGCATCAGGAGTAGTAAAAAAGGGAAATGGTGTTCAGATTATATACGGACCGAAGGTGTCGGTGATGAAGTCGCATCTGGAGGATTATCTTGAGACTGCACCGGATGAAATATATGAAGGTGACAGTAAAGAATTTACAGAAGACAACAATATAAGTTCAAAAGAAAACGCAGAAGAAAAGACGGGAGACGGGACAAAAGAAAATATCGTGCATCAGAATCAACAGAAACAAAGTATCACAATAGGAAGTCCTGTCAATGGTGAGGTATTTGAATTGTCTAAGGTGCCTGATGAAGCGTTTGCCGGTGGCATGATGGGTGATGGTGTTGCCATTATGCCAAGTGATGATACAGTAGTTGCACCTGAGGACGGAGCGGTACTGTTTGTCTTTGATACAAAGCACGCAATCGGCTTTATGACTGACAGTGGTGTAACCTTGCTGCTTCATATGGGAATCGATACGGTGAAGCTTGAAGGAAAGGGATTTGAGGTTCTTGTGAAGCAGGGACAGAAGGTGAAAAAAGGAACGCCTATGCTAAAAATGGATTTGGAATATTTGAAGAATCATGCGCCTTCAATGATGTCTCCGATTCTTTGCACAGAGCTTGCCGAAAATCAAAGTGTCAAACTGCTTCAAAAGGGGAAGATTTCGGCAGGAGATAATATGATGGCCGTATATTCTTATGATTGATGAGATAAAACGAAAACAGGGATATCATAACACAAATAAAAAATGTATGGATTTATACCAATGAACAATATATAATATTAGGTATTAAGTTTATATTTTACGAGGAGAAAATATTATGACGAATCAAAAGATACCTTATAAGATTTATTTGGAAGAAAACGAGATGCCAAAGCAGTGGTACAATCTTCGTGCTGATATGAAGCAAAAGCCGGAGCCATTGTTAAATCCTGAGACACTTCAGCCTGTAACACTTGAAGAGCTGTCAGGTATATTCTGCGCGGAGCTTGCAAAGCAGGAATTGAATGATACGGATGCATATATTGATATTCCTGAGGAGATACGCAAGTTTTATAGAATGTATCGTCCGTCACCGCTTGTCAGAGCGTATTGTTTAGAGGAGAAGCTTCAGACTCCGGCAAAGATTTATTATAAGTTTGAAGGAAATAATACAAGTGGAAGTCACAAGCTCAACTCTGCGATTGCGCAGGCATATTATGCAAAGCAGCAGGGACTGAAGGGTGTGACAACAGAGACGGGTGCAGGTCAGTGGGGAACGGCACTTTCAATGGCTTGTTCCTATTTTGATTTGGACTGTCAGGTTTATATGGTAAAGGTTTCATATGAGCAAAAGCCGTTCCGTCGTGAGGTAATGCGCACATACGGAGCATCTGTAACACCTTCACCTTCCGAAACTACAAATGTCGGAAGAGCGATTTTGAAGGAGCATCCGGGTACAACAGGAAGTCTTGGCTGTGCAATTTCCGAGGCTGTTGAAAAGGCAGTCAGCACAGAGGGATATCGTTATGTGTTAGGCAGTGTTTTAAATCAGGTATTACTTCACCAGTCAGTTATCGGTCTTGAAACAAAAACTGCACTTGATAAGTATGGAATTGTTCCGGATATGATTATCGGTTGTGCAGGCGGCGGCTCAAACCTTGGCGGACTTATTTCACCGTTTATGGGTGAGAAAATAAGAGGGGAAAAAGACTATCAGATTATTGCCGTTGAACCGGCTTCCTGTCCTAGTCTTACAAGAGGAAAATATGCATATGATTACTGTGATACAGGAAGAGTATGTCCATTGTCTAAAATGTATACTTTAGGAAGCGGATTTATACCATCGGCAAATCATGCAGGCGGACTTCGTTATCATGGTATGAGTTCTACACTTTCAAAGCTGTATGATGACGGATTGATGGAGGCACGTTCCGTAGAGCAGACGGCAGTATTTGAGGCGGCAACCGAGTTTGCAAGAATAGAGGGAATCCTTCCTGCTCCTGAAAGCTCCCATGCAATCCGTGTAGCGATAGATGAGGCACTTAAGTGTAAGGAAACAGGTGAGGAGAAAACGATTGTATTTGGACTTACCGGAACAGGTTACTTTGATATGGTGGCTTATGAGAAGTTTAACAACGGTGAGATGTCAGATTATATTCCGACTGATGAGGATTTGAAGCCGGGATTTGATTCTCTTCCAAAGGTAAATTCATAAAAAGTATAAGATGAAGTTTAAAGAAACCGCAAAGTGCAGTTCTCTGTTTTGGAGAAATGCATTTGCGGTTTTTTGGTGTGGAATTATTGCATAATTACTGTATTTGATAATACGAAAATTAATTTTTATTTCCATGAAACATTTTTACAAATCCATTTGTTTATATAGTGAAAGGCCTTTCAAATATTGTTTCGGAGGTATGGAAAGTGACAGAGCATGAATATAACCGAATAGTTAAAACATACATGGATATTGTATATCGTGTTGCACTTAGCTATACCAAATCCAGACAGGATGCATATGACGTAGTGCAGAATACATTTTTTAATCTGTATAGGAAGGCTCCTGATTTTACAGATGAGGAGCATGTCAGGAAATGGCTGATAAGAGTTGCCGTAAATGAAGCAAAAAATCTGTGGGGTTCTTTTTGGAAGAGAAATGTTGATTCTCTTCATCAGCTTTTGGAACAGGGAGCGGAGATTGTACATGAAGGTAATGCCCAAAACGGGATAGAGGAACAGCTGACAGAAGGAAATGTGGTTCGCACGGCAGTTATGGAGCTGCCAAAGAAATACAGAGTTGTAGTGCATCTATATTATTATGAGGAATACAGTACAAAAGAAATTGCAGAGCTTTTGCAGGAGAGGGAGTCAACTGTAAGGACACGTCTTGCAAGAGGAAGAACATTATTGAAAGGAAGGCTAAAGGAGGTATGGCTTGATGAAGACGAATAAGGAGATATATAAAAATGCATTTGATGAGGTACATGCACCTGCGGAGCTTTTCGGAAAGGTTGAGGTAAGTCAAATGGAGCATGTAAAGAGAAGAAGTTTTAAAGGATTAAGGATTGCTGTTTCAGCATTTGCGGCATTGTTGTTTTTAGTGGTTGTATCCAACGGAATTTGTTATGCGGCAACGGGTGACACATGGATAACAAAGGTAAAGGTCATTATAGACGGTAAAGAGACAGAAGCAGATATGACTTGGCATCAGGAGGGAGATTATATGGTTGGTACTATAGAATATGAGGTCCCTGAAGGTAGGGAAATATTTGTATGCGATGAGGAAGATGTTGATGGAAATTCGGAAATCGAATATAACACCCCAGGGCTGACTGAAGGCAGGCTGGAGGTGGAAAATGACCGCATCTATCTTGTTGTAGAAGACAGTAAGGTAGATATTACAGAAGACTTTACAGATGGAGAGGCTACAGGCAGTATAGAGCTTGCCGGGGTTCAATACGTCTACACTGTAACAGGTACCGCAGAGGACTATGATGTGTCGTTTGATGTGGAAGAATAAGCATATGTGGTAGAAGAGAATCAACAGGATAGCAAGAATGTAGAGGAAAATAGTGTATGGGGTTTGCCTGCACTGTTTTCCTTTTTGTCTATTTCAAATGTTTTATTCGGGTTGAAAGAATATTGGAATTGGAGTACAATGAAATAGATTTATTTTTACAAAATTTTATTGATAAGGAATAAAAGAAATGTATCTTGTATTTGATGTTGGTGCAACATTTATAAAATATGCGTGGATGACTGCCGATGGCGAAATTCTCGAAAAAGGGAAAACGCCTACACCTGTGCCGCCGGAAAAGGGTATTGAAGATTTCCTTCAGGTTTTGACATCCATATATGATGTTTATAAAGAAAAAGGGATTGTTGAAGGGATTGCCATGGATTTGCCGGGGCAGATAGATGTAGAAAACGGAATCGTGTATGGCGGCGGCGGATTAAAGTATACACATGGAACCCATTTGGGAGAATTGCTTTCAGAACGCTGTGAAGGTACTCGTGTTGCGTTGGAAAATGACGGTCATGCAGCGGCACTTGCCGAGGTGTGGAAAGGAAATGCAAGCGAAGCGACGAATGCATGTGTGTTGGTATTTGGAACCGGTATCGGCTGCGGTATCGTCATAGACAGACAGATATACAGAGGCAGGGATTTGCTGGCGGGCGAGATTTCATTTTGTTATGATGATTTGAGTAGGAAGAATATTGAAAAGATAAATTCTATTGATACGATGCACAGTCTGGAAGACGAGTACAGGGAATTGCCATTTACGTGGTCTACGAAGAATTCGACAAGGGCGTTATGTTATCGGGTGGCTATGGCATTGGGACTTGATGCAGATGCAATTAACGGTGAGCGCATTTATGAGCTTATTGCACAGGGAAATGAGATTGTTACAGACATCATGGAGGATTACTATTTTGACATAGCAAAATATTGTTGTAATCTTTATATGACGCTGAATCCTGATGTGATACTGATAGGCGGTGGAATCAGTGCCCAGCCTGATTTTATTGCAGGAATTAAAAAATATGCAGATAAGCTGATGAAGATAGGCCGTATCTATGACAATATGAAGATAGATGTATGCCGCTTCAAAAATGATTCCAATCTTCTTGGTTCCCTGTTTAATTTTAAACAGAAATATGGACTGATATAGATATGGCAATATTAGATTTATTGAAAGAAAAGCAAATAAAAAATGAATAGTATCCAATTAGAAAACGCATAAATTCAGATAATGAATTTGTGCGTTTTTGCCGTTATACGTGAGGAAGATGCATATGATGGCAGGTTCTGAGGCTTTTTCCAAAAAATTTAGAAAATATCAGGGGTTTCGCTGTTGACTTCAACCCAAAATAATTATATACTTCCATTTGGTTTATTATTTAGAATAATGTCGAATTGTATATGCAGTGAGAGGAGTTTGACATGGTTTTTTCCAGTATTGAGTTTTTGTTTCGTTTCCTCCCGATATTTTTATTAGCTTACTTTATTACGAAGCCGGCATATAGAAATATTACACTGCTGATTGGTAGTTTAATATTTTATGCTTATGGCGAGCCTATATATATTTTTTTGATGATGATTTCAATTCTGTTTAATCATTTTATAGCACTAAGGATTAAACGATTTTATGATATAGAGGTATATTCGGAGATTGATTGTTCATTTGAACGAAATTGTTGGCTGATTACCTCATTGGTATTTAATTTCGGACTTTTGTTCGTTTTTAAATATATGAATTTTTTTATCGGAGCTATAAATGATGCAGTAGGGAAGGAACTGTTTCAGGAAGTGGCGTTAACACTTCCGTTAGGTATTAGTTTTTATACATTTCAGATAACATCATACATAATAGACGTGTACAGACTGAAATATGAGGCAGATAAGAATCTGCTACATTTTGCGACTTATGTCAGCATGTTTCCTCAGCTTATAGCAGGGCCTATTGTAAATTATAATGAGGTCAGAGCTGAACTGAACGAGAGGGAAACAACGCTTGACGGTCTTGAAAGAGGAGTCACTTTATTTGTCATGGGTTTTGCTTATAAGGTACTTCTGGCAAATAAAATAGCCCATCTTTGGACTGACGTACAGACTGTGGGACCATATGGAATCAATACTGCAACAGCATGGCTTGGTTCATGGGGATTTTCAATGCAGCTTTTATTTGACTTTATGGGATACTCGCTGATGGCGATTGGTTTGGGTGCTGTCATGGGATTTACAATTCCCGAAAACTTCAATGACCCATATATGTCAAGGTCGGTTACGGAATTCTGGAGAAGGTGGCATATGACACTGGGCAGATGGTTCAGGGAATATGTATACATACCGATAGGCGGAAGCAAAAAGGGTATTCCGCGTATGGTATTGGCACTTTTTGTAGTATGGACATTTACAGGTCTGTGGCATGGGGCAGATTGGAATTTCCTGATATGGGGATTGTTTCTGTTTTGTGTCTTATTAATTGAGAAACTGTTTTTAAAGAAAGTATTTGACAAGGTGAAAATATTGGGTCATTTGTATATGTTATTTATGATACCGTTTTCATGGACGATATTTAATATAACAGACCTTGACAATCTTGTTACTTACATAAAGCGAATGTTTGGAATGACGATAGAGGGTTCCGTTACGGCAAACGCTATGGACAAACTGATATCCTTAGGTCAGACCTATTGGTGGCTGCTGTTGATATGCATATTCTGCTGTACACCAATTCCAAGGAAGCTTATTGATAAATATTACAAGACATGGACCTGTAAAATCATCATGCTGGCAGTATTCTGGTATGCAGTTTACCAGCTTGCAAATGGTGGGGCAAATCCATTCCTGTATTTCAGATTCTAAGGAGGACAGATTATGAAAAAGATTATGGATTGCATAAGAGAATGTCCTCTGTTGCTGATGATTATAGTGTCGGCATTGATATTTACAGGAGTAGCCTATGTCAAGGTTTGGCTGGGTGAATATGATTTGAATGTGACGATGGAGCATCCAATGCTTGTTTCCGTTCTTCTTGATGAAAAAACTGCTACGCCGACAGATGCGCCAAATGATGAAAATCATTCAGAAGATGGGAATACGGAGGACAGCTCATCGGAGGATGAAAATACACAGGATAAAAATCCTTCCGAGAAGGACACGACAGAGGAGGCTTCTACGGAAGAAAATTCCACAGAGAATACGGAAACGCAGTCTACGGAAACAGAAACCGAGGAATCTACGTTAGGTGGCGGAAGTGCTCAGGTTAATGCAAAAATTGAGCGTCCTACTCAATATAAAAAGGTTAAGAAGAGGGCGTCAAGAAACAGTTGTTACGGCGATGTAAAGAAAGTGGCTCTTACAACCGATTATCCGTATGTTAAAAAGAAGCATGATTATTTTGAAGATGCTTTGTTCATAGGAGATTCGCGGGTTGAGGGACTTGCGCTTTATTCAGGAATTGACAATGCGGATTTTGCATATAAGGAAGGACTTACCGTTCAGGGATTGATGGATGAAAAAATTGCACACATAGATGACGCAATACTTACGCTTCCGGAGCTGCTTTCATCAAAGCAGTATAAAAAGATATATATTATGCTTGGTGTAAATGAGCTGGGTTACGACACGGATTATTTTGTTGCAGAATATATGAAAAAGATTGAAGAAATTATGGATGCACAGCCTGATGCCATTGTATTTATGATGGGTTGTATGTATGTATCTTCAAAATATTCCGCCAGTGATGATATCATAAATAACGATAACATTGACGATAAGAATAACGGCATAGCGGCATATGCAAATGGAATTGATTTATTCTACTTTGATGTTAATACCGCTCTGGCAGGGGATGATGGCGGATTGAAGGAAGAATATACATGGGATGATATTCATTTGCAGGCACAATATTATGAGCTGTGGGAAAATTATTTATTAGAGCATGGTCTGAATGACAACATGTGGGAATAAGAGATATTTGGCAGATGCCTTTTTGCTATAGCTAAGATGTGATATAAAAGATAAAAGATAAAAGAATAAAAAACAATAACAAACTGCGGCCACTTATACTGCCGATTGGCAGTATAAGCAGCCGCAGTTTTTAAATATTTACATATTTCCCAAAAAATTATCAAAATCCCCTTTACATATCAAAAAAACAATCTTATGATAAATACATCCATTTAAATTACTTAAAAATATCATAAATCATTCTCGAAAATATAGAAAAACTCCATTTTATATCACAAGTTTTCATCGATATAAAATTTTATTTTCAGAAAGCCACAGGATTTTTGTATCTTTTTATCATTCCAAGG
>JAGBHU010000033.1 GCA_017935345.1 Coprococcus sp.
AAGGTTTATACCAGGGATTTATACAGACGGGATTAAGCGTTTAGAAGTTATTTTATGAATTACATATAGAAATGTGTATTCTGCAGGTCATGAGAGGTCATGGCTTTGCAGATATTTTTGTTTTTAGATATGTTATTATATTACCTAAAAAGTATTGTCATAAAAATAATAAAATTATGTGTTGCAAATATGACAAAACAGGTGTATACTATAATTAGCCTCAGGGTCAGGTTTGAATGGAGGAATGGTGAAATGAGTGAGATGATAGGAAAAAGATTAAAAGAGTTAAGAAAAGGCAAACTGACACAAGAGCAATTGGCGCAGTATTTAGAGGTAGACCAAACCATGATTACAAAGCTTGAAAATGGTACAAGAAGCTTTAATTCTTCCATGATTGATAAGCTTTGTGCTTTGTTTGGATGTACGGAAGAATATTTATGCGGACAAAGTGAAGAATATCTTCCGTTAAATTTTGCGTTTCGTTCCAACAATATTCAGACAGAAGATTTAGAGAGCATTGCAGCAATCAATAAAATTGTCATGAATATCCGGGAAATGAACAAATTGATGGGAGATGAGTAGGTTGAAAACAAATCAGGAATTAAATTCCCTTGCGTTAAAAGCAAGAAGAATTTTAAGAGAAGACAGTTATTCTCCAATTGATGTCTTTGCAGTAGTAAACGGTTGGAGCTGGCAAAGAATAACGGTAGTAAGATATCCGTTTCCTGCACATATCAGTGGTATGTGTACCAAAGAAGAAAATGATGTAATTATTGCTGTTAGTTCAGTTTCTTCCTATGGTCGTCAACGTTTTACGTTAGCACATGAATTATATCATGTGCTGTTCGATAAAGGTCAAACCAGGGTCATTTGTGATATGAGTATGGGCGACGATAAGTCAGAAACAGAGCGGGAGGCAGACTTGTTTGCCAGTTATTTTTTGATGCCGTATGATGCGTTAATGCAGTATTCTGAGGCAAAAGCGCAGTGGACCTTGAAAGATGTTATCGAAGCTGAGCAATTTTTCCAGGTAAGTCATCAGGCTATGTTATTCCGCCTTAAGCTGGATGGTTATATAACCAAGGAGCAGGAGGCAGAATATAAAGCAATTGCTGTTTCCAAAGCAGCAGCCAGGTTAGGCTATGGCAGGGAATTATATTATCCTATGGCGGAAGGCAAGCAGTATTTTACCACCGGAGAATATATCAGAAAAGTGGAATATCTGGCAGAAGAGGGTAAAATCTCTGCCGGTAAAAGAGAAGAGCTTCTGCTTGATGCATTCCGGGCAGACATTGTGTACAATTTTGATGAGGAGGACATGGAACTGAATGACTGATGACTTGTTTTTTGATACGGATTGCTTATCTGCTTTTTTATGGATTAACGATACAAATATTCTGCAGGCATTATATGCGGGCAAGATTGTGCTTCCGGATCCGGTCTATCAGGAAATATAATCTCTATCGTGAACTGACAAAGAGTAATCCGGGCTGTAAAGCAATCGGAAAGGGTGAGGCTGCCGGTATAGCACTTGCAAAAACTTATAATGGAATTCTTGCCAGTAATAACTATGCAGATATTGCACCATATATTGAAAAATATAATTTAAGGCATGTTGATACGGGACATATTCTTTTAGAAGCCTTAGAAAAAGGGATTATTACGGAGCAAGATGGAAATGTTATCTGGCAGAAGATGCTGGATAAAAACCGTAAACTGCCGGCGGAAAGTTTTACGGAGTATATGAGGAGAGTGAAGGGATAATGTTGAAAAAGGCATCAAGATGTTTAAAACTAATGAGAAAATTCAACTTGGTTTATTTCCAAGATTCAATTGGGGAAAATGCTTTTCCCCAATCAGAAAACTGTCACCGTCGGGGGCTGCTGTCTCCACATAAAGGCCAACCCTGGAGAACGGCTCCACCTTCTTCGGCTCCCAGGTAGTCAACGACCTGGAGGAGTTTAAGCGCCGCGACCATGTGATTGTGGCAAACCGC
>JAGBHU010000034.1 GCA_017935345.1 Coprococcus sp.
TTATGTATCCTTATTGCAGAAATAATGACTCAGGCAGTCATGCACAGATGGAAAAGCACTTCTTAAACGGAAACGAAATTCATACTGAAGTGCAGAGAGAAACCTCAGAAACAATGTCGGATATACTTACCGATGTTATGGCGGCCAAAACCGATAATCCTGTAGGATATGGATTAGGCTACAGCATTTATTACTATTACCACAATATGCGTTGGTTCTATCCTGTAGAGGAAGAATTAAAGCTCCTTGCTATAGATGGTGTAATGCCGACTGATGAAACCATCGCAGACGGCTCATATCCGCTTTCTAACAACACTTATGTTGTTTTAAGAAAAGATACACCGGCAGACGCTCCTGCTCGCAAGATGGCAGAATTTATGCTCACAGAGGCAGGCCAGCAATGTGTTGAAAACGCAGGATACGGCAGACTTAAAAAGCCTGTCGAGATTTCTGATGATATGCTCTTTGCAGATAAGGTAAATGCACAGATGCCGACAGATAAAAACTATATGTTCTCACCAATGTCTATTAAGATGGCATTAGCACTTGCTGCAAACGGTGCATCAGGAGAAACACAGGATCAAATTTTAAACGCTTTGGGGGTTACAAATCTTGATGAATTTAATGCACTTTCAAAGGATTTGATTGCAAGATATTCGCAGACTGATATTCTGAAGCTTAACATCGCAAATTCAATCTGGATGAATAAGGATAAAACCTCACAGAATTTCAGTAATAGCTTTAAGAACACCGCAACTGATTTCTATGATGCAGAGGTTAAATCGATAACTAACTCTAATGCTGTTAAGGAAATTAACGGTTGGGTAAGCGATAAGACAAACGGAAAGATTCCTGCAATCATCCAGAATGCTGATGACTTCTGGGCTATGCTTATAAATGCAATATACTTTAAGGGTGCTTGGCTCGATGAATTCAGCGTAAATGCCACTAAACCTGACCAGTTCAATAATGCTGACGGAACAAAGATTACTGTTGATTTTATGAACAAAACAAAGTGGTTCCCATATGCAGAAACGAAGTCGGTAAAGATGATTGAGCTACCGTATAAAAATAGAGTTGATAAAATATCTGAAGATGGAGAATATCTTGGCACAGATAAATACGATAATCTTGATGTAAGTATGTATCTGATTATGCCTGAAGGCGATATCAATGTGGAACAGGAATTATCTGCAGCAATAAATGATAATGCCTTTAAGAGTACATATATTAAAATGGCAATGCCTAAGTTTAAGATAGAGTATTCAACCGATCTTAACGATATATTTATGAACATGGGTATAACAACTGCCTTTGATAAAAAAAATGCAGACTTCACAAAGATGTTTGATAAAGGTAATATGTGGTTTACAAAGACAATCCATAAGACATTTATTGACGTGGATGAAAAAGGAACCGAAGCTGCAGCTGTAACTGCAATTGGTATGGCAGGATCCTCACTTCCTCCTGAACCGATAGAACTCAAATTTAATAAACCGTTCTACTTTGCAATCCGTGATAATACAAGCGGAGAAACATTATTTATGGGACGTTATGCCTTTGCAAACTAAAGGAGGCTGATTGTATGAAGAAAAAAGTTGTAGGACCAATGCTGTGCTTTATATTTATAATTGGCGTAGTATTCGGAACTTTATATGCCGTAGATCATCAAAGAATGAAAAATAATGAGCCTGTTGTGTTTTCAACTTGGGGTAAGCAATATGTTCCGCCTGTCAACGATTATCCGATCCGGAATGGTGTTAATCCTAACGAAGAACAATCTTTTGTTGGCAAGGTTATAGAAGAAACAACCACCTATATGATTGTAGAGCCTGAAAAAGACGAATACGAAAGAACTGTAGCAGAGAAAATTAAAATAGAATATGGTACAGACCATTTGGATTATCTCTATGGAACAGGCCGTTTGGTGGTTATTTACTATAAAGGCGACATTAACACTGCTGACGGCAATATGGCCTCAATAAAGTCTGATGATATTTCAACAGAGGGCTTCCGTGAATGGGAAATGAAGGTTGTTCCGTCAAATGAGCCGAATAATAAGAAAA
>JAGBHU010000035.1 GCA_017935345.1 Coprococcus sp.
ACATAAGTGATTTTATATGCACCAAGACGCTTATTGCAGTCGGCATAAATTTGCAGAATTGCTTTTGCAACCATTTGATTTTCTTTGGTGCGGTTAGCAGGTTCCGTGCAGTAATGCTTGTAATAGGTGCTTCGGTTGACACCAAGTACCCTACAAAGAAGTTTGATGTCATGCTGGAAGCGGAGCTTATGAACAGCTTCTAATCGTTGCCTGAGTGTGGCGTGAATATGGCAATCGCTTTTTTAAAAATAAGATTTTCTTCTTCAAGCTGAGCCATTCGTTTTTGAAGTTCTTTGACTTGTTTTGCGGTGAGAACTTCGCCATCATCAGTTTCCACGGTTGAGTATTGTTTAATCCAACGACCGAGAGCATTGATGGATACACCATATTCCTCGCAGAGAGCTGCTTGGGATTTGCTTCCGTTTTGATAAAGGTTGACGAGGGTGCGTTTGAACTCTTCGTCATAGCGGGTTCCGCATTTGTTAGTGGACATGTTCAGATACCTCCTTTTTGGTGTCTAGTTTATTGTAATGCATAGTTATTTTTCGTGTCCACTTATTTAATATAGATCCGACGTTTTACTGTATAGAGGCACGCTACTGAAAAATAATATGAAGCCTAGTAAGAATGGGTATAGCTGGAAGGAGCCTGAGGCTGGTAGTAAAACAAGCTTTGAAAACGAGATACCTAGAAGTGGATCAGAATGGAATGAATATTTGAAAGAGAAATATGGTTCTGAGAATGTCAGTTGGAATTTTAATACAGTTGATGATATTTTAAATGATCCAACTAGATTAAAAGGATATTCAGCTGATGAATTGGAAAAAATCCTTGGAGACGGATGGACAAGGGGAATATATGGAAGTAATGGAGCGGGATGGAAATTCACAAATGGAGACATATCAATATTCTACCATTCAGGCGGTGGAAAACACGGAGGTTCATATTTTGGAATATCATCGGCTGCTACTGGAAAGATAAAGGTAGTTAATCCTAATACATATATTCCGCTTTCTGGGGATAAAGCAACTATAATTTATGAGTAGAGGTGATGTAATGCTTTCTATAGATGAATGTTATGAACTTTATAAGAAAACATTAGAAGAATGCGGAAGAGGTATTCTTTTGGAAGAGGAAGAGGTTGTTGCATACAAATTATTTGAGGAATTTGCAACGGATGCAATTAGCTTTTTGCATGAAAGTTTGCTGGATGTACTCTTAGATAATGGAATGATTGATAATGAGATATATGAAAAAAGTAGAGAATTAAGAAAAAAATATTTATCTATTGAGGCTGATTCAACATTGTTAAATGTTAAGGCAGTAAGAACAGCACAAAAATGGAAGGAGTTGTTGATTTTATCTGATGAGATAAGAAATAGTCTTTATTGGTAACTACAGGGATTATATAGGAAATAGGGCTGTGATTTTGTGCAACCATATTGGAGTTGTTAAGAAAGACTAAGTATCTCTATGATGAGTGAGATAAGCTTGTATCTGTGGAATTGTCTGACGGAGATGAGACCGAGTATATATTTGAAACATACAGAAAACTTGTTACCGAAACAGATGCAAATGGAAATACCATTGCATACAGCTATGGCAAGGATGGAGAGGGTGTAAATGAAAGCTACAGCTATGATAACAGCGGCAGACTGACAGGATATACAAACGACAGTGTCAGAGAAGGCTATACCTATGATGCAGAAGGGGCAAGAAGAAGCAAAAAGACAGGAAACACTACAACCTACTTTATAAACGATTATACAGGAAGTATATCGTTAACCCTTGCAGAAACAGATGAAAGTGGAAGCTTAACCGCTTCCTACATCAGAGCTGATGAATTAATAGGACAGGTAAGAGGCGGTCAGATTTCTTACTACCTGTTTGACGGACATGGAGATGTGAGAGCCCTTGTTAATGAGGAAGGAAGTCTCATAGACACCTACAGCTATACTGCATACGGAGAACTGATATCAAGGACAGGTGATACGGAAAACCACTATCTGTATACGGGAGAATACTATGACGGAGCAAGCGGCTTATACTACTTAAGAGCCAGATACATGAACCCAGGTACGGGAAGCTTCATCAGTATGGACAGCTATACAGGAAGTATCTATGACCCTGCAAGCCTTCACAGGTACACATATGTAAAGGA
>JAGBHU010000036.1 GCA_017935345.1 Coprococcus sp.
GAGATGCTTAACGGAAAACTGGAAGCAAGAGAAGGCTTGCGAGGTTATTCCCTTTCCTTAGCGAGTACAAAGTAGCGATGATATTTTGTATAGGTAAGGAGTGTGTGAATTGGAGAAAATAGTAATTAGATGTAAGAGTTGTAATCAGCGTTTGTGCGATTATATGCTGCAGGATGATGATACTGTGCATGTTCTGCAAGGAATCAGTTTCAAATGCTGTAAATGTAAGCGTGTGCTAATGTTTAAGAAGTACACCGAAGCTATGATAAGGCATGGCGCAGTAGCCGGAAGTTACAAAGTATAAGAAAATTGAATGATGGCCCACCTGATAAAGGCCACATCAAATATAGATGTGAAGCACTAGAGACGCAGGGGAATAAACCGGATTGAATTCTGGGATTCCCTCGTGTCTCTTTTTATATTGTCATTCTTTTCGGTTTTGCCGGAAAGAGGATATATGGAAAAGACAATTGGAATGAGAATTAGAGAATGTAGATTAGCACTGGGTATGACACAGGAAGAAATGGCAGAGAAACTATGTTGTAATAAATCCCTAATTTCACAGTATGAAAATGATAAAGTGGACATTAAGGGGAGCGTGATTGTGGAACTGGCAGAACTTCTTGGAACTACCGCAGGATATCTTTTGGATGGAGAAGTGGGATGTTGCATGGATGAGGATGAGAAGAGGATGCTAGAACTTATGGCAATGCTTAAAGATTCGAGACTTGGGAAAGTTGCGTTAGAACAGGTGAAAGTATTAACATATGTGTGCATAAAGGATAACAAATAATGATCATACGCAAAAAAATGTTGACAAAGAAGATTTTATGATATATATTTGGCTTAATAAAATAGCAGTGCCTCAGTTTCAACTTTTGCTGGCTGAGATATCTACCTATTGGTTTGATTCGCGCTTATACGACGATTATTTGAGTTGTGTCCAGCGGGATACGACTCTTTTTTTATTGCAAAGTGGGGACTGCAGAAAGGAGATTATTTGTAACTAAAAACTTTACAACATATTGACGGAGGTAATTAGATGGAAAAAGTAAATAGTATTATTTTAGCGATTTTAGGTCAGACCAAGTTTGGTAAGTCCACTTTGTTGGCGTTGTTGTCGTGCATTTTTATGAGATTCTTAAGAATCTTTTCTAAGTCTGCTGGTCGAACCAAGACCCTTACAGAGTATTGGTATGATAAGAATAACGAAAATAGAGATATATGGATTAGAAGAATTGATGTTCGATGGAGTGAATGTCTTGGAGGAACTAAGAATGACGTCGAGGCATACAATGCAAACTTGAAAAGCAAACCTGCATTGATGAAAGGATTGGGATTACAGCCATTGCAAAACGGAGATAATCCGAGAAAATATTTGGAAGACAAATTGAAGGCGCTGATAAATCGTCCTATTACAGATGAAGAAATTGAAAAGCTACTTTGTACTAAAGATTTGGATTTATGTATTCGTAAGATAGTAGTGCGTGTTCCGGCGAATGATATTCTTAGGGCATATATGGAGAAACATGATGTTGAAATTGCAATACGAGATACAAAAGGGCTACTTGACTTTAGTGTAGATGATGAAATTGATAAGTCGGATGCGAATCTTACTGAGATAGGACTTGATAAGATTGATGGCGCTATTTTCGGATGTAGTGATAGCTATCCCAATGTGATTCAAGAAATCTATGCAGACACATTGAAAAATGTGTTTAAATCTGTACCTACATTTTTTATGGCGCGTGACCAGCGTATGTTCACATCGTTTGGTAAGAAGGAGTCTTTTACAGAAACGGAAGTTGATGAGTATATTGCAGGAATTCAGGATAAAACCAATCCGGATTATGAGGAAATGGAGGATTTGTTTTTTAATGATACAAATGAACTCTTTGTGGACTTGGGGATTATGAAATCCGTGAATGGAAGATATGTTTTTCCAGAAGTGTACTTTAGAAAGGATGAAACAACTTTTTTGTTTCCGACTTCCACCACATTAAAGAAGTTTGGTTCTGGAAAGGTGTCAGAGGAAGAGCTTATTGAGGCTAATGATGTGAAGTTTCTGCAGATGGTAGTTTCACTTTCTGTGTTAAGGATGGTGGCGTTAATTACTAATTTCCGTGAGAATATTGAAAGTCTTAAGAGTGAAGAATATGCCGGCAGATATATGCGTGAAGCAGCTCAGAAGGTAAAGGACGAGTTATTGGTAGACTTTAATAAGTACGATAATCCTGCTCACGGTTATTCTTCTACATTATATTGTAAACCGCAGCTGCAGAGTGCTACAAAAGACAGTATTCTTACTAATATTGATAATAGGGAAGCCGCCATTTTAGGACCAAATGGTGGGATTACAACAAGGAATAATGGTAAGTTGAGATTTTTTGCAACAGCTGTAGTTGCTGTATCAGCAAGAAAGTGGTTGGACCGAATTATCGGAGCTGTAGAAGTGACAGAAGATATTTGTGATAGTACCGGAAAGCAGTTATTTCCTGGACTGTCTGGCAATTTCAACGCACAGACGCAGCTGGTAAAGAGTGTTTTGCGCAACTGCCTTTACAAGGAATATACGGATAATCAGGCAACGTTGCAATATCATCTTTGCGTAGATAGATACCGAGCAGAATTTGGTATTATGGAGAGGCGTAAGGCTCCTACATTGCAGAATGCATTTGAGCAGACGGTGGAGATTATTGTTGGCGATTTTTGTAGAACGCTTCACTAATCACATGCGGAAAACGCTTATGCTATCTCTTGAAATGTAGAGGAGGAAATCTGTGACAGAGTATTTTATTTATGCTGATAACGGCAGCAAAATCTGTAAGCGTACAGAAGATGAAAATGGGAATTTGATACTGGAAACGACAAGAGGGACGGTATCATTTGAAAATTTCCAAAAGCAAGTGTTAAATCCTTATTATGCTAAGGTGCATAGAGGGAAAAGACAAAGAGCAAATAATCCTGCGATACAGCCATAGCAATAGTTGTAGTGACGGCTAGTTGTTATGCAGATGTTAGGTCTTAATTGTAGCGGATACCAGAGGTTATTGCCGATTATACATCAATAGGGGCACGTTTGAGTAATCCCAATGTCGTTCAAAGGACATTGTAGAGAAAACCGGAGTTGTCTAAAGTGACACATAGTTTTATGTGTGATTTTGGACAACTCTTTTATTTTGGATAAAAGAAGATGAGATGAATGGCAAATCAATCAATGGGGATGCGAATTAGGGAATGCAGAATTAGAAAAGGACTTACACAGGAACAATTAGCAGAGTTGCTGTGTTGTAAAAAATCTCTAATCTCGCAATATGAAAATAATAAAGTTGATATTAAGGGAAGTGTTATTGTTGAGTTGGCATCGTTGCTTGGAACTACTGCGGGGTATCTTTTGAAAGGTGAGCTTGGATGCAATTTAGATGAGAATGAAAAGGAGATGCTTTCGTTGATGAGAATGATAAAAAATCCAACAATAGCAAAGGTGGCATTGGAACAGGTAAAGCTTCTAATAAATATTTCATAGGTATATTGTTTAATCTGCTTGAACTTTGGGGTTGAAAGTTCAATAACAGGGGAACGACAATCCCCATATTCTCCCGTATAATCTGTTTTGTAAGCAAGAGCAAACCGGTTAGCTCTAGGACATCAATTAAATCTTAGGAGGAAAGCGATGGCAACTAGAGAAGATTTTATTAAAAAATATGCCACTGCAGATGTGGATGGCAGGATGGAGATAATCCTTAAGAATTATAGTCGCTTCATTCAGATGGTGGATGGGTATGAGGAATGCCTGAGCATCATTATCAGAAATGAGCGTGATTACAATAGGAAGAAACACAAAAGCGATCTGGGTATCCGTGTGCAGACATCGACTCTGAGTGATACCACGGCGCAGACGGCAATTGAAAATGTGACCATTCAGGAAGCGATACGTTCCGGGGATATAGAAACAGCTCTTAAGGGAGCAGATGATTACGAAAAGCATGCCGTGGAGATTCGCACTCTTTGCCATATGAGAGAGGATTATCGTATCTTGAGTAATCAGTTTCATTTCTTGGATGAGAGTGAGGGGAGAATTTTCAATGATTACATCTCCAAGAAGAGGAGCCTGGCAACAATTGCTTCCGATGAGGGAGTGGCCTATGAAACGATTCGATGGAGAATCCGTCAGACCAGGCAGACGCTTAAGTTTCATGCGAAAGAATTTTTAGAATGTAAATACAGACACGATTAGGATAGGGAGGAATAGAACTATGTCAGCAAAAAGACCAAGAGGAAAAGTAACACCGGAGTATTTGAGATTATCAGAAGCAATGATTGTTTTTAGTATCGGAGAGAACAAGCTGATTGAATTGGCGAAGGAATGTGGAGCTTATCATAAGCTGGATAGAATGGTGCTAATCAAGTATTCTGTGATGAATGAATTTATTGAAAGCTTTCAGGAAAAATAACTACGGCACAACGATAAAAATAAATGTGATTAAAGGGACTCGAAGTACGAAAAAGACTTGAAAAATCAAGCAAAATGGGGCATAATAGATACATGTGGCTGTCTCGTTTTTATGTCGAGTCCCTTCTTGTATGTAAGGAGGAAATTATGGCACAAGCGAGAAAAGACGATAGGGGCAGAGCACTCCGTAAAGGAGAGGTTCAACGTAACGATGGAAGGTATAGCTACAGTTATACGGACCCATTGGGACGAAGGAAATATGTATATGCTCCGGATTTAGCTACGCTTCGAGAGAAGGAAAAGCGCCTGATGAAGGACCAGCTGGATGGTTTGGACATCTATGCTGCAGGACGGGCAACCGTTAATGAAACCTTCGACAGGTATATGTCAACTAAATATGAGTTAAGAGAATCAACGAGGAGTAATTATCTCTACACCTATGACCACTTTGTTAGGGATACCTTTGGTAAGAAGAAACTGATAGATATTAAGTTTTCCGATGTTCTACAGTTTTATTACTATCTTATCAATGAAAGAGAGATTGCGCTGGGAACATTGGAGTCCGTCCACACTGTGTTGCATCCTACATTTCAGCTTGCAGTTCGTGATGACATTATCCGGAAAAATCCGAGTGATGGAGTAATCCGTGAAGTGTCCAAGAAAGCAGGCAAGAATAAGGGTATCAGACATGCACTTACTGTGGAGCAACAGAGAGCATTTATGGAATATGTTGCAGAGCATCCGATATACTATCATTGGTGGCCGTTGTTTACTGTGTTACTCGGAACCGGAACAAGAATCGGTGAGTGTTTAGGACTTCGCTGGGAGGATATTGATTTTGAAAAGAATCTTATCAGTATCAATCACAGTTTAATTTATCGTCCCACACCGGACACGAGAGAAAATGTGTTGAGCATATCGTTGCCAAAGACGGAGGCAGGTATTCGTACAATTCCGATGCTGGCAGTGGTTAAGGATGCTTTCGAGATTATCCGGGAGGAGCAGGAAGACATAGGGTGTAATGAGACGGTTATTGACGGAATGTATGGATTTGTGTTTATGAACCGTTTTGGCAATGTTCATAATTACAATACGGTGAATCAGGCAATCAAGCGCATCGTTGCAAGCTACAATTCCACGGAGATTCTTCAGGCGAAAAAGGAAAAGCGGGAACCGATAATGCTTCCTAACATTTCCTGCCACATTATGAGACATACCTTTGCAACACGACTCTGCGAAGCGGAATCCAATTTGAAAGTAATTCAGTCGGTCATGGGTCATAAAAATATTGAAACGACCATGGACATTTATGCGGAGGCGACTGACCGCAAGAAACAGGAATCATTTGAGATCCTATCAGCAAAATTAGATAACATCTTTTAAGAGGGACTTGAATTGAATCTTATATGACAATAGAATATGGCAGTTTGGACCGTCAGGTCCCGTTAGAATGTTCGATTTACCTTTATTATTATTTTGTTGAACAACAGAGATGTTTTACTGTACCTGACATCATGGATTGGGAATTACATCAGAAAGACTACAATCGCCTCTGGAATAGCGGGTGATAATGGGGGATACTGAGAAGCTCTTTATCTGACACCTATAGACCTAAATGAGGGCTTATGGGGGAATGAAGGAGAGCGTCTGTACGGTTTCCCTACAATGAAGAGTCTCAATTAGTGTACGGATTCCCTGAGAATTATGGAAATCCATAGACGTTCAAATGCGTCCAACCTTGCCCCGAAAGTACCACAAATCCATTGGTTTTGGATGGTTCTCTACGGAGCACAATGGATTTAA
>JAGBHU010000003.1 GCA_017935345.1 Coprococcus sp.
AAGCATTCCTATAGAACATGAAATTTGCAATAAATAAAATCTCCCCGTATGATGTATATGAGTTTGACGACTTAATACATCACAAAACAAAGGAGATTTTATAACATGAGTAAAAGAAACCATTTAAAGGAACGCTTAAATAAAAAACTTGAAGCAATCACATTCGAGACATTAATTGTCGGTGTCGATATTGCAAAGCATAACCAGTGGGCAAGATTTGTAGATTGCCGTGGCATTGAGCATAATAAGGCTCTTAAATTTGAAAATAATCGGAATGGTTTCAATGCTATCTTAACAAGGATTTATGAAATTTGCAAGCAGGAAGATTTCAATAAGGTTATTGTTGGAATGGAGCCAACCGGACATTACTGGAAGGCATTTGCAAATTTCCTGTTAAAGCAGGCAAAAATCACGGTTGTATTGGTAAATCCATATCATACCAAAAAGGCAAAGGAACTGGATGATAACAGCCAGACAAAATCAGATAAAAAGGATGCCCTTACCATAGCCAGGCTGGTAAAAGACGGACGATATTTTGAGACATATCTTCCTCATGATGTTTATGCAGAATTGCGTGGACTTACAACAACCAGACACAGTATGAATAAGAGAAAGAAATCCATTATCAATACAATTACTGCGGTATTGGATGAATATTTTCCAGAGTATGGAACGGTATTCAAACAACCTTTTAAAGGGAAAGCATCCATGCATCTTCTGAAAGTATGCCCTATTCCTAAGTTTATATTGGAATTAGGGGAAGATGGTGTGCTGGACGAAATAAAAAAGGCAGTTAAAAAGACGGTTGGCAGGAAAAAGGCAGCCCAGTTGTTAGAAGCTGCGAAAGACAGTATAGGTGTTGATTACGGTGAAAAGGCAGCCCGCTTTAAAATACAGCAATTGATGGAAGAACTGGAACTAATAACAAACCAGTTGAAATCAGTGGAAGAGGAAATGTCAGAAGCACTGAAGAAAACAGAAATAGCAGAATACTTGATGAGCATACCCGGAATAGGAGTAGTTTCACTTGCAACATGCCTGGGCGAATTGGGAGACCCGTTGCGTTTTGAGAACGCAAGACAGATGAGCCGTTTGGCGGGATATAACCTAATCGAGGATAGTTCCGGGAAAAATAAGAGTGGAACATGTATTTCAAAGAGGGGAAGAAAAAATCTTCGAAGTGTGTTGTATCAGATTTCACTTACCATGGTGGCAAACAATAAGGAACTGCGTCAGCTTTATGATTACCTGAAAACAAGGGAAAAAAATCCGTTAAAAAAGATGCAGGCACTGGTGGTTATAAGTAAAAAGGTGCTTACCCTTATATTTACACTGTCGAAAAAGAAAGCTTATTATGAACCGGAGCTTGTCTTTGGAAGTTATAGAAAGAGTCAGCTACAGGCGGCTTAACAGATTTATAGTGCCGATACAGGTACAGGGATAAGGAGGGTTCCTCCATCAGCCCAATGAGGCAGCAATCAAGCAAAAGTCTACCCTGTACCTTTATCCATAAAACAGAATGAAGGAATGTAAGGACACGGATCCAGTGAGAACTGATAGGGTAAGTGTATGGATAAACAAGGCAACTGATTTATTAACAATGAATTGATACCGTCAAAGGTATTGAGATAAATTTCAAAAATATATCGGAGAGATATATTGACAAATTTCAAATATTGAGATAGGAGG
>JAGBHU010000037.1 GCA_017935345.1 Coprococcus sp.
GGTTGTTCCGCATTTCGTTCAGGCAGTTCACAACCACCCGCCGTTCAAAATCATCCAACGCTATGTAATACTTCTTATCCCGCATATCGTTCACTCCTTTAGCAAGTCTTGGAACGGAGTGTCGGTGGCAACGAAGGTATCGTATGTAAAGTTTGCTCCCAACCGAAACCCCATCATAAAACTATCGAGGTTGGATTCGCCGTTTACCACGCTCCACGCATTTACAAAGTCGAGAAACTTTTTCTTGTTCTCGCCGGAAAGCGCTTCGGTCAGAAATTCCTCGTTTAACATCAACACTTCCATTTGCTTCTGCACTGCTTTGTTCTGCTTGGTACTTCGTGCCTGCGGATCAATGTTGCCATAATAAAATTCTTCTATAAATTTGCCCATATCGTTACCTCCTTTGATTTTCTACCATAATTGTACTCAAAGGCGGTTTAATAGTCGAATGTATGAAAATAATGAACGCCTATCGTAAGGGCGTACGATAGGCGTAAATATTATGCTTTTGATGATATATTAGACAAATGATGAGGATAATGCATTCTTCTTTGCATTTAATTCACGGGTTTTTGCTATTATTTTTCCGTTCAATGCGAATAAGGATTTTTCCATAGCATCAAAAGTTTTTCTTAATTCCTTTTGGGTTGTAGTGTTAAAATCTAAATTCATTACAGCTTCTCTTATCTTTGCGTTTTCTTCCAAAAATATAGCAGCATCATACTCAAAGTGCCGTTTGCAATATTTATATGTATTGAAAGGCAACGATGTATCGAACTGATTTTGGCTGATTTTAGAAGTAATATCATTTCCAGCGCAAAGAACATCGTAAGCAAAATCGTTAAATTCTTTTTCTGAGTTGTAATCTTCTTTTTTAGTAGATAATAGTTTATGATGTAATTCATTAAACTTCAAGAAATCAGAATGAAGATCGTCCAACCAAGAAAGAATTCTTTCGGTTCTGTATAGGCTCACTGCTTTGATTGAAGATATTATACAAAGAACTATGCCTGTAACTAATCCGGCGAACACATTTGATAGCACAGAGGAAGCAAAAGGATCTTTTTCTTGTAGGTGGCTTGAAATCAATAAAGTTATCACCGCTAAAACGATTACTACTAAGGTGATTAATAAGTGTGGCAAGCTAAAAAATACTTTAATGCTTCGTTTGCATTTTTTGCCAAGACTTTTAAGCTTTAGTTTTACCAAAAATTTATCCATAAAGAACTCCTTGGTGTTATTATATTAAATTATACCACAAAACAAAGATTTTTTCAATCCATATAGGAAAACTGCCCCCTTAGAACTTAATGTAAGAGGGCAGTTTCGCATATTTACATTTACAGAGGTAGATAGACGAAAAGAAAAAAGAGAGAAGCCGAAACTTCTCTCAGTTCTCTTGCCCTTCGCAATGCTCAGCGTTCCTATAAAACAAAACTGTCCTTAGCAACCCTGCTCATTATATTAGGGTAATTTAATACATATGCTTGATTGATAAAGTTATTCAATTTCATCATCGGAATCTATCTTTTCAAATAAATCCCCTACTGTACAATTTAAAATGTTACTAAGCATATCAAGATTTTCAAAACGAATAGAGGTGGTTTCGTTATTAACCATCTTATTAAAGTTTTGATAGCTCATTTCCATTCTTTTATACAGCCAGTATTTTGAATGATTTTGTTCTTTCAATATTTCTAATATCCGCAATCGTACCATAAGCAGTAACTCCATTTTTTTGATTATTATATCCAAAAAAAATTGCTTGCATAACTTATGTATAGAATATATAATGTATACATTATATATTCTATACATAAGTGCAGAGTGATGTAGTTACTGACATGATAAGAATATATGTAGATAATACTATAAGAAATGAGGTAAAGAAAAATGGAACAACAGAACAATTATTTTAATCAGCAACAGGGAAGTTCACAGCAGATGTATCAGCAGCAGAGCTATCCCTATAGTCCACAGGGAAGTGCAGGACTAGGAATTGCATCGATGGTATTAGGTATAGTAGCACTTGTATTTTCGTGTTGTTTATACTATGTGTCACTTCCGTGTGCCATAGTAGGGCTTATTCTTGGCGGTGTTTCTTTGTCAAAGAAGAAACCGGGAAAAGGAATGGCGGTTGCAGGACTTGTGTGTAGTATAGTTTCACTTGTTCCGACAATAATTATTATATCAGCAGGTGCTTCGTTATGGGCGGAGATTCAGTCGATGATGTTGATTTGTTTGTAAGAGTTATTGATAGTTTCATGAATCGGTATATGAGGAGGGTAGTATTGATAAGAAGAAATATATTCCAACCTCAGAGCCGAATATATTGATATGCATTTCAGCGACATTAAAATACGCCGGTACTTAATGAAATGCGAAGAAAATAAGGTGCAAAATGAAGCTTGCTTCAAGTTTGCACCTTATTTTTTGAGTATTGAATTTAGTACCGCTGCGTATTTTACCGAGCGCAAGCGTTCGCAGAAATCATATCAATATATCCTGCTCGTACGGATATAATATTAATACATATCCAATACTTAATTCTTAGAACACCGAAACAACAAATCCTCCCATCTGCGGTCAACCTCTTCCTGATACTGAACAAGCAAATGCTCATTTTCAGGCTTGAAGAGATGCTTGAAACGTCCCTGTGTTTTCAGGAAGTCCTCGATAGGAAGCTTCTTCTTAGGAGCATAGGAGAGAATCCATTTTCCCTCAATTACTTCAAATAAAGGCCAGTAGCATGTTTCAACTGCCAGCTTACAGATGTCTATAATCTGTTCGGTAGGATATCTCCAGCCTCTTGGACATGGAGCCATAACATTGAGGAATGCAGCTCCCGGAGTATAGATAGCCTTTTCTGCCTTCTCATATAAATCCCGCATATTGCCAAGAAGCGTTGACTGTCCTACATAAGGAATATCATGGGCAGCCATGACCTGTGCAAGGTCTTTTCTATTCTGCATTTTTCCGTTTGACACACTTCCGACAGGGGTCGTAGTGGTATCTGCATACATCGGTGTTGCTGATGAACGCTGAATACCTGTGTTCATGTAGGCACCGTTGTCATAGCAGACATAGACCATATCATGTCCACGCTCCATAGCCCCTGAAAGTGACTGAAGTCCGATATCGTAAGTACCACCGTCACCGCCAAAGGTGATGAATTTGTAGGTGTCGTCCAGTTTACCCTTTTTCTTTAATACATGGTATGCTGTTTCTACGCCTGAGAGCGTAGCACCGGCATTTTCAAATGCGTTGTGGATGTAGCTGTCCTCATATGACGTATATGGGTACATGAATGAAGAAACCTCCAGACAGCCTGTTGCATTTCCGATTACAGCCTTGTCGCCCTCGTGAAGAGCACGAAGTACGGTTCTGACTGCGATAGTACCACCACAGCCTGCACACATTCTATGACCTGGAGCAAGACGCTCAGGCTTATTCATTACTTCTTTAAAATTGTATGCCATTTCATCTTACCTCCTATTTTCTAAGTCCTATATATTGATACTGAGGAATCTCGGTTCCGTTTGTTATCATGTCTTCAAGCTGAGCATATACCATCTTGGCTTCCTCAGTCGTATAATCACGACCACCAAGACCATAGATATAACTGATTGCCTTTGTATCAGCCTTTATATCATAAAGATGTTCCTTTACTTCTGCCGAAAGCGGACCACCTCCTGCACGGAAGCCTTCGCTTCTGTCAAGGATAGCAACAGCCTTTGTATGGGCGAGCGCCTTTGCAATTTCGTCACCAGGGAATGGCCGGAACACTCTTATCTTCAAAAGACCAACCTTCTTACCCTGATTTCTCAGTTCATCGATAGCTTCTTTTGTAGTACCTGCTGCTGAACCGATCATAACGATGGCATATTCAGCATCTTCCATACGGTACTCCTCGAAGAATCCATATTTTCTGCCGCTGATTTCTTCAAATTCCTTTGCAACATCAAGGATAACCTGTTTTGCATTTTTCATAGCCTCATTCTGTCCCATCTTTGTTTCCATATAATATGGAGATGTGGCATATGGACCAAGTGCCATAGGCATATTTGGATTTAAAAGGTAATTTTCCGGCTCATAGGTACCGACAAATGCTTTAACTTTTTCATCTTCAATAAGCTCAATATTTTCTACGGCATGGCTGGTAATGAAACCGTCCTGACATATCATAATCGGAAGACGGACATCCTTATGCTCGGAAATCCGATATGCCTGAATGAAGTTGTCATATACCTCCTGATTATTTTCAGCATAAATTTGGAGCCATCCTGTATCACGGGCGCCCATACTGTCGGAGTGGTCGCAATTGATGTTAATAGGACCGGATAATGCTCTGTTTACAAGAGCAAGTGCAAGCGGAAGACGATTGGATGCCGCAACATACAATTCCTCCCACATCAGAGCCATACCGCATGATGAAGTAGCGGTGAGTGTACGGCATCCGGCAGCCTCGGCTCCGATTGCAGCACTCATGGCACTATGCTCACTTTCTACAGGGATAAATTCCGTGTCTATCTCTCCGTTTGAGATAAATGTTGAAACAAACTGAGGGATCTCTGTTGAAGGGGTAATAGGAAATGCAGGCATAACATCCGGATTGATTTGTTTGATTGCATGTGCAACAGCCTCATTACCTGATAATCGTTCTCTGATTGCCATTTATTTGCCCTCCTTCATTGTAATTGCACCGAACTTGCATTGGTATGCACAGATACCACAGCCTTTGCAATGGTCAAGGTCAAATGCAAGTCGTTTGCCGCTTACGACAGGAATACAACTGTCCGGGCAGACAGGAGCACACAAAAGACAGTGTACGCATTTGCTCTCATCAAGGACAGGTGTGGAGGTTCTCCATTCACCTGTATTGAATGCCTTTGAAGTACCGCCGCCATAGATCTGATTACCGGTGGTAATATCCTGCCATTTACTTTTCTCATGTATTTTACTGATATCTGTTCTCATTATTTTGTTACCTCCCTGAAAGCAAGCCTCAAAGCATTCATATTGCCTTCTATGACTTCAGGCTTCTTTGCAAATTTATGCTGATACTCAACCTGCATATCTGCAAGGAAATCTTCTTCCTCCATAACACCGCTTACAGCCACAATAGCAGCCAGCATAGGGGAGTTCGGGAAATTCTTGCCTAAAGTCTGCATGGAAATTTCTCTTGCATCAAGCGTATACACCTTGCCTTTATAACCATTTAAATGAGGCGTTATTTCCTCCACACTCTTAGGAGTGTTAATAATGATAGCACCATCCTCACGAAGTCCTGCAGTTACATCAACTGCATCCAAAAGGGATTCGTCAACAACTATAACATATTGAGGTGTGTAGATGTTTGAATGAACCCTGATCGGCTCGTTGCTTATTCTGTTGTAAGCGGTAATTGGTGCACCCATTCTTTCCGGACCATATTCCGGAAATCCCTGAACATATTTACCTGTTTTAAATGCAACATCTGCAAGCAGAAGTGCTGCTGTCTTGGCACCCTGGCCACCTCGGCCATGCCATCTGATTTCGATAGTATTCTTCACTTTTTTACATCTCCTATTGATAAAAAACATAATCTTATTGATTATAACATGTATAAATAATATGTAAAGGACAAAATTCTTGAAAATCCCTGATAAAACAATAAATTTTAGTGTTTATGTCAAAAAAGCCAAAAAAATTTCACAATACTTTGAGCTTTATACGGTTTTATTGTAAGATTCATCAAAAATCTATGTTTATTGCATCCGTTCGCTTGTTAGGAATATGAAAACATGGTATTCTTTTGAAAGAAACATAAATTTGAAACAGATAGGTGGCATTTTATGTTGCTGAAGTCGATGGGGGAGGGTAAATGTATATGGATAAGAAGCAAGTGGTTAAATATGTATTTCTATTTATTTTTCTTGCGGCAACCGTATTATTTTGTTCGTACAGGTTTGGAAAATGGAAATATCAGGAAACTTATAGTATGGAGGATCTGTACAGTCAGATAACCGAGGATAATATGAATTTCAAGAAGCATGGCTATTATGTCATGGATTTTGATCCTTCAGGACTTGACTACTTTACGATTGAAGATAATGCCGTAGAGACTGACCCATATAAAGGCTGCAATTTATACGGATATGAATATACATATAAAATAAAAGACGGAAGATATTATGTTGACATAGAATATAGCTATTATCTGAACAAGATAAAGTATTTTCTGGCTGATATGAGGATATCACTCATATGCAGTAAGATTAAAGATTTGAGTGATTATGAAAAGGTCAAGGCAGTCCATGACTATATCGTAAGGTATTGTGAGTACAGCTATGCAGGAAGCGGAGCATATAATACGCTGTATCAGGGGCTTTCGGCATGCAACGGATACGCACTTTCATTTTTTCGGATAATGGAAAAATCGGGAATTCCCGTCACCTTTGAGGTGGGTGGCAACCATGCGTGGAATAAGGTCTGTTTGGATGGCTACTGGTACAATATTGACCTTACCTGGGATGATTTAGGAGGAAAAGAGGTATCCTACAAATATTTTTTGAAGAGCGATGCGGATTGGGAAGGTCATGAGCATGGGGGTGCTGATGCGCCTGCGTCTTATGAGATAACAGGTAAATCGGCAGAGGAATATTATAAAATGTTTCCTCATTACCAGTTATATTATTATTTGTGTATCATTGCTTTTTCTGCCATTGTCATTGTGCTTGCGTCAATGATATGGTATAAAAATAATAAGAGAAAAAGTGCAGAAAAACGGGCAAAACGGGATGCAGAATATGAGGCATTTCTCAACAGCAGGAACAAGGATGATATTTATTGATGATAGGATGTGGAGGGGAATATGAATTACAAAACAAAGCTAAAGAAATTCATGGTAATGCTTATGATAATGATTGTGGGGCTGGCAACGGTACTTCCGTCAGGAATGACAGCAGATGCTGCCACAGGGAAAGCAGTACAGAAGGTTACATTAAAGATAGGGAATAAGAATGTAACAAAAAAGACAAAGAGCATGTATATAGGCTCGACAGCCACTTTAAAGGTAAAAGTAACCCCGACTGCAGCAAAGAAAAAGATAACCTATAAAAGCAGCAGAAGAAGTGTTGCCGTCGTAAATAGTAAGGGAAAGATAACGGCTAAAAGAGCGGGAACGACGAAAATAACGGTAACGGTCACAGGAAAGGATAATGTCAGGAAAAAGACATATGTAAAAATACGGGTAAAGAAAAGACCTGTAAGCAAAATAACGCTGAACAAGACAAGCATGAGCTTGTATACGGGCAGCAGCTATACATTGAAGGCAACCGTATATCCGAAAAAGGCAACGAATAAAAAGGTGTCATGGATAAGCTCAAACAAGAATGTTGCCGTAGTCAGCAGTACAGGCAAAGTAACCGCAAAAAATCCGGGTACAGCCGTTATAACGGTAAAGGCAAAGGACGGAAGCAGGAAACAGAGAACCTGTAAGGTTACGGTACGTAAAAAACCTGTTGATATAACAGGAATTCAGTTCATGGAATCGAATAACAGCAACCTTGCTTTCATGGGACGAATAAAAGTTACTTTTAGCGACAAGGTAAAACTGAATAAAAGTAATTTTACAGTCAGACAGAAATCAACGGCAGCAGGTACACTTTATCATGAAAATCTGCGTGTGCATGATGTTGTATCGACAGATGACAAAACATATATCGTATTGATGGACAATTGGTGTGAGATAGGAAAGTATATACAGGTAACCGTATCCGGAATAACAGGCAAAAATCAGATGGCTGTTTATGTGAAAGGGAACAAAAGAGAGAAAAATCAGATTCAATATGCGGAAGCAGGTAATAAGGTTTACAAGAATATAAGCAGTAATGAAGGAATGGGATATTGTAAATATCAGCTTATATCAGGAACCCTTGCAGACGGACTGACACTTCATTCACTGACGGGAGAGATAGAGGGTGTGCCAAATACCGCAGGCTGTACGACGGCAGTTATTCGTGAAACAGATGAGCTTGGAAACTATATTGACATTACATATACGCTTTATGTTTATGATGCGAGACATATCTATGTAGCTGATGAAATTGCAGGCGAAAACGGATATGAAATATTTGAAGGTGCGGATTACAATTATATCCTCGCTACACTACAGATATATGGAGGCTCCGGCTCTTTCAATGTAAAACTATCGGATGAAGATAAGGAATTATTTACTTACAGTAAGTCGGGAGACGAGATATCGGTACGTTTTAAATCGGGGAAGGCGCCTGCCGCAGGGGTATATGAGGTCAATTTCACATTTAAAGATGCAAATGATGCTTCCATAGTTACGAAGGGAGTTGTAAAGGTTATTGTTACAAAGGGAAATTGTGTAAGCGTAAAATGGAACAATCCGCCTGCAGCAAACACTAAGGGAATTGGACTTTGTTTTATCAATAAATCGACGGGAGACAGCTATTACACATATTTTACATTTTTAGATGATACCAATGTACGGTATCTGAAAACAGGCAGCTATAAAGTATATGCCGTGACCTCAGTTTATGAAACGGAACCTACGGAGGTGCTGATTGCAGATAATCTGGTTATTGAGAAAACGGTCAGTCTTACCTATGAGTTCCCTGAGTCGCTTCGATAACCTGTTTTGAATGGAGGATACGGATATGGAATATGGATTAAAAATGAAAAAAATACTGATTATACTTATGGCAATGGTAATGTGTGCCGCAACCATACTTCCTTCGGAAACCACTGCAGCTGCCGCAACGGAAGGGGCAGTACAGAAGGTTACATTAAAGATAGGAAATAAGAATGTAACAAAAAAGACAAAGAGCATGTATATAGGCTCGACAGCCACTTTGAAGGTAAAAGTAACCCCAACTGCAGCAAAGAAGAAGATAACCTATAAAAGCAGCAGAAAAAATGTTGCCGTCGTAAACAGTAAGGGAAGGATAACGGCTAAAAGAGCGGGAACGACGAAAATAACGGTAACGGTCACAGGAAAGGATAATGTCAGGAAAACGACATATGTAAAGATACGGGTAAAGAAAAGACCTGTAAGCAAAATAACGCTGAACAAGACAAGCATGAGCTTGTATACGGGCAGCAGCTATACATTAAAGGCAACCGTATATCCGAAAAAGGCAACAAATAAAAAGGTGTCCTGGATAAGCTCAAACAAGAATGTTGCCGTAGTCAGCAGTACAGGCAAAGTGACCGCAAAAAATCCGGGTACAGCCGTTATAACAGTAAAGGCAAAGGACGGAAGCAAAAAACAGAGAACCTGTAAGGTTACAGTACGCAAAAAACCTGTTGATATTACCGGATTGGAAATTATCAGTCGAACCAGATTGAAGCTTACGCTTAGTGAACCGGTAAAACTGACGGATGATAAATTCACGGTAAAAAAGAAAAAGACAAAAGACGGTGCATATTATCTGGAATGCCCGATTAAGCTTGTAGTATCTGCTGACTATAAAACCTATATTCTTCTTTTAAAGGAAGAAAGTGAAATTGAAGCGGGCAACTATGCGGGAGTCTTTGTAACAGGCTTAACAGGAAAGAGTATGATTGAAAAGCTGGCATGTTACGACCCGATACCGGAAGAAATCGTGATAACAGAAGAGGTCGGCACCAGTCTTAATTCAGATTTTTGCCTGAATTCAGACAGTACGGTAGGGTATGCCAAATATGAGATTGTATCAGGCACACTGGTAAAAGGTATTCGTATAGAGGAATCATCAGGAAAACAATACATAATGGGCACGCCCAAAGAAGCTGCAGACAATCAGAAAGTGGTTATTCGCGAAACGGATGAGATGGGAAACCAAAGGGATATTACGGTTGTTCAAAACTTCTATGATGCGAATAATATTGTATGTACAAGCAACACCTATGTGCAGTATCTAGGTGCTAATTATTACCAGGACGTTATTTATATACATGGAGGGTCCGGTTCATATACCTTTTCTCTGGTAGAGACAGATGCAGATTTCATTACTGAAACACTTAATTCGGATACAAGAATCTACATATTTAAAGATCATAGCAAGATAGTAAAACCGGGAACATATAAGGCGCGTTTTAAGGTAACGGATGCTGCAAATCCTAAAATATACACATATGCAACCTATACATGGATTTTTGAGGAACGTCTGATAACAACAGTTACAATCAATAATATGACGGAGGCGGAATATGAGGACTACTATTATCTGGGGTTTGTGGACGTGACTACGGGAAGCCAAACGAGGGCTTCCGACAAAAGTTATATAAAGGATACATTGCAATCAGAATACACGGTTAAGAGCAAACCGGGAATGTATCATGTTTATATGTACAATGGGGAGACGTGGACGCTCATATGCAGAAATGTAAAAATTACAGCTTCAGGGAAGCTGACGTATGATTGGCCTGCTGTATCAGGACAATCGGCAAAATAGTGATGAAAATGATGCATATTTAAAAAACAGAAGAGAAGCAATGGAGGAGAACGGCATGAATTTATTTATGGTTTTGGCATTCCTGTTTTTTATAGGCTCTGTGATAGGCTGGATATTAGAGGTGTTTTTCAGACGTTTTTTCTCAGATGCCAATCCTGAAAAGAAATGGATTAATCCAGGCTTTTGTACAGGCCCGTATCTGCCGCTTTATGGCAGCGGCCTTTGTATTCTTTTCCTCGTGGCTTCCTTGGAGTCGTTTAACATAATCAAAAATTCCTTTTGGAATAAGATTGCTTTGTTTGTTGCAATGGCTCTGGCGATGACACTTATAGAATATATGGCAGGACTGATTGCAGTAAAAATATTTCATGTCCGATTATGGGACTACAGCAATGAATGGGGAAATATTCAGGGGATTATATGTCCCAGATTCTCACTGTTTTGGGCTATCCTTTCTGCAGGGTATTACTTTTTTATACACCCAAAAATCTTGGAGGCACTTACATGGTTATCTAAGAATCTTGCATTTTCCTTTGTCATAGGATTGTTCTTCGGATTCTTTATTGTAGATGTTGTACACTCTGCACAGCTTGTAAGTAAGCTGAAACAGTTAGCTATTGAAAATGATATTATTGTACGCTACGAAAATCTGAAGCTTCAAATTCGTACGGCGCATGAAAATAATATGAAAAAATATCATTTCTTTGCACCGTTCCGTTCGGATATATCTCTGGCTGAGCATTTGAAGAAGATGAGACAATCAATAAAGGAACTCAGAGATGGGGAGGAAACGGAAACTCATAATTAGGCTTGAGGTTATCATAGATTTGCGCGATTTTAAGATAATGGAATAGAATATATTATTTCTTCTGTGAAGATAGTATGGTAAAATTATACATGTAGTATGAACTGGAAATCGAAAATATTTTATACAAATTGAAGGGAGAGATAAATATGAGGGAGGTATTAAATAGATATCATTTAAAAACATGGTTATTACTGTCGGCAGTTCTCATGTGCTTTGTTATAAGTGGAAAGGTATTTTCTCTGACGGCAAGTGCGGCAGTTGTCATAGAGCCGGGAGATACTATTGAGGGGACGATTGATGAAAGGTCAACGAAGGATACATATGTATTTAAGACAGGCAGAAACACATTGTCGTATGCAATAGCTTGTGATGCTGATGCTGGGATGGACTTTATAGTTACTGTTTATAATTCTCGTGGTATAGAACTTGCACGTCAGGATTCATGGGAAAGCTATGATGGTGATTATGATTGCCTATGGGTAAGGGCATTGAAACCGGGTAGGAAGTATTATATCGTTGTTGAAACAGATAATGTTGATGTAAATTGGGGTAATTACCAGTTGTTTATAATGAAAAGTAATGAAGGTGGTTCTGTAAAGCTTTCAAAAACAAGCAGTATTTACACAGGTAAGAAACAAAAACTTCCGACAGTTACCGTATACGATTGTAAGGGAAGAAAGATAAGTAAAAAGGATTATACCTATTGGTTCGATGATTACGATAATAAAGAAAAATATGTTAAAAAAATAGGAAAGTATAGCTTATATGTCCTATATGGTTCGGATTACTATCATTATATGGCAGAGAGTGAATGTGGCTTTGCAGACTGCCATGAAGGAGATTTTGTAATCAGACCGCCAAGAGTAAAGATTACTGATATTTCTTCAAAATCAGGTAATATTTCTATTACCTGTCAGAAAAGTAAATATGCTGAATGTTACTGTTACTTTATCGCTACAGATAAAAAGTTTAAGAATGTAGTAAAATCTTCAATATATGGTAAAACTAATAAAAAAACGTTTTCAGGATTAGAAAAAGGGAAGACATATTATGTAAGGGTTTGCATAGACGGAGGAGATTTTATTTATAGTAACTACAGTCCCGTGAAAAAGATAAAGTGTAAATAACATTATAAAATAATGGAACAAAGCGCTTTCAATATTTAATCATAAAGGTTTCACAAAACCTACTTTTAAAATCCCATGCTATGTGTTATTATGACAAAAGCGTGGGATTTTTATTGAACCAACTATAAAACTTATTCAGGAGGAAAAGTATGATTAAATTATATGAAAATGGTGCATACCTCTTAAACGGATTAGAGCTTGTGGAAGATAATGCAGATGCTGCGGCTGTGCTTGCTTCAAAGCTTGGAAGTGCTCCGTCAAAGGAGGAGGCTTCAAAGAATACCATGGCATATGGTATTTTAGAGAAGCATAATACATCAGGAAACATGGATAATCTTAAGATTAAATTCGATAAGATGACCTCACATGATATAACATTTGTAGGAATTATCCAGACAGCCAGAGCTTCAGGACTGCAGGAATTTCCGATACCATATGTACTTACAAACTGTCACAACTCACTTTGTGCAGTCGGCGGAACAATAAATGAGGATGACCACATGTTTGGCCTTTCATGTGCAAAGAAATTCGGTGGTGTGTATGTACCACCTCATCAGGCGGTTATTCACCAGTATGCAAGAGAAATGCTGGCTGAGTGCGGTGCCATGATTCTTGGCTCCGACTCACATACACGTTATGGTGCCCTTGGTACGATGGCAATCGGTGAGGGCGGCGGAGAGCTTGCAAAGCAGCTCCTTAAGAAGACATATGATGTGGCAAGACCGGGTGTGATTGCAATCTATCTTGACGGTGAGGTAGCAAAAGGCGTAGGCCCTCAGGATGTGGCACTTGCGATTATCGGTGCAACATTTGGCTGCGGCTATGTAAAGAACAAGGTTATGGAATTTGTAGGTCCTGGCGTAGACAAGCTGTCGGCTGATTTCCGTATCGGTATTGATGTTATGACGACAGAGACAACATGTCTGTCATCCATTTGGAAGACGGATGAGAAGGTGAAAGAGTGGTACGATATCCATGGCAGAAGTGAAGCCTACAAGGAAATGGCTCCGGGTGCGGTTGCTTACTATGACGGCGTCTGCTATGTAGACCTTTCACAGATTAAGCCTATGATTGCCATGCCGTTCCATCCAAGCAACACATACACGATTGAGGAATTAAATGCAAATCTGATGGATATCCTTGAGGACTGTGAGAAGAGAGCATTGGTAAGTCTTGACGGTAAGGTGGATTTTACATTGAAGGACAAGGTCCGCGACGGCAGACTGTATGTTGAGCAGGGAATTATTGCCGGATGTGCCGGTGGTGGATTTGAAAATATATGTGCAGCAGCAGATATCCTTAAGGGAAAGAGTATCGGTGCAGATGAATTTACACTTTCCGTTTATCCTGCAAGTACACCGATATACATGGAACTGGCAAAGAACGGTATGCTGGCGGAGCTGATTGGAACGGGTGCAATTGTTAAGACTGCTTTCTGTGGTCCTTGCTTTGGTGCAGGCGATACTCCTGCTAATAATGCATTTTCAATCAGACATTCAACCAGAAACTTCCCAAACAGAGAAGGTTCAAAGGTTCAGAACGGACAGATTTCATCGGTTGCACTTATGGACGCACGTTCTATTGCAGCTACAGCGGCAAATAAGGGTTATCTTACGGCGGCAACCGATATGGATGTAGAATATACAGGACCTAAGTATTTCTTTGACAGCAGCATCTATGAGAAGAGGGTATATAACGGTGTCGGCAAGGCAGACCCATCGGTTGAAATCAAGTTTGGACCGAATATCAAGGATTGGCCGGAGATGGTTCCGCTTACAGACAACCTCCTTCTTAAGGTTGCATCGGTTATCAATGACCCTGTAACGACAACGGATGAGCTGATTCCTTCCGGTGAAACATCATCATATCGCTCCAATCCTCTTGGACTTGCTGAATTTACATTGTCCAGAAAAGACCCTCTTTATGTAGGAAGAGCAAAAGCGATACAGGCTGTAGAGAAGGTTCGTGAGGCAGGCGAATGCATGGGTAAGGCATATCCTGAGATGAAGGAAGTGATGCATGCCATTAAAGATAAATTCGAAGGTGTATGCGGCAAGAATACAGGTGTAGGAAGTACCATATTTGCGGTTAAGCCGGGTGATGGTTCTGCCCGTGAGCAGGCGGCTTCCTGCCAGAAGGTACTTGGCGGCTGGGCCAATATTGCAAAGGAATATGCCACAAAGAGATATCGCTCAAACCTGATTAACTGGGGTATGCTTCCGTTCGTTATGGAGCAGGATTTTGCATTTGACAATGATGATTATGTATTTATTCCGGGCATTAAAGATGCGGTAAAGAATAAAGATGAAGTAATCAAGGCTTATGTAGTGAATAAGGACTTTGCCGAGCTGGAGTTAAAGCTTGGTGAGCTTACGGATGATGAAAGACAGATTATTATGGATGGTTGTCTGATTAACTACTATAAGTTTAATTAATGAATAGAACAACTGCGACAGACGTAAAACCATGCAGAAAAAAGTGTGGTTTTACGTCTGTTTTTCATATCCTGAATGTGGTATAATGTGAACACTTAACGAGTGCAAACGAAGTGCGGCACGAGTTTAGTGAGAACATATACCTGACACCTTAGCGAATGAAATGAGCTTAGTTGTCACGGTGAAATGTGAACACTTAACGAGTGCAAACGAAGTGCGGCACGGCGGAATCGTTGAATACGGAATATAGAACAGGGGGAGAATAGTATATGAGTGAAGAAGCAATCAGAAAAATGCATAGTGAAGAGCTTTATCTGCCTGATGATGAAGATATTTCCAAGGAGCAGTTGAAGTGTCTGGATAAATTGTATGACTTTAATATGACAAGACCAACAGAGCTTGAGAAGAGAAAGAAAATGCTTCAGGAAATGTTTGCAGAGATTGGAGAGGGCTGTTACATAGAGCCACCGCTTCGTGCAAACTTTGGCGGTAAGCATGTACATTTTGGCAATAAAGTATATGCGAATTTTAATCTTACATTGATTGATGATACACATATCTATGTAGGCAACTATACATTGTTTGGACCAAATGTTACCGTTGCAACGGCAGGCCATCCAATCGTACCTGACTTAAGACGCAGAGGGTATCAGTACAATGCTCCGGTAACGATTGGTAAAAATTGCTGGATTGGTTCAGGGGTTATTATTCTTCCCGGTGTTACCATAGGAGATGATACGGTAATAGGAGCAGGAAGCGTAGTTGCCAGAGATATACCAAGCGGGGTAATTGCACTGGGAAATCCGTGCAAGGTCGTTCGTGAGGTTAATGAGCATGATAAGGAATATTATTTTAAAAATCATAGAATAGACTTTTTCTATTAGGTTATAAAAGGATATAAAGGCTCAGATAAAACGATATGATAAACTGTGTTTGACGGCTGATTTGTATAACAGATAGGAGAAACAAAATGTATATAGGAAATCATTTATCCTCATCAAAAGGATTTTTAAATATGGGTAAGGAAGCGCTAAAGCTTGGGGCAAATACCTTTGCTTTTTTTACACGCAATCCACGAGGTGGGGCTGCAAAAGAAATTGATGCGGCGGATGCCGGCGCATTGATTGAACTGATGGAGGAACATAACTTTGGCAAATTGGTAGCGCATGCACCCTATACGATGAATGTATGTGCGGCAAAGGAGAATATCAGAAAGTTCTCTGTGGAAATGATGCAGGATGATATGGAGAGAATGGAGTATCTTCCGGGGAATTATTATAATTTCCATCCGGGCTCACATGTCGGACAAGGCGTAGAAGCGGCTATTCCCATGATAGCAGAGGCAATCAACAAATCGCTAAAGCCTGAGCATCATACGACCATACTTCTTGAAACGATGGCAGGGAAAGGCTCAGAGGTAGGCAGGAGCTTTGAGGAGCTTAAAGCAATTCTTGATTTGGTTACGTTAAAGGATAAGGTCGGTATATGCTTTGATACCTGTCATACATGGGATGCGGGCTACGACAATGTCAATGATTTTGACGGCGTGCTTGAGGAATTTGATAAGGTTATCGGACTTGATAAACTGATGGCTGTTCATTTTAATGACAGTATGAATGTGTGTGCTTCCCATAAGGACAGACATCAGAAGATAGGAGAGGGCGAAATAGGACTTGAGGCATTAAGGAAAATAGCGACGCACCCGCTTCTTGCCGGAAAACCGTTTATACTTGAAACACCAAATGATGATGCAGGTTATGCCAGGGAAATAGCGATGATAAAGTCGTGGTAAGAGTTCGGGCAGCCGTATTATAAGCAGACAGCCCCTGTATATATTGTTTTACGAACCGCTTGCGCTTTGTAAAATACGTAATGGTACTAAGCTTACATAAATGTTCGCTAAGTACCAACGTATTTTAATATTCTTCAAACAATATATACAGGGGCTGTCTGTTTATAATACGGCCATCTGATTTATAAAATAATCCGGCTTTCAGATGTTGCTCTGATAGCCGGATTGTTTTTATTATGGGTCGTGACCCTGTTGAGCTCGCGAAGCGTGCGAAATATAAACCACCCGCTATGCGGGTGCGCGACGACTGTTATACAAAAAAATCACCTTTCCGTTATAATTAGGTTGTTCAAGCCGATTTATAACGAA